>CAVPZH010000018.1:0-521681 GCA_963710125.1 uncultured Actinomycetes bacterium | reverse complement strand
GAGACGGCAGAAGAGAACCGCCTCCGATGAACCGAGGGAGAAGATGACCGCGACCCGAATCAAGCCGCTCGCCCTCTACGCCGAGTCTCGAACCTCGGCGGACGCTCGCTCGAAGACCTGCGATCCGTCGAGATGCAGCGCGCCGAAGCAACGGCGGCCGTCCGCGCGCTTGGCTACGAAGTCGACGAAACCGCCGCGGTCTTCGAGGATCTCGACGTCTCCGGTGCAAGCGAGATCGCGGAGCGGCCCGGACTCTCGAACGCGCTCGCGGAAGTTGAGTCGGGACGATTCGGAGGGATCGCGATCGCGTGGCAATCTCGCGCCGACCGTTCGGGCGGCCGCATCCTCGAAGAGCTTCAGGCGCGAATCCGCGCAGCCTCCGCCGTCCTCGTCATCGCCGACGCTCCCTCCGCGAACGTGTTCCCCGGCGTCGAGGCGGCGTCCGGGTATCTCGCTCTTCCACAGCATCTTCGAGCCGTGATCGACCGGGCACAACGCGAAGACGCCGCGAAGCGGTTCGCCGACTCGCGGCGCGGGGCAATCGAGCGCGGACTGAAAGTCGCGCGACCCGTCCTCGGCTACCGGTCGACGAAGTCGGGTCTCGTCGTCGAGAGAACCGAAGCGGCGATCGTCCGCGAGGCGTTCCATCGCAAGGCCGCCGGAGAGTCGTACGCGTCAGTCGCGCGCTTTCTGACCGAGCAGGGCGTACGGCCGCCCTCGCGCGAGAACGACGGCGTCGGATGGTCGCACTCGACCGTCCGTCAGATGCTCCTGAACGAGACGTATCTCGGCGTGGCGTGGAGTGGCGAGTACCGGAACGAGGAAGCGCACGAAGCGATCCTGACGCGCGCCGAGTTCGATGCCGCCCGTGTGGGAAGGCGCGCCGCACGCCCCACGGGAAAGACGTCCCACGGCGCACTTCTCGTCGGGGTTGCCCGATGTGCCGGATGCGGTCGCACGCTCCGCGTCCGAACGCGCACGCGCAAGGACGGCTCTGTCGTTCGGGCCTACTACTGCGTCGACGCAGCCTCCGATAAGTGCCACGCTCGCGCCTACGTTCACGTCGACAGGCTCGACGCGCACGTCGAGACGTTCTTCCTCGACGCGCTTCGCGCCGACAGACGCTATGCCGAGGCCGTCGAAGCCGAAGCACAGGTCGTAGAGACACGTCGGCTCGTGGACGACGCCGAGCGCGAGCTAAGAGCGTTCGTGACGACACAGTCGGCACTCGACGCGTCCCTTTTCACCGCGGGCGTCGAGGCTCGTCAGGGAAGGCTCGACATGGCGCGCGCGGCACTCGCCGAAGCGACGGCGCAGACGAAGCGGCTCGGGTCGGCCGTCGGCGGGAACCTCGTCGACCTCTACGAGACGCTTGACGCTGACTCGCGTCGCAAGGTGCTAGGCGGCTACTTCGACCGCGTCGTCGTGCGACGGGGCGCGGGCCGCGAGGGCCTCGCGGGTCAAGCTCAGATCGTCTGGTACGGGAACGTCGTCGCGGATCGTCCAGAGGACGCCGCGGTCACGTTGACCTAGTACCGCGATCCATGCCCGCTCCCCCCGCTCGCGCGCCTTCATCGGGATCGCAGTCGACCTCATGGCCGGTGTATCGGAGCGGAGGCGGCTGCGCCGTTCCGTCCGTACCGGGCCGGTCGGCGAGGTTGAACCCGTCCGGCCGTGACGCGCTTCCTCGCCACTCGACCGGCCCGCCCGAGACAGTAGACTGGCTCGGCGGCTGCGCCTAGACGACCGAAACGGCCGCGTCATGCGCGGACACGTTTACGCCTTCGAGACTGAGAGTTGGTCAAGCGCCTCGTCGAGCACGGCTTGTGCGGTGGGCCGTGACTCACTCCACGCGACATGAACCTCATACCGCTCTGCGTCACCATCTTGTGCCCCGACAAGCAACTGGAAGATCCATTCACCCGCAGGAGGCTTGTCTCGGTCGTCCGTGATCGAAAGCTCATGCAGACCCAACATGAAGTGCCACGTTGCGTTCGGATCACCGGACTCGTCGTGAACAATCCTGCCGCGCAAGTCGCGCTCAAGTATTCCGTCAGCGCCTCGCCTGGCTCGGATAAAGCGCCCGAAGTCGACCGGGCGCGCATAACCCGAGTAAAGCGTTACTGCGGCAACGGTTGCATCGGTTCGAGCCTCCTGAGCACTTGGCCACCCGAGGGAGGGGTGCGCCAGACTCGTAACCTGATTCTTTGGCTCGCGTACGCGCCAATACCCCTCGACGATCACGCGCGTTTGCTTCGCGGCCCGCTTACGGCGCTTGTTCCCCACCACGAGTCGTAGGTAGCCGAGTCGATCGGACTCGACACGGCTTTGACGCCTCGCTCCATCCTCCGTGATGTAGAGCTTGGGTCGACGCCAATACGACGTGAGCGGTACGGCAGCGGCGATCAGCACGGCTGCTATTGCCGTGGCTACTAGCGCCCACTCTGCGAGCGTCGTCCCGCTCTCGTTCGCGACGACCCTCAGACTCGCCCACCCGACGTCAAGTGCACGTTGACAGTCAATCCTAAACGTCAGGGCCGCTGGATGACTTCGGAATTTCGCGGCGGCGGTCGGCACCCCTCAGCGGGGTCAGGGCGAGGATCGCCCGAGATCGGATGCCGCCCTCGGCGTGCACGTGCTCGGCGGACTACGCCTACGACGAATGACTCTCGGTCGGCGGAGGCCCCTCGCGTCGGTACTGCCGAAGTCGTTCCTCCGCGTACGTGCCCGTGGCGGACGCGTTCTCGATCGACACGAACCGGCGAGCCGGGTTCTGACGTCGTGTGAATGTCGAGGCCGTGCGACCGGGCGGAGGCTTCATGCGTAGCCGTCGCCTGACGCGAGTCCATACGCCGAAGCGATCCCCGAGCTTGATCGTGCTTACGACCGCGGCGAGCGAGGATGCGACGATCTTCGTGTAGCTGTCCACCCCCACGACGGTAGCCGGGAGGGCGGTCATCAGGGATTACTGAAGGTGTGGAGCTGTCCGAACAGCCGGGTCGTATCGAGCCTTACGGGAGCGGCGCGACGGTATGAAGGTCCCCGAGCCTCAATCCCGCATGGACACTCGGTCAAGTTGTCGCTAAGGAACGGCTTCTCAGCGTTGCGGACAATCGCCTCCGCCTGATCTTCAGCCGACGTGTCGCTTCGCGTCACGCAGCCGCCTGCGCGCGCTCAGAGGAAGCTCGCGACGGTGACGCACGCGAGTCCGGTGGCGAGCAGTCCGGAGCCGAAGATACGGAGGACGCGGTCGGCTTCAAGCGCCGATCGCAACTCCGCGGCGACATGGCGCTGAAGCTCGTCCCGCAGGCCGCTCTCTCGACGCTCGACGTCTTCCTCGATCCCGGAGATCCGCTTGGCGAGCGCGCTCGTCGTACGCTGCGTCTCTTCGTTACGACGGAGCAGAAATGCCACCTTCTCTTCGAGCGTTGCGCCGTCACTCACGTCGACACCCAACGTGGCTTCCATCGCGACCGCCACGGAGAGAGCAGCGGACGCGCTAACGGTCACGGTTCGGCCCGGAAGACCGAGGGCGCGGCGGACGCGGTTCTCCATCGGCCTCCATCGTCGATCGAGCCACCGTCCGAGCCGCCGCGCTCCGGGAAGGAGGTCGGGCGCGGCGATGAGAACGATCCCGCCGAACTCTGCGAGTGCGCCGACGACAAGAAGGATCGACCTCGCGGCCACGCGTGCCATGTTCGCGATGCGATCGGCCGTCCCGATCGGTCGGGCGGAGGCTCGCGTCGCGCGAGCGGCGCGCCTGGACGTGTCCGGGGCGGCGGCTAGCCTCGACGTCGTGGAGACTTCTGACTACATCGCGCTCGGGGCGCTCGTCGCTTCAGCGTTCGCCGTGTGGTACGCGCGGCGCGCAGATCTTCGGGCCGCTGCGGCGGAACGCCGCGACGTCGAGCGTCTCGAAGCCGAGCGGCAGGCCCGCGCCGCGAGCCGTCGTGCTCGCCTCGTCGTCGTGCCACGCGGCGGGGGTGGTGGCCCTTCCGCCGAGAGTATCTCGCACGACTACACGGTGCGGAACGTCGGCCCGTCCTCCGCGGTCGCGTTCTGGCTTCGCGTCGTCGACGATTCGACGGGCGAGACTGCCTCGACCGAGGTCGGCGGTAACCAAGCCCTAGCCCCCGGCGACCCTGAGATAAAGCCCGCGGCGGTGGAGGTAATCCGCGACCGGCTGACGCCGTCGTCACGTCTGACCGTGTGGGTTCGATGGATCGACGAGGACGGCGAACACGACGAGCCGACCGACGTGCATCCGCCGTTGCATCACGGGGCGGGGGGCGAACTGCAAGTCTTCTGAGCCGCGGAGCTATTCGGTCGGCTTCGGAAGCTTCCCGAGCGCGTTCAGCGGCCCGAGGTTGAGCGGCTGGACGTACGTGTCGCCGTCAGGGATCGCGGGCAACTCTTCGAGCGCGCGTGCGTCGTTCGGACTCATCCATCCGTTCTGGATCGCGGTCGCGTACGCCTCGTAGCGGGTCTTCGTATCGCCGCGTAGGAGCGCGTCGACACGGAAGCGCGCGTATACGTCGTCGCGCCGGTCGGCGCGGCTCGTGAACATCGCGCGGCCGATCGCCTGCTCTAGCCGGACGAGCCACGGCCGGAGGGAGTGGACGACGAAGTCGAGGGCTTGCTGCTCGATCGAGGCGTACGTCACGGTGCCGTCGAGGTCGGCGATCATGTGCGGCGGGACGCGGTAGAGGCGCGCGATCGACCGGACGCCGAACTGCCTGAGTTCGAGGAACTGCATATCTCGGGCAGGCGGCTGAATCGACTGCCAGTCCGCGCCGCGGTCGAGCACGGCGACGAAGTGCGCCTTCCTCGCGCCCTGATGCATCGCCGCCCACCGTCGCGAGAACTCGGCGTGATCGGTGTCGGTGATCTTCCCCGAGTACTTGATGATCCCGCCGGGAAGAGCGGAGTTCGAGAAGAACGCCCCGCCGAACTCTTCCGCGGCGATCGCCTCCCCGAGCGCGTTCCGCGCGACACCGATCGGCGAGATACCCACGTCGCCGACGCCGAACCCGCGAAGGTGGATCACGTCGCGTGAGTCGTACGAGACGGTGCCGACGCCGGTCACATAGGAGCCGTAGAAGAGCGCCCCGTCGGAGCGCCGCCGGTACGGGGCGGTCGCCCGCGGATCGAGCAGCCAGAGCGCCGTCGGCCGGTTCCGACTGTCGCGCTCCACGAGCGCGTAGCCGTTGCCGTGGATCAGCGCGTGACCCATGAGCGTCGAGAGGAACGTCTCGGCCGTCTGGAACGGATTCGGCTCGCGCGAGAGAAGCCGCTCGCGGTCGTCGTCGAAGCGGACGCGCGACTCGCCGTCGCGCTTGAAGACTTGACAGGGGAGCGAGCCGACAGACTCGGCGAGCACCCTGACGCAGGCGTAGACCGCGACGTTCCGGAGTGCCCGCTCCGGCGATACGGAGTAGCCGGAGGCGGACGGGCCTCCGTCGTCGAACGCCGACAGCGCCGACGTCACGTTGACGTTCGGGTTCTCTAGCCCGGACGCGTCGCGGTACGCGGCGGCGTACGCGGCCGGGTCGGCACGGAAGCGATCGAAGAGGCCCATGATCGAGACTCCGACGAAGGCGGGCGACCGGCCTGCGGCCGGCCGCCCGCCGTCGTCAGTCCTAGGCGACCCTCAGGCCGACGACCTTCGTGAAGTGCTCCGGGTGGGCGAGCGCCACGTCGGCGCGCAGCCACGCGAGAAGCCCAACCTGGAGATTGTTCGAGAACCGCTCCTGAAGGATCTGGAACCGCACGTTCAGGCTCGGCCGGACGCCGACGATCATCTGCGTGAAGTCGCCGACGTAGGCGCTCGACGTGTCGTCGTTCGCGCCGTGCGTGACGTCGGTCGCGATCTGCGACGAGTAGAGCGTCGGCAGGGACGCGATCGCCTCCGGCTTGCGGAGCGGCTGCCCCGTCGAGTCGGCGAGCAGCGCGAGGATCTCCGCGTCACGAGGGTGCATGACCGCGGCCGTGGGCGCATTCGAGTTGTTCTTCAGGCACGCGAACACGGCCTTCACGAGGTGGTCGTAGCTCGTCGGCGTGAGGCCGTCCGTCCCCATGTCGACCGACTCGACACCGGTCGTGTTCGCGATGCCGCGCGGCTCGGGCGCGGTGCCGGAGCCTTCGAGGGCGGCGAGGTCGAGCTTGAGGCCGATCGCCTTCGCGATCTCGTTTTCGATCGCGGCCGCACCGGCCGGGGAGAGATCCTCGAAGAGCTCGCGGCTGAGGATCTGCTCGACGACGACCGTCTTCGCCTTCAACTCGACGCGCTCCCACGTCTGATCGGAGGCGGTGACGGCCGCGTTCTCGGCCTTCCACTCGGCGGTCGATCCGCCCGCGAGCCGTGCGAGCACGAGGGTATCGCTGTCCATCACGGCCGTTAGAGCGCCAGCCGCGAAGCAGACCGAGGCGCTCCGCGCCCGGTCGATGATCCGGCTCGACAACTGCTCCGGCACGAGGACGCCCCCCGCGGCGTCGGTTCCCTCGGCCATTGCGCGCCGCTCGACGTCGCTCAGGCCGCGCGAGTCGCCCGTCACGCGGGCCTGGATCACGCGGCCTAGGTGGAACTCGTCGCGCTCGCCGAAGCCGTCGTCGTGATCGGGCGTGAGGCCGCGCCGTTCGGCGATGTGCTCGGCGAGGCTCTGCTCGCGGGTCAGGAGCGGCGACTCGTCGCGCCTGTCTCTCGCCGGGATCTGCGTCAGGCCGCCGGGGAACCCGCGCGTGTCAACGGTGTTGTCGAGGTCGCGGATCTCGGCCTCGACGAGGTCGTACTCGTGCTGATCGTTCTCCGCCCACTCGCCGCGCTTCTCGGCGTCGTCGACGATCGTGTGTAGCTGCTTCAGGAGCGCGGCGCGGTTCTCGGTCTTCGCGTTCTTCACGTCAGGAGCCTTTCGGGTTCAAGTGCGATCCCCCGGCGGCGACGTGCGCGTCCGCGGGAGAGTCGCGGTGATGGTCAAGTAGGTCGGTCGACCGGTGAATCGGAGCGGGGCCGTCGACTCGCCTGAAACGTGAAGGGCCGGAGCACGCTCTCCACATGCCCCGGCCCGTCCGAACGGGCGGAAGACCCGAAAGAGTCCGGTAGGTGGTGATGGGCCTCCCGGACTCGCCCGGTGTATCGGCGCTTACGCGGCGCGCTCGCGCCGCTCGGCCTCGTCGGCGACGATCTGCGCGATCCGGGCATTGCTCCGGCCCGCGGCGTCGGCGACCGTCCGGTACGACGCGCCCGCCTGTCGGGCCTCGACAACCGCGGCGCGGAACTCGGCGGCCGCGGCGTGTGCGGCCTCGCGTGCGGCCTGCTCGCGGTCGGCGAGCGCGCCGAGCCTCTCGGCGGTCGAGGTCTCGACGGTCGTCGTCATGACGAGGTGGAGGTCGGGCTTCAAGAGGTTCCGTCGTAGCGGCGCGGTGGCGCGTTGCGCGCGGAGTGCGGCGTTCCGCTCGTCGCGGTTCTCGGCGTGGTAGACCCGCTGTCGCTCGTTCACGATCTCACGGTTCGCGTCGACGTACCGGCGGCGCGCGGTGAGCTTCGGTTCGGGGTTCGCCTCGTAGCGGTCGCGGTCGAGCGCCCTTCGACACTCCTTGCAGAGCATGTCCAGTCGCGGCAGCCGTCCGCTCGGCCGCTTAACGTGGAACTCGCTCGCGGGAAGGGTGCGGAAGCAGCCGCGGCCGAGCGTGTCGCCGCATGTGGAAACGCGCGGAAGCCTCACGCGGCGATCCCCCACTCGGCGAGCACACGGTCGAGCGCCGAGACGAACTCGGCCGGGTCGTCGCGTGTCTCGAAGGCGGCCGCGTCGATCGCGTCGACGCCGTCCATGTGCGCGCGCATCGCGGCCTCGGCCTGCTTGCGCGCCTCGACGCTGAGATCGGCGGGCCGAAGGTACGGGGCGAGCGCGTCGGCGAGCGTCCGCGGTCGCGGCGGGACGAGTGACCGTTCGGGTTTCTTCGGGCGTTCGGGGCGAAGCGCCATGTTCCCTCCGTTCGGGTCGTGGTCGAGCGGCGCGCCGTCCTTAGACGGCGAGCCGCGGTGTGTCTCTAGAGGTAGGTCTTCTCTTGGCGAAGACGCCGTAGGCGTCTTCGCCTGAGTAGGTCTTCTGAGTAGGTCATCCCACACCCGTGCGGGTTCGGGATCCCGCACCGGTGCGGGTTCGAGGGGAAGCGTGAGCCGGTAGTGGTACTGCGAGTCGCGACTCGGCCTCCACCGGTGGAGGAAGGCTGCGTCGAGTGCGATGCGGAGGTCGCGACCGACCGCGTCGTCGGACTTCCCGACCTTCGATCCGAGCGTCCGAAGGCTCGGCATGATCTCCCGTCCCTCGGGGTTGCTGTACGTCCCGAGCATCAGGAGCGTCCCCTTCACACGGGCGGGAAGCACGTCCGTCGGGGCGTCGCGGATCGCGCGGATCCACTCGAAGTACCTCGCGTATCGCCGGTCTTCGCGCGGGCATCCGTTCGGAGTCGCCGATACACCTTCATGAACGAGGTTAGGGCTGCCGACCTCGGGACGTCCGTCTGCTTGATCCATCTTCGAGAGGTCTCCCGTCGGAGGCCTCTCGTCGTTCTCGGCCGCGACGCTCACGCGCCCGCCCTCTGGAATACGATCCACGCCGCGAGCGCGGCTCGAAGTTCGGCGGCGAGTGAGCGATCGTTCTGACGGGCGAGGGCTTCGAGCGCGTCGCGCTCAGATGGTCGCAAGACGATCTCGAAGCGAACGGTTCTCGACTCTCTGCGGGCCTGCGTCTTCACTCTCGATACCTCCCGTAAGGGTTCCGTCGGGCGGTAAATCGGAGTGACGAACGGGTTGCCCGCTTAGCCTCACACGACGGCTAGGCCGGGATCGGGGAAGCCGCGCTACGCGTCGAGAACGATCGTCACCGGGCCGTCGTTGACGAGCTCGACCTCCATCCGCGCGCCGAAGACCCCTGTCTCGACCGGGACGCCGAGCGCGTGGAGCGCCTCCGCGAAGCGTGCGACGAGCGGCGCCGCCTCGTCGGGCGGCGCGGCGGCAGTGAAGCTCGGACGGTTTCCCTTGCGGGTGTCGGCGAGCAGCGTGAACTGGCTCACGACCACGGCCGCCCCGCCCGTGTCGAGCAGCGAGCGGTCGAAGCGACCGTCCTCGTCCGGGAAGATGCGCAACCGGGCGACCTTCGCTGCGAGCTTCCCGGTCACGTCGGCTCCGTCGCCTGTCGCGATTCCGAGGAACACCACGAGGCCCTCGCCGCAGCTGCCCACGACGACGCCGCCGACCCGGACCTCGGCGCGGGAGACGCGTTGCACGACCGCCCGCATGCGCCCGATTCTCCCCGATGCGCACGTGCGAGACTCCCGTCCGTGGAGGTTCCGCAGACCCGCTACGCGCGCAGCGGCGACGTCAGCATCGCGTACCAGGTGGTGGGCGACGGTCCGCTCGACGTCGTCCTCGTGCCGGGCTTCGTCTCGAACGTCGAGTACGGCTGGGAGGACCCGCACCTCGCCGCGTTTCTGCGCTCGTTCGCGTCGTTCTGCCGGCTGATCGTGTTCGACAAGCGCGGTACGGGGCTGTCCGACCGCGTCCGCGGCGTGCCGACGCTCGAGACGCGGATGGACGACGTGCGCGCGGTCATGGACGACGTGGGCTCCGAGCGCGCAGCGCTGATCGGCTACTCGGAGGGCGCGTCGATGGCGGTGCTGTTCGCGACGACGTACCCCGACCGGACGATCGCGCTCGTCATGTACGGCGGCCTCCTCACGTGGGACTGGATGGCCGACGCCCGCTTCGAGATGCGCCACGACTCGGACCAGGCCGCGCTCGAGGAGATCGAGCGGCGCTGGGGCACGCCGGCGTTTTGCGACGAGCTGCTGGCCGAAGATGCGCCCAGCATGCTCGGCGACGCGGAGTTCCGCCGCTGGTACGCGACGCGGCTGCGGCTGAGCGCGAGTCCCCGGGCGGCGGTGGAGCTCCAGCGCATGAACATCGAGACCGACACGCGCGGGATCATCGGCGCGATCCGGGTTCCGACTCTCATTCTGCACCGCGCCGGCGACCGCAACGTGGACGTGAAGAACGCGCGCTACGCGGCCGCGCACATCCCGGGGAGCCGCTACGTGGAGCTCCCGGGCGACGACCACCTCCCGTGGATCGGCGACTCCCCGGCGATCGTCCACGAGATCGGGGCGTTCGTGGACGCGGCCTGGACGGCCGGGCGGACGGACGATCGCGATCGCGTGCTCGCGACGGTGCTCTTCACGGACATCGTGGACTCGACCACCAAGGCCGTCGAGCTCGGCGATGCCCGCTGGCGCGAGCTCGTGTCGGAGCACCACGCCCGCGTGCGGCGCGCGCTCGTCGCGCACCGCGGCGTCGAGCTCGACACCGCGGGGGACGGGTTCTTCGCGAGCTTCGACGGTCCTGCGCGGGCAGTCCGTTGCGCGTGCGCCGTGCGCGAGTCCGTCCGCGACCTCGGCCTCGACGTTCGCGCCGGGCTCCACACGGGCGAGTGCGAGCGGATCGACGGCAAGGTCGGCGGCGTCGCGGTGATCACCGGCGCGCGGATCGCGGCAGCCGGCGGCGCGGGCGACGTGCTCGTCTCGTCCACGGTGCGCGATCTCGTCGCCGGCTCGGGGATCGAGTTCGAGGAGCGCGGTCAGCATGCCCTGAAAGGGCTCCCGGAGGAGCGCATGCTCTACGCGGTCGTCTCGGTCGGCGACGCCTGACGGCGCCCGTGGGCGTCGTCGAGCTCCGCGACCGCGACGCGATCGCGGCCTTTCTCCGCCGCAGGCCCGCGGTGCACGCGTACGAGCTCGGCGACCTCGACGACTTCTTCTGGCCGCACACGCGCTGGCTCGGGTGGTCGCGCGAGGGACGGCTGGAGCAGGTCGCCCTGCTGTACGTAGAGCCCGAGCCGCCTGTGCTGCTTGCGCTCGCCGAGCAGCCCGAAGACACGATGGCCGCGCTCCTGCGAGCAGCCGCCGCGCGCATCCCGCAGTCGGTCTACGCGCACCTTTCCCCCCGGCTCGCCGGCGTGCTCGCTCCCGGGCGCGTCGCGTCTGCCCCGCCGACCGACCACTGCAAGCTCGGGCTCGTGCGGCCGGAGGCGCTCGCGCCCCGCGACACGGGCGAGCCCGAGGTGCTCGGGCCCTCCCACCTCCCCGAGGTGCAGGCGTTCTACGCTCGCGCGTATCCGGGCACGTGGTTCCAGCCGCGGATGCTCGAGACCGCGCGCTACGTCGGCATCCGCCGGGACGGCGAGCTCGCGTGCGTCGCCGGGGTCCACGTGTGGTCGCCCACCTGGAGGGTCGCGGCGCTCGGGAACGTCGCGACGTTGCCCTCTGCGCGCGGCACCGGCCTCGCGACGGCCGCGTGTGCGCGTCTGTGTCGGATGCTGCTCGAGGACGGGATCGAGACGATCTCCCTCAACGTCCGCGCGGACAACGCGTCCGCCATCCGCGTGTACGAGACGCTCGGCTTCGCCCACGCCGCCGACTACGTCGAGGTAATGCTCGCCCCTCCGGGAGCCACGGACCGGCCGTGACCGTCAGCAGGAGGTCGCCGCCCTTGCCGCCGTCGCGGACCAGCGGTCACGCCGGCCCTCACCGTGCGGCACACTCCCAGGCAGCCGTCAACAGGAGGTGGCGACGATCGCAGAGTCGGTGACCGGTCGAGACGCGATCTGCGTCGTCGGCGGCGGCGCAGCCGGGCTCGCCTGCGCCGCGACCCTTCGACGCGCAGGAGCCGACGTCGTGGTCCTCGAGCGCGGAGAGATCGGCGACGCCTGGCGGGCGCGGTACGACTGCCTCCACCTCCACACCGTTCGCTGGCTCTCCGGCCTGCCTGGCTACGCGATCCCGCGCACGTACGGCAGCTGGCCCTCGCGGGACGGTGTGGTCGCATATCTGCGCGAGTACGCGCGCCACCACCGGCTCGACGTCCGCACCGGGTCTCCGGTCGAGCGCATCGACCGCGACGGAGATGGATGGGTGCTCGGCGTCGATGGCGGGCGCATCGACGCGGGACGCGTCGTCGTCGCGACCGGCTACAGCAGCGTGCCGTTCGTGCCCGACTGGCCGGGGAGCTTCTCCGGGGAGCTCGTCCACTCCGCCGACTACCGCCGCGGCGCCCCGTATCGCGGCCGGCGTGTCCTCGTCGTGGGCGGCGGCAACTCCGGTGCCGAGATCGCGGTCGACCTCGCCCGTGCGGGCGCGAGCGCCGTGCTGCTCGCGCTGCGCACGCCCCCCGCCGTCGTCCGGCGCGACACGCTGGGCGTGCCGAGCCAGCTCCTCGGGATCGCGAGCACGCATCTACCCGCCGGCGCCGTCGACCGGATCGCCGCGACTCTTCGTCGCCTCGCCTTCGGCGACCTCGCGCCGCTCGGCCTCCCGGCACCCGAGCGGCCGTACTCCGAGTTCCTCCGACGGCGGGTGATCCCGATCGTGGACGTCGGCCTCGTCGCCGCGGTCAAGGACGGGACGGTCGAGGTCGTACCCGCGCTCGAGCGATTCGAGGAGGGGACGCCGGTGCTCGCCGACGGCCGCGCGCTCGAGGTCGACGCGATTGTCGCCGCCACCGGTTTCCGCACCGGTCTCGAGCCGCTCGTCGGGCATCTCGGCGTGCTCGACGAGGCCGGCGTGCCGCTCGTCCACGGCAGCGACGAGCATCCGTCCGCGCCGGGCCTGCACTTCGTCGGCTACGTCGTGACGCTCGGCGGAACGCTCCGTCTCGTCGCCAAGCAGGCGGAGGGGCTCGCGAAGGTGGCGGCGTGAGGGGTGGTGACGTCGACACCAGGATCGACGCCTCGCAGATGCCGACTCCGTGTCGCGGCATCGTCTTCGAGGCGTACGTCGTCGTCACCGAGCGCGCGGCGTGGATTCCGCTCGCCGAGGTCGCGGGGCTCGAGCGGGTGCCGCTCGTCGACATCGCGCTGCGACTGCTCAGCGGTGCCCGAAGTGGTGGGCGCGCGGGAGGGCGGTGACGACGTCCGGGGCAGATGCGACGCGGCGGGCCAGGTGCGAGAGGCTCTCGAGTTGGGAGACCAGCACGTTCCGGTTCCGCTCGACCCGCTCGTAGCGGCCGCGCACGAGCACGAGCGGCTCACCCCGCACGACCCCCCGGTGGCGCTCGTACACGTCCTTCGGGACGATCAGGTTCACCTGGCCGTGCTCGTCCTCGAGCAGCATGAACACGATCCCCTTGGCGGTCGACGGCCGTTGCCGGGCAACGGCGAGCCCCGCGAACGCGACCGTCGAGCCGTGCCGCGCCTCGTGCAGCTCCGGGCTCGAGAGCGTCCCGGCGGGCAGGTGCGGCCGGAGGAGCGCGAGCGGGTGCGTCCCGACCGAGAGGCCGGTCTCCCGGTAGTCGGCGAGCATCCGCTCCCAGCTCGTCAGGTCGGGGAGGACGGGTGTCTCCGCGGTGGGGCCGAGCGGGAGCGGAAGCTGCTTCGCCTCTCCCCTCGTCCCTTCGACCGACCGCGGCCGCGTCGCGAGCCCCAGCTCCCAGAGCAGGTCGCGACGTTTGCGACCCAAGCCGTCGCAGGCACCGCCGCGGACGAGCGCCTCGAGCGCACCCCGCGAGACGGCCGCGCGGCGAGCGAGGTCGCCGACGTCCAGGTACGGGCCGTTCGCGATCCGCTCCGCCTCGAGCGCCTCCGCGTCGTCCTCTCCCACCGACGAGACGTACGCGAGCCCCACACGGACGGCGTGTGACAACGCTTGTGTTGATTCAACACAAGCGTTGCCACCCACTCGGACGTCGATGCCGGCGGAGCAGTCCGGAGGGCCGACCGGGAGTCGTGTCGATTCGACACGGGGCTCCAGCGAACAGCGGGCCTCGCTCAGGTTCACGTCGGGCGGGCGCACCTCGACCCCGCGCCGCTGCGCGTCCCGGACGAGACTCGCGGGCGGGTAGAAGCCCATCGGCTGCTCGTTGAGCAGGCCGCAGAGGAACTCGGCCGGGTAGTGGTGCCGCAGCCACGCCGACTGATAGGCGAGCAGGCCGAACGCGGCCGCGTGCGCCTTCGGGAACCCGAAGCCCGAGAAGCCGACGAGCGTGTCGTAGACCGCGTCGGCGACCTCCTCGGCGACTCCGTGGGCGACCGCTCCCTCGACGAATTGCACCCGGTGCGCCTCGAGCGCCTCGTGGCTCCGCTTGCGGCTCATCGCGCGACGGAGCGCCTCGGCCTCGCCCACGGTGAACCCGGCCAGCGCGATCGCGACGTCGAGCACCTGGTCCTGGAAGACGACGACGCCGAGCGTCGCGGCGAGCGGCTCGCGCAGAGACTCGTGCGGGACCGGGTAGACGAACGTCGGGTCCTCGCGGAGGCGCCGCCGGTGCTCGATGTACGGGTGCACGGCCTTGCCCTGGATGGGGCCGGGCCGCACGAGCGCCACCTGGATCGTGAGGTCGTCGATCGTCTGCGGCCGCGTGCGGAGCAGGCTCTGCATCTGCGCGCGGCTCTCGATCTGGAACACGCCCACCGTGTCCGCCGCCTGGATGTCCGCGAACACGTCCGCGTCGTCGAGCGGGATCCGCGAGAGGTCGATCGGCGCGCCGTGCAGCCGCGCGATGCGGTCGACGCACTCCTCGACGCACGAGAGCATCCCGAGGCCGAGCAGGTCGATCTTGAGGAACCCCGCGTCGGCGCAGGAGTCCTTGTCCCACTGGCACAGCTGGCGGCCCGCCATCGCCGCGGGCTGCACGGGGACGAGCTCGACGAGGGGCCGTGACGAGATCACCATCCCGCCGGGGTGCTGCGAGGCGTGCCGCGGCAGCCCTGCGATCTCGCCGGTGAGGAAGCGGAACGCCCGCCAGCGCCTCGAGAGGAGCTTCTGCTCGGCGTCGGGCAACGCCGCGACCTCGTCCGCGACCCGCTCCGCGTGCCAGCCGTCCGTCACCCGCGCGAGTCGCTCCAGCTCGGAGTGCGGCAGCCCGAGCGCCTTCCCGACGTCGCGGATCGCGCCGCGAGAGCGGTACGTCGCGAAGCTCGCGACGAGCGCCGCGTGCTCGTGCCCGTAGCGCTCGGTGACGCGGACGATCAGCTTCTCGCGGATGTCCCGCGGGAAGTCGAGGTCGATGTCCGGCACCGAGGCGAGCTCGCGGTTCAGGAAGCGTCCCAGCGAGAGGTCGTTCTCGACGGGGTCGACGTGCGAGAGCCCGGTCAGGTAGCAGACGATCGAGCCGACCGAGCTGCCCCTCCCCCGCCCGGGCGGCAGGAACATCCGCGGCGAGTCGCGCCCCCGCACCTCGAGCGCGCACTCGCGCGCGAGCTCGAGCACCTCGTGGTGGAGGAGGAAGAACCCTGCCAGGCCGAGCTCCTCGATCAGCGCGAGCTCACCGCGCAGGCGTTCGTGCGCACGCGCCCGGACGCCTGCGCCAACACCTTCGTACCGCTCGATCAGCGCGCGATCGCAGATCGCGCGCAGCTGGCCGATCGCCGGATCGGCGCGGTCGGAGAAGTCGGGGTAGCGGTAGCCGAGCTCCGCGGTGAGGTCGAATGCGAGCCGCTCCGCAAGCTCGGCCGTGCGCAGCGCGGCGGCGCGGTCGACTCCCGCGAATCGCTCGACCATCTCGGCCGGCGGGCGCAGCACGGCCTCGCGGTTCCCGCGTCGCTCGCGCTCGCACCCGTCGAGCGAGGTGCGGCAGCGGATCGCGACGAGCGCGTCCTGGAGCAGCGTCCGACGCGGTGCGTGCGCATGGACGTTCCCCGTCGCGACCGTCTCCACCCCGAGGTGCGCGGCGAGGTCGCGGAGCGTCGCATGGCGGCGCGCGTCGCCGCGCTCGTACGGTCGCTGGAGCTCGACGAAGAACCGCTCTCTCCCGAATGCGCCCGCGAGACGCGCAGCGCCGTCCTGGTCGTGGAGCGCGAGCCCGTCCCGCGCGCAACCGGAGAGGCAGACGAGCCCCTCGTTCAGCTCGGCGACGGTCTCGAGCCGGACGGCGGGGGGCAACGGCTCCCGGTCCTCCCGCCCGGGCCGGCGCGTACCCGCATGTGCGGCGGTCAGGATCCGGCAGAGGTTCGCGTAGCCCTTCCCGCTCTCGCAGAGCAGCGTCACGTGCCTGCCTCGCGTCCCCGCGCCGGTACCTCCGCTCCCCGCCGGCTCCGTCGAGCCTACGCCGCTGAGCGTCACCTCCGCGCCGGTGATAGGCCGGATGCCGGCGTGCTTCGCGGCGTGAGCGAACTCGAGCGAGCCGTAGACGCCGTCGTGGTCGGTCAGCGCGAGTGCCGGGTAGCCGAGCTCGGCCGCCCGGGCGACGAGCTCCTCCGGGTGCGACGCGCCGTCGAGGAACGAGTACGCAGAGTGGCAGTGCAGTTCGACGTATCCGCGGGCCACTACGCTGCCTCGTGGTGGACGTCGCGATCCTCATCCCATTCGGCGAGGGAGAGATCGTGGGCGACTCGGCCGACCGGCGCGTCGAGATCCTGTCCGACGACGGGACACTCAACGCGACGTGGTCGCGGTTCGGGCCGCACCGCGACGGCGCGGACCTGCACGTCCACCGCAGCCACACCGATCTCTTCTACGTCCTCGAGGGCGAGCTGACCCTGCGACTCGGCAGCGAAGACGAGCAGGTCGTCGTCCCGGCGGGAACGCTCGCGCGCGTGCCGCCGCTCGTCGTCCACGGCTTCCGGAACGAGAGCGACGCCGAGCTTCGCTACCTCAACCTGCATGCCCCCGGACAGCGCTTCGCCGACTATCTGCGCGCGATGCGCGACGGCCGTCCCATCTCCTACGACCAGCATCCGCCGCCCGAGCGCGGCGCGCGACCCACGAGCGACGCGGCCGTCGGCGGCGGCGTGACCGTCGCCGACCGGCCCGGCGTGCGCGTCGAGCTGCTCGCGGACCTCGAGGAGCTCGGCGTCTCCGAGTCCCGCTGCGCGCCCGGTGGGCCATCCCCGCCGGCCCACGTCCACGACCGGCACGTCGAGTCGTTCTACGTGCTCGAGGGGGAGCTGACGTTCACCGTCGGAGACCGGGAGGTCAGGGCGCAGGCCGGCACCTGGGTACAGGTGCCCCCGGGGACGCCGCACACGTTCGCGCTCTCCGGGGACGACGAGGTGCGCTTCCTCGACCTGCACAGCCCGGGCCGCGGCTACGGCGTCTTCCTGCGCGGACTCCACGAGGCGCGGACGGACGACGAGCTCGCCGCGGCGCGAGCCGCGTTCGACCAGGAACCGGCCTAGGAGCCGCTCGCGGCCGAGGCCGTCGCCCAGGATCACGCACGCCCGCGTGACGCATCCCCGCCTCAGGCGCGTTGGGTGAACCAGCACCGCCGCTCCCCGTCCCGGTAGACGCACACGTTGCGCCCGGACTCGAGCACGACCTCGAAGTAGCGGCGATCGACGGGCTCCTCCGTCCACCAGCGGTCGACGACCCGCCATTCCTCGCGCACGACCGTCACGAGCTCGCGGTTCACGAGCCGCGGCTCGCCACCCCCGGTGGTCTCTACGAGCGCCGGCCGTGGGGCGTTGAGCCGGCCCGCGACGCCGTGCCGGAGCGTGCCCGTCCCTCCGGCGACGCTCATCGCGCGAGTCGGGCGGATCGCGTGCGCCCCCGCACCCCGTGCTCCTCCTACCGGACATCGCGCGGTACGACGAGAGCCCTGGTCTCGGGAATGCGCGACCACGGCGCGACCTCCACCACCGCCCCCACCGCGCCGCCTCCGGCGCTCGCCCGCACCTGGCGGAGCCCTTCCCGCAGCAGCGCGTCCGTCTCCTCGCCCTCGGGCGCCAGCAGCGCGAGTTGCTGCCCCGCGTGCTCGGCGAGCTCCACGGCCTCGAGCCGCAACTCGACCACGGGCGCGGGGATCTCGGTGAGCTTCGGGCCGAGCGCGGCGCGCAGCCGCCCCCGCTCCGCGGTCGCCTCCCTCAGGGTCACGGTGCGCCGCCACGACCCTCCGCCCACGAGCCGCGCGGCGAGCGCGAGCTTCCGGAACGGGCGCCGTTCCCGCTCGGGTCGTGCCAGCAGCCGATCGAGCAGCGCGCCGAACGCGCGGCGAAGAGTGAGCTCGTTCGCAACCGCCTCGGGGAAGGAGAGGGCCTCGGCCAGCTCTGCCGCGGGCGATCGCCCGCGCACGCGTCGGCGCTCCCCGCCGCGTGCGAGGCTCCACGCCTGCTTCCCCTCCGGCCCCAGCCGCTCGGACACCGAGCCACCCGGCAGGGAGGCCAGTGCTCCGAGGGTGCGGACGCCGAGGCCCTCCAGCTCGGCGTACCGCCCCTCGTCGAGCGGTAGGAGCGAGAGCGGGAGAGGCTCGAGGAACGACCGCTCTCCCTTCCCCTCGACGATCACCGCCTGCCCGGGACGGGCCACACTCGCGGCGGCGAGGGCGACGAAGCGTCGCCCGCCGGCCCCGGCGCGTGGGTCCCAGGCAGGCCCGACGGAGGCGAGCGCCTTGCGGAGCGCCGCCTCCACCCCTCCGTAGAGCCGCTCGACGCCACCGGTCTCGAACACGACCACCCCCGGCTCGACCGGCTCGACGCCGAAGCCTGCGTCCTCGAGGCGCCGCAGCACGCCCTCCCACTCCCGCTCGGCACCCGCGGGATCCGGGTCGACGAGCACGAGCTCCGGGCAGGTCGCGAGCGCCTCCCCCAGGCGCATCCCCGCTGTGACTCCCGCCGCCTCGGCGGCGGCGGTCACCGGCCCGACGAGCTGCTCACGCCCCGGCTCGGGCGCGAGCGCGACGGGGACGACCGCGAGCCTCGGCCGGGACCGGAGCGCTGCGCGGAGCTCGAATCCCGGGATGAGGAGGCAGGCGATCATGGGGAACAGATGTTCTATCGAACACGTGTTCGTGTGTCAAGGAGTCTGGGTGTCCCAGCTCGGTCGACCACTCCGCCTGAGGTGTCGGGACTGAAGTCCGTCACCTGGATCACTCTGGGTGTCCGACTTCAGTCGGACACCTTCGCCGTTCGCAACCCCTGCCCGCCGGTGTCGGACTGAAGTCCGACACCGGATCAGCGCCGCGCGGCCCGGAAGCACTCGACGACGTACGGAAGCGTCAGCACGCCGTCGCGCGCGTGCGCATCGAAGAGCGCGTCGACCCGGCCGAGGATCGGTGCGCGCTCTTCCTCGGAGAGCACCGCGCAGTAGCTCCGCGAGAGCACGAGCTCGCGCAGCGCCCCGCGGTCGACGTCCTGCGTGTGCTCGAACCTCGCGCGCTCGACCTGCTCGTAGAGGCCGCTCCGCTCGATCCGGCCGGAGTGACGATCGACGCCTGTCCGGCCGACCATCGCATCGCTCAGCTCCTCCACCCAGGGCGCGCGCTCGTCGCGCACGTTCCAGACGAGCCCGATCCTGCCGCCGGGCCTGAGGACACGTCCCATCTCCGCGAGTGCCGGCTCAGGGTCGAACCAGTGGAACGCCTGTGCGCACGCGACCACGTCGGCCGACGCATCGGGGAGCGGGATCGACTCTGCCGTGCCGGCCATCGCCGTCACGCCCGGGACGGCGGCCCGGAGCTGGTCGAGCATCTCCGGGAGCGGCTCGACCGCGGTCACACGGTGACCGAGCGCGGCGAGGATGCGGGTCAGCTTCCCGGTGCCCGCACCGAGGTCGACGACGTCGCACGGGGCCTCGCCCGCGAGCCAGAGCACCGCGTCGGCCGGATACCCGGGCCGCGCCCGTTCGTAGGCGTCCGCCACCCGGGCGAACGAGGCTGCGCGCTCGGCCCTCACGCCTCCGAGGTTACTGGTCCGTTTGGGGCAGCTCGCGCAGGCGCGCGAGCGGCGTCGGCAGGAGCATCAGCGCACCCAGCAACGCGCCCGCCGCGCCGATCCAGAGCGTCGGGCGCAGGCCGATGGTGCTCCCGAGCAGGCCGCCGAGCAGCGAGCCCACGACCCGTACGCCGTAGTTGACGAACGTGTACGCGCCCGAGATGCGCGAGCGCAGGCGGATCGGGATGACGGCGGCCATGATCGCCCCCGCGCTGATGTCGAGGAGCATCACGCCGAAGCCCGAGCCGAGCTCGGCGAGGAACAGGCACCCGAGCACCACGGGGTCGGGGCCAGCCGCGAGTGGGACGAGCAGGAACGGCGCGGCGAAGACGAAACACCCGACGACGAGCGTCGGCCCGATCCCGATCCTCCGTGAGACGGGCGTCGCCGCGACGGAGCCGACGAGCCCGCCGACGGCGCCGGCGCCGAGCACGAGGCCGAGGGTGCCGGCGGAGACGCCGAGGGTTCGCGTCGCGTAGAGCACGAACAGGGACCAGAAGACGAAGTTGAAGAAGTTGATCGTCGCGGTCGCGAGCAACGACGCGCGGATGAGCGGCGATCCGGCGATCCACCGGAGTCCGAACGTGATGCCTCCCTGCTCCGCGTCGGCGGCCGGCTCCTCGGGGTGGATGCGGCCGAGCAGCGCCCCGGAGCAGAGGAACGAGAGCGCGTCGGCGACGAGCGCCCCCGGCCCGGTGACCGCCCGGACGAGAAATCCCGCCACCGTCGGGCCGGCGACGAAGGAGAACGCGCGGCTGCCGTTCAGCAGGGAGCTCGCGTCGACGAAACGCTCCCGCGGGACGATCGTCTGGAAGAGCGACGCGTCCGAGACGTTGAACAGCACCGAGAAGGCCCCCGCACCGAATGCGACCGCGTAGAGCTGCGGGAACGTGAGCGCGTCGAAGAGGTAGGCGAGCGGCACGCTGACGAGGAGCGCCGCCCGGCCGAGGTCGCATGCGATCATCGTGCGCCGCCGCTGGCCCCTGCGGTCGACCCAGGCGCCGGCGTGGAGCGCGAACAGCAGGACCGGCGCCAGCGCCACCGCCGTCAGGTAGCCCATCTCCGCCGCGCTCGCGTCGAGCGTCAGGACAGCGATGAGCGGGATCGCGAGCAGCGTGATCTGGTCGCCGAAGAGCGAGACCGTGTGCGCTCCCCAGTAGCTGCGGAAGGCGGCGTTCTCGCGGAGGAGGCGCGGGACGGAGAGCCGGGTCCTCCGCACGGCGGCGCGCGCGTCGACGATCACAGCTCGTCGTCCGGGATCGCGACCTGGAGGAACAGCACGGGTCGCGAGCCCGGCGGCCGCAGCTCGGGCCGGGTCAGGCGCTCGAGGTACGGCTCGGCGAGGGCGCGCAGGGCGTCCCGTAGCGCCGCGAGCTCGTCGACGTCGAGGTAGAGCAGGGTGTCGCCGAGCGCCGACGCCTCGCCCCACTCGGGCGCCTCGTCCGAGCGCCGCTCGAACCAGCGCTCGAGCCGCTCGACGTAGCGCCCGAGGACGAGGCGCTCGAGCACGCGCGACGCCTCGTCGAGCTCCGGGGTCTCGGGGACGTTCGGCCATGCCGTGTGCAGGGCAGTCGCCTGCCACGGCCGCTCGCGGCCTCCCCGCCCCGCCGCCTCCTCGACGAGCCCGAAGCGGGCGAGCTGGCGCAGGTGGTAGCTCGTGCTCCCCGAGCTCTCGCCGATTCGCCGCCCTGCCTCCGACGCGGTCAGCGGGCCTTCGCGCCGCAGGAGGCCGACGAGCCGGATGCGGACGGGATGTGCCAGCGCGCGGAGCGCGGCGGGTTCACGGAGTTCGATCTCTCGCAACATGCAAAGAAACCTTTGCAAAGATTTCTTTGCATGTCAAGCCGTGCCCGCCGTCACCTCCGCCGCGACGCCGTGCGGCCCGACGAGCCGCGGGACGACGTCGAGCACGCTCTCGCGCGCGCACCAGGGGATGTCCGACTCGAGCTCCGGCCCGTGGTCGATCAGGTTGCGGCCCGAGCGCGAGGCGCGGAAGGCCTCCTCCGCGCTGCGGTACGACCCGGCGAGCCGG
Organism: uncultured Actinomycetes bacterium; assembly: GCA_963710125.1. Taxonomy (GTDB): domain Bacteria; phylum Actinomycetota; class Thermoleophilia; order Gaiellales; family Gaiellaceae; genus Gaiella. The sequence continues at coordinate 499,958 of CAVPZH010000018.1, read as the reverse complement.
ACGGCCGCCTCGGCGGCGTCCGTGCGCTCGCAGCCGAGACCGTGCGCGACCCGACCGGCGACGTACGCGTCGTCGAGCGCGAAGGTGCCCTTCACCCCTGCGCAGAAGACGGCGACGTCGTCGCCGTGGGCGCGCGCCGCGTCCGTGACCGCCGCGAGGTTCAGCAGCGAGCCGATCAGGACGCGGTCGCAGCGCTCCGCAGCCGTGACGATCGCGCGCGTCCCGTTGGTCGTCGAGAGCGCGAGGTGCCTGGTGGGGGCCTCGAGGTACTCCCGCGGGGAGTTGCCGAGGTCGAACCCGTCGATCCGCACTCCGAGCCGCTCGCCGCCGAGCGTCACGTCCGCGCCGCGAAGGGCCCGGGCGTCCTCGACCTCGGCGACGCACCACACCCGCTCGTACCCCGCCGAGAGCGCCTGGCAGATCGTCGAGGTGGCCCTGATCACGTCGATCACGAGCCCGGTGGGGGCCGCCGCGGCCTCGTCGGGAGTGAACGCGACGTGAACCCGCACGCCGGTACGCTAGCCGTCCGTCTTGGCTGAGACTCCGCACTGCTATCGCCACCCCGACCGCGAGACGCTCGTCTCGTGCTCCGAGTGCGGGCGACCCATCTGCGAGGAGTGCATGACGTTCGCTCCGGTCGGGATCAAATGCCCGGAGCACGCCGGCGTGAAGCGCGCGCGCGCGCGCCCGGCCCCGCAGCAGACCGCGCGCCGGGCGCGCCGCACGGTCGCCGGGCTCGACGCGCCCGCGACCGTGGGGCTCGTGGCGCTCAACGTACTCGTGTACCTCGTCACCGTGACCCAGGGCGCGGGGATCAACGACCCCGGCGGGAAGGTCTACAACGACGGCGCCCTCGTCGGGGCGGCGATCTACCTGAACGGCGACTGGTACCGGCTGGTGAGCGCGATGTTCCTGCACGCGGGGTTGCTCCACCTCGCGTTCAACATGCTCGCCCTCTACTGGCTGGGAACGGTCGTCGAGCAGGCGCTCGGCTCGGCGCGATTCCTGCTCGTGTACTTCGTCTCGGGGCTCGCGGGGTCGGCCGGCGCCCTCCTGCTGACCAACCCGCTGCAGCCGACCGTCGGCGCGTCGGGGGCGATCTTCGGCATCATCGGCGCGCTCCTCGTGCTCGAGTACGTGGCGACGGGCTCCTTCGCCGGTCAGGCGATGACGCTGATCATCCTCAACCTCGCACTGACGTTCGCGATCCCGAACATCTCCATCGGCGGGCACCTGGGCGGCCTCGTCGGCGGGATCCTCGCGACCTTCGCACTCGTCCACTTCCGGCACGCGCAGCCCCGTTCGCTCGGGCCGGCGCTCGTCGTCCTGATCGGGATCGCAAGCATCGCGATCGCCTACGTCAGGGTCGAGAGCTACGTGTAGGGTGAGAGGGCTTGTGTTGAATCAACACAAGCGTTGTCAGCCGCCGACCGCAACCGCGATGACGCCCGTCTCCGCGAGGGCGGCCTGGGCGGCGGCGAGCCGCGCCAGCGGGACGCGGTAGGGCGAGCACGACACGTAGTCGAGGCCGAGCTCGTGGCAGAACGCGACCGAGCGCGGCTCACCGCCGTGCTCGCCGCAGATCCCGAGCTTGATCCCCGGCTTCGCGCCGCGGCCGCGCTCGACCGCGATCCGCATCAGCTCGCCGACCCCGTCTACGTCGAGCACCTCGAACGGGTTGCGCTCGAGCACGCCCTGCTCGAGGTAGTACGTGAGGAACTTCCCCTCGGCGTCGTCACGGGAGAATCCGAGCGCGGTCTGGGTCAGGTCGTTCGTGCCGAACGAGAAGAAGTCAGCGAGCTCGGCGATCTCGTCCGCCCGCATGCAGGCGCGCGGCAGCTCGATCATCGTCCCCACGAGGTGCGCGACCTCCGGCTCCTCCGCGGCCACCCGCTCGGTCAGCTCACGGAGCCGCTCGAGCTCCTCGGCGAAGCCGACGAGCGGGTGCATGATCTCCACGAGCGGCGCCTCGCCGGTGCGCTCCTGCACGGCGTGCGCCGCGCGCACGATCGCCCGCACCTGCATCTCGTAGATCTCCGGGTACTGGAGGCCCAGCCGGCAGCCGCGGGTGCCGAGCATCGGGTTCGCCTCGCGCAGCTGGTCGATCCTGCGTCGCATCGCGTCGGAGGTCGCCTCCTCCGCGGAGGGCAGGAACTCGTGCAGCGGTGGATCGAGGAGGCGAATCGTGACCGGGAGCCCCGCCATGGCCTCGAAGATCCCCTCGAAGTCGGACTGCTGGAAGGGCAGCAGCCGGTCGAGCGCGGCCCGGCGCCCGTTCGCGTCGGTGGCGAGGATCATCTCCTGCACGACCGGGAGCCGGTCGGCCGCCATGAACATGTGCTCGGTGCGGCAGAGCCCGATCCCCTCGGCGCCGAACTCGCGCGCCTTCGCCGCATCCTCCGGCGTGTCCGCGTTCGCGCGGACGCGGAGCCGTCGCCGCTCGTCCGCCCAGCCCAGGATCGTGCCGAAGTGCTCGTCGATCTCCGGCGGCACCAGCGGCACCGCGCCGACGATCACCCGCCCCGTGCCTCCGTCGATCGTCAGGTGGTCGCCCTCGGCCAGCTCGACGTCGCCGATGCGGATCGTCCGGGAGCCGACGTCGATCGACAGCGTCTCGCAGCCCGCCACGCACGGCTTGCCCATCCCGCGGGCGACCACGGCCGCGTGCGACGTCATGCCGCCGTGCGCGGTGAGCACGCCGCGGGCGTGGATGAGGCCGTGGATGTCGTCGGGCGTCGTCTCCCAGCGGACCAGCACGACGTCCTCGCCCGCGCGTCCGCGCTCCTCCGCGAGGTCGGCGTCGAGGACGATCGCCCCGGACGCCGCCCCGGGCGACGCGTTGAGACCCGTCGCGACGACCTGCAGCTCGGCCTTCGGGTCGATCATCGGGTGCAGGAGCTGGTCGAGCTGGCCGGGGTCGATGCGCGCGACCGCCTCCTCGCGCGAGATCAGCCCCTCCTCCGTCATCTCGACCGCGATCCGCAGCGCCGCGCGGGCGGTGCGCTTGCCGGTCCGCGTCTGGAGCAGGAACAGCTCGCCCTCCTCGACGGTGAACTCGATGTCCTGCATCTCCCGGTAGTGCTCCTCGAGCCGGTCGAGCGCCTCGACGAGCCGCTCGTACGCGTCGGGGAGCAGCGTCCGCATCCGCTCGATCGGCTCGGGCGTGCGGATGCCGGCGACGACGTCCTCGCCCTGCGCGTCGACGAGGAGCTCGCCGAACAGGCGGCGCTCGCCCGTCGACGGGTCGCGCGTGAAGCAGACCCCCGTGCCGGACGAGCTCCCCTTGTTGCCGAACACCATCTGGACGACGTTCACGGCGGTGCCCAGCTCGTCGGGGATGTCGTACGTCCGGCGGTACACCTTCGCGCGCGGCGACTCCCACGAGTCGAAGACGGCCCGCACGGCGCGCCGGAGCTGCTCGCCCGGGTCCGGCGGGAACGGGGCGCCGACCTCGCGCTCGTAGAGCTCCTGGAACGTCGCGATCAGGCTCCGCAGGTCGTCGGCGGTCAGCTCGACGTCCTGCCGGACGCCACGGCGCTCCTTCAGCTCCTGGAGCTCGCCCTCGAACAGGTGACCGTCGACCCCGTCGACGACCTCGCCGTACATCTGGATCAGCCTGCGGTACGAGTCGTACGCGAAGCGGGGGTTGCCGGTCGCCGCGGCCAGGCCCTCCACGGCGACGTCGTTCAGGCCGAGGTTGAGGATCGTGTCCATCATCCCCGGCATCGAGATCGCCGCGCCGGAGCGCACGGAGACGAGCAGCGGGTCGTCGTGGTCGCCGAACCGCTTTCCGGCGCGTTGCTCGAGCCGCGCGACGTGCTCGTCGATCTCGCCCCACAGCCCGTCGGGCACCTCCCCGGTCCGCATCACCTCGCGGCAGGCGTCGGTGGTGACCGTGAAGCCCGCCGGGACCGGCGCCCCGAGCGCGGTCATCTCGGCAAGCCCGACCCCCTTGCCTCCGAGCAACTCGCGCCCGCCCGGGGTCTGCTCATCGAACCCGTAGACGAAATCCACGCCACGATCCTACGCACACGGCGTGACCAGGTCGCGCGGCACATCTCGACGGGTGGATAGCTTCACGAGATGGGTTGGGCGAAGCTCGCAGGCCGGGTCCTCGCGGCAGTGGCGGCTCTGGCCGTCGGTGCATCGATCGGGACGTCGCCCGCACCGACGTCGGGGGCCACGGGCACGCCGACCTTGACGATCAAGGTCGTCGCGAGGGACTTCTCCTTCTCGCTCTCCCGTCGCAGCGTGCCGAGGGGCGCACGTGTGACGTTTCTCGTGCGGAACGCGGGCGCGGTCGCGCACGACTTCGTGATCGGAGGTCGGCGGACGCATCCTGCTGAGACCCGGCCGCTCGGCGACGTTGCGTGTCCGGTTCACGAGGAACGGCCCGAAGCGCTACGTGTGCAGTGTTCCGGGGCACGCGCGCCTGGGGATGAAGGGGATCCTGGCCGTCGGGAGCCCACCGCCACCGCTGGCCCCGCCAAGCGCGCCGCCCGCCGTCGTCGTCTCCGGCAGCGCGCGCCTGACGAAGATCGGCGACTTCGACCGCCCGGTGTTCGTCACTTCCCCACCGGGCGACGCCCGCGACGTGTTCGTCGTCGAGCAGCCCGGGGCGATCCGCGTGCTCGAGGACGGCGTTCTCCAGCCCCAGCCGTTTCTCGACATCTCGGACCAGGTGCTCTTCACCAACGAGCCCGGGCTCCTCTCGCTCGCGTTCGCCCCGGACTGGGCCTCGAGCCATCTCGCGTACGTCTTCTACAACCAGCGCAAGGGGAACGGCGACTCCCGGATCGCCGAGCTCCGATCCGTCACCGCGAACCCCCTCGTAGCGGACGCGGGCTCGCTCCGCACGGTCGTGGAGGTGGTGAAGCCGTGGGAGAACCACAACGGCGGCATGCTCCAGTTCGGCCCCGACGGCGACCTCTACGCCTCGATCGGGGACGGCGACTCGGGCGTGAGGAACAAGCCCGGCGCGTTCGCACAGACGCTCGACGACCTCCTCGGATCGATCATCCGTATCGACCCGCGGGGAGGCGCCCCCTACGCGATCCCACCCGGGAACCCGTTCATCGGGGTCGCCGGTGCCCGGCCCGAGCTCTGGGCATACGGCCTTCGCAATCCGTGGCGGTTCTGGATCGATTCCGAAACGCGCGACATGGTGATCGGCGACGTCGGACTCGGCGACCGGGAGGAGCTCGACCTGATCCCCGCCGGGACGAATGGACAGAACTTCGGGTGGCCGTGCCTCGAGGGAACGAAGCCGTTCGACGCGACCGCGCGGTGCGACAACCCGGTCGCCCCGCTCCTCGATCTTCCGCACGGCGCCGGTGAATGCTCGGTCATCGCGGGCGTCGTGGTCCGGGACGCTCGCCTTCCCGCGCTCGAGGGTCGTTTCCTGTTCGGTGACTACTGCACGGGAGCGATCGAGGCGGATGCGATCGAGGGCGGGCAGGTCGTCGACCGCGACGCGCTCGGCCTGAGCGTGCCGGAGCTCTCGAGCTTCGGGGTGGACGGTTCGGGTCGCGTGTACGTGACGTCGACGGCGGGGCCCGTCTACCGCCTCGACCCCGCCTGACCCCGGGTGCCGAGCTGCGAGCGGAGCTCGGCGATCCAGGCGGCGGCGCGGAGACCGAGCCAGAGCGGCGTCAACACGACGTAGAAGAGGACGACCGCGAGCCCGAGGGCGCTCCACCAGAGGACCCAGTACCGGACGGGAACCCAGCCCTTCTCCGCGAGGTCGCGCCGGATCCCACGGGCGAGCACCCCGTACCGAGCGTTCGGGTCCGTCATGCCCCGACGCGCTCGTGACGTCTGGCGCGCTCGGCGACGAGTCGCACGATCCGCATCGCCGTCTCCTCGACGGACAGGTCGGAGACGTCGATCACGGGGCAGCGCAGCCGCCGATGCACGCGCGAGGCCGCCTCGAGCTCCTCGAAGACGGCCTCGAGGTCCGCGTACCGGCGGCGTGGCGCCCCCATCGAGCGCACGCGCTCCTCGCGGATCTCTGCGAGACGCTCGGGATCGATCGTGAGGCCGACGATCTTCGCCCGGTTGATCTCGAACAGGGCGGCCGGCGGCTCGACGTCCTTCACGATGGGGACGTTCGCCGCCTTGTGGCCCAGGTAGCCGAGGAAGATCGAGAGCGGCGTCTTGGAGGTGCGGGACACGCCCACGAGCACGATGTCGGCCTCGTCGAGGCCCCCGCCGACGCCGTCGTCGTAGCGCACGGCGAACTCGATCGCCTCGATGCGCTTGAAGTACGTCTGGTCGAGCGGCGCGCGCGCGCCGGGCTCCATGCGCGCCGCGACGCCGGCGACGCGAGAGATCGAGTCGATCGGATGACCGAGGAGGTCGCAGTAATGGACCCGGGCCCGCCGGCAGAGCTGTCTCATCGAGTCGCGATATCCCGGCTCGACCAGCGTGTAGACCATCACCGCCGGCCGTCCGCGGGCGCGCTGGACGGCGAGCGCCAGGTCCTCGACCGACTCGACGCGCGGATGCCTGACCTCCTCGAACGCGAGGTCGGGGAACTGGGCCTCGAGCGCGAGCACGAGCCGGGCCGCGGTCTCGCCCGTCGAGTCCGAGACGATGTGGAGCTCGACGGGGACCTGCTCGGCCACGGCCGGGAGGGTAGATGATCGATTCCGGATAGGCGCGAACCGGATGACGCCCCCGACGCATCGCATGGCGTCCCGTCCGTTCCCGGCCCGTACCCTTCAAGTACGTGCCGGGCACGGCCAAGCCACCCTGCTCGGTCGGTGACGCCCCCGGACGTCACGCCTATCCGGAATCGATCATCACCGGGTAGCGTTGTCGCCCCATGACGACCGAGCTCACGATGGACAAGATCGTCTCGCTCAGCCGGCGGCGCGGCTTCGTGTTCCCGTCGTCGGAGATCTACGGCGGCCTCGCGTCCTCGTACGACTACGGTCACTACGGCGTCCTGCTCAAGGACAACGTCAAGGCGCGCTGGCTCGAGGCGATGGTGCGGGAGCGGGACGACATCGTCGCGCTCGACTCGTCGATCATCCTCCACCCCAGGGTCTGGGAGGCGTCGGGCCACGTGGCAGGCTTCACCGACCCGCTGGTCGACTGCCGCACGTGCAAGAAGCGCTTCCGCGCTGACCACCTCGCCGACCCGGAGCACGAGGAGGTGCGCTGCGGGAAGCGGCCGAGCAAGCGTCCGGGGGAGACGCCCGACTGCGACCTCACCGAGGCACGCCACTTCAACCTCATGTTCGAGACGCGCATCGGCCCGGTCGAGGAGACCGGGCAGCAGGTCTACCTCCGCCCCGAGACGGCGCAGGGCATCTTCGTCAACTTCAAGAACGTCGCCCAGCTCGCGCGGCGCAAGCCGCCGTTCGGCATCGCGCAGGTCGGCAAGGCCTTCCGGAACGAGATCACGCCCGGGAACTTCATCTTCCGCACCCTCGAGTTCGAGCAGATGGAGATGGAGTTCTTCGTGCCTCCGGCGGCCGCGGACGAGTGGTTCCGCTACTGGGTCGAGGAGCGCCGCGGGTGGTACGTCCGCTACGGGATCCGGCCCGAGAGCCTGCGCGTGCGCCCCCACGACGCCGACGAGCTCTCCCACTACTCGAGCGCGACGAGCGACATCGAGTACCTGTACCCGATCGGCTGGTCGGAGCTCGAGGGGATCGCGAACCGCGGCACGTACGACCTGACGCAGCACACGAACGCGTCGGGGACGACCCTCGAATGGGTCGACGCGGGGACCGGCGAGCGCTACGTCCCCGCGGTGGTCGAGCCCGCGGCGGGCGTGAACCGCGCGATGCTCGCGTTCCTCTGCGACGCCTACGACGAGGAGGTCGTCGCCGAGCGCGAGCGGACCGTGCTCCGGCTCCACCCGCGGCTCGCACCGGTGACGGCCGCCGTGCTCCCGCTGATCACGAAGAACGCCGACATGGTCGGCAAGGCGCTCGCGCTCCGCGACGAGCTTCGCCGGCACCTGAGCGTGGAGTACGACGACGGCGGCCAGATCGGACGCCGCTACCGCCGTCAGGACGAGATCGGGACGCCGTGGGCGCTGACGATCGACGAGCAGACGCTCGCCGACGACACCGTCACCGTGCGCGACCGGGATTCGCTCGCGCAGGAGCGGGTCTCGCTCTCGCGGGCCCGCGAGCACCTGCTCGACCTGCTCGCGGCGCCGTGGAGCCCGCCCCAGCGGGCCGTCTGATGGCAGAGGCACTTTCCGGCGTGCCGGAAAGTGCCAGACCTACGCCAACGTCCTCAGTCGGAACCCGCCGTGGTGCTCGTACGACGACGTCACCACCGCGAGCGCATCGCGTGCGGCGCGGTCTCCGAGCCCGAGCCCCGGGGCCTCCGCGATCGGGGTGCGCAGGAGCGCCGCAACGCCGCGGAGCCCCCCGGCCGAGAGCGGGATCCCACCGCGGTCACAGCCGGCGCAGACGACGCCCCCCGCGGACGGGTCGAACGCGACGAGCGCCTCCTCCGCCCCGCACTCCACGCAGCTCCCCAGGTGCGGGAGGAACCCGGACACCCACAGGAGCTTGAGCTGGAACGAGAGCACGAGCGGCTCGAGCGCGGCCCTCGCCCCCACGCGCGGCTCCCGCTCGTCGAGCGCGTCGAGAAATCGCGTCAGCGCGAGGAACGCCCGGTCGTTTCGCTCCTCCTCCGTGAACAGCCGCAGCATCGCCTCCAGGCCGACGAGCCCGACCGCGAGGCGCCGTCCGTCCGCGCGGACACGGTCGTGGGAGCGGACGAGGGACGCGCCCGTCACGGTCGCGAGCTCGCCGCGTCCGCGATGGAGGCTCAGCTCGACGTGCGAGAACGGCTCGAGCCGGCCGCCGAACCGGCTCTTCGTCCGCCTGACGCCCTTGGCGATCGCACCGAGCCGGCCGCTCGCGGCGGTGTACACGTGCAGCACCCGGTCCGCCTCGCCGAACGGGAACGAGCGGAGGACGACCGCCTCGGTGATCGACGGCGTCGCCATGGATCGAGTGTACGGCCCCGCCTGGACGCGGGCGTCGCCCCGCTACACAACCTGGCAGGACGGGCAGAGCCACGTCCCGCGCCCGGCGACCACGATCCGCTCGATCGGCCGGCCGCAGCGGTCGCACGGCTCGCCGAGCCGCCCGTAGACGTGGAACTCGTGCTGCATGCCTCCGCCGTCGCCGTCCGGGGTCACGTAGTCGCGGAGCGTGGAGCCCTGGAGCTCGAGCCCCCTGCGGAGGGCCGCGCGGAGCGCCCGGTGGAGCCGCGCGATCTCCCCCCGATCGAGCGCGCCCGCCGGGCGCAGCGGGTGGATGTGCGCGCGCCAGAGCGCCTCGTCGGCGTAGATGTTCCCCACCCCCGCGATTCGCCGCTGGTCGAGCAGGAAGGCCTTGATCGGCGCCCGCCGTCCCGCCGCGAGCGAGGCGAGGCGGGCGGCGCCGAACGAGGCCGAGAGCGGCTCGGGCCCGAGCCGCGTCGCGAGGTACGGCTTCAGGTGGCCCTGGTCGAGCAGCTCCCACGTGCCGAACCGCCGGACGTCGCGGTACCCGACCCGCGCGCCCGTGTCGAGCAGGAGCGTGGCCCGGCGATAGGGGTCCTCCGGCAGCTCGCCGCCGGGCGGCGCGTGACGGAGCGACCCCGTCATCCGGAGATGGACGACGAGCGTCCGCCCGCTTTCGAGGCGCCAGAGGAGGTACTTCCCGCGCCGGCCGAGGGAGACGATCTGCTCGCCGACGAGCGTGTCCGCGACCAGGAGAGGGTCGACCGGACGCGTGAGGCGCGGATCGACGATCTCGGCGGCCTCGATCGTGGCGCCCTCGAGCACGGGCGCGAGACGGCGGCGGATCGTCTCGACCTCGGGGAGCTCCGGCATCGGGCCATCGTAGGGCGCGGTCGAGGGCTTGCCGGCGCAGGTCCGGGCGATGTTCACCCGGGCAGACTGGACGCGGAGAGGGCTGGGGCGCCGGATCCTCGAGGCGTGCGAGGCCGCTGCCGCCCGCGAGGGGTTCACCCGCCTGTCGCTCATGGCGACGCTCCCCGGCGTACCGCTGTACCGCGCGTACGGCTTCGAGCAGGTCGAGGAGGTCGTGGTCACGTTGCCCGACGGCGTCGTGCTCCCGTCGATCACGATGGAGAAGCCCGTGGCTGGGCGCGGCTAGGCTCCGGCGATGGACCGCTGGGCGACGTTCGACTGCTACGGGACGCTGGTCGACTGGAACGCCGGCCTGGCCGGCGCGCTCGGGTCCGAGTCGCTGCTCGCGCGCTACCACGAGGTGGAGCCGGTGATCCAGGCGGAGGCCCCTGGGCTCTCCTACCGCGAGGTGATGCGCGAGGCGGCGCGGCGGCTGGGGGTCGACGCCGACCCCGCCGAGACGCTTCCGGGCTGGCCGGTCTTCGACGACGTCCGCGCCGAGCTCGGGGCCGCGCACGCACGAGGCTGGAAGCTCGCGATCCTCTCGAACTCCGACCGGGATCTGATCGAGGCGTCGATCGAGGCACTCGCCGTGCCGTTCGAGCTCGCGATCGTCGCGTCGGAGATCGGCTCGTACAAGCCCGCGCACCGGCACTGGGAGGCGTTCGCAGGGACGGTCGGGCGACTGCCCGACGTCCACGTCGCGCAGAGTCACTTCCACGACGTCGTGCCGGCCGAGGCGCTCGGGATCCCGACCGTCTGGATCAACCGGCTCGGCGAGCGCGCCGAGCCTGCGCCCACGCGGGAGCTGTCGAGCCTCACCGGGCTCGCCGACACGCTCGACGAGCTCGCCCCGGCCGGCTGACGCGGCCGTCAGGCGACGACGTCGAGCAGGATTCCGCGCTCCGGCGGCGCCTCGTCGCCGAGCTCGTAGGCGGCGAGCACTCCCGCGACGGCGGTCTCCGCCGAGACGTCGTCGCGCGCGTGAACCTCTGCGAGGTCGTCGCCCGCGAGCACGGTGTCTCCCCGCTTCGCGAAGCAGAGCACGCCGACCGCGTGGTCGATCTCGTCGGTTTTCGTGCGACGTCCCGCTCCGAGCTCGAGCGCGACATTCCCGATCGCCCGTGCCCCGAGGCGCGTCACGAAACCGTCCCGCGGGGCGGGCACCGGCTTGCGTATCGGCGCGCGCTCGAGCGCCGCCGGGTCGGGGTCGCCCCCCTGGGCGCGAATCCACCGCTCGTAGGTGTCGAGGGCGCTCCCATTCGCGACCGCCTCCTCGGCCTTGCGGCGCCCCTCCGCGACGTCGATCCCGAGGTCGGAGAGGGCGAGCAGCCTCGCGGAGGCGTCGAGGACGAGCTCCGTGAAGTCCCCGGGCCCGTCGCCGCGGACCGTGTCGCGGGCCTCGTCCACCTCGAGCGCGTTCCCGACCGCGCGGCCCAGCGGCTGGTCCATGTCGGTCAGCAGGCACGTCACGGCGCGTCCCGCGCGCACGCCGATCTGCCGCATCTGCTCGGCGAGCGCGCGGCCCTCGTCGAGTGTCCTGAGGAAGGCCCCGTCGCCGACCTTCACGTCGAGCACGACCGCGTCGGCGCCCGCCGCAAGCTTCTTCGACATGATCGAGCTCGCGATCAGCGGGTCGACGTCGACGGTTGCGGTGACGTCACGGAGCGCGTACAGCTTCTTGTCCGCCGGCACGAGGTCCGCGGTCTGCCCGACGATCGCCATCCCGACCTCTCGGAGCTGGGCGACGAACTCCTCGATCGTCAGCTCGACGCGGTAGCCGGGGATCGACTCGAGCTTGTCGAGCGTCCCGCCCGTGTGACCGAGGCCCCGGCCGCTCATCTTCCCGAGCGGCACGCCGCACGCGGCGACGATCGGACCGACGGCGATGGACGTCTTGTCCCCCACCCCGCCCGTCGAGTGCTTGTCGACGACCGTGCGACCAAGCGCGGCGCCCAGGTCGAGCGTCTCGCCCGAGCGGACCATCGCGTCGGTGAGCGCGTCGGTCTCGCTGGCGGTCAGGCCACGGAAGTAGACGGCCATGCACCAGGCCGCCATCTGGTAGTCGGGCACCTCGCCGCGGGCGTAGGCGAGGATCAGCTCGACGAGGTCGTCCGGAGAGTGCTCGCCCCCGTTCCGCTTCTGCTCGATCAGGTCGGCCGGTCGGATCATCCCGCCTTCCTAACAGACCATCCCCACTGCGCGTCGGCGTCACCCGTGCTGCCGTGGACGTCGTGCGCGGCGCGCGGCGGCTGGGGCCAGCCGGTCCGCAGCCGGGCGGATATGAGCGCGGGGCCCAGCGTGAGCGGGCCAGCTGTGGGTGCGGGCACGTGAGCGGGCGAGGAGTGGACGCACCTGTGGCTCGCCGGGAACGGCGTGGGCGCAGGTGCGAGCGACCACGCCTGGATGCGGCGAGCAACCCGGAGCGGGTACGAGCACGCCCGGAGCGGGCCGGACGAGCACACCCGGAGCGGGCCGGACCCGGAGCGGGCCGGACGAGCACGCCGGGAGCGGACGCGAGCGAGCACGCCTGGAGCGGACGCAGTGCGTGCGCAGGCAGGAGTGCGCACAGGTGGGAGCTCGCCGTGAGCGAGCGGGTGTGGACACGCAAGTTACAAGTTGTAACTTGCGCCCGTTCGGCCCCTTCCGTGTCCGCCGCCGGCGCGTCGGCTTGGATCTCGGCACGAAACCGGCACAGTGCGATGACGGAGCAACCACCAACCTTCGAGCATGACCCTGGCCGCCGCGCGCAACGACATACGCGTCGTACGCTTCGTCCGGCGGCTCGAGCCGAGAACCGATCGCATCGCCGACATCGTCAGGGCCACCGGCCGCTACTGCGACCATGCCGGCGTCGCGCGACCGTCGTACGAGCAGATCCGGCTGCTCGTTCATGCCGCCCGCGACCGGCGGGAGCGCCGGCGGGCAGCGGCCAACCTGCTCCTCGAGGTCGACCTCCGCTCGCGTCCGCCGAGCGACCTGCTGTACCTCCTCGGCGACCCGCGGCAGGCACCTGGTAGCCGCCGTCGCGCGACGCGCGCGCGTCGGAGGTGATCATCGTCGGTCGAGGGGCGCTAGTTACAACTTGTAACTAGCTCGTCTCGCTCGCGACCGCGGAGAGCGGCGTGGGTCGGCAGGGTCGGTGGCGACGAGCACGGCGACGACCTTCGTCGCCGTCAGCGCTGGAGTCGAGTCGGGCACCGAGTGGACGAGATCGCGTCCGAGCGCCGACGAGCCGACGTAGCGTCGGATCGCGTCCGCGTCGGGGAAGGAGACGGGGCCGACGACGTCGATCCGACGCACCGATCCGAAATGGCCGCGGAGGATGGACTCGCCGTTCTCCGCCCTGAACGTCGAGCTGCGTGGCGCGAGATCGCGACCGACGAGCGCCCACAGCTCGGCGAGGTCGCGGACGCCGTTCGTGACCGCGACGAGCGTGCCGCCCGGACGGAGCACGCGGACGATCTCGCCGAGACAGCGAGGGAGATCCGGGACGTGGTAGAGCATCCACGCCGCCACGACCGCGTCGAACTCGCCGTCCTCGAACGGGATGTCCTGCACGTCGGCCACGCGCGCGTCCACACCCCGCCCGCGCGCGAGCTCGACCATCCGCGGCGACAGGTCGAGCGCCGCGACCACGCAGCCGAGCTCCTTCTGGATCCGTGCGGCGAGCTCCCCCCACCCGCAGCCGACCTCGAGCACGCGACGCGGCACGACCGCGCGTAGCTCGTCGAGCACCACGTCGCGTGCGTCGCGACCCGCGTGCCCGTAGATCGACGACCGCGCCTCGAGCCCCCGCTCGGTCGCGTACTCCGACGCGACGAACGCGGGGTCGTCGGACCTCACCGCTCGACGATCGGACGGCCCGGAGCGCCCTTGCCCGGGTGCTTCGCGCCGAGCCACGCGGACACCGTCGCGCCCACGTCGCCGAACTCGCCCTCCTCGTGCACCCGCCCCGCCGCGTTCTTCCCCGCCGCGTACGCGAGCAGGAGCGCGTGCTCGCGCGAGTGGTCGGTCGACGGCGTGGTCGGGTCGCAGCCGTGGTCGGACGTGAGGATCAGCAGGTCGCCGTCGCGCAGCGCGTCGAGGATGTCCGGCAACCGCCGGTCGAAGTCCTGGAGCGAGCGATGGAAGTTCACCGGGTCGTTGCGGTGGCCCCACAGCTGGTCGGTCTCGACGAGGTTCACGAAGACGAGGCCCGAGTCGACGTTCTCGAGGAGCTCGATCGTGCGGTTGATCCCGTCGACGTTCGACTTCGTCGGGAACGACTCGTCGATGTCGCAGCCCGCGAAGATGTCGGAGATCTTCCCCACCCCGTACGTCGTCTGGCCTGCGTCGCGGATCGCCGTCAGGTAGTTCGGCCGCCTCGGCTCGAGCGAGAAGTCGTGACGGTTCGGCGTCCGCTCGTAGTGCCCGGGCTCGCCGGCGAACGGCCTGGCGATCACCCTGCCGACGGCGTGCTTGCCGGTCAGGATCTCGCGGGCGACGCGGCAGCCCGCGTAGAGCTCCTCGAGCGGGATCGTCTCCTCGTGCGCGGCGATCTGGAAGACCGAGTCCGCCGACGTGTAGACGATCCACTTGCCGGTGCGCTGGTGCTCCTCTCCCAGCTCCTGGATGATCTCGGTGCCGGACGCCGGCTTGTTGCCGATCACGCCGCGCCCGGTCCGGTTCATGAACGGGTCGATCACCTCGTCGGGAAAGCCGTAGGGGTACGTCGGGAAGGGCGTCGGGGTGACGACGCCCATCAGCTCCCAGTGCCCGGCCGTCGTGTCCTTCCCCTTCGAGCGCTCCACGAGCCGCCCGGCCACCGCGGGGGCATACGGCTGGGGCGGACAGCCTTGGAGCTCCTCGACGTTGCCGAGGCCGAGCGCCTCGAGGTTCGGCAGGTCGAGGCCGCCGACCGCTCGCGCGACGTTTCCGAGGGTGTCGGAGCCCTCGTCGCCGTAGTCGGCGGCGTCGGGCAGGGCGCCGGCGCCGACGGCGTCGAGCACGATCACACAGGCACGGGACATAGGCGAGCTATCCTAGTCGGGCGATGGACACGGTCCTCGGCCTCCTGGAGCTCGTCCTCTACGTCGTGGGCGTGCTTGCGCTCTCGATGGCGCTCACCTGGGTCGTGATCAAGATCTCGCCCTCCGAGAGCGCCAAGCAGGCCAAGCAGCAGAAGCCGAACGCCGACGCGGCGTCGTAGCGCGCCGCGTCACACGAGGGCGCGCTCGGCGTCCGCGAGCGGCGTGTACGGCAGCCCGTGTGCCTCCGCGACGGCCTCGTACGTCAGCTTCCCGGCCATCGTGTTCACGCCCCGGGCGAGCGCCGGGTCGTCGGCGATGGCGCCCGGGAGGCCGTTCTCCGCGATCGCCTCGACGTACGGCAGCGTGACGTTCGTGAGCGCCTTCGTCGACGTGACGGGCACCGCGCCCGGCATGTTGGCGACGCAGTAGTGGACGATCCCGTCGACCACGAACACCGGGTCGTCGTGCGTCGTCGCATGTGAGGTCTCGAAGCAGCCTCCCTGGTCGATCGCGACGTCCACGAGCACCGCGTGGGGCCGCATCAGGCCGAGCATCTCGCGCGTGACGAGCTTCGGTGCGCGCGCCCCCGGGACGAGCACGGCCCCGATCACGAGGTCGGCGTCGGCGAGCACCTCCTCGATCTGGAGCCGGTTCGACATCGCGAGCGTGACCCGCCCGTCGAGAGCGATCTCGAGCTCGCGCATCCGGTCGACCGACGTGTCGAGCACCCAGACGTCGGCCTGCATTCCGAGCGCGATGATCGCCGCGTTCAGTCCCACGACACCCCCGCCCAGGACGATCACCCTGGCCGGGGGCACCCCCGGCACCCCGCCCAGCAGGATCCCCCGCCCGCCCTGTGCCTTCTCGAGCGCCCACGCCCCCATCTGGGGCGCGAGCCGTCCGGCGACCTCGCTCATCGGGGCGAGGAGCGGCAACCGCCGGTCGGGCGTCTCGACGGTCTCGTAGGCGACCGCGGTGATGCCGGACTCGAGCAGCGCCCTGGTGAGCGGCTCGTCGGCGGCGATGTGGAGGTACGTGAACAGCGTCAGGCTCTCGCGCAGGAGCGGATACTCGGATGCGATCGGCTCCTTGACCTTCAGGAGGAGCTCGGCGCTCGACCAGACCTCCTCGACCGTCGCCGTGCGCGCCCCGACCGCCGTGTAGGCCTCGTCGGGAAAGCCCGAGCCGCTCCCCGCGCCCCGCTCCACGATCACCTCGTGCCCGCGGCGGACGAGCTCGAGCGCGCCGGCCGGCGTGAGCGCGACCCGGTGCTCCTGCGACTTGATCTCTCTCGCGACGCCGATCCGCACGGCGCGCGAGACGATACCGCACCGTCACGGGCCCGCCACGGCGCGCGGCGACGTGTCTCCTGCGGCCAGACGACCGGCCGCGAACGCGCACGCGAAGAACCATGGATCGTCGCGAGGCCCTCGTCCCATGTGCTCCAGGGGCAGCGACGCGCACGCTGTCTCCCACCCGGTCACGTCGACCTCCTCGACGGCGACGCCCTCCGGCGCGGCGAGCCCCTGCGGCCACGCCACCCGTGGCCCGCCGAGGCAGAGCTCCAGTGCCGAGCGTGTGTGGTGCGAGAGTCCCCGATGCCGCTCCCGCGTGTCTGCGAACGAGACCCGCGGCGCGACGACCGGACGGCCGCCCAGCGCGGCGGCGGCGTTCGCGGCGTCGGCGACCGCGAGCCCGCCGTGGCCGAAGCGCGAGCCCGTGCCCACGATCCCCGGCCCGATCCCGCACACGACGACCTCCGCGCCGCGTGCCGCCGCCTGCAGCAGCGCCGAGGCGACCGTCACGCAGTGCACGTCGCCGTCCACGCAGGGAGAGACCGCGATCGCCGCGTCCACGAGCTTTCGCGCCTTGAGCGTCCGCAGGGCATCGGAGAGCGTGACCGGGAGCGCGCCGCCGGCGAGCTGGACATAGACGACCCGCCGGCCGGAGAGGGCGGCGCAGACCGGCGCGAGCTGGCTGTGGAGCCCGGTGCACACGATCGGCGTCCCGGGCAGGCGCGCCGTGCCGTCGCCCTGGTCCTCCTCCGCGAAGCGCGTCGCGAGCTGGCCGGGCGTGTACGGCAGCGAGATCACGTGGGCGCGCTCCGACGGCGGGAGCCTCAGCCCGCGCGTGAGGTTCGCGTAGAGGACGTCGAAGCCGCCCGAGCCGAGGCCGAGCTCGCCCGCCTGGGTGTTGACGAGGACGACGTCCCCCGTCTCGACCGGCCCGGTGAGACGCGTGTACGCGACGCACGGCCGGCCGTCCACCTCGAGCCGTGCGAGCCCGTCGAGCCGCTCGGACACCGCGCTGATCGTCCCCCAGCGCAGCCCGAGGGGCATCAGGCCTCCGTGAGATCTCGTGCGGCGTCGACGATCGCAAGCGTGACGTCGACCATCCGCTCGAGGTCGTCGACCGCGATCCGCTCGTCCGCGGTGTGGATGTCGACCATGCCGTTCGCGAGGTTCGCGCAGGGCAGCCCGCGCTCGTTGAACACGTTCGCGTCGGCCGCACCGCCGGACAGCGCGAGCCGCGGCTCGAAGCCCGCGCGACGCAGCCCCTCGCTCGCGAGCCGCACGGCCGGGGAGTCCGGACGCAGCCGATAGCCGCGGTACTTCGGCTCGATCGCGGTCTCGAGCGTGCAGTCCGAGACGGCGGCCGCGTAGGCGGCTGCGTCGACGAGCTGCTGGACGACCTCTCCCACACGACCGTGGTCGTGGGAGCGCACCTCGGCCTGGAGCTCGCACCACTCGGGGACGATGTTGCGGGCGGAGCCGCCGTGCACGAGACCGACGTTCGCGCTCGTCCGCTCGTCGATCCGGCCGAGCGGCATGTCGACGATCGCCCGCGCCGCGGCGACGATCGCCGAGCGTCCCTCCTCGGGATACATGCCCGCGTGGGAGGCCCGTCCGTGGAAACGGAGGACGAGCTCCTGGGCGGACGGGGCGCCGACCACGACCTCGCCGATCGGAGCGGCCTGGTCGTAGACGAACCCCACCCGGGCCCGAAGCCGCGACACGTCGAGCTCCCCAGCCCCGAGCAGGCCGATCTCCTCCTTCGGCGTGAACACGAGCTCGATCCCGCCGTGGGGGCGTCCCTCCGAGACGACCCGCCGTGCCGCCTCGACCATCGCCACCACCGCCGCCTTGTTGTCGGCACCGAGGATCGTGCCGCCGACGTTCCGGACGACGCCCTCGTCGATCACCGGCTCGAGCGCGCCGTCCACCGGCACCGTGTCGAGATGCGCGCAGAAGAGGAGCGGGAGACCGTCGTCCACGGTCGCCGGAATGCGGCAGACGAGGTTGCCCGTCGACGAGCCGAGCCGGGCCGCCGCGTCGTCCTCCCACCAGTCCAGCCCGAGCCGGTCGAGCTCGCGCGCGACCCGGTCGGCGACCCGCCGCTCGTCACCCGGCGGGCTCGGGATCGCGCACAGCTCGAGAAAGAGATCGACGAGCGCCGAGGTGAGGGGCTGCTGCACGGGCCGTGCCCGCTAGTGCGCCGCGGCCTGCACGCCCGCGCGCGCCCGGCTCCGCTCGAGCGCGGCCGCGACGAACTCGCGGAACAGCGGCGCCGGGCGGGTCGGCCGCGACTTGAACTCGGGGTGGAACTGGCTCGCGACGAACCACGGGTGGTCGGGGAGCTCGACGATCTCGACCAGCCGCCCCTGCTGGAACGTCCCCGAGACCACGAGGCCGTGCTCGACGAGCCGGTCGCGGTACTGGTTGTTGACCTCGTAGCGGTGCCTGTGACGCTCGTGCACGACGGCCTCGTCGTAGATCTCCCGCGCCCGCGTGCCGTCGGCGAGCTCGACCGCCTGCGCGCCCAGGCGCATCGTGCCCCCGAGCTCCTCGATCTCCTTCTGCTCGGGGAGGAGGTCGATCACCGGAAACGGCGTCTCCGGGTCCATCTCGGTCGAGTTCGCGCCCTCGAGACCCGCCACGTGGCGCGCGAACTCCGAGACCGCGACGTGCATCCCGAGGCAGATGCCGAGGTACGGGATCCCGCGCTCGCGGGCGACCCGGCACGCGAGGAGCTTGCCCTCCCAGCCGCGTGAGCCGAACCCGCCGGGCACGAGCACCCCGTCGACCTGCTCGAGCTCGCGCGCCGCCTCCTCGTACGACATGTGCTCCGCGTCGACCCACGTGACGTTCACGCGCGCGCCGCTCGCGACGCCCGCGTGCTTCAGGGCCTCGTGCACCGAGAGGTAGGCGTCGTGCAGCTTCACGTACTTGCCGACGAGCGCGATCTGCACCTCGTCGTGCTGCTCGGCGATCCGGTCGGTGAGCTCGTTCCACTCCGCGAGGTCGGGGGGCGGCGTGGAGAGGCCGAGGCGGGCGCAGACGTACGCGTCGAGGCCCTCCGCGGCGAGGTGCTCCGGCACGAGGTAGACGTCGGGCAGGTCGGGCGAGGAGAACACCGCCTTCGGGTCGATGTCCGCGAACAGGGCGATCTTGTCGCGGATCTCCTCGGAGAGGAGGTCGCGCGAGCGACAGACGACCGCGTCGGGATGGATGCCGATCCTGCGCAGCTCGTTCACGGAGTGCTGCGTCGGCTTCGTCTTGAGCTCGCCGGCCGCCTCGATGAACGGGACGAGCGTCACGTGGAGGTAGAGCACGTTCTCCGGACCGACCTCGCGGCGGAACTGCCGGATCGCCTCGAGGAACGGGAGCGACTCGATGTCCCCGACGGTGCCGCCGATCTCCGAGATGACGACATCCGCCGGGTCGGACTTCGCGCCGCGACGGATCCTGCTCTTGATCTCGTTCGTGATGTGCGGGATCACCTGCACGGTCGCCCCGAGGAACTCGCCGCGGCGCTCCTTGCGCAGCACGGTGTCCCAGATCGCGCCGGCGCTGTGGCTCGCGTTCCGGGAGAGGTTCTCGTCGACGAACCGCTCGTAGTGGCCGAGGTCGAGGTCGGTCTCGGCGCCGTCCTCGGTGACGAACACCTCGCCGTGCTGGAAGGGGCTCATCGTGCCCGGGTCGACGTTGAGGTAGGGATCGAACTTCTGCGCGCGCACCCGCAGGCCGCGGGCCTTCAGGAGACGGCCGAGCGAGGCGGCGACGATCCCCTTCCCGAGAGCCGACACGACGCCGCCCGTGACGAAGACGTAGCGGGTCGCCGGCCCGTCGGTCACGCGCGCCCCTCGGGTGCCGCGGGCGACGTCGGGCGGCAACGCCGGCGGACGCGCGTCACGGGTACCGTCCGAGCCGGTCGAGCGCCCCGAGACCCGGGGACGACTCGATCATCGCGCCGAGCGAGCGGCGGTCGCCGACGAGGGTGACGGCGGCGAGCGCTCCGATCGCTCCGATTCTCCGCGCGCCGGTCAGCCGCCTCACGGAATCCAAACCTAGCACGGCGCCGAGCGCGTTCGATCCTGCGTCCCCGAGCATCGTCATCTCGCGGTGATCGTACGGAGCGAGCAGGACGGCCACGGCGAGCGCGCCGCGGGCCCTGCTGCGGAGGAGCAGCGAGCCGAGGAGAAACGCCTTGAGCGCCCTTCCCGGCCGCGTGTCGAGCTGGTTGAGCAGGTTCGCGGAGAGCGCAACGAGCAGCGCAGCCGACGGCGACCGGGTGCGCCACAGCGCCCACAGCGGGATCCCCACGAGCTTCAGCGTGCCCGTCGTCGTCCCCGCGCGCAGGTGGGCGCGCAGGCCCCGCTCCGGGCCGCTCCACAGATCGTCCGCGAGGCCGAGCGCGGCGACCGGCGCCACGCTCGGCGCCCCGACGGCGACCAGCCCGCCGACCAGGGGCAGGCGGAGGCCGCGGAAGTTCGTGGCCGTGGGCCCGCAGGCGAGCGTCAGGTCGAGCAGCTGCCGCCCGCGGTGCGCGAAGCCGAGGAGATCCCGCCCCGTCGGGCGGTGCGCGAGATCGAGCTCCACCTCCTCGACGTCCAGACCGGCACGCACCGCGTCGATCGTCATCCGCGTCTCGACCCCGAACCCGGCCGCGAGCGGAAACACCTCCGCGCGAGCACGCTCGGAGAGGAGGCGCTGCCCCGAGAGCGGCTCGGCCATCAGCCGGCCGCAGCAGCGCGCGATCAGGGCCCGCGCGGCGCGCTTCGCGAGCCCGAACCCGCCGCCGGAGCGCCGGGCGAAGCGCGCGATCGCGAGATCGGCGCCGCGCTCGGCGAGCAGGCCGAGCTCACCGTCGAGGTCGGCGTCGCAGAGCAGCAGAGGGCCCGAGCCGCACTCCCGCTCGGCGAGCGTCAGCGCCTGCCCCTTGCCCCGTCGCGGAAGCCGCACGACCCTCGCGCCCGCCTCCTCGGCCGCCGCGGCGGTGCCGTCGCGCGAGCCGTCGTCGGCGACGACGACCTCCGCGTCCGGGAACGCCGTCCGCAGCCGGCGCACCGCGTCGCCGATGCACGCCTCCTCGTCGCGCGCGGCGACGAGCACGGTCAGCCCGCTCACGTGCCGGGCGTCGGCAACGGCCCGGCCGGCACCACCCCGTCGACCGCGTCCTGCCCGAGCCCGTAGCTGCCCGGTCGGGCGCCCTCGAGCAAGAGCACGAGCGCGACCTGCCCGACCGGGGTGTCGACCGCGTCGACGGTCGAGAGCCCGCTCGAGCGGAACGGAGGGATCGCGCTCGGGCGCGCCCCACCGGCCTCGACGCCGACGGTCGGCACCGAGGCGGCCGCGAGACCGGCGTAGAGCCCAGAGAGGAAGTCCTCCGTCCCACCTCGCTGCGGGCGTGCGGGCCGTGCGATCACGACGGCGCCGAGCGGCCCCTTCGAGAGGCCGAGCTGCTCCTCGACGAGGACCGAGGAGAGGCGGTCGAGCACGGGAGTCTGCCCACCCGAGACGAGCTCTCTCGCGATCGCGCCGCCGAGACGCGTGCGCCGCTCGACCCCCGCCAGGTCGCGCGTGTCCGGGTCGGAGCCGAGCGTCCGGTCGACCGCGTCGGCGTCGAGCGGGACCCTGAACGCACGCAGCCGCACGACGCGGCCTCCAGCATCCGTGATCGTGCGCCGGATCGTCCCCGCGAGGCTCTGGTCGACGGAGCCGACGAACACGATTCCCACGGCCGTCCCGGCAAGCCGCCGGCCGACGAGGCTCGGATACGTCGCGTTGGCGAACTCGTCGAGCGCGTCGCCGCGCCGCTCGGCGCTCGTCGCGCGGGCCGCGGCCGAGTCGCGCTCCGCTCGCAGCTCGTCGATGCGCGCCTCGAGGTTCTTGCGCTCCGCGTCGTTCACGAACCCGCGGCCGGAGAGGCCGACCCCGACGAAGATCCCGATCACGAGCGCGACGAACACGGCGGCCAGCGACGCGACGTGGTAGCGGAGGTCGAACACAGCGCCTCAGTCTCGCAAAGTGCGCACGGGTGGCCCGCGCCCCGTGCCCCGCTACAGGCCGAGCCCGTTCGCGATCGCCCGCGTGATCGACTCGATCACGGTGCGCAGGCCCGGTGACGCGACGACCGCGCCGACGATCACGGCGATCCCGATCGCGCCGAAGACCGCGAGCGGCCAGATGCCGACATGGGGGCTGACGAGCCGCGAGACTCCCTTCGCGTCGACGAGGGACTCCCCGACCTTGAGCCGCGTGACGAACGTCGACGCCATCCCCGCGCGGTCGCGCTCGAGGAACTCGACGAGGTTGAAGTGCGTCCCGACCGCCACGATCAGCGAGGAGCCCTTCTCGTGGGCCAGCTGGAGCGCGAGGTCCTCGCTGATCCCGGGCGCCGAGACCGTGACGAAGTCGAGTCCGAGACGTCGCAGCCGCTCCGCGCCGGGCGCCGTGCCGCCCGCATACGCGTGGACGACGAGCTCCGCGCCCCCACGCAGCGCCGCATCCGAGACCGAGTCGAAGTCCCCCACGATCACGTCGGCCGTGAGGCCGACCTCGCGAAGCGCGTCGGCGCCGCCGTCGACGGCGACGAGGACCGGGCGGAAGTCCCGGATGTAGGGCCGCACCATCCGCAGGTCGGACTTGTAGCCGGGGCCGCGCGCCACCACGAGCGCGTGCCGGTCCCGGAATCTCGTCCGCAGCGCCGGGAGCGGGAGCCCTGCCGCCAGGCTCTGGGCCTCGCCGCGGAGGTGCAGCAGCGTGTTCTCCGCGAACGCCTCGAGCGCCTGGGAAAGCCGCCCCTGCTGCTCGACGAGCGCGATCTCGAGCGACGGGACGTCGAGCTCGGTCCCCGCCGCGAGCATCGTCCCGTCGCGCCAGACCTCCCCGTTCTCGACACGCACGGGCTCCCCGTCGGAGAGCACGTCGAAGAGCGTTGCCCCCGGCGCGTCGACCAGCCGGACGCCCGCCCGCACGAGCTCGAGCGGCCCGACGTTGGGGAAGCGCCCGGTCGAGGAGGGCGAGACGTTCACCACCACGCGAACGCCCGTCTCGACGAGCTCCTCCGCCGACACCCGGTCGATGTCCGCATGGTCGACGATCGCGACGTCCTCGGGCCGCAGGCGCTTGACGAGGTCCTTCGTGCGCCGACCGAGCCGCGCCGGGCCGACGACCGCGTTCACGACTCCTCGGCGGTGACCGCGGCGACGAACTCCTCGCCGCCGAGCATGCGCTCGAGCTCGTCCCGCCGCTCGGCCGCGTCGAGCGCCGCGATCCGCGTGTGGGTCGGGTCGCCCGGGACCTTCTCGACGCGGAGGTGCTGGTCGGCGACGCTTGCGATCTGCGGGAGGTGCGTGATCGTCAGCACCTGCGCGCGCTGCGAGAGGCGCTGCAGCACCCCGGCGACACGATGCGCGGTCTCGCCGCCGACCCCCGCGTCGATCTCGTCCAGCACGAGCGTCTCGCCACCGGCGACGGCCGCCAGCGCGAGAGCGATCCGCGACAGCTCGCCTCCCGACGCGGTCTCCGCGACCGGCGCGAGCGGGAGCCCGGCGTTGGGGCGGACGAGGAACACTGCGCCGTCGCTCCCCCTCGGGCCGGGCTCCCGTCGTCCGAGCTCCACCCGAAACTCGCCCTCGCCCATGCCCAGGTCGGCGAGCTCGCGCGCGACCGCGTCGGCGAAGGGGCCGGCAGCGTCGCGACGCGCGGCCGTGAGGCTCTCCGCCACGGCCGTGAAGCGCGCCTCCGCGGCCGCCCGCGCGCCTCGAGCCTGCTCCAGCGGGTCGCCCCCGCCTTTCCGACCGTCGAGCTCATCGAGCGCCGCCGCCCGTCGTCCGAGGAGCTCCTCGAGGCTCGCCGCCCGGTAGCGCCGGCGGAGGTCGGCGATCCGGTCGAGGCGCTCCTCGACCCCGGCCGCGCGGGCGGGATCCGTGTCGAGCGTGTCCGTGAACCGCCGCAGGTCGCTCGCGACCTCACCGAGCCGCAGCGCCGCGTCTCGGAGCTCCCCCGCCGCCGCGTCGAGCTCCGGTGCGATCCGTCCGCCCGCAGCGAGCGCCCGCTCCGCCTCCGCCGCGAGCGCCCGGGCGCCGACGCCGTCCTCCGGGTCGATCGCCGCGAGCGCCGCCGAGACGCCCTCGGCGAGCTCGGTGACGTGTCGGCTGCGCTCGTGCTCGCGCCGCAGGGCGTCCTCGTCGCCGGGCGACAGCCCGTCCGTGTCCGCGACGAGAGCCTCGAGCTCGCCGAGCCGCGCGTGCTCGGCGTCCGCGTTCTGCTCGAGCTCGGCGAGCCGCTGCACGGCGGCCTGGAGGGCGCGCCACGCCTCGCGCGCCTCGGTTCGGCGCGCTCCCTGCTCGGGCCCGACGAAGGCGTCGAGCAGGTCGAGCTGGTGCGAGGCCCGGGCGAGCCTGCGCTGTGCGAACTGTCCGGAGAGGGCGAGCAGGCGCTCGGTGGCGGCGACGAGGTCCTCGCGGGCGACGCTCCGCCCCCAGGCGTAGGCGCGGGAGCGGCCGTCGCCGCCGACCCGACGGGCGACGACGAGGCCCGGCTCGCCGTCGGGCCGCAGCTCGCGTAGGGCCTCGAGGCCGTCCTCGTCGAAGAAGCCGGCGGGCACGTCCAGCTCGGCCTCGACGAAGGCCTCGCCGGCGGCCGCCCCGACCGCGGCGGCGTCGCCCTTCGCGCCCAGCAGGAGGCCGATCGCCTGCGTGACGATCGTCTTCCCCGCGCCCGTCTCGCCGGTCAGCGCGACGAGGCCAGGGTCGAGCTCGAGCTCGGCCTCGCGGATCAGGACGAGATTCTCGATCCGCAGCCTGCGCAGCACGCAGGGATCGTAGACAGGCGGCTCTCCGGCGGACAGTGTCCCATCCGTCCTGTGACCGGCGTGCTCGAGACGGCGGGTCGAAACCGTGGCCACGACGCTTGTGTTGAATCAACACAAGTGGCTCCCGAGTCCCTTCCGCGAGAGGCCCTAGGTCGAGAAGCTCTCGCGGTAGCGACGCACGAACGTCGCCTCCGGCAGCGTCGCGAGGAGCGAGCGGGCGTCACCCAGGCGGGTCGCGATCCGCTCTCCCGGGCCTGCGTCGCCGACCCGGTGCCCGTCGACGAGCACGACCGCGGGGACGTCGGCGGTGCGGTTCCAGATCACGACCTCCTTCCCGCGCGGCACGACGAGCGGCCTCGCATGCAGGGAGTGCGGCGCGACGAAGGTCGTCGCCATCGCGTCGAGCCCCCACATCAGCACGGGACCACCGTTCGAGAGGTTGTAGGCGGTCGACCCCGACGGTGTCGAGCAGATGATGCCGTCGCACGGAACGCGGCCGAGGTCCTCTCCGCCGACGGCCCACTCGAGCTCGACCATCCGCCCGAGCTCGCCCGACGTGACGACGACGTCGTTCACGGCGACGTGCGAGTCGCCTCCGACCTCGGCCTCGAGCGTCGGCAGCTCGACCGTCTCGAGGTCCCCGGAGAACGCGCGCGCCACCCCTTCCTCGAGCTCGTCCGGCTGCACCGAGCTGAGGAAGCCCACGCGCCCGAAGTTCACGCCGAGCACCGGCACGCCCGTCCCGAGGTAGAGCCGGAGGGCGCGAAGCATGGTGCCGTCGCCCCCGAGCACGACCACGAGCTCCGCGCCGGCCGGATCTCCGTGCGGGGCGAGGCCGTGGTGACGCGCCTCGTCCGCGGTCACGATCAGCTCGACGCCCGAGCGGCGTGCGAGCGTCACGAGCCGCTCGACGCCGTCCTCGACCTGCTCGGGACGGCCGTGGGTGACGAGCGCGGCGCGCGCGATCGGTCGGCGCTCAGCCGACGGCCGCGTCGATCCGGGGCTCGAGCTCATTGGGGGCGGAGGGCGTCTCGCTCGCGATCAGGTGGACGACGAACTCCCGGTTCCCCTTCGGCCCCGGGTGACCCGAGTCTACGATCCCGGCCACCCGCGCGCCCCACGTCCCGGCGGCCGCGCAGAAGTCGCGCAGCACCCGCCGGTGCACCTCGGGGTCGCGCACGACGCCCTTCGGCGCGTCGGAGCGCCCCGCCTCGAACTGCGGCTTGACGAGCACGAGGGCCTGCCAGCCCGGGACGCAGAGGGCGAGCGCGGGCGGCAGGACGCGCGTGGCCGAGATGAACGACACGTCGCAGGTGACGAGCTCGGGCGGGAACGGAAGCGACTCCAGGCGGCGGGCGTTCACGCGCTCGAGCACCACCACCCTGTCGTCCGCACGCAGTCGAGGATGGAGCTGCCCGTGCCCGACGTCGAGGGCGATCACGCGCGCGGCGCCGCCCTGGAGCAGGCAGTCCGTGAAGCCGCCGGTCGACGCGCCGAGGTCGAGGCAGTCCTTGCCCGCCGGGTCGACCGCGAGCGCGTCGAGCGCGTGCGCGAGCTTTTCGCCGCCACGCGAGACGAACCTCGGCGGCCGGCGCACCTCGAGCTCGACGTCGTCCGCGACCTGCTGGCCGGGCTTCGCGAAGCCCGGCACGAGCCCGGCGAGCACGAGCGCCTGCGCCTGCGCGCGGCTCTCGGCGAGCCCCCGCTCGACGAGCACGAGGTCGAGACGCTTTCTCGGCATGCGCGGATCGTGCCAAGATGCGTCACATGCCGGTGCGCCGCGCCTCCTTCGTCCCGCTTCTCGCGGCACTCGCGCTGCTCTGCGTCACCGCCGCGGGGTGCGGCGGCGGCGACAACGGCTCGAGCGCGGAGTCGTGGGCGAACGACGTGTGCACGGAGCTCGACACCTGGGCGAACAGCGTCAGCACGGCCATCAGAGGGGTCGCGTCGCAGGGGCTCGGGGTGACGAGCGACGACCTGAAGGCCGCGGCGAACCAGGCGTCGAGCGCGACGACGGAGCTCGTCGACGGTCTGCAGCAGATCGG
This sequence comes from uncultured Actinomycetes bacterium, assembly GCA_963710125.1. GTDB lineage: Bacteria > Actinomycetota > Thermoleophilia > Gaiellales > Gaiellaceae > Gaiella. The sequence goes on along the minus strand of CAVPZH010000018.1, from coordinate 472,911 downwards.
CCCGCCGGACACCGACTCCGCCGACCAGGCACAGCAGGACGTGAACGCGCTCGGCGACCAGCTCCAGCAGGACGCCAATCAGGTGCGCGACCTCGTGCAGAGCGCGCCGAGCGGCGCTGCGGGCCTCGTCGCGACCGGACAGTCCGTCCTCGGAGTGCTCGGGACCGCGGCCGACCAGGTCAAGGCGACCCTCACCTCGCTCCAGCAGCTGGGCGGCGACCTGAGCACGGGATTCGAGCAGAGCGACGCCTGCAACGAGCTCCGCAACAAGGACTTCACCGGCGGGAGCTAGGAGGTCCGGACGGCGAGGCCGTCGACGAGCTCTGCGAGCACCGTCGTGTCGGCGTCGAGCGACTCCAGCCGCGCGCGCGCCCGCCGCGCCGACTCGCCCGCGAGTCGTCGCGCGCCGTCGGCGCCGAGCTCCACCGCGTAGCCGTCGCCGTCGAGCACGTCGTCGACCGCCTGGAAGAGCACGCCGAGCTCCTCGCCGAACGCCCGCCACGGCCGCTGGAGGGCCGCCTGGACGTCCGCCGCCCAGAGACCGAGCCCGACCGCAGCGGCGAAGAGCCGGCCGGTCTTGAGGCGATGGAGCTCGTCGAGGCGCACGCCCGCGCCGGTCACGTCGAGGTACTGCCCGCCGATCATCCCGAGCGTCGCCTCGGCGAGCTCGCGTGCGATCTCGGGACGGGCGCAGCGGGCGGCGAGACCGATGCCCTCGGCGAGCAGTGCGTCGCCGGCGAGCAGGGCGACGGCCTCGCCGAACGCGACGTGGACGCTCGGACGGCCCCGCCGCTCGTCGTCGTCGTCGAGTGCGGGCAGGTCGTCGTGGACGAGAGAGAACGTGTGGACGAGCTCGAGCGCGGTCGCGGGCCGGACCGCGTCCTCGGGTCGGCCGCCGGCGGCCTCGCAGACCGCGAGGCAGAGCACCGGCCGGATCCGCTTGCCGCCGCCGCCGAGCGCGTAGCGGATCGGCTCCTCGAGCGCCCCGAGCGCTGCGTCGAGCCGCAGCTCCGCGAGCGACTCCTCGACGAGCTCGAGCAGCTCGTCAGGCGCCCGCATCGGCGGCCTGGCGCGCCCGCTGGAGCTCCGCCTCGATCTCCTTCGCGAGCTCCGCGATCTCGGCGAGCCCGTCGACCGCCTCGTCGACGTCCCCGCCCGAGTCGGCGCTCGCCTCGAGCGCGTCGACGCGGGTGCGCAGCCGCTCGAGCAGGCCCTCGGCGCGCTCGAGGAGCTCGTCGGCCTCGCTCACGTCGCCTCCCGCTGCACGCCGCCCAGGATGCCGTTCACGAGCCGCGCGGCGTCGTCGGTCGCATAGCGCTTCGCCAGCTCGACGGCTTCGTTGATCGCGACCTCAGCCGGCACCGTTCCCTCCTCGAGCTCGTGCACCCCGATGCGCAGGATGTTGCGCTCGAGCGTACCCAGGCGGTCGGCGGGCCAGTCGGGCGACGCCGCCGTGATGCGGGCGTCGAGCGCGGGTGCCTTGGCGGCGACCGCCTCCGCGAGCGAGGACGCGAACTCGTCGGGCGAGCCCTCGAACAGCGCCTCCAGCGGCTGCCGGGTGAGATCCCACTGGTAGAGCAGGAACAGCGCCTGCCGACGGGCCCGTCTGCGACCGATGGGCCGCGTCGCCTCACCCGTCATGCGGAGCGGAGCGACGGCAGGGCGGTTCCCATCTCGTCAAGGTAGCCGGTCGAGTAGTCCCCGGCCGCGAACCCGTCGGAGCGGAGCACGTCGAGCGCCAGGTCCCTCGTCGTCGGTATCCCGTCGACGTCGAGCTCCCCGAGCGCCCGGACGGCCCTGGCGATCGCGGCCGGCCGGTCGTTGTCCGACACGATCACCTTGGCGATCAGGGAGTCGTAGAAGGGCGGGATCTCCATCCCCTCCTCGATCCCCGTGTCGACCCTGACACCGGGCCCGAGCGGCGGGCGGAACCGCAGCACCCGCCCCGGCGTGGGCACGAACCCCCGGGCCGGGTCCTCGGCGTTGATCCTGATCTCGATCGCGTGCCCCCGACGCGGCGCGCGGCCCGTGAGCGCGAGCGCCTCGCCGGACGCGATCCGGAGCTGCTCGCGGACGAGGTCGAGGCTCGTCACGAGCTCCGACACCGGATGCTCGACCTGGAGCCTGCAGTTGACCTCGATGAAGCAGGGCACGCCGTCCGGGCCGAGCAGGAACTCGAACGTCCCCGCGCCGAGGTAGCCGACGGCGGCGCACGCGCGGGTGACCGATGCCTCGAGCTCCTCGCGCGTCTCCGGCGTGAGCGCGGGCGACGGCGACTCCTCGAGGAGCTTCTGGTGGCGCCGCTGGATCGAGCACTCGCGCTCCCCGAGCGTGAGGATGCCGCCCGCCGCGTCGCACAGGACCTGCACCTCGACGTGCCGCGCCGGCGTGACGATCTTCTCGAGGTAGAGCGAGCCGTCCCCGAACGCCGCGTCGGCCTCCGCCGCGGCCGACCCGAACGCCTCCTCCAGCTGCTTCGGCGCGTCGACCCGCCTCATCCCCCTCCCGCCCCCGCCTGCCGTCGCCTTGAGCAGGACGGGGTAGCCGAGCTCGTCCGCGGCGGCCCGGATCTCGGCGAGCGACGCGGGGCCGTCGGTCCCCGGCACGAGCGGGACGCCGGCGGCACGCAGCTCGTCCTTCGCGGCTGCCTTGTCTCCCAGCCGTTCCATCACCTCGGGCGTGGGGCCCACGAAGACGAGGTCGCTCTCCGCGCACGCGCGGGCGAACGCCGGGTTCTCGGCGAGGAACCCGTATCCGGGGTGAACCGCCTCGCAGCCGGTCGTCGCGGCCGCGGCGACGACGTTCGGGATCCGCAGGTAGCTCTCGGAGGCGGCGGGAGGGCCGAGGCAGACCGCGTGGTCGGCGAGCCGGACGTGCAGCGCGTCCCGGTCGGCGGTCGAGTAGACGGCGACGGCCTCGACGCCGAGCTCGTGGAGCGCGCGGATCACGCGGACGGCGATCTCGCCCCGATTCGCGACGAGGACACGGGAGAACATGGGCATGCCCTACAGGACCGGGGGCGCGGCGAGGGACTCCAGCTCGAACAGCAGCGTCCCGAACTCGACGGGCTGGCCGTTGTCCACGTGAATCGCCATGATCCGGCCGTCGACGTCCGCCGTCAGCTCGTTGAAGAGCTTCATCGCCTCGAGCACGCACAGGGTCTGTCCGGCCACGACGACGTCGCCGACCTCGACGAACGCCGGCGCGCCGGGCTGAGGCGCCCGGTAGAAGACCCCGACCATCGGCGACTCGACCCGGATCGAGCCCGCGGCTGGGCCGGCGCCCGGCCCAGGCTCCAGGGGCGCCACCGCCACGAGGCCGGTGGTGGTGCCCGCGACCGCGACGGCCGGCTCGTCCGCGCGGCGCACCGAGACGCGCATGCCCTCGTCCTCGATCTCGATCTCGCCGACGCCGGACTCCTGCACGATCCGCACCAGCTCGCGGATGCGCTCGGCCCGCTGCACGTCGACGTCGCCCCCGAGCAGGGACGCCTCCCGCGAGTGCCGTTGCCGGATCGAGCGGAGCAGCGCCTCCGCCTCGCTGCCGAACATCGCGAGCAGCACGAGATCCTCCTCCGACGACGCGAGGCCGTCCGCCGCCTCGCGGACGTCCTCCGCGCTCGGCGGGTCGTCGTCCAGCGCCGGCGCGTCGTGCGCGAGCAGCTCGACCGCACGTCGGATGGCGGGCTCGATCGGCGCGGGCGGCGTCCCGTAGCTGCCCGTCACGAGCTGACGGAACTCGTCCAGCACCGTGCCGTAGCGCCGCGCCGAGAGGACGTTGAGCAGCGCCTGCGAGCCGAGGATCTGCCCGATCGGGGCGGCGAGCGGCGGCCAGCCCGCCTCCTCGCGGATCCGCACGACCTCCGTGAGCGCGTCGAGCAGGCGGTCGCCCGCGGCGTGCGCCCGCAGGTGGAGGTCGAGCGCCGCGACCAGACCCGCGGGGAGGTCGTACTCCGCCGCGCGCACCGCGATCCTGGGCGCGAGCGGCGCGAGCGGCTCGTCGCCGATGTGCTCGTCGACGACGTCCGAGGCCTCCCACAGCCGCCCCACGTCCACCCCGGTGTCGCGGCCGAGCCCGTGCAGGGCCTCCACGAGCGACTCGCCCGCGATGCGGTGCAGGGCGAGCGCCAGCGGGTACACGGCGGTCGCGACCAGGTCGGCGCCGACGCGCGTCGCCACGAGCGCGTTCGCGAGCGCCGTCCCCCCGGCCGCCTGGACGTACAGGCCGACCGGGAGCCCGCTTGCTTCCGCGAGACGCTCGACGAGCTCCTGCGTGACGTGCGGCAGGAGCGCCCCCGTCGGGTCGTTGAGCAGGACGCGCGCTGCACCGAGGTCTCCGAGGCGCTTCGCCTGCTCCACGAGAGCGTCCACCTCCCCGGTGCGGCCGGGGCTGTAGACGAGACCGACGTGGAGCTGGCGCCCGGCGCCGACGATCGCGTCGCCCGCCTCGCCCAGGTTCGAGACGTCGTTGAGCGGGTCGTGCAATCGAAAGACGTCGATGCCGTTCTCGGCGGCGCAGGCGACGAAGCGGCGCACGATGTCCTGGGAGACGGGCTTCGAGCCGACGAGGAAGCGCCCGCGGAGCGCGATCCCGAGCGGCGTGCTCGTCCGGGCGTCGATGGCGCGGATCCGCTCCCACGGGCTCTCGACGCTGCGCCGCACCGACGCGTCGAACACCCCGCCGCCGGAGACCTCGAGGCACGCGAAGCCGGCGCCGTCGAGGATCTGCGCGATCCTGAGCACCTCCCCCGTCGGGATCCGCCCGGCGAGCGGCTCTTGCGACAGCAGCCGGACGGTGGTGTCCACGAGCTGGGGCACGGCAGGAGCCTAGCGCCTTGCCCGCGGGGCGATCGTTGGGCACCTGGCCTGCGGCCAGGTGCCAGGAGACCGCATCAGGCTCTGGAGATGTAGCGCGCCTCGCGGGGGTCGACCTTGATGCGCTCCCCCACGTTCACGAACAGCGGCACCTGGACGACCGCGCCGGTCTCCAGCGTCGCAGGCTTCGTCACGTTCGAGACCGTGTCGCCCTTGACGCCGGGCTCGGTGTCCGCGACCGCGAGCTCGACCGAGGCGGGCAGCTGGAGACCCGACGGCTTGCCGTTCACCTGGAGGACCTGCACGGTCGAGGACGGCAGCATGTACGCGAGCTCGCCGGCGATGTCGGCGCGCGGCAGGCCGAACTGCTCGTAGGTCTCCTCGTCCATGAAATGCGCCTCGCTGCCGTCGTCGTAGAGGAACTGGACGCTCTTGACCTCGGTGTGCACCCGCGGGAACTTCTCGCCGGCGCGAAAGGTGTCGTCGACGACCGCGCCGCTCTCGAGGTTCTTCAGCCTCGTGCGGACGAACGCCCCGCCCTTCCCGGGCTTGACGTGCTGGAACTCGACGATGCGCCAGACGGAGCCGCGGTGCTCGATGTGCATCCCGTTCCGGAACTGGTTCGTGTTGACGATCTCCGCCATGACGCGGGCAGGCTACCTACCCGACCCAGATCGGCTCCTTCGTGGCCGTGGTCAGTCGCTCGCAGCCGTCCTCTGTGACCACGACCGTGTCCTCGATGCGCACGCCGGCCTCGCCGGGGACGTACAGGCCGGGCTCGACCGTCACGACGTTGCCCGGTTCGAGCACCGCGCCCGACTCGGGGCGCAGGGTCGGCTCCTCGTGGACGTCCAGCCCGATGCCGTGGCCGAGCCCGTGGCCGTACAGGTCGCCCATGCCGGCCGCGGCGATCGCGACCCGGGAGGCGGCGTCCACGTCCCGCCCCGAGGCGCCCGGGCGGATGCCCGCCAGCCCGTCGAGCTGGGCGGTGAGGCAGAGGTCGTAGAGCTCCCGCAGCCGTCCCTGCGGCTCGCCGGTGAAGAACGTGCGAGTGCAGTCGGAGGCGTAGCCGCCCACCGTGCAACCCGCGTCGACGACGACGAGCGTGCCCTCGGGGATCGCGGTGTCGCGGGGTGTCGCGTGCGGTCGCGCGCCGTTCTCCCCGGACGCGACGACCGCGCCGAACGAGGGGCCGTCCGCGCCGGCCTCGCGCCAGGCCTGCTCGAGCCACCAAGCGAGCTCCGCCTCGGGGCGGCCGACGAACGGCTCACGGGCGAGCTCGCCGAAGACGCGGTCCGAGATCGCGGCCGCCCTGCGCAGCAGCTCGAGCTCGCCGGGCTCCTTCACGGCCCGCAGCGCCTCCACGAGCCCGGTGGTCGACATGAGCTCGACCCCGCTCCCGCGCAGGAGATCCGCGCCGGCGAGCGTCAGGTGGGCGGCCTCGACCCCGATCCGTCGGCCGGAAAGCCGCTCTCCGAGCGCCGTCAGGACGCTCCGCGGCGTCTCCTCGAACCTCACGCCCTCGACCTGCCGCGCCGCCTCGGCGTAGCGGAAGTCCGTGTAGAGCGTCGCGTCGCCCGCGGGGTCGACGAGGAGTGCAACGTTCGAGGAGACGAAGCCCGACAGGTACCGGACGTTCACGAGACCCGACACGAGCAGCGGCTCGGAGAGGCCGGCCGCGAGGCGTTCGATCCGGGTCATGCCTCTCGGCGGCGCGCGAGGTACCCGAGTGCCCGGCGATAGCCGTCGATGCCCTCGCCGACCACCCGGTCGGCGGTGAATCCCTCGAGCACGCTGCTGCGACGCCACTCCTCCCGGGCGTCGACGTCTGAAAGGTGCACCTCGACGACCGGTCCCGGGAACGGCTCGAGCGCGTCACGGATCGCCCAGCTGTAGTGCGTCCAGGCGCCGGGGTTGAGCACGAGCCCGTCCGCTCCGTCGAGCGCGGCGTGGATGAACTCGACGTACTCGCCCTCGTGGTTCGTCTGACGGCACCGGACCTGGAGCTCGAGCTCGAGCGCCCATGCGTAGATCCGGGTCTCGAGGTCGCGGAGCGAGTCGCTCCCGTAGACGGCCGGGTCACGCCGCCCGAGCAGGTCGAGGTTGACCCCGTTGAGCACGTCGATGCGCACGCCTCGATGCTACTGGCGCTCAGGCGATCAGCCCGGCGAGAGCGCGACGGACGTCGGCCTCGGGAAGCTCGACGCCCCACCGGGGACTGCCCGGCGCATCGAGCAGGACGAGCCGTGGCGTCCGGCCCGTGGCCTTCTTGTCGCGGCGAAGCGCCGACCACGCGCTGTCGAGGTCGACGGCGACGGGCTCGGGCGCGAGAAGCTCCTCGACGAGCCTGCGCTCGTCCTCGAGCCCGGAGAGCCGCAGCGCGGCGAGCAGCCCGAGCGCGACCGCGCGACCGTGCGGTAGCCGGTATCCAGCCGACGCCTCCAGCGCGTGCGCGAAGGTGTGACCCAGGTTCAGCTGTGTCCGCGTGCCCCGGTCGTACGGATCGGCGAGACACACGCCCGCCTTGAAGGACGCGCAGGCACGCACCTGGTCGAGCTCGGACCGCTCCCAGAACGGCTCTCCCGCGAGCAGTCCGGTCTTCACGACCTCGGCGAGCCCGTTCAGCCGCTCCGCCTCGGGAAGCGTGGTCAGGAGCGAGGGATCGCACACGACGCGCCCCGGCCAGTGGAACGCCCCGACCACGTTCTTCGCGCCCGGCAGGTCGATCGCGGTCTTGCCTCCGATCCCCGCGTCGACCTGGCCGACCAGCGTCGTCGGCACCGCTGTCCACGCGACGCCGCGCATGTAGGTCGCGGCCGCGAAGCCCGCCACGTCCGTGGCCGACCCGCCGCCCAGCGCGACCACGCCGCCGTCCCGGCCGATCTCGAACCGGCCCCAGAGGCGCTCGACCACGGCCGCCGTCTTCGCGGCCTCGCCCGCCGGCACCTCGTGCAGCGCCACGTCCCGCGCACCGAGGGCGACCTGCGCGCGGATCCCGTGGATGCCCGACACGTGCTCGTCGGCGACCAGCTCGACGGGCCCGTCGCCGGGAACGAGCTCGGCAAGCTCGTCGACGGCACCGAGCTCGACGTGTACCCCGGCTGCGGCGAGGACGATCCCGTCGACGTCGCGCGCCCGCGCGTCGGCCACCGCCTCGTACAGCGGCTGTCGGTCGCGGTGGAGCGAGTGGAAGCCCTCCTCGTCCTGCGCGAGCGGACGGTCGCTGCCTGCCACCCTGCGCCAGGCGGTCTCGGGCTCGACGTCGATCAGCACGGTGAACGAGCCCTCCGCGAGCTCTCCGCGTGTGCGCTCGGAGACCACGGCGCCGCCGCCGAGCGCGACGACGACGGGCTGCCTACCGCGCAGGACGTCCTCTGCGACCTGTTGCTCGACCTGCCGGAAGCCGCTCTCCCCGCGCGTCGCGAAGAGCTCGGCGATCTGCGTGCCGGTGCGCGCCTCGATCTCGCGGTCGAGGTCGACGAAGCCCCGCTCCAGCCGCTTCGCGACGGCTGCGCCGAGCCGGCTCTTGCCCGAGCCCATGAACCCGGCCAGGGCGAGGTGCCGGCCGAGCGCGTTCAGGCGCGCGGACGCCACCGGTCGCCGATCCGGCCGACGTACGCCTCGTAGGCGGCGAGCACGTCGACGAGCGCGTCGCCGCCGAGCTTCTCGAGCGCGGCGCGCGCGAGCTCGAACGCGACCGCCGCTTCCGCGACGACGGCCAGCGCCTCGACGGCCTGCACGTCGGAGCGCTCGACGAGCGCCTGCGCCGCTTCGCCCGTCTCGAGGTCGACGGAGTCGAGCGGCCGCATCAGCGTCGGCAGCGGCTTCATCGCGGCGCGGACGACGACCGGCTCGCCGTTCGACACCCCCGCCTCGATACCGCCGGCCCGGTTCGTCCGACGTGTGAGCCCGGGATCGATCTCGTCGTGGGCTTCCGTGCCGCGGCGGCGGGCGAGGGCGAAGCCGTTGCCGATCTCGACGCCCTTCACCGCCTGGATGCCCATCAGCGCCGCCGCGAGTCGCGCGTCGAGGCGGGTGGCCTTCTCCGCGTAGGAGCCCAGCCCGGGCGGGACGCCGGTCGCCACCACCTCGACGACCCCGCCGAGCGTGTCACGGTCCTTCCGCGCGGCGTCGGTGGCATCGCGCATGCCGGCATCCGTCGTCTCACCGCCGACCTCGACGGGACGGCCCTTGACCCCGATCCCGAGCTCGCGCAGCAGCGCCTTCGCGACGGCCCCCGCGGCGACGTGCACGGCCGTGTGCCGCGCGGACGCCCGCTCGAGCGCGTTGCGGACGTCGGGGTGGTCGAACTTGAGCACGCCCGCGAGGTCTGCGTGTCCCGGGCGGGGCAGCGTGACGGGCTTCGTCCCCTTCCCGGTCGGCTCGCCCTCGGGCGGCCACGGGCTCATGCCCCACGTCCAGTTCGCGTGGTCGCGATTCCGGACGACGAGCGTCAACGGCGTCCCGAGCGTCAGGCCATGCCGAAGGCCGGTCAGCACCTCCACCTCGTCCGCCTCGAGCTGCTGCCTCGGGCTGCGCCCGTAGCCCTGCTGCCGCCGCCGCAGGTCGGCGTCGATGGCGTCCTTCTCCAGGCGCAGGCCTGCGGGCACGCCGGTCACGATCGCCGCGAGCGCGGGCCCGTGCGACTCCCCTGCCGTGACGACGTCGAGCGCCATGGGGCCGATCCTAGAGGCGCCAAGTTACAACTTGTAACTTGCCCCTCCGCGCCGGCCGCAGCTCGGCCGGCGCCCGACGCTTGCTAGCCTCCCAGCGCGCAGGCCTGCGCCCGACCGGAAGGAGGTGAGGTGCGATGACCCGTCCGTTCCCCGTCACGTGCCGCCCCTCCGGTCGCAGTCGCGGCTGAGCCGGCGTCGCGTGGCGGGCCATCCGTCACGAAGGAGACAAGATGAACCAGCACGAGGGCGGGTACGCCCGCCTCGAGACCGTCGGCCTGCTCCACGTGGAGCACGCGGGGGCCGGTCCGGCGACCGTCCTGCTGCACGCAGGCATCGCGGACTCGCGCATGTGGGATCCGCAGTGGACGACGTGGCCGGCGCACCGCGCGGTCACGCGCCTCGATTTCCGCGGCTTCGGGCGCTCCGGGCGCCCCGTCGGCGCGTTCAGCCACGCGGGGGACGTCCTCGACGTGCTCGACGCGTCCGGGATCGACCGCGCGGCGCTCGTCGGCGCATCGCTCGGCGGCCGTGTGGCGCTCGACCTGGCCGCAGCCCATCCGGAGCGGGTGACCGGCCTCGTGCTCGCCGCACCGCCGTTGCCCGGTCATGCGTGGTCGGAGGAGATGCGGACGTTCTCCGCCGACGAGGACGAGGCGCTCGACGCGGGTGATCTCGACGCCGCGACCGAGGTGAACGTCGAGTTCTGGCTCCCGTCCTCGCGCGAGGAGGTGCGAGCCGCGATCCGCGAGCAGCAGCTGAACGCGTTCCGGCTCCAGGTTCCCGACGAATGGGACGAGTCGCTGCTCACCGAGGACCTCGTCTCGACGCTACCGGCCGTCGCGGCGCCCACGCTCGTACTCACCGGAGAGCAGGACCGGGGGGACTTCATCGCGATCGCAGACCGCCTCGCCGCGACCCTCCCGAACGCACGGCGGGAATCGATCGCCGGCGCGTGTCACCTCCCGAGCCTCGAGCAGCCGGCGGCGTTCGACGCCCTCGTGCTCCCGTTCCTCGAGGAGGTGTCGTAGGCGGCCGCCCACCGGCGCTCCCCCGCCGGTCGTCGTCCCGAGCGGCGCGGCCGGCGGGGGAGCGCGGCGCTCGGGTCCGCATCACCGCATGGCGCGGCCGGACGAGCTCCCCCGACGCGAGGCGAGCCTGCGACGTCGGCACCTCACCCAAATGCCTGGGCCGGGCAGGGAGCGCGATCCGACGGCCCGGGCGCGGGGCGGGGCAGTGGACGCGCTCACCCTGTCCCGACCCGGCCCCCGAGCGACTTCCAGAAGTACGTCGTCGCGCACGGCCGGCCGTCGGGATAGAGCGCGAAGTCGGGGATCACGCCGACCCTGATCCAGCCCATCGCCTCGTAGAGGCTCTCCGCGGGCCCGCCCGTCACCGCGTCGAGCACGAGCAGCGTCTTCCCCTCCGCGCGCGCCTCCGCCTCGGCCCGCTCCATCAGCTGCCACGCGACCCCGCGCCTGCGGGCCGAGCGGCGCACGAGAACCTTCGCGATCTCGCCGCGGTGCGGCTGGTTCGGCGGCAGCGCGAGGATCACCTGCGCCGTGCCGACGAGCTCGCCGTCGTCGAACGCCGCGAGGATCAGCCGCCGGCCCCGCTCGGCCTCGGCGACGAAGCCCTCGAACGCGGCGACGGCGTCCTCGTGCGTGAACGGTGCCAGGTAGCCCACCGACGCGCCTCCCTGCACGCAGTCGGCGAGCACGCCAGCGAGGCGACCGAGCTCGGCGCGCGCCTCGCCCGGATCGAGCCGCCTGATCTCGATCGCGTCCTTGGTCACCGCGATGTCGTAGCAGGCCGGCCGGAGGCGCGACGCCTTGCCTCCCGACGGGCCGAGCCCGGGCGACCACCAGGCGTTCAGCGTCACGCTGCGGGACGACTGGGCCGACGTGGGTGGCGATCTCGTGCTGTCGGCCGGCCGCTCGCGCGACGACGCCGGCGACCTGACCTGGGCCGTCACGGGTGGCACCGGTGCCTATCGGGGTGCGGCGGGCGAGGTCCGCATCAGCCAGGGTGCCTCCGGGCTCGAGGTCACGCTCGACGTGACCGTGCCGAAGAGCGGCTGACTCCCCTGGCCCCGGGAGGGGCGTTGACGGCGCCGCCGGCGCTCTGCCAGAGTCCCCTCCGATGCACTGCTCCGTCTGGCGTTTCACCGGCGATCCCGACGAGCTCGAGGAGCGCTACCTCGCGCTGATGGCGAACGTGCCGGAGTCGAACCACACGCTCCACGCGAGCGCGAAGACAGCCGACGGCCTGCTGATCTTCGACACCTACCCCTCGGAGGAGGCGTACAACGCGTTCTTCGACGGGCCGGGTGGCGCGCTCTTCGCGGAGCACGGCCTCGTGCCGACGAGCCGGGAGGACCACCCCGTCCTCCGCGCGTACGGCGCCGGACGCCGCCTCGACGAGCCCGCGACCTGAGGCGAGCTCGGGGCCGGCGGCCCTTCCTCTGCGCCGTGCCGTCGACCGCGCCCTGCGCGGCGGTCGCTCAGCCGGAGGCGTGCCTCGCCGGGTCCTTCAACTCGACCATGATCACGTCGATCGGGCCGTCTCCGACGTTCTCGAGCGAGTGCGGCGGCAGCGGGTCGGACCAGAGGACCTGGGAGTCCGAGAGCGGACCGTCCGACGCACGCGACTCGAACAGGACATTGCCGTCCTGGTCGCGGCGCACGAAGTCCGCGATGCTCACGACGTACTGCACGCTGGGCCAGCGGTGGGTGTGGACGGGGACGGTGTCGCCGGCCTCCACGCGAGTCTCGAGCACCCGGACGCGGTCGTTCTCGAGCCGCACCGCGTGGTGCCCGGGAGCGGCGACGACCGCGTCGAGCGACGCCGGCCATTCCCACGCGTCGGCGCTCGTCGTCACGGGTCGATCATCCTTCGCGCTGAGCCTTTCGGCAAGGGCCCGCCGTGCGACAGGTCGGCTCGGGAGGCCGTTAGGCTCTCCTCCATGCTGACGAATCGGTCCGCGCCGCCCGTGACGGTGACGCCCGTCCTCTACTACGCCGACGTTCGTGAGGCGGTGGCGTGGCTCGAAGACGCCTTCGGATTCGAGGAGCGGGTGCGGATCGGCGACTCGCATCGCGCCCAGCTGCGCGTCGGAGCGGACGGTGCGGTCGTCGTGGCCGAGACCGCCCGGGACCGGACGGCGCCGGAAGCCGGCGTCGCCACCCACCTCGTCAAGGTTCGCGTGCCGGACGTCGATGCCGCGTTCGCGCGTGCGCGCGAGCACGGAGGTCGCATCCTCGAGGACCTGAGGACGTACGAGTACGGCGAGCGCTCGGGTGTGCTGGAGGACCCCGGCGGGCACCGGTGGGAGCTCACCCAGACCGTGCGCGACACCGCACCGGAGGAGTGGGGCGGAACCACCGTCGGCCCCTGGTGAGCGCCGACGGTCGGCGACCCGGCCGGACACGGGACTCCGGAGTCCATCGGTTGACGATGGGGCTCCGCCGGGAGACGATGTCCCCCGCAGGCGTCCGTATACGAGGGAAACGGAGGACGAGATGGCCGGGATGGTCGCACCGCTCGAGGCCGACAAGCTCGAGGCGTGGGAGTCGTGGATCGGGGAGCTGAACGGCGCGCGCAAGGCCGACTTCGACGACATGAACGCCCGACACGGGCTGACGGAGCACCGGGCCTACCTTCAGCAGATGCCAGACGGGAACTACGCGGTGCTCGTGATCCACGAGGGCCCCGGAGGCGACGACTTCCTCGCCGGCCTGATGGGGTCCGACCACGAGTTCGACCGCTGGTTCGTGGGCTCGGTCGTCGAGCTCCACGGCGTGGACACCTCGGGGCCGATGCCACCCATGGCCGAGCGGCGCCTCTAGCGGGCGAGCAGTTCGCGGGTCGGCCCTCCTGGACGTAGACAGGGTGCTAGCCCAGCAGCTCCTGGACGGCCGGCTCGCCGCGCAGGTCCGCGTTAGGGTCTGCCCCGTGCACGTCGTCGTCAACCACCTGCATCTGCGCGAGCCCGTCACCGACACGACCGTGGAGGCAGCGCGTGACGCCGTACAGCTCGTCGTCGACGCGGGTGGGCTCGCCGCCCGGGTCGCGAAGGTCGACGAAAGGCACCTGATCCTGCTCCTCGAGTTCGCCGGGCCGGAGGACGCGGAACGGATCGCACGCGAGGTCGGCGGGCCCTGGATGCGCGAACACATCGTGCCGCTGCTCGCGCGTGACACCGAGCGCAGTGTCGGCGACGTGGTCGCCTCGGCAACCGCCTGAACCCTGTCGTTCCGTACGGACCACGCTGGCTCACGAGGTGCTCTGGGCCGGTGCCACCGGCTGGGGCTGAGGGGGCGTCGCGACCGGATTCGCACCGCTGCCGACGCGTGCGTCCACGTAGGCCGTCAGCGCCTCACTCGTGAGGTAGGCCACCACGACAGCGATCACGACGAGCGGCGCCACTTCGAGCCCGGCCTTGACCGAGAGCAGGCTGGCGATCATCAGCGAGGCGAGAGGCAGGCGCAGGACGGAGACGCAGCACGCGCCGACGAGGGCGGCGACGGCCGGCGTCTCGGAGTACCCGGGCAGGTGCCCGGCGAGCAGGCCGGCGACGGCGCCGAGGAAGATCGCCGGGAAGGCCGGGCCGCCGCGGAAGCTGCTCAGCGAGATGCTCCAGGCGAGCCCCTTGAAGACCAGCAAGAGCGCGAGCGACCAGAGCGAGATCGTCGCGGCCGAGTCGAACAGCGACCCGAGCGCGCTCTCGCCCGAGAAGAGCACCGCATTCGGAGAGGAGCCGGTCGATTCGGCATACGCGATCGCGAGACCGCCGACTGCGAGCCCCGCCACCACCGTGAGCACGAACCTCGCTCGGCTCACGCAGCGGAGCACGAGCCGGGCGAGCTCCATCACCGCGAACGTGACGATCGCGGTGACGACCGCGAGCAGGATCGTCCAGCCGAAGTTGCCCCAGCCGGGACCGTCGTAGGGCGGCAGTGGGAAGGGGCTCAGCTCCCACGCGGCCGTGCTGAGCCCGGACCACGACCCCAGCCCGACGAAGACGAGCGAGCCGATTCCGGCAGCCATCAGCCCCGGGAGCAGCACGAGCGCGAGCAGCGGACCGCCCAGACCGCTGGCTTCGATGATCAGCACGGCGCCGATCACCGGAGAGCCGAAGATCGCCGACACCGCGGCGAAGCTGCCCGAGGCCGCCATCAGCGTCAGCGCCTGAGGCGGCGAGTCGCGGCGGACGAGCCTCGTGGTGAGGATGCCGAGACCGAGTCCCAGCGCGATCAGCGGCGCCTCCGGTCCGAGGACGAGTCCCAGACCGAGCGTGGCCAGTGCCGCGAGCAGCACACCCGGCAGATCGATCGGACCGATCGGCGTCCCCCCGACATGGAGCCCTTCGGCGGGCACGTGACCTCCGTGCCCCGGCAGGCGCTCGATCGCGAGCGCCGTCAGCAGCCCTGCGAGCGCGAGCCACGGCAGCGGCCACCAGACAGGTACGTGCTCGTAGCCGAGGTGGTGAGGCAGCTTCTCGTAGACCTCGACTTCGATCTCGTGCACGGCCTCGAGAAAGAGCCACGACGCGGACGAGACGACCAGCCCGACGAGGGCGGCGAGCACGAGGAGCGCGCGGTAGCGTCGACTGCGGATCAGCGCCACGGGGTCGCTCGAGAGAGGTATGTCTTCGGCGCTGCTCACGAGTCCCTCCGGCTCCGATCCAGGGCGCGGACAGCAGCCCTCCGACTCGCGACGAACATCTCACGTCCGACGGCCGCCGTCCACCGGTGGGCGCCGGTCGGTAGTTCCCGGACGTGCGAACGGGGAGAAAACGCGGATGCGCCGCGGACACGCCTGACCGAGCCTGCACGTGTGACAGAGGTGCACGGCCCGAGGAGGGACCGGGACCGGCCGGCGGCCGGGTCTCGTTCCGCACCGATCAAGCGACCCGATCGACGGGCGAGTCGGCGGAGGGAGGAGTCACCATGACGGCGTCGGAGGCCGAGACGGAGACGACCACGGCCCGGACGGACACCCCGCGACCGCGCCGGCGGCGGCGCTGGCTCGTGTGGGGCCTGGTCGGAGCGCTCGTGCTCTTCGGGCTCATCCAGCTCGTCCCGTACGGGCGCGGCGGAAACCCCCCGGTGACGAAGGCGGCGGTGTGGCAGAGCGCCGGCGCCGAGACCCTCGCGGCGAACGCCTGTTACGACTGCCACTCCAACCTGACGAAGAGGTGGTGGGCGACGGAGATCGCCCCGGCGTCGTGGCTGGCGCAGGCCGACGTGGACGGCGGACGGAACGCGCTCAACTTCTCCGAATGGGACAAGCCCCAGTCCGGGCTCGACGACGTGATCGAGGCACTGCGGTCGGGCTCGATGCCCCCGTTCCAGTACAAGCTCTTGCACGGTGACGCACGCCTCAGCGACGCCGAGCGGACGCAGCTCGCCGACGGGCTGACGCAGCTGTACTCGACCGATCCTCCCGCGGGCACGAAGCACGGCGGGGGCTGAGAACTCGGACGGGTCTCGGGGACCCGCACGAGCTCCTTTCGGCGGTCGCCTGAACAGTGGCGGCGCCCGTGTCGCCGCCGCGCCACCAGAACGACTCCAGCCTGTCGCTGCGGCCGAGCCCGCCTCGAGTGACGGGCGACCCGGTCGCTGCACGAAGACTGCGGCGGCCGCCGGCGCCCGGTGTCAGGCGGGCGTGAGCCCGTGGCGTCTCATGATCGCGGCGAACTCCGCGGGATCGGGAGGACCACCCGCCGCCGCGGTCAGCAGCGCGGCGAGCTCGTGGAAGTAGTCCGGGCCGAGGATTCCCGGCGTCACGACGGCGAGGGCGGTGGCGGTGGCGTCTCCCTCGTTCTCGAAACGGTGCACGACCCCGCGCGGAATGCAGACGACATCGCCCTCCCCGACCTCGACCCGTGCGCCGCCGATGGTCCACGTGAGCGAGCCTCCGAGCCCGTAGATGGTCTCCTCGTAGCCGTCGTGGCTGTGCGGCGGCGGGAGCGGCGCGCCTGCAGGGACGTCGAACTCGAAGACTGCCACCGACCCGTTCGACGCCTCGCCCTCGAGCAGGAACCGAATCGTGATCGCCCCGACCCTGATCGCCTCGTTCGTCGTCGTCGACACCTCGCCGCTCCTTCCCTCGATCGGTAAAGTTGTTTTACTCTACACGGAGCTCTCCGATGTCGTCAAGTGACTTTACTACTTCCGGAAGCGCGCAGCCTCCCGGGCCGCCGTTGATCGGGGCGCTCCTCCGGATGGCGCTCGAGACGGTCCAGAAGGAAATGCTCGAGGCGCTCCATGCAGGAGGATTCGACGACCTCGAGCCGCACCACCTGACCGTCCTCCAGTACCCCGGCCCCCAGGGCCTGCGCCCCTCCGACCTCGCCGCACGGCTCAAGATCAGCAAGCAGGCCCTCAACTACAAGCTCGGCGAGCTCGAACGCCTCGGCTACCTCGAGCGGCTCCCCGACCCCGAGGACCTGCGCTTCCGCCGGATCGCCCTCACCGAGCGCGGCCGCAGCATCGTCCCCGTGATCCGTGCCGCGGTCGAGGCGACTGAACGCGAATGGGCGCGGATCCTCGGGGGCGACCAGCTCGACCGGCTGCGGTCGACCCTGCTCCAGCTCCACGACGGCGGGCGCACGGGGCATTAGGGTCCGCCCGACAAGTCCGATCGGAGGGCGGTATGGCCGAGACCTACACGCACGGGATCTGGCTCGTGAGGCACGGGGAAGAGGACGCGTTCGTCGCGGCGTGGCGGGAGTTCGCGTCCTGGGGCAGCACGTGGCCGGGCTGCGGCACGCCGCGGCTGGTCCGCGACCACTACGAGCCGCGTCGGTACATGAGCTTCGGTCCCTGGGAGAGCTTCGACGCGCAACAAGCGTGGAAGGACAGCCCGGAGTTCAAGGAGCGGATCATGCGCGTGCGGGCGCACGTGGAGGACTTCACGCCCTCCGTGTTCGAGCACGTCACCTCCATCGAGTGACACCGGGGGCGATGTCGCCGTAGGCTCACGGAGATGTCCGACGACCTCGGGACGCGATTCGTGACGGCTGTCGCCGCACAGGACGAGGCGGCGCTTCGAGACTGCTTGCTTCCTGACGTCCAGTTTCGTGCGCTGACCCCGCCGGGCCTCAGGGAGCGAACGGGCGCGGACGAGGCCGCTGCGCTGATCACGGGGTGGTTCGCCGACTCGACCAAGTTTCGTCTACTCGACTCCCACAGCGATGCGATCGGCGACCGGCTGCATGTGTCGTATCGGCTCGCAGGCGTCGAGGACGGCGAGGCCTACGTGGTCGAGCACCAGCTCTTCTGCACCGTGAGCGACGGGAGAATCGGGCGCCTGGACCTCCTCTGCTCCGGCTTCCGCCCCACGGCCACGCGCGGGTAGACCGCCCGGACGGACGGGCGGACCTCCAGCGATCGCTCGCGAGAGGGGCCCTAGAGGTGTCCTCGCGCCTCGTGCGGGGCCCGCCGTGCCGACGACGCTCCGCTCGGGCGACGCGATCCGTCAGGAGGTCTTGTGAGCGCTCCAGGAGCCCCCGCCTCCTGGGCTCCTGTAGCTGCCCGACATCGACTTGCCGGACACCGAGCCCGTGTACGTGGCGCCCGCACCCACGGCCCCGAACTTGATCGCCTTACCGTGCACGCTGCCGCTGATGCCGTACTTGCCGCGCGGGTTCGAGAGCGTGATCGAGCCGTGCAGGCGCGAGCCCGACTGGGTCCAGTGAAGTGCGAACGTGCCCGAGAATGACGCCGCCGTACCGCCCGGACCAGTTCCCGGCGAGCGTCGAATGGCGCCTCACGGGACGGGTTCGGCCGGCCGCCGGGGCTGCGGCCGCGACCGACGTCGCGCCGAGCACCCCAACCGCGGTGAGCATTGCCGCCAACACCAAGGGATTCCGCTGCATCGAAACGCTCCTTCCCGACCGGGGTATATGCGCCGCGCAAGTGTAGGCCCGGGCGCTCCTCGAACGCAAGCATCGGCATCCGATCGAACCTCGTCCCCTGACCCGCGCCCGCGCCTCTGGCGTCTAGGGTGCGCCCGTGGCGGACGTCTCCGAGCTGCTCGCGGCCTACGACTCGCTTCGTGACCGTGTGCCCGATCCCCTGCCGAGTGGCGCCACGGTCGAGCGGGACGGGCCGCTCGTGCGCTTCTCCGGCCTCGCCGGCCGCGGCTTCGTCGTCTACCGCGACCTCGGCGGGGTCGACGGCGCCGACCTCGACGCGCTGATCGCGCGGCAGGTCGCGGTGTTCGCGGAGCGCGGCGAGCGCTTCGAGTGGAAGCTGCACGGCCACGATCGACCCGGTGACCTACCCGAGCGGCTCCGAGCGGCGGGGTTCGCGCCCGAGGAGATGGAGACGGTGGTGATCGCACCCGTCCTCGACATCGCAGCGGAGGCGAAATTGCCCGACGGGGTCTCGCTGCGAGAGGTGACGACCCGCGCCGACTTCCGCCGGATCGCGGAGCTCGAGCAGGCGGTTTGGGGGGACGAGGACCAGCAGACCTGGCTCGTCGAGATGCTCGAGTCGGAGCGGACGGTCGACCCGGACGCGCTCACGATCGTCGTCGCGGAGGCGGGCCCGACCGTCGTCTGCTCCGCGTGGATCCGGTTCGAGGGCGACACGGACTTCGCAACCCTCTGGGGAGGTGCGACGCTGCCGGAGTGGCGTCGGCGCGGGATCTACCGCGCCACGGTCGCCTACCGGGCGACTCTGGCCGCGCGGCGTGGCTTCCGCTACCTCGAGACCGACGCCTCGGAAGACAGCCGCCCGATCCTCGAGCGGCTCGGCTTCACCGCCGTGACCACGACGACGCCCTACGTCTGGTCGCCGCCGGCAAACGAGCAGT
This sequence comes from uncultured Actinomycetes bacterium, assembly GCA_963710125.1. Lineage (GTDB taxonomy): Bacteria > Actinomycetota > Thermoleophilia > Gaiellales > Gaiellaceae > Gaiella. The sequence goes on along the minus strand of CAVPZH010000018.1, from coordinate 453,599 downwards.
AGCCCGTAACCGGAGTTGCGAGCGCAAAGGCACGGGGCCTAGCCTGGCACGGAGATCACGGCTCGGCGTCGCGCCGGCGGCGCCGGCGGGCCCTCCGCTCCGCGTAGACGGCAAGGCCGAGACCCGCGAGCACCAACAGCAGGCTTACGATCCAGCCGTATCGCACGACGGCCACGACCACGAAGAAGATCGCCGCCGGAACCCAGGCCCAATGGATGTGAAACCCGCGCGAGGGCACACGATGATCAAAGCCGGGCGCGGCCGAGCGAGCAACCCCGTCTCGTGGAGGCTGACCCGCGCATCCGCGAGCGGGTGGAGGATCGAGCCCCACCCGCACCGCGGACAGCTACCCGACCGAGTCGCGGAAGCCGACTGCCTCTCCTGCGATCGCGGACGACTCCTCGATCGGCACGATCGGGTTCGTCGTGAAACGCAGCCACGGCGCCCAGGGCGCGGTGGTGCGGGCTAGCGTCGTGGCGCTGTCGGCCTCGATCAGCGCCACACCCCCGCCACCGTCCGCGAAGCCGTAGAAGCCCTTGAACTCGGCACCGGCCGGCGGCTGCCACTTCGAGAAGACGTCGAGCGACCGCCGAATGCCGTCTTCGCTCGTGTCGGTGAACTCCCACGTGACGTGAAAGAGCATTTTGCGCACTCCTTTTCCGAGGCTGGCGGGTGAGACGAACAGCCCGACGCGAGAGCCTACGCCGCCGCATCACGGAAGGACGCACTCGGGTGCGCACGTATGCGCGAGCTGGCGCGAGCTCGGGCGCGTGGCGACGACGGCGCGCCCGGGACCGCGCCGCGGCGCTCGGTCAGGCCTCGACGAGGATCACGAGGGTCTCGGGGAGGACCCCGTCGTGCGCCATCGCCTCGGCGGCCGCCTCCGTCTCCATCGCACCCATCATGGCGTCCATGTCCGGAACGTCCATCAGCACACCGACCCTGGCGGAATTCTGTGGGTCGACGAACGTCCGGATGTTCGTCACCCCGAGCGGACCGAAGAACTCCTCACGCCGGGGCGAGGCGAGCCAGTGGTCCTTGTCCTTCACGTCGTGATAGCCGAAGACGGTGGGCATCGCCTCTCCTTCACATCGAATGGCGGCGCGTGCAGCGCCGGACGCGGAGACGATACGCCCCTCGACCGCGAGGTGCCGATCGAAGCGGGACGAGGGGTCGCTCGCGATGCCCGGCACGCAGCGAGCGACTTGACGGTCCTCCGGCCGCGGGCCACGACTACCCTGACTGCGAGGGAGATCCCATCCGGGGGACCCGCCGGGCGTTCGGCGATCAGCCGGAGGCCGAGCAACCAGCACTCGTTCGACACACGGAGGTGGTTCGGAGATGGCCGAGAGGAAGCCTGCGAAGAAAGGCACCAAGAGGCCCGCTCCCGACAAGGCGTCCCGGCGATTCACGGACGAGGAACGAGCCGCGATGAAGGAGCGCGCCGAAGAGCTCAAGGCTGACGCGCGTCGCGGCTCGCGCGCGGGCAAGGCGGACGGGGAGCAGGACGTGCTCGCGAAGATCGCGGAGATGCCGGAACCGGATCGCACCAAGGCCGATCGGCTCCATGCGATCGTCAAGGCCAGTGCGCCGGCGCTCTCGCCGAGGACGTGGTACGGCATGCCTGCCTATGCGCTCGACGGCAAGGTCGTCTGCTTCTTCCAGAGCGCGCAGAAGTTCAAGACGAGGTACGCGACGCTCGGCTTCAGCGACAAGGCGAGCCTCGACGAGGGCGCCATGTGGCCGACCGCCTTCGCGCTCGCAGAGTTGACCGCCGCCGAAGAGGCGCGGATCGGCGCGCTGCTCGAGAGGGCGGTGAGCTGAGGGTCGCCGCAACACCGTTCGGGTAGCGTTGGCGAGGGATGGTCGAGCTGGTTGCCGCGCTGGCGCTTGCTCCCTGGGCGCAGGCCCTCCACTTCCGGCCTCTTTCGGGTTGGCGCGCGGGAGCAGGCGGCACCTTCGCCTCCTCGTACGGCCCTGCGCCGAACATTCGATCGCCACGGGAATCGACCGCGTGGACGACCAGGGGTGTCCGGTACCGCGACCGTCCGACAGCCGATCCACCGGACGCCACCATGTCTCAACTTCCGCCGCGGGCGATCCTCGTCTTCGCCGTCGTCTACGAATCGGAACGAGGCACGGGCCGAAGGATCGAACTGCGCCTCGACCGAGCCACGCGATACCCCTGTTGCGACGGCACCTACGTTGCAGGCGGCGAGTACGTGCTGGCCGGGTTCGGGCCCGAAGCCGCGTACTCGGTTATCGTGCGCATCTACTTCGGCTCGCCCCCGACGGGCTCGATGCGTGCGCAGGCACAACGCGCCCTCGACCGCCTCGAGCTGCCCGGATAGGGATCCTGCCCGGTCGAAGCCGTGGCTCAGCGGACGCGCGGATCGAGAGCCGCCGCACGACCCTCTCGGCCCGGGCGGCGGCCGATGCCGATGTCCGTCTCGTCAGTAGCTGAAGACCGTGGTGTCGCTCCCGGCCCACTCCCACATCGGGCTCGCCCCGACGACCTTCACGTACGGCACCGTCTCCGCGTCCACAAGGTCACGCGAGGCGAGGCAGATCGGGCACAGCCACAACTCTCCACCGGCCTCGGCGAACTGCTCCGCGAGGCGCTCGAGCGGCGGGCAGTCCTTGCACACGACTCCGCTCAGCTCGCCCGGCAGCCCGAGGCGTACGGCGTCCTTGGTCGCCCAGACGACCACGTCCTTTCCCTGGCCCTGGGCCGCGGTTGCGACGAGGAATGCGACGAGAACACGCTCCCCGTCCTCCATCCCGGTCGCGAGGTTGATCAGCACCTTGTCAGCCATCTCCGTCCTTTCGTCTCGTCGCGGGCCACGCGGACTCTACGACCGGACCCGCCAGGTCGGCGCGAGGTCGAGAGCTACGTGTAGGGCGAGAGGGCTTGTGTTGAATCAACACAAGCGTTGTCAGCCGCCGACCGGGACCGCGGTGACGCCGGGACACATCAGTAGTGCGGGACGTCTCGGAGGGAGCGTGCTCCCGAGCTCCGGCGCTGAGTACGCTCGCGCCGTGGACGTACGCACAGAGGGGCAGAGCGACGCCGCGGCCGTCCGCGCGCTCCACCTCGCGGCGTTCGTGGATCACGGGCAGGTCGTGGCGAACCTCGTGGACGAGTTGCGCGCGGCGGTCACCTCCGGCGAGGGGTTGTCCCTCGTCGCGGAGGAGCGAGGCGAGGTGGTCGGGCAGGTCATGTTCACGCCGAGCCTGCTCGACGCGCCTCGGCGGCTCGTGCCGGTCCAGGTGCTGAGCCCGCTCGGCGTCGTGCCCTGGCGGCAGAGGCACGGCATCGGCTCGGCGCTGGTCCGGCGCGGGCTGGAGATCCTGGTCGGGCGTGCCGTGCCGCTGCTGTTCGTCGAGGGCCCGCCGCAGTACTACTCTCGTTTCGGGTTTCGGCCCGGAGCCGAGCAGGGCTTCAGGAAGCCGTCGTTGCGGATTCCGGACGCGGCGTTCCAGGCGCTCCAACTCCCGTCGTACGAGCCGTGGATGACAGGGACGCTCGTCTACGCCGAGGCGTTCTGGAGCCACGACGCGGTGGGACTCCGCGACGCTGACGCCTGACGGGGAAGTCCCCGAATGATGCGTCGTCGAGCTCCCGCAGTTGTAATCGCTCTGACCGTCTGCGAAGGTCGGTGCCCGTGCAGGCAAGGGTTGCCGCGTGAGCGAAGCGAGCCGACAGCACCTGGGGTGGGTGCTGCAGGAGTCGGGCCACGAGGCCGCCGACCACACCGTCCTGCTGCTTCCGGGAGCGCTCTGCACGGCCGCGTTCTACGACGATCTGCTCGCGGAACCGAGCCTGAGCGAGACCTCGGTCCGGTTCGTCGCCACCACGCTGCCCGGATTCGGCGGAACCACGCCATTCGACGATTCGGGCATGGAGGCCTACGCGACGCGTGCCTCGCAGCTCGCCGGCGACCTCGGCTGCGACGTGGTGGTCGGTCACAGCCTGGGCGCGAACGTGGCGATCGAGATGGCGTCGTCCGGGGCGTTCTCCGGACCACTCGTGCTGCTCTCGCCGAGCTTCTCGCGCACGGACGAGTCGCTCTTTCCGCGGGTGCTCGACCACGCGAGCCGCGTGCTCGGGCACCTCCCCTACTCGCTCATGCTGAAGCTCGTCGGCCCGGCCATGAAGAGCAGCCTGCCCCCGGCACGGCGCGAGTTCCTGATCGACGAGTTGAAGCGCAACGATCCTCGCTTCCTCCGTCGCCAGACGCATCTCTACCTCGCCTACCTCGACCGCCACGGCTCGCTCGCGCAGCGTTTCAGCGAGTCGGGCGTGCGGGCCTGGGTCGTGTTCGGCGAACGTGACGACGTCGGGATCACCGCCGACGAGCGGGCGCTGCTCGACGCGGCGCCGAACGTCGACGTCATCGAGGTCGCCGGCGCCGGACACTTCACGCTGAACGAGCAGCCGACCGAGATCGCAGCGCTCGTCCTCGAAGCCGTCGCAAGCACGACGCCCCGCTGAGAGAGGTCCGTGCCCGGCGGAGCGACGCGACCGTCGGCCGGCACGGCGGTCGGGGACGTCACACACCCGGCTTCGCTGGACCACGCCCTGCGGAGAAGGCGACCAGGTGCCGCCTCCCTCCGCAGGGAGGACGTTCGGGCGCGCTTACGCGGGAGACGTGGCGGACATCGCGGCCAAGTGGTCATCGCGAGCGTCGGCTCGAAGGATCGGCGACTCCGGCCTGAAGCCCTTCACCGTGCAGTAGATGCCGAGGAACAGCTCCCACAGGAACTCGGGGATCGTCGCGAGGCTCTGCAGGGTTCCTCCGGCGTCGGCGACGTCGAACAGGACGAGCGTTCCCGAGAGGATGATCAGCGGCCCGCCGACGAGCCCCAGCCAGGTGGCCTTGCGCGGCACCAGGCCCGAGCTGTACATCAGGTAGCCGAGGATCAGCCCGTTCCCCCAGCCGACGACCCAGCCCGGCCCGAGCAGAAACGTCCAGTCCTTGAGCGCGGCGAGGGTGTACGCAACCGAGCCTTCGGCCGCGCCTGCAACCTCTTGCTGCAGCGTGACGATTCCCAGGACCGAGACGATGCCGACGAGGATGAACGTGCACTCGAACAGTCGGGCGGTCACGTACCCGAGCGCGAGCTCTTCGCTTTGCCGCCTGACGATCGGGAAGATCACGACGGCGGTGCCGATGTTCGCGATGATCAGCAGGAGCTCCAGCAACACGCCGAAGTAGATCCGGGTGTCCTGACCGCCGCTCGCGATGTAGCCGACAGGGTCGTCGAGCACAGGCTGGAAGAGCGCCAGCGCGGGGATCGACGTCACGAACGTGATGAGGTAGAGCACGCCGAAGACCCGTGCTCTTTTCTGGTCCAGAGTCACCCGTGAAACCCCTCCCGGTCATGGTCTTCGGCGGCTCCCACGCCGCCTCGACCCGGTAGGCCGCGAGCGTACTAGTCGCTCACCACTCCCCGTCGAGGGCGTCCGGTGCACAGAGACACGGCGACTGCCCGCGCGTCCACGAACGACCCTCGCCGAGCGGAGCGTTGGGGAGGTCGGAAACGGAGCGAGAGCTCCGAGCTACGACGTGCGGCGTTCCGCCTCGACCTTCAAGGCTTGGAGCCACGTCTGTGCCGAACGCTCGAAGACGCGTCTGTGCCGACCGCGCAGCAGGCGCGCAGGGATGCCTTCCACCGACTCCTGGGTTTGCACCCGCGTCCCGCCTTCGGTGCCATCGAGCCGCCAGTCGTGGATCACCGAGATACCGAGCCATCGGCCGGTCCACGCGACGCCGTGCGGCCGCTCGACAGCCTCGACCCTCGACGTGATCGTGCCAGGCCCGGCCTTCCACCGAAACGCCGTTCCCGGCGCTACCTGCCCGGCGATCTCCGTCCACTTGACCTCCGCGTTCCACCGTGGCCAATCCTCGATCGTCGCGAGCACATCCCAGACGACCTCGGTCGGAGCGGCGATCTCGATCTCTCCCTCGACCCAGACGGGCGCATCGCGATCGATCTCCATGGGTTCGCGACTCTACAGCGTCACCCGCGGCGAGCAGGCCGGCGGCGGTAGCCCGGATCGAGTCTCGAGCAGTCGCCGTGCTGGATGCGCGAGCGTGCGGGGGTGTCGCTCGAACCGATGGCTGGATCAGAGACGCCGTCGGTCCGGGTCGAGTGGGACGGCACGGATGCGATCGGCGAACGTCGCGACGAGCAGCGCGAGCCCCCAGGCGATTGCGGCGATCGACCACGCCTGGCCGAAGGCGCCTGCCGCGTCGGGCCAGGCGAGGGACACGAGCCCGAGGTAGGAGGCTGCGACGCCCGAACAGACGACGACGAACGGGTGCAGATCACCTCGCAGTGCCGCCCAGAGTGGCAAGAGTGCCAGGACGAGCGCGAGGGCGCCCTGGACGGAGTAGTGGTCGATGCCGAGGGTGACGTCGCCGTCCGAGCGGTCGTCCCGGTTCAGTGACCACATCCGCAACGCGTACGCGAGCCACGGGACGACGGTCCACCCCCGTCGCCCGGCCGTACGGCAAGCCGGGCGAACGACGCGCCCACGATCACGGTCGCGAACAATCCCCAGCCGGCCTCGAGCACCTGCGGCCAGTCGGCATTCCACGTCACCGACAGATCGATCACCCCGAAGCCCGGCAGGACGAACCAGCTGACGGCGAACAACCCCGACAGCACACGCGCTGCGACCCTCGTCACCGCCACAGCCTGCACGTCTGGACACCGCCACGCCACCGAGGCGTACGATCCCCACGTGGATCCGGCGACGAGGTAGCGGTTCGGCGCGGCTGATGCCGCGTCTTTTCGGCAGCGTGTCGAGGCCGGGCCGATCGGCTCTCGCCGCTTCGCGTGCCACGCCTACCTCGGGAGGATCGAGATGACACGACAGAACCTGTTCTCCGACACGTGGGACGGAGACGACGAGACTGGAACACGGCGGCGGGTGTTCTGGCGGCCGGACGACGCTCGGCTGGGGGCGACGCTGTACGAACTGGCTCCCGACACGGAGGAGAGCCGCATCCACATGCATTACGGAGCCGAGGAGATGTTCTTCGTCCTCAGCGGCCGACCGGTGTTCCGGAACCAGGACGGCACGGAGACGCTGGCCCCCGGAGATTTCGTCTTCTGCCCGGAGGGACGGGCCGGCCTGCACACGTTCGGCAATCCGACCGACGAGCCCGCCCAGATCCTCGCGATCAGCGCCGGAAGCTTCCCCGACGTCGTCGCCTATCCCGAGCACGGATACGCGTGGGTGGCAACCCGCGATCCCGATCCCGAGCTCCTGGCGAAGGGAGGTGATCCCGGGATCATCGCCCGGTTCGAGATCCCGATCGAGTAGGGACGCGGGCTAGTCGCGGCGCTCCGCCGCCGCCGCTCTCTCGAGGTTCTTCAGAGCAGCCCGAGTGTGTTCGATCATGAATGCCAGCGCCTCGGCGACGTCCCCGTCGTCGACGTGGTCGAGTGCTGCCCGGGCGGGGTTCAGCCGTGACGCCGCATTCCATGGTCCCACCGCCTCGTCGCGGACACGCGCGACCTGGCCCAGCATCGCCGCGTGGGCCAGCCGCGCCAGATCCGCGACGTCGCCGGAGAGGACGACGGGCGGGCAGAGCCGGTTCTTCTCCTGGTCCGGAAACCCGGTCGACTCCACGAATCCGATCGTTGCGGCGCACCAGGGCAGGAAACCCACGGCCACGTACTGGATCGTGATGCGGCCGGGCTCGAACACCGGTCTCGGAATCGTGGGCCGAACGCCGGCCGCCGTGCAGTCGACGTAGACCTCGCGCGGACCGCCGGGAACGTCCCCCGCTTCGGTCGTGACCCTCGTCCGGCCGATGCTCCGTACCCGCCTCGCCCGCACGACGTGCTCGATCGTGCGGAGAGCGTCGATCTCGCGCAGGCTGACCGTGGCGCCGCGAAACGCCAGCGGCTCGACCGAGGGGTCGAGCCGCACGAGCACCTCGGCGTCCTCGAGTCGTCGGGCGAAGTCATGGCCGTCGTGCGCCGCGGCCGCCGCCTCGACCCAGCACGCCTGGAGCCGCATGTACGAACCGACCAGATCGAGCGGCTGCGTGAAGCGGCGGTCGAACTGCCACGGATCGCGGCCCCGGATCCAGCGGATCCGGCCGGGGTCGACCCCCGCCTCGAGCAGCCAGACGCAGGTGTCGATCGCCGTCTTGCCCGCCCCGACCACGGTGAAGCGGTCAGCAGGCCCAGCGAGGTCGACGAGGTCGTTGGGCGGCACGAGCGTGACACCCGGCTCGACGGTGAACGAGGGAACGTGACGCGACGGGATCTCGGATTGGACGTAGGTCGCATCGACGACCCTGCGCCGCGGCCTCACGACGGTCTCCGAGCCGTCGAGCAACGACACGACGACGTGCTCGTGCTCGTCCCCGTTCCCGCGGTAGTCGCTCATGCCGAAGAACCGCACCCTGCCCGTCGGCAGCAGGTTCTCGGTGAGCACGCGCGCGTAGTAGTCGCAGATCTCGGCAGCACTCGCACGCTCATAGAAGCCGGCGTTCGGACCGTGCTGGTCGATGCGGTCGTTGCCGAGCGGCCGCGACTCGACGCCGTAGTAGCTGGAGGGCTGGTGGAGGCGCACGAACGGATACGCATCGAGCCAGTGACCGCCCGGCTGGTGACGCCGGTCCACCAGCACGATCTCGGCGTTCGTGTGCGCCACCAGCGTGTCGGCGAAAGCCATCCCCGACGCACCGGCTCCGACGACGAGGTAATCGGTCTCGAGTCGCCGCATCCCCGAAAGCTTGCACAGTCGGGAAAGCGCGCGACGTGAGATCCGTGCGTCCCCTGATCAGGATCGGTGTGCGTCCCGATGGCGGATCGCGCACGCAGAGCGATGGTCCGGGTGGAGGTTCGCGCATGTCGACGAGTGCTCCTCAGGCGCCGCGTCGAGTTCATCGCCCGCGTGGGTGGGTCGTGTGGCTTCTGGGCGGCCTGGTCGTCGCCGGCATCGGCCTCGGCATCGTCGTCGGCATCGACCGGGTGTTCTATTCGGGGCAGGCGCAGCAGTCGTGGCCGTGGTCGTGGCCGCCGGAGCCCTGCGTCGTGCAGGGGATCGACGCCCGCTGCGGCACCTTCGTCGTCTCGGAGAACCGGGCGATGCCGAACGGGCGCACGATCGGGCTCCACGTCGTCGTCCTGCCTGCGTCCTCGGAGCCGGCCCGACGGGACGCCGTCGCGTATCTCGCCGGCGGACCGGGAGACGCCGCCACCACTCAGGCGATCGACCAGGGCTGGCAGGCGAGCGCCCTGAACACGTATCGCGACATCCTGCTCGTCGACCAGCGCGGCACCGGGGGATCGACTCCTCACGGCGGCGACGTGACCCAGTACGGGACGCGGATGGCGATGGACGACCTGGACGCGGTGCGGGCGGCGCTCGGCTACCGGCAGCTCGACGTGATCGGCAGCTCCTACGGCGCCACGGCGGCGCAGGTCTACCTGGTGCTCCATCCCGCATCGGTGCGCACGCTCATCCTCTCGGGCGGAACTGCGATCGACGTCGGCTTCTTCGACCGCTATGCCGTCAACGCCCAGCGTGCCCTCGACCAGCTCTCGGGGCTCTGCGCATCAGATCCCGCCTGCCGGGAGGCGTTCCCACGCTGGGAGCGCCAGTTCGGCGAGCTCGTAAAGGCGTGGAACGCCACCCCGGCGCGGATGACGGGCAACGAGCTCGCCTCCGTCGTCCAGTTCATGCTGACCGACCTGACGAAGGCGGTCAGGATCCCGCTCGTCGTCAGTCGGGCCGCACAGGGCGACTTCTCGCCCGTCACCGAGCAGGGCTCGGGAGATCTCGCCGTCGACCTGAATCTGATGGGGTCGTCGATCTGGTGCAACGAGCCCTGGACCGGGCTCGATGCAAAGGGACCGTGGGGCACACACTTCGACAGCCTCACAACGGCCCGCATTGCGGCGTTTCGGAATGCCTGCTCGTCCGTCCCGAAGCGCGCGGAGCCGCGCAGGCTGTGGACGCTCCCCGCATCCAGCCGCGTGCCGGTGCTCGCCCTCGTGGGCGGCGCCGACCCGCAGGACCCCGTCACGAACCTGTCCGACCTGAAGCGACACTTCCCCGACAGCCGCACAGTGATCTTCCCGCACATCGGACACCAGTTCGGCATCGGCGGCTGCGTCGACCAGATCATGGCGGAGTTCGTCGAGCGCGGCACGAGCAAAGGCCTGGACACGACTCGCTGTGACGGCGCGGTCGTGGTGCCGCCGTTCGACCTGCCCGACTGAAAGCAGGCAGCCGGGCCACACCGAGCCATACCAGTGTTGTTGATGAATGTCAGCCGGGCGCGCGCGGCAAGACGCTTCGCGCGAGGTGCTCGGTCAGGATGCCTTCCACCGCGCGTGGATCATCCGGCGTGATCGTCGGGCGGATGTGGTAGCCGACGTCGAGAACGAAAGCAAGTATCAGCGGCGTCGCGATCGCCTACCAGGTCGTGGGTGAGGATCTGCGAGCCGTGAGCTCCCGACGCGAGCGCCTGGATCTGCTTGGAGTGCGAGGAGACTCTGAGCCGGACGTGACCTGAGACCGCCGCGGGTGCTCGCCGGCCCCGAGAAGCGGCCGCGCCGCGACCGTCCATAATCGTGCCGTGCGGTCGCTCGAGGTCGAGACGCAGGCGGCACGGCTCTTCGTCTACGAGTGGGGCGACGTCGACGCGCCAACGGTCCTCTACTGGGACGGACGCAGCGGCACCGGCTTGCACGCGAACGAGATCGGCCCGATCCTCGCCGGTGAGTTCGGGTTTCGCGTGATCGCTCCCGACCCGCCGGGGCATGGACGCTCGCCGGCTGTGGACCCGGAACGGCTCCGCCCCTCGGCGCTCGCGTGGATCACTGACGTCCTGCTCGAGGCGCTGAATGTCCCTCGCGCCGCGTTCATTGGGTTCTCCTGGGGGGCGCGGATCGCGTGCGCGTTCGGCGCCCGGTGCCCGGACCGGGCGGCCGCACTCGTGCTCGTCGACGGAGGCTACGTTGACTTCGTCGACCTGCCCGACTTCGACGCGAGCGCGGGCCTCGCAGATCGCGTCGAAGTCGCCCGTCGCGGAGCCCGCGCCTACACGAACCTCGATTCGTACTTCGCGGACGAACGCCGCGCGATCGGCCGCTGGAACGACGCACTCGCCGAGGCGCACGCCGCGATGCGAGAGCCACGGGCACGTCGTTCCGATCGCGACGCCCGAGGTGATCGGCGCGATCCACCACGCCAATTGCCTCGAGCCGACCGCAGCCGTGCACGCGGCGCTGCGAGGGTCGGGCGTGCCGATCCTGCTGATCACGCCCGCCGACTCCGCGGACGCGAACGACGACGCCGGGCGCGCAGGACTCGACCGCTTCGGGCAAGAGGTCCCGCAGCTCGAGACACGGACTCTTCCAACTGATACCCACGACCTCGTCTCGCACCTGCCGGACGAGCTAGCGCGCGCGATCGGTGCCTGGCTCCGTCCGCTTATGCCCGCACAAGGGTCGGTTGCCCAATCAACTCGGTGAGGGCAACAGCAAGTCGTGACCCGGACACACCGTGGTCAGGCGACCTGAACGACGGGGTAGCGGAACGCGGTGTCGCGACCGCCGTCCACGGTGCTGAAGTCACGCCAGCGGCACGGGTGGGAGCCGAGAAGAGCGAGTGGCTGGTCCATCTGATCAGGAACGAGGGCACAGCGTGGCGTCTCTGCATGCCCCGGTGCACGCGGCCTGATCAGGGTGGGTCGGGAGGGTCGGTCACCAGCACCAGGGTCGCTCGACCGGGGCCGGCGGAAGGAGCCTGGCTCCTTCCCCCGCTGACACAACCTCGGGCAGAGTCATCACAGCCACCTTGCGGAGGGGCCACTGGGTTAGCGGTGGCGGTGGTACTGCAGCTCGACGATCCCGCTGCTGGAGGCGGTGCTGGAGACCAGGTCGAGCCGGTAGGAGGTGGGGACGCCGTCGAACAGCCGGGTGCCCTCGCCCGCGACGTAGGGGAACACGCTCAGCCGGAGCTCGTCGATCAGGTCGAGCCGCATGAGCGACCGCCAGAGGCCGACGCCGCCCCAGACCACGATATGGCCGTCGCCGCCCAGCCTGAGCTTGTCGATCTCCTGCTGCCGTGTCACCGGCGGCGATGGTGGTGTTGGCCCAGTCGGCCGTCTTCAGGGTCCGGGAGAACACGACCTTGCGCCCCGCGTTCAGGATGTCGGCGAACGGGTGGTCGGTGGCCGTCGTCGTCATGGACTCGGCGATGGCCTCGTAGGCGGTCCGGCCCATGACGTGCGCGTACGCGCTCTGGAGAAACTCGAGTTGCGCCGGGTCGTCGGGCTCACGGTTTTCGGGCAGGCTGAAGCAGAACTCCCAGAACTCGGTGCCGTCGTCGGCGAGAAGGCCGTCGAGCGAGTAGTTGAACACCGTTGCGATCAGCTTCCGCATGCTCAGCCTCCCTGGTCTCGGGTCGTCCGGAAACCATGCCTGCTCCGGGAACACGCCCATCCCGCGGCCGCAGCGTCTCTGGCCTGTCGCCAGTGCTTCAGAGGCCCTGCCGCCCGGCCCCTGACGTGGTCTACGACGTGTGCACCGGATAGCGCAGATGCGTGACACCCACACCGCCGACGACTGTCGGATTCCCGAGGACGGCCGGCGTGTTCGCGAGGTGGTCGAACAGCCGCACTCCTGCGCCCAGCAAGACGGCAGCCAGATCGATGTGGAGCTCGTCGAGCAGCCCGGCGTCCAGGCACTGCTGGATCGTTTGCGCGCCGTGCACTCCGACGGACTTCGGCCCGGCTGCCGATTTCGCTCGAGCAACGGCGCTTTGGATGCCGTCGGTGACGAACTGGACGGTCGAGTCGGGCCGTGGCCAGCCGTCGGGCACCTGGTGGGTGGCGACGAAAGCGGGAATATTCCATGGGTGCTGGCCGTCCCAGCCGTCGGCGCGCTCGAACGTGCGTCGACCGGTGAGCATGGCGCCGACCTCAGCCATCAAGCCCCTCAGGTGGTCGGCGCTCGGCGCCGAGACGTGGAACGTCATGTCCGATCTCGTGCTCGGCATGGTGATCTCGACGTCGCCCGAGGAGAAGTACCAGTCGAAAACTTCGGCGACCCCGTCGCTTGCGTCGGCGACGTACCCGTCGAGAGACATCGACATGATTGCGACCACGTTGGTCATCGTGCAGCCCCATCGACGGAGACGAGCGTCGCGGTCGTCAGTTTCATGGGTTCGTCCCTTTCTCTCGTGGTGGTCTTTCTCGTTCCGACCGCACCGAGGCGCGGATCTCATCGGTCGCAGCAGAGTCCGTCCGGCCGAATCGAGCCTGAGGAAGCGAACCAGTCTCTAGTCGTCGGTGATTGGCGGCCCGAGGAGTGTCATGTTCGTGCTTCTCGAAGACGGCGGCGACGGCTTATCCCGGCCGCAGCGCGGCGAAGGTCTGTGCGTGATTGGTCGCTTGTGGCGGCGCGCATGGTTCCGTGAGCTTCTCTGCATTCGCCTGGGTTAGCGTCGTCCAGGTGAACGTGACTGCTGAGGCGGCGCGTCGGTTTCTCGTAGCGCGGCACTTCCTCGCGCCTGCGCGGTCTCTCGCGGGAGGCCCGAAAGCCGTGCTACAGGTCTTTCGCAAGTTCGGGTCGATCCAGTTCGACCCGATCGCGGTCGCCGGCCGGAACCACGACCTCGTGCTGCACGCGCGCGTCGCTGGCTACGAGCCCGCCTGGTGCGACGTCCTCTATGAACGCCGTGAGATCTTCGAGGCGACCAACAAGGCGCTGTCCTTCGTCCCGACGAGCGAGTTCCCCTGGTTCCGTCATGTCATGGGCCGCAAGGGGCCCCGGTTCCACGCCGCGGCTCTCGCCGAGAACGCCACGGTGGCCGAGCGCGTGCTCGAACGGATCCGCGCAGAAGGTCCACTGTCCTCACTTGACTTCGAGCGAGAGACCGGACCGACGAAGGACTGGTTCGGGATGCCGGAGAACGCCGTCCGCGCCGTGCTCGAGGCATACACCGTCACTGGCGTGATCGGGCTCGCGCGGCGCGACGGCAAGGTCCGGTACTACGACCTGCTCGAACGGCTGCTCCCGGCCGAGCTGCTCGCGCAGGAGGTGTCGGAGCGAGAGCAGCTCCGGCACAAGCTCCTGTCCCGGTACCGAGCCCACGGCCTGCTCGGCCCCGGCGGCGCCGGCGGCACGTTCGCCCGCATCGCCGAGCCGAGCGCGCGCAGCGAGCTCCGCCGGGAGCTGGTCGAACGCGGCGCGCTCGTGCCCGTCGACGTCGAGGGAGTGCGCGGCAAGCGCCTCGTCCTCGCCGAGGAGCTGGCGCTGCTGAATGCGCCCCCAGAGCCGACCCCTTCGGTTGCGTTCATCGCCCCGTTCGACTCGCTGCTGTGGGACACGACGCTTCTCTGGAGCCTGTTCGCCTTCGACTACGTGTGGGAGGGCTTCTTCAAGCCTGAAAAACGCCGCTGGGGGTATTACGTGCTCCCGATCTGTTTCGGCGACCGCTTCGTCGGCCGGATCGAACCGCGGATCGACCGTGACCGAGCCCGCGTGGAGGTGCTCGACGTCTGGTGGGAGGAGGGCTTTGCGCCGCGTCGCTCCGACGGGTTCGTCGACGCGATGCGCGACGCCCTCCGCGCCTACCTTCGCTTCGCGGGCGCCGACGGCCTCGACTGGGCATCCCACCTCGCAAGCGAGAAGCGACTCTTCCTCACCCGCCCGTGACCGACCCGAGCTGCCTACGACTGGCGCGAAGGTTCGACGATGCGGAGCCGAACGTTCGTGCCAAGGCGTTCGACCGTCGGCTGCGCAATCGTCCGGGAATGTCACCCGACCAACCGGGTTCGCACAAGCGCATCTCGGGTTCTGAGGCCAAGGGGTTGACGTCCTCGGCCACACCGTAGACTGCGGTTCGGGAGACGACGCCGTCTTCGTCCAAGGAGTAGCCCCCTCCCGACGCGAGGGAGTACGACCCTCTTCGAGGGCATTCCCCGTACTGGAGAGGTGGTCATCCCAGACCGCTGCATCCACCAGGGAGGTCGGTATGAGCGAAGTCCAGGCCGCCATCGACATTCGGCCCTTTCATGTCGAGATTGCCGAAGCGGAGCTCTCCGAGCTGCGCGACCGCATCGCCGGGACGCGCTGGCCCTCACGGGAGCTCGTCGCAGATCGGTCGCAGGGCGTTCAGTTGGCGACGATCAAGGAGCTCGCCCGTTACTGGGAAACCGAGTACGACTGGCGTAAGGCTGAGGCCAAGCTCAACGCCTTCCCGCAGTTCACGACCGAGATCGACGGCGTGGACGTCCACTTCATCCACGTGAGGTCACCGCACGAGAACGCCTTGCCCCTGATCATGACCCACGGCTGGCCCGGCTCGGTGATCGAGCTGCTTGCAACCATCGGACCGCTGACCGACCCGACTGCGCACGGTGGGCAGGCAGAGGACGCGTTCCACCTCGTGTTGCCCTCTCTTCCCGGGTACGGCTTCTCGGCGGAGCCGGTCGACACCGGCTGGAACCTGGGCCGGACGGCAGCGGCCTGGGCGGAGCTCATGCGCCGACTCGGCTACACCCACTATGTGGCCCAGGGCGGCGACGTGGGCGCCGGTGTCACCGACGCGATGGGCCGCCAGGCACCCGACGGTCTGATCGGCATCCACACGAACCTGCTCGTGCCGGCGCTGGGCGGCGCGATGCCCACGGACACCGACGAGGAACGCGCCGCGGCCGCGCAGATCGCCACCTTCGGGCAGTCCGGAAACGGCTACTTCGTCGAAATGGCGACCCGACCGCAGACGATCGGCTACGCCCTGCTCGACTCACCGGTCGCCCTGGCCGCCTGGATGGCTGACCACGACACGGACGCCTACTACAAGATCACGCGCGCCTTCGTCGAGGGGCAGCCTTCGGGCAACCTCACGCGCGACCACATACTCGACAACATCACGCTGTACTGGCTGACCGGCACCGGCGCCTCCGCGGCGCGGTCGTACTGGGAGGCCTACGGCCCCGACGCCGCTGCCGCGAGCGAGCAGCCCCTGCCGCCGCCGGCCATCCCGTTCGGCTTCACGACATTCCCCGGCGAGATCTGGCGGACGCCGCGCAGCTGGGTCGAGGCGAGCTACCCCAACGTCACGTACTTCAACGAGGTCGACAAGGGCGGCCACTTTGCCGCCTGGGAAGAGCCGGAGCTCTTCTCGTTCGAGCTTCGCGCAGCGTTCAAGTCACTGCGCTGATCGGCACAGGCAGGAGCGGCGCGCACGCAAAGTACGCGCCGCTCGATGCCTGTGCTCCGCCTTTGGCCCCCAACCGAGCCAGAACCGGATCGACCAGCGAACCGTCCGCCGGAACCTCGTCAAGCGGGACGATGTAGACCACACCCCGCATCGGGCGAATGGTACGCCGCATGGGCCAGCGTTCCGGAATGTCCTCTGACGCGACCGGCGCGAAGTCTGTTACCCCGTGGTTGGCTCGGCGACGTTGCCCTGAACCAGTTCCTTGAAAGCGGCCTCGTCGCGGATCGGGTCGAAGTCGCTGTCCCCGGCAGCAAGAGAACGGAACGGCTCGTGGCGGTCGATCGCGAGCCGGAGATGCCTGATCGCGTCGTCTGTCCGGCCGGCGAGGCTCTCGCAGCACGCGAGGTTGTAGAGCGGCCCTGCGTACTCAGGATGCGCTTCGATCAACTCGCGTCCCCGATCGGCAGCCTCGGCGTATTCGCCTGACTCGTAGAGATGATGGAGCGGCATCCAAAGCTCGCCGCCCTGGCCCTGGGCCTCGTACGCCTTCCCCGCAGTTCCGCCGACCGCGACGAGCGTCGTCCCCGGCTCCTCGGCGAACGCCGTCCGCTTCACCTCGGGGCGAACGAAGACGAGTGTGCCCGCGGGTGCGTCCACCCGCTCGCCGTCGAGCTCGAACGTCGCGCGCCCTCGCTGGACGAGGTACAGCTCCTCCTGCAGGTCATGCTCCTGTGACTCGTCGTGCTCGTTGATGAGTCGATCGCCCACCTGATGAGCTGTGAACGCATTGACGCCGAAGGACGTGATACCGAAGTGGAACCGGACGGGCCGCCAAGGACAGCGGCCGTCGCTGATCTCGTCGATCTCGTCAATCTGGGCCACCGCATAACCGCTCATTCGACCGTCCTCCTTCGGGTTATGGGATAAGCAGGCGACCCAGCCTAACGAGCGCCCCGGCAAGGATCGACGACCTCGCCGCGGCGACACCGTAGATGCTCGCCTGCCCGAGGGTGCGGAAATGTCTCTTGAGAACTTCCCGGGGGCTCGACGCAGGGACCGCTGCTGACGCTTGTGGTCGGACCGCAGTCCAGCCATAACCGCTGGCCATGCGAGTGGCGGTCAGTGTTAGGGAGTGACGGCTGACGGAGAGGGGTGCCAGATTCTCGAGGTCGGCTCGCGCGATCGAAAGCGGTCACTTTGCGCGATAAAGACCCTCCGTGATGAGCGAGCTGAAGCGGCCGTCGAAACGGGCGCAGGCGTGGGCT
The DNA here is from genome assembly GCA_963710125.1 of uncultured Actinomycetes bacterium. Lineage (GTDB taxonomy): Bacteria > Actinomycetota > Thermoleophilia > Gaiellales > Gaiellaceae > Gaiella. The sequence goes on along the minus strand of CAVPZH010000018.1, from coordinate 436,124 downwards.
GAGCTGGCGGGTGAGGTCGGGGCCATCCTGCTTGGCGCTTTGATTTTTTTGCTCTGGGCTGGACATTCGGGGTGTGGCTGATGCTTTTCGGTGCAATCGGGTTCATGATCACGCTCGTGCGGTCGCGGCGGGGGGGTGCGCTGGGACGACCGGCGGATGGGTAGGGGGTACGGACGTCATCGCCTGTGCGAGCCCGCGACATGACGCCCGACTGCGCCAGCGTTCAGTTAGACACCCCGATGTCAGGCGGTCGTACTGCAGTCTGAGCGCGGCGGTTGAATGCACCTCGACCGCACGGTTTGCTGATCGCGTGTCGGCCTGAAAGCATGGCCAACGATGGCTCGGTTCTTGGTGTCGGCTGCCGTTTTGTTCGCCGCAGCGGGAGTGCTCGCCGTCACCACCCCGAGCAGTTGGCCGCTCCTGCTCGCCCGCGTCGTTCTGATCGCCATCGGCGTCGTGCTGGTCGTCGTCGGGCTGCGGCGAAGACGACGAACGGCGGGGTAGTCCGGCCCGTGTCACGGTTAGGGCAACGTACGTCTCGCCTGTTCGAGAGTCCTCTCGCCCGAATGCCCGTGTGAACCCGCGGCGGCGCGAGGGACTGATCAGTCGGGGACGACACCGAGCGGATCGGCCCCCGTCCACCCCGCAGGACGCCCATCAGTCCGCGTCCGCCGGCAGCGGGGTCTGCTGGTGGAGGACGAGCTGCCAGCCGCCGCCGGCTCGCCGATACACGCTCGTGATCGCCGCCGAGTAAGACTGCGTCTCCCCACGCTGAGCGCGCGCCGTATACACGAGGCCGGCCGCGTCCTCGCCGAGCGACACGAGGCGGACGTCGGACAGGCTGAAGCTCGTCCACGGCTCCGCCCCCGCCACTCCGTCCAGCACCCGGTCGCGCCCGGCTATCCCCCACCCCGGAAACACGTGCACGGCGTCCGGCGCGAGATCCGCGTCGTATCGCTCGCGATCGCCCGCCGCCCGCCAGAACCGCTCTTCGAGCTCCACGAGTGCTGCCTCGGTGTCCATCGCCGTGAAGGGTTCCCGCGCAGACGGCCCGAAAACACGCGGCGAGCCGTGTGGCGACTGCTGTCGCTCAAACGCCTCGGAGGCCGGCGGCCAGCGCGGCGAACGGAGCGGGCTGCCCCGTCCAGCGCTCGAACGACGCAGCGCCCTGGGCGAGGAGCACGTCGAGGCCGTCCACGATGGTCTCGCAGCCTGCCTCCCTCGCGGCGACGACGAGCGCGGTCGGTGCGCCGTCGGCGTTGTACGCCAGGTCGACGACCTGCATCCCGGGGTACGGCGCGACGAGCACCGCGTCCTTGACAGGGGTGCAGTTGACCAGCACGTCGACGCCCTCACCGCTCGGCGGCCAGCCCTCGTCGCGACGGGAGACGACCGACACCGTGCTCGCCCCGGCGCGCCGGAGCGCGTGTGCGACGGCCTTCGCGGCACCGCCCGCGCCGAGGACCAGCGCGGCGCATCCCGACGCTTCGATCTGGCTCTTGACGGCGGCGCCGTCGGTCGACCCCCCGAGCACGCGCCCGTCCCGGATCACGAGCGTGTTCACCGACCCGGCGCCCTGCGCCACGTCGTCCAGCTCGTCGCACAGCTCGAGCACCGCCTCCTTGTGCGGAATCGTCACGTTGGCACCGGCAAAGCCCGTCGCGACGAGCCCTCGCACGGCATCGCCGAGCTGCTCCGGCGGCGTGGGCAGCGGCACGTACGCCCAGTCGAGCCCGAGGGCGGCGAACCCCGCGTTCTGCATCGGCGGGGAGAGCGAATGGGACGTCGGCCAGCCAAGCAGGCCGACGAGTGTCGTCGTGCCCCGGATCGCCGTCACGCGACGAACGACGGATCGAGGTCGGCCACGCTCCGAGCCCCGGACAGGGCCAGTGTGAGATCGACCTCGCCCGCGAGCTGCCTGACGACCGTCTCGACGCCGTCCTGCCCGCCGACGGCGAGGCCGTAGACGTACGGACGTCCGAGCAGGACCGCGTCGGCCCCGAGCGCGACGGCCTTGACGACGTCCGCGCCGGTTCGCACCCCGGAGTCCATCAGGACGGGGGTGTCGGGTCCCACCGCCTGCCGCACCTCGACGAGGGCGTCGAGCGCGGCGATCGAGCCGTCGACCTGGCGGCCGCCGTGGTTCGAGACCACGATCCCGTCCATGCCGTGCTCGAGCGCCTTCCGTGCGTCGTCCGCCCGCAGGATCCCCTTGACGAGCAGCGGCAGCGACGTCCACTCGCGCAGACGCGCCAGGTCGTCCCACGTGAGCCCGAGGTTCGGGAACGTCGCGAGCGCCATCAAGGAGGCGGTCGTCGGGTCGTCCTCGGGCGGCTTCTCGAGCCGCTCGCGGAAGACCGGGTCACTGAAGAAGTGCGCGACCCCTTCCGCCTGGAGGAACGGCAGGTAGCCGTTCCGCAGGTCGCGTGGGCGCCAGCCGAGCGTCAAGGTGTCGAGCGTGAGCACGATCGCGCCGTATCCGGCCCCCTCGGCGCGGCGGACGAGGCGCTCCGCCAGCTCGGGGTCGCCCCACCAGTAGAGCTGGAACCAGCGCGGAGGGTCGACAGCCGCGATGTCCTCGAGTGCCGTCGAGGCGGCGCTCGAGAGCACCATCGGCACCCCGGTCGCCTTGCACGCCCGTGCGACCGCAAGCTCGGCGTCCGCGTGGACGATCGAGAGCACGCCGATCGGCGCGAGCAGGAACGGCGCCGGCGAGCGGAGCCCGAGGACCTCGACGGACATGTCCCGCTCGGCGGTGCCGGCGAGCATCCGCGGCCGCAGCGCGCGCCGTCGGAACGCGTCGAGGTTCGCGCGCACCGTCTCCTCCGCCCCCGCGCCCCCGGCCACGTAGTCGAACGGGCCCTGCTCGAGCGCCTCCTTCGCTCGCGTCTCCCATGCGTCGGCCCCGACCGGCCACGGAGTCCCGCCGGCGAGGTAGATCGCGTTCTGGACGACGTTCCCCGGATCGAGCGCCACGCGCGGATCCTAGGCCGTGCCGGCCCGCTCAGTCGCAGGCGTAGCCGTACTCGCAGACCTTGCGGAGGAAGTCGCTCTCGCTCGCCGTGAAGTAGTGCGCGAGCGACTTCGGCTTGCGGACGTAGTAGAGATAGTCGACGTGACGCGCGGGATTGGCCGCCGCCCGGATCGACGCGAGCCCGGGATTGGCGATCGGCGTCGGCGGGAGGCCGGGCCGGAGCCGGGTGTTGTACGGCGAGTCGGAGCGGAGCGCCGCCTTCGTGAGCGACTCGGTTCCGGGAATGCCGAGCCCGTACCGGATCGTGGCGTCGATCCCGAGCGGCATCCGGTTGTGGAGGCGGTTGTAGATCACGGCCGAGACGAGCCGCCGCTCGCGCGGAACCGCAGTCTCCTTCTCGATCATGGACGCGATGACGAGCACGTCGTACGGAGTGAGGTTCTTCGACCGCGCGTACCGGAGGTCGACGCCGCGGAACCGCTCGCGAAACGCGCGCAGCTGGTCGGCGACCAACTCCCGCGCGCTCGTCGCCTGCGTGAAGTCGTAGGACGCCGGGAACAGGAACCCCTCGAGCGAGCCTCGCTTCGCGTCCTTGCGGAAGCGGGACGGCGGAACCGCCTCGCGAACGGCCCGCAGGTACGACTGCCTGGTCAGCTGCGGCGTGACGCCGCGCCTGTCGATCGCGATCTGGCGCACCGCGGCGACGCGATCCGCCATGTCCGCGATCGTGAAGCCCTCGGGGAAGATGATCTTCAGGCGCGCGAGCGGGGGCGGCCCGGTTGTCGTGAGTGGAGGCGGTGCAGCGCCGCCGCCGCCGCCCGAGACCCACGCGACGACGGCGAACGCGCCGACCGCGACCGCGACCACCGCCACGGCCAGCGCCACCCACCGCCTCATCGCGCACGCTCCAGCCAGCCCTGCAGGAGATGCGCGGCGGCGACGGCATCCTCGGGCGCCCGTCCAGCCGTCTGCTGCGCCAGGGTGGTCGTGAACCGCTCGTCGAAGGTCTCCACCGGGATCGCGACCCGCTCGCGCAGCGCCTCGACGAATGCCTCGGTCTCCCGCGCCTGCTGCCCGTGCTCGCCGCGCAACGTCAGCGGCAGACCGACCACGACCATCCCAGCCTCGTGTGTCGAGACGAGCTCCGCGATCCGCGTCAGGCCGGATTCGGTCGCGGCCCGCTCGACGACCGTGACCGGCGTTGCGAGGGTCCCCGTCGCATCGGACACCGCGACGCCGGTGCGCGCCGAGCCGAAGTCGAGTGCGAGCACGCGCATGACCCGCTAGAGGGCCGCGCGGATCAGCCGCTCGGCCTCGGCGAGCGCCTCGGGCAGCTTCTCCGGATCCTTCCCCCCCGCCCGCGCCATCGTCGGCCGGCCGCCGCCGCCGCCGCCGACGAGCGGTGCCGCGCCGCGGATCACGTCGGAGGCGCTGACCCGCTCCGCGACGGCCTGGTCGAAGTTCGCGACGAGGCTCACCCTGCCGCCGCCGGTCGAGCCGAGCACGACCGCGGCGGGCGCGTGACGCTGCTTGAAGCGGTCGGAGAGCTCGAGCAGCGCGTCGCCGTCGAGCCCGTCGACCTCGTCGACCACGAGGTTCACGCCGTTCACCGCCTCGACTCTGAGCTCCGGCTCGGGCGCGACGGCGCTCGCCTGCGCGGGAGGCGCCTCGATCGTGCGCTTCAGCTCCTTGCGCGCCTGCTCCAGCTCGACGCGGAGCGCGTCACCCTCCTCCGCGCGGGCGCGGAGCGCAGCCCACGCCTCGCCGGACGTGACGGCCTCGATCCGTCTCGCGCCGCCGCCGACCGACCCCTCCGAGAGAAGCGCGAACAGGCCGATCTCGGCGGTCGTCCGCACATGGGTTCCGCCACAGAGCTCGGTCGAGGTGCCCGGAACCTCCACAACACGGACGACGTCGCCGTACTTCTCCCCGAACAGCGCCATCGCGCCGAGCTTCCGTGCCTCGTCCAGCGTCGTCTCGAACGTGTGGACGGGCAGGTTCGCGAAGATCGCCCGGTTGACCCGCTGTTCGACCGCCTCGCGCTCCCGCGCGGTCAGCTGCCCGCCGTGGGTGAAGTCGAAGCGGAGCTTGTCGGGCCGCACCGCCGAGCCCGCCTGAGCGACATGCTCGCCGAGCACCTCTCTGAGCGCGGCCTGGAGGAGGTGCGTCGCGGTGTGGTTGGCCATCGTCGGGAAGCGCACGGCCCACGGGACGACGGCTCGAACCCGGTCGCCGGCCGCGAAGCCCTCGCCCCGGAAGACGAGCGCCTGGTCGGCCTCGAAGCGGTACGCCTCGACGAGCGCAGCGCGCACCGACGCGTCGCCGTCGCGCTCGATCCACCCCTGGTCGGTCACCTGGCCGCCGCCGGCGGGGTAGAACGGCGACTCGCGGAGCTTCGCGAGAAAGGTGCCGTCGCCGAGATCCTCGAGCGCGCCGATCTGCGTGAGCACGTCGACCTTCGCGTGGCCGACGAACTCGCTCTCGAAGCCCGCCTCGCGGGCGAAGTCGGCTGCGCGCTGAACCGCGCCCTTCTCGCCGGTCCCCCGTGAGATCTCGCGGTGGCGGCCCATCTCCTCGCGGAAGCCGTCGAGGTCGACTGCCTGGCCCCGCTCCTCGGCGAGCTCGGTCGTGAGCTCGATCGGGAAGCCGTACGTCGCCGCGAGGGTGAACGCCTGCTCCCCGGTGATCGCCTCGCTGCCTGCGAGCTCGTCGAACACCTTCATGCCCCGCTCCAGGGTCTCGGTGAAACGCTCCTCCTCCTGCCGCACGACCCGGTCGATCTCGCCCGCGTGCTCGCGGAGCTCCGGGTACGCCTCCCCCATCTGCTCGACGACCACGCCGGTCAGACGGTGGAGTCGCTCGAGCCCGATCGTGCGGGCCTGCTGCACCGCCCTGCGGACGATCCGCCGGAGCACGTAGCCGCGACCCTCGTTCCCCGGGATCACGCCGTCCCCGACGAGGAACGTCATCCCGCGCCCGTGGTCGGCGAGGATCCGGTGCGCCTTCGTCGCGGCATGCGAGTCCCCGTACGCGACGCCTGACTCCGCGGCGATCCACTCCATGATCAGCTGGTAGCCGTCCGTGTCGTAGACGGAGGGCACCTGCTGCACGATGCGCGCCGTCCGCTCCAGACCCAGCCCGGTGTCGATGTTCTGCTCGGGCAGGGGCGTCAGGGTCCGATCCGGGTGGAGCTCGTACTCCATGAACACGAGGTTCCAGAACTCGAGGTAGCGCTCGCAGCGGGAGCATCCCGGGAGGCAGTCGGGGGTGCCGCACCCGGCCTGCTCGCCCCAGTCGAAGTAGATCTCCGAGTCGGGACCGCACGGCCCGGGGCCGCCGACCGACCAGAAGTTCTCGCTCGACGGGAGCGGCACGATCCGCTCGGTCGGCATCCCCACCTTCTGCCAGAGCTCGATCGCGACCTCGTCCGGGCCGAGCCCGAGCTCCGGGTCACCGGCGTGGACGGTGGCCCAGATGCGATCCCAGTCGAGACCGAGGCGCTCCCGGACGAACTCGGTCGCGTACTCGATCGCGCCCTCCTTGAAGTATTGGCCGAACGAGAAGTTGCCCAGCATCTCGAAGAAGGTGAGGTGGTACGTGTCGAGCCCCACCTCTTCGATGTCCGGCGTCCGGAAGCACTTCTGCACCGTGGTCGTGAGCGGGGCAGGTGGCGGCTCCAGCCCGAGGAAGTACGGCATCTGCGGCTGCATGCCGGCGCTCGTGAGGAGTGTCGAGCGGTCGTCCGCGCGTGGGACGAGCGGCGCGGAGGGACGGCGAAGGTGCCCCTTCTCCTCGAAGAACGAGAGGAATCCCTCGCGCAGCTCGGCCGTCGTTCGCATGGGGACGATCGTACCGGGGCGGGTTTCGGGTCTCCGGCTCGCGCGGCGCGGAGCCTCGGCCGGCGGTCAGCGCCCGACCGACCACGTGCCCGAGGGCGGGATCCGCCCGGGCGATCGGCTCAGGCTGCCTCGTCGGGCGGGATCGGCGCCGGATCCGGCTTCGGCGTCGAGGGCGGCTTGGGCGTCGGGTCAGGCTTCGGCTGGGGCGGCGGAGGTGGCGTCGGCGCGGGGCGCTCGGTCGAGGGCGGAGTCGGACCGGCGCCGCGCAGGTCTTCGGCGAGATCGTGCTGGCGCCGCCGCGCGGCGTCCTTGCCCGCGTCCATCGCCTCGGAGACGTCGCGGTTCCGTTTGAGCGACGAGACTCCGTGCGCGATCCCTGCGGCGAGCCCCGACACCTTCGCGACCGGTGTGGAGATCGCCGTCGAGACGGCCCTGACCGCGGTGTCGGCGCTGTCCGCCATCGACACCGCGCTGTCGGTCACCGTGTCGAGCTTGTCGAGCTGGTAGTTGACGCGATCGACCGTCCCGCCCGTCTTGACCAGCACGGGCAGGAGATCGCGCTCGGTGCCCCGGACGAACGACGAGACCCGGTCGAAGAGCCGGCCGAGCTTGACGAGGGCGAGCAGCGACCCCACCCCGAGGAGGACGAGGAAGATCGCGAGGCCCCAGTATGCGGCGTCACCGGCGGAGAAGGCGACCGTCATCGGCCCGGATCCTACCCGGTCGTCCCCGTGACCTACCGCGGAGCCCGAGCGCGTCACGGTGAGGCGCGCGTCGGCTCCGTCGCCTCAGGCCGATTCGGCGCCCTCGACGATTCCGGCGCCCACCACCGCATCGTCGTCGTACAGGACGGCCACCTGGCCGGGGGCGACCGCGTCGACCGGCGTGTCGAGCTCGAGCACGAAGCCTCCGTCCGTCGGCTCGACGGTCGCGCCGACCGGCGCGGACCGGTAGCGCAGCTTCGCCTCCGCACGGGTCACGGGCCGGTAGAGCTGCCCGGCCGCCGAGACGCGCTGTGCGCCGAGCGCGGCGCGCGGGCCGACGACCAGGGTGTTCGCGACAGGGTCGGAGCGGAGCGCATAGAGAGGCTCGGCCGCCGCGACGCCGATCCCCCGGCGCTGTCCGGGCGTGAACCTCCAGACGCCGTCGTGGCGGCCCAGCACGGTGCCGGACTCGTCGACGATCGGGCCCGGCCGCGACGGGACACCGCTCCGCTCGAGGAACGAGCGGTAGTCGCCGCCGGCGAGGAAACAGGCCTCCTGGCTCTCCGCCCGTGACGCGACCGAGAGCCCGGCCGCCGCCGCCTCCGCGCGCACCTCTGCCTTGGTCGCGCCGCCCAGCGGGAACCCGACGCGCTCGAGCAGCGCCGGCTCGACGGCGGCGAGCATGTACGACTGGTCCTTCGCCGCGTCCGCGGCGCGCGCCACGAGCGTGCGGCCGCCACGCTCGACGATCCGAGCGTAGTGGCCCGTCCAGAGAGCGGCCGCCCCTGCCCGTCCGGCGAACTCCACGAGCGCGGCGAAGCGGAACTCCCCGTTGCAGCGCATGCAGGGGTTCGGGGTGAGGCCCCGGGCGTAGCCGTCGACGAACGTCTGCACGACCGTCTCGCGGAACGGCTGCCGCAGGTCGAGCGTGACGTGGGGCAGCCCGAGCGCGTGACACGTCTCGCGTGCGCGGATCACCGCGTCGGGCGAGCAGCAGGCGCGGTCGGCGCTCGGGCCGGAGGGATCGAGCCACAGACGGAGGGTCACGCCCACCGCCGCGGGGCCCGCACGAAGCAGCGCGACGGCGCTGTCCACGCCCCCGCTCATCGCGACCGCGATGCGTCCCGGGGAGGGCGACGCCCTGAAGACGCTCGCGAGAGCGTTGGCGACGGCGTCCGCGGCCAGCGTGTCCCCCGGCACCGCGGCCGCTTCGAGCAGGGTCAGCCCCTCGAGCGGGCGTGCCATCCCCGGCGCGTCGGCCCCGACGATGCGTTCGCCTTCGACGACGAGGCGTACGTGCGCGTAGGCCTCGCCCCGCGCGGAGTCGCCGATCACCTCGACCGCCATCGGCTCAGGCTAGCGTCGGACGGGGCACGGCTTGCCCGCGGGCGGCGCCGAGGGACTCTGCTGGGCCGACGAGGGAGGGTGCGCCTGTCCGGGTGCCCGGGTTGACGCGCCCTCTTCGTCCCCGCCCGGCGAGTGTGACAGGCCGGGTGCGGCGCGGTGGCCCGCAGCCCGCGCCGCGCCACCCGCCCGTGCCGCTCAGAACGGCTTGGGTCGCCCCCAACCTCCCCCAGGGGCACTCCCGTGTCCCTGCTGTCACGCTACCGCTGATGGTGTGACGTGGGTGTGCCAGCTTCGTCCCAGCCTCGTGCCGGCTCCGTGCAGTTTCGAGTCGGAGCCGATCGTCCGAACATGCTGACCGGATGTACACCCGACGCCCGGGGCCATCCCGGGCGTCCCTACGGCCGGGCACGGATCGCGGCCATGCCGACGGCCATGCACGACGGCGCAGCGCCCGAAGAGGGACTCGTCCCTCCGAGGGCGCGTCGTCGCACCCGATCGACTGCGGCTCCGACAACTCAGCGGTGCCGCGCCGTCCGAGTGGCGGCCGGCTATCGGGGGGAGCCGGACAACCGGCTCCCCCCGTCGAAGCGACTAGCCGTGCAGGCTCACCGGGAACGAGACGAGACGGCGCGTCGAGACGCCGCCGAGCACGTCCTCCCCGTTCTTGCGAGCACGGACGAACACCACGAGAAGCTGCTGCTGGCGGCTCGCGGGGAAGTACCGGAGCTGACGCAGCGTCAGCGAGGCCCGGCCATCCGCACCCGTGGGCCGCTCGGCGGTCGAGAACTGCTGGTAGGGGGTCGGCGTGACGTAGACGAGAGCGCCTACGACCGAGCGTCCGCTGCAGGCCGTGATGCGGAAGCTCAACGTGATCGCCTGGGCATTCGGCGTGACAACCGCCGGGGTGATCCGCTGGCCCCCGATGCTCAGCCTCGCGGGCGGCTGGAGGTTCGCGATGTTGATCGGGCCCGTTCCGGCTGGGCACCCCGTGGCGGGTGGTGCAGCCGTCGTCACGACGGCCGTCTGTGCCGACGTAACGCTGTTCTGGCCGCTCGCGTTCTTCGCTGTGACCTGAACGCGCATCGTGTGTGTGGCGTCGCCGGCGACGAGCGTGTACGTGGTCGCAGTCGCGCCACCGATCGTGGCGCAGTTCGCGCCGCCGGTGTCACAGCGGAGCCACGCGTACGTATAGGTGATGCCCGAGCCCGTCCACGTGCCCGGACTCGCGGTCAGGGTCTGACCGACCACGGCCTGGCCGCTGATCGTCGGCGGCTGGGTGTTGGGCGGACCCTGCTGGGCCGCGGTGATCTGCGAGGTCGCGTTCGAGGCAGCGGTCTGCGGTCCGTCGGCGTTCGTCGCGGTGACCCTGAAGCGCAGACGCGCACCCACATCCGCCGACGAGACGACGTAGCCGGTCGTCGTCGCACCTCCGATCGAATTGCAGTTCGAGCCGTCGGGCAATCCGCCGTCGGCGGGGCACCGGACCCACTGATAGGCGAAGGACGTCGGGTCGTTGGACCACGTGCCCTGCGTGCCGGTCAAGGTCTGACCCTCCTGTGGCGTCCCGGAGATCGTGGGCTGCGCGGTGTTGACCGGCGCCGCCTGTTGCGCACCGAGGCCGACGGGGACGATGATCGCGAGCACTGCTGCTCCGGCGACCGCGATCGCCGCAGCGCGCCTGGTGGCCACACGCCGTGCGGCGCGAGCGATGGAAGTCATTGGCGTCTCCTTCGTCTTGTCGTGAACGGCCGAGAGATTCTCCCGGGCGTATGTGTGGGTGACGTGAAGATGCCCGTTCGCGCGCTCAACCCAACAACTCGATCCGGTTCCCCCACGGATCGAGCACGTGCAGCCGAGCCGTGCCGGGTGTCTCGGCCGGCTCCGGCCGGCTGACGGGAACGCCGTTCCGTTCCAGCCGTGCGGTGAGCGCCTCGAGCGCGTCCCGGGACGAGAGACGAAGCGCGGGATGGGCCTTGACCGCCGGCGAGAAATCGCTCGTCACGCCGACATGGAGCTCCTGCGCCCCGGCCCGGAACCACACGCCGCCGCGTGCCGCAAGCAGAGGTGGCTTCTCCAGCTCCTCGAGCCCGAGGAGCCCTCCGTAGAAACGGCGCGCGTCCGCTTCGCTGCCCGGCGGAGCCGCGACCTGTACGTGGTCGATGCCGACGATCACTGTTGCGGACGGTGCTCGGCGCTCCGCGTGACCCCGGGCCGGAAAAGCGAACCCGCTTCTCCAGGTGGGTGCCCTGCCGGCTTCTGGCAACGCCGTCGACCGGACACGGGCTCCCTTCGTGTGATCGTTGGTTCACGTCGAGAGCCCGAGGCCACGCGCAACACCGAGCACCCATAGTGTAGTCGTCACGCCACCGCCGGCTACCGGGTCGCGTAGCGCCACTCGATCGACTGGGTGCCGTCGAGGCCGATCAGCCGGGCGAGGGCGGGTGTCAGCTCGAACTGCCGGCCGGTCTCCTTCAGCGTGTCGTCGATCACCTCGGTGAGCACGGTCTCGCCGCCGTAGCGGATCAGGATCCTCGCCCCGCACGGGAGCACCGGATGGGTGACCCCGAGCGACCGGGTCGTGAGGATCAGCCCGCAGCCGGTCCGCTCGGCATCCGCCCCGGGAGGGCGCGGAGCCGCGAGCGCGTCGTACCAGCCGCCTCCGGGCGCGGTGGCGCCCTGCGGCGCCGCGACCGGCTCGTCCCTCCGTCGATCGACCACCGCCACCGCGACGAGGCCCGCGAGCAGGGCGACCGCCGCAAGGCTGAGAAGCCGCTGGGCGACACGGGCGCTCACGACGGCTCCTCGGGCACCACCACGCGCAGGCCCAGCTCGTCGAGCTGCTCCTGCGTGATCGCCGTCGGCGCGCCCGACATCGGGTCGAGGCCCGCCTGGTTCTTGGGGAACGCGATCACGTCGCGCAGGTTCGGCTCTCTGGCAAGCACCATCGTCATGCGATCGATGCCGAGCGCGATCCCGCCGTGCGGCGGCGCACCCATCGCGAGCGCGTCGAGCAGGAAGCCGAACTGCGAGCGCTGCTGCTCCTCCGAGAGCGCGAGGAGCGCGAAGACCCTCGCCTGGAGGTCCGGCTCGTGGATCCGAAAGGATCCGCCGCCGAGCTCGTTCCCGTTGACCACGATGTCGTACGCGTTCGCGACGGCCGCGCCCGGGTCCTGGTCGAAGCGGTCGCGCCATTCGTCGGTCGGCCGCGTGAACGGATGGTGCACAGCCGTCCAGCGACCCTGCTCCTCGTCCCATTCGAACATCGGGAAGTCGGTCACCCAGAGGAACGTGAACGCGTCGTCGTCGATCAGACCGAGCTGGCGTCCGAGCTGCAGCCGGAGATGGCCGAGGACACGAGACGTGACGGCCCGGGCGTCCGCCGCGAAGAGCAGCGTCTCCTCCGGCTTCGGATCGAGCGCCTCGACCTCCCGCTCCGAGAGGAACTTCGCGATCGGAGAGCGCAGCTCACCGTTCTCGTCGCGCGCGAGGTAGGCGAGCCCCTTCGCGCCGCGCTCCTTCGCGCCCTCCTCGAGTGCCGCGATCTCCGCCCGCGAGAACAGTCTCGGCACGCGGAGAAACCTGACCGCGTCCGCGGTCGCGAAGACACCGAACTCCGACGCGCGCGTCACCTCTGTCGCATCCTCGAGCTCGAGCCCGAATCGCGTATCGGGTCGGTCGGAGCCGTAGCGGCGGTCGGCCTCGGCGTGAGTCATGCGCGGCCACTCCGTCGGGATCTCGATCCCGAGACACTCGCGCCAGATCGTCCCGAACATCTCCTCCATCGTGCGGAACAGGTCGTCTCGAGCGGGGAAGCTCAGCTCGACGTCGAGCTGGGTCAGCTCCTGCACGCGGTCGGCGCGCAGATCCTCGTCCCGGAAGCAGATCGCGATCTGGTAGTAGCGGTCGAAGCCGGCGATCATCGTCAGCTGCTTCAGCGTCTGCGGGCTCTGCGGGAGCGCGAAGAAGCGGCCCCGGTGCAGCCGGCTCGGGACGACGAAGTCGCGGGCCCCCTCGGGCGTCGACTTGTAGAGGATCGGGGTCTGGATGTCGAGGAAGCCGGCGGCCTCCATGTGCCTGCGGATGAGCCCGACCATGCGTGCCCGGAGGCGCAGGTTCCGCTGCAGCTTCTCGCGCCGGAGATCGAGCCAGCGGTAGCGGAGCCGCAGGGTCTCGTCGACGTTCTCCTCGTCGAGCTGGAACGGCAGCGGGGTCGACCGGGACACGAGCACGAGCCGGTCGACGGCCAGCTCGACCTCGCCCGTCGCCATGCGGGGGTTCACGGTCTCGGCGGAGCGCGCGACGATCTGGCCGCTGGCCTGCACGACGAACTCGTTGCGCAGCTCGCCGGCGAGCGCCGCCGCCTCCGGGGCACGCTCGGGGTTCAGCACGAGCTGCGTGACGCCGGTGTGGTCGCGGAGGTCGACGAACACGAGACCGCCGTGGTCGCGGCGTCGGGCAACCCACCCCGCAAGCGTCACCGCGCGCCCGACGTCCCCGCTCCGCGCATCGCCGCACATGAGGTCCCGCCAGCTCACGGCGAGAGCCTCGTCACGATCTCGTGGAGGGCGAGCGGCTCGTCGGCTCCCCCCGGGGTGCGCAGCGTGGCCGTCTCCGGCCCCACCACGACCGTGCGCGCTGCCCCGAGGCGACCTGCCTGCGTCAGCTGCCCCTTGAGCGAGCGAGCCGCGTGCTCGGTCTCGGCGGCGACGCCCGCGCGCCGGAGCTCGGCGATCCAGCCCGCGACGAGCCGTGTCGGCGCTCCCTCCTCGACCGCGAAGAACACGTCGATCGTGGGCGCGGGCGGAGCGGCGACACCCTCCTCGTCGATCGCGATCAGCAGGCGCTCGATCCCCGCCCCGAAGCCGATGCCGGGCGTCGGAGGCCCGCCGATCTGCTCGACGAGGCCGTCGTAGCGGCCGCCTCCGGTGATCGTCGAGTTCTGGTTCTCGAGCGGCCCGACGAACTCGAACGTCGTCCGCGTGTAGTAGTCGAGCCCGCGGACGAGCGTCGGCACGAGCTCGTACTCGACCCCGGTCGCGTCGAGGAGGCTCCGGACCGCGTCGAAATGCTCCCGGCAGGCCTCGCACAACGACCCGCCGATCGTGGGCGCCTCGCCGAGCGCCTCGCGGACCGAAGCGGGCTTCGCGGCGTAGTTGTCGAACACGCGCAGCGGGCTGACCTCGATCTTCGCCCGCGTCTCGTCGTCGAGGCGGTGGCCGTTCTCGGCGAGCCAGGCGCGCAGCCGCTCGAGGTATGCGGGCCGGCACGTGCGACAGCCGATCGAGTTCAGCTCGAGGTGGTACCGGGTGACGCCGAGGCGGCCGAGCAGCGCGTCGTAGAGCTGGATCAGCTCGGCGTCGAGTGACGGAGCTTCGGAGCCGAGCGCCTCGACGGAGGCCTGCCAGTGCTCGCGGTACCGGCCCCTCCCGGGCGCCCCGTACCTGTACATCGGCGCGATCGTGAAGAGCTTCACCGGCTGTGGCTCACGGTGCATCCCGTGCTCGACGTACGCGCGGCAGATCGGTGCGGTGCCTTCGGGTCGCAGAGTGAGCGAGCGGTCCGCTGCGGTCGGTGAACGTGTACATCTCCTTCTGCACGACGTCCGACCCCTCACCGGAGGTGCGGGCGAAGAGCCCCGTGTCCTCGAACACCGGCGTCAGGATCTTGCGGTAGCCGTACAGCGCGCAGAGACGCTCGATCTCTCCGGTCACGCGCTGCCAGAGCGGCATCTCGGAGGGGAGCACGTCGTGCGTGCCCCGCGGCCGCTCGATCCGGGTGGGCGCCGCCGTCATCCCGCGGCCTCCTCCCGTTCCTCACGGAGCTCCGTGAGGAACGGGTTCGTCGTCAGCTCGGCCTCGAGCGTCGTGGACGGCCCGTGACCCGGGTGCACCTCGGTCTGCAGCGGGAGTGTCGCGAGCAGCGACCGGATCGAGTCGAGCAGGGTGGCCCAGTCGCCACCGGGGAGGTCGGTCCTCCCCACCGAGCCGGCGAAGAGGACGTCGCCGGACAGCACGCTTCCGTCGACCGCATACGCGAGATGCGCGGGCGAGTGGCCCGGGACGGAAAGCACGTCGAATCGGACGCCCGCGAGCTCGAGCGCCTCGCCACCCTCGAGCAGGACGTCCGGAGTCCACGGGCGGACATGGAAACCGGCAGGCGTATACATGTCGGGCCGCTCGATCGCATCGCGCTCGCCGCTCGGGACATGGACCGGCGCCCCGGTTCCCTCGGCGAGGTCGGCGAGGCCGACGATGTGGTCGAAATGGGCGTGCGTGACGAGGATCGCGGCGCAGTGTGCACCCCGCGACGCGAGCTCCAGCCTGATCTCGCTCGCGCTGCCGCTCGGGTCGACGACGACGGCCTCGGTGGATGCACGGTCGTGCCTGACGAGGTAGCAGTTCGTCGCGAGCGGGCCGAGCGTGAGACGGTCGACGGCGGGCGGCACGACCGCGAGTCTACGGACGACCCGGCCCGCCGATGCGGGTGCAGGCGCGGTAGGTTGCGTCCGTGCAGTCATGGAATCTGCTCGAGATCGAGGCGCCCGGCGGCACGATCGACCCGCAGGTGCTGACGACCGACGACGGAGCGCGCGCGATCGCCATCCGCCTCGAGGCCGGACAGGTCATGGACGACCACCAGGTGCGCGAGCGTGCCTGGCTCGTGGTGGTGGAGGGCGCCGCGGAGATCCGCTGCGGTGACCGGGTCGTGCGCGGCGGCGTCGGCACGCTCGCAACGTTCGCGCCCGGCGAGCGCCACGCCGTCTCGAGCGAGGGCGGCGCCCGAGTGCTCCTGCTCCTCGCGCCGTGGCCAGGCGACGGCCACTACCTCGCGAGCGAGACGCCGGGCTAGCGGACACCCGCCGGATCGGCGTCTCGGCGTCGGCTCAGCGGCCGGCGCTCTTCGCCTGTCGTTTCTCGTGCGACCGCCACATGAGCCGATCCATGAAGTAGCTGAACGGCACGAAGACCGCGAGCAGGAACATGGTCTGGACGACCGCGCCGACGAAGGTCAGGCGACCCCCGCCGAGCAACATCACGGTGGCGAGGAAGATCGGCGCGAAGAGCGCGCCGCGCTTCAGCACCCGGCTCCACGTGGGTGGCTGCGGCGTCCCGCGACCGCCCAGGCGCGTCTTCGACGGCTTCGGGGATGCTTTCGGCGGCCCTTCCGCCTTCACCTCGCTCGCGGAGAGCACGGTCTCGTTCCCCTCGGCGTCGATCTCGACGAGGTCGTACGCGTGCCGTTTCTCCTTCGCACGCCTCCGGCGCTGCTTCTGCGTCGCCACCCCCCGATTATGCCCGCGACGCCACGACCCGGCCTCCGCGCACGACGGTCTGCACGATCTCCCCCGCGAGGTGGTAGGCGACGTGACGCCAGTCGCCCGCGTCGAGCAGCGCAACGTCGGCCCTGAGCCCGGGCAGGAGCCGACCGCGGTCGGCGAGGCCGAGCACGTGCGCAGCGTTCACGGTCATGGCGCCGAGCGCCTCCTCCGGGCTCAACCGCAGCTGCGTGCAGGCGAGAGTCGCCACCACCGGCAGGCTCTCGCAGAATGCGCTACCCGGGTTGAAGTCGGTCGCGAGTGCGACCACGGCGCCCGCGTCGACGAGCCCGCGGGCAGGCGGCATCGGCCGGCCGAGATAGAGCGCCGCGACCGGCAGCAGGACTGCCGCCACGTCGCTCCGTGCGAGCGCCGCGACACCGTCCGCGCTCGTCGCCTCGAGATGGTCGACGGACCTCGCGCCGAGCTCGATCGCGAGCGGCACCGCGCCGAGCTCCGAGAGCTGGTCGCCGTGGAGCCGCAACGCGAGCCCCGCCTCCCGGCAGGCTCGCAGATAGCGTCGTGCGGGCTCGACGCCGAATGCCCCTCGCTCGACGAAGACGTCCGCAGCGACCGCGACCCTCGCGGCGTCGGGAAGCACCTCGGCGATCGCCCAGTCGACGTACTCGTCCGCGTCCGGGTGCTCGGGTGGCACGGCGTGCGCACCGAGCCAGGTGGGGATTCCCCCCGCCGCGGCCACGGCCTCGAGCTGGGCGAGCTCGGTCTCGCGATCGAGGCCGTAGCCGCTCTTGCCCTCGAACGTCGTCGTCCCGCGCGCGAGCATCGCGTCGCGATGCCGGGCGACGATCTCACGCAGTCGCTCGGGGCCGGCCGCCCTCGTCGCCCTCGTCGTCGAGAGGATGCCCCCGCCGGCGGCGAGCAGCTCCTCGTACGTCGCCCCACCTGCACGGAGGGCGAACTCGTGGACTCGGTCGCCCGCGAACGCCGGATGCGTGTGACAGTCGACCAGACCGGGGATCGCCGAGCGCCCCCGTCCGTCGATCTCCTCGACGTCGCCGTCGACGGGTGGGAGATCCCGCATCGCACCGACCGAGAGCAGCGTGCCGTCCTCGCCCGAGAGCACGTATGCGTCCTCGACGACTGCGACGTCGCGCAGAGCCGACCCGCGCAACGGCTGCCCGATTCCGGCATGGGTGACGACCTGGGCGAGGTCGCGGATGAGCAGTCCTGTCACGTGGCCGACGGCAGGTCGAGCCCCGCGACACGCGCCGCCTCGAGCGCCTCCGGGTATCCGGCGTCGGCGTGGCGCATGACGCCCGTGCCGGGGTCGGCGGTGAGCACCCGCTCCAGTCGCTCCGCTGCGTCGTCGCTGCCGTCCGCGACCACGACCATGCCGGCGTGGATCGAGTTCCCGATGCCCACGCCGCCGCCGTGGTGCACGCTCACCCACGTCGCGCCGGCCGCCGTGTTCAGGAGCGCGTTCAGGATCGGCCAGTCGGCGATCGCGTCGGAGCCGTCGCGCATCGCCTCGGTCTCGCGGTACGGGGAGGCGACGGATCCCGAGTCGAGGTGGTCGCGTCCGATCACCACCGGGGCGGAGACCTCACCGCTGCGAACGAGGTCGTTGATCGCACGCCCTGCCTTCGCCCGGTCGCCGTAGCCGAGCCAGCAGATCCGCGCCGGGAGCCCCTGGAACGCGACTCGCGCCGGAGCGAGCGTGAGCCACCGCTGGAGAAGCTCGTCGTCGGGGAACAGCTTCCGCAGCTCGTCGTCGATGCAGGTGATGTCTGCCGCCTCACCCGAGAGGACTGCCCAGCGGAAGGGGCCGATCCCCCGACAGAACAGCGGTCGGATATAGGCCGGGACGAAGCCCGGGTATGTGAAGGCGTCCTTCAGGCCCGCTCGATAGGCCTCACCTCGCAAGATTGTTGCCATAGTCGAAAACATAACACCCCTGCCGGACGAACTCCAGCATCGCGCCGACATGGGCGGCGATCGACTCGGACGCGAGGCGCAAGTACCGCTCGGGGTCCCGCTCGCGGAGAACGGCGGCTTCCTCGAACGGCACCTCCGCGGGCACGTAGCCCGTCAGCGGGTCGTGCGCGGCCGTCTGGTCGGTGACGAGATCGAAGTGCTCGCCCCGCGCGACGAGCTCGGGCAGGACGTCAGCCGCATTGGCGCACAGGGCGACGGAGAGGGCGCGACTGCTCCGCCGCGGCCGCGCGTATGCGTCTCAGCGCATCGTCGAGGGTCGGCGCCTGCTCGTCCAGGTAGCCCGTCGCGAGCCGTCGGTCGATCGAGCGCTGGTCGACGTCGACACAGAGAATCGCAGCGCCTGCCATCGTCGCCGCGAGTGGCTGCGCGCCACCCATCCCGCCGAGGCCGGATGTGAGGATCGTGCGGCCGGCGAGGTCAGGCGACCCGAAGTGCGTCTCCGCTGCCGCACAGAACGTCTGGTACGTCCCTTGCAGGATCCCCTGGGTCCCGATGTAGATCCACGACCCGGCCGTCATCTGGCCGAACATCGTCAGCCCCTCGGCCTCCAGCCGCCTGAACTCGTCCCACGTGGCCCACGCGGGCACGAGTAGGGAGTTCGCGATCAGGACGCGGGGGGCGGCCGGATGCGTGCGGAACACCCCGACGGGCTTGCCGGACTGGACGAGCAGCGTCTCGTCGACGTCCAGGCGCAGAAGCGTCCGGACGATCTCCCGCAACGCGTCGTGTGAGCGCGCCGCCCGCCCGGAGCCGCCATAGACGACGAGCGACTCCGGATGCTCGGCCACCTCCGGATCGAGGTTGTTGAGCAGCATCCGGAGTGGCGCCTCCGTCTGCCACGACCGGGCGTGCAGGCGAGAGCCACGCGGCGCGCGGATCGACGACAGGTCGCCGACGAGCTCGTCGATGAGTGCCTCGCTCATCCGCGGGGCTCGCCGCTCCGATTTCTCGCCCGACCGCTACGCCCGGCACGCCACCCTCTGAGCCAGCTCCAGCCTCCGGCGAGGACGAAGTAGGCGGCGGCGATGCCGAACGCCTTCGCCGGGTCACCGCCCGAGACCGCGACCACGACGAGGATCCCCGCGGCGATCAGCGCGTGGAGCAACAGCGCCGTGCGGACAGACTGGACGGGCGGCGGGAGATCGCTCACGGGATCTCCGCGCCGAGCCCCGTCTCGACCGCGACGAGCAGGCTCCCGTCCCGGATCGCGGTCGCGACGCGCTCGATGTCCGCCGACAGCGGCCGGTCCTCCCGCACCCGCTCGGAGAGCGTGCGGACGAACGCGCGCGCTGCGCGTACCCCCGTCCCGGGCTCCAGCGGGGCCAGGAACTCGACCGCCTGCGCGCCTGCGAGCAACTCGATCGCGAGCACCCGCTCGGCGTTCGCCAGCACCTGCAGCGCCTTCAGGCCGGCGCCGTTTCCCATCGACACGTGATCTTCCTGGCCGGCGCTCGTGGGGATCGAGTCGACCGAGGCCGGGTGGCAGAGCGACTTGCTCTCCGAGACGAGCGCCGCCGCGACGTACTGGGGGATCATGAAGCCCGAGTTGAGCCCTTCCTCCCGTGCGACGAGAAAGGGCGGCAGTCCGTCGGACAGGCTGGGGTTGACGAGCCGCTCCGTGCGACGCTCGCTGATGTTCGCCAGCTCGGCGCACGCGATCGCGAGGCAGTCGAGGCCGATCGCGATCGGCTGGCCGTGGAAGTTCCCGTTCGAGACGATCAGCCCCGCGTCGAGCAGGACGAGTGGATTGTCGGTCGCGGCGTTCAGCTCCACGGCGACCGTGCGTTCCACGTGCGCAAGCAGGTCGCGGCTGGCGCCGTGCACCTGGGGAGCACAGCGAAGCGAATACGCGTCCTGCACCTTGTCGCACCACCGGTGCGCCTCCACGATCGCCGACCCCTCGAGCAGCGTGCGCAGGGCAGCGGCGCTGTGGCCCTGACCGGGCAGCGGCCGGGCCGCGTGGATCGCCGGGTGGAAGCTCATCGGCGTCCCCTGCAGCGCCTCGAGCGTCATTGCACAGGCGACGTCGGCGACGTGGGCGAGCCGCTGCGCGCGAGCGAGCGCGAGCGACGCCATCGCCGTCATGAACTGCGTCCCGTTGATGAGCGCGAGGCCCTCCTTCGCGGCGAGCGTGATCGGCTCGAGGCCCGCCTCCTCCAGCGCCTCCTTCCCGCTCAACGGTCGACCATCGAGAGTCGCCTCACCCTCCCCGACGAGTGGAAGCGCGAGATGGGCAAGGGGCGCGAGATCACCGCTCGCCCCGACCGACCCCCTCGAGGGAACACGCGGGACGATCCCGGCCCCGAGCAGCGACACCAGGAGCTCGATCGTTCCGACCCGGGCGCCGGAGTACCCCTTTGCGAGCGTGTTCGCCCGGAGCAGCATCGCGGCGCGAACGATCTCGTCCGGGTACGGCTCCCCCACGCCGCACGCGTGACTGCGGAGCAGGCGGAGCTGTAGCTCCGCTGCCTGATCGGCCGGGATCGACTCGGAGACGAACCGGCCGAAGCCCGTGTTCACGCCGTACGTGTGGTCGCCGGCCTGGGTCTCCAGGAATGCGCGAGCCGCCGCGGCTCGCTCCCGCCCGAGTCTCCCCAGGACGACCGGACGCCGCTCGACGGCGACCTCCCAGACATCCCCGATCGTGAGGTCGTCACCCGTGAGCTCGACCGCGGCCGACACGGCGCGAGTCTAGTCCCGGTCGACGGCGTGGCCATCGCTCTCGGCAGTCGCGCCCGTCACGACCCGGCCCGCGCGCAGCCGCAGCCGACCGGCAGCGCGGTCCCCCGGCATGGGGGGCGCGACACCCCTGGAGCCAAGGTAGCGCGGCATCCGTCGCGGGTGTGTGCCGAGATCGTGTCGACTTCGTGCCGCCTCCTGTGGCGGTGCGACACAGGACCGCCAACCGAAGCGGACGCGGTGCAAGCCCGCCGAACGGCCGACGTTGCCGCCTGCATGGGACGCGCTGCGGAGCGACGGGACTCCCGCGAGGGCGCTCGACCCGGTCCGCGTCCGGCCGCGGTCCAGCCGACGGGCGGCGGTCGTCGAAGGACGAGGTCACGTCCCCCAGCGCCGGACGTGCCACTCCAGCACCCGGTCGGCGGCAAGCCGCTCGAGGCGGAACGCGCCCGCGGCCGCGTCGAGCGCCGCCTCGGTCGGCAGACCGTGCGCGTCGAACGGCCGGGCAACCCCATGCGCGGTCGCCGCCGAGACGACGCACTCTGCGGGGACGAGCCCGACCAGCTCGCCGGCGCCGATCCGCGCGCCGCGCGAGCGCACCTCCGCGGCGATCCGCTCCACGAGGACGTGGAGGGGCGTCGCGTCGACCTCGACGAGGTTCGTCGAGACCTGGGCGACCCCGTCCCGCAGCCCGAGCCCCAGGGACTGGACGCCCCGCAGCCCCCCGGAGGACTCGCGCACGGCTGCCGCGACCTGCCGAGCGAGCTCGACGGATCCGTCGAGCGCGAGGTTGAAGGCGACAAGCGGCGCACGTACGCCGACGAGCACCGCGCCGGAGCCCGGATCGAGCCTCGCCGGCCCGTGATCCGGCTCCAGCTCGGCGGCGGCGATCCTCCGGTCGAGCTCCTCGGTCCCGCCGCGGCGGAAGAACGACGGGCGATGCCCTGCTCCGACCGCCCCGTACAGGAAGACCGGGAGCCCGAGCTCCGAGCCGACGCGATGGGCGACGCCCTCGGCCAGCGAGACGGCCCGCGGACGGTCGTCCGGCACCAGCGGCACGACGGGGACGACGTCTGCGGCGCCGACCCTCGGATGCACACCCTCGTGCCGCCGAAGGTCGATCCGCCGCGCCGCCTCGCGGATACCCGCCACGAGCCCCTCCTCGAGCGCGTGCTCGTCGCCGAGCAGCGTGATCACGGCGCGGTTGTGGTCGGCGTCGAGGTGCACGTCGAGGACGCGCGCGCCGGCGCCACCGAAGGCAGACGCGATCGCGTCGACGACCGTGCGGTCGCGGCCCTCGGAGACGTTCGGCACCGACTCGAGCAGCCTCACCGCGCCTACCCTACGACCGATGCGGGAACCAACCGCACCCGCGTACTACGACCGTCGCGCCTCCGAGTACGACGACTGGTACCTCGGCCTCGGCGGGTTCGCCGGACGTGAGCGGCCGGGCTTCGAGGCGGAGCTGGCGACCGTCACCGCGACGCTCGAGGAGCTTCCCCCCGCGCCGACCCTCGACGTCGCCTGCGGGACCGGATTCCTCAC
The DNA here is from genome assembly GCA_963710125.1 of uncultured Actinomycetes bacterium. GTDB lineage: Bacteria > Actinomycetota > Thermoleophilia > Gaiellales > Gaiellaceae > Gaiella. Next base: position 413,765 of record CAVPZH010000018.1, on the reverse strand, counting down.
GCGGCACCTGCGAGGGGCCATCACGGCGCTCGACCGCAGTCCGCGCATGCTGGCGATCGCGGAAGCGCGACTCCCCGGGGCGACGTTGGTCGAAGGGGACGGGCTCGAGCTCCCGTTCGCCGCGCGCTCGTTCGCTCGCGTGCTCACGGGCCACTTCTACGGTCACCTGGACGCGGCACAGCGCGCGCGCTTCCTGCGCGAGGCGAGACGGGTCGCACCCGAGCTGGTCGTCGTCGATGCCGCCCGCGCGCACTCGCAGGTCGACGACGAGTGGGCGACGCGGGTGCTGCGTGACGGCTCGTCGTGGGAGGTGTACAAGCGCTACTTCTCGGCCGGCGGGCTGCTCGAGGAGCTCGGCGGCGGCGAGGTGCTCTTCGAGGGCGACTGGTTCCTTGTCGTGCGCTCGTGACGGTGACTCCCACGCGTGGGCTCGCCGCGCTGCAGCGGCGGAACGCCCGTTGCCGGCGGTGCCTCGAGGCGGGGTTCCCGATCGACCCGCGACCCGTGTTCGAGGGGCACGCCGGCCAGCGCGCGTACCTGCTCCGGCCCGCCCCGCGCCTGGTCGAGGCCGAGGCGGGACGGCCGTGGCAGGGACGGTCGGGACGGACGCTGCTGCGCTGGCTGGACCTCGACGAGGAGACGTTCTTCGAGCGCTTCTACTGCGCGTCGGTGACCCGCTGCCACCCCGCCCCACGCCTCGGCGGTCGCGGCAATCGGCGTGCGACGCGGACCGGGGAGGCGCTCTGCGCCGCGTGGCTCGAGCGCGAGCTCCGGCTCATCCGGCCGGCGCTCGTCGTCACCGTCGGGCTCGTGCCCGCCGCGCGACTGCTCGGCGCGCGCACCCTCCGCGAGACCGTCGGCAAGAGCTTCCTGCTCGACGACGCCGTCGCCGTCCCGCTGCCGCATCCCGCCGGCGCGAGCGGCTGGTCGAGCGATCCGCTGAGCCGCGCCCGCCTCGGCAAGACGCTCACCCACGTCCGCCGCGAGCTGTCGCGGCTGGACGTTGCGTAGGATCGCGTCGTGACCATCGGCAAAGTGCTCGACGAGGCGTGGACGCTCTTCACGCGCTTCTTCGGCAAGTTCTTCGTGATCGGCCTCGTCGTCTTCGCGGTCGTGAACCTCGCCTACGCGCTGGTGGTCGAGGCGATCTCGAGCGACGCGGACGCCGCCGCCGTCACGCTCGGGATCGTCGGCCTCGCGGCGGCGGTGATCGGCACCACGTGGCTCCAGGGCGCCTTCGTCTACGCGGTGCAGGACGCGCGCGACGGCACCTTCGACTCGACGCTCCGGGAAGTGTTCTCGCGCGTCTCGTCGGCGATCGTGCCCCTCTTCGTCGCCGGCTTGCTGGCGGGTCTCGGCATCGCCCTCGGGTTCGTCCTGCTGATCGTGCCGGGGCTCTTCCTGCTCACGATCTGGGCCGTGATCGCCCCCGTGATCGTGATCGAGCGGCGCAGCGCGCTCGAGTCGTTCGGCCGGTCGCGCGCGCTGGTCCGCGGCCACGGCTGGACGGTGTTCGCGATCGTCGTGATCACGAGTCTCCTCTCGGGCATCGCCAGCGGCCTGCTGCAGGCCGCCTTCTCGTTCCTGCCCCGCTTCCTCGAGATCCTCGTCGGGGCGACGATCGCCCAGGCGGTCGTCGCCCCGTTCGTCGCGATCGCGCTCGCGATCACCTACTTCCGTCTCGTGGAAGCGCAGGAGCAGCCGACCTCGAGCCCAGCCGACCCGTGACAATCGATCCGGAGAGCGAACAGCGAATCGCCGAGCCCGTGTCCGCCGACGCGGTCAAGGAGGCCCGCCTCACACCCGCGGAGGCGGTCGAGCACATGCGGATCCGGCTGCCCGAGCGCGGCAACAAGCTCCTCCGCCGGGTGCTCGAGCGGGCGAACAACGACCGCCAGTTGAAGGCGTGGTGGCACGTCTCGAACGTCAACGCAGCGGTGCGGCTCGAGATCAACGACCACTCGTGGGTGCACATCCAGATCGTCGCGAACATCGCGCTGAAGCTCCTCCGCGAGCTGACGAAGCACCGCGTGGAGCCGTCGGTCGTGCGCGACTACGGCATGGCGAACCAGGACGCGGAGATCGTCGTCGTCCTCGCCGCGCTCACGCACTGCGTCGGCATGTCGGTCCACCGCCGCGGCCACGAGGACTGGAGCCTGTTCCTGGCCGAGCCAAAGCTCCACGCGCTGCTCGACGGCGTCTACGAGGAGCCCGACCGGACCGTGATGGTGTCGGAGATCCTCCAGGCGATCACCAGCCACCGGGCCGATGGCGAGCCGCTCTCGCTCGAGGCGGGAATCCTCCGGGTCGCCGACGCGCTCGACATGGCCAAGGGCCGCTCCCGGATCCCGTTCGAGAAGGGTCACGTCTCGATGCACTCGCTGTCCGCCGCCGCGATCGACGCGGTGATGATCGGCGACGGCGAGACGAAGCCCGTGCGAATCGAGATCGTGATGAACAACTCCTCCGGGCTGTTCCAGGTCGACGGGCTCCTGCGGGCGAAGCTGCGCGGGTCGGGGCTCGAGCCGCACGTCGAGGTGATCGCGCACATCGACACCGCTGACGAGAAGCGGCTCGTGCCCGAGTACCGACTCGAGATCTGACCCGGCGCGGCAGCCGGGTACAATCCGGCCGAGCCCTGCGGGATCGTCTAATGGTAGGACGCCGGATTCTGGCTCCGGAAGTTGGGGTTCGAGTCCCTGTCCCGCAGCTCCGGAGACGCCCCGAAGAGGGCGTCTCCTCGTTCGAGGGTCACAGGTGCCGTTGTACGGGACGGCAACGATTGTGACAGCCTCTTTGAAGGTTTCGTAAGCAATCGCGCCCGTCTTTGTGCGCGGCGGCTACGCTCGCTTGCGACTCTAGACACGAACGGCGGCGCCGGGCTGCTCGGTCGGCCCGACTGCGGCGCGCGCCACGACCCTGTTTCCCCCGCGGGAGGTTCCTCCTGAGAGCCGTGCTGATCGGCCTGTGCGCCGCCAGTCTCTGTGCGACACCGGTCGTCGCGAGCGCGAGCTCGTCCGCCGCTTCGGCCCGGCAGATGATTCGCCCGCCGGTTCCCTCGCTGCGGAAGAGCGCGTCCGTCGTCCGCTTCTTCGAGCACCACCCCCGGCTACTTCGCGATCCGCGGTTCCGGACGGTCGCGAACCGCCGGCTGACCTCGGCACGCAGCGCTCTCGCGCGAGCGAGAGCCGACGCCGCGCGCGCCCGGGCGCGGATCGAGCGGAGCGAGCGCGAGACCGAGCAACGACGCCTGATGGCGCAGGTCGCCCGCTCGCCCGTGAAGGCGATCTGCTACGCCTTCGGCGACTACTGCGACCAGGCGCTGCGCGTCGCACGATGCGAGTCCGGCTACCGGACGACCGCCCGCAACGGCCAGTACCTCGGCATCTTCCAGATGGGCGAGGGCGAGCGGCGGCTCTTCGGTCACGGCGAGACGGCCCTCCAGCAGGCGCGTGCTGCCTACCGCTACTTCGTCAAGTCCGGCCGCGACTGGAGCCCCTGGTCCTGCAAGCCGTGGTACTGAGGCCCCGCCATGTTTCCTGCGCAAAGTGCGGCTCCTGTCGCGGTCGGCGGGTTCCCACGACGCGCAGGGGCTGATAGTAGAGCGGTCGTGCCGTTCTGGCGGAAGGTCGACCGCCTCCGGCCGCTGGACGAGGCGGCCGCGTACGCGCGGTGCCATGGCGACCGCGACGACTCGGTTCGTGTCGTCAAGCTTCCTCCGCGTCGTGCGCGGTACGACCTGCTCGCGACCGGCGAGGAGATCCGCCGGCGCCTCGAGGAGCGGATCGACGGACGCGACGCGGATCCCGCCCTCGCACCCAGCCCGACGCCTACCGCCTGACGAGCACCTCGTCCAGGGGCTTCTTGTCGATCACCGGCACGGTCGCCTCCTCGGCCGGGTAGCCGACCGCGAGCAACACGTACGCGCGCTCGTTCTCGGGCCGCCCCAGGATCTCGCGCAGGAAGCCCATCGGGCTGGGCGTGTGGACGAGGCTCGCGAGGCCGGCGTCGTTGAGCGCCGCGATCAGGAACCCGACCGCGATGCCCACGGACTCCCGGACGTAGTAGTGCTTCACCTTTCCCCCCGAGCCGGATCGGCCGTACGCCTGCTCGAAGACCGCGATCACGACCGGGGCGTCTTCGAGATGCGGCTTGTGCTCGTCGGTGCCGAACGGCTCGATCGCCCGGAGCCACTCCTCGGGCATCCGCCCGCCGTAGCTCCGCCGCTCCTCCTCCTCCGCGGCGGCACGGATCCTCCGCTTCAGCTCCGGCTCGGTGACGACGACGAACGTCCACGGCTGCTGGTTCGCACCGGAGGGAGCGGTCGCCGCCGCCGCGACCGCGTTCTCGACGACGTCGAGCGGGACGGGCTCGGTCGAGTACGCGCGGATCGTCCGCCGGCGCCGAAGCGCATCGAGGAACGCCTCCGAGCGCGCTCGCATGACCTCGTCCGGCAGGCGCTCGAACCGGTGCGGGACGAACTCTGTGGCCATGCCCCGACCATACGTCCGCGAGACAGGGCCGGGTCGGGGGTTCGCTACACTCGGTCGTCGCCACGGCCCATTCGTCTAGTGGCCTAGGACACCGCCCTCTCACGGCGGCGGCACGGGTTCGAATCCCGTATGGGCCTTCTCGGGCATCCTTCGCATCACGCCAGAAACCGCGCAACCACGCGGTTTCTGGCGTGTACGGAGGGAAACAGCGGCGGCGCGAGGTCGTTTCAGGCGCGCCGACGATGCCGGGAGTGCTCACCCCGTGACGGCCCCGGTGGGTGCCTCGGGTGATCGCTCAGACGGCGGTCGGCGTCGCGAATCCGCTACTGGCGGCTCCGGCGGCCCGTAAGACGAGGGCCGGGTCTGGGCCCTGACCGTGACGCCACAGCTCGAGGAGTCGATCGGTGAGCAGCGCACGCCTCGAGATGAACGTGTCCGACGCAAGTGGCGATGGGTTGAGCGCCTGGAGCGCGAGCACGCAGTCGCGGCAGCGCGGCGAGCAGAATCTACTCGCCGACATCCGCTGGCCATCCTTCCCCGACTTCCGGGCGATCGGTTCGGACTTCTCGCCAAGCTCGGTCTGACAGAACGAGCAGCGCAAGGGATTCATCTTCCGGGAGTGCGCCAGTGACGAGGGCGTCTCTCCACCCAGTTCGACAGCCGGTGTTCCGGAACGGGACGCCCAAATTGCGTCGGCCATGATGGCCCTTCCTCTGGAGGTTGGCCGGAGGCTACTGCGAGGAGGCCGGGTTGCGACGCCTGTCCTCGCACAACACCCGGATCTCTCCCACCATAGCCGCGATTCCTGCGTGCGGCCCTGGCCGTTCGGCCAGTCACCTGGCAGCGATCGAGGCAGCGGGCGGGCCGCCCGAACGCTTCCGACGGTTCCCGGCCCACACGAACGGTGTCACGGCTCTCGGCGCTGTCGCGGGGTCGAGCCGCACTCGTTGATGGAGTTGAGGTTGCGGCCCCGACGAAAACGTCAGAGCTCTGGCGTCGGCCGCGGGCGGACGGTACAGCACCTGCCGTCGAGGCGTCAATTCGCGGCGTCCGGGGCGTACGCGCGGGGCTCGCACCACCCGGTCCGAGCGGAGTGGTCCGCCCAGGCGCAACTCGATCCGTTCCGGTCTCGGGGGCGCGCTGCTTCGCGCCGTCACCGACGCCGTTCCGCGCGAGCACCGGAACCTCGAGCGCAAACCCCGCATGTCCACAGGGTTTGGCGGGAACGCACCAGATCGGGCGGATCGACCGAACGAGAGTCCACCCGCCCGCTCATAGGCCCGGCAGCTCCGGGGACGATCGCCGCCGTTGCGTCCCCGTGGTTCGTGCTCATGCTCGGCTTCGCGTCGTGCTCGTGCTCACGGTCCGCAGGCCGCCGCTTCGCTTTTCCCGGTCGTGGTCAGTCCGCCATGCGGTGCGCGACCTCGTACTTCGTGACCGAGACGCGGCGGCCCGGGGTATCGCCGGTCGGCATCGCGTTGAGTGTTTCGTCGCCCTGCTTGTAGTCGTCTTCGGTTTCGAAGAAGACGATTGCGAGCGATTGGTCGGACTCCGGGTCGTGAAGCAGGATGAACTCGGTTGCGGGCATTCCTTCGGGCCGCTCGCCCTCGGCCATCTCACGCTTCACTTCGTCGATCCGTTCCTTGCTCACCGCTTCGAACGACACAACACGTGCAAGCGCCATCTGAGCCTCCCCGTCGATTCGAGACCAGCCTATGCGCGCAGGGGTACTCGTGCACAGGGCGGGGACGGTTGAGTAGGACAGGCCTCGGCGAGCGCGAAGTGACACCGGTGACCGACGAGACCAAGGTCGAACGGCGCTTCGACGCCATGCTTGCCCGCGCCACGACCGTGCGGGGAGCGGCCGTCGTGATCGCTGCGGTATCGACCTCGCTCACGCTGGCGGCGGGCGCCTTCATGACGGTCGCCGACCATGACAACTTTCCTTCGATCGGATCAGGTCTCTGGTGGGCTGTGCAGACGGTCACGACCGTCGGGTACGGCGATCACGTTCCCGCGACGCTGGCAGGACGGGTTGTCGCAACGCTCGTCATGTTGGCCGGGATCGGCTTCCTGACGGTGATCACCGCGGCCATCACGAGCTCGTTCGTGTCACGCTCCCGCTTCGAGCGGGCGCCGGTCGAGGGCGACGCTCCGACGCGGGAGCAGCTCAGGCAGATGGACGAGCGACTCCAGCGGATCGAAGCCGCGCTGGCCGCTCGCCCGTAGCCACCGAGTCGAGCGGGCGTGGCGGGCTGCCCGAACCCCTCCGACGGTTCCCGGCCCCGACGAGACCCTCGCCGACAGGACAAGGCCGCCGGCCGGGTTGCCGAACGAGACATGCCCCCCGGACGGGGGCTTCCCGGTCAGGCTCGACTCGGCCTCGCAGCGTCCCACAGGAAGTAGGCGAACAGTCCGAGCAGCGGGACGACGAGTATGACGACGAGCCAGAGCACCTTGCCGGCGACCCCCAGATCGTGGCGGCGGACGACACGGACGGCGACGAGTAGCCAGACGACGATCCAGAGGATCAGCGCCGCCGCCGCAAGGCCGGTGCCGAAGGTGTACGCAAGCGGCGCCATCGGCCGGGAGACTACCGGGCGGAGGGCCGAGCCGGTCCAGCGCCAAGCCTCAGGGCCAGCCAGCGGAGCGGGATCGTGCCACTGAGCGCTGAACGCCCGAGCCCCAAGCGCTCAGCGCACACGATCGCCGCTCGCCGCCCCGCAACGCTCGGTTCGACGGGGCGTGCCCGAAGACAAAGCCGCTGCGCGCGTCGGTGCTAGCTCGAGCTCTTCGGACGCCCAGCGCGGTGCGACGACGGAGTATGACCACGAGCCTCCGGCGGCAGCCCGTAGAAATCCCGCTCGAGCAGATAAAGCGCCCAGCTGTCTCTCTCAGGCCAGGCGGTCACGTCGCCCTCGTTCCGCAGATGGCGTACCCGGAGGCGCGGCCCCTCGACCGTCTGTCTGAACTCGGAGTGGTCGGCGCGGAGGGCGGTCGCGCGACGTGCCATGAGAATGGTGTGCCCGCAAGGCGGTCGGGCGAAACGGGTTGTTCTCACGACGACGAGCAGACAGGCGGTAGGGGGTTCCCGTCCCTCGGAGCCGGGACGCCTACCGGTTACCGTGTTCAGCTCTGGAGCTCGGGCGCCCGGTCTGCGACCGCCTCCCACGCAGACGCGCTGCGGACGTTCTCCATCGCGCCGGGACCCAGCCTCGGAGTTTTCGAGCCTGCATCGTGGGCAGGCTGAACACATGGACGCAGCAGGAGTGACCATCTTCGTGATCGCCGTGGTGATCGTCTTCGTGATTGCCCTACGCGAGTTCGGCCGCAATCGCTAGAGCCGGGCCGAGGCCGACCTAGACGAGGTGTGCCTCGATCACCTGGCGGTCGGGGTCGACCGAGATGACCCTGACGTCGCGGACATCGCGCCATAGCCGTTCACGTTGCCGTGAATCATGCGCACCTCGATCTCGTCGCCCGGCACGGGCGGCGTGGCATTCAGCTCCGCCGAGAGCGGCGTGTTCTCGGCAGAACACCCTGACGGCGTAGGTGTTCTCGTCCGGCAAGTGCGCTTCGAACCCAATGGCGGCCCCGGACGGAGCGCACCCGTGTCTCCGCACTTGGAAGGAAGGATCGTCCCACCTGGGTCGCCCGACGCGAGCCCGAGCCGAGCGTTCAGATCGATGGCTCGGGCGGTTGCCCGGTACTCCTCGGCGCCGAGGTGCGTCCCGCGTGGCCCGCTGTCGCGGCATGACCGAGGGCTCGGGCGGAACCGACGGCGCGACCGGTTTCAAGTGCGGACTTCGCGGTAACCCTTCCACGCCCGACAACCCGTACGGAAAGGAGCCGCAGTGAACGACGATCAGACAAAGGGCAAGCTGAAGCAGGGCGAAGGCAAGCTCCAGGAGACGTGGGGCGACGCCAAGGACAAAGCCGAAGACGTGATCGACGACCTCGAGGACAGGGCCTCCGACGACGACTCCGAGCGCTCCGCAGACCGCGACGTCGCGGAAGATCGGAGCTAGTCGTGTCCGTCCTCTGGATCGTTCTCATCGTGTTGCTCGTGCTCCTGCTCTTCGGCGGCGGCTGGGGGTACTACCGCCGCTGATCGCCTTTCGGGGGGCGGCCGGCCGGCCGGGTCGGCCGCCCCGGGTCTGCACTCGCCGCGGTCAGTCTGAGACGTCGCCGGCGCAGGCCAGATCCTGATCGCGCAGGAGCGCGACGCCCTGTGATGCGGACGTGCTGTCGAGCGACGCGCTCGTGGTCGGCGGCGCGGGCTCGCCGCCTGTCTCGCGGCATTCCCGAACACCCGCCGGTTGCGGGCAGCCGGACCTGCTCGGGGAGGGCCGCTGAGGCCCGGCGGCACTCCCTCCGGGCAAGGGCGTCGACTACGGTGCGGCGATGCGACCGAGTGTGGCGCGTCGACGGCGACAACACCGCGGCAGCGGCGGCCGCCGCCGATGACGAACGCCCCGAGGGTGGCGGTCGTCGGAGCGGGCACGATGGGGCGCTGGCACGCCGCCGCCGCGACGCGCGCGGGCGGCTCGCTCGCCGCGGTCATCGACCCCGATCTGGCGAGGGCATCCTCGCTCGCACCCGCCTCGGCGTACCGCGACCTCGGCGAGGCGCTCGCGTCCGGCCGCGTCGACGTCGTCCACGTCTGCACACCGGTCGAGGCGCACGTCGACGTGGTGCGCGACTCGCTGGCGGCAGGCGCCCACGTCATCGTCGAGAAGCCCGTCGCCACCGACGAGCGGACGACGGACGAGCTGCTTCGGCTCGCCGCCGAGGCACGCCGGATGCTCGTCCCCGTGCACCAGTTCCTCTTCCAGGACGGGTTCCGCCGGGTCGTCGAGCACCTGCGCGAGCTCGGGACGATCGTCGACGTCGGGCTGGTCGCGGCGACTGCGGGCGCTCACGTCACCGGGGCGCCACCCGACACGGTCGTGGACGAGATCCTCCCCCATCCGCTCTCGCTCTTCGAACGCCTCGTTCCCTCGAGCAGCGGCGGGACCTGGTCGGTGCGCCGGCCGGCAGAAGGCGAGCTCCGTGCGTCGACGGTGTGGGGCGAGACGACCCTCTGGATCGCGATCACGACCCGCGGCAGGCCGATCCGGAACGAGCTCGTCGTCACCGGAACCGGCGCGTCCGCGCACGTCGACCTCTTCAGCGGCTTCGCCGTCCTCGAGCGCGGTGGGCATTCCCGCCTCCAGAAGCTCGGGCGCCCGTTCCTGCGCGGGTCGTCGACGGTTGCGCTGGCGAGCGTGAACCTGACGCGGCGGGCCATCCACCGCGAGACCGCGTACCCGGGCCTCAGGCGCCTGGTCGCGGAGACGTATGCGGCCATCGCTCGGGGAGCTGTCGCGCCGGTCGGGCCGGACGAGATCCTCGCGGTGGCCGCGGCCCGCGACGCGATCCTCCGCGCGGGGGGCTGAGACCTCACGGGCCCGCGCGCCCCCGATGTCGCGGCCCGGGCCCGTGGTCGGAAGCCGGAGCCAAGTTACAACTTGTAACTTGTCCGGTCGACCGGTCGTCGTCGGCGCGCGAGAAGCTCAGTGCGCACGAGGGCTCTCAGTCGCACGAGGGCTAGAGCGACTCGTCGAACACCACCTCGTATGTGTCGACGCCGAGGCGCCGGCCGCGGATCTCCTCGGGGATCTCGTCGCCCATCTGGTCGAACCGCTGCTCCGAGGCCTCCATCGCCTCGCGGCTGCTGAAGAACGTGACGAACAGGCGCCTGTCACCCTGGAGCACCATCGCACGCGTGACGCCGTCCGGGATGCCAGCGGTTCCCTGCGCCATGCGCTCCTCGTTCAGCCGCCGTAGCTCGTCGACGTTGCCCCCCTCGAACGTTGCGATGCGTGCGAACAACGAACACCTCCTCGGTCGAGAGCGCCCAGGATGACGCGGTTCGGCGCGCGCAGTCAACCCCGACCGTGCGCGACGAGGCACGGCGCCGGTCCGTGCCCGCGCGCGAGCGCTGCGTCACGCGGGAGCGGGCATCTCGCGGACCAGGTCGCGCCCGAGCCTGTCGACGAGCTGCTGCAGCTCGGCGTGCTGCTCGGGCTCCCATCCATCGAGCAGCTCGCGCAGGCCGTCGCGCCGGACGGCGACGAGCCGCTCGTAGCTCCCGGCCCCCTCAACGGTCAGGCCGATCCGTCCCCCGTCCTCGTCGCGGACGTACGCCCGCCCGCGCAGCCGACCGAGGGTCTCCGTCAGCTCGCGCGGGTCGACGCGGAGCTGGGCTGCGAGCTCGGACCCGGTGACCGGCACGCGCTCACCGAGCCGGGAGAGCAGCCACAGCTCCGGAGGCGGGAGATCGATCCGGGCGCGAACCGCGAGCCGCTCGTACAGCTCCCACCGCTGCTCGCGGCCCGCGAGCAGCGACAGGGCGCGCGCGACCTCGCGCAGCCGGTCGTCGTCGTGCGCCGGCTGGAAGCCGTCTCCGATGTCGGGTGCCTTCGCGCTCGTGCGGAGCGGCACCTCGACGAGGAACCACGTGAGGGCGAAGGCGAGCAGCGCGACGCCTGCCGCAGCGAGGAAGACCGGCTGCAGCGCGTCCGTGAGCGCGTTCACGTACAGCTCGTGGACGGCGGGCGGGAGCTGCTGAATCGACGCCGGGTCGGCGGCCGCCGGCAGCTCGGTGCCGGGAGGAAGCTGCCCCGCCAGGTTGCTCGCGAACTGGTTCGCGAAGATCGCACCGAACGCCGCCACGCCGATCGAGCCGCCGACCTGGCGGAACAGCGTCGAGCCCGACGTGGCCACGCCCAGATGCTCGTAGTCGACGGCGTTCTGGGCCGCAAGCACCAGCACCTGCATCACGAGGCCGAGTCCGAGCCCGAGCACGAGCATGAAGAGCCCCGCGACGAACGTCGTGGTGTCGGCCGCCAGGCGAGACAGCAGGACGAGCCCGACCGTCATGATCGCGGTGCCCACGATCGGAAACACCCGATAGCGCCCGTACCTGCTGATCAGCTGGCCGCTCCCGATCGAGGTGATCAGGACGCCGGCCATCATCGGCGTGATCAGCAGCCCCGCGGCCGTTGCGCTGTGCCCCTTGACGTTCTGCAGGTAGAGCGGCAGGTACGTGATCGCGCCGAACAGCGCCAGCCCGACGATGAAGCCGATCGCGCTCGTGACGCTGAACACGCGGTTGCGGAAGAGCTCGAGCGGGAGGATCGGCTCGGCCGCTCGGCTCTCCACGAAGACGAAGCCGACGAGCAGGACCGCGCCGAGCGCGAGCAGGACGAGCATCGGCCCGGAGCCCCATGCGTAGGTCGTGCCCCCGAGGCTGGTGTAGAGCACGACTGCGGAGAGCCCGCCCGCGAGCAGTGCCGCGCCGGCGTAGTCGATCGCATGCCTGACGCGCTCGGTACGGGTGTAGAAGGCGTACGCGATCACGACGAGCGCGACCAGGCCGATCGGCAGGTTCACGTAGAAGATCCAGCGCCACGAGAGGTGGTCGACGAAGAAGCCGCCGACCAGCGGCCCGACCACGGTCGAGACCCCGAACACCGCGCCGAAGTAGCCCTGGTAGCGGCCGCGCTCGCGGGGCGGGACGACGTCGCCGATCGCCGCGATCGTCACGACCATGAGGCCGCCGCCGCCGAGCCCCTGGACCGCGCGGAAGACGATCAGCTCGAACATGTTCTGGCTCAGGCCGCACAGCGCGGATCCGGCCAGGAAGATCACGATCGCCGACTGGAGCACGATCTTCCGCCCGTAGAGGTCGCCGAGCTTGCCGTAGAGCGGTCCGACGACGGTCGACGCGAGCAGGTAGCTGGTCACGACCCACGAGAGATGCTCGACGCCGCCGAGCTCCCCCACGATCGTCGGCAGGGCCGTCGAGACGATCGTCTGGTCGAGCGACGCGAGCAGCAGGACGAGCATCAACGCCGCGAAGATCAGGCGCACCCGTGGCGCCTCGCCGGCGTTGCCCGGTCGCCACGCGTCCACCTGGGCTGCGGGCACGTTCACGGCCGGATGACGATACCGGCGGCCCTTCGACCTGCGTTGCGGTCGGTACCCGCTTGCGCGGGCGGGGCTCATCGAAGAGGCTGGGGCGAGCCGGTTCCGCCTCGACCGACGGCAAGGAGGGTGGGGCCGGCTCTGACTCGCACCCGCTAGCGGGCCGTCCAGCCTCCGTCCAGGACGAGCGGGGCGCCGGTGAACGACGCGCCGTCCCGGCCGAGCAGGTAGGCGACCGCCGCGGCGACCTCTGTCGGCTCGAGCAGCCGCTTGAGCGCCTGCGGGGCGAGCAGGACGTCCTCGATCACCCTCTCCTCGGGGACCCCGTGCACGCGCGCCTGGTCGGCGATCTGGCGCTCGACGAGCGGCGTCCGCACGTATCCGGGGCACACGGCGGCGGCGCGGATGCCCTCGGCGGCACCCTCCAACGCGAGTGTCTTGACGAGACCCAGCACCCCGTGCTTGGCGGCGACGTAGCCGGCCTTGAAGGGCGAGGCGACGAGGCCGTGAACGGAGGCGACCACCACGACCCGGCCGTTCCCCGAGGCACGCAGCGCGCCCCAGGCGTACCGGGCCAGGAGGAAGGGGCTCGTGAGGAGCAGCGCGAGGAGGGCATCCCAGCGGTCCTCGTCGAAGGACTCGACCGGCGAGACATGCTGGAAGCCGGCGTTCGCGACCACAGCGTCCAGCCGGCCGAAGCGCTCGAGCGCCGCGTCGACCGCCGCCCGGTTGGCCTCACGCGTCGTGAGGTCCGCCGCGAGCTGCTCGCCGGGGCAGTCCTCGTCGGGGCTCAGGTCGACCGAGAGCACCTGCCAGCCGTCGTCGATCAGCCGTTGCGCGACCGCGCGCCCGATCCCGCTCGCGGCACCGGTGACGAGCGCCGCCTCGCTCAAGGACCGCCGCGGACGTACACGACCTGTCCGCTGACGTACGACGCGTCGTCCGAGCAGAGGAAGGCCACCACCCCCGCGACGTCCTCCGGCTGGCCGACGCGCCCGAGCGGCGTCTGGGCGGCCCCGGCCGCCTGGAAGTCCTCGAACGAGACACCGAGCCGCTCGGCGGTCTGGGCGGTCATGGCGGTGACGATGAAGCCCGGCGCAACGCAGTTGGCGCGGACGCCGAAGCGGCCGAGCTCGAGCGCGAGTGTCTTCGCGAGCCCCTGGATGCCCGCCTTCGCGGCGGAGTAGTTCGCCTGGCCGCGGTTGCCGAGCGCCGAGACCGATGAGACGAGCACCATCGAGCCGCTCTTCTGCTCGACCATGTGGGCCTGCGCCGCCCGCGCCGCGAGGAACGTGCCGCGCAGGTGGGTGGCGATCACGGCGTCCCAGTCGTCGTCGCTCATCTTGTGCAGGAGGTTGTCGCGGATGATCCCCGCCGACGTGACGAGGATGTCCAGCCGCCCGCTCTCCGCCGCGGCCGCGACCGCGGCCTCGACGTCCTCGCGCGAGGTCACGTCGCAGCGGACGGCGCGGCCGCCGATCCGCTCCGCCGTCTCCATCCCGGCGGCCTCGTCGAAGTCCGCGACGACGACGTGCGCTCCCTCGGTGGCGAGCCGCTCGGCGGTCGCCGCCCCGATCCCACGCGCGCCGCCCGTGACGAGCGCCGTCTGTCCCTCGAAGCGCCTCACCGGAGCATCCGCAGGACGAGCTCGGCGACGCACACGGGCTTGTCCCCGCCCTCGCGCTCGACCGTCGCGAGCACGACGCCCTGCTCTCCGCCCGCGACCTCGTCGACCGACTGCACGGTGAAGTGCGCGCGGATGCGCGACCCGGACGGGACCGGCGCGGGGAACCGCACCTTGTTGACGCCGTAGTTGATCCCCATCCCGTAGCCCGTCAGCGCGAGCGTCTGCGACATCAGGGGCACGCAGAGGGAGAGCGTGAGGAACCCGTGCGCGATCGTCGTGCCGAACGGCCCCTCGGCGGCTCGTGCCGGGTCGGTGTGGATCCATTGCGGGTCGTCCGTGGCCCGGGCGAACTCGTCGATCCGCTCCTGGTCGACCACGAACCAGTCCGTCGGGCCGAGCTCCTTTCCAACCAGCTCCGTGAAGTCGCTCATGTCGGCCCCCACTGTATGACGCTCGCCGCCCACGTGTAGCCGGTACCCGCCGCGAGGAGCAGCACGAGGTCGCCGTCGCGGACGTCGCCGGCGCGCACCGCCCGGTCGAGCGCCAGGAGCGGGTCGACTCCGCTCATGTGCCCCGTGTCGTCGAGGTACGCCGTCCGCTCGAGCGAGACGCCGAGCGAGGCGGCGATCGCCTCGTGCATCGAGCGCTTCATGTGGATCCCGCACAGGTAGGAGACGTCACCGAGGGTCGCGCCGCTCCGCTCCAGGGCGCCCTCCGCCGCCGCGACGAAGTTCGGCAGCGACACCTCGTCGAGACCGTCCTTCATCTCGGCCGGGTCGGCGACGTCGAGGAAGTGGCGTCGGGCGTCGACGGTCGCGTGCGAGGCCGGCTCGACACTCCCCCCCGCCGGCACCTTCACCTGCAGCGCGAACGAACCGTCGGTGATCGCGTGCGAGCCGAGCAGGTGGTTCCGGTCGGCGCCGGCCGAGAGGAGACCCGCCACCGCTCCGTCCCCGAAGTTGAACATGAAGCGAGAGCGCTCGTTCGCGTAGTCGAGCAGGTACGACTCCCGGCACGCGGCGACGAGGAGCACGCTGCCGAGGTGCGGCTCGGCCACGAGCAGCGCCTTCGCGACTCGCAGCGCGACCGGCGTGCCCATCGAGACGTTGTCGTACTCGACCGCGTATGCGTTCGCGCAGCCGAGCCGATGCGCGATCCAGGGAGCCGCCTGCCAGACGGCGTAGTCCTTCCAGGTCGAGCCGTAGTAGAGGACGGCGCCGATCGAGGCAGGATCGGCGTCGTGCTCTTCCAGGAGGCGCTCGGCGGCCGCAACCGCGAGGTCGCTGACGTGCTCGTCGGGCGCGGCGACGTGCTTGCCGCGGAGCCCGAACTTCGTGGCGATCACCGCCTCGGGGATGCCGCTGGCCGCACCGACCTCCGCGGCGGACAGCCAGCGCTCGGGAAGTTTGTGGGCGGTCGCGACCAGGCCTACCACGTGCGTTCCCGGGGACGGCAGGCTGCGGCGGAGCCGGGCTCCGCCCGGCGGGCGCCGGTGCCGGCCAGGGACGCGCGTGCGCTCATCCGCTCACGTCCCGGGAGCCGATCGCGCGCGTAATGATCCGGCCGAGCTCGTCGAGCACCTCGGGTGGGAGCTCGGCGCGGCCGTTCCAGAGGATCCACCGCATCCCGACGAGCTCGCCGATGCCCATCAGCGCCCAGGCGAGGAGCTCGGGGTCGCCCTGCGCGATCTCGCCGGCCTCCATCGCCTGGCGGAGGCCCGCCACGTACCCGCTCGTGAGCCGCTCGTAGTGGAGATGGAGGATCTCCGGCGAGACGAACTCGGCCTGGCGGATCCGGTACAGGGCGGGGTGCTCCGCGGTGAAGCGGAAGAACGCGGCGAAGCCGAGCCGCTCGGCCTCGGCACGGGTCTTCCCCTTCGACGTCCCCTCGGTCATCGCCTGGCGCACTCGGTGGTTGAGATCGACGACGAGCTCGTCGAAGACCTCCTTCTTGCTCGCGAAGTAGAGGTAGAACGTGCCCTGGCCGACCCCCGCCGCCTCGGTGATCTTCACGATTGAGGCGTCGTGGTAGCCGAGCTCGGCGAACACGGCCTCCGCCGCCTCGAGCAGGCGGCGGCGCGTGCGCTCGCCCCGCTCCGAGAGGGGCCTGCCGCCGACGCCGGTCAACGTGTCGCTCATCGCGCGGCCCCCGTCGCGGTGGCGCGGAGCCGGTCCTTGAGGACCTTTCCCATCGACGAGCGCGGCAGCTCCTCGACGACGGCCACCGTACGCGGCACCTTGAAGCGGGCGAGCCGAGCACGGCAGTGGTCGCGGAGCTCCTCCTCCGTCGTCGCGGCGCCGTTCCGCAGGACGACGAACGCGGCGCACACCTCGCCCCAGCGCTCATCCGGCACGCCGACCACCGCGGCCTCGACGACGTCGGCGTGGTCGTGGAGGACGTCCTCGATCTCGGCCGGGTAGACGTTCTCGCCGCCCGAGATCACGAGCTCCTCGAGGCGCCCGACGATCCGGTAGAAGCCCTCGCCGTCGCGCTCGGCGAGGTCTTTCGTCCGCAGCCAGCCGTCGACGAAGGCGGCCTCGGTCGCCGCGGGGTTGCGCCAGTAGCCGGCGAACACGTTCGGGCCTCGGACGAGGAGCTCGCCCACTCCGGCGCCCTCCACCACGCGGCCGGAGTCGGGGTCGCGGAGCGCGACGTCGACGTGCGGGTACGGCCTGCCCGCCAAGCCGAGCCTGCGGCGGGCATCCTCGGGCGGGAGGCAGAGGACGTTGGGGGCGGCCTCGGTGAGGCCGTACCCCTGCACGATCTGCACCCCCCTGGCCTGCCACGTCTCGAGCAGCGCCGCCGGCATCGGCGCGCCGCCGACGACCACGAGCCGCAGGCTGCCGAGGTCCGCGTCCGCGAAGCCCGGCTCCTGTGCCAGGAAGAGGTACGTCGCGGGCACGCCCATCATGGTCGTGACGCGCTCCTCGGCGATCAGCCGGAGCGCCCGCCCAGGGTCGAATGCGGGCTCGAGCACGACGGTCGCGCCCCTCCACCACGCGAGCAGCGGCTGGACGTTCCAGCCGCCGACGTGGAACTGCGGGAGCACCTGGAGCACGACGTCGTCGTCGCGCAGCCCGGCGGTGCGGTCGAACGACAGGTTGGTCCAGAAGCAGTTCGCGTGGGTGAGCAGCGCGCCCTTCGGCTTGCCCGTCGTCCCGGACGTGTAGACGAGCAGCAGCGGATCGTCGTCACGCGGCCCTGCCGCCTCGGGCTCGCCGTCCGCCTCGAGCGTCGGGTCGCCGATGCGCGCGATCTCGACCCCGCTTCCCGCGAGTCGCGCGAGCTCGTCGTGCTCCTCCGCGGCGAGCAGCAGCGCGGGCTCGGCGTCCTCCAGCTGGTAGGCGACCTCGGGCGGGGCGAGCCATCAAGGCCCGGAACGGCACTCCGGTCGACCCCGTGACCCCGTCGCCACTGACTGTCAGACGCCGGGATCGCGTGCGAGTTGGGCCGAGGCTGCGGGATGCGGGCGGCGCGACGTCAGGCCGAGGTCAGCTCGGCCACGAGCGGGGCGGTGTCGAGCGGGTCGTATCCGATGCGGCCCGCGATCTCCTCGCTCGTCGGGCGGGTGCCCTCGCGGAAGAGCTCGCGCAGGAGCTCCCCGGTCCCCTCCAGGCGCCACCAGTCGCGGCCGACCTCACGGCGCAGATGCCCGCGGAGTTGTGCCGAGCGGATCCACGCCCGCAGGTAGTCCGCGGAGTAGAAGCCCGCGTCCATGTCCGCGAGGTGGGCCTCGGCCGGGTAGCGGATCCCGGTCGCGGCGGTCAGGCGCTCCTCGTACCCGTCCGGCGTCCCGCCGTCGCGCGGGAACCGGCGCCAGAACTCGAGCTCGAAGCCGAGCTTCGCCGAGTAGCGACGGAAGAGGAGCGTGTTCGAGAACGAGGCGGCGTCGGCGTTCTCGCGCGCCTGCGCGTCGTCGAGCGCGAAGTGCTCCGCGTGCCAGCCGGGCTCCCGCGCGATCGAGTCGAGCAGGAACGAGTAGATCTCCGTCAGCGCATGGTCGCGGGCCAGCCGCCGGAACGCGAGCGGCAGCGCGGGGTCGCAGCCCGCGTAGTGCAGCGCGTGCCCCGCCTCGTGCAGGAGCGCCTCGTAGTCGTGCACGCCGCCCTGCGCCCGCGTGATCAGGTGGACGAGCCGCGGCGGGTCGGTCGCGATCACGCAGGCACGCGGCGCCTTCTGGGGCCGGTCCTCGAGATCCGTGCGGATCCCGGGCTCCGACTCGAGGTCGAAGCCCATCGCCCGCAGCGTGGCGAGGCACACGGGGACGCTGCGCTCCTTCGTGTAGGTCGCCTCGAGCGGCGAGAGCCGCCGGATCCACGCCATGTGCGCCGACGCCGGGGTCTCCTCCCGGTCGGGCCCGAGCAGGCGGTCGAGCCAGCGCGCCCGCGACGGCTCGAACGCCGGCGTGCCCTCCACGCGCGCCGTGTCGACCGCGTCCGCGACGGGAGCCAGCGAGACGTCCTTCTCCGCCTCGTTCCGCGCCACCGGATCCGCGATCCCCGTCACGGTCGACTCGAGCTCGTGCCGCGCCGCGAGCAGCGCGCGGCGGTCGTCGTTGAGGGAGGCGGAGACGTCGAGCACGGCCCGGCCGAGGGCGTCGCGGCGCTTGTAGTCGGGCTCGGTCGCGAGGCGCGCCTGGGCCGAGCGGAGCGGCAGGTCGGCCCCGTCCCACGGGACGCGCGACGCGAGGAGCGCGTTCTCGAGCGCGTCCTCCTGCTCTGCGAGCTCCCGCGTGACCACGCCGTCCTGGCACGCGAGGCGGAGCCGCGCGACCGACTCGCGGGTCGCTCCGGTCGCGTCGGTCTCGGCGGCGCGCAGGAGCTCGAGTTGCTCCCGCGTGAAGAGATCGGCATGACGTGCGACGATCGCCGCCTGGTCCGAGGTCTCCTTCTCCCCCACCCTGACCGCGCGCGCCTCCTCCGAGCGCTCGATGCCGTACTGCTCCAGCCGTCGCTCGAACGCGTCGACGGGGAGCGCGGTCACGCCGCGAGCTCCACTCCGCGCCGCAGCCGCTCGAGCGAGCGCTCTCGGCCGAGCAGCTCGAGGGATTCGTAGAGCCCCGGCGAGACCTTCGAGCCGGTCACCGCGACCCGGATCGGGCCGTAGACCGTCCGCGGCTTCTCGCCGAGCTGGTCGCAGAGCTGCTTGAGCGCCGCCTCGATCTCGAGGGCCGACCAGTCCTCCACGTCTTCCAGCGCAGCCTGCGCAGCGCGCAGGATGCGCTGGTCGAGCAGCTCCGGCTGCGGGGCCACGTCCTCGAAGAGGAAGCCTGCGAAGGCCGGGATCTCGCCCAGGGTCCCGACCTTCTCCTGCACGATCGGAGCCATCGCGCGCACCCCGTCCTCGGGCCACGCCAGACCCCGCTCGCGCAGGTACTCGAGCACCGTATCGGCGTACGCCCCGTCGTCGAGGGCGCGCAGGTAGACCCCGTTCATCCAGTCGAGCTTCGCATAGTCGAAGGTCGCAGGGCTCCGCCCGACACGCTCGAGCGTGAACCGCTCGACGAGCTCGTCCCGGCTCATGATCGTCGTCTCGCCGTCCGGCGCCCAGCCGAGCAATGCGAGGAAGTTCATCAGCGCAGGTGCGACGTACCCGGCTGCGCGGAACTCGTCGACCGAGACGGCGCCGTGGCGCTTCGAGAGCTTCCGGCCGTCCTCGCCGAAGACGTTCGGGACGTGGGCGTACACCGGCGCGTCTGCCCCGAGCGCGTCGAGCACGACGAGCTGCTTGGGCGTGTTCGAGACGTGGTCGTCGCCCCGGATCACGTGGGTCACCTCGTCGGCCCAGTCGTCGACGGGGTTGGCGAAGTTGTAGGTCGGACGCCCGTCCGAGCGGACGATCACCCAGTCCTCGAGCTCCGCCGCGGGGAACTCGACCCTGCCCTTGACCGCGTCGTCCCAGGCGATCGTGCCCTCGCGCGGCATGCGCAGGCGGATCGCGCCCTCGTCCTCGTACGCCCTGCGCTCCGCGACCAGGCGCGCCGCCTCCGCGCGGGCGCGGTCGGCGCCGTCGAGCTGGAAGCGCGTGGCGCCGTCCCATTCGATTCCGAGCCAGCGCAGCGAGCGCTCGATCTGCGCGGTCGCCTCGGCGACCTCGCGCGACGTGTCCGTGTTCTCGATCCGCAGCAGGCACTCCCCGCCGCGCCCCCGTGCGAAGAGCCAGTTGAAGAGGAACGTCCGCACGCCGCCGATGTGGAGCAGCCCGGTCGGCGACGGGGCCATGCGGACGCGGACGCTCATCGCCGGTGGATCGTAGTCGCCTCCGACCGGACGGGGCCCGAGCGGCCGCCCGACGCCACCAGGGTCGCGGCCGTTTCCCGGCGAGGGCGCCCGCCCGGGTTCACGCCGGTCCTCCCCCGGGCCGGGTAGCGTGGACGCGTGCTCTTCGGCGCCCACGTCTCGTCGGCGGGAGGCATCTCGAAGGCGATCGACCGGGCCGCGGAGCTCGGCTGCGACGCCGTGCAGGTGTTCACCCAGAGCCCCCGGATGTGGCGGCCGACCGCGCACGGCGAGGAGGAGGTCGCGCGCTTCCGCGCCCGGAGGGCCGAGGCCGGGATCGAGGCGGTCGTCTGCCACGCGCTGTACCTCGTGAACCTCGCCGGCTCGGACCGCGAGCTCCACGAGAAGTCGGTCACCGCGATGCGGGCCTCGCTCGAGACCGCCTCGGCGATCGGCGCCGACGGCGTCGTCTTCCACCTCGGCTCGCACCTCGGCGACGGACTCGAAGCCGGGTACGAGCGCGCGGCCCCGGCGCTGCGCGAGCTCCTCGAGCTGACCGACGACCGGCTGTGGCTCGTGCTCGAGAACTCGGCGGGCGCGGGCGGCACGATCGGCCGCTCCGTCGACGAGCTCGCGTCCCTGTTCGAGCGGCTCGGCGGGCACGAGCGCCTCGGGATCTGCCTCGACTCCTGCCACTGGTGGGTGTCCGGCGTCGACGTGACGAGGCCGGCGGAGCTCGACGCGGCGCTCGCCGAGCTCGACGACAAGATCGGGCTCGACCGGCTGCGCTGCCTGCACGTGAACGACGCCGGAGCGCCGCTCGGCTCGAACCGCGACCGCCACGCGTCGCTCGAGCAGGGCGAGATGGGCGACGGCCTTGCGACGTTCGTCGGGAACCCCGCGTTCGACTCGCTGCCCGCGATCCTCGAGACGCCGGGGCCCGACGGGGGCTACGCGGGCGAGCTCCGGCTGCTCCGCGAGTTACATCGAAAGGGCCGCCGCCGGGCCGCGGCCCGCGCACGCAGGCGCACGCAGACCTCTCGCTAGCCTCAGTCGGCGAGCTGCGCGAAGACCCGGAAGCTCGGGCTCGACACCGGCACTTCGAAGAACTCCGGGTTCCGGCAGCCGAGCTCGTCGCTGCGGTGCTCGTAGCAGGAGGAGATCTCGGAGTGGCAGATCGGGAGCGGCGCCCTCGTCGCCTTCACGGCGCCGAACCCCTGCGGCCGGGCCTCGAGCTCCCCCAGCACATCGAGGTCGATCTCGACGTCGTAGACCTTCTGCACGCAGCCCATGTACGTGTGGCCCCAGGCCTCGTACGCGTAGACGAACGGGCAGCTGCGCGCGATGCACGCAGCCGGGTGGACGACCCGGTCGCAGTGCACGTCGCAGCGGCGGCACTCGACCTCGTCCTGCGGCCGGAGGGGTATCTCCGCAGGAGCTACGGGAGCCGGAGCGACGTCTCTCATCTACCGGATCGTCGCAAGGTCGGGCGTGCCCGCGCAAGACTTGACGTGCGCCCGGGGAACCGCTAGTGCCTCCCCGGAGGCCGTCTCGTCTCCACGCGGTGACGTCGCCCGACGCCGGTCGCAGACGGCGCGAGGCGAAGCGCGCGAGCCGGAGGGGCGGCGGCGACGCCGAAGGCAGGCGAGACGGCGTCGATAGGGTTCGCGCCCGTGGTCCGCCGGGCCCTCCTCGTCGGTCTTCTCCTGGGGCCGCTCGTCGTCGTGCTCCACTACGTCGCGAACCTCGGCGACACTCTGGAGTTCGTGCTCTCCGCGCTCGCGCTCGTTCCGCTCGCCTGGCTGATCGGGGAGGCGACCGAGCACGCGGCGGAGCGGACCGGGCCGGGGATCGGCGGCTTCCTGAATGCGACCTTCGGGAACGCCCCGGAGCTGATCATCGCGCTCATCGCAATCAACGAGGGCCTGACCGAGGTGGTGCGCGGCTCGCTCACCGGCTCGGTGGTGGGGAACCTCCTGCTCGTGCTCGGGTTCTCGCTGCTCGTCGGGCCGCGCGGGCAGCTCGACCGGTGGTCGAGCTTCGTGTCGTTCGGCGCGATCGGGATCGCGATCGCGCTGTTCCTCATCCCGGCTGTGCCGTCGTGGAGCGGGAACCCGGACCGCCAGGAGATCGTCGACCTCTCGGTGCCGGTCTCGATCGCGCTGCTCGTGGTGTACGCGATCGTGACGTACTTCTCGCTCCGGCGGCATCGGGCGATCAACCGCTCACAGGACGACGCCGACGTCCGCGTCGACGCGTGGTCGCTGAGGTCGGCGCTCGGCGTGCTCGGTGTCGCGACCGTCGTGACCGCGCTCGTGGCGGAGATCCTGGTCGGCTCCCTGGAGGCATTCGCCGAGCAGGTGGGGCTGTCGGACTTCTTCGTCTCGGCGGTGATCGTGGCGATCGTCGGGAACGCCGCCGAGCACGGCGGCGCCGTGGTCGTCGCACACCGCGGGAAGGTCGACCTCGCGGCCGAGATCGCGCTCGCGTCGGCGGCGCAGGTGGCGATGTTCCTGATCCCCGCGGTCACGCTCCTGTCCTGGCTCATCGAGCCGCTCGCGCTCGGGTTCCGTGAGGTCGAGATCGCGGCGCTCGCGTTCGGTCTCGTCGTGACCACCGCCACGCTGTTTGGCGGCACCGTCTCGAAGGGCCGCGGGGCGGTGCTCGTCGCCGCATACGTGGTGGTCGTGGTGCTGTTCTACGTCGCCGGCAACCGGGACGGCGGCACGGACGCGGTGGCGCTCGCCGGCGCACTCGCGTAGGGCCCTCAGGCGGCCGCGCGCGACCCGAGCGAGCGCGGAACGAGCTCGATCGCCCGCGCGACGTCCTCGTCGTCGACGTCCAGGTGGGTAACCGCGCGCGCGACGCCCGCGTGGATCGTCGACGAGAGCCCCACGCCGTCCTCCCGCAGCCGCGCGAGCGCGGTGTCGCGCTCGAGGCCGAGCGCGCCGACGTCCAGCTGCACGAAGTTCGTCTCGACCTGGTCGAGGTCGATGGGGAGGCCCGCCGCGTGCCAGCCCTCCGCGAGTCGGCGCGCCCGTGCATGGTCCTCGGCGAGCCGCTCGACGTGGTGGTCGAGCGCGTAGATGCCCGCTGCGGCCACGATCCCCGCCTGCCGCAGGGCGCCGCCGAAGAGGTGCTTCTCGCGCCAGGCGCGCTCGATCGTCTCCTCCGACCCCGCGAGCAACGCGCCGAGCGGACAGCCGAGCCCCTTCGACAGGCAGAGCGTCACGGTGTCGAACGGCTCGCCGAGCTCGGCGGACGGGACACCGGTCGCGACGGCGGCGTTGAGGAGCCGCGCCCCGTCGAGATGCGTCGCCAGCCCTCGCTCCCGGGCCGCGTCCGTGATCGCGCGGAGCTCCGCGACCGGCCAGCACCGGCCCCCCGACGAGTTGTGGGTGTTCTCCAGCGCGAGCACCGTCGCCCTCTGGTCGGCCGTCTTCGAGCTGGGCGTGGTCACGGCGTCGAGCTCGGCGACCCCGAAGCGCCCCGCGCGACCCTCGATCGTCTCGACCATGAGCCCGGCGTGCGCCGCAGGCCCGCCGTACTCGTAGATCACCACGTGCGCGTGGCGCTCCGCGACGAGGACGTCGCCCGGACGCGTGTGGAGCTTGAGCGCGATCTGGTTCGCCATGGTCGCGGTCGGCAGGAACAGGGCCGCCTCCTGCCCGAGGAGCGCCGCCACCCTCTCCTGCAGGGCGTTCACGGTCGGATCCTCGCGCCGCTGCTCGTCGCCGACCTCCGCGGCGGCGATCGCCGCGCGCATCCCCTCGGTCGGCCGGGTCGCGGTGTCCGAGCGGAGGTCGATCACGGCCGCACACTAGCGAGGGGACGGCGGGCTACCGTTGCCGCGTGGACCTCGAACTCCTCGAGCACCGGGTCGCCGAGCTCGGCGAGCCGACGTACCGGGCGCAGCAGGCGTGGGAGTGGGCCGCCGGCGGCGCGCCCGGGTACGACGCGATGACGAACCTGCCGCGCGCGCTCCGCGACACGCTCTCGGTCGACGTGCCGTTCTCGACGCTCGCCGTCGAGACCGAGCAGCGGGCCCGGGACGGCACGGTGAAGACGCTGTTCCGCACCGCCGACGGCCATCCCGTCGAGGCGGTGCTGATGCGCTACCGCGACGGACGGCGCTCGGTCTGCGTCTCGTCGCAGTCGGGCTGCCCGCTCACCTGCACGTTCTGCGCGACCGGCCAGATGGCCTTCGGTCGCAACCTGACCCCCTGGGAGATCCTCGACCAGGTGCTCCACTTCCGCCGCACCGAGCCCGTCGACCACGCCGTGTTCATGGGGATGGGCGAGCCGTTCATGAACGTGGACGCGGTTCTCACCGCAGCCCGCCGGCTCCCGGCAGTCGGGGTCACGCACCGACGGACGACGATCTCGACGGTCGGGTGGATGCCGGGCCTGGCACGCTTCGTCGAGGAGGTTTCGGAGCCGATCCGCCTCGCACTGTCGCTGCACGCGGCCGATCCGTCGCTCCGCAGCGACCTCATGCCGGTCAACGAGCGCTACCCGCTGCCCGAGGTGCTCTCCCTCTGCCGCACGCACTGGGAGCGGACGCGGCGCAGGGTCTTCGTCGAGTACGTGATGCTCGCCGGGGTCAACGACGCGCCCGCTCAGGCGCGTCTGCTCGCGTCGCTGCTCGGCCGAGACGCCTTCAAGGTGAACCTGATCCCCTACAACCCGACGGGGATGTACGACGGCTCGCCCCGCGCCGCGATCGCCGCCTTCAAGGCGGAGCTCGACCGGGCGCGCGTCCCCTCCACTGTGAGGCTCACGCGCGGACGGGACATCGCGGCAGCGTGCGGCCAGCTCGCGACCCCTCCGCGCCCCCGGCCGGCGCGAGCTCGCTGAGGCAGCCGCCTCAGAGCTTGCGGACGGCGTCGCCGGCGCGGACAGTGCCCGCCCCCACGACCCGCGTGTTGATCCCGCGCAGGTTGAGCGCGAGACCCTCTTCGGTGCTGAAGAACTTGAGCGCCTCGAGCCCGAACCGGGCGGCGAACTTCTTGCACCCGGTGTGGGGCAGCGCGGTCACCTCGAGCACGGCGGCGCCGATCGCGAGGCGGGTGCCGGTCGGGAGGTTCGCGTCGGAGAGGTCCAGGTCGACGTAGAGCTGGTCGCCCGCGAGCGGCCAGCGGTCGCGGCTGCCCGCGACGAGCGCGATCGCGCGCGCGCTGGTGACGGTGATCTGCGCGTCCCTGTTGGCCGGCCGTCCACCGGAGCGGCCGCGGCCGGCCCAGCTGTCCCCGACGAGCCCGTCCTCCAGGTCGAGCTCCGCCTCGTCGACGACCTCGCGCTCGTCGACCTCGGGCCTGCGCACGATCAGCTCGAGGACGCCGACGTCGGACGGCGCGGCGCGGACGTGGCCGATGCCCGTCTCGAGCTCGGTCGGGCCCACGAACGTCGTCATTGCTCCGACACCGTCGCATGGCGCCTGACGATCTGCCAGCGGCCTTCCCGTCGCGTCCAGATGTCCGTCACGTTCATGCGCCGGCTGAGGTCCCGGCCGTCGAAGCTCGCGACCTGGCTGTAGCGTGAGACGAGCACCGCCGTGTTCCCGTACACCTCGGGATCGATCTCCTCGTAGGAGAACTCCTCGATGTCGTACGGGCCTGCCGCAGCGGCGAGGAACTCCTCCCGGTCGAGCTGGCCGGCGGCACCCTGCAGAGTGAACTCGGCGGCCAGCAGCTCCTCGAGCGAGTCGACGTCGTGCTCGGAGACGGCGCGCGCGAGATCGAAGGAGAGCTCGATCAGCTCGTTGGCGACAACCGCGGTCATCCGGTCTCGATCCTATCGGGAGCATCGGCCTCGTCGAACGCGTAGCGGACGACCGGGTGCTTGGCCGCCTTCACCTCGTCGAGACGCCTGACGGGCCGCGTGTGCGGGGCCTGCTCGAGCGTGTCGGGGTCGGCCGCGGCCTCGGCGGCGATCGAGCGCATCGCGTCGACGAACGCGTCGAGCCGCTCCTTCGTCTCGGTCTCCGTCGGCTCGATCATCAGCGCCTCCGGAACGACGAGCGGGAAGTAGATCGTCGGCGGGTGGATGCCGTGGTCCATCAGCCGCTTGGCGACGTCGAGCGCGGTGACCCCGTGCTCGCGCTTCAGCGTCCGGGCCGAGAGGACGAACTCGTGCATGCAGAGCCGGTCGTACGGGACGTCGTACGCCTCCTTGAGCCGCGCGAGCACGTAGTTCGCGTTGAGCACCGCGGCCTCGGACATCTCGCGCAGGGCGGGCCCGTACGCGCGCATGAACGCGTACGAGCGCACGAACACGCCGAACGGCCCCGCGAAGCCCCGCACCCGGCCGATCGACCTCGGCCGGTCGTGGTCGAGCCGGAAGAGGCCGCCCCCGTCGCGCACGACGGCGGGGGCCGGCAGGAACGGCTCGATCTCCGCCGCGACGGCGACGGGGCCGCCGCCGGGGCCACCCCCGCCGTGCGGCTGCGAGAACGTCTTGTGCAGGTTGTAGTGGACGATGTCGAAGCCCATGTCTCCCGGGCGCGAGCGCCCGACGACGGCGTTCAGGTTCGCGCCGTCGTAGTAGAGGAGCGCGCCGCGCGAATGGAAGATCTCCGCAACCTCCTCGATCCCCTCGTCGAACAGGCCGAGCGTCGAGGGGTTCGTCAGCATCAGGCCGGCGGTGCGGTCGTCGACCTTCGCGCGCAGGTCGTCGAGGTCGAGGTTGCCGCGGTCGGTCGTCGCGACCTTGGCGAGCTCGAAGCCCGCCATCGTCACGCTCGCCGGGTTCGTCCCGTGGGCGGTGTCGGCCGTGACGATCACGTTGCGGCCGTGCTCGCCCCGGTCGGCGAACGCGGCGCGCATGAGCATCAGCCCCGTCAGCTCGCCCTGTGAGCCGGCCGCCGGCTGCAGCGTCACGGCGGGCAGGCCGGCAACCTCGATCAGGATCTGCTGGAGCTCCCACATGAGCTCGAGCGCCCCCTGGGCACCCTCGTCCTCCTGCAGCGGGTGGAGGTCGCGGAACCCCGGCAGCGCCACCACGCGCTCGTTCACCCGCGGGTTGTGCTTCATCGTGCAGCTGCCGAGCGGGTAGAAGCCCGTGTCGATCCCGAAGTTGCGGTCGGCGAGGGCGGTGAAGTGCCGCACGACCTCGTTCTCGGGCACCTCCGGCAGCCGCGGCGGCCGCTCGCGCACGAGGTCGGCGGGGAGCGCGGGAACGGGGAGGCCGTGGGAGGGGATGCGGCCCGCCCGCCGGCCGGGACGCGACTTTTCGAAGATCAGCTGCATCCGTGCCCCCTCAGGTGCGGCCGCCTCGGGACACGGGACTGCATTGCCCGAGGGGCACTATGCCGTCACCTCGGCGAGGACCTCGGCGAGGCGGTCGACGTCGGCGGGGGTCCGCTTCTCGGTCAGCGCGACGAGCAGGACGTCGTCGAGACCCGGGTAATCGCGGCCGAGCGGGTAGCCGGGATGGACGCCGTGCTCGCGGGCGCGGGCGACGACCTCGCGCGCGGGCATCGGCGTCCGGAATGCCACCTCCTTGAAGCTCGGCCGGTCGAAGGCGAGCGGCAGCGCCACCCGCTCCGTCGCGTACGCGGCGAGCGCGGTGCACGCCTCCCCCAGCTCGCGAAGCCCTTCCGGGCCGAGCCAGCAGAGCGTGATCAGCCCAGCGAGCGCGAGCAGCGTCTGGTTCGTGGTCATGTTCGAGGTCGCCTTCTCGCGCCGGATGTGCTGCTCGCGCGTCTGCAGGGTGAGGACGAACCCGCGCTTTCCCTCGAGGTCGGTCGTCTCCCCCACGATCCGGCCCGGCATGCGCCGGATGAACTCGCTCCGCGCCGCGAGGAACCCATAGTGGGGACCGCCGTAGGACTGGTGGTTGCCGATCGACTGGCCCTCGCCGATCGCCATCGCGCAGCCGTAGTTCCCCGGGGCCTCGAGCAGCCCGAGCGAGGCGAGGTCGACGTGGGCGACGGGGAGCGCTCCCGCCTCGGCCGCCGCCGCCGCGAGATCCGGGGCCGGCTCGAGGCAGCCGAAGGCATTCGGCTGCTGGAAGATCACTGCCGCGGCCTCTGTCGACGCCGCGTCTAGACGGGCCGGATCCGTGATGCCGTCTGTATGCGGGACTTCGACTACGTTCATGCCGAAGCCCGGCGCGTACGTCTTCACGACCTGACGAACCTGCGGGTGGAGCGTCTCCGCGAGCACTACCTTCGAGCGCCCGGTGTGATGACGGGCCATGAAGCACGCATCGGCGGCGACGGTCGTCCCGTCGTAGCCCGAGGCGTTCGAGACGTCCATCCCGGTCAGCTCGCAGATCACCGTCTGGTACTCGAAGATCGCCTGGAGGACGCCCTGGCTCATCTCTGGCTGGTACGGCGTGTACGCCGTGAGGAACTCGCCCCTGGAGAGGAACGTGTCGACGATCGCCGGCACGTAGTGGTCGTAGATCCCCATGCCGAGGAAGCTCAGCTCGCGGGAGGTGTCGGCGTTCCGCGCGGCGAGCTCCTCGAGGTGCCGCACGAGGGCAGCCTCGGGGAGCGCCTCGGGCACCGCCAGCGCGCGGCCGAAGCGGACGCCCACGGGGATCTGCTCGAACAGGTCCTCGATCGAGGCGACGCCGATCGCCTCCAGCATCGCCTCGCGGTCGGCGTCGGTGAGCGAGAGGTATCCGGGGGTGGTGCTGCTCACTGCTCCGCGACGTGGGCCCTGTAGGCGTCGACGTCGAGGAGGCCGCCCACCTCGTCCGCGTCGGTGAGCCGGATGCGCACGAGCCAGCCCTCGCGGTAGGGATCCTCGTTGACCGTCTCCGGCTCGTCGACGACCTTCTGGTTCACCTCGAGCACCTCGCCGGAGAGTGGCGCGATCACGTCGGAGACGGCCTTGACGGACTCGACCTCCGCGTACGCGCTGTCCTTCGTCACCGTCGCCCCCACCTCGGGCGCCTCGAAGTGGACGAGCTCGCCCAGCGAATCCTGCGCGTACCAGGTGATCCCGAGGAACGCCTCGTCCCCTGCCACCCGGGCCCAGTCGTGCTCCGGGTGGTAACGGAGGTCGTCGGGGTAGCTCTCGCTTGCGGCCACTGGATCGTCAGTGCTCCTTCCGGTAGATCGGCTTCGTCACGACACGGGCACGCCGGGGCCGGCCCCGGACGTCGATCTCGAGCTCGGTGCCGGGCTCGGCCCGCGCGGCGGGGACGTAGCCCATCCCGATGCCGACGTCGAGCGACGGCGAGTGCGTCCCCGACGTCACCTCGCCGCCACCGGCGATCGGCATTCCCTGCCGGGGGACGGCCTTCTCCTCCATCACGAACGCGACCAGGCGGCGCTCGGGCCCGTGCTCCTTCACGCGGCGAAGGGCCTCGACGCCGGTGAAGTCGGTCTCGAGCGCGCATACCCAGCCCAGCCCGGCGGAGATCGCGTCCGTCTCCTGCGTGATGTCGTTGCCGTGGAGCGGGTAGCAGACCTCCAGCCGCAAAGTGTCTCGCGCTCCGAGCCCGCAGGGCGCAGCGCCGCGGGCGAGGACGCCGTCCCAGAGCGCGACCGCGTCGTCGACCGGGCAGAGGAGCTCGACCCCCTTCTCGCCCGTGTACCCGGTCCGGCAGACCATTGCCTCGACCCCCGCGACCTCGCCCATCGCGTGCGTGAACGCGGGCGCGTCGGCGAGTCCGAGCAGGTCGAGCGACGACGGGCCCTGCACCGCGACGAGCGCGTACTCGTCGGATGCGTCGCGCACCTCGACGCCGCGCGACTCGCGCTCCTTCAGCCACTCGTAGGCGCGCTCGCGGTTGCCGGCGTTGACGACGAGGAGGAACGAGCCGTGGCCGAGCCGGTAGACGATCAGGTCGTCGACGATGCCGCCCTCCTCGGTCGTGAGGAGGGTGTACTGGGCGCCGCCGTCGGCGAGCCGGTCGACGTCGTTCGAGAGCACGGACTGGAGGAACGCCTGGGCGGAGGGTCCGTCGACGTGGAGCTGACCCATGTGGGAGACGTCGAACGCCCCCGCCCGGGCGCGGACCGCGAGGTGCTCGGCGATCACGCCGGCGTACTGGACGGGCATCTCCCAGCCGGCGAACGGGACCATGCGCGCACCGAGCGAGACGTGCGCGTCGTGGAGAGGCGTCTGCCTGAGCGTCGCGCTCACGCGCGCGACAATAGCTCCGATTCCCCGGTCGGTGACCGGGAGCCTCGCCTGCGGCTCAGTCCTTGAGGAAGCTCGGCACGTCGATCTCGCCCTCGTCCGAGCGCGGCCGCGGGTCGAAGCTCGGAGCGGCGGCCTCGGAGGAGCCCGTCGTGACGGCGGCCGCCTCGGGCCTGCGCCGCCGGGGCCGGCCGCCGCCGAACCCGGTCGCGATCACCGTGACGCGGACGTCCTCGCCGAGTGACTCGTCGATCACCGCGCCGAAGATCACGTTCGCGTTCGCGTCGGCATGGCCCGTCACGACCTCGGCGGCCTCGTTCACCTCGAACAGCCCGACGTCGCCGGGGCCCGTGATGTTGAGGAGCACTCCGGTGGCGCCGTCGAGGGTCGTCTCGAGCAGCGGAGAGGAGACGGCGGCGTTCGCGGCCGCGGTCGCGCGGCCCTCGCCCCGGGCGGTGCCGATGCCCATCAGCGCCGAGCCGGCGTCCCGCATGATCGTGCGGACGTCCGCGAAGTCGAGGTTCACGAGGCCGGGCACCGTGATCAGGTCGGTGATGCCCTGCACGCCCTGGCGCAGGATGTCGTCGGCCATCCGGAAGGACTCGAGGATCGGGGTCGTCTTCTCGACGACCTGGAGCAGCCGGTCGTTCTCGATCACGATCAGCGTGTCGACGCGCTCGCGGAGGTTCTCGATCCCGCCGCTCGCCTGCTCGGCGCGCCGGCGGCCCTCGAAGCCGAACGGCTTCGTCACCACTCCCACGGTGAGCGCCTCGAGCTCCCGGCCGAGCTCGGCCACGACCGGCGCCGCCCCGGTGCCCGTCCCGCCCCCCTCGCCGGCGGTGACGAAGACCATGTCCGCGCCCTTGAGGGCCTCCTTCAGCTCGTCGCGGCTCTCCTGGGCGGCGGCGAGCCCCACCTCGGGGTTCGCGCCCGCGCCGAGGCCGCGCGTGACCTTCGAGCCGATGTGGATCTTGACGTCGGCGTCCGTGTCGAGCAGCGCCTGCGCGTCCGTGTTCACCGCGATGAACTCCACACCGGTGAGACCCGACTCGACCATGCGGTTGACGGCGTTCGTGCCGCCTCCGCCGACGCCGACGACCTTGATCACTGCGAGGTAGTTGCCGTTCTGGGTGCTCATCTCGACCTGCCTGAGGGTCAAGCTCTCATCGAGCTAGGGGGAGGGCTGCAACGCCTGTTTCGAAGCCAGGGTACGTACTCCTTGTCGACAGTGTCAACGGAACCCTCAAGACGAAGTGGAGATCCGAACCTCGACCTCTACCTGAGAGTCTAGGTCGCCGGCCCCGCCACCGGCCGGTCGGGCACGCTCACGTCGAGGTAGCCGGCCCCGGACGGCAGCCGCGGGATCACACGTGCCGCGACGGCGAGCTTCAGGTCGACGTCGCGCAGGCCGCCGAGCCGGAGCTCCAGGCCCGAGCGGAGACGGAGCGTCAGCTGACCGCTCGCGGTGGTGAGCGATGCGACCCGCCCCGGGAAGTGCGCGCCGGCGAGCGGGGTCACCGCCGCGACCGCGACCTGCAAGTCGCCGTCGACGATCGCGCCCGGGTCGAGGGCAACCTCCCGCGGCACCCAGATCCGGGCAAGCCCCGGACGGGCGCGGCGGTCGACACGGGCGATCACGCGGCCGCGCTCGGAGAGCACGAACGCCGATGCCCCTTGCCGGGCGACGGCGACCGGGTGCTCGGGCACGAGAGAGACCCGGAGCGTGTGCGGATACGCGCGATCGAACGAGACGCCGGCCACGGTCGGGAGGGCGAGCACGTCGTCGCGCGCGGCGTCGAGGTCGAGCCCGACGAGGCT
Source organism: uncultured Actinomycetes bacterium (assembly GCA_963710125.1). GTDB lineage: Bacteria > Actinomycetota > Thermoleophilia > Gaiellales > Gaiellaceae > Gaiella. Next base: position 381,541 of record CAVPZH010000018.1, on the reverse strand, counting down.
CGCTCCCTGCCGGCCGGCGAGCGCCCGCTCGACCTGGCGCGCGACCCCGGGCGGCGCGCCCGACACGTCGATCGTGCGCACCCCGAAGAGGGTCGTCTCGCGGACGACGAAGAGCACGAGCAGCACGCCTGCGAGCGCGCCGAACGAGGCCAGCAGCACGCGGCCGGAGGGGACGAGCCGGCCGAGCTCGAGGCGATCACCGGCATCCGTGCGCGGGAACGGGACGACGACGCTCGCCGTGCGCGCACGCGGCCGCTCGCGTCCTGCTCGTCCCCTGTTGGCCACGGGAGCGACTTCGGCGCGGGGGGCGGTTCTCCTAGAAGTCGGGCGAGCCGAGCAAGACGACCTCGTGCTCGAGCTCGACGCCGAAGCGCTCGCGCGCCCGCCGCCGTGCCTCCCGCATCAGCGCGAGGCAGTCGGCGCTCGTCGCGCCGCCCGCGTTCTCGATGAAGTTCGCGTGACGCGGGGACACGACGGCGCCGCCGACCGCGTGCCCCTTCAGCCCGCAGAGCTCGAGCATCCTGCCCGCGCCGAGCTCCCCGGGCGGGTTCTTGAACACCGAGCCGAAGGTCCGCCTGTTCGTCGGCTGCGTCGCCTTGCGCCGCGCGACCAGGTCGGCGACCTCTGCCTTGATCTCGTCGACGGGCCGTACGAACAGTCGGTACTCGACGCGCGCGACGACCTCGTGGGGCCGCACCAGCGAGCGGCGGTATTCGAGACCGAGCTCGGCAGGCGTCAGCCAGCCGCTGCCCTCCGCGGAGACGACGAGCCCCCGCTGGAGGATCGCGTTCCAGTCCGACCCGTAGGCCCCGGCGTTCATCCGCACGCCCCCGCCCGCCGTGCCGGGAATCGCGCACGCGAACTCGAGCCCGCCGAGCCCCGCCTCCCTCGCCCTGTGCAGGCAGACCGCGTTCGACGCGCCGCCGCCCGCACGCAGCAGGTCGCTGTCCACCTCGACGTCCGCGAGCGCTCCCGCGAGGCGGACGACGAGCGCGTCGACGCCCTCGTCGGCGGCGAGCACGTTCGACCCCAGCCCGACCGTGCGGACTGCGAGGTCGCGCGCGCCAGCCCAGGCGATCGCCTCCTCGAGCTCCGCGAGCGAGGCCGGGCGGGCGAACGCCGCCGCCGGCCCGCCCGTCCCGATCGTCGTCAGCCGGGAAAGTGGATATCCGGTGAGAACCTCCATGCCGCTCCTAGCGCTTCCCGCCGGAGCCGGGAAGCGCCTCGGGAAGCGCGTCGAGGATCGCGCGCGCCGCCCGCCACGGCTCGCCGACGCCGAGCGTCACCACGAGGTCCCCGGGACGCAGGACGTGGAGAGCCAGCCGCGCGCCGTCGTCGAGCGTCGGCGCCCAGAGGCGGCGCGTCGGGTCGGGTACGGCATCGAGCACCAGCCGTGCCCCGACGCCCTCCCGCAGCGCGTCGCGGCGTCCGACGAAGTCCGTCACGATCGCGACGTCGGCCGAGCCCAGCGCCTCGCCGAGCTCGCGATGGAGCTGACGCGTCCGCTCGACGACGTGCGGTACGTAGAGCGCGACGAGCGTGCGCGGATCGCGCTCGCGGGCCGTCGCCAGAGCGGCGCGCAGCTCGGTCGGGTTGTGTCCGTAGTCGTCCACGACGGTCACCCCCCCGCGCGTGCCGAGCGCCTGGAAGCGGCGGTCCGCTCCGGCGAACGTCGCGAGGGCCGCCTCGGCCCGCTCCGGGTCGAGACCCGCGAGGAGGAGCGCCGCTCTGGCCGTCGCCGCGTTCCGGCGGTTGTGCTCGCCGGGGACGGCGAGCGGGAACGACACGGGCTCGAGCTCCTCGCCGCGTACGACCTCCGGCGCGTCGGCGAGCCAGGACTCGAGCGCCTCCCGCAGCTCGGCGAGCGAGCCGTAGCTCGCGTGGTGGTCGAGCTCGACGTTCGTCAGCACCGCGATCCGCGGGCGCAGCTCGAGCACCGACCGGTCCGACTCGTCGCCCTCGACCACGAGCCAACCCGGGCCCGCACCCGCGTTGCCGCCGAGCTGCGGGACGACGCCGCCGACGATCCAGGCGGGATCCTCCCCCGCCTCGCGCAGCGCGTAGGCGATCATCGCGGCGGTCGTGGTCTTGCCGTGGGCGCCGGTGACGACGATCGAGGGACGACGCGCGACGAGCTCGGCGAGGAACGCTGCGCGGGGCACGCCGTCGATCCGGTCGCGATGGGCGGTCGACACGATGACCTCGAAGCCCTCGGGCGGCCGAGGCTCACCGCCGAGATCGACCTCTACCCCCTGGAGCGTCTCGGAGAAGATGGTCTCGTGCAGGTCCCAGCCGCGCACCTCGGCGCCCCAGGCACGGGCGACGTTCGCGTACGCCGACAGCCCGGACCCCGCGATCCCGACGAAGTAGAGACGGCGGCCGGAGAGGGGCTTGTGTTGATTCAACACAAGCTCACCCACGCCGCCGCTCGGCCAGCGCCACGAGCTCGTCCGCGACCGCCTCGGCCGCGTCGGGCCGTGCGAGCGCGAGCATCGCCTCGCGCATCGCGGCCCTCCGCCCCCCGTCGGCGAGCAGCTCGTCGACGAGGGATGGGACACGCTCGACGTCGGCATCGGGAACGACGAGCGCACCGCCCCCGCGCTCGAAGTGGCGGGCGTTGAGCGTCTGATGGTCGGCGGTCGCATGGGGGTACGGGACGAGGATCGCCGGGATGCCCGCCGCGGCGAGCTCCCAGACGGTGCCGCCGGCCCTGGAGACGGCGAGGTCGGCCGCCGCGAGGGCCTCGCCGAAGTGATCCGTCTGCGCGACGAGGACGTATCCGTCGCGCGCGACCCGCGGCCGCAGCGCCTCGTAGTCGCGCTCGCCGCAGACGTGGAGGACGCACGGGCCGGACTCGCCCCAGGCGGCGCTCGCCATCTCGTTGAGCGAGCGCGCGCCCGCGAGCGCGCCGAACACCGCGACCACCGGCTCGTCCGCCGGCAGGGCGAAGCGTGCCCTCCCCTCCGCCTGCGTCGCGCCGAGGTGGGTAAGCGGGATCGGCCGTCCGACCACCCTCACCTTGGGGCCGGCGCGCCCCGGGATGGCGTACGCGAGCAGCAGACGCTGCGCGAACGGCGCGGCGAGACGATTCGCGAGCCCGAGGTGCGCGTCGGCCTCGGTGACCGCGGCGGGGATCCGGCGCAGCCGCGCGGCGACGACCATGGGGCCGGCCACGTACCCGCCGGCGCCGAGCACGACGTCCGGCCGCCGCCGCCGGAGGATCGCGAGGCAGTGCGCAGGGGCGGCGGAGGCCAGCCAGGCCGCGCGAAGCTGCGCTGCGCTCGGGCGCCGCGGCAGCCCGGAGACGGAGAAGGTGTCGAGCGGGAACCCGGCCTCAGGCACCAGCCGCGACTCGACGCGGTCGGGCGTGCCGGCGAACGTCACCGTCACGCCGCGTGCCCGCAGCGCTTCCCCGACCGCGAGCGCGGGACGCACGTGACCGGCCGTTCCCCCGGCCGCGATCACGCACGCGAGCTTCGACGACGCGCCCATTCACCGCGATGTTAAGGAGCACTCCGACGCCGCAGAGCATCACGAGGAGCGAGGAGCCGCCATACGAGACGAACGGGAGCGGGATCCCGGTGAGGGGCGCGAGGCCGAGCACCGCCGCGAGGTTCACCGCGGCCTGCCCACAGACGAGCGTCGTGATGCCTGCCGCGAGGCGCTTCCCGAACGGGTCGCGGCACTCGACCGCGACGCGGAAGCCGACCCACGCGAACACCGCGAACCCCCCGATCAGGAGCGTGGAGCCGATCAGGCCGAGCTCCTCGCCGACGACGGCGAAGATCATGTCGGTGTGCGCCTCCGGGAGGAAGTTGACCTTCTGGATGCCCTGTCCGAGCCCCTCGCCGGTGATCCCGCCCGACCCCATGCCGATGATCGCCTGGACGTTCTGGAAGCCCGCGCCCTCGGCGTCCTTCCACGGGTCGAGGAAGCTGAAGATGCGCGCCCGCCGGTACGGCTCCATGTAGATCGCGGCTAGCCCGGCGCCGAGCGCGAGGGTGGTGGCGAGCGCGTAGAGGCGGAGAGGGATCCCCGACACGAGCAGGATCGCCGAGACCATCACGGCGAGCGCGATGGTCGTGCCGAGGTCGGGCTCGACGACGATCAGCGCGCAGAAGAGCCCGACGACGAGCCCAACCGGCCGGAACAGCTCATTGAGGGTCGTCGGCACCGGGCGGCGCGCGAGCACGGCGCAGACCCAGATGCACACCGCGAGCTTCGCAAGCTCTGCCGGCTGCACGCTGACGGGACCGAACACGAACCAGCGTCGGGCGCCGTTGATCGCCGGGGCCGCCACGAGCACGGCGGCGCAGAGCCCGAGCGCGGTGACGAGCAGAAGCGGTGCGAGTGGCCGGAGCACGTGGTAGTCGACCCTCGAGCAGACGGCGAGCAGGACGAGCCCCACGACCGCGTAGAGGCCCTGCTTGACGAGGAACCGCATCGGGTCCCCCTCGCCCAGGGTCGCGGACGCAGAGGTGGCGCTGAAGACCATCACGAGCCCGAACGCGACGAGCCCGAGAGTGACGAGGATCAGCAGTCGCTGCTCGACCAGGCCTCGGTCCGCACGTCTTCTGTTCCCCACCCCGGGAGCTTCTGCACGAGCAGCCGGAACTCCTCCCCCCGGTGCTCGAAGCTCTCGAACTGGTCGAACGACGCGCACGCCGGGGAGAGGAGGACGACAGCGCTTTCGGAGGCTGCTGCCGCAGCCTCCGAAAGCGCTATGTCCAGGGTTCCAGCCCGAACGTACCCCACCCCTGCGTCGTCGAGAGCCGTTGCGATCTTCTCCGCCGACTCGCCTATGAGGTAGGCGCGGTCGCCGGAGGCGAACGCGCCCGCCAGCGCCGCATAGCTCTCGTCCTTCCCGCGCCCGCCGAGGATCACGTGCTTCCGACGCCCGGGGAACGACGCGAGCGCGCGCAGCGCCGCCGCCGCGTTGGTCGCCTTCGAGTCGTTCACGTACAGCACGCCGCCGAGCGTCCCGATCTCCTCGAGCCGGTGCTCGACCCCGGGAAACGCCTCGAGCGCGCGGGCGATCGCCTCGTCGGGCACGCCGATCGCGCGGGCGGCGGCCGTCGCTGCGGCCGCGTTCTCGCGGTTGTGGACGCCGGGGATCCGCGGCTCGGCGGGGAGCGAGTCGTTCGCCGCGAACTCGACGCGACGGCCCTCCCCGGGGACGGCCCCGAGCCCGCGCGGCACGACCGCGACGTCGTCGGGCTCCTGGCGCTCGAAGACCCGCAGCTTCGCCGCCGCGTACGCGTCGAAGCTCCCGTGCCGGTCGATGTGGTCGGGCTCGAGGTTCGTCAGCACCGCGACCCGGGGCGCGAGCGTGACGACGTCCTCCAGCTGGAACGAGGACAGCTCGCAGACGATCCAGGCGTCGTCTTCGACGACGCCCAGGAGCGACGTCAACGGCTTGCCGATATTGCCCGCGATCTCCGCGCGCCAGGCTGCCGCCTCGAGCATCGCGCCGAGCAGGGCGGTCGTCGTGGTCTTGCCGTTCGTCCCCGTGATCCCGATCACGGGGTTCGGGAGCAGGCGCGCACCGAGCTCGACCTCGGAGATCACCGGGATCCCGCGCGCGCGGGCGGCGGCGACGGGCGCCGCCTCGCTGGGCACGCCGGGGCTCTTGACGACCAGCCCCACGCCGTCGAGCACCGCGTCGTCCCACTCACCGAAATGCACCTCGGCCTCCAGGCCGTCGGTCGCGACCGACTCCGCGGCGTCGTGGGCGACGACCTCGACGCCCTGCGCCCCGAGCGCCGCCACGGCGGCCCTGCCCGAGCGGGCGAGACCGAGGACGAGCGCGCGCGTCGGAAGCCCAGGCACGCCGGAAGGGTAGGGGCGCCGGCTCACTCCCGCCGCGCGACGGCCACGCCGCCGAGGATGGCGGCCGCCCCCACGGCCAGCACCGGGCTGAGGTGCTCGCCCAGCACCAGGGCCGCCAGGAGAAGGCCGGAGATCGGCTGGAGGAACATGAGGGGCGCCATCCGCGTGATCCCTCCCCGGGCGAGCGCCCAGTACCACCCGACGTACCCGACGATCGACACCATTACCGCGAGGAACAGCACCGCCGCCCACGACGCCGCGTCTCCTCCGGAGACGTGACCGCCCGCGGCGAGCCCCACGCCGAGCGGAGCGAGGACGAGGGCGCCGAGGATCACACCCCAGTACGTCGTCGTCGCGCTCGACACCCCGCGGGGAACGAGCAGCGCTCCGGCGACGTACCCGGAGGAGACCGCGAGCGCCGCGACGAGTACCAGGAGGTCGCCGGCGAGCGTCGCGTCATCGTTCCCGCCGCCGACGCGGACGACGATGATCAGCCCCTCGCCGGCGAGCGCGATCGCACATCCCAGGACCCACCAGCGACCCGGGAGCCGCCGCGTCACGGCCGCCGCCCAGAGCGCGGTGAAGACGGGCAGGCCCGCGAGGATCGCGACGCCGTGCATGGCCGACGTCCGCTCCTGTCCGATCGTGTAGACGACGGGGAAGATCACGAACGCCGAGGCCGCGGAGACGGCGAGGAGCGACCGCGAGCGTGGGTTCGCGGGCGGTCGCAGCCGGGTCGCGGAGACGAGCGGCACCGCAACGAGCCCCGCCAGGACGGTGCGCAGCACGGCGACGACGAGCGGCTCGAGGTTGTCGGTCGCGATCCGGGTCGCGACCGGGCTCGCGCCCCAGATCACCATGCAGAGCACGGAGACGGCCACCGGGGCGGCGAGCACGGGTGCCGACCGGCCGAGGAAGCGATCCGTGCTCAGAGCTGGAAGCGGAGGTAGTAGCGGTAGTAGAGGGCGAAGCCGATCGCGCAGAGGATCGCGCCGACGATCCAGAAGCGGACCATGATCTTCGTCTCCGACCAGGCCTTCATCTCGAAGTGGTGGTGGATGGGCGCCATCAGGAACACGCGTCTGCCGGTCCTCTTGAAGCTCGCCACCTGGATCATCACCGAGAGGATCTCGATCAGGTAGACGCCGCCGATGAACACGAGCAGCACCTCCGTCTCGGTCAGGATCGAGAGGGTCGCGATCGCACCGCCCAGCGCCATCGAGCCGGTGTCCCCCATGAAGACCTCGGCGGGGAACGCGTTGAACCAGAGGAAGCCGATCACCCCGCCGATCAGCGCCGCCGCGACGATCGCGATGTCGAGGTACTCGTGGCTGCGGCCCGCGACGGTGTCCGCCGAGCGGATCCAGTCGATCAGCGCGATGGCGAGCAGCGTGATCAGCGAGATCGCGCACGTGCCGGCCGCGAGGCCGTCGAGGCCGTCGGTGAGGTTCACCCCGTTCGCCGTGCCTGCGATCACGAGGAAGAGGAACGGGAAGTACAGCCAGTGGAGGTCGATGTTGACGTCGACGAGCGGGAAGTAGATCTCCGTGTCCATGTACCCGACGTGCGTCGTCGCCCAGCCGACGCCGGCGGTGATCACGAGCAGGCCCGCGAGCTTCCAGCGGCCGTTGAGGCCGAGCGAGCGGCGCTTGCGCACCTTGAGGTAGTCGTCCGCGAAGCCGATCACCGCGCAACCGAACGTCGCGAGGATGATCGTCAGCCCGGGCACGGTGTAGAGCGAGACCACGAGCGCGGGCGCGAGTGCTGCGACGAGGATCAGGAGGCCGCCCATCGTGGGCGTCCCGGCCTTCACGACGTGCCCGGCCGGCCCCTCCTCGCGGATCTGCTGCCCGATCGACTGCCGCTTGAGCCACGCGATGAACTGGGGCCCCATCGCGACGGCGATCACCATCGCGATGAGCCCCGCGATCAGGACTCGTGCCATGCCTGGGAGTGTTTCTCGATCAGGGAGGGGATGCCTTCGAGCCCGACGGCCCGGGAGGCCTTGACGAGGATCGCGTCCCCGGGTCGGAGCAGGTCGACGACCTCTGCGAAGGACCCGGCGTCCGGGACGAGGCGGCCCTCGGCGCCGCGGGCGAGGTAGGCGCCGGCCGGCTCGCCGACGGCGAGCACGAGCTCGATCCCGAGCTCTTCGAGAAGCGTCGCGATCTCCGCGTGGTAGCGAGCGCTCTCCGCGCCGAGCTCGGCCATCTCGCCGAGGATCGCGACGCGGCGGCGCCCGGCCGCGCGCTCCGCCAGGTCGAGGAGCGCGGCGCTCATCGAGATGGGGTTCGCGTTGTACGCATCGTTGACGACGAGCCCGCCGCCGGGGAGGTCCCGCACCTCGCCGCGCCAGCGGCTCAGCCTGATCGAGCGTGCCCCGTCCGCCGCGCGCTCGAGCGGCAGCCCGAGCGCTTCGTACGCGGTCAGCGCGGCGAGCACGTTCTCGGCCAGGTGGCGCTGGCCGAACGGCAGCGCAAGCCGGACCTCGGCTCCGCCGACGTCGAAGCGCCACTCCTCGCCGTCCCGCGCGATGGAGCTCCGGTCGAAGCGCCGAACGGCGACGTCGTCGCGACGGAGGTACGGGTCGAGGAGCGGCTCCCCGCCCGGGACGACGGCGACGCCGCCCGGTGGAAGCGCCTCGATCGCCTCCGCGTTCGCCCGCGCGACGTCCTCGACCGTCCCGACGAGCTCGAGGTGCTCGGGCCCGACGGAGGTGACGAGCGCGACCGTGGGTCGCGCGACGAGGCAGAGCTCTGCGATCTGCCCGAGACCCCGCATGCCCATCTCCGCGACGAGGACGCGCGTCTCCGGCTCCAGCCGGAGCACGGTGAGCGGCAGGCCGAGCTCGTTGTTCCGGCTCCCGTGCGCAGCGACGGTCGGCGTCACCGCGGCGCAGAGCGCGGAGAGCACGTCCTTCGTCGTCGTCTTCCCCACCGAGCCGACGATCGCGACCACCTCGGCGTCGGACCGGCCCCGTACGAGGCTGCCGAGCGCCGCGAGCGCCGCCTCCTGGTCGTGTGGCACGAGCGTCGCCGCGCCGCGCGCGAGCGCGTCGTCCACGAAGCGCGTGCCGGTGTTGAGCGCGACGAAGAGGTCGCCGGGCCGCGCGTCCCGCGAGTCGTCGTGAACTCGCCGTACGACCCCGTCGCCCGGCGCGCCCCGCAACTCCCCGAGCGACAGCGCCGCGAGCTCGGACCACGAGAGGGGAATCACCCGCGCGCCCCGGTCGGCGGGCAGCGCAAGTTACAAGTTGTAACTAGCGTTGTCACGTCTGCCCGTCAGGCGTGGCCGAGCGGACGCGGGCGAGTGTCTCGCGGGCGACCTCGCGGTCGTCGAAGGGCTGGATCAGGCCTGCGACCTCCTGGCCCTGCTCGTGGCCCTTGCCCGCGATCAGGACGACGTCTCCCGCGTTCGCCGCCTCGATCGCGGCCTCGATCGCCGAGCGGCGGTCCAGGTCGATCTCGACGTCCGTGCCGGCCCCCTGGACGATCTGCTCGACGATCGCGAGCGGCTCCTCGGAACGGGGGTTGTCGTTCGTCAGGATCACGCGGTCGGCCAGCTCGCGTGCGACGCGGCCCATCTCGGGCCGCTTCGAGCGGTCGCGGTCGCCGCCCGCGCCGAAGACGACCGTCAGCCTGCCCGCGCCGAGCTGGCGCGAGGCGCGCAGTGCGGAGGCCAGGGCGTCGGGCTTGTGGGCGTAGTCGACGACGACGGCGAAGTCCTGGCCCTCGTCGATCGCCTCGAACCGCCCGGGCACGCCGCGCACCGCCCGCACGCCGGCCACGATCGCCTCGTCGTCGATGTCCAGCAGCGTCGCTGCGGCCACCGCGGCGAGGACGTTCTCGACGTTGAAGACGCCGAGCAGCGGCGTCTCCAGCGCGAGGCCGGCGGCGGTGAACGTCGAGCCCCGGGGGCCGAGCTCGAGCCCCTCGGCGCGCACCTCCGCCTCCGGGCGGAGGCCGAAGGTCACGAGCGGCGCGCGGTGCGCGCCCGCGAGCTCGTCCGCCAGCCTGCGCCCGAACGGGTCGCCGACGTTGACGGCGGCGGGCGGAGGCGTGAGCCCCGTGAACAGGCGCCGCTTCGCCTGGAAATACGTCTCCATGTCGCCGTGGAGGTCGAGGTGCTCCTGCGTGAGGTTCGTGAAGCAGAGCGCGTCGAACCGCACCCGGTCCAGCCGCCGGTAGTGCGAGCCGTGCGAGGAGGCCTCGATCGCGGCCGCCTCGTCCCCCGCGTCGAGCATCTCGCGGAACAGGCGCTGGAGGTCGATCGCCTCCGGCGTCGTGTGCGGGGCGGCGCGCGACGCGCCGCCGACGAGCCACTCGACGGTCCCCACCATCCCCGTCGGCCGCCCGTCCGCCTCGAGGATGGCGCGGAGGAGGTGAGTCGTGGTCGTCTTGCCGTTCGTGCCCGTGACGCCCGCCACCGTGAGCCGCTCGGTCGGCGAGCCGAAGAAGACGTCGGCGGCGACCGCCATCGCGGCCCGCGTCGACTCGACGAGTAGCTGCGGCGCCGCCGCATCGACCGGACGCTCCACGACGAGCGCGACGGCGCCGGCCGCGAGCGCCTCGGCCGCGAGCTCGTGGCCGTCGCGGCTCGCCCCCGGCACGCAGAAGAAGAGCGCGCCGCCGCGCACGCGGCGGGTGTCGTAGGCGAGGTCGAGGATCTCGACGGGTCGCCCTCCGATCACGTCGCTCGGCAGGAGCGCGCGAATGAGCGCGTCGAGCTCCATCGGCGCGATTGTAGGGGTGAGGCTTCCCTCGCCCGCCCGGGTGCGCGCGAGGGACGTCCCACCCCTACGTCAGGGCGTGACGAACGACGCGACGAGCGAGGACGAGCGCTTGGTCTCGGGCGCGTCGGGCGGCACCTCGAGGTACTGGAGCGCGAAGCGGGCGATGTCGCGGAACACCGGCGCGGCGACGGTGCCACCGTAGATCTGGCCGTGCGGCTCGTCGACCATCACGAGGATCGCGAGCCGGGGCTTGCGAGCCGGGACGAGCCCCACGAACGAGGCGACGTACTTGCTCACGTAACGCCCGTTCTCCGCCTTGTTCGCCGTGCCTGTCTTGCCGGCGACGGTGTAGCCCGGGATCGCGGCCTCGGTGCCCGTCCCCTCGAGGACGACGTCGCGGAACATCGCGATCATGCGGTCGGCGGTGTGCCGCGAGACGACGCGCCGGCCCGCCCCGTGCGAGATCCGCTTGCCGCCGATCTTGTCGATCACGTGCGGCGTCGGCATGACGCCGCCGTTGCCGATCGCGGCGTACGCGCTGATCATCTGGAGCGGCGTCACCGCGATGCCCTGGCCGATCGGCACCGTGCCGATCGTCGACCCCGACCAGTCGTCGTAGGGCAGCACCATGCCCGGGCTCTCGCCGGGGAGCTCGCTGCCCGTCGGGTGTCCGAAGCCGAACCGGTCGATCCAGCGGGCCAGCTCGCGGCCGCCGAGACGCTCCTTCGCGATCGTGACCGTGCCCACGTTCGAGGACTCCGCGAGGATCTGGCGGACCGTCATCCGCTCGGCCGGCCGGTAGTGGGAGTCGTGGATCACCCGGTCGGCGACGTGGATCGTGGGCTGCAGCCAGAACGACGTCTCGGGCGTGACGACGTTGTCCTCGAGCGCCCCGGCGATCGTGACGATCTTGAACGTCGAGCCGGGCTCGTAGACGTCGGTCACCGCTCGGTTGCGGCGCAGGTCGGCAGGGGCCGACGCGAAGTGATTGGCGTCGAAGGTCGGCGCGTTCGCCATCGCCAGGATCGAGCCGTTGCGCGGGTCCATCACGATCGCCGTGCCGCCCTTCGCGCCGTACCGGGAGACCGCGGCAGAGAGGAGCTGCTCGGCGTTCGCCTGGATCTGGTGGTCGATCGTGAGCACGACGTTCTTCCCCGGCCGCTCCCGCCTCGACTTCACGACGTCGATCGCCTGACCGGCGGGGTCGCGGACGACGATCTCGTAGCCGGGCTTCCCCGCCAGCGTGCGGTCGAGCGACCGCTCGAGCCCGTCGAGGCCGAAGTTGTCGGTGCCCGCGAACCCGAGCACGTTCGCGGCGACGCGGCCCTGCGGGTACGAGCGCCGCTCCTCGGGGTAGAAGCCGAGCCCGGCGACGTGCTGCTGCTCGAGCGTCGCCGCCTTCGCCGCGTCCGCCTTGCGCTCGATGTAGACGAACTGCTTCGTCCGGTCGCGCAGCTCCGGGTAGAGCCGGTCGGCGTCGAGCCCCAGCGCCCCCGCGGCCTTGACCGCCGCCTTCTTCGGCGCGAGGACGTTGCGCGGGTCGGCGTAGACCGTGATCGCCTGCTCGCCGATCGCGAGGGGCTCGCCCGTGCGATCGAAGATCGTGCCGCGCCCGGCGGGGATCTCGATGGTCTGCCGGTGCTGCCGCGACGCCATCGCCTCGAAGCTCGGCGCGCGGACGACCTGGATCCAGGCGGCGCGTGCGAGGGTCGCCGCGAAGAGGAGCCCGAACCCGACGAGCAGCAGCCGGATGCGGACGTTCGCGCGGCGCTCGGTCACGGACGACCCTCGCGATGACGCGACGAGGGCACTAGCGCTCCAGTCGCAGGTACGTGGTCGTGTTGGGATCCGCGGGCACGAGACCGAGCTTCGACGCCGCCTCGCTCTCGATCCGCGCGTTGGACGACGCGCTCGAGAGCCGGGCGCGCGAGGTCGCGATCTCGGCCTTGAGCTCGGCCCGCGTGTGGCGGAGCTCGTCGAGCTGCACGTTGAGTCGGAGCACGAGCACGTTGATCGCGACGACCCCCGCGAGCAGCGTGCCGATCACGACGATCCACAGCACGCCGCCGCCGAGCGCGCCCCGCGCGACACGGGCCCTCCTCGGCGCGGCCTGCGCGATGGCGGACATCAGGTCTTCACCGCGACGCGTAGGCGGGCCGAGGCCGAGCGGGGGTTCGCGTCGACCTCGCTCCGGTCGGGCCGGACGGGCTTCCGTGTGAGCGGTCGGAGCGCCGGCTCCTTCCCGCAGACGCAGATCGGGAAGTCGGGCGGGCACGTGCAGCCCTTGGCCTGCTCCGCGACGAAGCGCTTCACGATCCGATCCTCGAGCGAGTGGAACGAGATCACGGCGAGCCGGCCGCCCGGCCGCAGCATGCGGAGTGCGGCCGGCAGCGCGGACTCGAGGGATGCGAGCTCGTCGTTGACCGCGATGCGGAGCGCCTGGAAGACGCGCTTCGCGGGATGACCTTCACCGAATCGGGCGGGAGTCGGGATCGCGAGCTTGATCACGTCAACGAGCTCGCTCGTCCGCGTGAACGGCTCCGTCTCCCGGCGCCGGACGATCGCGCGGGCGATCGGCCGCGCGTAGCGCTCCTCGCCGTAGCGGCGGAAGATCGTGACGAGCTCCGACTCGTCCCACGTGTTCACGATCGCGGCGGCGCTCGGCTCGGACGAGGGGTCCATGCGCATGTCGAGCGGCGCGTCCGTGGCGTAGGAGAACCCGCGCTCGGGACGGTCGACCTGCATCGACGAGATCCCGAGATCGAGCAGGATCGCGTCGGCCTCGACCCCGTTCGCGGCGAGCTGCGCCAGGACGACCGCGAAGTCGCCGCGCAGGAAGCGGACGTCGACGCCGGCGCGCGCGCGGAACCGGTCGAAGAACGACTTCACGGAGGGGTCGCGGTCGATCGCGACGAGCTTGCCCCGGCCTTCGAGGTCCTCCGCGAGCAGGCGCGCGTGGCCGCCTGCGCCGAACGTCGCGTCGACGACGGTCTCTCCCGGCTGCACGGCGAGGAGCTCGCGCACGCGTGCAGCGAGGACCGGGACGTGGTCAGCTTCCGTGTGCGGCAAGACGTTCGGCAGCATGCTCGACGCTCCCTTCGACGGCGGTCAGGTGCTTCTCCCAGGAGGCGGGGCTCCAGAGCTCGAGGTGGTCGTAGTTGCCCGCGACGACCACGACGCGCTCGAGCCCGGCGTGGCGCACGAGCGGCGCGGGCACGAGGACGCGGCCCGAGCCGTCGATGTCCGCCTCGCCCGCGCCGGAGAAGAAGAAACGGCGCAGATCGCGCGCCTCGCGCGAGAGCGGGTCGAGCGCCGACATCCGTGCCTCGACGGTCACCCGCCAGGTCTCCCGCGGGTAGACGGCGACGTTCCCGTCGATGCCGCGAGCGAGGACGACGCCCTCGCCCAGCGCGTCGCGGAAGCGCGCCGGCAGCGTGAGGCGGCTCTTCTCGTCGATCGTGTGCTCGAAGGTGCCGATGAACATCGCCGTGGGCCGTGGTGAACCGTATCCGTGATCCCCACGATGCCCCACTTTATGCCACCAAGCCCCACTTGGCAAGTCCCGCGTGCGCGCAGGCAGTCGCGCGGCGGTCCGGGGTCGGGCCGATCCGCGCGGGGGTCCGCTCAGCGAGCGGTGACGTGACGGGGCGCGACGCCCCTGCCCGTGAGCGCGCCGGCGCCGCAGCGCGCGGCGAAGGAGACAGCCTCGTCGGACGGGAGGCCCGCCGCGAGCGCGTACGTGAGACCGGCCGCGAAGCTGTCCCCCGCGCCGTACGTGTCGACCACCTCGCCGGGCGGGACGGCGGCCGAGAACGGGCCGCCGGGACGAGCCCACCCTCCGAGCGACCCGGACGTCGTCACGACGAGCCGGGGCTCCGGGTCGAGGTCTCCCGCGCGATACTGCTCGGCACGGTCCTCGCCGCTGCCGACGAGCGCGTCGAGCTCGACGCCGCTGCGGCGGAGCACGTCGAGCTCGCGGGGCGTCGCGGTCAGCACCCGTGACCGCCGCGCCTGCACGAGCGCGTCGACGTCTCCTGCGACGAAGAACACAGCGTCCATCTCTCCGAGCTCGTGCCAGGGCAGGCGGTCGTCGTGACCGCGCGGAACGAGCTTCGGCCCGACCGTGGTGATCGTCCGCTCGCCCGCGTCGTCGATCTGCGTGAACGCCCATCGCTGGGGCCGCTCGTCGACGCCCGAATGGACGACGACTCCGCGGCCCTCGAGCTCGCTGCGGGCGCGCCGGCCGAGGTCGTCGTCGCCCAGCGCGGTGAAGAGCGCCGCTTCGTCTGCGAGCAGCGCGAGCTGGACGGCGGCCACGGCCCCCGCCCCGCCCGCCTGCTCCCACTGGTCGAACGAGTGCGCGATCTCTCCCGAGCCGGGGACGCGGTCGACGCGCGCGAAGCGAATCCACTCGACGTGCCCGACGACTGCGACGCGCATGATGGGAGTCTGCATTAGGTGCGATCCGCAACGCGGATCGCACCTAGACCTCACAGGCGACGGGCGACGCGCGTTTGCCTGGATGATGGATGCCGTGGCGACGATCCCGCCGTTCGAGACGTTCTACGCCGAGCACGCCGGCGAGGTGCTCCGGCTGCTCCGGCGCCGGCTCGGTCGCGACCGTGCGGACGACGCGTTCCAGGAGACCTTCCTCCGGGCGCTGCGCGCGTACGACCGGCTGGGCCACGGAGAGCACCTCCGCGCCTGGGTGCTGACGATCGCGACGCGCGTCGCGATCGACACGCACCGCCGCGCCGGTGAGCCCGCCGCAGAGCTGCCAGAGCTGCCGCATGCGGACGGACGCCCGGCGTACGAGGAGCTCGCGTTCCTCACCGACGCGCTGCCCCCGAAGGAGCGGGCGGCGGTCGTGCTCCGCTACGGCTACGACCTCGACTACGACCAGATCGCCGCCGCACTCGGCTCGAGCTCCGACGCGGCCCGTCAGGCCGCCTCCTCGGGCGTGCGGCGTCTGCGAAGGAGGGCCACATGACCGTTCCCACCGATCTCGACCGCCGCTTCCGAGACGCCGCCGTCCAGGCCCGGCTGCTCGACGCCGGCTACGACGTCGTCGACAGCCCCGTCGGCCCGCTGCTCGTCGCCGCGACCGAGCAGGGGCTGCTCCGGGTGTCGTTCGACGCGGGAGGAGACCCCGCGGAGTCGCTCGAGCAGATCGCCCGCCTCGCAGGCCCCCGGGTGCTCCGCGCCCCGCGGGCGGTCTCGGCCGCCCGGCTCGAGCTGGACGAGTACTTCGCCGGCCGGCGACGTGGCTTCGACCTGCCGATCGACCTCCGCGGCCAGGCGCCCTTCACGGTGTCCGTGCTCGGCGAGCTCGCGAAGGTGCCGTACGGCCACACCCGGACGTACGGGGAGCTGGCGGCGCGCGCCGGCAATCCCAGGGCGGCCCGCGCGGTCGGCACGGTGATGAACCGCAACCCGCTGCCGATCGTGCTCCCGTGCCACCGGATCGTCGGCTCGTCGGGCAGCCTCGTCGGCTACGGCGGAGGGCTCGAGCGCAAGGAGCTGCTGCTCCGCCTCGAGGGCGCGATCCTCTGACTCGCCGTCCGACGCAAGGGCGGCCCGAGCTGAGCCGCGCACGCCGGCGGGCTCGGGTCACGAGTCGCGCACGAGCTCGCCGGATGCCTCCTGGGAGCGGCCGCCTCTCGCTTGACAAGCCCCGACGCGTGTGAATGACTGGCCGCGTTCTGCGGCGGATGCGGCCACCGTTGGAGCTGTCATCGACGCAGACAAGACTCGGAAGGGAGATCGGGATGATCGGTAGACGACGTCTCAGGTTCGGCCTGATGTCGGTCGTGGTGGTAGTTGCGGCCGCAGCGGCCGTTGTGGTGCCCTCGTCGGGCGCGAGCGCCGACGCGAGCACGTACGAAAGGTCGGCAACGCCGACGGCTACTTCTTCCCGGAAGCGGTGATCTGCGGATTCATGTGGGCGGGCTCGCACGGCATCGACGTGACCAACAACAGCTACTTCGCGGATCCGTGGCTCTTCAACTGCATGAACGATCCGGGGCAGCGGGCCATCTGGAAGGCCGAACAGCGGGCGATCCGCTACGCGATGCAGCAGGGAGTGACCGTCGTCGCGGCACAGGGCAACGAGAACATCGACCTCAGCAAGCGGAACACCGACACGATCAGCCCGGATGACGGCACACCGGTCTCACGCGAGGTCACGAACGCCTGCAAGGTCGTGCCGGTCGAGGTTCCGGGCGTGATCGGCGTCACAGCCGACGGCAACCTGCTGCAGAAGTCCTACTACTCGAGCTACGGCAGCGGAGTCGTCCAGGTCGTCGCCCCCGGCGGCGACTCACGCTTCCAGCGGACGACCGCCGCTCCGCGCGGAACCGTGCTCTCCACGTTCCCGGGGAACCGGTACGCCTTTGCGCAGGGCACGTCGATGGCGGCGCCGCACGTGACCGGCGTCGCAGCGCTGGCCATCTCCGCGCACGG
This sequence comes from uncultured Actinomycetes bacterium, assembly GCA_963710125.1. Lineage (GTDB taxonomy): Bacteria > Actinomycetota > Thermoleophilia > Gaiellales > Gaiellaceae > Gaiella. Next base: position 364,518 of record CAVPZH010000018.1, on the reverse strand, counting down.
GAAGATGTCGCCGGGCGCGCTCCAGGCGTTGATCAACCGGACGGCAGACCCCATGGCGTGCCCGCCGAATCCGTTCAGCCCGGGACCGCCCTTCAACTTCGAGGCGATCTGTCTGGGTGGCGGCGGCTACAACGGCTTCTACGGCCACGGGCAGGTGAACGCGCTCCGCGCCGTCACCGGGTAGCTCCCCACCGACCCGACCTCGGACAGCGAGGGCCCGCCCCGGCGGGCCCTCGCGTCGCTCCAGTGGTCACACGTGCGCTGCACGCCACTGACGCTTTCGTGACGGCTGGCGACGCAACGGGATGGTCGGCGACAGCGGCAGCGTCGGGGCCGACTCGGAGCCTCTCCTCTCGCCGGTTCCGCCCTCGCAGAGACCGAGTTCGCCGGGCGTGCCTTACGGCAGCAGCCGGTAGCCGACGCCCCAGTCGTTGACGACCATGCCGTCGGCGCCCGCCGCCTGGAGCTTGCGGCGCAGACGGGAGGCGTGGGAGTCGACAGTGCGCGTGCGGATCCCGTTGCCACGGATGCCCCACACGTCGCGGAGGAGCTCGGTCTTCGTGAACACGCGCATGGGGTCGCTCGCGAGCTTGCCGGCGAGCTCGAACTCCCGTCCGGAGAGGCGGACGGCCAGCTCCCCCACCCGCACCTGTCGGGAGCGGTGGTCGACGACGAGCGGCCCGGCCTCGACGACCTCCGCCTGCCCGAGCGTCGCGCGACGCAGGAGCGCCCGCAGGCGTGCGAGCAGCTCCGGGTACAGGTCGCGCGGGACGACGTCGTCGGCTCCGCTCTCGAGCGCCCGCACGCGGACGATCGGGTCGGCGCCGGGGTCGGTGAGCACGATCACCGGCACGTTGCGGTCCCACGCCCGCCCGGGCTCGCCCGCACGGAGCCGTCGGCAGAGGTCGGTCTCGCCCGCGATCACGACGTTGGGCATGAGACGCTCGGCGATGTCGAGCGCCCGCGCGCTCCAGGCGGCGCCGAACACCGTGAACCCGTCGTCGCGCAGCTGCCGCTCGATGTACTCCCTCGTCCCGGGCTCTCGCTCCGCCAGGAGGACGGCGTTGGCGCTCACGCCACGACGCTAGAGGTGCAGGCGACACGACGCCAGATGTCCTTTGGGCCATTTCTGTGACGATTCACCCACAGCCGTCCGGGACGGCCACGTATGGAGACGCTCATCCTCACCGCCAACGGGATCGGGTTCCACGCGCTCGCCGACGGCCCCGCGGACGGTCCGCTCGTCCTCTGCCTGCACGGGTTTCCCGAGCTCGCCCGCTCGTGGCGCAGGCAGCTGCCCGCACTCGGCGAGGCGGGCTATCGGGCCGTCGCACCCGACCTGCGCGGGTACGGGCAGACGGAGCGACGCGGGCCGTACGGCATCCGGACGCTGGTCGACGACGTGGCCGGTCTCGTCGCCGCGCTCGGCCGCGAGCGGGCGGTGCTCGTGGGGCACGACTGGGGCGGCGCCGTCGCCTGGAGCACAGCCGCCCTGCGCCCGACGGTCGTCGACCGGCTGGTGGCGGTCAACTGCCCGCCGCCTGCCGAGCTCTTCCGCTCGCTGCTCCGCTCGCCCGCGCAGCTCCGCCGGTCGTGGTACATCCTCTTCTTCCAGCTGCCGTGGCTGCCCGAGCGGCGCCTGGCAGCGAACGGCGCCGAGGTCGTCGCACGTGCCCTCGTCGGGGGCGCCCACCGCCGTGGCGTGTGGTCGGCGGAGGAGCTCGACACCTATCGGGCCGCGTTCGCCCGGCCGGGGCGCGCGAAGGCCGCGATCGACTGGTACAGGGCGGCGTTCCGGAGCGCCCTCCGACCGCGCCGCACACGGCCGCTGCCGCGCGTCTCCGCCCCGACGCTCGTGCTCTGGGGCGTCGAGGACCGCTTTCTCGGCCGCGAGCTCGTCTCGCCCGAGGCCTTGCGGCGGGTGCTCGCCGAGGGCAACCTTCCGACGGTGGTCTGGATCGAGGACGCAGGGCACTTCGTCCAGAACGAGTCGCCGGAGCGCGTCAACGCCGAGCTCCTGGCCTGGCTCGGCCCGGCGACATGAGTCCGGCCCTGTCGTTCGTGAGTGTGCTCGGGGGCAGCAAGTTACAACTTGTAACTTGGGCTCTCGTCGCAGCCTGGACGGCGGGCACGCCGCTGTCGGAGCCGCGTACGGAGGTCGCGGCGGCGCCGCTCCTCGGGCGGATCGTGGTCGTCGGCGGGATCCTCGAGAGCGGCGCCAACTCGCGGCGCGTCGACGCGTACGACCCTGCCCGCGACGAGTGGACGCGCCTGCCGGACCTCCCCGTCTCGGTCGACCACGCCGCGGCCGCCTCGGCGCGGGGCCGGCTCGTCGTCGTCGGCGGCTACGACTCGGAGCGGCAGCCGCTGCGGGCGGCATTCCTGTACGACGGCCGCCGCTGGCGCAAGCTGCCGGCACCGCCGGAGGAGCGCGCGGCCGCCGCGGCGACCGCGACGGTCGGGGGGAAGGTCTGGGTCGTCGGCGGCCGGACGCGCCAGGGTCTCGCCACGGACGCGCTGCTGCTCGACCTGCGGACGCTCCGCTGGCGCGTTGTGCGCGGGCCGCGACCGCGCGAGCACCTCGCCGCGACGGCGCTCGGCGGGCGCGTCTACGCGATCGGCGGGCGGCTCGCCGGCAACGACACGAACCTCGCCACGGTGGAGCAGTACGACCCGCGCACGAACCGGTGGCGCGACATGCCCGATCTCCCAGCGCCGCGAGGCGGGACGGGCGCCGCCGCGATCGCGGGCCGGATCGTCTCGATCGGCGGCGAGTCACCACAAGGAACGGAGCGAGCGGTCTGGGCCCTGCGGCCCACCGTCGGGAAGTGGGTGCGCCTGCCCGACCTGCCGACCCCGCGGCACGGGCTGGGCGTGGTGGCGCTCGCAGGGCGGGTCTGGGCGGTCGCCGGCGGGCCGGAGCCCGGGCTCTCGGTGAGCGGCGCCGTCGAGGCGCTTCCGCTCGGCCCGCGCTAGCCGAGCGGACGCGAAGAGGCGGCAGGGCGGCGGCGTCAGAGACGGCCGCTGCGCACGACGCCCCACATCAGCCAGAGGCCGAACGCGCCGGAGATCACGAACCCGACGACGGACAGCAGATGGAGCCCGATGACGTGCGGCCCGCTCTTCGCCAGGACGCCGATCAGCGACGAGCCGACGAGGCCGCCCAGGATCACGAGCGCCACCGCGATCCGGTTCACGGCCACGTCGAGGTGGTGCGAAAGGTCGTCGACCCCCGGGTTCGAGATCTTGACCAAAAGCTCGCCGTCTGCCAGCTCGGCGAGCACGGCGTGCGCCTGCCGCGGCATGTCGAGCGCGATCTCCCCCAGCTCCTGCGCCTCCCGGCGGGTGCGAAGCGCGAGCCGGCGGGGCGAGAGACGCTCGGCGACGAGCCGCCGCGCGTACGGCTTCGCGACCTCGAACACGTTGAAGTCCGGGTACACCTCCACTGCGACCGAGCCGAGCGTGGCGAGCGCCTTGTCGAGGATCACGAACCGCGTCGGGAGGCGCAGGTTCATCGTGTAGATCAGGTCGAGGCCCTCGCGGATCGCCTCGATCGGGTCGATCTCCGAGAGCCGCGAGCCGTAGTACCGGTAGTAGAGCTCCTCGAGCCGGGAGCGGAGCTCGTCCTCCCGCTCGCGTGGATACCGGACGCCGAGGTCGGAGAGCCGGCGAGGCAGGGCGGAGACGTTCTCGGTGGCCGCGTCGACGAAGAGTCGGGTGAGCCGCGACATGTCCTCGTCCGTGAGCCGGCCGGCGAGCCCGAAGTCGACGAGCCCCAGCCGCCCGTCGTCGAGGTGGAGGATGTTGGCCGGGTGCGGGTCGCCGTGGAAGAAGGCGTGCCGGAAGATCATCGTCATCCACGCGTCCGTGAGCCGGAACGCGAGGTCGCGGCGCTCGACGTCGTCCCAGGCGGCGAGGTCGAGGTCGCGGACGTGCGTCCCCTCGAGCCGCTCGAGCGTCAGGAGCCGGTTCGTCGTGTACCGCCACCAGACGCGCGGCACGGCGACGCGCTCGTTGTCCGCGAAGTTGCGCCGGAAGGTCTCCGCGTTCCGCGCCTCCTGCTGGTAGTCGAGCTCCTGCCGGATCGAGCGGGCGAACTCGTCGACGAGCTCCCCGGCGTCCACGAAGTCGAGCTGCCGCACGCGCTCCCGGACGACGCGCGCGACGGACGCCATCAGCCTCAGGTCGGACTCGATCTGACGCGGTGCGGTCGGACGCTGCACCTTGACGACGACGTCCTCGCCGTTCGGCAGCGTGGCCCTGTGCACCTGGCCGATCGAGGCGGCGGCGATCGGACGCTCGTCGAACGAGACGAACGCCTGCTCGATCCCGATGCCCAGCTCCTCGCGCACGACGCGCTCGACCTCCTCGATCGGGAACGGCCTGACGTCGTCCTGGAGCTTCCGCAGCTCGACGATCATGTCCGGCGGCACGATGTCGGGCCGGGTCGAGAGCAGCTGGCCGAACTTGACGAACGTCGGGCCGAGCTCGTCGAGCATCTCGCGCAGGCGGCGCCCGCGGTCGCCGTCCGCCTCACCGTCGACGGCGCGGCGCCGCTCGAGGAGGTACCCGAAGCCGTGCCGCGTCGCGACCCGGCCGATCTCCGTGACCCGGGCGAGGCTTCTCTGCGACCCGGGGGCCATCTCTCAGCGGGGACGGCCGTCGTCCTCGAGCAGCCGCAGGCGATGCTCGAGCTGCGCGACGCGGAGCTCGAGGTCCTCGAGCTCCTCGCGGCGCGCGACCCCCGCCTTCTGCAGCGAGCGGTCGACGACCTCGTCCCTGCGGGCGCCGAGGCGCTCGGCCTCCGCCCGCCACGCCGCGAACGTGTCTCGCACGGCGTCGCGCATCGCGCTCCGCTCGATGCCCATCCTGCGGGCGACGTCGTCGGCGAGCTCGTCGGCGACCTCGGCCCCCAGGCTGGCCAGCCCGATGCCGGCGAGCAGGAGCTCGGACACGGGCCGCGGCCCTTCTTCGCGCGGGGCGCTCATGCCCCCATACTAGGCCGCCCTCAGCGGGCGCGGCCGTGGGGGCGGCCGCTGCGGCGCTGGCGGCGCCGCTCGCGCTTGGCCGCCGATGCCGAGGAGGAGGCTCCGTCGGCCGGGACGGGCGCGACCGGCTTGGCCACCGAGGCCGCGACCGGCTCCGGCTGCGGCTCCTCGACCGGGGTGAGCAGGGCCCCGCCGACGGACACGTCGACCGCGCCCTCGTCGTCACGGCGCCGCGCGTACTCGGGCTCCCGCTCCTTGAACATCGCGAGCAGCGGCGCGGCGACGAAGATCGAGGAGTAGGCGCCGGAGCCGATCCCGATCATGAGCGCGAACGCGAAGTCCTTCAGCGTGTCGCCGCCGAACAGGAGCAGCGAGACGATCGGGACGAGCGTGATGAAGGTCGTCGCGAGCGAGCGGGGGATCGTCTCCCAGAGCGAGACGTTCCCGAGCACGCGGAACGAGGCCCGCTTCATCAACGTCATGTTCTCGCGGATGCGGTCGAAGATGATGATCGTGTCGTACATCGAGTAGCCGAGCACGGTGAGCACCGCTGCGACCGTGGCAGTCGTCACCTCCTGGCCGAGGAGGGCGTAGATCCCGATCGTGATCACCAGGTCGTGGGCGAGCGCGATCATCACCGGCAGCGCGAACTGCCACTGGAAGCGCAGCGAGATGTAGCCGACGATCAGGAGCAGCGAGACGATGATCGCGAGGAGGGCGCCGCGCGCGATCTGACGTCCGAAGCTCGCCGAGACGTTCTTCACCCCGAAGGACTGCGCGTTGACGGCGGACGTGAGGTCGGACTGGAGCGCCTGCACCTCGTTCGTCGCGAGCGACTCCGTGCGGATCTGGAAGCTCTTGTAGGCGCCGCCGGTCGAGGAGCCGCGACCCTGGATGACCGCGTTCGCCTGACCGATCTTCGCGGCCTGGGCGCGCACGTCGTCGAGCGGCACCGGCCGCGGCGTCTCGAACGCGATCTGCGTGCCGCCCTTGAAGTCGATGCCGAGGTTGAGCCCCTTCACCGCGAGCGCGCCGAGCGAGATCACGACCACGGTGCCGGAGATCGCGAACCAGAGCCTGCGCTTGCCGATGTAGTCGAGCTTCAGCCAGCTCGGAATGCCGCCGCCCGCGGCGCCCATGAGCCTGGGGCTGTCGAGCACGTCGAGGCCGGCGAGCACCGCGAGGAAGGCGCGGGTGGCGAGCACCGCCGTGAGCATCGAGATCGCGGTGCCCACGAGCAGCATCAGCGCGAAGCCGCGCACGCTCGCCGTCGCGACCGCGAACAGGACGAGCGCGGTGATCGCGGTGACGACGTTCGCGTCGACGATCGTCGCGAAGCCCTTCGTGTATCCGGTCTGGATCGCGCCCCGGACCGAGCGCCCGGCGCGCACCTCTTCCTTGATGCGCTCGAAGATGACGATGTTCGCGTCGGCGGCCACCCCCAGTGTGAGCACGAGGCCGGCGATCCCGGGCAGCGTCAAGGTGACGTTGAAGAGCAGGATCGCGGCGTACAGGATCGCCGCGTAGACGATGAGGCCGAAGACCGCGACGAGACCGAGGAATCGGTAGACGATGAGCAGGAAGAGCGCCACCGCGATCAGGCCGACGAGCGCCGCCTTCTTCGCCTGCTGCAGCGAGTCGCGTCCGAGCGTCGCCGAGATCGCGGTCTGGTCGAGGGTGCGGAACTCGACGGGCAGCGCGCCGGTCTGGAGCACGAGCGCGAGGTCCTTCGCCTCGCCGATCGACGCGAGCCCCGAGATCTGGGCCCCGTTCGAGCCCGAGATCCCGCCCGGGTACTGCTCGAAGTCGATCGACGGCCATGACTTGATCTCGCGGTCGAGCACGATCGCGAAGTGCTGCAGGAAGTTCCGGTAGTCGCCCTGGCCCGCGCCGACGGTGTTGTAGAGGAGCTTCCCGCGGATCGCGATGTCGCGGGTGATCTGCTCGAAGGTCTTGGCCCCCTGGCCCGTGAAGTCCATCAGGACGATCGGCTCGCCGGTCTGCGTGTCGAAGTCCTGCCGGGTGCCCGACAGCTTCAGGTCCTTCCCGGTCATCTCCGGGACGGTCGGCGGCGTGTAGCGCAGGAGGTACCAGTAGTTCCGCGTCGGGGGCGACTCCGCGACCCCGGGGCAGACGACGTCGGTCGGGCCGCAGTGCACGACGACGGTCTGGGGCGGCACCGCGAGCAGCTTGTGGCCCTTCGGCACCTTGCCGCCCCACTTGGCGAGCGCCGCCTCCTTCGTCTGCACCGGGCCGCGCACGAGCTTCTTGTCCTTCGTGCGGAACACGTAGTACGTGTCGGGCTCGCCCTTTGCCGCCAGCGCCTGCTGGCCGACGAGCAGGTCGTAGAGCTTGGGGGTCGGGATCGGCTGCTTGGTGCGCGCGTCCACCGACGGGGCGACGAGGTTCTTCTCGAGGTCGAACAGCTCGAGCTGCGCGGTCTTGCCGATGATCTGCGCCGCCGCCGCGGGGTCCTTCACGCCGGGGAGCTGGATCGCGATCTGGTCGGAGCCCTGCGTCCGGATCTCGGGCTCCGCGACGCCGAGCTTGTCGACGCGGTTGCGCATGATCGAGACCGACCGGTCGAGGTCCTCCTTCGTCAGCTTCCGGTCGCGCGGCGGGACCGCCTGCAGCGTGACCTCGAGCCCGCCCTGGAGGTCGAGGCCGAGCGTCGGCCGTTGCTCGAGCGGCGACCCCGGAATCGCCAGGAGCGCCACCCCGACGAGTGTCAGGGCGACGAGGCCGACGACGAAGTAGGCAGCGCGACGCGTCACGCGTGCCTCCGCTGACGCGGCCACGTTCCCGGCCGGCGAGGGGCAGGCGAGGCCGGGACACGGGAAGCCCCGATACCGGGCGCGATCGAGGCGACCGAGGGCGAGGGACGGCGCCGCTCATCGCGCGCCAGGGACCGGGAGGGCGTTGCTGGAAGGTGCACTTCGGGCGCTCAGGTTAGCGGCGCTCGAGCGCCGCGGGGCTCTCCGCGTCCTCGTCGCTCACGAAATCCTCGGAGTCGTTAACACTGTCTACTCCGCCCGGGGCCTCGACCCCGTCCTCGAGCGCGTCGGAGCCGGGCTCGTCGTCGTCTTCCTCGGGCTTCACGACGCCCGCCACGGCGCGGCGTGCAATGCGCACGTGAACCGCGTCGGCGACCTCGACGATCAGGTCGTCCTCCTCGTCGATCTCCTGCACGATCCCGTACAGGCCGCCGACCGTGAGGATCTCGTCGCCCGGCTCTACGGTGGAGAGCAGGTCGTTCTGCTGGCGCTGGCGGTTGCGCTGCGGGCGAATCAGGAGCGCCCACAGCAGGACGAGCATCGCGACGAGCAGGATCAGCTGTGCCAAGGTTCCTCCTCCGAGCCGGCGGCGAGCGAGGCGAGCACGCTCGCGCGGTACGCGTCGAACGTGCCGTGCGCGATCGCGTCCCGCGCGCCGGCGGTCAATCTCACGGTGAACCACAGATTATGCAGGGTCAACAGCCTGAGGCCGAGGAGCTCCTGCTGGTTGACCAGATGCCGGACGAACGCGCGCGAGAAGCGCTCGCAGGCAGGGCAGCCGCACCCGTCCTCGAGGGGACGGGGGTCGCGCGCGAAGCGGGCGTTGCGCAGGTTGAGGCGTCCGCCGGCCGTGAGGGCCGAGCCCGTCCTCGCGGTACGGGTCGGGAGCACGCAGTCGAACATGTCGACCCCGCGCGCGACCACCTCCAGGATCCCCTGCGCGTCGCCGAGGCCCATGAAGTAGCGCGGACGGTCGGCGGGGAGCGCCGGTGCAGCCCAGCCGACCGTCTCGAGCATCGCCGGGCGCGTCTCGCCGACCGCCAGCCCTCCGAGCGCGAACCCGTCGAACGGCAGCGCGACGAGCCCCTCGATCGAGCGGCGGCGGAGCTCAGGGTCGGTGCCGCCCTGCGCGATCCCGAAACGAAGCTGACCGGGCGCCCTGGGCGCGTCGACCTGCCGCTCCGCCCAGAGCTGGGTGCGGCGCACCGCGGCCTCGTGCTCGCGCCGCGAGACGTCCGCCGGCGGGCAGATGTCGAGGCACATCGCGATGTCGGAGCCGAGCCGCGTCTGGATCTCCGCCACCCTCTCGGGTGTGAGGCGCTCGGTGCTCCCGTCGTAGACCGAGCGGAACGTGACGCCCTCGTCGTCGACCCGGGCCAGCGTGTCGCGGAGCGAGAACACCTGGAAGCCGCCCGAGTCGGTCAGGATCGGCCCGTCCCAGCCGGTGAACGCGTGGATCCCGCCGAGCTCGGCGATCACCTCCTCGCCGGGCCGGAAGTGGAGGTGGTAGGTGTTCGCGAGCACGACCTCCGCGCCGAGCGCGCGCACCTCCGCCGGAAGCAGTGTCTTCACCGTCCCCTTCGTGCCCACCGGCATGAATGCAGGCGTGCGGATGCTGCCGTGGGCCGTCTGGAGCAGCCCGGCGCGCGCGGCGCCGTCCACCGCCTCCACGACGAAACAGCTCATCGCGCGAATCTAGTCGTCTGGCGCGGCAGAGCCCCGTCAGAGGACCAGCATCGCGTCACCGAAGGAGTAGAAGCGGTACCGCTCGTGGATCGCGACCGCGTACAGCCGTCGGGTCTCCTGCACGCCGGCGAACGCCATCACGAGCGCGAGCAGCGTCGTTCTCGGCAGGTGGAAGTTGGTCAGCAGGGCGTCGACGCGCCGGAACTCGAAGCCCGGCGTGATGAAGAGATCGGTGCGGCCCTCGGACGGGCCCCCGCGCGCGAGCGTCTCGAGGACGCGGGTCGTGGTCGTCCCCACCGCGAGCACCCGGTCGGCCGCCTCGATCCTGCCCCGGGCACGGGGCTCCACCGCGTAGCGCTCCCCGTGGAGGGCGTGCCCCTCGAGCGTGTCGGTCGTCAGAGGCCGGAAGGTGTCGAGACCGACGTGGAGCGTGACGGTCTCGTGGTCGACGCGTGCGAGGAGCGCGGGGCTGAAGTGGAGGCCGGCCGTCGGCGCCGCGGCCGAGCCCGGCTTGGCGGCGTAGACCGTCTGGTACCGCTCGGGGTCGGTCGGCGACTCGCGGATGTACGGAGGGAGCGGCAGCTCGCCGGCGGGCTCGCCCGGGACGCGGACGCGCCAACGGCCCTCCCCCAGCGGCCGGACGAGCTCGACGTGCCCCGCCGCCGCCGCGCCGCGCGGGACGAGCTGCTCGCCGGCCCGGAGCCGGCGCGACGGCCGCGCGAGCGCCTCCCACACGTCCGTCCCGAGCCGCTCGAGGAGCAGGAGCTCGACCTCGCCGCCCGTCCTCCGCCGCAGCAGCAGCCGGGAGGGGACGACACGGGTGTCGTTCACGACCACGAGGTGCCGGTCGAGCTCGCCGGGCAGCTCGGCGAACGAGCGATGACGGATCGCCCCGGTCGCGCGGTCGAAGACGAGCAGGCGCGAGGCGTCGCGCGGCTCGGCGGGTCGCTGGGCGACGAGCTCGGGCGGCAGGTCGTAGTCGAGCTCGTTTGCTCTCATCCGGCCGCGAGCGTAGCCTTGGGCCCATGGACGAACAGGCACTCGAACGGGCACGGAAGCGAATTGCGGAAGCGCGCAGTGAGGGCGTGGCGGGAGCTCGGCTCGACGCGGCCCTCGAGCGTGCGCGTGCGGAGATCATGCGGCTCACGCGCGTGGCGGACGACCTCGAGGCATCGCTGCCCAAGCAGGTCGCGACCGCGGTGCGCGACGGGATCGCGCGCGAGGTCGTTCCGGTCAGCCGGAGCCTCGCGGAGATCCGCGGCGGCGTGAACCAGGCACTGAGGCGACTCGAGCGGCTCGAGCAGGAGCTGATCGCGGAACGGACCGCGAGGATCGAGGATCTCGGCATCCTGGTCGATCTCGTCTCGTCCGGCTGGAGCGGCGTGGACGCGCGGCTCCGTCGGCTCGAGTCCGGGATCGAGGGCGTCGTCGTGCCGCTCCCGACGGAGCGGGACGAGGTCACGCATCCGGCCGACAACGCGGCCGTCGCGTAGGCCCCGGCTCAGCCCAGCGCGACGGCGACCGCGCACGCGGCCGCCCACACGGCAACGGTGAGGAGTAGCGGCAGGTCGGCCACGAGGACCGCCTCGGGCTCCTCGCCCAGCCCGCGGCGCCGGAGCAGGCTCAGGTAGCGGACGAGCCCGAACACCACGAGCGGCACCGTCAGCGCGATCCACCTCGACTCGTGGGCGGTGAGCGTGTACGCCGCGTACGCCGCGATCGTCGTCGCCACGACCAGCCCGAGCAGCGGGTCGAGGACGCGGGTCGAGTACCCGGCGAGCGCGGGCCGTGCCCGGACCCCTTCGAGCCGGAGCTCCGCGCGTCGCTTCGCCAAGGCGAGGAATAGCGCGAGCAGGAAGGTGCAGAGCAGAAGCCAGGGCGAGATCCGCACGTCCACCGCGATCGCGCCCGCCGCCGCCCGCAGGACGAACAGCGCCGCGATCGCGACGACGTCGACCACCTCGACGGCCTTCAGCCCCAGCGAGTAGGCCAGCTGGAGAGCGAGGAACGCGAGCATGCAGGCCAGCGAGGCGGCCCCGAGCACGGCGGTGAGGGCGAGCGCCGTACCGGCGAGCGCTGCGGCGGTGGTGAGCGCCACGCCCTGCGTGAGGTCGCCGCGGGCGACCGGCCTGGCGCACTTGACCGGATGGAGGCGGTCGGAGGCGGCGTCGCGGACGTCGTTGAGCAGGTAGGCGGCGCTCGACGCCGCGCAGTACGCGACGAACGCGACGAACGCCGACGTCCACCGGTCGGCGTCGCCGAGCTCCGCGGCGAAGACGAGGCCGGCGAACAGGAGCAGGTTCTTCGTCCACTGGCGGGGACGCAGGGCGGCGAGCACCGCGCCGAGGCGCGTCCGCGTGCGCGGCATGCCGAGCACGAGCGCGGAGAGCGGTTCCGCCACGCCGTGACTCTATTCGTCTGCGAGCGTCCGTTCCGCGGGAGCGGAACAGACGCCGCAAACCCCCGTGCGTCCGGCTTCGCCGGTCGCGCGGGTAGATCCCTGAAGCGGACTGCCGGCTGCGCCGGCGTCCGGAGTCGGGGCGTACGCCTGCTGACTCGTCTGCGAGCGTCCGTTCCGCAGGAGCGGAACAGACGCCGCAAACTCCGTTGCGCCCGGCTTCGCCGCGCGCAAGGGCACATCCCTGAAGCGAACCGCCGGCTCCGCCGGCGTCCGGGCGCTCCCTCGCCTGCGAGCGTCCGTTCCGCAGGAGCGGAACAGACGCCGCAAACCCCCGTGCGCCCGGCTCCGCCGCACGCAAGGGCACATCCCTGAAGCGGACCGCCGGCTCCGCCGGCGTCCGGGCGCTCCCTCGCCTGCGAGCGTCCGTTCCGCAGGAGCGGAACAGACGCCGCAAACCCCCGTGCGCCCGGCTTCGCCGGCGTCCGGACCGCGGGTGAGCGTCCTACGCGGAGCGGGCGGGCAGCACGAGACGGAAGCGGCTGCCGCGCCCCTGCACGGTGTCAAGCTCGATCCGCCCGCCGAGGGCGCCCGCGAGCTCGCGGGCGATCGGCAGCCCGAGGCCGGTGCCCTGGACGTCCGATGAGACGAACGGGCTGAAGATGCGGCCCGCGTCCTCGTCGGAGATGCCCGGCCCGCTGTCGGACACCTCGACCCGCACCGTGCCGTTCGCCGACTCGAGCGCGAGCCCGATCCGGCCGCCGTCGGGTGTCCAGCGGAACGCGTTCTTGAGCAGGTTCGTGATCACCTGCAGCACGCGGTCGCCGTCGGTGATCACGGTGGGCGCAGCGTCCGCCCCCTCGACCGAGTACGCGATCTCCCGCCGCCGGGCCTCGTCGCCGAACGAGCTGTAGGCGTGCTCGATCAGGCGACCCATGTCGACCTCCTCGGTGTGGACCGTGAACCGGTGCGCCCGGAGCTTCGCGAGGTCGAGCACGTCGCCGACGAGGCGCTCGAGCCGCGTGGCCTCGTTGGCGACGACGTCGAGCGAGGCCGCGACAAGCTCCGGGTCGTCCACCAGCCCGTCCCGCAGCGCGTCGACGTGGCCCTTGATCGCGGTCAGCGGCGTGCGCAGCTCGTGCGACACCGACATGAGGAACTGGCGCTCGCGCTCCTCCGTCGCGGCGAGCCGCGCAGCCATCTCGTTGAACCGCTCCGACAGGTGCGAGACCTCGGTGCCCCCGGGGCCGACGGGCACCTGCACGGCGTAGTTCCCCGAGGCGATCTCGTCCGACGCGGCGGCGAGCGCCTGCACGGGGCCGCTGATCCTGCGCGAGAGCCACAGTCCGAGCAACCAGGCGAGGAGCCCGCCGATGGCGATCGCCGCCGCGAGCCGCCCCACGAGGGGGATCCACTGGTCGCGCACGACGTCGCCCGGCTTGGCCACGACGATCGCCCCGAGCACCGGCCCGTCGGGCTCGAGCCGCAACGGCTGCGAGACGGCCAGGAACGTGCTCGGCTCGCCCGGCGGGCGGAACTCGAACCGGAACGGCCCCCCTTCTGCGAAGACCGCCCGCGGCACCTTCGACTCGGGGAGCCGGAGGAGACCCGAGTTCTGCCCCGGGAACGCCGGGGCGCCGACGTAGAACAGCCGGTCACCGGTCGCGAGCTCGAGGGCCTGCGGCGCGAAGTCGGGCGCGGGCGTCCCCTCCTCCGCGGCGCGTAGCGCGGCGTCGCCGTAGAGCTGCGCGATTCCGCGCGCCTCGCGCCCCAGCTCCTCGTACGAGGAGTCGCGCGAGTAGCCCTGGAACAGCCGCAGGGCGATTACTGACGACACGACGCCGGCGATCACGATCCCGAGCAGGAACAGCGCCGGCAGCCGAAAACGCAGCGAGCCGGGCATCACCGGGAAGCGTACGCCCAGCCGCGGACCTCCGAGACGAGGCCGGGACGGGGTGGCGACCAGCCGGGCGACCCCGCTTCCGCGCGGGCGCATCCGCGCTAGGCGGCGGGCGCGGTGGTGCGCTCGGTCGCGACCTTGTAGCCGACGCCCCACACGGTCACGATCGGAGACGCGTCACCCAGCTTGCGGCGGATCTGACGGACGTGCACGTCCACCGTGCGCGTGTCGCCGGCGAACGTGTAGCCCCAGACGCGCTCGAGGAGCTGGTCGCGCGTCAGCACGATGCCGCGATGGTCGAGCAGCTCCCAGAGGAGGTCGAACTCCTTCGGCGCGAGCTGGATCTCCTCGTCGCCGACCAGCACCTCGCGCCGGCCCGAGTTGATCACGAGGTCCCCGTGACGGAGCTCGTCGCCCTCGTCGATCCGACGGTCCGACGTCGCCCGGCGCAGCACGCTCTTGACGCGCGCGACGAGCTCACGGGGATTGAAGGGCTTCGTCAGGTAGTCGTCCGCGCCGACCTCGAGGCCGATGATCTTGTCGACGTCCTCGTCCCGTGCGGTGAGCATCAGGATCGGGACGTCCGAGTTCTTGCGGATCCGCCGGCAGATCTCGATGCCGTCCATGTCCGGGAGGTTCAGGTCGAGCACGATCAGCGACGGCATGTCGGCCGCGACCGCGTTGAGAGCGCCCGCCCCGGTGCCGACCGCGCGCACGCCGTATCCCGCGTTCTTCAGGTAGAGCGAGACGAAGGACGCGATCGACTGCTCGTCCTCGACGACCAGCACGGACTGCGTCTGGGTGGTCACGGCACGACCTTCGCGGGCGCGAGTCGCTTGACGGCGAGCGGTGAGCCGAACGAGACGCGCTCGGCCCCGACCGGCAGCGGTGCCGGGTCGAGGTCGCCGACCGCGTACGTCCCGGTCGCGCCGGTCACGTCGGGGTTCCCGTCCAGGAGCGCGAAGCCCTGGCCGCGAGCCGAGATCGAGAAGCCCTCGCCACGCACCGTGATGCGGTACCGGCCGCCGGGGATGTAGAAGTTCACGTCCTTGCCGCGCGTCCAGACCGTCCGGCCGCGCGGGACCCCGTTGACGCGAGGGCTCCACTGGTCGAGCGGCGTCAGGTCGACCACCTGGATCTCCCCTCGGTCGAGCCGGCCGATCACGATGCCGGTCCCCCTGATCGTGACGACGCCGCGCGCGTTCTCGATCGAGAGAGTCTCGGCCGGAGGGGCGGCAGCCCGGGCCGCGGGGATCGCGATCCCGAGCACGGCGACGATGACGAGCGCGAGGCGCATACGTGAGTCCAGTATCGGCATGACGCGTGGGTGCAGGGTGAGTCGGGCGTAAGGAAAGTGTAAGCGGGCCACGCTCCGCGCGGGCCGTGCAAGATCCCACGCACGGTGAACGATCTCCTCGACTTCGGCACGGTGGTGCTGGTCGCCTCCGCGGGCCTCGTGCTCGCGATCGGCGTGCGGATGATCGCGGTCCGCCTCGGGATCCCGACGGCCGGGCTCCTGCTCGTGACGGCCGCGGTCGCGTCCGACCTCGTCCACCGGCTCTCCACGATCCTCACGTTCCAGGACGTCCAGCGGATCACGACCCTGGCGCTGGTCGTGATCCTCTTCGAGGGCGGCTCGAACATCGGCCTGCGGCGCTTCCGCAGGTCCGCCGTCCCGATCCTCACGCTCGGCATCGTCGGCACGTTCGCGACGGCGGCGCTGCTCGCGCTGGTCGCGCACGTCCTGCTCGACCTCTCGTGGACGGTCTCGAGCCTGATCGGAGCGGCGCTCGCGCCAACCGACCCGGCGGTCACGTTCTCCGTGCTGGCAGGTCGGGAGGTCGAGGGACGCTCGAGGACGATCCTCGAGGGCGAGTCGGGCTTCAACGACCCGGTGGGCATCGCGCTCATGATCGGGATGGTCGAGCTCGCAACGAGCGACCACGGCTCGAAGCTGTCCGTCGCGGAGGAGTTCCTGCGCGAGATGGGCGTCGGGCTCGCGATCGGCATCGTGGGCGCCCTGGCGATCACCGCGGTGATCAAGTACGCCCCGCTCCCCGACCGCACGCTGTACCCGATCGCGATGATCCTCATGGTCGGCGTGATCTACGGGGCGGCGACCGTCGCCCGGGGATCCGGGTTCCTCGCGGTGTTCGTGGCCGGGATCGGGATCGGTGACCTGCGGTTCGAGGCGCGCCGGGCGGTCCGCGTCTTCAACGCCGCGCTCGGAGACCTCGGGGAGCTCGCGGCGTTCGTCGCGCTCGGGCTGACGATCGACCTGACGCTGATCAGCGACGCGGGGCTCTGGTGGCGCGGCCTCGTGCTCGCCGTGCTGCTCGGGTTCGTCGTCCGGCCACTCGTGGTCGGGCCGCTCGTGGCGGTGATGCGCCTCACCTGGGGCGAGCGCGGCTTCCTGGTCTGGAGCGGGCTCAAGGGCGCGGTGCCGATCCTGCTCGCCTCGCTCGCCGTCGTGCGGGGCACCGACTACGCGGCGGAGATCTACGGGATCGTGTTCGTCGTGGTGCTGTTCTCGGTCGTCGTCCAGGGGACGCTCGTCCCGACGGTCGCAGACCAGCTCGGCGTACCGATGGAGCCGACGGGGCGCGAGGCCAAGGCTCCGGAGAAGCCGAAGCCCTAGTACTCGTAGAAGCCGCGGCCGGACTTGCGGCCGTAGAGGCCTGCGTTCCGCATCGCGACGAGCCGGGGCGGCGGCGCCATGCGCGGCTCACGCAGCTTCTCGTACAGCGCCTCCGAGGCGTGCACGTGCACGTCGATCCCGACGAGGTCGACGAGCGTGCAGGGCCCCATCGGCCAGCCTGCGCCGTTCGTCAGCGCCGCGTCCAGCGCCTCGGGCGTCACGCGCGCCTCGTCGAGCACGCGCACGCAGTCGTTGAGGAGGGGGATGAGGATCCGGTTCACGACGAACCCCGGCGTGTCGTGGCACGGCACGGCGACCTTGCCGAGGCGCTCGACGACGCCGAGCGCGGTCTCCACCGCCCCGTCGGACGAGAGCTCCGCGCGGACGACCTCGACGAGCGGCATGAGCGGGGCGGGATTGAAGAAGTGCATCCCGACGACGCGCTCAGGCGTGGCCGTCGCGGCGGCGATCTCGGTCACCGAGAGCGCCGAGGTGTTCGTCGCCAGCACCGCGTCCGCGCGGCAGATGCCCTCGAGCTCCGCGAACAGCGCGCGCTTCGGGTCGAGCTCCTCGACGATCGCCTCGATCACGAGGTCGCACGAGGCGAGCTCGTCGAGCTCGGTCGTCGTCTCGAGCCTGGCGATCGCCGCGTCGCGCTCCTCCTGCGCGAGCTGCCCCTTCTCGACCTTGCGCGTGAGGAAGTGGGTGATCCGGCCGGAGGCGGTCTCGCCGAGCTCGGCCGTCACCTCGCGGCCGACGACGTCGAAACCCGCCTCGATCGCGACCTGCGCGATTCCCCCGCCCATCGCCCCGAGCCCGACGACGCCGATCCGTTGCACGCCCACGGCGGCGGAATCTACCGGCGGCCGCGTCGGCCGGCGAGTGTCCGAGACGCTCGGCGCTCAGCCGAGGTAGCGGCGGCGGCGAGCGGAGTCGTCGATGCGGGAGTCGCGCCCGTAGAGCAGGGCGAGAGGGCCGACGACGAGGATGAGGACGAGGAATGCAATTGCCATGTCCGTAGTGTGGCTGCGCGCTACTATTAGGGCAAGTCGAGGTTTTCATGACAACGATCACTCCATCTGATCAATGGCTCGGAGTCGAGCTGCGGCACTTCGCCGCGTTGGACGCCGTCGCCCGGGAGGGGTCGTTCGGCCGAGCCGCCGAGCGCCTGGGCTACACGCAGTCGGCGGTGAGCCAGCAGATCGCGACGCTCGAGAAGATCGTCGGCGAGACGCTCGTCGAGCGGCCCGGCGGTCCGCGGGCGGTGTCGCTCACCGAGGCCGGCACGCTGCTCCTGCGTCACGCCGAGGCGATCGTGGCCCGGATCGACGCGGCGCGCGCGGACATCTCGGCCCTCCGTGCAGGGGAGACCGGCACGCTGCGGGTCGGCACCTATCAGTCGGTCGGGGCGCGCGTCCTGCCCGGCGTCATGCGCCGCTTCCTCGCGGACTGGCCCGGGATCGAGCTCGGCCTCTCGGAGCCAGCGACGGACCCCGAGCTGTACGGCCTGATCGAGTCGGGCGAGCTCGACCTCGCGTTCTGCAGCCCGCCGCTGCCGGACGGCCCGTTCGAGGCGCTCGAGCTGATGAGCGACCCGTACGTCCTGCTCGTCCCGGCCGACAGCGAGCTCGCGGCACGGACGTCCGCCTCGCTCGACGACCTCGACGACCACGTGCTGATCGGATCGAACACGTGCGCGAGCGGGCTGCTCGTCGAGGGCGCGCTCGCCGAGCGCGGCTACGACATCGACTACGCGTTCCGCTCCGACGACAACGGGACGATCCAGGGGCTCGTCGCAGCGGGCTTCGGCGTCGCGCTGACCCCGCTCCTGGCGGTGGCCCAGGGCGACAGCCGCGTCCGGGCCCTGCGACTCGTGCCGAAGGTGCCGCGCCGCACGATCGCGGTCGTCTGGCACCGCGACCGCCACCGCTCCCCCGCCGCACGCGCGTTCGTCGAGATCGCACAGGAGGTCTCGGCCGACGTCGAGCGCGACCTCGTCGAGCCGTAGAGCAGCGGCGGGAGGCTAGAGCCGCTCGAGCACGGCGGCGATCGCCTGGCCCTGCCCGATGCACATCGAGGCGACGCCGTAGCGGGCCTCTCGCCGCTCGAGCTCCGCGAGCAGCGTCGCGGTGATGCGCGCGCCCGTCGCGCCGAGCGGATGGCCGAGGGAGATGCCGCCTCCGTTCGGGTTCACGTCGCCGGCGACCCAGCGCTCGTGGAGCCCGGTGTCCTGCAGGAACTGGAGCACGACGCAGGCAAACGCCTCGTTCACCTCGATCACGGCGACGTCGTCCCACCTGAGACCCGCCTTCGAGAGGGCGCGCTCGCACGCGAGCGGGTTGCCGTGCAGCATCCGGTAGGGGTCGACGCCCGCGAGGCCGAACGAGACGAAGCGGGCGCGCGGCTCGAGCCCGAGCCGCGACGCGGCCGCCTCGCTCGTGACGAGCATCGCCGCGGCGCCGTCGACGATCGCGCTGGAGTTCCCGGCCGTGATCCGGCCGCCCTCCTTGAAGGCGGGCGGCAACGCAGCGAGCTTCTCGAGCGACGTGTCGCGCCGGGGGCTCTCGTCGACGCCGACGAGCACGGCCGCCCCAGCGGCCCCCACCTCCACGGGGACGACCTCCCGCTCGAAGCGGCCCTCGTCGATCGCCGCGATCGCCCGACGGTGCGACTCGAGCGAGTACTCGTCGAGCTGCTCGCGCGAGAGCCCCCACTCCTCGGCGATCACCTCGGCCGAGATCCCCTGCGGCACGACCTCCCAGCGCTCGTAGAGCTTCGGCGAGAAGCCCTCGAAGCCGCCGGCGGTCAGATTGGAGCCCATCGGGACGCGGGACATCGACTCGACGCCGGAAGCGACGAGGACGTCGAGGTGCCCGGCCCGGATCGCGGCGGCCGCGTTGAAGGCCGCCTGCATCGACGAGCCGCACTGGCGGTCGACGGACGAGCCGCAGACCGTCTCGGGCCAGCCCGCGACGAGCAAGGACATGCGTGCGACGTTGAGGGCCTGCTCGCCCACCTGGCTGACGCATCCCATCTGGACGTCCTCGATCTCGGACGGGGCGAGGCCCACCCGGTCGACGAGGCCGTTGAGCGCCTGCGCTGCCAGCTCATCGGCGCGGACGCCCGCCAGCGCGCCGTTGCGCCGTCCGATCGGCGTGCGAATCGCCTCGACGACGAGCGCCTCGCTCACGCCGTCACGGTACCACCGAGGCCGTAGACTGACCGCATGGCGTCGACGGCGACCGACCGGAAGCTGCTGCTGGACGGCGAGTGGATCGCCGGCACCGACTGGGTCGAGGTCAGGTCGCCCTTCGACGGCTCGCCGGTCGCGCGCGTGGCGCGGGTCGGGGCCGAGGAGACACGCGCCGCGGTCGACGCGGCGGAGCGCGCCATGCGCAACCCGCTCGCCGCGCACGAGCGGGCGGAGATACTCGTCCGTGTCGCGGACGTGCTCACCGAGCGCGCCGACGAGGCCGCGCGCCTGATCTGCGCCGAGGCCGGCAAGCCGATGAAGGCCGCGCGCGTCGAGGCTGCGCGCGCTGCGTCGACGTACACGATGGCCGCCGTCGAGGCACGCACGCTTGCCGGCGAGATCGTGCCGATGGACGCCTCTCCCGCGGGAGCCGGCAAGCTCGGGTTCACCCAGCGCGTCCCGATCGGCGTGGTCGGCGCGATCAGCCCGTTCAACTTCCCGCTCAACCTCGTCGCCCACAAGATCGCGCCGGCGCTGGCGGCGGGCTGCGCGGTCGTGCTCAAGCCCGCCACCCAGACACCGCTGTCGGCCCTCTTCCTCGCGGAGCTCGAGCAGGAGGCGGGCCTCCCGGCCGGCTGGCTCAACGTGGTCGTCGGCCCCTCCGCGGAGATCGGGGACGTCCTCGTCGAGGATCCGCGGGTCGCGCTGATCACCTTCACCGGCTCGGGCAGCGTGGGCTGGAAGCTTCGGGAGCGGGCGCCGCGGAAACGGGTCAACCTCGAGCTCGGGAACGCGACCCCGGTGATCGTCGAGCCCGACGCCGACGTGCCGCTCGCCGCCGCGCGGTGTGCTGCGAACGCGTTCTCCTTCGCCGGGCAGAGCTGCATCTCCGTGCAGCGGATCTTCGTCCACGAGGACGTCTACGAGGCGTTCCGCGACGCGTTCGTCCCGCTCGTCGACGCGCTCGTGGTCGGCGACCCCGCGGACGAGGGGACCGACGTCGGCCCGCTCATCGCGCCGTCGGAGCGCGACCGGGTGCTCGAGTGGATCGAGGAGGCGCGCGCCGGCGGCGCGACGATCCTCACCGGCGGCGAGGTCGACGACGAGCTGCTCAGCCCCACCGTCATCGAGGCGCCGCCGCCGGCCGCACGGGTCGCGTGCGACGAGGTCTTCGGCCCTGTCTGCACCCTCCAGCGATACGGGACCCTCGACGAGGCCGTCGCGCTCGCGAACGCGACACGGTACGGGCTCCAGGCGGGCATCTTCACTCGCGACGTGACCCGGGCGCTGTCGATCGCCCCGCGACTCGAGTTCGGCGGCGTCACGATCAACGAGGCACCGACCTTCCGCGCCGACCAGATGCCGTACGGCGGCATCAAGGACTCCGGCAACACCCGCGAGGGACCGGCGTGGGCCGTGCGCGAGATGACCGAGGAACGGCTGGTGGTCGTCCAGCTCTAGCCGGGCACGTCTGCCGCTTCGCGGCAGACGGGCCAGTACTCCTGGCACTTTCGCGCCGAGCGAAAGTGCCCGTCTATCCTGGCGCGATGGCTCTCTTCCAGCGTAGGCCGGCGGCGCCGGCCGCGAGCGATCTTCGGCGCGAGCGCCGGGCGCTCCTCCAGATCCGAGAGGATCGCCTCCGCGACCTCGGCGGCCTCACCTTCGAGATGTACCGGCGCGACCAGTTCAACGAGGCGCTCGTCGTCGAGCGCTGCGCCGAGCTCGTCGCGATCGAGACGCGCGTCTCGGAGATCGACGCGATCGTCTCGGGTCTTGGTCTGCGGCGTCGTCAGCAGGCCATCTGCTCGTGTGGTGCGCCGCTGCTCGTGGGCGCGCGCTTCTGCCCGAGCTGTGGGCGCGCGCTCGACGACGACGAGGACGAGCGGACGCCGGCGTGAGCGTCTCGGCTGCGGCGGCCTGTCCCCGCTGCGGGACCGCGATCGCGGGAAGGCAGGAGTACTGCCTCCACTGCGGTCTCCGCCAGCCGGGTCGCTGGCGGGTCGGCCCCGCCCCCACCGAGAGCCGCGAGCTCCGGCTGCGGATCGCGGGCCTCGCGGCGGTCACCGTCGTCGGCGCGGCGGTCGCGATCGCGATCGCGACCAACGGCTCCGGGCCGGAGGCCGTACGCACGGCGATCGGAGGCAGCGCCACGGTGCCGGCGACGCCCGCCGCGCCGGACGTCAGGCTGGCCCAGTGGTCGCGCTCGGAGAGCGGCTGGACGATCGTGCTCGTCTCGGTGCCGAAGACGCGGGGGCGCGACAAGGCGGTGGCGATCGCGCAGCAGGCGCGCTCGCGTGGGCTACGCCAGGTCGGCGTGCTCGACTCGTCGATCTTCGCGAGCCTCCGCCCCGGATACTGGATGACGTTCACCGGCAAGTACGAGACCGAGGCGGAGGCGACGAGCGTGCTGCGCAAGGCCCGCGCGGCGGTCAAGGGTGCGCGCGTCGCCCAGGTCGTATCGTAGTCCGCTTCGTCTTCCGCCATGACAACGATCGTGACGGAGTTTGTAACATGGGCCCGGTCCCGGTAGACTCGCCCTCGACGCCGCGGGGAGCCCCCGACATCTTTTCTCGTGGCGATTAGGCGATCGACGGACGGGAGACGGGATCCGTATGGAGGCCAACCTCGCGCAGTTGCAGTCGTGCATGTACCAGTACTCACGGGCGATCTACCGATCGATCAAGGACCTGATCGATCCGTACGTCGACCAGCCGACGCGGCTCGAGTTCCGCCGCGCCGTGCTGTGCGAGTGCGAGGAGACGATGGCCCGACTGGCGCAGGACCCCCATTACTTCGCGCGACCGGACCGGACGCTCTTCCACGACATCCGCCGCTACTTCCCCATCACCGCGCAGGCCAAGGTGGCATGGGCGGTACGCGAGGGAGTCTCGGCGGCCGTCGCCTTCATCGAGGCGCAGCTCGAGGCCGGGCTGCTCGACGGTGGCGTCAGCCGCTGCAAGGCGACGACCCGCAAGGGAAAGGCGTGCCAGCGGACGCCGCTCCCCGGCCGCGACTACTGCCCCTCGCACCAGCATCTCGAGCAGCCGGCCGGCACGCGCGCCGCGGCCGTCGCATAGGCACTTTCACGGCTCCGCCGCGAAAGTGCCAGAAAGATCTTCCTGGCGCTTTTCGCGCCTGCGAAAAGTGCCCACGGTAGGGTAGGCCGGCATGTCGCACGACGCGGACAAGCTGATCCGCCAGCTCTCGCTCGTCGCGTTCCTGATGGCCGAGCGGCGGCCGCTCACCGCGCGCGACGTGAAGGGGAACGTCGAGGGCTACTCCGAGATGTCCGACGAGGCGTTCGCCCGGCGCTTCTACTCCGACCGGGCGGAGCTCACGGCGCTCGGGGTCCCCCTGACCTCGCAGCGCGACGAGTTCACGGGCGAGGAGCTCTACTCGCTGCGCTCCGAGAACTACTTCCTCGACCAGCTCGACCTCGACGAGGACGAGCTCGCCGCCCTGCAGACCGCGCTCTACGCGCTGGAGGGGAAGTTCGCGTACGCGGAGCCGCTCCGGCTCGCGCTGCAGAACCTCGCCCTCGGCCGACCGGGGTTCCGGCACGCGCCCACCGCGACCGCCGAGCGCGTCCGGGTCACGGCGCCGGACTACTCGCCCGAGCTCGCCGCGCGCCTCTCGAAGCTCGAGTCCGCGATCTCCAAGCAGCGCACGATCCAGTTTCGCTACTGGTCGCCCGCGCGCGAGCGCGAGACCGAGCGGCGGCTCAACCCGTACGCCCTGCGCCTGGACGAGGGGGTCTGGTACGTGGTCGGACACGACCTCGACCGCAACGCGACCCGGACGTTCCGGGTGGCGCGGATCCGGTCGGACATCCGGTTCGCGACGCGGCGCGAGCGAGACTTCCGGCAGCCGGCGGAGTTCGACGTCGACGCGCACCGCGTCGCCCGACCGTGGCAGATCGGCGACCCGGTCGGTGTCGCACGAATCGAGGTGCAGGGCGACACGGCCTGGTGGGTGCACCGGACGCTCTCCGACGCGGGCGCGGTCACGGAGGGAGTGTTCGAGACGCCGTACGCCGTGCTGGGGCCGCTCGTGTCGTGGATCCTGCGCCAGAACGGCCGGGCGCTCCCCCTCGATCCGCCCGAGCTCCGCGACGAGGTTGCGGACGCCCTGCGGCTGCTGCGCGAGCGCCACGGCGGCACGGCGCCCGACCCCGCCCGCGAGCGGCGTGCCGAGAGACGGCCCGCGCCCGAGCGCCAGCCCGCCGGGCCCGTCGCGCCGGAGCGCTTCGGCGTCCTCCAGGCGCTGCTCGCCCACCTGCTCGCGGCGTGCGGCGACGAGCGTGGCACGACGCTCGAGGCCGACGAGCTCGCCGCGCGGTTCACGATCCCGCGGGAGGAGCTGCAGGAGACCCTCTCGCTCCTCAACCTCGTGAACTTCGGCGGCGGCTGCTACACGGTCTACGCGGAGGTCGACGAGGACACGGGCCGCGTCCGGGTCGACAAGGAGCTCTACGGCGACGTGTTCCGCAGGGCGCCGAAGCTGACGCCGCTCGAGGCCCGGGCGATCCGGCTGGCGATCGAGTACGTCGGCCCGACCATCGCCGCGGACGCGCACACGCCGCTCGCGCGCGTGCGCCGCAAGCTCGAGGAGACGTTCGGGCAGTTCGAGCTCGCCCCGGCCGGGGCGGTGAGGCCGGGCGACGACGAAGAGGCGCTCGTCCGCACGCTGTCGGACGGAGCCGAGAAGCGCCGGCTGGTCGAGCTCGAGTACCTGAAGGAGGGCGAGGAGGGGCCGACCACGCGACTCGTGGAGCCCTACACGATCGAGCGCGAGCTGCCCTTCTGGCGCGTCCACACGTGGGACCGGACGGTCGACGGCCCGCGCACGTACAGGCTCGACAGGATGCGCTCCGCGCGGCTCACCGGCGACCGGTTCGAGTCCCGGCAGGGCTTCGACCCGAACTACCTCGCCGAGCCGGCCACCGCCCGCCTCTGGCATTCGCCGGCGATCGCGCGCTGGAAGCTCGAGCGCGGCGCACGGCCGCTCACCGACAAGGCCGCGGTCTCCGACGTCACGTTCAAGACCGAGGAGTGGCTCCTCTCGGAGGTGCTCGCGGACCGGGGCGAGACCGTCGTGCTCGAGCCCGCGGCCATGCGGCGGAGCGTTGCCGGCCGCGCGCGGGCGCTCCAGGCCGAGCTCGGGCTCGGCGCTAGGCCGCGCCGGAAGCGGACGGCAGGGACAGCCTGAGCCGGGCGCCGTCGCCGGCGCCGGCGACGAGCTCGAGCGCTCCGCCGTGGGCCTCCGCGATCGCCCGCGCGAGCCAGAGCCCGTAACCCGTCGAGCCCGCCCCGCTCGCGCCGCGCGAAAACGGATCGAGCCCCTCGGCGATCCCCGGCCCGTCGTCGCTCACCAGCACCTCGACCCGACCGTTCCGCTCCCCCGCCTCGAGTGTCACGCGCGTGCCGTGCCGGAGCGCGTTCGCGACGAGGTTCGAGACGGCCTGGCGCAGACGCGTGGCGTCGCCCCGCACGACGAGCGCTCCTCCCGCCGCGGTCCGCACCTCGACCGTCGGGCCCGAGAACGTCGCCACGAGCGCCGCGAGGTCGACGGACGCGAGGCGCAGCGACAGGAGCTCGGGGTCGGAGACGAGCCGCTCGACGTCGCGTGCCGCGGCCACCGCGAGCTCGACCAGGCGGCGACGCACGACCGGGTCGGAGGTCGCAGGGGCCGCCGCGGCGAGCGCGTCGAGCGCCGCCACGGGGCTCCGCAGCTCGTGGACGACGACGCGCAGCCGCTCTCCGTCCAGGTGAGTCACATCCGCTCCGCCAGCCGGGCGACCGCGCGCGCGGACGCGGCTCGCAGCGCCGGCTCCGGATCGTCGAGGAACGGCTCGGCGAGTCGAGCGTCCGAGCGCTCCCCGACGTTGCCCAGTGCGACGAGCGCATTCCGACGGAGCCAGCGGGCGTCGTTGCCGGGGACGAACAGCCGGTCGAGCTCCTCCACGAGCTCGTCCCCGTCGCACGTGAGCCACTCCGCCAGCGAGACCGCGGGCAGTGCGTCCTCCTGCAGCGGCGCGCCGGCACGGCGCTTCTCGACGCCTGCGTTCCAGGGGCAGACGTCCTGGCAGATGTCGCAGCCGTAGACGCGGTCGCCGAGGGCGTCCATCACGTCCTCGGGCA
The DNA here is from genome assembly GCA_963710125.1 of uncultured Actinomycetes bacterium. Taxonomy (GTDB): domain Bacteria; phylum Actinomycetota; class Thermoleophilia; order Gaiellales; family Gaiellaceae; genus Gaiella. The sequence continues at coordinate 338,801 of CAVPZH010000018.1, read as the reverse complement.
TCTCCCCGGCAGTCTGCGTCCAGTACGAGAGACAGCGGGTCGAGTCGAGCACGCCGGGCTCGTGCAGCGCGTCGGTCGGGCATGCGTCGATGCACAGGGTGCAGCTCCCGCACGCGGGGGCGAGCGGCGGGGTCGGCTCGAGCACGACGTCGGTCACGAGCGTGCCGAGCACGACCCACGACCCGTACGTTCGCGTGATCAGAAGCGTGTTCTTGCCGATGAAGCCGACGCCCGAGCGCTCCGCACCCGCACGGTCGACGTGCTGGTTCGCGTCGACGAGCACCCGGTACGAGCCGCCGATCCGGCGACCGAGCGCGTCGAGCCGCTCGCGCAGGAGCTCGTAGTGGTCGCGCCAGGCGTAGCGAGGCAGCCTTCCCTCCCCGGGCTCCGGCTCCGGAGCCGGCTCGTAGTAGCAGAGGGCGGCCGAGACCACTGTGCGCGCGCCCTCGAGCAGCGTCTCTGGATGGCACGAGACCTCCGGCTGCGCCATCGTGAAGCGCATCGTGCCGAAGAGGCCCCGCCGGCGGCGCTCGCGGATGTGGCGCTCGGTCTCGTCGTAGGGCGCAACCGGCGCCGCACCGACGACGTCGAGCCCGAGCTCGCCGGCGACGGTGCGCAGCTCGTCGGCCGTCATGAGAGGATCGTGCCATGCTCGCCGCCCGCATCCACGAGGACGGCGGTCCGGAGGTGGTGCGCGTCGAGGAGGTGCCGGACCCCGTCGCAGGCCCGGGCGAGGTGCTCGTCCGGCTGCGCGCCGCGTCGCTCAACCATCTCGACGTCTGGGTGCGGAAGGGCCTCCCGTCGGTGCCGAAGCCGCGCATCCTCGGCGCCGACGGAGCGGGGATCGTGGAGGCGCTGGGTGAGGGGGTGACGGGATTGGCAGCGGGCGACCGCGTCGTGCTCAACCCGGGGCTGGTGCACGACGACCGGGTGACGGTCGTCGGCGAGCACTTCGACGGGACGCACGCGGAGCTGATCGCGATCGCCGCCGAGCAGGTGTTCCCGCTCGACGACCGGGTGTCATTCGAGACCGCAGCGGCGTTTCCGCTCGTGTACGAGACGGCGTACCGGATGCTCGTCACCAGGGAGGCGGTGACGGAGGGCGAGTGGGCCCTGATCTGGGGGATCGGCGGGGGCGTCGCGACGGCCGCGTTCGAGATCTGCCGTGCGTTCGGCGTCCGCACGATCGTCACGTCCGGGAAGCCCCGAGAAGCTCGCCGGCGCCCGCGAGTGGGGCGCCGACGTCGTCGTCGACCACCAGCGCGCGGACGTCGTGCAGGCCGTGAAGGAGGCGACGGGCAAGGGCGCCGACGTCGTCGTCGAGACGGTCGGCGACGCGACGTGGGCGAGGACGCTCGCCGCGGTGCGCCCGTTCGGGAGGGTCGTGGTCTGCGGAGCGACGAGCGGGCCGAACCCGGCCGCGCAGCTCCACCGCATCTGGTGGAAGCAGCTGACCGTGATCGGCTCGACGATGGGCACGCGCCAGGACTTCCTCGGGGCCTACGAGCTGGTCCGGGACGGGCGGGTGCAGGTGCACGTCGACCGCGTCTTCCCGCTGGCGGAGGCCGCGGCGGCCCACGCGCGGCTCGAGGCCGGCGAGCAGCTCGGCAAGATCGTGCTCGCGATCCCCGGCTGAGGCACGCTCCCGCCCCGCCGCAGGCCGGGATCGAGGGGCAGGATTCCACCCCTGCGGAATCCTGGTTCGCGAACGAGCAGAGCCGGCCGCTACCGTACCGCCATGGTCACGAAGGACGACGTCGTCGAGGCGCTCCACTCGGTCGAGGACCCGGAGCTCGGGATGGACATCGTCGAGCTCGGCCTCTTCTACGAGACCGAGATCGACGGCCCGCGCGTGAAGATCGTGCACTCGCTCACCTCGATGGGCTGCCCTGCCGGTCCGATGATCCAGGAGTCGATCCACGACGCGGTCGCCGCGCTGCCGGGGGTCGAGCAGGTCGACGTCGAGCTGACGTTCGATCCGCCCTGGACGCCCGACCTGATGTCGGACGACGCGAAGTTCATCCTCGGCTTCGGATAGGCGACGCCTCACCACGTAGGCCGGGGGCGGCGTGGGACCGCCCCACGGCCGAGTGCCCGAGACGGGCGACGCTCAGTCCCGGTCGTTCCCGCGACGGCCGAAGCCGTACTTCGCGACCGCCCAGGTGCCGACGGACGCGAACAGGGCCACGGCGATGCCCGACGGGATGGTCGTGCTGTTCGTCCCTGCTCCGTTGGTGGACACGAAGTCGGCTCCCCACGCCGCGCTGACCGCGACGGCGACCCACATCGCGACGATCGCGATCGCCGCCCACGTGTCCCTGACCAGGTACCACGCCGTCGAGCCCTCTCCACGCTGCTCCACGCCGGACGGCTCATGCGAAACGGTGGTCATCTCACACCTCCCTTTCGTGCTCCATCCTCGCATCGCTCGGCACCCGGGACATCCGGGACGTCCCCGATCGCAGGTGCCCGGAACTACGCCCGCACCGGCGGCCGGACCCGCACGGCGACGTCCTCGGCCCGTGCGGAAGGCGGGGTCGGCCGGCTGCAATCATTGCCCGGAGAGCAATCGAGGGAGGGACTGGACAGATGAGACGTACCGCTGCTTTCGTCCTCGCGGCCGTCGCCGTCTCGCTCGCAACCGCGGGCACCGCCTGGACGATCACGGGTGGCCAACTCGACGGCACCGCACATCCGAACGTCGCGATGATCGTCTTCTACCAGCCGGACGGTCGTTTCCGGTGCTCGGCGACGCTCGTCTCGGACACCGTGCTGATCACGGCCGCACACTGCACCGACGGCGTCCTCGGCAAGGTGATGGTGACGTTCGACAGCGTCGCCCCCGCGTCACCGCGCGCAGCCGACGACCCGGGGAACGGAACCTCCGGGAAGGGCTACGAGGCGCCCGTCGACGGCTGGCTCACCGGCACACCGCACGCCCACCCGCTCTGGAACGGCAAGCTGCAGCTGAACGACCTCCACGACGTGGGCGTCGTCGTGCTCGACAAGCCCTACGGGGGCGCAACACCCGCGACGCTGCCGCCCGAGAACTACCTCGACGGGCTCGCGAACGGCAAGGGCGGCCTCAACAAGCAGACGTTCACGCTCGTCGGCTACGGCGTCTTCTTCGAGAAGCCGGCCGGAGGCCCGCAGAAGCCGACCACCGTCTCAGACCGCACGCGCCGTTTCACCAACGCCGTCGGCCAGAACGTCACGTCGCAGACGCTCAAGCTCGCGGAGAACGAGAAGGACTCGCGGGCGGGCGGCGGCAGCTGCTTCGGTGACTCCGGCGGCCCGGTGTTCCACGACGGCCTGCTCGTGGGCGACACGAGCTTCGGCGCGAGCCAGTTCTGCCGGAGCTTCGGCGGCTACTACCGGCTCGACACCGAGGACGCGCGCTCGTTCCTCGACGACTACGTCGCCGTTCCCTAGCCCGGGAGCGCGGCATGGACACGGGAGCGGCCCGCCGTGCGCGGGCCGCTCCCCTGGCGGGCGCTCACCCCAGCAGCCGCACCTCTTCGCGCCGGTCGCGCGCGAAGAAGTGGATGCCGTCCGTGAAGCGCACCCAGTTGCAGCGCATGCACATCACGAGCGAATGGGTGCGGGCGGCGTCCGCCATGAACCGGACGCCGCGCAGCAGATCGCCGTTCGTGACGCCGGTCGCCACGACGATCACGTCGCCCTGCGCGAGATCCTCCTCGGTGAACACGTGCTCGGCGTCCTCGATTCCGACGGCGCGCGCCTCCTCGATCTGGCTGCGGGTCGTCGGCCAGAGCTGCGCCTGCATCCCGCCGCCGAGACAGCGCAGCGCGGCCGCCGAGAGCACCGCCTGCCGCGTGCCGCCGATCCCGATCGCGAGGTGGTCGTTCGTGCCGCGGATGGCGGCGGAGATCGAGGCGGTGACGGTGCCGTCGCCGATCAGCTTGATGCGCGTGCCCGCGCTCCGGAGCTCCTCGATCAGGTCGTGGTGCCGCGGACGGTCGAGCACGAGCGCGGTGATGTCGAGCGGCTGGCGGCCGAAGCTCTCCGCGACGTCGCGTACGTTGTCCGCCACGGGGCGGTTGAGGTCGATCACGGAGCGCGCCCGCGGCCCGACGGCGATCGAGCGCATGTACATGTCCGGCAGGTGGCGGAGCGCCCCCTCGGGCGCGGCCGCGAGCATCGCCATCGCGCCCACGCCCCCGCGGGCGACGACGCCGCGGCCCTCGATCGGGTCGAGAGCGAGGTCGACGCGGTCGCCGCCGGCCCCGACCCGCCCCTCCGGCGAGAGCACCTCGCCCGCGCGGGCGCCGATCACGACGCGCCCGTCGATCGGGAGCTCGTCGAGCGCGGCCCGCATCCCGTTCGCCGCGGCCTCCTCCGCCGCCTCCTCGTCCGCCCGCCCGAGCCAGCGCGCGCCCGCGAGGGCGGCCCATTCGGTCGCGCGGGAGTACTGCGTGCACAGACAGTCGGGCACGGACGCGGCTAGGCCCGCACGAGGCGGTCGGCCGTCGCGAGGACGACGTCGAGCACCTCGCCCATGGCCTGGTCGAGGGTGGTGTTCCGGATCACGGGCACGTCGAATCGCCGGGCGCGCTCGACGAGCGCTTCCTGGATCCGGCGGATCTCCGGCATCCCGTCGATGTACTTCTCGAGCGGGCGGAGGCCCTCGGTGGCGTAGTCGCGCACCCAGAAGTGGCTCCGGTGCAGGTCCTCGTCGTCGATCGCGATCACGCACTGCACGACGATCGCTCCCTGACGGTCGAGGTCGACCATGCCGGGCACGAGGTGCACGCCCTCGAGCACCATCGACCAGCCCTCGGCGAGCGAGCGGTCGATCGCGGCCTCGACGCCGACGAGCACGTTGCGCGTCTGGTCGAGGAAGCCCAGGAGATGGGCGTCCCCCGCCTCCTCCTCCTCGGCCTTCGTGAGCCCGAGCCCCGCCTCGAAGCTCGAGTAGTGGACGGACGGCATGAAGGCAGGCGAGAAGTACGCGCGCAGGGTCTGCCGGATGAAGTCGGTCGACGTGACCCGCGTGATCCCGAGCCGGTGGGCGGCCTCGGTCGCGATCGTCGACTTGCCCGTGCCCGTGGCGCCGCCGACGAGCACCACGATCGGCACGTCGAGCTGCCGGAGCGCGTGGAGCCGGCGGAGGCGTCGCATGGTGCGCGCCCCCTCCGCCTCGCCGAGGACCTCGGCCGCGAGCTCGCCGAGGCGGTCGAGCTCGAGCCGGTCCGTCTCCCGCTCCGCGAGGTCGGCGTCGGCCCGGCGCGCCAGCTCGTACGACCGCGTGGCGTCGAGCCCCGTCGCAGCGAGGGCGCGGGAGAGAAGGCCCTTCGACCAGGGTGGATCCTCGTCGCCGCCGAGCGGCAGCGGCGCGAGATAGCGCCGCTCGGTCACCTGACCGCCTCCGGCACGAGCGCGACCGCCTCGGCCGCGAGCCGGTCGAGCTCGGCGTCGAGCCCCGGCTCGCCGTCGAGCGGCACGACGTCGTTCGTCGCGATCACGACCCGAACGCCGCGGCGGTGCGCCTCCTCGACCACGACGTCGACGGCCGCCGCCTTCAGCTCCACGACGAACACGTCGGCGCGCACCTCGCGGAGCTCGTCGCGCAGCCGTCCGCGGTCGGAGAGCGATCCCGACACGTGCGTCACCTGCGCGTCGTACCGCTCGGCCAGATGCCGCCCGAGGACGTCGTGGCGAGGCTCGGGAGCGGTGCAGAAGAACGCGACGCGCTCGCCTGCGACGGGCTCGAGCGGCCTCGGCCGCAGCACGACCCGGATCACGGGCGTCGCGGGCCGCGCGCACGCTCGGAGGGCTTCGGCGAGCGCCTCGTGCGCAGCCACGGGCTCGGCCATCGTCACCACGACGAGGTCGGCGAGCAGCGCGCGGTAGGCGTTCAGGTATCCGGCGGCGACCTCGACGGGCTGGGCGGCCGACGCGACGAGGATCCTGCGGCCGGCGTCGACCGGGGGGAGCGCGGCGCCGCTCCCGTCGAGGACGAGGAGATCCGGCTCCATGGTCGCGGCGAGCGAGACGCCCTCGAGCACGTTCGAGAGCGCCACCGCACCGGCGAGGCCGCCCCCGCAGCGGCGGCAGCCGACGGTCGGCACCCCGGCCGCGATCGCCGTCTCGAGATGGTCGGACGCCGCGTGCCGCCCCGCCCGGGACAGCGCTCAGCAGCGACTCGACCGTGGGCGGAACGAGCACGGTCTCGGGCTCGGGCGGGCCGCCCCGGCCCATCGCGACGACCGCGACGCGACGGTCGGTCGCGAGGTGCCTCGCGACGTGCCCCGTCACGGCGGTCTTGCCCACCCGCTTGCCGGTACCGATCACCGCGAGCGTCGGCAGATCCACCGGCGCGGCCGCGGGCGGCTCGAAGCGGAAGTCCGGCCCCTCGTACGGGAGCCCGAGCGCGAGCACGCGGCTCGCGAGCGCGAGCCGCTCGGGAGGGCCGAGCACCGGCTCGTCGGAGAGGTCGATCACGACGTCCGGCCGGTGCTGGAGGACGGCGGACTCGACCGAGGGCTCGAGCGGCACGCCGTACCCCTCGGCGTCGCGGAGCTTCTCGGTGCCGCCGACGAGCACCGCCGCGACGACGGCCGCGTCGAGCTCCGCCAGCGCCTGGCGGACGACCGGCGGGTAGTGCTCGCCGTCGATGATCGCGACCGCGCGTCTCATCCCCGGGTCGTCACCTCGCGCTCGATCTTGCCCGTGTACTTCTCGTACTCGAAGGTCTCGGTGGAGAACTGGATGATCCGCTCCTCACCGTGGAAGGGATGACGGCGCGAGATCGACACGTGATGACCGACGATCTCGACGACGTTGTAACAGGGCCGGGTGTTGCCGCGGAGCCGGAGCGACGAGACCGTGCCCGTGTTGACGACGAAGAGGTTCTCGAGCCGCCACGCGTAGGGCACGTGCTTGTGCCCGGAGAGCACCAGGTGGACGCCTGCCCGCTGGAGGCACTCGATCGCGTCGCCGGCGTCGTAGACGACGTTCCGCTCACGGCCCGTCCCGGGAACCGGGAGGAGGTGGTGGTGGAGCACGAAGATCCGCAGCTGGGACGGCTCGCTCGTGAACTCGGCCTCGATCCAGGGGTAGCGGCCACGCCCGATCTGGCCGTGATCCAGGTCGGGCTCCGTCGAGTCGACCGCGACGACCGTCACGCCGCTCTTGCGGAGGACGGAGTTGCGGTCGCCGAAGAGCTCCTCGAAATGGACGTAGCCGACGTTCCGCGCGTCGTGGTTCCCGGGCACGACGACGAACGCGTCGCAGTCGATGCGCTCGAGGTAGGAGCGGGCGACGTGGTACTCGTGCTTGAACCCGAACGTCGTCAGGTCGCCCGAGCAGATCACGATGTCGGGCTTGAAGTCGTTCACCTCGGAGATCGCCCGCTCGAGGAGGTTCGCCTCGAAATACGGCCCTCCGCAGTGGAGATCCGAGAGGTGGGCGATACGGATCCGGCGCTCACCGACGGCCATCGCTGCAGTCTACGGTCGGCCCACCGCCGAGGCACGCCGCCCGCGGCGCAGGCGTCGCGCTGGTGCCGGAGACCTGGCGAGGGGCCACCGCGACGGCAGATCCCGCTGGGCGAGCGAGCACGGGGCCGTCCGAGGCGGACGCTACCCTCGGGACGGTGCGGGAGTCGCCCACGGAAACCTCCCGGTTCCAGGCATATCGTGGCTCGGAGCCGCCGCGCTTCGTCAACGGCGCGGAACGGGAGTGCGCCCAGATCCTCGACTGGTACGGGATCCCGTGGGAGTACGAGCCGCGGTCGTTCGTGCTCAGGCGCGACGCGCAGGGGCGTGTGACCAGCGCGTTCACGCCCGACTTCTACCTCCCGGACCAGGACCTCTACATCGAGGTGACGGTCATGAAGCAGTCGCTCGTGACCCGGAAGAACCGCAAGCTGCGCGAGGTTCGGCGCCTGTACCCCGACGTGCGCATCAAGCTCTTCTACCGGCGCGACATCGAGCGCCTCGCGCAGCGCTACCGGCTGCGAATCGCCTCGTGACGGCAGCCGAGCGCCTCCGTGCGGCGGGCGACCCGATCGGCGACGTCTACCTCACGCGGGAGGAGATCGCCGCGCGCGTGGCGGAGCTCGGACAGGAGCTCGCCGTCGCGTACGCGGGGCTCGACCCGCTCCTCGTCGCGCCCCTCAAGTCCAGCGCGGTCTTCCTCGCCGACCTCTCGCGCGCGCTCGACGTCGACCACGAGCTCGACGTGATCGAGCTGGCGCCGTACGGGAGCGGCCGTCGCGGAGGCGGCGTGCGGCTGCTCAAGGATCTCGACCGCCCGATCGCAGGCCGGGACGTGCTGCTCGTGGAGGACGTGGTCGACACGGGCCTGACGCTCGGCTTCCTCACCCGCTCGTTCGTCGAGCGCCGCCCAGCGACCCTCGCGGCGGTCACGCTCCTCGACCGCCCGTACCGGCGCCTCGTCGACGACATCCCGCTCGGGCACGTCGGCTTCACCGTCCCGGACGAGCTGTTCGCCGGCTACGGCCTGGGGCTCGAGGAGCGTTGGCGCGCCCTTCCCGACCTCCACCTCGTCGTCGCAGACGAGCTGCCGGCCGCGATCGACGCCGCATAGGTGTTTCGCGGCTTCGTCGCGAGACACCTAGATCTGAGCCGTCCGCGGCCCCGACGCGGAGCGAACGCGTGCGTCGAGCAGCTCCGCGAAGGCCTCGGGCGGTAGCGGGCGGGCGAAGTGGTAGCCCTGCGCGTAGCCGCAGCCGAGCGCCCGGAGCGACTCCACCTGTGTCGCGTCCTCCACCCCCTCGGCGATCGTCTTCATCCCCAGATGGTGCGCGAGCTGGAGGATCGCCTTCGCGAGCGCGGGCTCGTCCGGATGACGCCCGAGCTCGGCGACGAAGGCACGGTGCACCTTGAGGATCTCGATCGGGTAGCGCTGCAGGTACCCGAGCGACGAGTAGCCCGTCCCGAAGTCGTCGAGCGCGAGACGGATGCCGAGCTCCCGCAGCTCGAGCAGCCGCTGGACGGCCTGGTCCGGGTCCTCGACGAGAGAGCTCTCCGTGAGCTCGAGCACGAGCTGACCGGGCGCCAGCCCACGCTCCGAGACGATCGCGGCGACGTCGCCGACGAACAGGCGGTCCTGAAGCTGACGCGCCGAGACGTTCACGCTGAGCGTCAGCGGTCCGAGCTCCGGCCACCGCCTGCCCCACTCCACGGCCTGTCCACACGCCTCGCCGAGCACCCATCTCCCGATCGGCACGATCAGGCCCATCTCCTCGGCGAGCGGGACGAAGTCGCCGGGCGGAATGATGCCGCGGTCGCCGTGCTCCCAGCGGAGCAGGGCCTCCGCCCCGACGATCGACTCGTCGGCGAGCTTGATGTAGGGCTGGTAGTGGACCTGGAGCTCGCCGCGCTCGAGCGCGTGGCGCAGGTCGGCCTTCAGCTCCATGCGCCGCACGACCGCCTGCCTCATGTGCGGCTCGAACACCCGGTAGCCGCCCTTCCCCCGCGCCTTCGCCGCGTACATCGCGACGTCCGCGTCGCGCATCAGGTCCTCGGGACGGGCGTCGGGGCTCTGCCCGAGGGAGATGCCGATGCTCGCGCGGACGGCGATCTCCATCGCGTCGACCTCGAACGGCGCCTCGAGCCGCTTGCCGACCCGCCTGGCGACGGCGGTCACGTCGTCCCTGTCGTCCAGCTCGTCGAGGAGGATCGCGAACTCGTCCCCCGCGAGCCGGGCCAGCGTGTCACCCGGGCGGACGCACGAGCGCAGGCGCGAGGCGACCGCGACGAGCAGCTCGTCGCCGGCGGCGTGGCCGAGGCTGTCGTTGACCGTCTTGAAGTCGTCCAGGTCGAGGAGCAGGACCGCCACCGCCGTCGTGCCCGAGTCCACCCTGCGGCTGAGCGCGGCAGCGACGCGATCGGTGAACAGCGCCCGGTTTGCGAGGTCGGTCAGAGGGTCGTGGAACGCCTGGTGGGTGACGGCCTCGAGCGCCTTGCGCTCGGAGGTGTCCCGCACGAACGCGTTGATCCGACGCAACCCCTGGCTGACCGTCGCCCAGATGCTGAGCTCGACGGGGAACTCGGTGCCGTCTCTCCGCACGGCGCTGACCTCCAGCGTCCGTCCGACGAGGGTGCCGACGTCCGTCTGCAGGAACCGCTCGAAGCCACGCTCGTGCGCCTCTCGCAGCCGCTCGGGGACGATCGTGCCGACGAGTGGTAGTCCGATCGCCTGCTCTCTCGCCCAGCCGAACGTCCCCTCCGCCTTGCGGTTCCACTCGACGATCCTCCCCGCCTCGTCGACGCTCACGAACGCGTCGCTCGCCGTCTCGATCACCGTGCGGAACCGCTCCTCGCTCGCGCGCAGCGCCTCCTCGATCGCGCGCCGCTCCGTGATGTCGGTCAGCACGCCGCTCCAGACGAGCGTGCCGTCCTCCGTCGCCACGATCGAGGCCGTGTCCCGCAGCCAGCGGCTCTCGCCTGCGCGCGTGAGCAGCCGGTACTCGGACTCGTACAGCTGTCCCGGCGTGTAGGACTCGACGTCGGCCTCCTCGGCGAGCACCCGCGCGCGGTCGTCGGGGTGGAGCTGACGCGCCCAGAGCGCCGGGTCGGAGACCCATTCGGAGTGGGTGAACCCGAGGATCTCCTCGACCTGTGGGCTGACGTACGTCCAGCGCCCCTGCGGGCCGAGCTCGGAGATGTAGATGATCCCGCGGGCGCCTGCGACGATCGTCTGCAGGCGCTCGTCCGAGCGCCCCAGGCTCCGCTCGAGCGCAGGCTCGGCTCTGCCGAGCCGCTGGAGGGCGAAGGCAAGGGCCGCCAAGCGGGATCGACGCCGACTCGAGGTCGCGGCGCGCTCCACGACCTTACTCATCGGTAATCGCCGCGAGCGGGCTTGATGGGCACTTCCCGTGACCGGAAAGTGCCAGGAGGTCTTCTGGCACTTCGCAGCGGAGCCGTGAAGTGACTAGAGGTACCCGAGCGGGTCGACCGGCGAGCCGTTCACGCGCACCTCGAAGTGGACGTGCGGGCCGGTCGAGTGGCCCGTGGAGCCCGAGTAGGCGACGACCTGCCCGGCAACGACCGTCTGGCCCACGGCGGAGGCGAGCGACGAGTTATGGCCGTACGCGGTCGAGAGGCCGTTGCCGTGATCGATCACGACGAGGTTTCCGTAGCCCTCCATCCACCCCGCGTAGAGCACGGTCCCGGCGGCCGCGGCACGCACGGGAGTCCCCTGTCCCACCGCGATGTCGATGCCCTCGTGCATGCGGCCCCAGCGCACCCCGAAGCCGCTCGTCACGGGCCCGGAGACCGGCCAGGACAGCTGGCCGCTTCCGGAGACCGCCGGTGACGACGACGCGGCCGACTGCTCCTGTGCGGCGCGGATGCGTGCGGCGAGTGCCGCACTCTGGGCCTCGAGGTCGTCGATCTCCGCGAGGACCGCTGTGCGGTCGGTCTCGATCGAGCCGAGCATGGTGCGCTTCTCCCGCTCCGCCGTCGCGAGCTGGTCGCGGCTCGCGACGAGCCGCGTGACGAGCCCGCGCTGCTCGCTCGTCGCCGACGCGGCCGCGGCCTCCACGCGCACCGCCTCGGTGCGGGCGGCCCGTGTCCGCCGGCGGGCGTCGGCGGCTCCGTCGCGCGCCCGTTTCACGCGGGCGGCGATCTGCTCGTCCTGGCGTCCGATCCGGCCGAGCAGATCGAGGTTGTCGAGGAGGTCGGAGAACGACGACGTGCCGAGCACGAAGGACAGCGTGTCGGGCCCGTCGGTCATGTACAGCTCGCGCACGCGCTGCTCCAGGCGGCGGAGCGCGATGTCGTACTGCCCACGCAGCCGCCCCAGGCGGGCGGTCTGCGCCGCGATCGTGCGCTCGAGCGACGCGAGCCGCGTCCGCGCCGTCGCCAGGGTCCCTTCCAGGACGGCGAGGCGCGCGCGCTGTGCGTCCACGCCGGCCTGGAGGTCGCGCACGCTGCGCGCGACCGCGCTCAACTGCTCTGTGACGACTCCGGCCTGGCGCTCTTGCGCCGCCGCCTGCTCGCGGAGGCCGCCGATGCGGCCGTCGACGCGCGCCTTCTCCGCACCCGGGTCGCCGGCGGCAGCCGCCGCGAGGAGCGCTGAGACGGCGAGGGCCACGGCTGCGACACCGACGAGGCCCGCGCGACGACCCATCAGTCCATCTTCGCCTCCGGGTCGGAAGTCCCTGCCGCGAGACGGTCGAGCGCGCGCAGCGCCTCCGCGGCGTCGCGCCGCAGCACGCCGACGACTGCGCGGTAGTCCGCGTCGGAGATGCGCCCGGCACGGTGGTCGGCCTCGAGCTCCTGCAGCGCCGCGAGCGCGCGGTCACGCTCCTCCTCGGCCTCGAGCAGCCGGCGCTCGAGCGGATCGAGCTCGTGGAGCGCGTCCGACGCCGGCGCCGGCTCGCGCAGGAACGGGAGGGCGACCGCGACGACGACCGCCACGGCGAGCGCGGTCGCGAGCACGACCCACAGGCTCACGCGCGTACCCGGCGGGCGTCCAGGAGCGCCTGCTGACGCCGCTTCCCCGGCCACCACGACGCCGCACGACGCCCCGGCAGCCCACGAGCGCGGACGCCTGGCAGCCGTCGTCTCAAGTGGTGGCGTGCGTGTCCGAGCGCTCCGCCGCGCGCGCGTACCGCGTCGCCAGGCGCCGTTCCTCCCGCGCGTCCGGCCAGAGCGTGATCACGGAGCCGAGGACGAAGATGAGCCCGGCGAGCCAGATGAGGTTCACGAGCGGCTTCACGAAGATCCGGAAGAAGACCGTGCCGTCGTCGTTGACCTGCTCGGCGATCACGTACAGATCCTCACCCGTCAGGTAGTCGGTGCGGATCCCGACCTCGTTCGAGACCTGTTGCTCGACGCTGTAGGCGTTCTTGCCCGCCTCGAGCGGGCCGAGCTCCTTGCCCCCGCGCCTGACGTCCAGCACCGCCCGGATCTCGGTGGCGTTCGCGCCCTCGCGCTCCCCGAGCGAGCGGTACGTGAGCGTGTAGCCCCCGACCGTGAGCGCCTGGCCCTTCGCGAGCCGGCCCTCCGTGACCGAGTCGTAGGCGCTCGAGCCGGCGACACCGATCGCGAGCAGCACGATCGCGGCGTGGACGACGTACCCGCCGTACCGGCGCCGGTTGCGCCCGATCAGGCGGCCGAGGGCGGTCGGCACGGGCTCGCCCGTCAGGGCACGGCGCGCCTGGGTGCCGCGCGTGAACTCGAGCGCGATCGTCGCGAGCACGAACGCCGAGAACGTGTACGCGACGAGACCGGGGGTCGAGCTGCCGGCGCCGAGCCCGATCAGGATCACGCCGGTCGCGAGCGCGACGCCGGCGGGCCAGGCAAACGTCTTGAGGAGCCCTCTGAGCGATGCGCGGCGCCACGCGACGAGCGGCCCGATTCCCATCAGCAGGAGCAGCGGCAGCCCGAAGACGCGCAGGAAGAAGTCGAAGTAGGGGCGCCCGACGACCATCGTCTGGCCGCGCACCGCCTCGGAGACCATCGGCCACGCGGTGCCCCAGAGAATCGTGAGGCACAGTGCCACGAGGAGCAGGTTGTTGTAGAGGAACGCCGCCTCCCGCGAGACGAGCGACTCCAGCTTCGCTGTCGTGCGGAGCTGCGGGAGGCGCAGCCAGATCATCGTCACCGCGAACACGACCGCGACCACGATGAACCCGAGGAACCACGGCCCGATCGAGCTCTTGGTGAACGAGTGGATCGAGGTCACGACGCCCGAGCGCGTCAGGAACGTCCCGAAGAGCGAGAGGCAGAACGCAAGGCTGACGAGCGTCACGTTCCAGATGCGCAGCATGCCGCGCTTCTCCTGGATCATCACCGAGTGCAGGAACGCGGTTGCGGCGAGCCAGGGCATCAGCGCCGCGTTCTCGACCGGGTCCCACGCGTAGTAGCCGCCCCAGCCGACCTCCTGGTACGCCCAGTGGGCGCCGAGCAGCTGCCCCACGCCGAGCGCGGTCCACGCCACGATCGTCCAGCGGCGCGTGGCCACGATCCAGCGCTCGTCGGTCCGGCCCGAGAGCAGCGCGCCCATCGCGAACGCGAACGGCACGGCGAGACCGACGTACCCGAGGTAGAGCGCGACCGGGTGGACGACCATGTACGGGTTCTGGAGGCTCGGATTGAGGCCGCTCCCGTCGGCGGGGGCCGCGATCACGTCGAACGGGCTCGAGACCGCGACGAGCAGCCACGTGAAGCCGAGCGCGATCCCTGCCAGCACGGGCGTCACCCAGACGACGAGGTCCTTGGCACGCTTGCGCGCGAGCCAGACCGCCAGGGCCGCATACGCGTTCAGCACGAGCAGCCAGAGCAGCAGCGACCCCTCCTGGCCGCCCCAGAACGCCGACAGCTTGTACGGCGTCGGCAGCGCGCGGCTGGAGTGCCCTGCCACGTACGCGAGCGAGAAGTCGTCGCGTACGAAGCCGGCCACGAGGACGAGCGCCGCGACGAGCGTCGAGAAGAACGAGGCGATCAGCGCGTTCCGGGCGGAGTGCGCGAGACGTCGCCGGCCGCGCCATGCCGCGTAACCCCCGGCGACGAGCGCGTACGCCGAGAGTCCGAGGGTGACGAGGAGCGCCGCTCGCCCGAGCTCAGCCACGACCTAGGTCGGCGTGTCGGCGGCCTGGTACTTCGACGGGCACTTCGTGATCATCGAGCCCGGCTTCGTGACGAACAGGCCGTTCGCGTCCTGCGTCCCGGTCACGACGACGTCGCGCCCCGTCCGGAACATGTCGGGCACCGATCCCTTGTAGAGCACCGTAGCCCGCTGCTTGCTCGTGCCGTCGATGTCCTCGACGACGAACCGCATGCCGGCACCGTGCGGATCGCCCGTCGGCGTTCCGACGACCTTGCCGGCGAGCGCCACCTCGCCGGTCTTCGTCGCGAGCTGGCTCGGTGAGACCGACGGCGTGCCGCCGCCCGCCAGCGACGTGTAGAGGAGGAAGACCGCGAGCACCGACGCGACGGAGAGCGCGATCACGAGGCGGGCAGGCGAGGACTTCCGTGCCACGCCGACAGTCTAGAGACGGAACCCGTACCGACGCGCGGTCATGGGAGGAGCGTCAGGCTCTCCACGTGCCGCGGACGGACGACGCCGAAGTGCCGGCGATCGTGCGTGGCGACCTCGGCGATCCCGAGGCGTTCCGCGGCGGCGACGACGGACGCGTCGACGGTTCCCAACGGCAGGTCGCGGTAGGTCGCGACGAGCTCGGCGATCCTGAGCCAGTCGCCCGCGAGCACGGGCTCTATCGAAAACGCGCCCGACGCGAGGTCTCCGAAGCCGGCCCGATGCTCAGCCGCGGGCAGCGTCGCGCTGGCGCCGCGGCACGTCGTAGCCGTGCTCGAGGCACAGCGAGCCGGGCGCGTCCTCCGTCAGCGCGTCGCAGTAGCCCTTGCCGTACGCGGCCCGCATGAACGCGGAGACGACGTCGAGGCTCCACTCGGAGATGTCCGCGGCCTCCCGCCAGAGCTCCGTCAGGCGGAGGTCGATGTCGAGTTCCAGCAGGTCGATTCGCGTTGGCTGTTCCATGCCTTCGAGGCTACGGACCCCGTCGGACGGACGGCGAACGGCAATCGCTCGAGTCGCTGATCAGTGACGCGGTGAGACCGCCTCGGGGAACTCACGACGGTCGGGCGGACATGAGTAGGAGGAAGGCGGATAGCTGCCCGCATCGCAACGGCGTCAGAAAGGAGCGCAAGGCGTGGCGCAGTCATCCACGTTCGAGCGAGTGCGGCCCCGGCACCGACGCCGACACCGAAGCACCGACAGCGACAGAGCCTGCGGCAAAGAGTGCACACGAGTTGATCGAAAGGTGGTGCTGTGAAAATGAGCTCGAGAGGAACGCTCCTCGCCGCGCTCGTTGCCGCAACTTTCGTGACGGGCGGACTCTTGTCGCTCGGGGTTACAACGGACGGCGGCAATGCGAGAACGCTCGCTACGTGCACGCCGTCCACGTGGGTACCTGCGTTCGTTTCCCATCAGACCAAGGGGGGCGGTCACACAGCGTGTGACGCCGGTGCTCCGAACTGGTCTTTCGACGTCAGGCTCGTAAACCACGTCGGCACGATCCTCGCAGAGAACGTCCACACTGCCATGGATCAGTCGGGGTCTGGTGATCGCTGGACAGCCCTGACCACATGTACTGGCGCGATCGTGCACAACTTCTACTACATCAATGTCGGGGGCGCCGGTAAGAGCGACACGTCGGGCGAAGCGGGCCCTTGCTGACGAGTGCGCAGCATTCGGTCCAGGAGCGCCTATCCGACGGGGATTTGTGGACGCGGGCCCAGGACGGAGACCCAGATGCATTCGGTGTCCTGTTCGAACGGCATGCGTCTGCGATCTACAGCTTCTGCTTTCGCCGGATCGCCGATTGGGCTGTCGCGGAGGATCTGACCTCAATCGTGTTCCTCGAGGCTTGGCGGCGCCGAGAGAAGTCGATCGCTTCGGACATGGTGCGAGCGTGGCTCTTCGGCATCGCGACGAACGTGGTGAGAAATCAGCGGCGCTCGCAGCGCCGTTACAGGAGTGCACTCGCTCGCGTGGCCCCGGAACCGCCGACGCTGAGCTTCGCAGACGATGCCGACGCGCGTATCGCCTACGAGCAGCAGATGAAGGTCATGCTCGGAGCTATCCGGGGGCTGCCACGACGTGAGCAGGAGGTCCTCGCGCTGTGTGTCTGGTCGGGGTTGTCGTACGACGAGGCGGCGGTCGCCCTCGGGGTGCCGGTAGGAACGATCCGTTCCAGGCTCTCGCGCGCGAAACAGCATTTGCGGGAACACACCTAGCTGATGCGGACACGTCTGAGATACGCATGGACGAATGGAAGGATGACCATGACCAGTAACGCCTACTCACGCCTGCTGGACTGGGATCTGCCGCCAGGCCGCCTGCAGGTGCGTCGTGACCATCTCGTCGGAGAGATCCGGACCGCGTCGCAAGGCGCCTCGACTCATGTACGTGGACGCCGGCTGCGGCTCGGGGTCGCAGCGCTTGCTGGCGCGGCATTGTTGACGATGCCGGCTCTTGCCCTAAGCGGCCGGCTCGGCCTCTTCGATCTCCGGGCATACGTCTCCGCGAACGAGGAGGGTCCCGACGCGTCAGTCGTCGATCTGAGTCAGGCGCGGAGGCTTGTCGCCCTGAGGCTCGCCTCGGGTCAAGAGCTAACCGTTTGGCAGGCGCCGACCACCGGCGGCGGGCAGTGCACGTTCATGCATTACTCCGATCCGGCCGCGGCATCAACGCTGCCAACGACGATCGACGGATCGACTGAGTGCAGCGACGCTGCCCCCAGCCAGAGCTGGTCGTCTCCGGGCCAGCCCCTCAGCACCGATCTCGAGTGGAACCGCGGGCCCAATGGACTGTACGACGTTCTTGTGGCGGGTCGCGTAGACCCATCACGCGACATCGCGCGCATCGAACTGCACGCGGCGTCCGGCTCAACTCGACTGGAGTTCGCCAATCACTACTTCGTCGGTCAACTGCCGGACACCACCGAGTCCGGACAACTGCCCGACGGCGGACCGTACACGCTTGTCGCATACGACCGCGCAGGGAAGCCGGTTGCATCACATGACCTGCAGGCAATGATCGCGGCGCGACCGAAATAAGGCGTCACCGTGCCATGGGGGCGACTACAGTCGCCCGCATGGGACGCGTCCGGGTCGGCCCCGCGCACATTCCCGACCGCGAGCGCCCGGAGGCGGCGGTGGAGCTCCTGCTGGAGCGTGGCTACGACGCGTGCGAGATCGACTTCGAGTCGGGCTTCTGGATGGACTACCCGTGGGCCGAGCGGCTCGGGGAGCTCGCCCGGGAGCACGACGTCGCACTCTCCGTGCATGCGCCGCTCTTCGGGTGGGTCGGGCACCTCGAGGCAAGCGGACGGAAGTGGTCGTCCGCGCTCGGGGCGCTAGACCGCAGCGCGGGGATCGCGACCGCCTGCGGCGCCGAGCTCGTCGTGTTCCACCCCGGCTTCCTCCTCGGGCGAAGCCGCGAGGACGCGATCGACTCCGTGGTCGAGCAGCTCGGCCTCGTGCGCGAGCGGCTCGTGGGCAAGGGACGCGGCGTGCCGTTCGGGATCGAGGTGATGGGTCGCGTGCGCGACCTCGGCTCGCTCTCCGACTGCGTCGAGATCAGCCGGCGTGCCGGCTGGGTGCGCCCGGTGATCGACTTCGCGCACATGCACGCGACCTCGGACGGCGCGTTCACCGAGCCGGAGCCGTTCCGCGAGGCGCTCGAGCTCGCCGACGGCGTGCTCGAGCCCGGCGCCCCGTTCCACGTCCATTTCTCCGACATCGCGTTCGCGAACCGGAACGAGACGAAGCACCTGCGCTACGGCGAGGGCACCCTCCGCGCCGACCCGCTGCGGGCCGCGCTCGACGGGTTCGAGCGACCCGCCACGGTGATCTCCGAGTCGCCCGACGAGGAGTCGACACAGACGATCCGGCGCGGCGACTCACCGGACCATCCCCACGCACCCGGTGTCCGACTTCGAGTCGGACACCAGGCGTGCGGCGCACGCTCGCCGGGTCAGATGATCCGCGCGGCCCTCTCGGGCTGCAGCAGCGCGTCGATCCGCTCCTCGAGCGCCGCGGCCTCGTCCTCGCGGCCGCGTTCGCGGAGGAACTCGGCCAGAGCGGCGAGCGGCTCGGGCTCCGAGTTGCGCAGGTCGGTGGCGGCGAGCAGGTCGACGGCCTCGCGCAGCAGGAGCTCCGCCTCCGCGTCGCGGCCCTGCGCCGAGCGCACGAGCCCCAGCACCATGCTCACGTTCGAGCGCGACATCATGTCCTGCATCCCGACCGACTCGACCGCGGACAGCGCCCAGCGCTCCGCCTCCTCGACGTGGCCCTGGGCGAGCACGATCTCGGCGAGCGTGCGCTGGGCCTCGACGATCTTGCCGCGCTCCTGCAACGAGAGCAGCGTGCGCACGGTCTCGCGGACGAGCGTCTCGGCTCGCTCGGGATCGCCCGCCCGCCAGATCGCGACGCCCTGGAGCTGACGCGACCGGGCGGCGTCCGGTGCGGCACCGACCTCGTCGAACAGCTCGTAGGCGGAGTTGAACGCGGTCGCGGCCTCCCCGAACAGCCCCTTGCGGAGCAGGATCGAGCCGCGGACCCTCGCGCTCCAGGCCCGCGCGGAGAGGCTCCCGCTCGAGTCGGCGAGCGCGGCCGCTTCGGCGAGCACGCTCTCGGCCCGCACGAGGTCGAGTCGGGCGAGGTGTGCTCCCGCGAGCTCGACGAGTGCGAGGCTCTCGAGGTCGGGCCGGCCTCCGCGGATCTCGAGCGCCTCGTTCGTGTACCGCTCGACGCTGTCCAGGTCGCCCTCCCACCACCCCACGCTCGAGAGCAGCGTCAGCACCTCGCCGCGCGCCTCGCCGGGTGCGTCCGCCAGCAGCTCGTTTGCCTCGTGCCCGAGCCTCCGCGCCTGCGCGACGTCGGCGTTGCGACTCAGGGCGATCTCGGCGAGCACGGTGAGTGCCAGCCCCTCGATGATCTGCTCGCCGGCCTCGTGCGCGAGCTCGCGGGCCTGCTCCATCTCGTCGGCCGCGGCGGGCAGCTCCCAGAGGCGCCAGGCCGCCCGGGCCGCCTCGAAGCGCCGTTCGAGGGTCGGATCGAGCTCGAGCGAGCGCAGGAGCAGGCGGCGCGCCGTCCGGTTTGCCTCGCGGGCGAGCGCCCGCCGTCCGGCGCGCTCGAGCGCGCTGCCGGCCTCTGCCCGCAGGTCGTCGGGAACCCGGCCGTCGAGCTCCGCCGTCAGGGCGGCGGCGCGGTCGAGGTGGTAGGCGTGGGTCTCGACCAGCTCGTCGGGGGAGTGGACGCGGAGCCACGACGCGAACACCCGGTGGAGCCGCGCCCGCTCGGACTTCGTCAGTCCCCGGTAGGCGACGTCGCGGATCAGCACGTGGCGGAAGCGGTACGCGACCTCGCCCGTGACGGTCGAGAGTGGCTCGCGCGTGAGGAGCTGACGGTCGACGAGGTCGGACAGCGCGGCATCGACGTCGAGCTCGGGATCGAGCTCGCAGATCGCGCCGCGCCAGAAGACCCTCCCCACCACGGAGCCGTGACGGAGCACGGACTTCGAGCCCGGCGGCAGGCGGTCGATGCGGGCCGCGATCAGCGCCTGCAGCGTGTCGGGGATGCGCACCGCCGCGCCGTCGCCCTCCTCGACGAGCAGCCTGACCGTCTCCTCCACGAACAGGGGGTTCCCCTCGGTCTTGTCGAGCAGCGCGGTGCGCAGGTCGTCCGGGAGCGGCGGCCCCTTGACGAGCGCGTCGACGAGCATCCCGGTCTCGTGGTCTGGCAGGGGGCCGAGCTCGACGGTGATCGACCGGCGGCGGCCGCCGCCCCAGCGTGGGCGGGAATCGAGGAGCTCCGGCCTGGCGAGGCAGACGAGGAGCACCGGCGCGTCGTCGATCCTGTCGGCGAGGTGCTCGACGAGGTCGAGGAGCGGCTCCTCGGCCCAGTGGACGTCCTCGAAGCCGAGCACGAGCGGCTGAGCCTCGGCGAGGGTGGTGGCCCACTCGTGCGCGGCCCAGGCGATCTCCTGTCCGCGCCTCTCGCCGGAGACGGTGTCGAGGACGCCGGACGCCAGGCCCAGGAGATCTGCGATCGCGTCGCTGGAGCACGCGTCGCGCAGCTTCTCGATCGCCTCCTCCGGCGAGTCGTCCTCGGAGATCCCGGCCGCGTCCTGAACCATCTCGGCGAGCGGCCGGTACACGAGGCCTTCGCCGAACGGGAGCGAGCGGCCGGTCAGCACCGTCGTGCGCTCGAGCCCCGAGAAGAACTCGCGGGCGAGGCGGCTCTTGCCGATGCCGGGCTCGCCGAAGATCGTCACCAGCTGCGCGCGACGGTCACGGACCGCGCGCGCGTACGCGTTCTGGAGCAGCTCCAGCTCCTCCTCGCGGCCGACGTACGGCGCGGCGACGCTGAGAGGCCGCCCGCTGCGGCCGTCCGCGCAGACGACCCGCCAGACCGGGACGTCGACGGCCAGGCCCTTCAACGCGCGCTCGCCCGCGGGCTCCGAGACGATCGAGCCAACCGTGAGCCCGTGCGCGGTCGGTCCGATCAGGATCTCTCCCGGCGCGGCGCCCTGCTGGAGTCGGGCTGCGACGTTCAGCGCCTCGCCCGTCGCGAACGTCGAGTCGCCGTCCTCGGCGACGACCTCGCCGGCTTCGATCCCGATCCGCACCGCGAGCTCGCCGTCCCCGGTCGCGAGGATCGCGGTCGCCGCGCGGACCGCCCGCTCGGCGTCGTCCTCGTGCGCGGTCGGGACGCCGAACACCGCCACGACCGCGTCGCCGGCGAACTTCTCGACCGTGCCCCCGTACGACGCGATGTGCCCCGCGACCCGCTCGAAGAAACCCGTCACGCGGCGCCTGACGACCTCCGGATCGTTGCCGGAGACGAGCGCCGTCGAATCGACGAGGTCGACGAACATCGCCGTCGCGAGCTTGCGCTCCACACCTCTGAGTCTAGGGCCGTGCGGCACGGGCGGGCGGGCGGTTTTCCGCACTCGGCGACGAGCGGTCGCTCGGCGATTGCGCGAGACTGCAGGGATGAATGCCGCCGCGTCCGAGCCCGAGGGCCTGCTCGAGCAGGCGAGCCGGGCGCTGGGCGACGCCGACTGGACGACGGCCCGAGCGCTCTTCTCGCAGGCCATCGAGCACGACGAGACGCCGGAGGCCCTCGAGGGCCTCGGTACCGCCACGTTCTTCCTGGACGAGGGCGAGACGGCCCTTGCGGCGCGAGAGCGCGCGTACGGCGCGTACCGCGACGCAGGGCGTCCGGTCGACGCGGCACGGGTGGCGACCGCGCTCGCCTGGGATTACCGCATCTTCCGGGGAGAGCGGGCGGTCGGGGACGGGTGGCTGGGGCGAGTACATGGCCGCGATGCCGAACGAGTCGATCGACACGTTCCTCGACCATGCGCCCCCGCTCGTCGCGGCGGGGAAGCCGTTCAGCCAGGCGGTCGTCTTCAGGATCGGACAGGGCGTGACGGCCGTGCCCGACGGCGCCACCGCCTTCTCCCATCGCGACGCCCAGTACCTGCTCCACCCGATCTCGATCTGGAGCGACCCCGACGACGACCACCTGCTGATCGCCGCCGCCCGAGCGCTCGCGGAGGCGATGCGACCGTTCGGCACGGGCTCTGCGTACCTCAACTTCACGCCCGAGACCGATCGGGTGCGCGACGCGTACGGGCGGGACACGTACGAGCGCCTGGTGGCGGTGAAGGACAGCTACGACCCCGACAACCTCTTCCGGATGAACCAGAACGTCGCGCCCAGCACGCACACAGGCGAGCCCGCGCTCGCCTGAGCCGCACGACGGGCGGCGTCCCCGGCGTTCGGGGCTAACGCCGGGACCCCACCCCCGGGGCGGAGCCCGGCGCCCGACTACGATGCGCCACGTGCTCGACCCCAGCGTCTTCAAGGCGTACGACGTGCGCGGGATCCACCCGGGCGAGCTCGACGAGGAGGGCGCGTACCGCGTCGGGCGCGCATACGTGGAGGAGTTCGAGCCGCGCACGATCGCGGTGGGTCGCGACATGCGTCTCGCGGCGCCGACGATGAGCGCCGCGGTGATCGAGGGGGCGGCCGACGGCGGCGCCGACGTGCTCGACCTCGGGATGGTCGGCACCGAGATGCTCTACTACGCCGTCGGCGAGCTCGGGCTCGACGGCGGCGTGTGCGTGACGGCGTCCCACAACCCGCGCGAGTACACGGGCATGAAGATCGTGCGGCGCGGCGCGCTCCCCGTCGGCGGCGACTCGGGGCTCGAGCAGGTCCGGCGTCGAGCCGAGGCCGGCTTCGGCCCTGTCACACGGCGCGGCGACGTGCGGCCCGAGGACGTGTGGGACGGCTTCGTGACGAAGGTGCTCTCGTTCGTCGACGAGGCGTCGTTCGCGCCGCTCCGGATCGTCGTCGACGCGGCCAACGGGATGGCCGGGACGATGCTGCCCCCGGTGCTCGACCGCCTCCCGCAGCTCGACGTCGTCCGCTGCTACTTCGAGCCCGACGGCTCGTTCCCGAACCACGAGCCGAACCCGCTGCTTCCGGAGAACCGCGCCTTCGTCGTCGAGCGCACGCGCGCGGAGGGCGCCGGGCTCGGCGTCGCGTACGACGGCGACGCCGACCGCTGCTTCTTCGTCGACGACACGGGCGAGTTCGTGCCCGGCGACTTCGTGACCGCGCTGCTCGCCCGGGCGATGCTCGAGAAGGAGCCGGGGGCGAAGGTGATCTACGACGTGCGCGCCAGCTGGGCCGTGCCGCGCGTGATCGAGGAGGCGGGCGGCATACCGCTCGTGAACCGCGTCGGGCACGCCTTCATCAAGCAGCGGATGCGGAAGGAGGACGCCCTCTTCGCAGGAGAGGTGTCCGCGCACTACTACTTCCGCGACTTCTCGCAGGCCGACACGGGGGTCGTGCCGTTCCTCGTGATGCTCGAGCTGCTCTCTCGTGCGCGCCGCCCCCTGTCGGAGCTGCTCGCGCCGTTCCGCGAGCGCTACTTCCTCACCGGCGAGATCAACACGCCGGTCCCCGACGTCGCGCTCAAGCTCCAGGAGCTGAAGGAGCGCTACGCGGCCGAGGGAGGGCGCATCTCGCACCTCGACGGCATCTCCGTGGAGTTCGACGACTGGCACTTCAACGTGCGTCCCTCGAACACCGAGCCGCTGCTCCGGCTCAATCTCGAGGCGCTCTCCGAGCCGTTGCTGGAGGCGAAGCGCGACGAGGTGCTCGACGTGATCCGGAGCTGAGCGTGTCGACCGAACTCGAGCTCGGCCGCGTGACGGATCGCCGCCCACCGTTCAGGTACTCGGCACTCGCGCGCGTGTGGTTCTCGGACACCGATGCGCAGGGCGTCGTCTACTACGGCAGGTACCTGCCGTACTTCGACCATGCGCGCACGGAGTACCACAGGCACCTGGGGAGCCTCGGGATCGACGGCGCCGAGTTCGTGATGCGCGCGTCGACGGTCGAGTACCACGCACCCGCTCGGTTCGACGACCTGCTCGAGATCTTCTGCCGGGTCGGCCGTCTCGGCCGGACGAGCGTCTCCTACGAGCTGTGCGCCGTCCGGGTCCCCGACGACACGCTGATGGTCACCGCGACCCAGACGCTCGTCCTGGTCGAGCTCGACACCCGCCGCCCGACGCCGATCCCGCCGTCGGCCCGGGAGCCGATCCTGGCGTTCGAGGCAGGCGACCTCGCCGGATGACCGCCGACGCGCTCTCCTCGATCGAGACGGCCCTCGCCGCCGCAGGCGACGCCGACGACGGGCTGCGGGAGACGGTACGCGTCCTCGCCGCCCAGCCCGAGGTCGTGTGGGCGGGCATCGCGTTCGTCGAGTCGGCGGGGCTCGTGCTCGGGCCGGCGTCCGGCGCCCCCGACGAGACGCGGCGGACCGTCGTGCCCGTCTCCTACAACGAGGAGGTCGTGGGCGAGCTGAGGGTGGACGGCCGGGCCGACCCCGTGTTGCTCGCGGCGGTTGCAGAGCGGATCTCGGCCCACGTCCTGCTCGGCTGGGACACCGCGGGCGAGGCCTGGGAGCCGTAGGTCAAGCCGGCCGGGGAGCGTCGCCCTCCCCTTTCGCCGGCGCGCCCGCCCGGTTGCCCGGACGGGCGCGGCGCGGCTTCCCCTCCCCCACACGCGTTGTAGTCACCCCTGTGTGCTCGGCTATCCCTCGTCTCAGGGACGCCGCTCCCTCGATCGAGGTACCCCACTCGAACGAGTGACCGTCACTCGGTCGGGGGACTCGCTCACCCCTCCATCGCGCGCGCGAGCTCGACCGCCCGGTCACGGCTGAGCGACCCCTCGATGCGGAGCGTCGTCCCGCCCCGGTCGACGAGGAGAGTCGCGCCCGCGAGCCAGCCGTGATCCTCTTCGTACCGCCCGTTCGGGTCGAGGAGGAACACCGCGTGCGGCCCACCGCCGAGGAACACGGCCCCGTCGCCGTCGATCATGAGCCGTTCGATCCGCACCGACGGGGGGATGAGCTTGCCGAGGATCGCGCCCCGCTGCAGCAGGCCGGGAACCTGCGTGACGAGCAGGCGGATGCGGTCCCCGTCCCGCCAGACGTAGCTCAGGCGGCGGCCGTCGACCACCCGCACCTCGTCGGGCGCGGGCTCGTCGCGGGGCGGCGGCGCCACGGGGAAGCCGGCCCGCGAGCGGGCGTCGGCCAGGGTCGTCGGCTCGCCGAGCAGCTCGTCGGAGGCGTTCAGTTGCAGCGGTGGCAGCTGGTCGACGCGAACGATCCGGGCGCTGCCGATCCCGAGCCAGTCGAGGATCGCCGTGCGCGCTGGGGGAACCGCGAGGGCGACCGCGAGCGCGACGAGCACGGCCGCGACTGCGAAGACGAGCCGCGGCGACGGGCGCTGCCGAGGCCGCTGCCCCGCGATCTCGGCGCCGACCCCCAGGGCGACGTCCGGCGGGTCGGACCAGTCGACGTGCTCGGCCAGCGCGCGCAGCTCGTGCTCGAGCCCGCTCACGAGCCCTCCTCCGGAAGGGCGTCGCGCATTCGCTCCAGCGCCCTCGACGTGCGTGACTTCACGGTGCCGCGGCGGACTCCGAGCGCCGCCGCGGTCTCCTCCTCGCCGAGCCCGAGCACGAAGCGGTGGACGAGCACGTCGCGGTCGCGCTCGTCGAGCCGCGCGAGCGCGCCGAGGAGCGCATCCCGCCGCTCGTGCGACAGGGCGGCCGCCTCGGGGGACGGAGCCGCGTCCCCCGAGGCCGCCGCCGTGGCCGCCCGCAACGCCAGACCGGCCCTGCGGCCGGCGGAGCGGCGGCGATTCCGCGCCTCGTTCGCGACGATGCGGAGCAGCCACGGGCGGAACGGCGCGCCCGCCCGAAACCGGTGGAGCGCGCGGTACGCCTTCACGAAGCCGTCCTGCACGGCCTCCTCCGCGTCCCCCCGGTCGCCGGCGGCGACGAGCGCCACACGGTATGCGATTGCCTGATGCATGCGCACGAGCTCTTCGTAGGCGGCGGCGTCGCCGTGCCTGGCGCGCACGACGAGAGTCGCCTCGTCAAGTGGTCGGCTCCCCACTCGCGTCTTCTACACCGGAAACGAGAACACGGTTCCGGTCGGGTCGACCGGGCCCCGGGCCCGTCGTCTATCGTCGAGCGCGTGGACGAGCGCTGGAGCACGCTCCGTCTCGACGACGTGCAGCCGATCGCGGTCGCGGGCGGCCTTCGCTGGCGACCGATCCGGCGCACGCTCGGCATCGAGGCCTTCGGCATGAACGCCTACACCGCGGACCGCGTGGGCGACGACGTGGTCGAGAGCCACACCGAGCAGGTCCTCGGCCACCAGGAGGTCTACGTCGTGCTGGCGGGCCGGGCGACGTTCGAGCTCGACGGCGAGACTCTCGACGCCCCGGCCGGCACGATCGTCTTCCTGCGCGACCCCACCACGCGGCGCCATGCACGCGCCGCGGAGCCCGGGACCACGGTGCTCGCGGTCGGCGGCAAGCCGGGAGAGCCGTACACGCCCTCGGCCTGGGAGTGGTATTTCGAGGCCGAGCGGTTCCGCGACCCGCTCGACCCCGAGGCGGCGCTGCGCCTGATGGACGAGGCGAACGAGCGCTTCCCGGACCACGCCGGCGTCGTCTATTCCACCGCATGCTGGCTCGCGCTCGCGGGGCGGGACGACGACGCGCTCGCGATGCTGCGTCGGGCGACGGAGCTCGATCCCCGCGTCCGCGAGTGGGCGGCGAAGGACGAGGATCTCGCGTCGGTGCGTGACCGGCTCTGAGATCCGGTGTCCGACTTGGAGTCGGACACCAGCGCCGAGGCCTAGCCTCCCGGCGTCATGCGGTAGGCGTCGAACACACCGTCGACGTTGCGCAGCACCGTGAGCAGCGCGCGCAGGTCCTTCACGTCGCCAAGCTCCGCCGTGTACCAGTTCCGGGCCATCCCGTCCTCGACCGAGCCTCCGTACGCGACGATGTTCGCGCCGTGCTCGGCGAACGTGCGCGCCACGTCCTCGAGCAGCCTGGCGCGATCCCACGCGTCGACGGCGATCTGCGCGCGGAAGCTCGCGGAGGTCGCGTCCCCCTCCCATTCGACGGGGGTGAATCGCTCCGGGTTGCGCATGAGCGCCCTCACGTTGGGGCAGTCGACGCGGTGGATCGTGATCCCGCGACCGAGCGAGATGTACCCGCGGATGTCGTCGCCGGGCACCGGCGTGCAGCATTTTGCGAGCCGGACGAGCACGTCCTCGACGCCCGGCACGACGACCCCGAGCGACTCGCCCGACACCGTCCGCTTGTATGCGGCGGGCTTGATCGCGATCGCGCTCTCCTGCGGCACCTCGTCCGTCTTGAGGCTGTGCAGGACCTTGTTCACGACCTGGCCGGTGCCGATCTTCCCGGCGCCGAGCGCGAGGTAGAAGTCCTCCGCCTTCTTGAAGCCCAGCTCGCGAATCACCGTCGCCAGCACGCTCGAGCCCTGGAGCTTGCGGTAGGGCAGGTTCTGCGCCTTGAGCGCCTGGTCGAGCGCGTCGCGGCCCTTCTGCTCCGTCTCCCCGCGCGTCTCTCGCTGGAACCACTGGCGGATCTTGTTGCGGGCGCGCGACGACGCCGCGAGCGAGAGCCAGTCGCGGGAGGGGCCGCGACCCGACTTGGAGGTCAGGATCTCGACGAAGTCGCCGTTCTTGAGCCGGTAGTGGAGCGGCACGATCCGCCCGTTGACCTTCGCGCCGACCGTCCTGTGGCCGACGTCGGTGTGCACCGCGTACGCGAAGTCGATCGGGGTCGCGCCCGCCGGCAGCGTCTTCACCTCGCCCTTCGGCGTGAAGACGTAGACCTCGTCGTCGAAGAGGTCCGTGCGGAGCGTCCGCATGTACTCGGCCGCATCCTGCTCGTCGCCCTGCCAGTCCATCAGCGAGCGGACCCAGTCGAGCCACTCGTCGTCCTGCTTGCCGGCGCGGCCACGCTTGTACAGCCAGTGCGCGGCGACCCCGAGCTCGGCCTCCTCGTGCATCTCCCGCGTCCGCAGCTGGATCTCGAGCGGTCGGCCCGACGGTCCGATCACCGTCGTGTGCAGCGAGCGGTAGCGGTTGAGCTTCGGCATCGCGATGAAGTCCTTGAACCGGCCGGGCATCGGCTTCCACAGCGAGTGGAGGATCCCGAGCGCGCCGTAGCAGTCGCGCGTGCCCTCCTCGCCCGAGCGCTCGACGATCACCCGCATCGCGGTGAGGTCGTAGATCTCGTTGAACTCGCGACCCTTCTTGGCCATCTTGTCGTAGATCGAGTAGAAGTGCTTCGCGCGGCCCGCGATCAGCGTCGGGATGTCCGCCTTCTCCAGCTCGAGACCGAGGATCGTCGCGGCCTGCTCGACCTGCCCCTCGCGGTCGGCCCGCCGGTCGGCGACCATCGCCTTGATCTCGGCGTACTTGCGCGGATGGAGGATCTGGAACGAGAGATCCTCGAGCTCCCATTTGACGGCGTGGATCCCGAGCCGGTGCGCGAGGGGCGCGTAGACCTCGAGCGTCTCCTTTGCCTTCTGCACCTGCTTCTGCTTGCCGAGATACTCGATCGTCCGCATGTTGTGGAGCCGGTCCGCGAGCTTGATCAGGATGACCCGTACGTCCTGGGCCATCGCGACGATCATCTTCCGGTAGTTCTCCGCCTCGGCCTGCTCGCGGCTCGAGAACTGGATCCGGGTCAGCTTCGTGACGCCCTCGACGAGCTGGGCGACCTCCTCGCCGAACTCCGCGCGAAGCTCGTCGAGCTCCGCGTCGGTGTCCTCGACGACGTCGTGGAGGAGCGCGGCCGCGATCGTCTGCTCGTCGAGATGGAGCTCGGCGCAGATGCACGCGACGCCCCACGGATGGTGGATGAACTCCTCCCCCGAGCGCCGGACCTGGCCGCGATGCCGGGTCTCGGCGGTCTCGAACGCGCGTCTGATGAGTTCGCGGTCGACACCCGGGTTGTACGACTCGACGCTCGTCAGGAGCTCCTCGACGAGGCTCTCGTGATGC
Organism: uncultured Actinomycetes bacterium; assembly: GCA_963710125.1. Classification (GTDB taxonomy): domain Bacteria; phylum Actinomycetota; class Thermoleophilia; order Gaiellales; family Gaiellaceae; genus Gaiella. Next base: position 309,855 of record CAVPZH010000018.1, on the reverse strand, counting down.
GACTGGGTGCCGACGACCGCCATGGACTCAGTGTACGGCCCGCACACCGCGATTCCCTCGTACGGGGAGGGGGGCTCGGGGTGGCCGCGAACCGATAGGGACGTCATGCGGCTCATCCACGATTACCTCGAGCGACGCCGGCTCCGCCGGATGCTCGTCCTGCTCGCCAGCGCCACCCGTCGCTGACGCGCCCCGTTCGCGAGAGAGCGCCGCCCCGGCCGGGCGGCGTTTCGCGCGACTGGGCCCGGGTATACCCTCGCCGGGAGGCGACCGCACGGCGTCGCCGGCGCGCGCCTCCGCTCTCCCTCGAGTCGATCAGGAAGGAAGCGAGCGCATGGCAACCAGCACCAGCCGGATGTTCGAGACCCGGAACGACCTCGACGCAGCGAGCCGCGAGAAGCTCGTCGAGCTGCTGAACGCGCGGCTCGCCGACACGTTCGATCTGTACGGCCAGCTGAAGCAGGCGCACTGGAACGTGAAGGGGAGCGACTTCATCCAGCTGCACGAGCTCTACGACGCGATCGCCGAGAGCGTGCTCGGCTTCGTGGACGAGATCGCGGAGCGCGCGACGGCGCTCGGCGGCTTCGCGACCGGCACGGTGAGGATGGCCGCGGAGGCCAGCACCCTCGACGAGTACCCGTCCGACGCGATCTCGTGCGAGGCGACGCTCCAGGTCGTCGCGGATCGCCTCGCCGCCTACGGCGCGGCGGTGCGGCAGGCGATCGAGCTCACGGACTCCGAGCTGGGCGACCTGGACACGCAGGATCTCTTCATCGAGGTTTCGCGCGCCGTCGACAAGCACCTCTGGTTCGTGGAGGCGCACCTGCAGGCGTGAGATGATCGCCGGGTGGCCGGCGCGACGCGGATCAACCTGAACGACCTCGTCCCCGAGTACGACGACTCGGATCCGGTCGGGTACCGCGCCGGTATGGCGCGCTTCGGGCGTGCCCTCGGCGCCTCGCAGCTCGGCGCCTCCCTCTACGAGCTGCCGCCCGGGCAGAGCATCTGCCCGTACCACCACTGGGACGGCGAGGTCGAGGGCTGACGCGACCCCGGCGGGCGCGGCGCTACGCCGCGGCGGGCAGCTCGACGTCCGGTCGCGCGAGGAGCGCGCGGAAGGTCTCGGATTCGAGCAGCTGGCGCCCCGTGCCCCCGGGGACGAGACCGAGCTCGGCGAAGATCGCGCGTGCCTCCGGCGTCCTGGCGGCCTCGGCGGCTCGCCATTCCTCCGCGAGCCACGCGCGCAGCTCGTCGTAGGCGGCGGCCGCGTCGAACAACCTGCGCACCACGAGCTGCGGCGCGACCGTGCCGTTCCAGCGGTTCTCCTGGAGCCGGAACGCGACGTCGAACCTCCTGCCGGGGCCCTCGACGCGCTCGAGCTGCGCCCCGAGGCCGAACGCGATCGCCGAGCCCCCGTCGCGGCCGTGCTGACGGATCCTGAAGCGAAGGTGGCGCCCCTCCCCGACGGTGGCCGCCGTCGTCGCCTCGATGCTCGCCACGAGCAGCGTGGGCTCGGGGTTGCCGAGCCCGAACGGGGCGAGGCGGTCGAGCTCCTGGGCGAGATCCAGCGTCAACCCGCTGGCGGGCACGATCGCGTCCACCGTCGTGAGCGGACGCAGGTCGACGTCCGCGAGCTCGGCGTCGGCGTGACGCGCGAACGCGTCGGCGAAAGCCTCGAGGCGTCCCTCCGCGATCGACAGCCCCGCCGCGGCCCGGTGGCCGCCGAAGCCGTCCAGGTGCTCGGCGCAGGCGGCGAGGCCGGCATGGAGATCGAACGCCGCGATCGAACGGCCCGAGCCCTTCCACCCGTGCGCGCTCGGTGCGACGAGGACGACGGGCCTGTGGAAGCGCTCGACGAGCCGCGAGGCGACGATCCCGATCACGCCCTCGTGCCAGGCGTCGCTCCAGAGCACGTACCCGCGCCGGGCGCGGCGCTCCTCGGGCCAGGAGTCGACGAGCGAGACGGCCTCGCGCAGGATCCGCTCCTCGACACCCTGCCGTTCCCGGTTCAGGTCCTCGAGCTGCTCGGCGAGCCGGTCGGCCTCGCTGCGGTCGTCCGTGAGCAGGAGCTCGAGCGCGAGATCCGGCCGTCCGAGCCGTCCGGCCGCGTTGATCCGCGGCGCGAGCCGGAACGCGACCGCCGTGGAGTCGACCGTCGCGGGGTCGACCCGGGCCGTCCGCATCAGCGCCTGCAGGCCGGGGCGGCTCGTGCGTGCGAGCGCCCGCAGACCCGCGGCCGCGAGCGCGCGGTTCTCGTCGACGAGCGGGACGACGTCCGCGATCGTGGCGAGGGCGACGAGGTCGAGCAGGCGGGCGAGCGCCGGGTGGTCGTCGCCGAGCAGCGCCCGCGCGAGCGTGTAGGCGACGCCGGTGCCGGAGAGATCCGCACAGCCGTACGCCGACGGGCGCGTGGCCACGACCGGGCAGGCGGGGAGCGTGTCGGCGGGCCGGTGGTGGTCGGTGACGATCACGTCCAGGCCGAGCTCGCGGGCCCGGGCGACCTCGGCGACGGCCGTGATGCCACAGTCGACGGTGAGCACGAGGTCGACGCCGTCGGAGGCGAGCTGCTCGATCGTCTCGACGGCGAGCCCGTACCCCTCCTCGAACCTGCTCGGCAGGCGCCACTCGACGTGCGCGCCCAGCTCGCGGAGCGTCAGGAGCGCGACGACGGTCGCCGAGATCCCGTCGACGTCGTAGTCGCCGTGGACGCAGATCCGCTCGCCGTCCCGCACGGCGGCCCGGATCCGCTCGACGGCGGCGGCCATGTCGCCGAGCTGCAAGGGGTCGTGTCTCGGCGGCGCGGCGTCGAGAAAGCGGCGGGCCGCGGTCGGGTCGTCGAGGCCGCGGCGCACGAGCACGGTGGCGGTGGTGTCGCTCAGGTCGAGCTCGCGCGCGAGCGCGTCGACCCGCTCCCAGTCGCACGGTCTCGTCGTCCAGCGGCCGTCCTGCATGGCCCCGTCGACGGTACGGGCGTGGTCGGACGGTGCCTGCCCGTCGCCGGGCTCGGGTCACGCGGGCGCGCGCGCCCCGACAGCGCCCTCGTCTCAGGCGGTGCGCCGCTCGCGACGCTCGCGGCGAGCCTGGACGATCACCTTGACCCAGAGGATCACGATCGCGGCGGTGGCGCCGACCACACAGACGCCGAGGGGCGCGAAGAGCGCCATCTGCTCGATCGTGTACCGCGTCAGGGCGGCGCCGACGAGCCAGATCGCGAGCACCGCGACGACGACCCCGGTGACGAGCTTCCAGTTGCGCACGCCGAGAGGCTAGCCTCTGGGTGTGTCAGGGGAGGCGCGCAACTACTCGTCGGGAGACGCGTACGCGCTCGAGTTCCTCGGCTACCAGTTCTCGTTCGGCGAGCGTGACTTCGAGGAGCGCGTCGCGGCCGCGGCTGTGAGGCTCGGGCTCGTCTCCTCGAACGACCTCGACGGCGACGAGGTCGCCGACCTCGTGGAGCTCGCGGCGGACGCGCGCATCGCCGAGCCGCGCAGCCGCCTGGGCGACTACGTCGTCCGACACTGGGAGCGCCTCGCGCTCGTCGACGGGGAGTCGCTCGTCTACTGGCTGCGGAAGCTCGTCTTCCGGAGCGCGTACCTCGACCACCGCGTGAAGGAGGGCCTCCTCGACGTCACGTGGGACGACGCCAGCGGGGAGTTCGCGTACGCGGAGCCGGAGGGTGGGCGGTCGCTGCTCGAGCTCGCGCCGACACCGTCCTGGCACGCCCTGCAGTACCGCCGCTGAGCGCGTCCTCAGAAGAGGCTGCGCTCGTCGGCACTCGCGACGCCGAGGTGTGCACGTCCGAGCTCGGTGATCACCCGACCGCGCGGGGTGCGCTGGAGGTACCCGAGCTGCAGCAGATAGGGCTCGTAGACGTCCTCGATCGTGTCGGTCTCCTCGCCGAGCGCGACCGCGAGCGTCGAGAGGCCGACGGGGCCGCCGCCGAACTTGGACGCGATCGCGTCGAGGAGGTCGCGGTCGATCCGCTCGAGGCCCTGCTCGTCGACCTCGAGCAGCTCGAGCGCCTCCTGCGACACCGCGGTGGTGATCGAGCCCGCATGGCGCACCTCGGCGACGTCGCGGACACGGCGCAGGATCCGGTTCGCGATGCGCGGCGTGCCGCGCGAGCGGGACGCAATCTCCTCCGCCGCGTCGTCGGAGATCTCCACGGCGAGGATGCCGGCCGACCGGCGCACGATGGTCGCGAGCTGGCCCGGATCGTAGTAGCCGAGCCTGAACGTCATCCCGAACCGGTCGCGCAGCGGCGTCGTGAGCAGTCCGGTGCGCGTGGTCGCGCCGACGAGCGTGAACGGGGGCAGGTCGAGGGTCAGCGTCCGCGCCGCCGCGCCCTGCCCGAACACGATGTCGAGCCGGAAGTCCTCGAGCGCCGGGTAGAGGATCTCCTCGGCGGCCCGATTCAGGCGGTGGATCTCGTCGACGAACAGCACGTCGCGCGGCTCGAGCGCGGTGAGGATGGCGGCGATGTCCTTCTTCTCGAGCGCCGGGCCGGCGACCGTCCGCAGCCCGACACCGAGCTCCTCGCGCACGATCTGCGCGAGCGTCGTCTTGCCCAGTCCGGGCGGGCCGGCGAGCAGGACGTGGTCGAGCGCCTCTCCGCGGGCCTTCGTCGCGTCGAGCGCGATCTGCAGCTGCTCCTTCACGCGCTCCTGCCCCACGAAGTCCTCGAGGCTGCGCGGTCTCAGCGAGCGCTCGGCCTCGTCCTCGTCGGGGCGCAGGGCGGGCGCCATGAACTGGCTCACGCAGCGGCCCCCCGCAGCGCGAGCCGGACGCGCTCCTCGGCGGGCAGCTCCGGGTCGACGTCGGCGAGGGCGAGCTCCGCGTCGACGACCGAGTAGCCGAGCTCGACGAGCGCGTCGCGGGCCACGAGATGCGCGGGGGCCTCGCCGACCGCCGCGACGGAGGGCTCGCCGACCGTCCCCAGCTTCTCCCGGAGCTCGAGCACGATCCGCTCCGCGGTCTTCTTCCCGATGCCCGGTATCGCCTGGAACCGTGCGTGGTCGCCGAGCGCGATCGCCTTCCTGAGGTCGGCCGCCGGAGATCCCGAGACGACCGCGAGCGCGACCTTCGGCCCGACTCCGCTCACCGTGAGCAGGTGCCGGAAGAGCTCCCGCTCGTCCGCGTCCGCGAACCCGTACAGCTGCAGCGCGTCCTCGCGCACGTGGAGGTACGTCTCCACGGTGAGCTCGGTGCCGGTCCCTGCCCGTCGCAGCACCGACGGCGTCGCGGCGACCAGGTACCCGACGCCGTGGACGTCGAGCACGAGCCCCTCGGCGGTCCGCCCCACCGGGCGTCCGCGCAGGCGCGCGATCATCGCTGCCTCCTCACGTCGCGATCCGGGCGAGGGGCGGGGTCATCGCGTGGCAGATCGCGACCGCGAGCGCATCCGCCTCGTGTGAGGTCGCGGGCTCGCGCTCGAGGGAGAGCAGCATCCGCACCATGCGCGCCACCTGGCCCTTGTCCGCCCGTCCGTAGCCGCACACGGCCTGCTTCACGCGCGCGGGTGCGTACTCCGTGCAGACGACCCCCGCGGACGCGGCCGCGACGAGCGCGGCGCCCCGCGCCTGACCGACGAAGAGCGCGATGCGGGCGTCGGCACCGACGAACGACTCCTCCAGCGCGACGGCGTCCGGCTCGTGCTCCGAGATGAGCATGACGACGCCCTCGAAGATCCGTCTGAGTCGCAGCTCGGGTCGCTCCCGCGCGCCGGACGTCCAGCACCCCTGGGCGAGGGCCCTGATACGCCCGTCGCTTTCGTGGACGATCCCGTACCCGCACGCAGCCGTCCCTGGGTCGATGCCGAGGACCTTCACGTGAGGAGGGTACGCAGCCTTGCGGACGACTCCTCTTCCTGCCCACCGAGCGCACCACGACCAGAACGGTGTCCCACTTCAAGTCGGACACCAGGCGCACACCACCCAAGTCGGTGTCCGACTTCGAGTCGGACACCAGCGGACACCGTCGCGCTAGGACGCGACCGCTTCGAGCACCGCCTCGGGAATGTCGAAGTTCGCGTAGACGTCCTGCACGTCGTCCTGGTCCTCGAGGCCCTCGACCAGACGGATCACCTGCTTCGCGGTCGATTCGTCGGCGATCGCCACCGTCGTCTTCGGGACCATCGAGAGACCGGCCGACTCGAGCTCGAGCCCTGCCGCCTCGAGCGCCTCGCGGACGTGCGCCAGCTCGTCGGGCGTGGACGAGACCACGAAGGTGGAGCCGTCACGCTCGACGTCGTCGGCGCCCGCGTCCGCCGCGGCGAGCACGAGCTCGTCCTCGTCCACTCCCTCCGCGGCCACGAGCACGATCCCGCGACGCTCGAACTGCCATGCGACGGCTCCGGTGGCGCCGAGGTTGCCGCCGTGCTTCGTGAAGAGGTGACGGACGTCGGAGGCCGTGCGGTTGCGGTTGTCCGTCAGCGCCTCGATGATCACCGCGACGCCCTCGGGCCCGTAGCCCTCGTAGACGACGGTCTCGAAGCTCGAGCCGTCGCTTCCCTCGCCGGCTCCCTTCGCGATCGCCCGCTCGATGTTGTCCTTGGGCATCGAGTACGAGCGCGCCTTGTCGATCGCGTTCTGCAGCGCGAGGTTGGAGGCAGGATCCGAGCCGCCCTCCTTCGCGGCGACCAGGATCGCGCGGGAGAGCTTCGAGAAGAGCTTGCCCCGCTTCGCGTCGGCGGCGCCCTTCTTGTGCTTGATCGTCGACCACTTGCTATGCCCTGACACTCGTCGCCTCCGTGACCAGCTCGAGGAACCGTTCGTGGATCCGGGGATCGTCCGTCAGCTCGGGGTGGAACGCGGCGACGAGCACGTGTCCGTCGCGCAGCAGGACGGGCTCGCCGTCCAGCCGGGAGAGCACCTCCACGCCCGGGCCGGCGTCGCGGACCCGCGGCGCCCGGATGAAGACGCCGCGAAACGGCCGCTCGTCGCCGTCGAGCTCGAGATCGGCCTCGAAGCTCGCGACCTGGCGTCCGTAGGCGTTCCGGTCGACCTCGAGGTCGGCGAGACCGAGGTGGGCGCGGTCGACGAGGATCATCCCCGCGCAGGTGCCGAAGACGGGTGCGTCGAAGCCTCGGATCGCCTCGTCGAGGCCGTAGAGCGAGGCGAGCCGCAGGATCGACGTCGACTCGCCGCCGGGGATCACGAGCCCGTCGAGCCCGTCGAGCTGCTCGGGGAGGCGCACCTCCACGACCTCCGCGCCGGCAGCGCGGAGCATCCGCGCGTGCTCGCGAAACGCCCCCTGGAGGGCGAGAACACCGACTCGGGGCCGATGGCTCATATGCCGAAAGTGTAGATCCGGGCCTGTGTCTAGGCCCTTGCGCAGCAAGGGCCTTACCAGCCGCGCACTTCGAGCCGCTCGGCCTCGCTGAGCGAGCTCGCGGAGATGCCGACCATCGGCTCGCCGAGCCCTGCGGACACGTCGGCGAGGATCTTCGCATCCGTGAAGTGCGTCGTCGCCTCGACGATCGCCTTCGCACGCCGATCGGGGTCACCCGACTTGAAGATCCCCGACCCGACGAAGACGCCGTCGGCGCCGAGCTGCATGCAGAGCGCGGCGTCCGCCGGCGTCGCGATTCCGCCCGCGGTGAAGGTGACGACGGGCAGCCGCCCGTTCTCCGCCACCCAGCGCACGAGCTCGTACGGGGCCCGGTGCTCCTTTGCGGCCGCGTAGAGCTCCTCCTCGCGCAGGCCCTGGAGCCGGCGGATGGCGCCGAACACGGCCCGCATGTGCGTCACCGCGTTGACGATGTCACCGGTCCCGGCCTCGCCCTTGGTGCGGATCATGGCGGCGCCCTCCGCGATCCGCCGCAGCGCCTCCCCGAGGTTCGTCGCGCCGCACACGAACGGGACGGTGAACGCGTGCTTGTCGACGTGGTGCTCGACGTCCGCGGGGGTCAGCACCTCGGACTCGTCGATGTAGTCGATCTCGAGCGCCTCGAGGATCTGCGCCTCGACGAAGTGGCCGATGCGGCACTTCGCCATCACCGGGATCGAGACCGCCTCCTGGATCTCGCGGATCCGCTCCGGGTCGGACATGCGCGCGACGCCGCCGTCCCGCCGGATGTCGGCCGGGACGCGCTCGAGCGCCATCACCGCGCACGCGCCCGCGTCCTCCGCGATCCGCGCCTGGTCGGCGTCGACGACGTCCATGATCACGCCGCCCTTGAGCATCTCTGCGAGCCCGGTCTTGACCCGCAGCGTCCCGATCTCGGCCATGGCCGGAGTGTAGCCCGCGACCCGTCCCGGTCGGGCCGGGACAGGCCGCTGACATGTGCGCCGGAAAGGCTCTACGTCGAGGACGGCGCGTCGGCCTCGTCGGCCGGGGCGCCGGGGGGCGGCGGGGTCTCGACGGACGGCGGCGGCGGAGTCTCGACGGGCGGCGGGGGCTCGGAGGCCGCGGGCGCCGCCGGCGCAGGCTCGTCGCGCCGATCGACCGTTCCGCGTGCCGATGAGGCCGCTCCCGCGACCGAGGCGCGAACGTCGCCCAGGCTCTCTCCGACCGCTCGCATGTTCATCCACGCGCCGACGACCGTCACGATCGCGAACGCCAGGCCGAGCCAGGCCCAGAACGTCCTGCCGACGAAGTCGCCGCCCGGCTTGTCGATCCAGCGGATGAAGGCGAACACGAGCAACAGCACTGCGAGGGCGGCGGTGATCATCGACGGAGTCACGCCGATCTCCAGGTTGATGTTCGCAAGCCGGACCGCCTGCCAGACGAGCAGCGCGATGGCGACGAGGCCCGCGACGACGCCGACACCGTGCCACATCGTGACACCGGTGTCCGCCCCGATCGCGTTGAGCTCGTCGCTTCCCGGCCCGTTGTAGTCGAACCAGGTGAAGAACGAGACGATCAGGAACGCGATGGTCGCTCCGAGAACGACCTTCGCGCCTGTGGTGAGGTCATTCATCCTGTCCATTGTGCGCCCATTTTCCTTTCCGGAGCCGGTGATTTCCTCGCAATCGACCGCAGGATATGACACAGATACGCGTACTGCGGCGCGACTCCTCTCCCCGCAGACGAGAACTCCTCGCCTGATGCGACGTTGCGCCGCGAGGAGGGGGCCCTGACCGGGGGCCCCCTTCTCCGTCTCGGAAGCCTCGGAAGGCTCTCTCTCAGGGCCTGAAGAGAAGGCGGCCGGGGCCGCCGCACCTCAGGGGAGGGGGAGCGGCGGCGCTCCGGCCGTGGTTCGAGGCGCAGGTTCCCCCGCGTCTCACGGCCCACGAGAAAAAGGGAGCCGCATCGATCCAATACGGCCCGCAACCCGGGGTTCCTCTCGCGCGAAGGGCAGTCGACCGCGCGTGTTTGTGTGCGTCGTGTAACGATCTATTCGCCCGCTGTAAGCACGTGTGAGAGTTTCCTCGCATTCCGTTTCTCGCATCGGACAACGGCGTATAGAGGCACCACGTGCATCACAACTCGACGGAGGAGCCTCCCCATGGATTCCAGACGAAGTACCTCGACACGGCGCTGGACCGCGGTTGCGAGCGTCGCGCTCGCCGCCGGCGCCGTGCTCGTCGCGGTCGTCGCGAGCGGCCCCGCACAGGCACAGTCGCAGGCGAACACCTCACCGCCGACGATCTCCGGTAGCGCCGTGGTCGGCCAGACCCTCACGGCGACGTCGGGCACCTGGTCCGGCACCACGACCGGCTTCACCTACGACTGGTTCCGCTGCGACGCGAGCGGCGCCAACTGCAACACCGGCGGCTCTCCGATCGCCTCCGGCCAGGTCTACCAGGTGGTCGGCGCAGACGTGGGCAACACGCTTCGCGTGCGCGTGACGGCCGCGGGATCGGGCGGCGGCCAGGCGTTGTCGGCGCCGACGGCGGTTGTCACAGCCACCGCCGCACCCCAGCGCACCTCCGACCCCGTGGTCACGGGCTCGCCGGTCGAGGGGCAGACACTCACCACGACGAGCGGCGGCTGGGCCGGAACGGCACCGATCACGTTCGCGTACCAGTGGGTGCGCTGCGGAGCGGACGGTGGCTTGCCGGACGGCTCGAACTGTCCGGCTGTCCCCGGGGCGAACGGGCAGAGCTACAAGCTCGTCGCCGGCGACGTCGGCCAGCGGATGCGCGCGCGCGTGACCGCGACCAACAGCGGTGGCAGCGCGACATGGGCCTCGAACGCCACTGCGAACGTCCAGGCAGCTCCGAGCGCCGGCCCGCCGAAGAACACGAAGGAACCGACGATCTCCGGCACCTCGAGACAAGGCCAGACGTTGACGGCCGGCGGCGGTAGCTGGAGCGGCGCGAGCCCGATCACGCTCGCATACCAGTGGGTTCGCTGCGGCGCCGACGGCGGCAAGCCAGACGGTTCGAACTGCCCCGCGATTGGTGGCGCCGCCACCACGAAGTACGTGCTCACGGCGAGTGACGTCGGTCATCGTCTCCGTGTCCGCGTGACCGCGAAGAACAGCCAGGGATCCGCTCTCGCTGCGTCGAACCCGACGGGCGCGGTGCAGAGCACCGGACCTGTGCTCCCCGCCGGAGCGATCAAGCTCTCGAACGGGAAGTACTCGATCCCGGTCACGAGCGTGGTGCTGCCGGCGCGCCTCGTGATCGACGGCATCAAGTTCACCCCGACCGTGGTCCGCTCGCGTAACACGCCGGTCCAGCTCCGCGTCCACGTGTCCGACACGCGCGGCTACTACGTCCGCGACGTGCTCGTGTTCGGGCGCTCGACGCCGCTCGTCACCTCGTCCAACGGCGAGCAGAAGACGGGGCAGGACGGCTGGGCGACGGTGAGCTTCACGCCGCAGCGGGACTTCCCGCTCAAGAACAGCTACAGCGTGCAGTTCTTCGTGCGGGCGAGGAAGAGAGGCGAGAACCTGCTCGCGGGCGTCTCGACGAGACGACTCGTGCAGGTCCGGACGGCCCGCGGCTGACGGGCCGATCGAGGAGTGGGCCGCGCGACCCGTGGGGAGGTCGCGCGGCCCACATGCGCCCCCGGAGCCGGCGCATGCCGCTCGTCTGAGACCAGTCGGATAGCCTCTCGCCCGTGAGCGAGGCGGAGCAGCAGGCGAAGCCGTCGAAGGCCGCCTACGAGCCGCCCGCCGGGGCCGAGACGAGCGCGACCTGGACCGGCGGCGCGACGCCGCTCGAGTACACGGCCAGCGCCCGGTGGATCGTCCTCCACAAGAAGGAGAAGCCGGCCGCCGAGATCTTCTCCGTCGCGTACGTGGCGACGGACGGCGACGAGCGGCGGCCGCTCACGTTCGTGTTCAACGGCGGCCCGGGGGCTTCGTCCGCCTACCTCCACCTGGGAGCGGTCGGACCGAGACGGGTCGCGTTCCCGCCGGACGGCTCGCTCCCGGAGATGCCGCCCCGCCTCGTGCAGAACGAGGCGTCCTGGCTCGCGTTCACCGACCTCGTGTTCGTCGACCCCGTCGGCACAGGCTTCAGCCGCGTGATCGAGAGCGACCGGGACAAGGGGAAGGAATCGCCAGCCGGCGGGGACAAGCAGGACGACGCGGTCGACCCCAAGGAGTTCTTCGGCCAGAAGCGTGACCTCGAGTCCCTGTGCGAGTTCATGGGGCGCTGGCTGTCGACGAGCGGGCGGTGGGGGGCACCCGTGTTCGTCGCTGGCGAGAGCTACGGGGGCTACCGCGTCGGACGACTGGTGCGCATGCTCCAGGAGAGCTCGGGGATCGGGCTCAACGGCGCGATCCTCATCTCCCCCGCGCTCGAGATCTCGACCCTGAACCCGACCGACTACGACGTCCTCGGCTGGGTCGACACGCTCCCGACGATGGCGCTCGCGGCCGTGCATCACGGCCGCTCCCGCGCCTTCACGGCGGAGACGCCGGTCGAGGACGTGCTGCGCGAGGCGGAGGCGTTCGCCACGGGCGACTTCGCGTCGTTCCTCGTGCGCGGCGCCGCGGCCGCCAAGGGCGACCGCGACCGCGTCCTCGCGCGGCTCGCCGACCTCGTCGGCCTGCCCGCGGACCTCGTGGCACGCGCCGAGGGACGGCTTCCGATCGGCACCTTCGCGCGCGAGCTCTTGCGGGACGAGCGGAAGGTGCTCGGGCTGTACGACACCACCGTCACGACGATCGACCCGTTCCCCGACCGGGACGCGTTCGCCGGCCCCGACCCGACGCTCTCGGGCATCAGCCCCGCGTACACGATGGCGGTCAACCAGGTGCTCCGCTCCGAGATCGGCGTCGAGACCGACCGCGAGTACACGCTGCTCAGCTACGAGGTGAACACGGCGTGGAAGGACGACGCCGCGCAGCACGCCTTCCTGCCGCTGGCGGGGGCGACCGACGACTTCCGCTACGGGATGTCGCTCAACCCCCACATGAAGGCGTTCGTCACCCACGGCCGGTTCGACCTCGTGACGCCGTACTACGCGAGCGACCGGCTGCGGAACCTCATGCGCCTCGACCCCCAGATCGCGGATCGCCTGACGGTGCGCCACTTCGGCGGGGGACACATGTTCTACGCCTGGGAGGCGAGCCGCCGGGCCTTCGGCGAGGCGATCGCCGCGTTCGTCGCGGACGCCGCCTCCCCCTGAAGGACGGCGGTCCGGCGCCGACCGCGGGTTCACCCGGGTGAAGCCCGCGCGCGGGACGAGCGCGCGGCAGACGGGTTGGTAGCCTCGCGCCGGGTCCTCGGAGGCCGGCGTCCCGGACGTCGACGAGCGGGCCCTGCAACTCCCAGACGTGGCTCGACGCCGCGAAGGAGGTTCGGTCGATGGGTCTCAAGCATCCGGACGTGCCCGACAGCGGGTCGGCCGAGCTCAGCGTCGGCCATCTCTTCTCGCGTGAACGCGGACAGATCCCGCGCTACCGCCTGCCGACCGGCGAGCTGCCGCCCGACGTCGCCTACCAGATCGTCCACGACGAGCTGATGCTCGACGGGAACGCGCGCCTCAACGTCGCGACGTTCGTCACGACCTGGATGGATGCCCAGGCCGAGAAGCTGCTCGCCGAGTGCCTCGACAAGAACATGATCGACAAGGACGAGTACCCGCAGACGGCCGAGCTCGAGATGCGCTGCGTCACCATCCTGAGCGACCTCTGGCACGCGCCGGACGGCGACGAGGCGACCGGCTGCTCGACGACCGGCTCGAGCGAGGCGGCGATGCTCGGCGGGCTGGCGCTCAAGCGGCGCTGGCAGAAGCGGCGCGCCGCCGCGGGGGAGGCGACCGACAAACCGAACCTCGTGATGGGGATCAACGTCCAGGTCTGCTGGGAGAAGTTCGCGAACTACTGGGACGTCGAGATGCGGCTCGTGCCGATGGAGGGGGAGCGATTCCATCTCTCCGCCGAAGAGGCGGTGAAGCTCTGCGACGAGAACACGATCGGCGTCGTCGCGATCCTCGGCTCCACGTTCGACGGGTCGTACGAGCCGGTGAAGGAGATCTGCGACGCGCTCGACGCGCTCGAGCGCGAGACGGGCCTCGACGTTCCGGTGCACGTCGACGGCGCCTCGGGCGCGTTCGTGGCGCCGTTCGTCGACCCGGAGCTCGTCTGGGACTTCCGGCTCCCGCGCGTCGCCTCGATCAACGCGTCCGGCCACAAGTACGGGCTCGTGTACCCGGGGGTCGGCTGGATCGTGTGGCGCGACTCGGCCTCGTTGCCCGAGGACCTGATCTTCTGGGTCAACTACCTCGGCGACAACATGCCGACATTCGCCCTGAACTTCTCCCGTCCGGGGGCGCAGGTCGTCGGGCAGTACTACAACTTCCTCCGGCTCGGCTTCGACGGGTACCGGAAGGTGCAGGGCTACGCCCGCGAGGTCGCGACCCGCCTCTCCGGCATGATCGCGGAGCTGGGCCCGTTCACGCTCCTGACCAGCGGCGACGAGCTGCCGGTCTTCGCCTTCAGGTTGAGCGACGACGTCGACAACTTCACCGTCTTCGACGTCTCGAGCGCGCTCCGGGAGCGCGGCTGGCAGGTCCCCGCGTACACGTTCCCCGAGAACCGCACCGACCTGGCGGCGCTCCGGGTCGTCGTCCGGCGAGGGTTCACGCACGACCTCGCGGACATGCTCGTGCACGATCTCCAGCGCCAGCTTCCCCGCCTGCAGCGCCAGCCGGAGCCCGTGGTGGACGCGTCCGCCGGGGCAGGCTTCGCCCACTGAAAGAGGAGGAGAGACGATGTGCCGCTGGCTCGCGTACTCCGGGACGCCCGTCCTGCTCGAGGAGCTGCTCTACAAGCCCACGCACTCGTTGATCGACCAGAGCCTCCATTCCCGGCTCGGCGTGGAGACCACGAACGGGGACGGCTTCGGGGTCGGCTGGTACGGGGAAGCGTCGACGCCTGCGGTCTTCAAGAGCGTCGAGCCCGCCTGGAACGATCGCAACCTGAAGGAGCTCTCGGGCCACGTCCGCTCGGGCCTCGTGTTCGCGCACATCCGCGCCTCGACCGGGACGCCCGTGCAGCAGACCAACTGCCACCCGTTCCGCCACGGCCACTGGCTCTGGATGCACAACGGCTCGATCGCCGGCTTCCACGAGGTCAAGCGCGAGCTGCTGCTCGCGGTCGACCCGTCGCTCTACCTCGACATCGAGGGCTCGACCGACTCCGAGACGTTCTTCTTCCTCGCGCTGACCATGGGTCTCGAGGACGATCCACCGGCCGCCGTCGAGCGGGCGGTCGGGCTGATCGAGCACGTCGGGCGTGAGCACGGGATCGAGCACCCGGTCCAGATGACGGTCGCGACCACCGACGGGCGGAGCATCTGGGGCTTCCGGTACTCGAGCGAAGGGAAGTCGCGCTCGCTCTTCTACTCGACCCGCGTGGACACGCTGCGTGCGCAGTACCCGGACAATCCGGTGCTCCACCAGCTCTCGGACGAGTCGCGACTCGTCGTCTCCGAGCCGCTCGGGGATCTGGAGGGGGCCTGGAACGAGGTGCCCGAGTCGAGCTTCGGGGTCGTCCGGGAAGGCGAGGACGAGCTCCACCCGTTCACGCCGCGCCCTCCCGCCTGAGGATGCGCGCCGCCCCGCCGCCGGGGCCCGAGAGCCTCGAACGCCGCCTCGTCTGGACACCGGACCTGGTCGGGTCCGCGTGCTTCCTCGTCTCGGGCTACCTCGCCTACGCCGAGGTCTGCGGCGGCCTGCTCTGGACGCTGCAGCGCGGGCTCGAGTGGAAGATCGCGGCGGTCAACCTCGTCGGCTGTGTCGCGTTCGGCATCTCGGCGATCGCGGCGTTCTGGGTTCCGTCGGCAGGCAGCGTCCTCGACCTTGCGGCCGCCAACCTCTTCACCGCCTTCGGTGGGCTCTGCTTCCTGGTCGGCGCCGTGCTCCTGCTCGCCGAGTCCCAGGCCGCCGCTCGACCCGGCGAGCCGGCTCACGTGTGAAGATCCGCGCAGGAGCGGCATGGCGACGGACGACCACCACAGCGAGTACCTGGCGCGGACGGTCGCGGCACTTACCCCCGCAGGCCGAGCGCGCGTGGACGAGCTGCTGACGCAGCTCGCCGAGCTCGTCGGCGATCGGACGCGGCTGCTCCGGTTCGCCCGGGCGCGGAAGGCCGAGGCCGACCTCGGCGCGACCGACGCCGGCGAGCCGGAGCCTGCGCTCACGGACCAGGAGCTCTCCAGTCTGATCGCGGGCTTCGTCACGATCCGGGACCAGGAGCCTCGCGACGACGTCGCCGACTGGGCGAACGCCGTGGTGGCGCTGCTCGAGGACGAGGCCCGAGCCGCCGACGACCGGTCGCGCTGAGGCTCGACCCGCTCGCTCCACGGCGGCAACTGCCGCGGGGCTACGCGAACACGTTCACGGCGCGGGCGATCACGAGCCCCACGACCGTCAGCGAGATCAACGACTGCAGGGCCATCGTCAGCTTCGCCCAGCGGGCCAGAGGCATGACGTCCGTCGGGCTGAACGCGGTGCTCGTGGTGAGACCGAGGATGAAGTAGTCGACGTAGTGCGGGCGCCAATCGGGCGGGGCGAGCTCGGGGCTCATCTGCTGCGTGAACGCGAAGTCGCGGAACGGGCGCTCGCCCACGTAGCGTGCGTACGGCCCGCCGCTGTCGAGCAGCCAGTACAGAAGGCTGAAGACGAGCGCGTTGCCGAGCCAGATCACGGCGCCCGAGGCGAGCAGCGACGTCGCCTCCTGCGTCACCTTCCCGCCTCGCACGAGCTCGACGATCAGCACGACGGTCGACGTGAGGGCGGCGACGGTGAGCGCACTCACGAGACCGATCGAGAGCGGGCGGAGCCAATGCCTGCGGCCGCGCAGGTTGGCGGGGTCGGCCGCCACGAGGAGGGCCAGCAGCGCGATCTCGATGCTCGGGACGAGCCAGACGGGCCCCAGCGACTCGCGGTGCGGCTGGACGACACGCAGCACGATCGAGATCGCGATGAACAGCCCCAGCGCCAGCGCGACCGGCCAGCGGGGCTCGATCACGCGGTCGCGGTCGCCGTCCGGGGTCGCGGTCGCGGACGTCGAGGTGTCGTCCACGCCGGTCACGTGCTCACGCCCTCCGCCGCCGCGTCTCGCAAGACGCCTCGGGCGGAGCGATGGTCGCGCCGCCCGAGGACGTCGTTCGTCCCGGATCCGGGAACGAGCCTAGCCCTCCACCTCCTCGAGCTCTGCGAGCTCGATCGCGAGGCCGAGCGCGCGCACGATCTTGCCCATGGCCGAAACGACACGCGCGGTCCCGACGATGGGGGCGATGGCGGCGAGGACACCACGGACCTGATCATCGTCGATGCCAAGATCCTTCGCTGCGGCGAGGTTCATCATGTACGACGCCGGCGGCGCGTCGACAGCGACGAGGGCCGCGATCCGTACGAGCATCAGCGTCTCCGGATCGAGGCTCGAAGCCTCGACCGAGTCGGCCGTCATCTCCCCGAGCAGGTCGAGCACAGGGCTCTCGGTTTCGTCTGGCATCTCCACTCCTCTCGACGACTTCATCTCCCGGCGAGCAGCGTACGGGCGGCGGGCAGGGCTCGCATCGGTAGTTCTTCCGCGGTCCGCCGAGCCCGACGCGCAGCGGGATCGGACCAGCCGGGTCACGCCGGCCGCTAGCCTCGGGAGATGGCCGGTCTTGCACGGTTGGTCATCCGCCACCGGCTGCTGGTGATCGCGATCTGGATCGTCCTCACGATCGTCGGCGTCGCCTCGGCGATGCGTCTCTCGGATCGCTGGTTCGAGTCGTTCTCGATCCCGGGGTTCTCCGCGTACGAGACGAATCAGCGGACGCTCGACGCGTTCGGCTCCGGGGAGCAGCCGCCGCTGGTCGTCGTGGTCGCGTCGCCCGGCAAGGACGTGACCCAGGTGCCCGGCGTCGAGCGGGCGATCGACGCGGCTGCCGGCGTCGTGCAGGGCGGGCGGGTCGGCTCGTGGTTCGACACGCACAGCGACATGTACCTCTCGCAGGACCGCCACACGATGGTCGCGACGATCTACCCGCCGGGCAACGCCACGTTCTCGAGCTTCCCGCCGATCGCCGCGACGCGCGCCGCCCTCCGGCGAGCGGCGCCGCCCGGCGTGTCCGTGCACCTGACGGGTCGCGACGCGATCTTCGACTCGCAGGGCGGAGCGTCGGGGCCCGGCGTCCTCACCGAGACGCTGATCGGCGCCCTGGGCGCGCTCGTCATCCTGCTGTTCGTCTTCGGCACCCTGCCGGCGATCGCGATGCCGCTCGTGATGGCGGCCGCGTCGATCATGACGACGTTCGCATGCGTGCTCGCCCTCACGTACGTCACCGACGTGTCGATCATCGTCCAGTTTCTCGTCGCGCTGGTGGGTCTCGGGGTCGCGATCGACTACGCGCTGCTGATGACCTTCCGCTTCCGGGAGGAGCTCGCGAACGGCCGCTCGGCCGACGACGCGCTCGTGGAGACGATGACGCACGCCGGCCGCTCGGTGATCGTCTCGGGCTCGACCGTCGCGATCGGGCTGCTGAGCATGGTCATCCTGCCGCTCCCGTTCATCCGTTCGATCGGGCTCGGCGGCATGCTGATCCCCGCCGTCTCGGTGCTCGCGTCGATCACGCTGCTGCCCGCGCTGTTCGCGGTGCTCGGTCACCGGATCAACAGCGTGCGGGTGATGCCGCGACGCTTCGTCGAGCCGCCCGCGTCCGGGACCGGATTCTGGGGTCGGTGGGCACGTCTCGTGACACGGCGGCCCCTGCCGATCTTCCTCGTCGGCATCGCGATCGTGACGCTCGTCGTCCTCCCGGCCTTCCACATCAATCCGAGCGACGCAGAGATCCGGAACGAGCCGGGCAGCGGGGACGCCCAGGCCGGCCGGGCGGCGATCGCGTCCGCAGGGATCCCCGACGGGGTGTATCTGCCGTACGTCGTCCTGGTCGAGCACGGCGCGACACCCGCGGCGCTGGCCCGGACTGCGGACGCAGTCGCGGCAGCCGACGGAGTCGACGGCGCGTCGGCGCCGCGCAGCTGGCGCACCGGAACCACCGGTCTGGTCGAGGCGTTCGGCGAGCACGACGGCAACTCTCGCGCTGCGAAGTCCACGATCTCCAACCTCCGCGACCACGTCCTGCCCGCCGTGCAGCACGAGCTCGGCGGGTCGACGCGGGTCGCGCTCGGCGGTGTCGCGCCCGAGAGCCGCGACTTCATCAAGGCGGTCTACGGGAACTTCCCCTACGTGCTCCTGTTCGTCCTCGTCCTCACCTTCGTCCTGCTGATGCGCGCCTTCCGCTCGGTCGTGCTCGCGCTCAAGGCGGTCTTCCTCAACCTCGTCTCGCTCGCGGCCGCCTACGGGATCATCGTGTTCGTCTTCCAGGACGGGCACGGCAGCGATGCCATCTGGGGGGTGCCTGCCACCGACGCGATCATCTCCTGGATCCCGCTGATGATCTTCGCCTTCCTGTACGGGATCTCCATGGACTACGAGGTCTTCATGCTCACGCGGATGCGCGAGGCCTACGAGGAGACGGGAGACACGCCTCGGGCGATCGAGCTCGGCCTGGAGAGAACCGGCAAGCTCGTCACCAGTGCCGCGCTCGTGCTGATGTTCGCGTTCTTCTCGCTCTCGACGAGCCCAGGCCCCGACATCAAGCAGTTCGCGATCGGGCTCGCGGCCGGAATCATCTTCGACGCGACCGTGATCCGCGCGCTGCTCGTCCCGTCCGTGATGCAGCTGCTCGGACGCTGGAACTGGTGGCTGCCCGCGTGGACGGCCCGGCTGCTGCGGACGCGCCCGAGCCCGCTCGAGCCCGCAACCGCCAGGGACTAGCGGCGGCTGCGGCCGGGCCGCGGCCGCATGCGACCCTCGGCGTGCCTGGACCTTCGACGAGCCACTCGTCGAGCTGTCACTGTCCGATCCGCCGAGACGAGGCTGGCCGATCGGCTCGGGTGCCGGCGCGGGAGCCCGAATAGCGTGCGTCGCAGATGAACGGTGAGCACACATACGCCGTGACGCTGGTCAAGGTCGGCTCGGGCCTGCCGCTGTTCGAGGTGGGCGCCTACCGGTACACGGCGAGCTGGCTCCCCGAGGTCGGTGAGACGATCGCCATCAGCCCGGCCTCGGCTCCCGACGGAAGCGCGACGGCGCTCCGCGGCTACGTCACGAAGATCAACCCCACGTCGGACACCCCGATCTCGGTCGTCGAGATCGAAAGCACCGAGCCGAGCTCGATCGACGACGTCCTCGCGTAGCGAACACCGCGGCCGGGCCGTCGCGCCTGTCGACCGGGGCCGCATCGCGAGCTCGCTACATCGAGGTGTTGACGAGGTTGAGGATGTTCCCGTCGGGGTCCTTGAACCACACCGACTTGAGCTCGCCCATCAGGTGGACATCGCCCTCCCGTGTGGTCTCGGGCAAATCGTCGTAGTGCTCGAACGTCGTGCCCTTCGATCCGAGCTCCCGCACGATGGCGTCGAAGTCGTCGCCGACCGCCCAGGAGGCGGCCGTGGCCCTGTTCGTCCCGGCATACTCCGACGGATAGACGAGCACGGCCGAGCTGCCGCTCTTGTAGACGACCGCCCCCGGCATCTCCTGCGCCGCCTCGAGCCCGAGCGTGTTCTCGTAGAAGTCACGTGCCCGCTCCAGGTCGCTGACCGCGAGCGTGGCCACCGCGTCCTTGCCGCCCAGCATCCCGCCTCCCTTCTCCGTGGTCTCCGGCAGCATACGACGGCGCGACCCGACGAGTAGTTTCCCGCACCCGGGGCGCGGATAGCCTCGCTCACGCGACGGCCCGGAGGCGCGGTAGATGAGCGCATGCGCTACCTCTGGGACGGCAGCCGGCCCCCGACGTGGGGCGGGGGCGTCAGGGACCTGCTCGATTTCCTCGGCTGGCTGGTCACCGGCAGCTTCCGCACGGAGCACGCCCGCAAGGACGCGGGCCACGAGCACTGACACGCGCGCCGCGCGGCATGCGGGATCGTCACGGGGAGGGAGCTCACGTGCGTCGGGCCGCGACCCGGATTCGCGTTCGCTCGGGTGGCCGGGTGGTCAGCCCCCGGCCCGCCGCCGCTCGAGGTCGCGGAGGAGCACCGCGTAGAGCTCGGAGAACTGGGTTGGCCTGTCGGCGATCACACGAACGATCGCCTCGCGCTCGGTGGCCCCGAATGCGACGTGCACCGTTCTCGTGCCGAGCGCTCGTTCGACCTTGTTCGCGACGAAGGGATAGCCGGCCATGCGGAGTCGGGTGATCAGCTCGGGGACGTGGTGGGCCTCCACGGGCACTCCGGCCACGTCGACGTCGCGCCGCCACGACATGTGGAGTGGGTTTCTCGTTCACGCACTGCTCAAACACCAGCCTCCGGGGCGGGCACCGCGCGGGCGGGCGCTGTCCCCACGCCGCAATGCTCGGACGCGTGGCCGGCTACTGCAGGGTCTTCAGGTAGGCGACGAGTGCGTCGAGGTCCTCGTCGGGGATGATCCCGCCCCAGTGCGGCATGCTCGCGATCGGCGGCTTGCCGATCACGCTGCCGGAGTGGATCATCGTCCTTGATCTTCTGCGTCGGTATTGAACTCCTCGCGGAAGTCCTGGCCGGAGAGCGAGGGGATCGTCTTGTCCTCCGAGAGCGGGTTGGGCACGCCACCGAGGCCGCTCGGACCGTGGCAGTTGATGCAGCCGTCGCGTACGTAGAGCGCGGCGCCGGCGACAGCGGCTCCCTGGTCGCGCGGTACCGCGACCGGTGTCGCATCTTCGACCTGGGGAAGCCCCGCCTGCAGGTACGCGACGAGGTCGTTCACCTGGCTGTCCGAGATCACCGGCCCCCAGACCGGCATGTACGGCTTCTGTGGGTTCTCCGACTCACCCAGGCCGCCGTCGATGATCTGCCTCAGCTGCGCCACGCTGAACCCCTTCCCCGCATCCTTCAGCGCCGGCACGTCGCTCGACACACCACCCTGCCCCTGCTCGCCGTGACAGGCAGAGCACCCGAACTGCACGAACAGGTGAGCACCCATCGCCACGTGCGGGTCGCTCGGGTTCGTCCCCTTCTCGTCCCCCCCACCGCATCCCGCCACGACCCCGATCGAGACCAGCCCGAGAACCACCAACGCAACCGCTGCAGTCACCCGGCGCACCCCAGGAGTATCCCGCCCATCGACGTACGATGCAATGGATCTTGCCGCGCCTCGAATCCGCGTTTTCCCCGATGTCTCCCGCCCGAGGCCGTGCTGCCAGACGTGGGAAGGCTCGGACGTCGACGAGCACGTGCGTGGACGTGTCGGCAGTGAATCGAGAGCTTCCGCTCGCCCACGAGGCGCGCGATCTCCGCACACGACGTCCCTGCCGTTGGGGGAGATCCTCCGGTGCCGGAGATCATGCGTCGAGATGGGCCGCCTGGTTCCGAACAGCGCCGCTCTCCGTACCCCTGTCTTTGGTATGGAGCACGATCCGTGCCCGGCCGACCACGCGGACTTTCGGAATCGAAGCCCTCCGGACGAACTCGAAGCCGTCCTCGAGGTGCGCCGCTCGAAAGCTCGAGTCGCGGTCTCGAGCGCTTACTCGAGACCGCGATTCGAGACCGATGCTCCGCCTGGGCCCTGGTGCTGGTGCCGACCCTTCTAACCTCGGTATCCCTCGAACGTCGCCGGGTCGACGGAGGGGATTGATGCGTTCGTCGTGAGCCGTGTGTGGTTCCGCAGGATCGCGGCCCAGATCGCGGGATCGAGGACGACGCTCGCCCCGGCGGCCTGCTGCGGGTTCGTCGTGAGCCGTGTGTTGTTCCGCAGGATCGCGGCCCAGATCGCGGGATCGAGGACGACGCTCCCCCTTGCGGCTTGCTGCGGCTTCGCGACCGTCCTGTGACGCTGCGACTGCGCGGCGACGGTGTGTACGCCGTCACCCTCCGGGAGGCGCGCGTTTCCCGTGCTCGCGAGCACCGCCGCGACCGCGGCGAGCGCGACCGTCGCGAAGAACATCCGTATCGGCTGCTGATTCATCGTTCCCTCCTCCTTGCTCCACCTCGACCGACCATGAGGTGACGGTAGGAGGCGGCACGCCCCGCGTCGTGCACTGCTGCGCCACCCGCTGTGTAACCCTCGTGACCCCCGTGGAACGGCGGCTATCGGCAACCCGCGCTCTCATACGGTTCCCGCACGGACCGAGGGCTTTCATTGGGCCCGCCTGGACTCGAACCAGGGACCTACCGATTATGAGTCGGCTGCTCTGACCAGCTGAGCTACGGGCCCGCGCGGGCCAGCGTAGACGGTTCCGCAACCGCCTCGGGGCGAATCACTGCCACAATGCCTGGACACATGGCGAGCGCGCCCGAGACGACGACCGCGAGCCTCGCCGAGACCGGCGCTCGCGACAGGTCGATGAAGACGTTCCATCGCGAGACGACCCTGCGCACCGCGGGCGGCCTCTCGGTCACCGACATCACCGAGCAGGTGCAGGAGGCGGTGCAGGAGAGCGGCGTGCGGGACGGCGTCTGCTGCGTCTACTCGCCGCACACGACGTGCTCGGTGCGCGTGAACGAGTACGAGCGAGGCTTCCTCGAGGACTTCTCGGTGCTGCTGCGCAGGCTCGTCCCGACGGAGCACTACTACGCGCACGACGACTGGGACCGCCGTACCGAGAACCTGACCGAGGAGGACATGGAGGCCTCGAACGGCCACTCCCACTGCATGTCGATGCTGATGGGGCCGGCCGGCGAGTCGATCCCGGTGCGCGACGGCGTCCTCTGCCTGGGCCGGTGGCAGCGGGTGCTCTTCCTCGAGCTCGACCGCGAGCGCGAGCGCCGCTGGCTCGTCCACGTCGTCGGCGTCTGAGAACCCGGCTCGCGCTCAGGACCGGCGCCGCTCGGCGCGGTAGCTGCGCGCCTCGTCGACGAGCGCCGCGAAGAGCCGCTTGTCCTCCTCCATCTCGGGGTGCCAGAGGACGGCGACCGCGAACCGCTTCGCGGGGTCCTCGAGCCCTTCGAGCGAGCCGTCCTCCGCCCACGCGGTCTCCACGAGACCCTCCCCCACGCGTCCGACGCCCTGGTGGTGGCTCGACTGCACGCCTTCGTGGTGGGTGCCGAGGATCGTCGCGAGACGCGACCCCTCCCGCACCTCGACCGGATGCTCGGAGAACCGGCCGAGCTGCTCGCGATGACCCTCGTGCCCGACGCTCTCGGGCAGGTGCTGGAGCAGGTCGCCGCCGCGCAGCACGTTCAGGAGCTGGAACCCGCGGCAGATTGCGAGGGTCGGCACGTCTCGCTCGAGCGCGCGCGTGAGGAGCGCGAGCTCGCCCGAGTCGCGCCGGCCCTGCGCCGGATCGGTCGTCGGGTGCCGCTCGGCGCCGTAGGCACCCGGGTCGATGTCGATCCCGCCGGAGAACACGACGCCGTCGAGCACGTCGAGCGTCTCGTCGACGGCGTCCGTCGAGGGGGGAACGACGAGCGGCCGCCCACCCGCCTGCTCGACCGAGTCGACGTAGTAGAGCGGGACGAACGCGGCGGGGAGCTCCCAGGCGCCCCAGCGCGCCGGTTGCGCGTACGACGTGATCCCCACGACCGGCCGCTCCACGGCGGTCACGCTACAGGGCGACCGGCAGCTCTCCGAGCACGACCGCTCACGTGGCGGCCTGCGACCGGCGCCCTTCCCCTCGGCTCGCCGCGTCGTCCGCCGCGTCACCGACGTCCCGCTCGTGCGGAAGCGCGGCCGTCAGCCGTTCCCGCTCCGCGGCCGTCAGAGCACGGGAGCGACCCGTCTGCGGATCGCGGGCGACGATCACGGACTCCGCCTCGGCCGCGAGCGTGCCGTCGAGCCGTCGGATCTCCTCGCTCAGCGTCATGCTCGACCTGCCGATCCGCGCCAGGGACGCGCGCACGACCACCGCCTCATCGTCGAGCCCGACCTCACGGCGGAAGTCGATCGCGACGCGCGCAAGGACGTAGTCCCACATCGCCGCGTGGTCGCCGAGCGCCTGCTGGAGCCATCCGTCGCGGCACTCCTCGAGGTACGTCGCGTAGACGGCGTTGTTGACGTGCCGGAGGGCGTCGACGTCGCGCCACCTGATCTCGATCCGCTTCTCGTAGGTCAATACGTCAGCCCCTGTCCGCGCAGGATGGTGCCGAGCGTACGCCACAGCAGGGCGAGGTCGTGCCGCACGATCTCGCGCGCGGGTCGCGTCTCGAGCCGCTCCACGTACTCGCGGTCGAGCCGCTCGAACTCCACGTCGAGGCCCTTCGACACCTGCGCAGGGCCCGTCCAGCCGGCCGGCACGCGCAACCGGTAGTCGACGCCGCGTCCGAGCTGCCGCTCGACGAGCTCAGGCGGCCACGGGCGCGGGCCGACCAGGCTCATGTCGCCGCGCAGGACGTTCAGGAGCTGCGGCAGCTCGTCGAGGTAGAACGGCTTCAGGACGCGCCGCCCGGCCCACGTGAGATTGACGGCGTCCGCCTCGTACGGGCGGGCATGGCCGTCGGCCTCGACGAGGACGCTCTCGCGCAGGGTGCGGAACTTCAACAGCCCGAACGTGCGGCCGCGCGAGACCCTGCGCTCGCGGTACAGCAGCCGCCCGCGGTCGCGCGGGCAGCGGAGCATGTCCATGCCCATCGCACCGAGGACGGCCGCCCAGACGGGTGCGAGCACGACGAGGAGGGAGGCCGAGACCGTGACGTCGAGGGCGCGCTTCGCCGCCGGCAGGTGCACCGGCACGGGGCCGGTCGGAGGAGCGCCGGAGGTCGTCTCCTCGACGGGCCTCCCGCTCACCCCATCCACGCGCCGCCGTTCTGGTCGATCGCCTGCCCGGTGACGCCGCGCGCGTCCGGCGAGAGGAGCCAGGCCACGGTGCCGGCGACCTCTTCGGGCTGCGCCATCCGTCCCGCCGGAACCTCGCGCATCGCGTCGCGGTACGCGTCCTCGCGCGTCCCGCCGGTGTCCCGTGCGGTCGCGTCGAGCCCGAGCCACGCCATGTCGGTGTCCACCCAGCCCGGGCAGATCGCGTTCACCTGGACTCCCCCCGGGGCGAGCTCCGCGGCGAAGGAACGGACGAGGCCGAGCAGACCGGTCTTCGAGGCGCTGTACCCCGTGTAGGCGGGAACGGCGATCCGGGCGAGGATCGACGAGAGCACGACGACGTGACGCGTGTCCGGGCCCGAGGCGAGATGCCGGAGTGCGGCCCGCACGCAGTAGTACGTGCCGTTCAGGTTGGTCGCGACGATGTCGTCGAAGCGGTCGCCGCCGTCGTCCTCCTCCCCGTTCGGGCCTCCGATCCCGCTCGCCGCGACGAGGGCGTGGATCGGCCCGAGCGCCTCCGCGGCGCGCGCGAACGCCCGGTCCACGCGACGGCGCGCGCGGATGTCGCACGACTCGACGTGTGTCGGGCCGGCGATCCGGGCCGCGGTCTCACGCAGGCGGGGCTCGTCGCGTGCGAGCAGCGTCAGCGAGGCGCCCTCCCGCGCCAGGCGCAGCGCGACCGCGCGTCCGATCCCGCTGCTCGCACCCGTCACCACCACGTGCTCTCCCGTCATCTGCCCTCTCTCGTTCGCAATTTGCGGCGTTTCCGTCGACCGATCCCCTTGCAGGCGGCGCGCGCCAAGCGTAGATTGCCGCTGCGCCGAGCACGGGACGCGACTAGGACGAAGCTCCCCCGGGAGGCCGTACGCGGAAGCGGAAGGTCAGCCGGGGAAGTGGACGAAAGCGCACCCGGCTCGGCGAATCCATGGTCCTTTCGAGTCTAGAGCACAGGCGTTCATACGCAAGTGAATACTACGTGTAAGGAAAACAACGCAAAGAGCGGGTTTTCCGATCGGTTCCCACTTGACGCACCCAGATCCGGGTCGTAGTGTCCCGAGTGCACCGAGGACGGAGCGCCTGAGGTTGATGGCCCTCCGACAGGCAGTCGCTTCGGCGGCGGTCGGTCGGGAGGCCGGACGAGGGAGCACCGAACTCGGTGCGCTTTTGCGTGGACCAAAGCAATTCTCTCGGAAATTTCGGTCTCCAAACGAGAATGTCGCAATTTGCGACCAGGACGATCAGAGATGTCCTTGACGACGTTCGAAATGGCCAGTAGGTTTCCGAGTGCACCGAGCACGGAGCGCCGAAGGTTGAAGGCTCTCCCGCCCGGCAATCGCTTCGGCGAAGGTCGATCGGGTGAGTTGGACGGAGGCGAGACCGACTCGGTGCATTTCTTCGTGCGCCAACGCCTCCTGTCTCGCTGAGGCACCTCCGCGAATGCGGGTGCTTCGAGCGCCCGCCGAGGCTCGCGCTGCTGCGCCCGGCTTCGCCGCCGCAACTATCCGCTCGGGCCTGCGTATTCTCGGCCGGTGCGCCGCACCATCGCCCTCACCGGCTCGGTCGTGTTCCTCGACGCGATGCTGTTCGGCGCGGTCATCCCCCTTCTCCCCCGCTTCGCCGACACCTACGGGCTCTCGAAGCTCGAGGCGGGCCTGCTGCTCGGCGCGTACGGCGCGGGTGCGTTGCTCGGCGGCATCCCCGGCGGCCTGCTGGTCGGGCGCATCGGCCCGAAGCGCGGGGTGCTCGCCGGCCTGACCGTGCTCGCTGCCGCGAGTCTCGCGTTCGGGCTCGCGGGCGGACCGGTCGCGCTCGGGCTCGCACGCTTCGTGCAGGGCCTCTCCAGCGCGACGACGTGGGCGGGCGCCCTGGCATGGGTCTCGGTCAGCGTCCCGCGCGCTCGGCGGGGCGAGGCGCTGGGAACCGTGTTCGGGCTCGCGGTGCTCGGGTTCGTCGTCGGCCCGTTGTTCGGTGGAATCGCGGACCTCGCCGGCATCCGCGTCTCGTTCATGGCCATCTCCGTCGTCGCGGCCGCCCTCGCCCTCGCTCTCGTCCCGGTGGAGACCGCCCGGCGCGAGGAGCCGAGCCCGGGCGCGATCGCCCGTGCGCTGCGTGACCGCGCGTTCGTCGCCGGCCTCTGGCTCAACACCCTGCCTGCGCTCTTCTTCGGCGTGCTCGACGTGCTGGTCCCGCTGCGCTTCGACGCAGCCGGGCGCGGGGCGATCGCGATCGCGGCGGTGTTCGTCGTGGCCGGGCTCGTGGAGGTCGCCGTGAACCCGGTGGTCGGCCGGATGTCCGACCGGCACGGGCGTCTCGTCCCGGTGAGGCTGGCGCTGATGGCCTCGATCGCGGTCGCCTGCACGATCGCCTTCGCGACCGAGCCCGCGCTGATCGCCGTGCTCGTCGTGGCCGCGTCCGTCTCGTTCGGCGGCTTCTTCACCCCGGGCATGGCGCTCGTCGCCGACCGGGCCGAGCGCGCGCGCCTGCCACAGGGGATCGGCTTCGGGGTCACGAACACCGCCTGGGCGGTCGGGGCGCTCACCGGGCCGGCCCTCGGCGGCGCGCTCGCGCAGGCGCTCGGCGACCCCGTCCCCTATCTCTGCTGCGCAGCTCTCTGCGCGCTCACCCTCGTCGCCGCCACGCGCGGCCCGCGCAGGGCGGCGCGCCCGGCCTGAGACCCGTCAGGCCGCCGCGTCGTCCTCCACGAGGGCCGGGTACCGTGCCAGCACCCATGTGGCATCCAGCCTGGGGAGCCGGTAGTCGCGGCCGTTGACGAGCACGAAGTCCCCGCGACGCGGATCCATCGGCAGCCTGGACTCGGCGGGGTACCAGGAGTTGTGCCGGTCGATCAGCTCGTTCACCTCGTCGAAGCGCCAGCCCTCCGCCACCGCCCGCCATGCGGCGGGAAGCTCCGCCCGCGAGAGCGTGCGCTCCAGGCGCTCCCGCTCCTCGCGGAGCGCACGGTGGTGCTCCGACGTGAGCGCCTCGATCTCGCGGAGACGGAGCATGTAGGGCAGCGGGCCGCCGAGGGAAGCGAGGTAGCCGTCAGCCTCGGGCCTGAAGTTGCGCAGACGGAGCGGCAACGGCCCACCGTGCAGCGGGCTCGAGCGAAGATCCTCTCGCAGGCCCTCGAGCTGCCGGCGTTCGCGGGCCGTCTGCGCCCGCGGCGCGTCTTCGCGGAGCAGCGACTCGCGCTCGTCCTGCCTCACGCCTTCAGTACAGCAGAGCGTCCGCCGCCGACGCGCCGCCGGACGCCGGCGAGCGCGAGGCCGCCGAGGGCCGCGGCGACGACCCCGATGCTGGCGAACAGGATCCAGGTGGCGTCGTCGCCGAAGCTGTTCCGCATCTGGAGCCCGATCAGGGGCGCGAGCGCGAATCCGATCGCCGGTGCGCTCCCGAACGCGCCCATGTACGCGCCCCGGATGTCCGGCGGCGCGAGCTCCGCGACCACGGCCTGCGACGTCGGCACCCAGAGCATCTCCCCGATCACGAAGACCGTCAGGACGACGACGATCGCGGCGAGCGAGTGCGTCGCGACGAGCAGGAGGTACGGCAGGCCCATCAGGAGCAGCGCGACGACGAGCTTGGGCGCGGCCGCGAAGGGCGCGGCGAACCGCGTGAGCCGGAGCTGGAAGAGCGTCACGAGCAGCGGGTTGATCCAGACGAGGAATCCCCACGCCGCCGGCTCGTAGCCGTACCCGTCCACCAGCGACACCGGCAGCACGACCTCGTAGGCGACGTACACGAGCCAGGCGAACACGGCGGAGCCGAGGAACAGCAGGAACGCCCTGTCTCCGAGGATTGCCCCGAAGGAGCCGCTTCGCGGTTGCTCCTCCGAGGCGAAGGCTCCACCTCGGGGCAGGTACCGGAACGCCACGAGCCAGCCCAGCGCCGAGAGGACTGCCACCATCGAGAAGAGAGCCGACCACGAGCCGAGCACGAGCAGGAGCGCTCCGAGCGGTGGGCCGATCACGATCCCGAAGTTCGCCGCGACGCGGACGGCGGCGTACGCGGTCTCGTGCCGCTCCGGCGGGACGAGGTCGGCGACCATCGCTTGAGCCGCGGAGCCGCCGAGCGAGCCGAGGACGCCGGAGAAGATCAGGACGGCGATCCCGGCCCACTTGATGTCGCCGAGGACGAGCAGGAGCAGCGCGTAGACGACCATCCCCGCCTCGCCGACGAGGATCATCGGCCGCCGGCCGACGCGATCGGACAGGTAGCCGCCCGCGTAGCCGCTCAAGCCGGCAAGCACGGCGCCGACGAGGAACACGAACGGCAGCTCTCTCTTCGCATCGAGCTCCGCCACCGCCCAGATCGCGATGAAGCTCCAGAGCGCGGAGCTCGCCAGCCGGCTCAAGAGCGTGACGCCGACCACGGGTCGAAGCGCCGGCTCGAGGTCGGCGCCCCAGACGAGCAGGACGATCTTGTCGATCAGTCGCACCGGCCGAGGCTAGCTGTGCCCCGACGCACGACGTCCGCCCCTGCGAGGAGTTCCTACTCGCGGCCGAAGAGGCGCCCGAGCCAGCCCGTGGGAGACCCCGAGGTGTCCGACTCGGGCTCGGCGGCGGGGTGCTCGGCCGGCTGCTCGTCGGTGGGCGCCGCAGCGGCCGGGCTCGGCGAGGCGGGCTCGCCGGCCGACGACCGGTCGACCGGAGCCGGTGCTCCGGAGCCGTCTCCGGGCGGGCCAGCTGGTGACGAATCGGTGTCTTGCACTGCCGTCGGCTCGCGCGGCACGAGCTCGGCGGTCACCCCTCGCGCGCGCAGGCGCTGGAAGTCGCCGCGGATCGCCGCGGACATCTCGTCCTTGTGGCTCTGCTCCTTCACCCGCCGGGCGGATTCCCCGCACCCGGCGGGACTCCTTCCCGTGCCCGCCCGGGGCGGAGCCAGCGCCACGCGCCGATCGTCGCGAGCCCGAGGATCAGCGTGGGCACGATCGTGAGCGCGCGGTAGAGCAGCACGGCCGCGACCACCTCGGCGTTCGGGCCGCCGAAACCCACGAGGATCGTGGTGAGGCCGAGCTCGACCGGGCCGACTCCACCCGGCGTGAGGGGAATCAGCTGCAATGCCCGGGCGAGCGACCAGGCGGCGAACGCCTCGATCCCCGTCACCTCGGCGGAGTCCGTCCCGACCGCGCGGAGCGAGACGAGCAGCACCGCGAACACCGTGACGTTGCCGACGATCGCGGCGATCGTCAGCCAGGCCCACCGGCGCCGGATGAGGTCGACCGTCGTGCGCCGGAACGTGACGAAGCTCCCGGACCACCCGGTGACGGGCCCCTTGCGGACGATCGCGAGCAGGCGGCTCGTGACGCGGGCCGCCAGGTCGCCCACCGCGCGCGCGAAGCTGTCGCGCCAGAGCACGAGCAGGAGCGCCCCGACCACGACGGTGAACACCACGGCGCCCACGACCGCGACGGTCGACAGCAGCGCGTCCCGGCCGCCCTCGATGCTGAGCAGCGTCACCGCGACGACGGGCAGGAGGAGGTTCGCGAGCTGGTTCCAGACTCCGGTGAGCGTGACCGCGCGGGCGACCTCGTTCGACTCGAAGCCCCAGGCCCGCAGCAGGCCGTACGACCCCGCCATGCCGACGAGGCCGCCGCCGGGGGCGATGTACGTGAACGCCGTGGACGCCTGGGTGAAGGGCAGCGCCTGCCGGAACCGCAGTCCGGGCAGCGCGATCATCCACGGCGGCGCCATCGTGGCAATGTTGAGGACGACCGCCACGGCGAGCGCTGCGAGCCACGCCGTGTCGAGCGTCTTCATCGCGTCCCACACGTCGCGGTAGCTCGCGATTCGCGGCAGGACCACCGCGAACGTGATCACGACCACCGCGAGGCCGAGCCCTCCGAACAGGAGGTTCCGCGTCCGGGCGCTCATGGGCGGCAACCCTACGCGAGGTCAGAGGAGCGACGATGTCTCGCGCAGCACGGACAGGAGCAGCCCGAGTGGGAGATGCTCGGCCGCGAACGTGAGCGTGCTCGCGGTGCGGTCGCCGACCAGGCCCTGCTCGTGTGCCTTGTCGACGGCGCGTACGAGGCCGTCGCGGAGCGCCTCCTCGAGGTCGTCGCGCGAGTGCCCGCTCTTCTGCGCCAGACGGTCGAGGTCGTCCACGCTCCGCAGGGCGAGCACGAGATCCTCTCGCGAGACACCGAGGCGGCACGCGGCCGCGTCCGACGCCGCGAGCACCACCTGCTCGATCCGCTCGTCGGTACTGCTCGCCCGATGGGTCGGTCGGGGCGCACACGGATTCGCGACCGGGGTCGGCTGGTAGGAGGTGCCCCCGAACGCGAGGTAGGCGATGACGAGCCCGATCGCGACACAGCACGAGAGCACGAACAGCAGCGCTCTCACACGCTCACCTTCCCTCGCGAGAGCCCGATCGGGATCAGCGCCGCGAGCGCGAGGACGGCCGCGAGCAGGAACGGCCTCCCGAACGCTGCCGTCACCGCCCGGTCGAGCTCCGAGACGAGCGTGGACTCCAGCATCCGGTAGGTGGAATCGTCCGGCTTGCCGACGAACGCTTCGCGTACGTCGGGCACCTCCCGGTTGGATGCGTGGACGACCGCGAGCACGTCCTGCGCGAGCCCGAGCTTCTCGAGCGGCGGGATCGAGCTGTCGATCACGGCGGCGGCACCCGCCCGCAGCGCACGCTCCTCGTTGCGGTCGAGCGCGCTGGTGAAGACCGGCGTGAGGAGCAGCAGACCGACGACGACGCCGGCGTGCCGCGCCGCGATCGTCCAGCCGCCGTGCACCGCCTGCGGCGAGCGTCCGTGGAGCGCCCGCTCGGTGAGCGCCGAGAGCGACAGACCGAGCCCGGCGCCGACGAGGAGCTGCGGCGCGATCGTCCAGAGCCACGACGAGCCCGGCAGGACGCCGAGCGCGCCGAGCCCCCCGGCGATCAGCACCGCACCCGACGCGGCGCGAGCCCTGGAGCCGCCGAGCCGGTGCGCGACACGTCCCGTCGCGATCGCCGCGGCTGGGAGCACCGTCACGATCAGCCCCGCCACCGCGGGGTTGATCCGCCAGCCGTCGACGAGCAGCAGCACGAGCAGGAACAGCGCAGCGGTGAGGGCGCCCGAGATCAGGAGCAGCGCCACGTTGGCGGGCACGTTCGGCCGCCCGGCGGGCCCCGGGACCGGCCGGACGTGGAGCCCGACGAGCGCCGCGAGGGTCACGAGCGCGAGCGGCGCCTGCGCGAGGAAGATCGACTCCCAGCCGAGCGTCTCGGTGAGGATCCCGCCCGCCGCCGGGCCGAGCGCGGCGCCGACGACGCCGGCCGCCGCCCACGTCCGCACCGAGCGGGCGTCGGAGCCGTCGATCGCGGTGAGCAGGTCGAGCGCTGCGCAGACGAGCAGCGCGCCGCCGACCGCCTGGACGCAGCGCGCGCCGACGAGGACGCCGAACGACGGAGCGAGCCCGCAGGCGAGAGATGCCGCCGCGAAGACGAGCGTGCCGGCCGCGAACGCCGTGCGTGGCCGCCGCCGGGCGACGTAGGCGGCGGGGACCGCCGCGAGGGCGAGCCCGAGGTTGTACGCGGTCAGCACCCACGCGACCTGCGGGATCTCGACGTCGAACTGCCGCAGGATGTCTGGCAGCGCAAGCGTCACGACAGACGAGTCGGCGAGCGCGAGCCCGATACCGAGGCCGACGAGGGCCCGACGATGCGCGGCGCTCACCGGGGGAACTGTAGGCGTGTGGCGGGACGCGGGCATCGGCCCGCGGGTACGATCGCGCGGTGCCGTTCTGGACCTGGATCCCGCTCATCATCCTGCTCGTGCTCCTGGTGCTCCTCGGGAGCGTCGTGCTGCTCGGGAGGATCGACAACGGCCGCCACCTGCGGCCCGTCGTCACGTTCCTGTCGAAGGTGCCGCTCTTCAGGCGCTGGTTCCAGCGGGCGTCGATCGCGGCGCTCGAGCGTCAGAACCCCGAGCTCGCCTCCGCGATGAAGAAGATCCACGCGTTCGGCGAGCCGAAGACGCCGGAACAGGCGCAGCGGATGCTCAATCTGCTGACGCCGTCCGAGCGCCGCGCCTACATGGCGGCGGTCGGCGAGGAGACCCAGACGCCCGAGGGAACGAACCGGCAGCTTCGCCGGCGCATGGAGCACGGCGGCGCCGGGATGCCCGTCAGCACGAAGCAGGCGCCGCAGCGTCCCGGCTCGGCGGGTCGCAAGAGCGGCAAGAGCGCGAAGAAGAAGCGCTAGCCGGCTAACGTCGCGCGAGCGTCCGACCGGCCTCGAGCGTCAGCTCCACGAGGGCGCGGACGTCGTCGTCGGTGGTTCGGTAGTTGACGACGCACGGCCTCAGGCACACCATGCCGTCGACGCGCGCGGGAGCGACCCAGACGTCACCGTTCGCCTGCAGGGCGGCGACGACCCGCAGGTTGTGGCCGTCCAGGTCCGCGACGCCGGCCGGGACGTGGCGGAACGGCACCACCGAGAGGCGAGGCTCGCCGCACAGCAGCTCGATGTCGTCGTGCCGCGAGAGCTCGGCGTGGAGGAGCCGCGCCTGACCCAGGTTCCGCTCGATCGCCGCACGGATCGCGTCCGCCCCGTGGGCCCGGAACGCGAGCCAGAGCTTGAGCGCGCGGAACGGCCGCGAGTACTCGAGCGTGATGTCGACCATGTGGTGGTCGGGGCGGTCGTGCGGGACGTAGTCCTCCTCGTGCGCGAGCGCGCCGTGGAGGTCCTCGCGGCGGCGGACGAGCACCACGCCGCACGCCTTGGGCAGGAACAGCCACTTGTGCGCGTCGAGCGTCACCGAGTCGGCCCGCTCGAGCCCGGCGAACAGATGACCGGCGGACGGGGTCGACGCGGCGGCGACCCCGTAGGCCCCGTCGACGTGCAGCCAGGTGCCCCGGGCGGCACACACGTCGGCCAGCGCGTCGATCCGGTCGACCGCCCCCGTCAGCGTCGTCCC
Organism: uncultured Actinomycetes bacterium; assembly: GCA_963710125.1. Taxonomy (GTDB): domain Bacteria; phylum Actinomycetota; class Thermoleophilia; order Gaiellales; family Gaiellaceae; genus Gaiella. Next base: position 275,821 of record CAVPZH010000018.1, on the reverse strand, counting down.
CGCGGTCGCGACGACGGCGATCGGTGCGATGCCCGCCGCACGGTCCCGGTCGATCGCCTCCGCGACCGCGTCGGGGACGACTCGTCGTTGCGTGTCCTGCGGCAGCTCCCGGACGTGCTCCGAGCCGACGCCCAACAGCTCGGCGGCACGGACGACCGAGTAGTGCGCGTCCCGCGAGACGTACAGCGCACCCTTCGTCCCGCCCATGCCCTCGCGTCGCGCGCCGGGGACGGCCCGCTCGCGCGCCGCGGCCAGCGCGGTGACGTTCGAGATCGTCCCGCCGCTCGTGAACGCGCCCGCTGCCGCCGGGTACCCGATGAACTCGCTCACCCAGCGCACCGCCTGCTCCTCCACCTCGGAGGCGCCGCCGGCCCAGAGCGCGAGGTTGACGTCGAAGCACGAGGCGAGCAGGTCGCCGAGCACGCCGATCTCGAGCCCCGAGGAGCCGACGAACGCGAAGAACCGCGGTCGCGGCTGCGCGATCGAGACGTCGAGCACGCGCGCCGCGTCGTCGAGCGCCGCGAGCGCGCTCGAGCCCTCGTCCGGGAGCGCCGAGCGCAGCAGCGCGTGGAGCCGCTCGTCGACCGCCGGCTGCCCGGGACGGGCATGGTCGAAGCTCCGCCAGGCGCCCGCGACGATCGTCGCAGCGCGCTCGAGCACCTCCTCGCGGGTCGCGTCGAGGCGGAGCGAGGGCAGCTCGGACGCGGTGCTCACCGGCCGCGAGTGTAGTGGCCCGCCGGGCGTCGTCCTTCGGATCCCGGGCACGCGCAGGACCGGACCGGCATCACGGGCGGTCAGGCGCCGAGCAACGCCCTGGCGGCCCGGAGGCGGCGCGGGTCGTCGGCGACGAGCACCGCGGCGACCTCGCCGCCCGCGTCGCGCCCGACGTGCAGTCCGTCCTCGTCGCCCCACTCGACCACGACGTCGGCCCAGCCGACCTCGGCGAACGTGCGCGGCCCGATGTCGGTCCACCAGTACGGCAGACGGTCGAGCTCGCCCTCGACTCCGGCGATCGCATCGGCTGCCCGCTCGCCGGTCCCGATCGCCATGTCCCAGTGCGGGAACCGGATCGGGCCGAAGCGCGCGTGCGGCGCGAGGATCAGGTCGCCGACCGCGTGCACCCGGTCGAAGCCGGGGACGCGCAGGCTCGAGTCCACGCGCAGCGGCAGCTCGGACGGATCGACGCCCAGGCCCGGAGGCACGAAGGGCCGGCCGCCTGTCGCGGCGACCACGAGGTCGGCGGTGAGCGAGCCCTCCTCGTAACGAGTCGTAACTCGTCCGCTTCCGCCCTCCTCCGCGATCTCCGTGATCTCGGCGCCTCCCTGGAAGCGGGCGCCGCTCGCCGCGAGCGCCTCGGCCGCGAGGGCGGGGAGCGGGTCGTGCAGGCGGTCGAGCGGCCGCTCGAGGACGTCGAGCGCGGTGACGTCGTGCCCCGCGACGGCGAGCGTGGCCGCGGTCTCGGTGCCGATCAGCCCGGCTCCGATCACGGCGACCCGCTGCGGCCCTTCTGCGAGCGCGGCCACGAGCCTCGTCATCCCGCGCGGCGTCGCGTTCACGTGCGCGGCCTCCAGTCCCGGGATTCGCGGCGGCCGGTAGGAGAGGCCCGTCGCGAGCACGAAGCGCTCCGCGACCACCTCGGTCTGCCCGGCCGCGAGCGTGCCCGCTCCGAGGTCGGCGGTGTCGACCATCGCGTCGAGGCGGTCGATCCCCAGCTCGGCGAGCCGCGTCTCGTCGGCGAGGAGCCGCACGGCACCCGCGGCGAGGGCGTTCTTCGTCAGCGGGGGCCGGTCGACCGGGAGCCCGGGGCCGATCAGGAGCGAGCGGATCCCGTGGCGTGCGAGCCGGGCCGCGCACGCGTATCCCGCGACGCCGTTCCCGACGATCGCGACCTCCGCTCTCACGCCTTCACGCGGTCGTCCCGTCGAGGATCTGGAGCGTCTTGAGGTCGGAGTAGAAGTCGAGCGCGTAGTCGCCGCCCTCGCGGCCGATCCCAGAGATGCCGATGCCACCGAACGGCGCGGTGAGGTCGCGCACGAGGAACGTGTTCACCCAGACGGTCCCGGCGCGAACCGCCCGCCCGACCCGCAGCGCACGCTCCTCGGAGCCCGTGTAGACGATCCCGGAGAGGCCGTAGCGCGTGGAGTTCGCGAGCCCGATCGCCTCGTCCTCGTCGGCGAACGTCTGGAACGTGAGCACCGGGCCGAAGACCTCGCGCTGCACCACCTCCGAGTCGTTCGTCCGCGGGACGACGAGCGTCGGGTCGTAGAAGAGGGGGCCGACGTCCTCGCGCCGGCGCCCGCCGCGAACGATCTCGTCGCCGCTCGCCCTGGCCCGCTCCACGAAGCCCTCGACGCGCGCGAGGTGCTCCGGGTGGATCAGCGGCGAGACCGTGGTCGCATCGTCGCGCGGGTCGCCGAGCACGTGCTCGTCCGCGAAGCGGTGGAACAGCTCCAGGAACGGCTCGGCGACCGCCTCCTCGACGATCAGGCGCGTGCCCGCGAGGCACACCTGGCCCGCGTCGTCGTACTGGCCGGCGGCCCGGCGGGCCGCAGCCTCGAGGTCGCAGTCGGCGAACACGAGCAGCGGCCCCTTCCCGCCGAGCTCGCCTGTGAACGGCACGACGTTGCGCGCGGCCGCCGTGCCGATGTGGACGGCCGTCTCGGGCGAGCCGGTGAACGAGATCCGCCGCACGGCGGGGTGGCGCGTGAGCGCTGCGCCCGCCTCCTCGCCGATCCCCTGGACGACGTTGAAGACCCCCGGTGGCAGCCCGGCCTCGGCCGTCAGGTCACAGAGGAGCGAGCAGGAGAGCGGCGACCACTCCGCCGGCTTGAGCACGACCGTGCACCCGGCCGCGAGCGCGGGTGCGGTCTTCCAGGTCGAGAGCATGAACGGCGCGTTCCAGGGCGTGATCACGACGGCGGGCCCGCTCGGCATGCGCAGCACGCGGTTGCGCGTCCCGTTCGACTCCCAGACCCGTTCCTCGTGGGCCACCGCCAGGTCGGCGTAGGCGCGGAAGTTCCGCGCGCCCCGTGCGATCACACGCGCGCGGAGGGAGCGCAGGAGCATCGCCATGTCGGCGCACTCGACGGCCGCGAGCCGCTCGACGTTCGCGTCGATCAGGTCCGCGAGGCGGTGGAGATGCTCGGCCCGACCCTGCGGCCCGAGCGCGGCCCAGGCGGGGAACGCCGCGGCCGCGGCCGCGAGCGCGAGCTCGGCCTCGTGCTCCCCGCCGCGCGCGATGTGTGCGATCGGCTGCGCGTCGAGCGGGGAGAGGTCGACGAACGTCTCCGTGCCCGGGACGCGCTCCCCGCCGATCCAGTGGTCGGTCGAGACCTCGACCCCGGCGACCTCGACGGCGTTCACGCCCGCGCGTCCTCCCCGGCGCCCCCGTGCCGGGCATGCGCGGCGAGCTTGTGTTGATTCAACACAAGCGTTGTCAGGCCCCGAGCTCGCGCACGGTCTCGAGGTCGTCGACGGTGTAGGCGAACGTGAAGCGGTAGCCGCGACCGATCCGCACGGGCGCGAGCGCGTCGATCTCCTCGTGCGCGGCGCCGTGGAGCGCGAGTGTCGCCGAGCCTTCCCACACCTCGGAGCTCCGCCTGTCGCGCGACACCGCGCGGACGAGCTCGTGCACCGCCGGCTCGTCGTGGCTGCCCGCGGCGAGCCGCGGGAAGTGACGCACGTTGACGATCGGCGGAGCGTTGTGGAACGGCCCTCCCGCAGACGGGCGCTCGAGGGTCACCGTGGCCTCGGCCACGCGCCGCTCGTAGGCGGCGCACGTCACGCCGAAGCGCGCGCCCGCCTCCAGCCCCGGGTCGGCCGGCCCGCCGAGCCCGAAGCTGCGCGTGACCCAGATCGAGCCGAGCTTCTTCGGGAAGCCCTGGATCCAGCCGCGCGCGAGCGCGAAGTCGCGGTCGACCCAGATGTACGCGCACGTCGTCACCTCCTCCCCGTCGAGCAGGCCGTTGACGACGACGAACACCTCCTTGTACTGCGAGCGCGAGGGGTCGAGCAGCTCGGCGCCGCCGTCGGAGCACGACTGCCAGTCGGCGGCGACGAACGCGCAGCGGCCCGGATCGGGATGCGGCTCGATCCCCTCCGGGAGGAACGCGACGGCCTGCTCGGGGTCCGCCCAGTAGTCGATCACGAGGAACGCCCCCACGTAGTGCCACGGCGGGTAGGGCACGAGCGAGGAGCGGCCCTCGGGTGTGCGCGGGACGGTGTACCCCTCGAGGCTCATCGGCTCTCCGCGGGTGCGGGCAGCGGCTCGCCGAGGGTCTCGCGGCTCTCGCGCTCCCACTCGATCGCCACCTGGTCGAAGCGGAAGTACGAGCGCGGCGGGAGCGGGCCCCACGTGTTCGACGAGTAGCGGTCGTCCGGGTAGACGCGAGGCTCGTGGTCGGGCTCGAGGCGCTCCATGTCGCAGTACAGCTCGACATGGCACGGCTCCTCGGTGATCCGGACGTAGGTGGCGATGTTCCCCGCGATCCCGTGCCGTGTGGGCCCCCACGAGACCCAGCGGCCGTGCCGCGCGACGTGGTCGAGCAGGTCGCGCATCTTCCCGATGTCGACCACGTCGAACGCGAGGTGGTGGAAGTGGGCGTACCCCCGGTCGACGAGCGCCAGCACGTGGTGCTCGGAGTCGAGGCGCAGCCACACCCCGACCTCGCCGAGCCAGTCCGAGACCTGCATTCCGAGCACGTCGCGGTAGAACGCGAGGTTCTCCTGGATCGCGCCGGTGAGGCAGTTCACGTGCCCCAGCCTGCGCGGCCCGCCGACGTGGACGCTGCTCGACGGCCTCGCATGCTGCGGCCGGCGGTCGGTCTCGTGCAGCGGCTCGCGGTGCGGCCTCAGCTCGATCCCGCGCCCGTCGGGGTCGGACGGCCAGAGCGCGTCGTCGTGCTCGTCCGCCGGGACGCCGGACGCCGCGAGATGCTCCCTCGCGTCGTCGAGCGAGCACGTGCGGTGGAGCTCGAACGCGACGTGGTCGAACCCCGGCGGCTCGACCCCCTCGACGAGCTCGACCGAGTACGGCTCGTCGTTGCAGGCGAGCAGCGCACGCCCCGCCTCCCGGGAACGCTCGACGAGACCGAACTGGACGCACCAGCGCGCCGCGGCCTCGTCGAGGTCGCGCACGCGCAGGCAGACGTGGTCGATGCGCCCGAGGCGAATCACCGGACGGCGCTGCTCCCCCCACCGCCGGCGCGAGATACGCACCGCCGGACAACGCAAGTTACAACTTGTAACTTGCGACTCCCGCCCGCTCTCATGGGACGCGGCCCTCGAGCACCATGCGCTCGGCTTCGTCCTCGGGGAGCGCGAGCGCGACGTGGAGGGTCTGGGCCGAGACCTGGGGCTGCTCGCCCGGCCCGGACAGGTCGACGTCCCACTCCTCGACCGTGTTCTCGAGCCGCCCGAGACCCGTGATCTCGACCTCGACGACGTCGCCGGGCTTCATCGGCCGGGAGTTCGCGGGCGTCCCGGTGAGGAGCACGTCCCCCGGCTCGAGCGTGATCGTGCGGCAGAGGTCGGCGAGCTGGTACGCCACGCCGAAGACGAGATCGGCGGCGGTCGTCTCCTGGACGACGTGGCCGTTCAGCCAGGTCCGCAGGGTGAAGGACGTCGGGTCGAACTCGCTCGCCGGAACGACCTCCGGGCCGAGCGGCAGGAAGCCGTCCTGCCCCTTCACGCGCAGCATCGCGCCGCGGTCCGCGTGGCGGAAGTCGTGCATGCCCACGTCGTTCGCACACGTGTAGCCCGCCACGTGGTCGAGCACCCGGTCGAGCGGGACGCCCTTCATGCGGCTTCCGACCACGACTGCGAGCTCGCCCTCGTAGTTGAGGAACCGCGCACCCTTCGCCATGCGGATCGGCCGGCGGTGCCCGTTGAGGGTCGTGGGCGGCTTGACGAAGTACGACGGCTCGGGTGGCATGCGCGCGGCGTACTCCTCGATCCGCGACCGGTACGTGAGGTGCACCGCGAAGATCTTCGTGGGCTCGACCGGAGCGAGGTAGACGGCGTCCGCCTCGCGCAGCTCGGAGCCGTCGTCGAGCACGATCCGCTCGCCGTCGCGGCGGCCCCAGCGTGGCTCGCCGCCGACCTCGACCCGCACGCGGCGGGCCGCAGCTTCAGGGCTCATGGCGGGTTGACGCTTCGTCGTCGGGACGTGATGGGTGCGTGCGATGCAAGGACGCTGGGAGCCTCGATACCAGAAGGTATCGAGGCGACCGAGGACGCGGCAGCGTGCGTGCCCAGCGCGCCCCGGCGACACAAGGCTTCAGCCCACGAAGAGCTCTACAGGTGGGCGGCATACTCCTCGACCTCCCAGACCGAGACGACCTCGGGATCGAGCTCCCCGACGACCTCCTGGAAGCGCTCCACCTCGAAGCGCTTCATCGCGGCGAACGTCGCGACGAGCTCCGGTCCGAGACGCTCCACGAGCCACGTGTCGGCCTCGAGCGCGTCGAGCGCCGGCGCGAGGCCCGCCGGCAGCCTCGTGCCCGCGTGCGCCTCGTCGGCGCGGTAGGCGTCGCCGACGACCGGCTCGGGCGGCTCCAGCCCTCGCTCGATCCCGTCGAGCCCCGCGAGCAGGATCGCCGCGGTGATCAGGTGCGCGTTCGCGGAGCCGTCACCGGCCCGCACCTCGACGCGTGCGCGCGTGCCGCGCTCGTTCGGAACGCGGCAGAACGACGTGCGGTTGTCGTGGCCCCAGTTCGCATGCGTCGGCGCGAGGCTGTCGGGCAGGATCCGCTTGTAGGAGTTGACGGTCGGCCCGAGGAGCGCCTGCAGCCCCTGGGCGTGGTCGAGCACGCCTGCGACGAAGGATGCCGCGAGGGGGCTGAGACCGTCGGCGCGCGCGTCGTCCGCGAACGCGTTGTGGCCGTCCTCGCCCCGCAGCGACACGTGCAGGTGGAAGCCCGAGCCGCCCTGGTCCGAGAAGGGCCGTCCCATGAACGTCGCCATCAGCCCCTCCTTGACGGCGATCTCCTTGACCGCGGCCCTGAGCATGAACGCCCTGTCGGCGGCGTCGAGAGCCCCGGAGTGCTTCACGTTGATCTCGTACTGGGAGCTCATGAACTCGTGGTTCGCGGCGAACGCGTCGAGGCCGAGCTCGTCGCACCAGAGCAGCATGCGCAGGACGACCTCCCGCGGATCCGAGACGGCACCGACGGTGTACACACGCGAGAGCTCGTCGACGTAGCGGCGCAGGCCGCCGTCGGCCGCGGCGTCGCGCTCGAGGAGGAAGAACTCGAGCTCGGGCGCCACGATCGGCTCGAGCCCGCGCTCGGCGTAGGCGGAGACGACGCGCTGGAGCAGGGCCCGCGGGCAGACGGGCCAGTGATCCGAGCCGTCGACGGTCCACGCCTCGCCGAGGCACCACGCGACCTCCGGCTGCCAGGGGACGACGCGGAGCGTCTCGAGATCCGGCCGGACCGCGAGGTCGACGTACCCCTCGTCGCCGCCGACGACAGGGGTGTGACGCAGGTCGGTGCCCATCACCGCCGCGCAGAACATCACGCCCTCGTCGGCGACCCCCGGGAAGTGCCGCAACGGGATGTCCTTCCCGCGCGCGACCCCGTGCAGGTCGGTGTAGAGCACGCGCACGGCCCTGAGCCCCGTCGCGTCGAGCGCGGCGAGCGCGGCCTCCGCCTCGTGCTCGCGATCTGACATCCGACTCCCCGCCTCCTCGACGCCCACGCTCATCCGGCGACCCGGACGGGCATGCGCTTGATGCCGTTGAAGAAGTTCGAGCGTAGCCGCACAGGCTCGCCCGCAGGCTCGAGCCGAGGGAGGTACGGGAGCATCTCCTCGAGCCAGATCCTGATCTCGAGCTTCGCGAGGTGTGCCCCGAGGCAGAAGTGCGGCCCGCCCAGGCCGAACGTCACGTGCCGGTTGGGCGTCCGCCCGACGTCGAGCCGGTACGGGTCCGCGAACTTCTCGTCGTCGTAGTTCGCCGACGCGTACCAGATCGTGAGCTTGTCCCCCCGCTTGACCCGGCGTCCGTGGAGCACGACGTCCCGCGTGGCCGTCCTCCGGAAGTGGTGCACCGGGTGGGCCCGGCGCAGCAGCTCGTCGGCGGCGGTGGAGGCGAGGGACGGGTCGGCGACGAGGCGGGCGAGCTCGTCCTGGTGCGCGAGGAGGTCCGCCAGCCCGAGGCTGATCGTGTGCCGCGTGGTCTCGTTGCCCGCCGTCGTGAGCAGGATGAACATCGTCCCGAACTCCTGCTCCGTGAGCCTGGAGCCGTCCAGCTCGGCCTCGACGAGCTTCGTCGTGATGTCGTCGCGCGGATCGGCGCGACGCGCCTCGCCCAGCTTCCGGCCGTACTCGATCAGGTCGAGCGAGAACGGGCTCGAGAACGGCAGCTTGCGGAGGGCGGGGTCTCTCAGCGCCCGCTCCGCGACGTTCTCCTCGCCCACGACCTCCGGATCGGTGTTGCCGAGGAGCTTGTCGCCCAGCTCGATGATCAGACGGCGGTCGTCGACCGGGAGACCCATGATCTCCGAGAACACCCACATCGGGATCTCCGCCGCGACCGACTCGACCCAGTCGAGCTCGTCGTGCTCGAACGCGGTCTCGAGGATGCCCCGTGCGAGGCTCCGGATGCGCTCCTCGTACGCGTTGACGACGCGCGGCGTGAAGCCCTTGTTGACGAGGGCGCGCATGCGCGTGTGCGGCGGCGGATCGGTGTCGATCATCGAGCGGCGAGCGGCGAGCTCGTCCGCGGTCAGGTCCTGCAGCGAGGTGCCCCCGAGCTCCGACGAGAACGTCTGCCAGTCCTTCGAGATCTGCACGACGTCGTCGTACCGCGTCACGACCCAGAAGCCGCGACCCTCGCGCTCCGGCTGCCAGTGGAGCGGAGCGTCGCGCCGGAGGAGCGCGAGCCAGTCGTACGGGACTCCGCGCTCCCAGACGTCGAGGTCGGTGAGGTCGACGTCGTCGAGCGCGAGGCCGTCCAGCGAGGGGCCCGCTACCGTCGCGGCGGATGCAGCCGTGCGCGGCACGTGGTCGTCCCGCGCGTGCGCGGCGGCGTCGGCGGCAGGGGGCGGCGACAGACGGACGAACAGCGTCCCTCCGTCCTCCCGCGCCTCGTAGATCGGCAGCGGATCGAGCGCGGGCGGCGTCATCACGTCGCCCGTGCGGACGTCGAACTCCGAGCCGTGGCACGGGCAGACGACGACGCTCCCGTCCAGCTCGCCCTCGGCGAGCGAGCACTCCTCGTGGGTGCACGTGTCGTCGAACGCGATCCAGCCGTCCGCGGTCCGCGCGACGCAGACGGCGCGCTCCGCCACCTCCACGCGGCGGAGCGCGCCGACGGGCTCGTCGGCGGCGGTCCCGGCCTCGTGCCAGGCCGCCGGGCTCACGGAGACGTCCCTGCCTCCTCGCGGAGGACGTCCCAGGCGCGACGCACGTCGTCCTCGGTCGTCCGGAGGTTGCCGACCGCGAGCCGGAGGACGTAGCGGCCGGCGAGCTTCGTGTGCGAGACGAAGATCTCGCCGCGCGCGTTGACACGCTGGAGGAGCGCCTCGTTGTCCTCGTCGGGGGCGTCCCGCCGGAAGCAGACGACGGAGAACGGCCGCGGGGCGCAGAGCTCCCAGCCGGGCTCCTCGCGGACCCAGCCCTCGAACAGCTCCGCGAGGCGGACGGCGTTGCGGATCGCGTCCTGGAGCCCGTCCCGACCGTGGCAGCGGAGCACCGCCCAGAGCTGGAGCGCGCGGAACGAGCGGCCCAGAGCCGGGCCGTACTCGCTGAGGCTCGCGACGTCGTCCGGCGTGCGGAGGTACTCGGGGACGAGGCTGAAGGCGTCTCGCAGCACGTCCGGGCGACGCGTCCACAGCGCGGAGCAGCCCTGCGCGGTGAGGAGCCACTTGTGCGGGTTGACGACGACCGAGTCGACCCGCTCGATGCCCTCGAACGCCCAGCGGTGCTCCGGGCAGACCATCGCTGAGCCGGCATACGCGGCGTCGACGTGGAGCCAGGTGCCGTATCGCTCGCAGGCGTCTGCGATCGCCGCGACCGGGTCGACCGACGTCGTGGAGGTCGTGCCCACCGTCGCGACGACGGCGCACGAGCGCGTCAGGTCGAGCGCCTCCGGCCGGAGACGGAACGCCTCGTCGACCGGCACCTTGCGGATCTCGAGGTCGAGCAGGCGGCACGCCTTCTCGACGGACGAGTGGGCGTGCTCGGAGCAGACGACGACGGGATCGCCCGGCCTCGCGTGGCGGGCGGCGGCGAGCGCCGCGAGCGTGGAGATCGACGCGCCGTCCTCGAGCTGGCCGTGCCAGCCCGCCGGGAGGCCGAGGAGCTCGGCGAGCCAGCTCAACGTCACCTCCTCGAGCTCCTGCAGCGCGGGAGACGTGCGCCAGAGGATGCCGACGTTGTTGAGCCCGGCGGCGAGGAGCTCGGCGAGGATCGCCGGCTCGGACGCGCAGGTCGCGAAGTACGCGAAGAAGCGCGGGCTCTGCCAGTGGGTCAGGCCCGGGAGCAGCACGTCGTCGAGGTCGCGGAGGAGATTCGCGAAGGGCTCGCCCTGCTCGGGCGGGTGGGCCGGGAGCCGTGAGCGGATCTCGCCGGGCTCGACCTGCGCGAGCACCGGGAGCTCCCCGACCCGCTCGAGGTAGCGCTCGAGCCACTCGAGGGTGGCGACGCCCTCCCGTGCGAGCGTCATGCCGCCGCCGTCACGACGACCGTCCGTGGCGCTCCCCGATGCATGCGCACGGAGCATGCACGATCGGGCCGCCCGGCCCGGCCGGAGGGCGTCGCCGGGCGGGCGGCGGGGACGAGTTGGACGCGGCGCCCCGCAGCAGGAGGCGAGCGTGGAGCCGTCGCCGTGGCGGCGTAGGCTCACGCCGTGCAGCCGCGGATGCACCCCAGCTGGCTCGAGGTGCTCGCCCAGGAGCTGGAGCAGCCGCACATGCACGAGCTGCGCTCGTTCCTCGTCTCGGAGGTCGCGGCCGGGCGGCGTTTCTACCCGCCCGCCGACCGGGTGTTCAACGCGCTCGCGCTGACGCCCTTCGACGACGTGCGCGTCGTGATCCTGGGGCAGGACCCGTACCACGGCGCCGGCCAGGCGATGGGGCTCTGCTTCTCGGTCCCGCCGGGCGTGCCCGCACCACCCTCGCTGCAGAACATCCACAAGGAGCTCGAGACCGACCTCGGCGTGCCCCGACCCTCGTCCGGCGACCTCACTCCCTGGGCCGAGCGCGGCGTCCTCCTCCTCAACGCGGTGCTGACCGTCGCGCCGGGCAGGCCGGCGTCGCACGCGGGCAAGGGCTGGGAGCAGTTCACCGACCGCGCGATCCGGGAGCTCTCCGAGCGGCGGGACGGCCTGGTGTTCCTGCTCTGGGGACGGTATGCGCAGCAGAAGGGCGCCATCGTCGACCCGGCCAGACACCACGTCCTGACGGCGCCGCACCCGTCGCCCTACAGCGCCGCGAGCGGGTTTTTCGGCTGCCGCCACTTCTCCCGGGCGAACGCGCTGCTCGAGGACGGGGGTGCAAGCCCGATCGATTGGGCGCTTCCCTGACGCGCCTCACGGCGCCGCGCGCGCAGCCGGTGCTAGACGCTCGCGAGGGCCTCGCTGAGGCCGGTGCCGCGGAGCAGCCGCGGCTTCGGTCCCGAAGAGGACGAGACCTGGATCCAATTGTGATTGCGCACCCAGAAGACGTCAGGGCAGAGTGGCCCGGCTTGGCCTTGGAAACCGCGGTGTGCGGCCTGCAGCATGTGCTGCAGCGCGAGCCCTGCGTCCGGTCCGTCGATCGGTCGGTACAGAAGCTGATGGCGAAACGGCACCGCGACGAGCACTCCTCGTCCCCAATCGTCCTCGCCGGTGAAGTGCTCGACGGTCTCCGGCAGCAGCAGCGCAAGGCTGGCCGTGAGGCGTGATCGGCCGGTGACGGCCGTGAACGCGCCGTGCGCGCCCTCCCCCACCGGCTCGGCCTGCAGCTCGTCGCTCGCGAGCACCGCCCGAAGGTTGGCGCGTGCCCGGGCGATCAGCCAGCCGATCGCCTCTCGACCGGCCAGCTCTTCCCGCGAGGGGGTCGCTACGGCCTCGCCCATGTCGACCGAGAGCACTTCGAGCAGCCCCGGCGCCACGACACGCGCGTAACCGAGCGTGTCAGGAGCCGGCACGCACCCGCTCGCGACCAGCCGGAGGCACAGGCCCGACTCGAGCTCCTCCGGCGACAGATCTGCAATGTGAGGTGCGGGTGTCGTGACGAGCCGCACGTGATCTTCGATCAGCGCTGGCCAGTCGTGCACGTCTGCGCCGGCGCAGAGCGTGCCGATGTTCCAGAGGCCGAACGTCGTCCCGCCGGAATCCTCGATGCGGTCGGGGTAGACGTCCACGTCCCGACCGACGGCGGCGAACGACGTGGCCACCAGCCGCCGGAACTCGGTCGCCTCGGCCGACGTGAAGTACGTGAGGTATCCGTCGACCTCCGGCTGCGTGCTGCGATTCAGGAGTCGCATCGGCGTCCGCACACGGTGACACCGCGACGAAGCTCGCGACATGCCCCGTCCGAGTGAATCCGGCGATCGGCCCGGCCGCCCCGAGCCTGCCCCAGGGCGCTCGCCTAGACTCCAGGCATGCCGTTCGACGTGGGCCCGTGGGAGCTCGTGATCCTCATCGGCGTGCTCGCGCTCCTCTTCGGGCCGCAGGGCGTCCCGGACGTCGCTCGCAGGCTTGGGAGGGCCGTCCGCGAGGTCAAGGAGGCCGTCGGCGAGGTGGATCCACGGCGGATGCTCGAGCCGGGACCCGACCCGGATGACCGGACGCAGACGACACCGGACCGGCGCGACCGCGCCGCGTGAAGAGCTTCAACATCTTCGACGGGGAGCTCGACCTCGGTCGAGAGCAGCCCGGCTTCTCCTGGCGCCGGGCGGCGGTCGGGGAGCGCCTCGGGGCGGCGAAGCTGGGTGCGAGCCTCTACGAGCTCCAGCCCGGGGAGCGCTCGTTCCCCTACCACTACGAGTACGGGAACGAGGAATGGCTGCTCGTCGTCGCGGGCCGGCCGACCCTGCGCGCCCCGGACGGGGAGCACGAGCTGCGCCCGGGCGACGTCGTCTGCTTTCCCGAGGGCCCGGACGGTGCGCACCAGGTACGCAACGACACGGACTGAGCCGATCAGGATCCTCATCCTCTCGACGAAGGTCAGCCCCGACACCGCCGTCTACCCGGACAGCGGCAAGGTCGGCGTGTGGAGCGGTCACGAGGCCGATCCGGGCCGCATCTTCCGGATCGCCGACGAGGCCGACTACTGGGACGGCGAGGCGTGATCGCCCCGCGTCGTCGATGACCGACCCGGAGCTCGCGGACGTCACGCGCCGCACGCGGCTCGCCGCGGAGCGGACGTGGCTCGCGTGGTGGCGCACGGGCATCGCCGCCTCGGCCGCGGCGCTCGCGGTCGGCGGCCTCGTGCCCCAGTTGGTCGAGGGCACCCGGTGGCCGTACGTCGCGCTCGGCGTCGGCTACGCGCTCGCAGCGGTCGCGATCTTCGCGCTCGGCGCGATCCGCACGCGCGCCGTCGAGCAGGCGCTCGCCGAGGGCCGCTACGTGATGCTCGCGCCGGGGTGGATCTTCGTGCTCTCCGCGGCCGGCGTATGCCTCGCGGTCGGGACGTTGGCGGTCGTGCTCTTCGTCGGGCGATAGGGTCGCCCCTGGTGAGCACGGAACGGAAGGTTCTCGTCGCGAACCGCGGGGAGATCGCGGTCCGCATCTGCTCGACCTGTCGCCGGCTCGGCATCAGGACCGTCGCGGCGGTCGGCCCCGGCGACGAGGGAGCCCTGCACGACCGTGCAGCGGACGAGTCGGTGCAGGTCGACTCGTACCTCGACGCGGACGCCCTGGTCGCGGCGGCGCACGCAACGGGTGCGGCGCTCGTGCACCCGGGCTACGGGTTCCTCGCCGAGAGCGCAGCCTTCGCCGAGGCGGTGGTGGCCGCGGGCCTGACGTGGATCGGCCCCCCACCGGACGTGCTGCGCCGGGGCGGCGACAAGCTCGAGGCGAAGCGCATCGCCGAGGCGGCCGGCGTGCCGACGCTGCCGACCGGGGACGCGGCCGAGCTGGGCTTCCCGCTGCTCGTCAAGGCCGCCGCGGGGGGCGGCGGTCGCGGCATGCGGGTGGTCGAGGTCGCGGAGGAGCTCGACGACGCGCTCGAGGCCGCCTCGCGCGAGGCGGAGGCCGCGTTCGGCGACGGCACGGTCTTCTGCGAGCGCTACCTCCCCCACCCCCGCCACGTCGAGGTGCAGATCGTCGCCGACCGGCACGGAACCGTGCTCGCGCTCGGGGAGCGCGACTGCTCGGTGCAGCGCCGCCACCAGAAGGTCGTCGAGGAGTCCCCCGCGCCCGGTCTGTCGACCGGTGCCCGGCAGCGTCTCGCCGCCTACGCGGTGGCGTTCGCAGGCGCGCTCGGCTACGAGAGCGCGGGCACGGTCGAGTTCCTGGTCGACGGCGACGACGTCTACTTCCTCGAGCTGAACGCGCGCATCCAGGTCGAGCATCCGGTGACCGAGGAGGTGACCGGGCTCGACCTCGTCGAGCTGCAGCTCCGCGTCGCCGACGGGGACTCGCTCGCGGGCCTCCACCCGCAGGGCCACGGCCATGCGGTCGAGGCGCGCCTCTATGCGGAGGACCCGCGCACGTTCCTGCCGCAGCCGGGACGCATCGCACGGCTCGTCCTTCCCGGCGGGATCCGCGTCGACGCCGGCGTCGCCGACGGCGACGAGGTAGGCGCGCGCTACGACCCGCTGATCGCGAAGCTGATCGCACACGGCGACGACCGCGAGGAGGCGCTCGACCGCCTACGGACGGCGCTCGCGGAGACCTCCGTCGACGGCGTGACGACGAACCTCCCGTTCCTCCGCTGGCTGGTCTCGCATCCCGCGTTTCGGCGGGGGGAGCTCTCGACCGGCTTCCTGGCGCGGTTCCCGCCCCTCTCTGCACCGACACACCCCCGTCCCCCGGGGCCGTGGGGCGAAGGCTGGAGGCTGAACCTTCCGACTGGGCCTACGCTGGCTCCCCTGGAGGTCGAGAGCGCGGCGCGGTCGTCGCGGACGGCCGGTGCAGCGGACGGCCGCGTCATCGCTCCGATGCCGGGCAAGGTGATCGAGGTTCGAGTGGAGGCGGGCGACCGCGTCGCCTCCCACCAGCCGCTCGTCGTGCTCGAGGCGATGAAGATGGAGCAGGTCGTGACCGCTCCGTACGACGGCGGCGTCCGCTCGATCGAGGTCGGCGTGGGTCAGCAGGTCTCGTCGGGCGCCGTGCTCGTCACGCTGGAGGGGGTGTGACGATCCTCGGCACCCAGGTCGTGCGCGACGATGCGTTCGCGCGCCGCGAGACCGCGATGCGTGCGCTCGTGGACGAGTTGCGCGGGCGGACCGCGCTCGTCGCGGCCGGCGGCGGCGACCGGTCGCTCGAGCGTCACCGCTCACGCGGCAAGCTCCCCGCGAGGGAGCGCGTCGACCGGCTCGTCGACCCGGGCTCGGCGTTCCTCGAGCTCAACGCGCTCGCCGCCTGGGACCTGTACGACGGCCAGGCGCCGTCCGCCGGGATCGTGACGGGAATCGGGATCGTCGAGGGCCGCGCGTGCATGATCGTCGCCAACGACGCGACCGTGAAGGGCGGCACGTACTTCCCGCTCACCGTCAAGAAGCACCTGCGCGCACAGGAGGTCGCCGAGCAGAATCACCTGCCGTGCATCTACCTCGTCGACTCGGGTGGGGCGTTCCTGCCGCTCCAGGCGGAGGTCTTCCCCGACCGCGACCACTTCGGCCGGATCTTCTTCAACCAGGCCCGCATGTCTGCGCAGGGCATCCCGCAGATCGCGGTCGTGATGGGGTCGTGCACGGCCGGTGGCGCCTACGTCCCCGCGATGTCGGACGAGACGATCATCGTCCGCGGCACCGGCACGATCTTCATCGGCGGGCCCCCGCTCGTGAAGGCCGCGACCGGCGAGGAGGTGACGGCGGAGGAGCTGGGCGGCGCCGACGTCCACGCGCGCCGCTCGGGGGTGGCCGACCACTACGCGACCTCCGACGAGCACGCCCTCGCCCTCGCGCGCCAGATCGTCGCCAACCTCGGCGATCCGCCCCCGGTCCCGTGGCAGCTCGCCGAGCCGGAGCTTCCGGTCGTCGAGCCGGGCGACCTGCACGGGCTCGTGCCGGAGGACTTCCGGCACGAGCTCGATCCCCTCGAGGTGATCGCACGCGTCGTCGACGGAAGCCGCTTCCACGAGTTCAAGGCCCTGTACGGCGACACGCTCGTGTGCGGCTTCGCCCGGATCGAGGGTTTTCCGGTCGGAATCCTCGCGAACCGCGGGATCCTGTTCGCGGAGTCCTCGCAGAAGGGCGCGCACTTCATCGAGCTCGCGTGCAAGCGCCGGGTTCCGCTCGTGTTCCTGCAGAACATCACCGGCTTCATGGTCGGGCGGGAGTACGAGGAGGGCGGCATCGCACGCGACGGGGCGAAGCTCGTCATGGCGGTCGCGTGCGCCGAGGTGCCGAAGTTCACCGTCGTCACCGGCGGCTCGTTCGGGGCGGGCAACTACGCCATGTGCGGCCGGGCGTACGGGCCGCGCCAGCTGTGGATGTGGCCGAACGCGCGGATCAGCGTGATGGGCGGCGACCAGGCTGCAACCGTGCTCACGATGGTCGGCGACGCGGATCCGGACGAGATCCGCGCGACGTACGAGCGCGAGGGCTCGCCGTACTACTCGACCGCCCGCCTCTGGGACGACGGGATCATCGACCCGTGCGACACCCGCCGCGTGCTCGCGCTCGGGCTCGCCGCGGCGGCGAGTGCGCCCGTGCCCGAGACGACGTTCGGCGTGTTCCGCATGTAGGCCTGCCCGCGTGCCGGGCGGCGGCGTATCCTCGCGGCATGAACGACCGGCTGACGGGTGTCGCGCTCGTGACGGGCGGCGGTCGCGGGATCGGCGCGTCGATCGCCCGCGAGCTCGCGGACGGCGGCATGCGCGTCGCGGTCTCCGGGCGGACACGCGAGCGCGTCGAGGCCGTCGCCGCCGAGACCGGCGGTCTTCCGCTGGTCGGCGACGTCTCGCGTCGCGCGGACGTCGATGAGTGGGTGGCGCGAGTCGAGGCGGAGCTGGGGCCGATCGACCTTCTCGTCAACAACGCCGGGGTCGAGTCGGCGCGCGGGCAGCTCTGGGAGCAGGACCCGGACGACTGGTGGCATGTGTTCGAGGTCAACGTGCTCGGCGCGATGCTCTGCTGCCGCGCAGTCCTGCCCGGCATGGTCGAGCGGCGCGCGGGCCGGATCGTCAACCTCGGGAGCGGCGGCTCCTACCTCCCCGTCCGCGCCGGCACGATCGGGCTGGGAACCGCCTACGGGCCGAGCAAGGCGGCACTCGGGAGATTCGGCGAGCTGCTCGCCGCGCAGGTCTGGGAGCTCGGCGTGCGGGTGTTCGTGATCAGCCCGGGGCTCGTCCGCACCGAGATGACCGGGGCCTGGTTCCCGGAGGATGCACCGTGGACGCCGCCGGAGCTCGCTCCACGTCTCGTGCGGGTGCTCGCCTCCGGGCGCGCCGACGCCCTCGCAGGACGCTACCTCCACGCCGAGCATGACGACGTCGAGGAGCTCATCCGCCGCGCCGACGAGATTGCCGCACAGGACCTGAACGCGATCCGCCTCCGGCGCTGACGCCGCGGGCCCGGCCCGTGCCGCGACGCCGCGAGGGCTCGCGACTCGTCCGCCGACAAAGCTGACACAACCCAGCCAGCGTGGTGTGGCCCGCCGTGTCCGACTTCAAGTCGGACACCAGACGCGGCCAGCGCGCGGCACCCGTGCCCAGGCGGGGCCGCGCTTCCCGGAGGTGTCCGACTTCGAGTCGGACACCAGACGCGGTGGGCGCCCACGTGGGGTGCCGCTCCATCCGGCCGCGGGGCGACGATCCGCGCGTCGTCTTCTCCACGGAGGTCTACCGATGCGCGTCACGCCGTCCACCGTCCTCGCCGCACTCGCGCTCTTCTTCGCGCTCGGCGGCTCCGCGATCGCCGTGCGCGACGCCGTCCGGCCGCAGGCGCGGTGCGCGCCCGGCGCGGTGCGGGGGTACATCGTCGTCAACGGGGACCCGGCGAAGGGGATCGCGAACCTCGGCGACCAGTTCACGAGCGCGAAGCCCGCGGTCGGGGCGCGCTTCAACTGCGCGGGCGGTGCGCCTCAGGCGCGCCGGATCGACCGGGGGGTCTTCGAGGTGCGGTTCCCCGGCAACTCCACGCAGATCGCGACCGCCAGCTCCGCGGCGGCGGAGACCACGGTCGGCACCGTCGGCCCGGGGTTGTTCCGCATCGCGCTCTGGGTCCCCGGCCGCCAGGACGCCGTCGACACGGCGTTCGCCGTGATCGCGGCCTGACCTCGACGCGGGGGGCCCTGCGCGCGCAGGGCCCCCCGCTCGACGCTCACCCCCGGTCTGCGTCGAGCACGTCGCCGGTCTCGAGCAGGGTCTTGAGCCCGCTCAGCACCATCATCCAGCCGGTGCCCGACACGCTCTCGGCGGTCTTCGGCGAGCCCTCGAGCTGGTCGTGTGTCACGGTGAGGAGGCAGTACCCGCCCTCCTGCGGCTCGATCTCCCACGTCACGCGACTCTCGGGCTCCTCCGCGACCTCCGGATTGTAGAGCGACTGCCAGCCGTGCACGAGCCTGCGCGGCGGGTCGTACTCGAGGGTCGGGGAGTCGCCCCAGACCTCGCCGTTGGGCCCGAACCCGCGGTGGTGCTCGGGCGTGTTCTCGATCCGCGCGCCGTGGTAGTACCGGATCGTGAACTCCGGCTTGGTGATCGCGTCCCAGATCGCCTCCGGGGTCGCCTTGATGAACAGCTGATAGACCTGCGTCGCCTGCGCGGTCATGGTCGTCATGCCGTCTCCTCCAGTTCGGTCTTGAGGTCTGCGAGCGCCGCCACGCGGTGCTCCGTGTACTTGTCGATCCAGCGGTCGTGGATCAACCGGATCGGGACCGGGTTGAGGAAGTGCAGCTTCTCCCGCCCCGAGCGGCGCGCGACGACGAGGTGCGCCTGCTCGAGCACGCGGAGGTGCTTCATCACCCCGAAGCGCGTCATCTCGAGCTCCGACTCGAGCTCCGTCAGCGTGCGGCCGTCACGCTCGAAGAGCCGGTCGAGCAGGTGGCGCCGCGTCGGATCGGCGAGCGCCTTGAACACCTGGTCGTCGTCCGTCACGCCTCCATAATACGTGACCAAAAAGTCACATGTCAAGTCGCGACGGGGTGTCTGAGAGACTCGGACCGTGGACGACGGCGACCTGGCGCTCCGCAACACGACGTACGCCCTGTTCGCGCGGCTCGGCCGTGCCCCGACGGCGGCCGAGATCTCGTCGGAGACGGGGCGCGCCGAGGCCGACGTCCGCGCCGCCTGGGAGCGCCTGCACGAGCAGCACGCGCTGGTCCTGGACGCGGAGACGCGCGAGATCCGGATGGCGAACCCGTTCTCGGCGGTGGCGACCCCCCACCGCGTCGAGGCGGCCGGGCACGTGTGGTACGCGAACTGCGGCTGGGATGCGTTCGGCATCTGCGCAGCCCTCCACGCCGACGGCCGGATCGCCACCACCTGCCCCGACTGCGGCGACCCGCTCGTGATCGGTGTCCACGACCGGCGGCCGGACGACGAGAGCCTCGTCTTCCACTCCCTCGTCGACGCGGCGCACTGGTGGGACGACATCGTCTTCACCTGAGGCGGAATGAACCTCTTCCGGTCGGAAGAGCACGTCGCCCGCTGGCTCGCCGGCCGCACGCCGGGCACGACGATCACGGTGTCGAAGCTCTGCGACCTCGCCCACGCGTGGTGGTCGGATCGACTGTCACCCGGCTGGCGCCCTCGCTCGAGGTCGGAGAGCCAGGCGATCCTCGACCGCCTCGGCCTGACCGGCCCGTTCTGGCGCCTGCCGTAGACGCGGCGCTGCCCGCGGCTGTGAGGATGCGGCCGTGAACACGGGCGCTCGGGACATCGCGGACGACGTGCGCGCGGTCGTGCTCGTCGAGGGGCTCAGCGACCGCGTGGCCGTCGAGACCCTCGCGGAGCGCCGCGGGCGCAACTTCGCGGCCGAGGGCGTCGCCGTCGTGCCGATCGGCGGCGCCCAGGCGATCGGGGCGTTCCTCGACGTGTACGGGCCCGGTGGGCTCGGCGTCTCGCTGGCGGGCCTGTGCGACGCGGGCGAGGAGCGCAGCTTCCGGCGCGGGCTCGAGCGGGCCGGGCTCGGGTCCGGTCTCACGCGAGGGCAGATGGAGTCGCTCGGCTTCTACGTCTGCGTCGCGGACCTCGAGGACGAGCTGATCCGGGCGCTCGGCACCGACGCCGTCGAGCGCGTGCTCGACGCGCACGGCGACACGGGCCCGTTCCGCACCCTGCAGAAGCAGCCCGAGTGGCGGGGGCGCCCGCGCGACGCGCAGCTGAGACGGTTCTTCGGCAGCGGCAGCGGCCGGAAGATCCGCTACGCGCGCCTCCTCGTGGAGGCCCTCGAGCTCACCCGCGTGCCACACCCGCTCGACGGCGTGCTCACGCACGTCTGAGCGGGCTACGCCTCGACCCGGCTCTCGACCTCCTTGAGGTACTGGTGGACGAAGGCGATCGCCATGCTCCCCTCGCCGACGGCCGCGGCGACCCGCTTCACCGGGCTGAACCGCACGTCGCCGCAGGCGAAGATCCCGGGCACGCTCGTCTCGAGCAGGTACGGGTCGCGGTCGAGCTCCCAGTGGCCGGCGGCGGCGACGTCGGAGCCGGTGAGCACGTAGCCCTTGTCGTCGCGCGCGATCTCGGACGGGAGCCATGCCGTCTCCGTGTCCGCGCCGATCAGGATGAACAGCCCGTCCGAGCGCAGCCAGGTCGTCTCCGACGTCCCGTCGGCGCCGACCTCGATCGCCTCGAGAGCCACGTCGCCGTGGACCGCCCTCAGGTTGACGCCCGGGATGACGGTGATGTTCGCCCGCGTCGCGAGCTGGTCGACGAGGTAGCGCGACATGCTCTTCTCGAGCCCGGCGCCGCGGCAGAGGATCGTCACCGTCCGTGCATGCGTGGAGAAGAAGAGCGCCGCCTGACCGGCCGAGTTGCCCGCCCCGACGATGTGGAGGTCGAGCCCGTGGGTCCCGACCGCGTCGCTTCGCGCCGCACCGTAGGAGACGCCCTTGCCCGCCAGCCGCTCGCACCCGTCGACCGCGAGGCGCCGCCACACGACGCCGCAGGCGAGGATGATCGTCCGCGCCCGCAGCACGTCCCCGCCGTCGAGGTGGACGTGGCGCGTCGCCGGGTCGATCCGGACGATCTCGCGGGTGACGAGGATCTCGGCGCCGAGCCGGCGGGCCTGCTGCAGCGCGCGACTCGCGAGCTCGTCGCCCGAGAGGCCCGACGGGAAGCCGAGGTAGTTCTCGATCCGCGAGGACGTGCCCGCCTGGCCGCCCGGCGCCTCGCGCTCGATCACGATCGTCCGCAGGCCCTCCGATGCCCCGTACACGGCTGCGGCGAGCCCGGCGGGCCCCGCGCCGACGACGACCGTGTCGTACTCGGCCGACTCGGGCTCGGTGCCCAGGCCGAGGAGCTCGGCAACCCGCCGCAGCTGGGGGCGGACGACCGTCTTGCCGTCGACGACCCGGATCACCGGACAGTCGTCTGCGGGCGGGAGCGGGCCTCCCCAGTGCTCCCTCCCCGTCCTGGTCGTCGGGCTGGAGCCACGTGAACGTGATCTGGTTGCGGTCGAGGAAGCGCCGCAGGTCCGCGCACGCGGGATCGTGGCGATGCCCGACGACGATCGCCCGCGGCGGGGACGACTCGGAGGCGATGCCCTGGAGCCCGCGGGCGCCGCTCATCCGGTGGGCGGCCAGGCGCCCGACCTCCTTGCCGACGTCGGGGGCGACCGAGGCGACCGCGTGGTAGTCAGGAGGATCGACGCGCATGACGCGGCAGGCGCCCGAGGCCTTGAACCCCACGGGGAAGACGGTGCCGAGCGTGATCGGCACCTCGCCGAAGATGTCCCCCACGCCCCGCTCGCCTACCACGCGCTCGATGCCGTCCACGAGCTTGACGACCTCGATCTGCCCCTCGAGCACGGCGAACAGCGCGCGCTCGGCTCCCTCGTGCGCCGCGTACTCGCCCGACACGAGGCTGATGTCGGCGGCCACGCGGGCGAGTCGCTCGCGGTCCGCGGGGTCGAGCTCCGCGAAGATCGCGATCCGACCGACGTCCTCGGCGGTCACCATCGCCGCCACCTCCCCCCGTACGTCGCCGGGACGAAGCGCGCGGTCACGCGCACGTCGGAGCGAGCCCCGGGATCCTCAGCGGCGCCGCACAACGTCAGGCAACGCTACCTCGTCCCACCCGCCGCCGCCTGTGCTGCGAGTAGATTCGCCGGGTGCGGATCCTCGTCGTCGGCGGGACACAGTTCGTCGGGCGTGCCCTGGTGGAAGAGGCCGCCCGCCGGGGGCACGACGTCACGATCTTCCACCGCGGGACCGTGGAGCCAGACGACATGCCGGCCGTGGAGCACGTCCACGGCGACCGCCGGCACGACCTCGAGGCGATCCGCGGTCGGTCGTGGGACGCCGCCGTCGACACCTGCGCGTACTTCCCGGCCGACGTTCGGGAGGTCGCGTCCGCCGTCGGCTCGACGATCGACCACTACACGCTCGTCTCGAGCATCTCGGTGCACGTGGACGGCGCGTCCTCCCCGCCGACCGAGGAGAGCGCGACGCACGGGCCGCTCTTCTCCGAGACAGCCCAGGTCTCCATGGAGACGTACGGCCCGCTCAAGGTCGCCTGCGAGGTCGAGGCGGCGAAGGCGTTCGCCGGCCGGTGCCTGACGATCCGGCCCGGGTACCTGATCGGGCCGCACGATCCGACCGACCGTTTCACGTCGTACGTCCGTCGCGCGGCGGGGGGCGGCGAGATGCTCGCGCCGGGCCCTCCCGACACCCCGTTCCAGGTGCTCGACGTCAGGGACCTCGCCGCCTTCACGCTGGATCGCGTCGAGGGCGCGGACGACGAGACGTACGGCGTCGTCGGCCCCGCCGAGCCGTGCACGATGAGAGACGCGCTCGAGACGGCCCGGGACGTCGCGGGCGCGGGAACCTCGCTCGCCTGGGTCTCCGAGGACTTTCTCCGGGAGCGCGGCGACGACTTCTCGCGCCAGCTGCCGCTGTGGCATCCGCAGCACCCGCTCGCGCACACGTACGACGCCTCCAGGGCCGTGCGTGCCGGGCTTCGCCGTCGCCCCCTCGCGGACAGCGTGGCGGACATCCTCGCCTGGGACGACGGCCGCGGACGCCCCGCTCTGCGCTGCGGGCTCGCACCGGACGAGGAGCGTGAGCTCCTCGCAGCATGGCGCGAACGGGGCGGCCGGTGAGTTCGACAGGCGGCCCTGTCCGGCGACACAGGGCATAGGGTCGCCGACCCCCGGCCACCCGGGCTTCCCTCGTACGAGGGAGCCGAACCACGATCGCCACCCGATACAGGGAAGACATCCCTCCACGCAGCTGGAGCTCGGATCGACGACGCCGGGGGCGCCGATGGAACTTGAACTCGAAGGCTGGAAGGTGAGACTGGCGCTCGTCGCGCTCGCGCTCCTCGTCGTCATGGCACCGTTCGGGTGCGCCGTGAGGGCGAACAAGAGTCGGGCCGAGGGGTGGCACCGACGCGCCGTGGACGCCGAGGAATCCGTCGCCGGCCTGCGATTCGTGATCGTCGACCGGAGCCGCGAGCTCAACCGACGGACGCTGCAGGCCAACCAGCTCGTGAGCCGGCTCAACTCGAACCGTGTGGCGTTGCGACGGTCGAAGGTCGACGTGGGCTCGCTCACACGCCGGCAGCGCGAGCTTGCGAGCGAGAACGCGAGGATCGCCAAGGAGAGCCGCGCGCTCCGCGCCCGGCAGACGACGCTCGAGACGGTCGCCTCGAGGCTGAGCGCCTGTGTCAAAGGGCTCGGCGGGGCCATCGACGTGGGCCAGGGCAAGGGTGCGCGCAAGCTCTCCGCCGTGGCACGGGCGCGCCTGGCGAGCTGCACGCGCGCGAGCGCGAGCCTCGACGCATACCTGAGGCAGTCCCGTTGACGGTCGGCCCCGGATGGCCGTTCCTCGGGCTCCTGGTGGTCGGGCTCGCCGCGCTGGCGCTCGCGCCCGGCTGCGGCCTCCTGGTCGTCGACGACCCGTCGAGCGGTCGGGTGCGCCTCGCCGCGCCCGCCCTGCTCGAGCTCGATGCGAGGGTCGCCGCCCGCCACGTCGCGAGCGCGACCCTCTCCCCCGCCCGCGCGAGGCGCCAGGTCAGGCGCGGCATGCTGCGGATCCGCACAACGGGCTGCGACGGCGTCCCGACCGGCTCGGGCTTCGCGCTCGGCCCGAGGATCCTCCTCGCCCAGCGGGACGTCCTACCGGGCGCCGGCGCCCTCAAGGTCGCTCCCAGGAACGGTCGGGCACGGGCACTCGCCGCGGCCCGGGTCTACCGTCTCGGCGACTTCGGCATCGCCCGCGTCGACCGGCGACTTCCCCGGACGCTGCCGGTCGCGCAGTCGGCTCTCGGGGCGTCCGTCGCCGTGATCGGCTATCCGCTGTCGACCAGGCCCCGGTTGCTCCGCGGAGTCGTCGTCGACCGGGTTCCCGGAGCGCGGTTCGGCGTGCGCGGGAACGTCATGCGGCTGACGTCACTCCTCTCGCACGACGACCCGGGCGGCCCGGTCATCGACGCCAGGGGTCGCCTCGTCGGACTGGCGTTCACGACCGACCCCCGGACGGGGCTCGCCGTCGCCGTCCCGGCTCGCACGCTCGGATCGCTGCTGACCCCACGGACACTCGAGGCGCTGCCACCCTGCGACGGGGAATGAGGCGCGCCCGGCGACGGGAGGAGCGGTCCGGCACCACGCAGACGGAGGCATCGACGCGGCGAGCCGCGGCCCGCAGCGGTGATCGCCGACTTGAGGCGACGAGAGGCGCGGCCTAGGCTGGAGGGGACAGCGGAAAGGAGGCTCGTGACAAGCATCCCTCTTCCACCCGTCGACGTCGACCTGCTGCGCAGCGAGATTCGCAAGACGTACGCGGCTGTCTCCCGGGAGCCGGAGCGAGAGTTCGTCTTCCCCACGGGGCGGACGTGGGCGGAGGATCTCGGCTATCCGGCCGAGCTCGCCGACGTCCCGGAGTCCGCGGTCGAGTCGTTCGCCGGTGTCGCCAACCCGTTCTCCCTCGGCGCGCTCGCGGCCGGCGAACGGGTGCTCGACCTCGGCTCGGGAGCAGGCACGGACTCGCTCGTCGCCTCGCGACTGGTCGGCCCGTCCGGGAGCGTGACCGGTATCGACATGACTCCGGAGATGCTCGAGAAGGCGCGCTCGGCGGCCGCCGAGCTGGGCGCGGACAACGTGACCTTCGTCGAGGCAGACGCCGAGCATCTCCCGTTCGCGGACGGGTCGTTCGACGTCGTGATCTCGAACGGCGTCATCGACCTGATCCCGGACAAGGACGCGGTCTTCTCCGAGATCTTCCGCGTCCTGACCCCGGGTGGCCGGATCCAGGTCGCGGACGTGACCATCCAGCGCCCGGTCTCCGAGGAGGGCAAGCGCAACATCGACCTCTGGACGGGCTGAATCGCAGGCGCTCTCCTGGACGGAGAGTACGCGGAGATCCTCGAGCGGCACGGCTTCGAGCGGGTCGAGCACGGAAACCTCGTCGCGACGTACATGCGCTCGACGTTCGAGGACACTCGCCGGAAGGCGCTGAAGTTCGGTGCCAACGGCGCGACCGTCAAGGCCTTCAAGCCCGCCTGAGGTCGGCGACTCGACGGCCGGCCGCGACAGGGTCGCGGTCCGGCTGTCGGGGCCGCCGGCGCCCAGCGTTACCCGAGGCGCGGCCGGGGCGCGATCAGCAGGAGCCGCAGTCGCACGCCTCGCCGCGCCAGCTCTCGACGCCTTCCTTCGCTGCGAGGCCGGCGATCACGAGCGCCGCGATCGGGTCGGCCCACCACCAGCCGAAGAGCGCGTTCGCGCCGAGGCCGACGAGCAGCGCGATCGAGAGGTAGGCGCAGATCATGTTCTGGCTCGCCTCGCTGACCGTCGCCGACGAGTTGAGCCGTCGGCCGACGCTCCTCTTGGCGCGCGCGAGCAGCGGCATCGTCGGCGCCGTCACGGCGGCGAGACCGATCCCGACCCAGCTCACCGCCGGATGGTCGCCGCCGAGCAGCTGGCGGAACGACTCTACCGCGATGTAGCCGACGAGCACGGCGTAGCTCGCTGCGATCAGCTGTTGCGCACGTCGTTCGGCCCGTTCCGACGTCCCGCGGCCGCTGCTGAAGAGCCACACGATCACGCCTCCGGCCAGCGCCTCGATCGCGCTGTCGATCCCGAAGCCGACGAGGGCGATCGAGCCGGCCGCGATGCCGGCGCCGACCGCGACGGCGAACTCGATCAGATGCCAGGCGTTCCCGCCCCAGGCGAGCATGCGTGCACGCCGTTCGAGCGCTGCTCGCTCCGCCGGGGAAAGCGGCGCCAGCCTCGGTTGGAGCTGGAGCGTCGTCATCTACCGCCCAACTGTAGAGACGTCGTTTGTGCGCCGACACGCCCGTAAGAGTCGGCTCGTCCTCCAGCCTCCGCCCTTCCCCGTCAGTCGACGGCGGGCGCGCCGTCGATCAGCGGCACCACGCGTTCGCGAAACAGCTCGGCACTCATTCGCGGAGAGTTCGAGGCCGCTGCGCTGCGGTGCGCTTCCGCTCGCGAGATTCACTCGCCCGTCGACCCTGCGACCGGTGAGAGCTGCGCCTCGGTGCGGTCATAACGAGGGAGACCACCACGAGAGAAAGGACGACCCATGAAGCTGACGACCATGACGCAAGTCACCGTCGATGGCGTGATGCAGGGAAACGGCGCCGCGTCGGATGAGGACCGCAGGGGCGGATTCGAGCGCGGCGGATGGGCCATGGGGGTATTCGACGACGAGACCATGGCGCTCATCGACCAGACCTACCAGCGCGCCGACGCGTTTCTGTTCGGCCGGCGGACCTACGAGCTCTTCGCCGGCTACTGGGGAGCGGAGAAGCGGGCTCGCGCCGCGGTCGAAGATCCGGGCAGCCACCCGATCACAGCTGCCCTGAACACGAGGCCCAAGTACCTCGCCTCGACGACGCTCACGGACGCGCAATGGGCAAACACGACCCTCCTCTCCGGTGACCTCGCGGCG
Organism: uncultured Actinomycetes bacterium; assembly: GCA_963710125.1. GTDB lineage: Bacteria > Actinomycetota > Thermoleophilia > Gaiellales > Gaiellaceae > Gaiella. The sequence continues at coordinate 248,658 of CAVPZH010000018.1, read as the reverse complement.
GCCATCGGCGAGCTGAAAGCCGGGCCGGCAGGTGAGCTGCAGGTGCACGGCAGCGGCGCGCTGGTCCGATGGCTGCTCGAAAACGAGCTCGTCGACGAGATCACTCTGCTCACCGTCCCCGTGGTCCTCGGCCAGGGCACGCGGCTGTTCCCCGACACCGGCCCGGACATCGCGCTCGACCTGGTCGACTCGCGAGTCGACTCGAGGGGCGTCACGATCCAGGTCTACCGGCCCGCCGGGCGCCCGACATACCCACCCGCGAGCCCCGACTGACGACGTGAGATGGATGACGGGTCGTCGGGCCAGCGCGGGCGGGGTCGTCGGCTCGTCGCGTATCTCTCGATCGGGGCGCTGCTGTGGCCGACGCTGCGCCTCGAGTTCATCCTCGCCGGCGCGATCTCACTCGCCGCGGTCGCGATCGTGACCCTGCACATCGCCCGTCCGGATGTCGCCCGCAGCACCGGCTAGCGCAGGCCGACCGCGGCGTACGGGAGTTCGGCGATGGGAACCGCCTGATCCGCGGCGCCGATCGACGTGGTCGCGTGTGCGCCCGCGGCGTTCGCGAGGCGCAGCGATCGCTCGAAGGGCCAGCCGGCGAGCTTTCCGTAGAGAGCGCCGGCGACAAACGCGTCCCCCGCCCCCGTCCCGTCGAGTGCTTCGACCGGTACGGCGTCCACAAGGCCATCGAAATCCGGGCCCATTCCGTAGCACCCGTGCTCACCGAGCTTGACGGCGACCTCCCGCACGCCTCGTTGCCGGAGCCACAGGCACGCATCGCGCGGGTCGTTGCAACCGGTGATGCCGCGGGCTTCCGCCAGGGCCGGCATGAACAGGTCGACATGCTCCAGAGCAGGCAGGATGCGGCTCCAGTTACCGGTCGGGTCGAACACGGTGTCGAGCGCGGTGACGATCCCCCGGCGCCTGCACTCCGCGAGGATGGCCGCGGCAGGCTCGCCGTCGAGGCCCGGCATGACCAGTGCTCCCGTGTAGAGAATTGCTCTCCCTCCGAACAGGATTTTCTCGTCGAGCTCCTCGGCGTAGAGGGCGCCGTTCGCTCCCGGGAGGTGAAGAAACGTCCGGTCACCGGTGGAGCCGACGAGCGCCACGCTTGCAGACGTCGGAACGTCCTTGTCCCGGATCACTCCGTCAGGGCGGATGCCACGCTCGGCGAGCAGCGCATGCAGAAAGTCACCGAAGGGGTCGAGGCCCGTCTTCCCGACGGCGGAGACGCGGAGCCCCCAGCCTGCAAGCCATGTCGATGCGCTGAGCGCTCCGCCGCCGCCGCGCAAGGCCAACTCGTCCACGAGGGCGAGGGTGCCGCGTGCCGGGAGCTGGTCGACCTTCCGGACGATGACGTCGGCGACGAGGATGCCGAGGCTCACCACGTCGGTGTTCCGAGCGTGTGGCGCCGCGGCGTGCCCTTCCTCCCCCGTCATCCGGGCGCCGCGTCGGCGACTCGGCGGACTCGGGGATCGGTGAAGAGATCGCGCTCGTCGAAGCTGGCTGTCGAGAACTCGCTGACGACTGCGCCCTCCTCTCCGGCTTGGAACCAATGCAGAGTGTCCGGTGCGATCGTGTACTGCTCTCCGGGGTTCAGCACCACCTCGTGCCATACGGTGAGGTATTTCCGGCTCTCCGGCGGTGGCACGGCTCGAGGCTCCGTGATCGGCGCGCCCGGGACGTACAGGTAGACCTGTCCCCACCGGCAGCGGAAGGTCTCCTCCTTGCCGGGGTACCCGTCGAACGGCGGATGTCGATGCTCGGGACATGTCTGACGGGGAAGCAGGACCAGCTCCTTCGCGCAGCATCGCTCGGTGTTCACGTAGACGACGAGCTGCAACCCAATCTCCCGAGGGCGGCCGAGGCCGAAGTCGGTGACCTCCATCGCGTCCGCCTCACGCTGCGTCAGCACGACTCCCGCTCGCTCGAGACACGCGGCGGCCTCCCGCCTGAAATGCTCGTTGTCGGACTCGGAGATCATGGTTGCTGTTGGACGGGGGCTTCGACGATTCCGGAGCGGTCCGCGCCTGGCCGCCCGGGAGCGATCCTTCCTACATTCTCGTGGTCTCGACGCTCGCGGCGTGTTGGGCGGGCTCGCAGGACCACATTCCGCAATGTCGCGTAGCCACGATGCCGCTCCGCTCGGTAGATCGCCGTATCAGCAAAGAGTCCTTGCTTGAAGAACCCTCGCCACGCCCACACAACGCAAGCTCGTCGTCCCCGGAACACGCGGCCCGAACATTGCTGTCCTACCGCACCCAGAGCTGGTCGATGAGCAGGCCCATCCCCGCCGGGCTGAATTGGTAGTTGCCGACGCGCTTCGAGAGGAAGTTCACGTCCTTCGACGCCATGAGCGGCACCCACGGTGCCGCGTCGGTGATCTCGCGGTCGACCCGTTGCCAGAGTGAACGCGACGCGACCGGGTCGCTCTGCTGCTCTGCCTCCGCTCTCCGCATCTGGCGGTCGATGCCCGGGTCGCAGAACTGGCTCGAGTCGGATGCCGGACAGCTGAAGAGCGCGACCAGGAACGCCGCCGGCGACGGGTAGAGCGCCGCCTGGCCGTCGAACCCGATCTGCGCCCGGTTTCGCGGGTCAGCGGCGGTATTCCAGTAATGGTCGAAACCGCCGACAGGCTTCACGGCCACGCGGTACCCGAGCGAACGCAGCACCTTCTTGGCCACGCGGTTGAAGCCCTTTGCGTGCGTCCACGCCCAGAGGGTGACCTTCATGCCGCGCGTCCCCGAGCGTGCCACGAGCGCCTTCGCCTTCGCCATGTCTGGTGCCGTCCACGTGCCGCGCTTCGTCGAGCCGGCCGTGTACGGGCAGTAGGGGCTGTAGCCGGGGAAGTTCGGCGGCAGCATCTGGCACGTCGTCTGGGCGGTGCTCGGTCCGCCCCAGGCGTTCCTCGCCGCGGCGCGGTCGACGGCGAAGTTGATCGCCTTACGGGCGTCGAGGCGGTTGAACGGCGGGATTCGGGTGTTGAGGAAGAACGCCTGGAGGTTCGGACGCGGGTTGGAGTGCAGCTGGCTCGCGTACCGGAGCTCGAGTCTCGACAGCTGCGACGGGGTCCACGGCTCGGCCAACCACACGACATCGGCCTTGCCGTCGACGACGTCGCGAATCGCCTCGTTCGAGGTGCCGCCGATGCGGATCTCGATTCGGTCGGGGTACCCGGCCGGCTGTGCGGCCCGGTTCCACTCGTGGAAGTAAGGATTGCGGACGAACCTGAGCAGTCTCAGCGGACTGTAGGTCCCGATCATGTAGGGCCCGGTCGCGGGCAGCGGGTGCGTTCCGGTCGGCCGCCACGGCGAGCCTCTCGGAAGCACGTAAGCGGCCGGGAACGCGAGCTTGTAGAGAAAGTCGGGATCCGGGCGGACCAGGTGGAAGGTCACGGTGTGGGCAGCGTCGTCGGCCACGATCCCGCGTGAGAGGTCGCACCGCTTCGGGTGCTTCAGGCATTGCGCGCCGCCGACGATCTCGTCGTAGTCGCTCCCCGATCCGAGCGCGAAGTCGCGTTCGAACGTTGAACGGAAGTCCGTCGCATGCACCGTCCTGCCGTTCGAGTAGCGGATGCCGGAGCGGAGCAGGAAGCTGTACGTGAGGCCGCCGTCGGTCGGCGACGGCAGCGACGTCGCGAGGTCGGGCACGGGCTGCGCTCCGGCCAGGCCGCTGACCTGGTTGAGCGCGACCAGGCCGTCGCCGGTCATTCGCAGGAACGGGAAGGTGTATGTGGCGTCCGATAGGGCGAAGTCGATGGAGTCGATGACGTCGGGTTGATCTGCCCGCACCACGAGCGTCCCGCCGCGATGGCCGGCGCCCCCGTGACGGACGGCGACGAGCACGGCGTCGCCCGACATCGCCAGTCCCAGGGGGCGGCTCCCCACGCTCACTCGCTGCGCGACCTGGTTCTTGCCGGGATCGATCCGCACGACCTTGCCGTCGAACTGATTGCTCACCCATATGCCGCGTGCGTCGACGGCCACCGCATCCGGCCCGTTTCCCGTGGTAACGGTTGCCCTGACCGAATTCGTGTCGGGATCGATCCTGGAAACCGTCCCGTCCAGGCTGTTCGCCACCCACGCTGCGCCGTCGCCGAACGCGATTCCTGTCGGGCCGTTCCCGACGCGGATCGGGGCGAAGACCTGCTTCCCCGTCGTCGGATCGACGCGAACCACCTGGCCGGTGGCACGCTCGCTCGCCCACAGGGTGCCTGCGCCGAAGGCGAGCTCGGTCGCGGCGACCGGGAGCGGCTTGCTCGGCGTGCCGCTCTTCGCGCCGATCCTCTGGATCGTTCCGTCGCCGGTGTTCGCGACCCACACCGAGCCGGCCGCGTAGACGATCCCGAGCGGCTCGTTCCCGACGCCGATCGTCTGGACGACCGTGTTCGTGCCCGGGTCGATCCGCGAGACCGTGCCGTCGCTGCTGTTGACCACCCAGACCGCGCCGGCGCCGGTTGCGATCCCGCTCGGCCCGTTGTCAACCGTAATCGTCTGGACGACGGCGGTCGTTCGAGGGTCGACCCGCGACACCGAGTGGCCGTCGGCGTTCGTGACCCAGTACGCACCTTCGCCGGCCGCGACGGCGGTGGGTGTTGCCCCGACACCGGTGTCCGCGACAAGACGGCCCGAGCGCGCGTCGACGACGCCCAGCGAGTCGCCGACGGCCGAGACTGCCGAGCGGCCTCCGCTTCCACCGTGACCGAACACCACGAGCGGGACCACGACCGCCGCAGCGATCACTCCGCCGAGCGCAGAGAAGAGCAGCGCACGGCGCTTGCGAGACGGTCGCTCGGTTGCCTTCTTCGCGCGGAGCGCCGGCAGTTCGGTCTGGTCGTGGGAGAGCTCGGGCTCGCCCGGGGAGACGGACGGCTCGACTGCCGGCGGCGTCGCTCGAGCCGAGGGCTGAGGTGCCGCCAGGAGTGCGCGGTAGATCGACTCGGTCTCCGGCGACGGGTAGGCGCCGAGCTCGTCGGCGAGCAGCCGGCGGCAGCGCTCGTACACGCGCAACGCCTCGGCCTGGTCGCCGGCGGCGACGCGGGCCTCCATCAGCCGGCGATACCCCGTCTCGCGGAACGGCGAGAGAGCAACCAGTTCCTCGGCCCACTTCGCCGCCTCTCGCGTGGCGCCCGACCGGAGGCACGCGTCGGTCAGCACGTCCAGCGCGCGCTCGCGGAGATCGGCGAGCTCGCGCCGCTGCTCCTCGACCCACGCGCCTTCGTCCCCGGGCAGGAACGGAGGGCGCACCAGTGACTCCGCCGACCCAGCCGCTGCCCTCGCCCGCTCGAGGTCGCCGGTAGCCAACGCCTCCTCCGCCTCCTTCGCCTCGCTTTTCGCGACGTGCACGTCCACCCAGCTTCCTTCCGGCAAGATGAGCCGGTAGCAACCGAACGCGGCTGTCAACGCGCCTGTTCCGTCGACGCCCTGCTTTGCGAGGAGGCCGCGGAGCTTGCTGGCGAGCACCGTCAGCGCCTTGTCCCAGCTCGCAGGTGGTCGCTCCCCCCAGAGTGCCTCGGCGAGCTCGTCCCGGGGCACCGCTCGGCCCTGCTCGGCCACCAGGTAGGCGAACAGGAGCCGCCCCTGCCGCCCCGGGAAGCGCTCCTCCTCGAGACGCACGCCCTCGACCTCCACGGCAACTCGACCGGCGAGGAAGACCTTCAGCTGCGGCGCACCAGCCATTGTCCAGTAGGGATCATGCCTCGCTCTAGGGGCAACTTCCTAGCCTCGTCCGCGAGGAGTCGTGGACAAGGTTCTACATTGCGACTGCGGGTTCGAAGCCCGTGCGGCGGACGAGGAAGAGCTCGTCGCAGAGGTCCAGCGCCATGCCCGGGACGCGCACGGAATGGCCCTCTCGCACGACGAGGCACTGCTGCTCACCTTCCAGGCCGAGCTTGGCCAGCACGGCACCGTCGCAGACAGCCCTCGCAGCGCCATCCCCGATTCCTCGAACGACGAGACGTCCAACAGCTGAGAAGGAGGAAGAGATGACGCACCATCGCTCAGGCGCGACCGCGATCGGAGCCATGAAGAGGGCTCTGACCCTCACCACCGCAGCCCTCGCTCCAACGCTCGCGCTCGTTTTCCTTGTGGGCGGCCACGCGCAGAACGCGTTGGGAGCGGAGTCGAGGGCACAGCCGACGGCGACACCGTCGGCGACTCAGTTCGCACACGACTTCATCGGTGTGACGAACAAGTACGCGTCCGAGCACGGCAACGGCGCACGCGTGGGCAATACGCACTGTGTCGAGGCCGCGCCCGGGAAGTACATGTGCTCGTACCTGGTCACGGCGAAAAGCGCGAGGACCTGCCATCTGATGCAGGCGCGATGGACGCCGGAGCGCTCGTCCGCGATCACGGTCACGCTTTCCGGGAGGACCAGCCGGTGCGGGACGCTCCGCGAGGCGATCCAGAGCCTCCGCTGATCGGAAACACCGCCGCACGAAAACGCGACAGTCCGGCGCATTGTCCCCGCGAATCACGGTTCAATGGAGGCGGCGGGAATCGAACCCGCGAACTGTTCAATCACCGACTCGTCGACACGCAGAACGTGCAGACCCGATCACTGGATTCACTCCCGCCGGGTGAGGCGCTAGCGGGCGTACCGCGGTTTCCTCGAGCACGTTCCCGTCTGGAAACCGTTCGTTCCAACTCTTACGCATGGCCCGATTCGCCCGTGCTAATCGCCTATCGCTCGAGCGCGTTTGGCGGACGTCCACGGGCATAGGAACGTGCGATCGATCGGTCAACCAGTCGGCCGAGGTGGCTTGCCTTCTTGATGAACGAGTCGGCTGTCTCGGCTGCCTTGAAGGTGGCTGTCCAGTCAGGGAGTCTTGTTAGTGATCTCAGCGGATCATCGAGGCCGAACAGGATGTACTTCAGTCGCGGCCGGGCGGTCCGCAACGCGTCGGCGGCGGCGTTGCCCTGATCCAACCATCGGCGCGCGTCCTGACCCGCACGGATCTTCTGAAGATGCACGGTTGAGGAGGCGATGACCGTATGAATCGCTTCGCCGAGATCCAGTAGTACTGGCTCGAGCAGCCGCCGATGTGCCTCGCGTTCCTCACCCTTTCGGCCCGCTCGGGCAGAGAGGATGAGGGAAGTCACGGACGCAACGAGTGCAATCACAGCGGCCACCACGACGGCGGTTCCTTCGCTCATGCGACCGGCCCTCGGCGCACGTCCGCGAACGCAATCTCGCGGAAGCACTCAAAGATGTCGTCCACGGGCTGTCCGAAGCTGCCGAACACCGTCGAGACAGTCTGCTCAACGAGCTGGGTTGCGGTTTCGATAATGGCGGGGTGAATCGACGCCGAGCGTGTCCCGAATCGCGGAACCAGGTGGTACCTGTGCAGTGGGTTCCCGCACGGGGCCAGGTCAGACCGCCGCAGACTCACCCAGTCGCCGTGGGCCTCGGACGAATACGGCTGGTATCCGAGGTCGTAGAACGGCTTGAGATCACACTCGATTGCCATTTGACGGATATCGACACCCGCGAAGCTGCCGCCCAGGCTCGATGTCAATGAACTCCTCGAGGCTCTCGCGGTGACCTCGTTCTCTAGTCGCTCAAGAAACCCGACCTGCTCCTGACTGACTTCGTCGCTCTCGTTGAGGTGACCCTCGAGGTGCAACTTGAACAGCTTGAGCTTCCCGAGACCGTACTGGCGCAGCTGTTCGTAAAGCGCAGAATCGTCACGCTGGACTAGCCACGTGGTGGTGATAAGACCTTCCACCAGGGATCTCAGGACATGTGCTCCCGCTGCGGCATCCCAAAGGTGCGGATCGGAAAGCACCAGTCGAAGGAGGCGGACCTGACGGCTCGCGAGTCCCAGCTTGACCTCATCGGGTTCAGGGGCGTAGAGGTCGATCTCTAGCCGAGCCTGGGCGTTACGTAAGGCCTCGGCCAACTGGTTACCCGCTTCAACAAGCTGGTCGCGAAGATCGGCAACGGAGCTGACCTCGGGTTCGCCGTCGTCAGCAGCTTCGTCGCTGTCAGGTTGCTCACCAGCGGGAACCGCCACCGAGGAAAGCAGCGTCGTGTCGCAGGCCGAGATCCGAAAGTTCTGGCGCCAGAAGTAGGCGGGCCACGCATCGGCCGGATCTACGGCGTCTTGTGAACTGAGGTCTATCGCACGGAGGCTGAGGTACATCGCGCGGATCTCGGACTCCGCGGCGCTTCTCTCGTCGTCGGTCAGCGTTCCCGGATAGTGCGGGACGAGGCTTGTCTCAAGAAAGTCGCTGGGGACGCGGATCCGTCCTGCCCGTACGAAACGGCCGAGCGGAACGAGTCGAAGTCTGGTCGAAGGGACGCTCTTGGAGTCGTAATGCTCGCGAACCAGGCGCTTGAAGTAGTCCGTGCCGACGACGGGATCCGCGTGCGTCCGTGTCGCCCAGTCTTCGATGAGCCATGCGGCCGGACAGTCCGGGTATAGCGCTAGAGCGTGATTGAACGCCTCCGGCAATGGGGGCACGTCAGGTTCGCTTAGTGCCAGCCGCGCTTCCGAGCGACGATCCGGAGGAACCAGTTCGAAGCTGGAGACGTGGCCATCAACGAACTGCTGCTCGCCGTCCACGAACGGGTCCAGAGCGTCGAGGAGCTTCCAGGCTGATTCGAAGTCACCGCCGTATTCATCGAGCATCGCTGCTGAGAAGAGCAGCTCGGGGAGCAGGCCGGGGATCCAATTTCTCGCTCTTAGGTTCGGGATCTGATTGAACGGAGTGACGAGCTTCTTCCGCGACCGCTCGTGTCCGGCGAGTGGCGTCTGACGCCTCTGACGCTTCGCCCGCTTCTTGTCTCGTCTGCTCGACACGATCACCCAAAGTAGCCTTGAGACCGGCGATCCTCCGGGCGGGGATGGCGTCGACCGGCTCGCGCGGCCGGGGGCTTGGCGCTGCCTCGTCGTGCCCTCGTAACCGCGCTCTACCGGGTCCACGGCCCGTCGTCACCGGCCGGAGGCCGGGGAACCCCTTGTGGGTTGACGACGGGCCGTGCACCCGGTGCTCTTGCGGTGGCGAGGGCGCGTCAGTAGCACCGCGACGAGGGCGTGCGTACTAACAGCCGCCCAACGGACAAAACTGACGCAAACGTATACGTTTGAGGGATGGGTAGACCGCTGCGTCACTGGTGGGGAGTAGACCTCCCGAGTGAGTTCCGCCTTGATCCGTCGGGTGGCCAGGAAAGATGCGAGGGGGAGATACAGCGCCTGTACGTCCGTAGGACGCTCGACGGTCGGCCCGGATGGCATCCCGTTGGGACGGTCTGCCTCAGATGCGGCGCGGCCTCCGTGGAACGTCCCGCGCTCGACGAGCTGAATCAATCTGGTTCGCTTCCCGGCATCGAGGCGGCCTGACGGGCGCGCTCCTTCTCCGCCAGAAGCGATTGGCGCACATCCCGCACCCAAGCACTGGGCCTGGCAGGTCACGTACGTCTGCGCCGCATTCCGCACAGGCGGCTTCCGCCGGAGGCGAGGTCAGTTGGCGAACTCGAGCGCTGATCTGAAGACGCAGGTGCTGACGCGATTCCTGTGTGAGCGGGGCTTGTGGCTTCATGCGCCCCGCGGTCGCGCGGGCGCATCGCCGTCAAGGCGCTAGCCGACCCCGGAGGGGTTGACGGTGGAAGCCCGTGCGATAAGACCGCGAGGCTGAAGCCACACGGCTCGGCTCACGGCAGGTAGCGCGTTGTCGGTCCTCGGTCCTAGCGTTCGCTCATGCTGCTTCGACGCGACGACCGAAGGATTCGCCCTACGGCGTTGACGCTGGCTGAGGCCGCCTTGATGATGCGCGCAGCCGTGAAGGACAAGTCGTATCGCGCGACTCCTGTCGGTCTGCTCGTGGGTCGGTACCTCCGGTGGTTCCGCAACGAGTGGGGCGCGACGGCGTCCACGCATCCGCGACTACGAAGCCATCCTCGCCCGCATGTCCCTCACGCTGGCGGACAAGGAACCACTTGAGGTCACGGTTGAGGATCTCCGGGACGTCATCGATCTCTGGGCCGACCGCGAGGCTCGCACCCGCGCCAAGGTCACGTCGGTCGTGCGCGCCTTCTGGGGCTGGGCGGAGGAGCACGACCAGGTTCCGTTCTCGCCGGCGGCGAAGCTGCGGCGGCCGCGGGCGCCGCGGCACGCGGCGCCGCTGCTGCCGCAGACCGCCGACGCACGGCTGCTCAACGCGGCAACGACCGCGCGTGACCGGGTCGCGTTGCTGCTTCTTCTCGACCTCGGGATCCGGCGAAGCGAGCTAACCGGGGTGCGACCTCGCGACATTGACTTGGGACGTCGGCAGATCACCGTTTTCGGAAAGGGCCAAAAGAGCCGCGTCATCCCGCTTCGGGGACGTATCGTGCTCGAGCTTGAGGCTTACCTCCTCGAGCCGCTTCCGCTCGCTCGGAGCGCCTGCCCGAGCCGGACGACTTCCTGCTGTACCCGGAAAAGCGAACCGGCGGGAGCAAGCTCCTTGCGCGCGTATCCGAAGCGGCGTATGAGCGCTCCGACCGTGCATCGCTGGTGGTACCGGCACGCAGCGGCCGCTGGACTCGTTGGTGAAGGAATGACGAGCGGGCTGAACATGCATCGCGCACGGCACACGTTCGCCACCGATCTCCGCCGCGTCGCCGATCTCGGGCGCGCCTTCAGGCGCTCGGACACTCCGACCTTTCGACGACGGCCGCGATCTACGGGCACTACGACCTCAGCGTCCTGGAGCGCGCGATGGAGCCTCGCCCGCGCCCGCGTGCTAGCCGAGCAGGGCCGGTCGACTGAAACGGTTTCAATCGACCGGCCCGAGAAACGGCTTGTCCAAGCCGTTGATGGAGGCGGCGGGAATCGAACCCGCGTCCGCGGTTGCACCGACCGAACGTCTACGAGCGTAGTCCGCGCTTTGGTCTCGCTCGGCGGCCGGGGGCGGACGCCCTACCGACGAGCCAGCCTATCCTTTGGGTGTCGAGCCTCCGGCGATCGGCGTTCCTTCGGCTCCGAGCCCGATCGTTGGCGCCCCGTACCCCGGCCTCGGGCAGAGCCGGAATGGGACGTCGCCTGACCTAGTGTGTGCTAGGCGGCGAGTGCGAGATCGTTCTTCGCACTTGCGTTTGTGCCGGTTGTTTTACGAGGCCGACCGGCGACCTCGGCTCGCTGCTCGACCGGAGAATCAACCACGTCGATACCTGGTCGCCCCCGTATGTTCCGTACGCGACACAGCGTAGCGTGAAACGCGCCGTGCACCACAGGGCGGTGCCACGCTCACGGAGCGGACGCCCAGGTCGCTGCGCTGCGCAAGGGGCGCGCCCCTACTTCTCGGGCTACAGGACACGCGCCGATCGACCGACTATCTTCAAGGTGGGAACGAACGACACGAGGAGGCTGTGAGCAGTGGCTGTGACGGTTGCCTACGAGAGCCTGCACGCGCTGCGCGAGCGCGCGAAGGAAGAGATCGGCAAGGTCGTCGTCGGGCAGGGGGATGCCGTCGAGCTCCTCCTCGTCGCCGCGATCGCGCGCGGCCACGTCCTGCTCGAGGGCCCTCCGGGAACCGCGAAGACGCTCCTCGGCCGCGCGACGGCGTACGTGCTCGGGGCCGACTTCAACCGCGTGCAGTTCACGCCGGACACGACGCCGACGGAGCTGGTGGGCGAGAACATCGTCCGCGCGGGCGAGACGAAGTTCATCGAGGGGACGATCTTCACGAACGTGCTGCTCGCGGACGAGATCAACCGCACCCCGCCGCGCACGCAGTCCGCGCTGCTCGAGGCGATGGCGGAGCGCGCGGTGACGGTCGAGGGTCGCGTGCACCGGCTGCCCGACCCGTTCCTCGTGATCGCGACGCAGAACCCGTACGAGCAGGAGGGCGTGTTCCCGCTCCCGGAGTCGAACCTCGACCGGTTCCTGTTCAAGATCTACATCGACTACTGCGACATCGAGAGCGAAGTCGAGATGCTCCGCCTCCCGCACACCGGCGTCACGCCGGACATGCTCGGCGAGATCCAGCCGCTGCTCGGGATCGTCGGCCTCGACAAGGCGCGGCTCGAGCTCGACGCGACCGTGGTGCCGGAGGAGGTCGCGCGCCTCGTCGTCGGCATCGTCAGGCGGACGCGCGAGCTGCCTGGCGTGATGCTCGGAGCGAGCTCGCGTGCGGCCATCCACCTGATGAGCGCCACCAAGGCGCGGGCCTGCCTCGAAGGGCGCACCACCGTGACGGTCGACGACGCGCTCGAGATGGCCCCGTTCGTCCTCACCCACCGCCTCATCTGCGAGGACGAGCAGACGCCCGAGGAGGCGTTGCGGCTGGCGATGGAGACGCCGCTGATCTAGGGGCGAACCGGCTCTACGTCTCCATCGCGCGCTCGAGCGCGCGTCTGGTCATGACCCGGGCGAGGTGCGCCCGGTACTCCGAGGAGCCGGCGTGGTCGCTGGGCGGTTCCGCGCCCTCCGCGACGAGGTCCGCGGCGTCCGCGATCGAGGCTCCGCCGGCGAGCGCGTCCTCGGCGGCCTTGGCGCGGAGCGGCGTGCCGCCCATGTTCACCAGGCCGATCGAGGCGCCGGCGACCGAGCCGTCGTCGCGATGGACGAGTGCGGCGACGCCCACCGTCGCCCAGTCCAGCGCCCGCCGGTGCGCCTTCAGGTACGCCCAGCCGGTCGAGTCCGCGAGCTTCGGCACCCGCGCCTCGACGAGCAGCTCGTCGGGCCCGAGCGCCGTCTGGAACACCCCGGTGAAGAAGTCGGTCGCCGGGATCACGCGCTCCCCGCCCTTCCCGCGCGCGACGAGCTCCGCGCCGAGAGCGAGCGCGACCGCGGGGAGGTCCGAGGCAGGGTCGCCGTGCGCGAGCGTGCCGCCCACCGTGCCGCGGTGCCTGACCTGCGGGTCGCCGATCTGTCCCGCCGTGAACGAGACGATCGGGCAGTGCTCGGCGAGCAGCGGATCCGACGCCACGGCGGCCAGCCTCGTGAGGGAGCCGATCGCGACGTGTGTGCCCGCATCCCTCACGTATGCGAGGTCGGAGAGGCGGCCGATGTCCACGAGCTTCGACGGGCGGGCGATGCGGAGCTTCATCGCAGGGAGCAGCGAGTGACCGCCCGCGAGGAGCTTCGCGTCTCCGCCGTCCGAGCCGAGCAGCTCGATCGCGTGGTCGACGCTCTCCGCGACGTCGTAGTCGAACGGTGCAGGGATCACGCCTTCGCCTCCTGGATCGCGCGCCAGACACGCTCGGGCGTGGCAGGCATCTGGATGTCCTTCACCCCGAGGTGGGAGAGCGCGTCGAGCACGGCGTTGATCACCGCCGGCGCGGCGGCGATCGTCCCGGTCTCCCCCACCCCCTTCACACCGAGAGGGTTCGTCGGGCTCGGGCTCTCCGTTCGCTCGAGCTCGAACGAGGGGAGCTCGGCGGCCGAGGGCGCGAGGTACGAGAGGAGGTTCGCGGTCTGGAGGTTGCCGTCCTCGTCGTACGTGCCCTCCTCGTAGAGCGCGGCGGCGATGCCCTGCGTGATCCCGCCGTGCACCTGCCCGTCGACGATCAGCGGGTTGACGACGGTGCCGACGTCGTCGACCGCCACGTAGCGGATGAGCCGGGCGTCGCCGGTCTCCGTGTCCACCTCGACGACCGCGGCGTGCGCACCGGCCGGCCACGAGAAGTTGGGCGGGTCGTACACGGCCGTCGCTTCCAGCCCGGGCTCCATGCCGTCGGGGAGGTCGTGTGCCGCCCAGGCGCCGAACGCGACCGACGCGAGCGTCGCCTCCTTGTCCGGCGAGCCCTTGACCGTGAAGGTCCCGTCCGCGAAGTCCAGGTCGTCCGGTGAGACCTCGAGCTGGTGCGCGACGATCTGCCGCGCCTTGTCGATCACCTTGGCGGCGGCGTTGTAGAGCGCGACGCCGCCGACCGGGAGGCTGCGGCTCCCGTACGTGTCCATGCCGATCGAGGAGATGGACGTGTCGCCGTGCAGGACCTCGACCGCATCCATGTCGCAGCCGAGCTGGTCGGCGACGATCTGCGCCCACGCGGTCTCGTGGCCCTGTCCGTGGGGCGACGTGCCGGTGACCACCTGCACCGAGCCGGTCGGAAGGCAGCGAATCGTCGCGGTGTCCCAGCCGCCGGCTGCGTAGCGAATCGCGCCGAGGATGCGCGACGGGGCGAGACCGCACATCTCGTTGTAGGTCGAGAACCCGACCCCGAGCTGCGTGGCCGTCCCGTTGTCGCGCCGCTTGGCCTGCTCCGCGCGGACGGAGTCGAGGTCGAGCACCTCGAGCAGCTTGTCGAGCGACGCGACGTAGTCGCCCGAGTCGATGGTCAGCCCCGAGCCGATCGTGGCGGGGAACTCCGTGATGAAGTTCTTGCGGCGCAGCTCGACCCGGTCCATGTCGAGCTCGTCGGCGAGCGCGTCCATCGTCCGCTCGATCACGTAGGTCGCCTCCGGGCGGCCGGCGCCGCGGTACGCGTCGGTCGGCGTCGTGTTCGTGAACACGCCGGTGAACTCGACGCTGTAGTTCGGGATCGCGTACGGGCCCGCGTAGATCCAGGCGCCGAGCAGCGGGATCCCCGGGGTGACGAGCTGCAGGTACGCGCCCATGGCGGCCTTCACCCGTGCACGGCAGTGGGTGATCGTGCCGTCCTTCGTCGCACCGAGCGTGTACTCGGTGACGACGTCGCGACCGTGGATCGTCGCGAGGTAGTTCTCGGTGCGCGCCTCCGTCCACTTGACCGGCGTCCCCAGCCGGCGGGCGAGCACGATCGCGAGGAACTCCTCGGCGTAGACGTCGAGCTTCGAGCCGAAGCCTCCGCCGACGTCGGGTGCGACGACCCGCAGCTTCGTCTCGTGCAGGCCGAGGCAGGCCGCCGAGAGCAGGCGCAGGATGTGCGGGACCTGCGTGGCCGAGTACAGCGTCACGTCCCCGGTCGTCCCCGGGACCGCGAGCACCGCGCGCGGCTCCAGCGCGTTCGGGATCAGCCGCGGCTGGTAGTAGCTCCGGGTGACCACGACCTCCGCGTCGTCGATCGCCTGGCCCGTGGCGTCCGTGTCGAGGCGCCAGACGTAGCACTCGTTCGTGCCCAGCTCGGGGTGGACGAGCGGCGCGCCCTCGTCCAGCGCCTTCGCGACGTCCGCGACGACGTCGAGCGGCTCGTAGTCGACCTCGACGAGCTCCGCGGCGTCCTGCGCCTGCGAGAGGCTCTCGGCGAGCACGACCGCCACCCCGTCGCCCTGGTAGCAGGGGACGTCGGTGAGCGGGTAGTGATCCGGGCTCTTCATCTCCTCCGTCACCGGCCAGGCGCAGGGCATCGGCGCCTTCCACTCCTCCCGCAGGTCCGCGGCCGAGAACGCGGCGACCACGCCCTCTGCCTCGCGCGCGGCAGCGAGGTCGACGCTCGTCACCCGGGCGTGGGCGTGCGGGCTGCGGACGACGACCATGCAGACCGTGCCCGGGGGTGCCATGTTGTCGACGAACGTGCCGCGCCCCGTGAGCAACGCCTCGTCCTCGCGGCGCTTGACCGGTGAGCCGACGTACGCCGGCCGTGCCTCCGTCGCGCTCATGACGCCCTCCGTGATCTCCGTTCGCGAAGCAGGATCCCGCAGACGCGGACTCCTGCCGCTCGATCCCCGCCTCCGGCGGGGCACACCCCTGAAGGCGCCCGCTTCGCGGTCGCAACGCTTGCGCTACCTCTCATGACGCTCTCCCTGATCCCTGTTCGCGAAGCAGGATCCCGCAGACGCGGCTCCTGCCGCTCGATCCCCGCCTCCGGCGGGGCACACCCCTGAAGGCGCCCGCTTCGCGGTCGCAACGCTGCGCCACGCCTCATGACGCTCTCCCCATGGCGGCAGCCGCGTCCTGGACGGCCACGACGATGTTGTGGTAGCCGGTGCAGCGACACAGGTTCCCCTCGAGCCCCTCGCGGATCGCGGCCTCGCTCCCTGCCTCGCCGTGCTCGATCAGCGAGACGGCCGCCATCACCATGCCGGGGGTGCAGTACCCGCACTGGAGGGCGTGCCGGTCGTGGAATGCCTGCTGGACGGGGTGCAGCTCGCCGTCTCGGGCGAGGCCCTCGATCGTCGTGATCTCGGCGCCGTCGACCTGCACCCCGAGGAGCGTGCAGGACTTCGCCGACTCGCCGTCCACCATCACCGTGCACGCGCCGCACGACGACGTGTCGCAGCCCACGTTCGTGCCGGTCAGCCGCAAACGGTCGCGGAGCACGTAGACGAGCAGCTCGCGCGGCTCGAGCTCGAGCTCGTGCCGCGTCCCGTTCACGGTCAGTGCAACGGTTCGCACGTGACGGCCTCCTTGTCGTGGGGGAGCTCGACCGTGAGCCTACTCCTCCGCGTTCCCCCGTCGACGCACCAGGGTTACGCTGCGCCGGGTGACGGAGATCAGGGAGATCCACGAGCCCGAGCTCGAGCGCTGGGTGCAGACGCGGAAGGCCGCCGCCGACGAGGCCGACACCGTCGAGGGCTACCTCGACTGGAAGAGACAGGCGCGCGAGACCGTGTGGCTGCTGGCGAGCCGCGGCGGCCAGGACGTCGGCGTGGCGATCGGCGTCGGCGGCTGGCACTCGCCCAGCGGTGTCGCGCGTGCGTCGGTCGCCGTGGTCCCGGACGCCAGGGGCGCAGGGGTCGGCTCGTTGCTCCTCGAGGAGGTGTCGGGGTGGGCCCGCGGGCTCGAGTGCGTGGAGCTGACGGGCTCCGTCAAGGAGAGCGACGACGCATCGCTGGCGTGGGCCGGTCGGAGGGGATTCGTCGAGATCGGCCGCAACTCGCTGCTCGCCCTCGACCTGACGGCGATCGAGCCTCCCGCGGTCGACCCCCCCGACGGGATCGAGGTCGTCACGTGGGCGGAGCGCCCCGACGCGGCGTCCGGGATGTACGACGTCGCGCGCGAGGCGTACCCGGACGTTCCGGGCGAGGAGGAGGCCGAGCTGGCGCCGTTCGACGAGTGGCTGGCGATGGACATGCAGGGAGCCGGCGACCGGCCCGAGGCCACCTTCGTTGCCCTCGCAGGGGACGAGGTCGTCGCGTACGCGAAGCTCTCGCTCTCGCTCGCGCGGCCCACGGTCGCGATGCACGACATGACCGGAGTTCGCCGTGCGTGGCGCGGGCGCGGCATCGCCGGCGCCCTCAAGGCGGCCGAGATCGCGTGGGCGGCCGAGAACGGCTACGAGCGGCTGGAGACGCAGAACGAGGAGCGCAACGAGCCGATCCGGCGGCTGAACGAGCGGTACGGCTACGTCGTCGAGCCCGGCTCGATCACGCTGCGCGGCCCGATCCGCTGACGATCCGCGGCAGATGCGGTGTCCGACTCGAAGTCGGACACCAGGTAGGTGTCGGACTTCAGTCCGACACCAGCGGACGACGCAACGCGCGCTTGGCAGGTGTCCGACTCGAAGTCGGACACCAGAACTACCGCCGGGCCTTGAGGGCCCGCTCCATCTGACGCCTGGCGTCGCGCTCGGCGAGGTCGCGGCGCTTGTCGAGGCGCTCCTTGCCCCGTGCGAGCGCGAGCTCGACCTTGACCCGACCGTCCTTGAAGTAGAGCCGCGTCGGCACGAGCGTGAGCCCTTTCTCGCGCACCTTGCCGGAGAGCGAGTCGATCTCCCGGCGATGGAGCAGGAGCTTGCGGTCGCGCTCCGGCCGGTGGTTCCGGAGGTTCCCCTGGGCGTACTCGGGGATCGAGGCGCCGACGAGCCACGCCTCGCCGGCGCGGATCTCGGCGAACGCCTGCCCGAGCTGGACGCCGCCCGCGCGGAGGGACTTGACCTCCGTGCCGGTCAGCTGGAGCCCCGCCTCGACCCGGTCGAGCAGGTGGTAGTCGTGCCGCGCACGGCGGTTGTCCGCGATGAGCTTCGAGCCCGAGTCCGACACGTCGCCAGTGTAGGCGCGGGACGCCCTGGGCTCAGACCGCGACGCGTGCCTCGACGAGCCGGCGCGCGAGCTCGCGCAGGAGGTGCAGTGCGAAGGCCGGCTCCTCCTCGACGAGCGCGAGGAAGTCCTCGCGGGGGATCGAGACGCAGCGGACAGGGCTGGTGGCGCGCACCCGGGCGACCCGTGTGCCGTCGTCGACGAGCAGGGCGAGCTCACCGAAGAAGTCTCCCGGTCCGAGCGTGAGCGACCCCGAGCGGAGCTCGACCGCGACCGTGCCGTCGCAGATCACGTACATCCCCGAGCCGGGATCCTCGGGGAGCGCGAGCACCTGCCCGGCGTCGACGCTCAGCTCCGCCGCGTACGCGGCGACGCGCTCGAGCCCGGCCTCGCTGATCCCGGCGAAGGGCGGCAGGCCGCGAAGCTCGTCGATCTCCATGGGTGGTCTATATCAACTCGCGGCCCGCACCGGCACCTGCGATCCGGCCGCTACCGCCGCCGCGTTCGGGCGCAGCGGTCGCAGAGCGGAAACCACGGGGGGCACGTCTGGCCGCACGAACGGCAGCGACCGAGCCTCCCGTCGCGCACCTCGTGCGCGAGACGCCGGACGACGCGCTCCGCAGCGACGCGCTCGAGCTCCGCGGCACGCTCGATCGTGACGCCGCCCACGCCGGGGTACTGGAGCGCGAACCAGCGCAGGATCGAGGCGACCCTGCCCGCATCCTCGGCCTCCTCGAGCGTGGCGTCGCGCAGGCGCGCCGTGTCGAGCAGGAACTGGAGAACGGCCCGCTGGGAGCTGTCCCCCGCGACGGCGAGCGCGAGGAGGCCGAGCAGCTCCGCGCCGTCGGGGTCGATCGGCGCGTTGACGAGCTTCCAGGTGCTCTCGAGATCGAGGCGCCGACCCCGACCTCGAAGATGACGCTCGACGACCGCGAGCCGCCCACGCATCGGCTGCAGGGACTCGACCGCGAGCCAGCTCTCGTGGGCCCAGTCGCGCGTCGCGACCCGATGCCACGCGGCGAGAGCCGCGTCGAGGTCGCGCGCATCGTCGATCCCGAGGTCGCCGAGCCGCGGTCCGATCCTGGCCTCGTCGACGATCCGGTAGCCGCGGTGACCGTCCGGGAGCTCGACGTGGGGCTCGAGCGCGGACTCGACGAGATCGGGATCCGCGCTGGCCCAGGCGACCCCCACGAGCACCCCGACGTGGCCCCGCTCGACGAGCCCGAACCGACCCGCGCGTCCGGCGATCTGGGCGAGCTCCCAGGGCTGGAGCGGACGGCGCACCTCGCCGTCGAACTTCGTGGTCTCGGCGAACAGGAGGGTCTCGCACGGGAGGTTGACGCCGTGGCCGAGCACGTCGGTCGCGACGCAGACCTCCGCCCCGCCCGTCAGGAAGCGGTCGATCTCCTCGCGCCGCGACGCGAGCGGCATCGCCCCGTAGAGCACGGCGACCCGGTCCGGCCGGAGACGGTTCACCTCGCCTGCGAGCGCGAGCACGGCCTTCCGGCTGAACGCGACCAAGACGGTCCCCGGGGTCAGGCCGCGCAGCTGCCGAGCGCCGACGAACTCGAGCGGCAGCTTCCGCTCGTGGACGCGCAGCTCGGCGTCGGGGAAGGCGCGCCGGACGAGCGGCAGCGCGTCGAGCGCGCCGAGCAGGCGCACGTGCCGGTAGTCGCCGGCGAGCAGGAGCTGCGTCCACGCCGCGCCGCGCTCCTCGTCGTCGGCCCACTGCACCTCGTCGAGCACGAGCACGTCACCCGAGCCCGGGGCCATCTCGACGGTGCAGCAGAGGATGGGCGCGTGCTCGTTGATCCGCTCCTCGCCGGTGACCAGGCCGACCCGCTCCTCCCCGAGCCGGGCCGCGAGCCGGCGGTGCGCCTCCTGGGCGAGCATCCGCAGCGGACCGGCGTAGACGCCCCGGCCGTGCTCGGCGAGGAACGCGAGCGCGTCGTGGGTCTTGCCGGAGTTCGTCGGGCCGAGGTGCGCGACGACGGTGTCGGGCGGGGTGCGCCGCTCGGGGAGCCGGATGGCGATCCGACCCTCGGCGCGCCGCACCGCGGCGCGCGTGTACGCCCCGGTCGCGCGGGCGTGCCGAGCCGCGCGGGACGGGCGCCGTGGCGGGCGCGAACGACGACTGCGGGCCATGACGGAAGGGTGTCATAGGTGTTTCGTCGCGAAGCGACGAAACACCTAGACCTTCAGGTAGCGGCGCAGAGTGAAGCTCGAGCCGACGGCGCCGACCACGAGCCCGACGCCGAGCAGGATGAGCGCGGTGAACGTGAAGCCGAGCGCGCGCACGTCGTTGGACGAGGTCGTGTCGACATGGCCGAGGATCGCGGGCAGCGCCATCTCCTTGCCGAGCATGAGCAGCACGACCGCCGCGAACGCCCCCAGGAGACCGCAGAGCAGCCCCTCGACCATGAACGGGCCGCGAACGAACCAGTTCGTCGCGCCGACGAGCTTCATCACCTCGATCTCGCGTCGGCGCGCGAAGATCGAGAGCCTGATCGTGTTGGCGATCAGCAGCACCGACGCGATCAGGAGCACGAGCACCGCGACGAGGAAGACGACCTCGATCACCCGCGCGACCTGGAGGATCCGCCTCGAGGTCTGCTGGCCGTCCTTGACGCGCTCGACGCCCGCGAACTTCTGCGCGCGGATCGCGGCGGAGAGCTGCTTTACCTCCTCCGCCCTGCGCGGCGTGATCTCGTACGACGCGGGCAGCGGGTTCGTCGGCAGGTCCCGCGTCAGCTCCGGGTAGCGCTTCTGCATGCGCTGGAGCGCCTCGGTGCGCGAGACGAACTTGTAGTCCTTGATCCGGTCGTTCGCCCGCAGGAACGTGCCGACCGCGTTCACCTGCTTCGGCGTCACACGCTCGACGAAGAAGACCTTCACCTGCAGCTGGTCCTTCACGTGGTCCGACCACGAGACGACCCACGTGCCGAGGGCGATCAGGAGGCCGAGCAGGAACATCCCGATCAGCACGGTCGTCGCTGCCGCGAAGGACGTCGAGATGTTCGCGCCCATCGAGCGGAGCGCCTCGGAGACGACGAGCTTCAGACGGGTCATCGCACCTCGGTCTCGTACCCGCCCCGTCGCTCGTCGCGGACGATCCGTCCGTCGCCGAGCGCGATCACGCGCTTGCGCATCTTGTCGACCATCTCGCGGTCGTGGGTGACCATGAGGATCGTCGTGCCGGCCGTGTTGATGCGGTTCAGGAGCTGCATGATCCCGACCGACGTGTCCGGGTCGAGGTTGCCGGTCGGCTCGTCGCAGATCAGCAGCGGCGGGTGGTTGACGACCGCGCGCGCGATCGAGACGCGCTGCTGCTCGCCGCCCGACAGCTCGTCGGGGCGCGAGCTCGCCTTGTGCGCGAGCCCGACGAGCGCGAGCACCTCGGGCACCTTCTTGCGGATCGACGTGCTCGGCTCACCCTGAACGCGAAGCGCGTAGGCGATGTTCTCGAAGGCCGAGCGGTCGCGCAGCAGCTTGAAGTCCTGGAACACGCAGCCGACGTTGCGTCGCAGGAGCGGCACCTTCGAGCGCTTCAGCCGGGTGAGGTCGCGGCCGCCGACCATGATCCGGCCGCCCGTCGGCTCGAGCTCCTTGAGGAGCAGGCGGATGATCGTCGACTTGCCCGAGCCGGACGGGCCGACGACGAACACGAACTCGCCCTTCTCGATCACGAACGAGACCCCGTCGACGGCGACGACGTCGGGCTCGTACACCTTGCGTACGTCCTCGAACACGATCATCGCCGTCGAGGCCGACGGCCTGGAGCCGTTGACCTCGGACCGGGCCTTGGGACCCTCCGCGAGGGCAGGAGTTGTGTCAGGGACTGGTGTGAGCAGGTCTTCCATTCACCGGGCGCGAGCGTTCGACGCGGCCTCCTCCCCTGGGCCGCTCCGGATCAGGTTCGCCCGATTGTAGCCGAGTCCTCCGGCTGGCTCGCTTTCGACAGCCCGCGAAGCAGGATTCCGCAGGAGCGGAATCCTGCCGCTCGGATCCCCGCCCTGCGGCGGGGCACATCCCTGAAGGCGTCCGCTTCGCGGCCGCACTGCCTCCTTGCTTCCTTGCCAACGTGCGGCTCTGTGTTCGAGCTACGCCTTCCCGGCGGCGCGGGCGAGCAGATAGGCCTGCACGAAGCCGTCGAGGGCGCCGTCGAGCACGCCCTGCGCGTTCCCGGTCTCGTGGTCCGTGCGGTGGTCCTTTACCATCTGGTACGGCTGCAGCACGTACGAGCGGATCTGGCTGCCGAAGCCGACGTCCACCTTGCCGCCGCGCTCACGTGCGAGCTCCGCCTCGCGCTCCTCCTCCTGGAGTTCGGCCAGGCGCGAGCGCAGGATCCGCATCGCGGTCTGCTTGTTCGACGTCTGCGACCGCTCGTTCTGGCACTGGACGACGATGCCGGTCGGCAGGTGCGTGATCCTCACCGCCGAGTCGGTCTTGTTGACGTGCTGGCCCCCGGCGCCGCTCGCCCGGTACGTGTCGATGCGGAGGTCGCTCTCGTCGATCTCGACCTCCTCGCTCTCCGGGAGGAGGGGCGCGACCACGACCTGCGCGAAGGCGGTGTGCCGACGATGGGCCGAGTCGAACGGCGAGTGGCGGACGAGGCGATGGACGCCGCGCTCCGCCTTGAAGAGGCCGTACGCGTTCTCGCCGCGCACCGTGAGGGTCGCGGACTTGAGGCCCGCCTCCTCGCCGGGGCTCGCCTCGACGAGCTCGGTCTTGAATCCGCGGTCCGCGGTCCAGCGGAGGTACATGCGCAGGAGCATCTCGGCCCAGTCCTGTGCGTCGGTGCCGCCCGTGCCCGCGGTGATGGTCACGACGGCGTCCCCCGGGTCGTACTCGCCGTTGAACAGGGCCTCTTCACGCAGGCGCTCCAGGTCGTCGCGAACCGGGGCGATCTGCTCGCGCACCTCGCCCTCGAGCGAGGGGTCGAGCTCGAGCAGCTCGCGGGCGTCGTCGAGCTCGTGCCGCAGGCGCTCGTAGCGGTCGAGCCGCCGCGAGACGCGTGCCTGCTCCGTCGAGATCCGTGCGGCCTCGGCCTGGTCGTCCCAGAAGCCCGGGGCGCCCATCGCCGCCTCGAGCTCGGCCGCGCGTGCTGTCAGCGCGGCGGGGTCAAAGGTAGTCACGGACCCAGTCGAGCTGGGCCCCGAGCTCGGCGAGCTGCTCGGCGATCGGTGTGTCCGCGACGTCGGTCATGGGAGCTCAGCCTACCGGCGTCGGCGCACGTAGACGACCCCCATCCCGAGGAGGCAGGCGGCGAGCCACGCCGGCCCGGGCGCCGCGCCCCCGAGGACGCCGGTGAGGACATGCACGTCGGGCACCGCGCGGCTCGCGCCGATTCACGCCGGACGCAGCAGCCTGCGCTCGCGGCCCGCCCGGCGGCCGCCGGGCGGGAGCTCATGCCCGAGGAGCCGTTCGAGGAGGCCGAATACGGCGACCCCCGTCACCGCCTCGGGCGAGCCCCACGTGCCCCTAGGGGGCACTGCGCGCCCCCTGGAGTCACCCTATCGGGCGACGCATCACGCATGGGTGACGGGATCGTGCCGTCTTCGTCACGAACGCGTCGGGTCGATGCCGAAAGGTCGGGCGACAGCCGTCAGGCGCCGTGGCAGCGCTTGAACTTCTTGCCCGAGCCGCACCAACACGGGTCGTTCCGCCCGATGTCGCGGTGCTCGTTGACGACCGGCTTCGGCGAGCCCATCGCGGTCGTCTCGGGCGGCGCGGCGACCGCGGTGGCCGCGCCCCCGCCGGCGGCGGCGATCGCGTCGGCGCCCTGGGTGCTCTCGTGCTCGTACGCGAGCTCCTGCGGGGCCTGCGACGGCTGGAGCTGCTGGGCGGCCTCGTCGAGCTGGATCTCGACGTGGAACATCGTGAGCACGACCTCCTCGCGGATCATGCGGCCGAGCTCCTCGAACATCGCGTGGCCCTCGCCGCGGTACTCGACGAGCGGGTCCTTCTGCGCCATCGCACGGAGGTGCACGCCCTCGCGGAGGTAGTCCATCGACTCGAGGTGCTCGCGCCAGCGGGTGTCGACGATCTGCAGGATCACGTAGCGCTCGATCTCGCGCATCAACTCCGCGCCGAACGCCTGCTCGCGCTCGGTGTACGTGTCGAGCGCGTCGGCGACGAACTCCTCGACGAGCGCCTCGCGGCTGTCGACGTCGACCTCCTCGCGCAGCTCCTCGACCGTGATGTCCGTGCCGTAGAGCGCGTGCATCTGGGCGACGAGCCCGGCGAGGTCCCATTCGTCCGTGGTCTCCGCATCGGTGAACTGGGCGACGTTCGCGCCGACGACCTCCTCGATCCAGCCGCGGATCTCGTCGGAGAGGTCGTCGCCCTCCAGCACGCGGCGCCGCTGGTCGTAGATGACCATGCGCTGCGTGTTCATCACGTCGTCGTACTTGAGGACGTTCTTGCGCGAGACGAAGTTCTGCTCCTCGACCTTCTTCTGCGCGTTCTCGATCTGCCGGGAGAGGATCGACGCCTCCATCGGCTGGTCGTCCGGGATCTTGAAGCGCTCCATGATCCCGTGGATCCGGTCGCCCGCGAACAGGCGCACCAGGTCGTCCTGGGCCGAGAGGTAGAAGCGTGTCTCGCCCGGATCCCCCTGACGCCCCGAGCGGCCGCGCAGCTGGTTGTCGATCCGGCGCGACTCGTGCCGCTCGGTCGCGAGCACGTAGAGCCCGCCCGCCTCGGTGACGCCCTCGCCGAGCTTGATGTCGACGCCGCGGCCCGCCATGTTCGTCGCGATCGTGACCGTCCCCGGCTCGCCGGCGCCGACGATGATCTCGGACTCGCGCTCGTGCTCCTTCGCGTTGAGGACGTTGTGCGCGATTCCCCGTCGGGTGAGCAGCTGGGAGAGGTACTCGGAGGTCTCGACGGCGATCGTGCCGACCAGCACCGGCTGCCCTCGCTCGTGACGCTCGACGATGTCCTCGATCACCGCGTTCCACTTCGCGTCCTTGGACTTGAAGATGAAGTCGTTCTCGTCTCGGCGGACGACCGGGACGTTCGTCGGGATCTCGACGACGTGGAGGTTGTAGATCTCGACGAACTCCTTCTCCTCGGTCTTGGCCGTGCCGGTCATGCCGGCGAGCTTCTCGTAGAGGCGGAAGTAGTTCTGCAGGGTGATCGTCGCGAGCGTGACGTTCTCCTCGCGGATCGGCACGCCCTCCTTCGCCTCGATCGCTTGGTGGAGCCCCTCGCTCCAGCGGCGCCCCTCCATGATGCGGCCGGTGAACTCGTCGACGATCTTCACCTCGCCGTCCTGGACGACGTAGTCGACGTCGCGCTTGTAGAGCGACTCCGCCTTCAGCGCCTGCGTCAGGTGGTTGACGAGCTGGACGTTGCGTGGGTCGTAGAGGTTCTCGATCCCGAGCGCGCGCTCGACCTTGTCGAGCGCGGTCTGGGCGGGCGAGACGGTCTTGAACTTCTCGTCGTAGAGGTAGTCGGCGCCAGAGAGCTCGGTCTCGTCCTCGCCCTTCATCGCCTTGCGCGTGAGCGGCGCGCCCTCGAGCTCGGGGACGACGCGTGCGAAGTCGTAGTACGTCTTCGCCGCGGTCTCCGGCTCGCCGGAGATGATCAGCGGGGTACGCGCCTCGTCGATCAGGATCGAGTCGACCTCGTCCACGATCGCGAAGGTGTGGCCGCGCTGGACCGTGCCCTCGAGCGAGACCGCCATGTTGTCGCGCAGGTAGTCGAAGCCGAACTCGGAGTTCGTCCCGTACGTGATGTCGGCCGCGTACGCAGCCCGCCGCTCGGCGAACGGCATCATGTTCTCGATCGCGCCGACCGTCACTCCGAGCCGGTCGTAGACGGGCCTGTTCCACTCGGCGTCCCGCTTGGCGAGGTAGTCGTTGACGGTCACGAGGTGCACGTTCTCGCCCGTCAGCGCGTTCAGGTACAGGGGCGCGCTCGCGACGAAGGTCTTGCCCTCGCCGGTCTTCATCTCGGCGATGTCGCCGTCGTGGAGCACGATCCCGCCCATCAGCTGGACGTCGAACAACCGCTGGCCCGACTCCCGCCTGCGCGCCTCGCGCACCGCCGCGAACGCCTCGTAGAGGATGTCGTCGAGCGACTCCCCGTTCTCCAGCCGCTGCTTGAACTCCGCTGTCTTCGCGAGCAGCTCCGCATCCGAGAGGACCTCGAAGTCAGGCTCGAGCGAGGTGACGTACGCAGCCTGCTCGGCAAGGCGCTTCAGCCGTCGGCCTTCGCCGATGCGGAGGACCTTCTCGAACTTGCCGAAGCTCTCACCGGCCATGAGCAGAGGGTACCGGCTCGCCGTCGCGACACCTGCACCGCGCTGTTTCCGAACCATCTCATCATGCCGCCTTCACGGTGATCTGCCCATGATCCGGGCGTGAAGCGGCTCACGCTCGCAGTCGGCGCGGCCCTGGCACTCGTGCTCGCAGGCTCAGCAGCCGCGCTCCTCACCCCGGGACGCACGCTCACGGCGCCCGCGCCGGTCACGGCGATCTCGGTGACCGACCGCGTCGTCGCGTACGCGGCCGGGCGCACGAAGACGAACTGCGGCTCGGTCGTCCTGTGGGACACGCCGAGGCGCGGACACTGGACGTTCGGCACGCGCACGATCCTGGGCTGCGAGGAGGGGCCGAGCGGCGGCTTCGGCATCCCGTCCGTCGCGGTCACAGGGAGGCGCGCGTTCTGGCTGACCCGGATCGGAGGCAACACCACCGACTGGCAGCTCTGGTCGGCGACCCCGACGCGCCGGGTCGCGCGACGGCTCGCCTTCGCGTCCTCGGACACCGACGGGCCGCCGGCGATCGTGCTCGGGCCCGGCACGAACGACGGCGTCCCGTACGCGGTCGGACAGGAGGTCACGTTCGTCGGCCCCTCCGGCGCCCGGCTCTTCCGGACCGCGGTCGACGCGCCGGTGCGACTCGTCACGTCCGGCGTAGGCGCCGGCACCGCGCGCGTCGTCGTGGCGCTCGACGACGGTCGCGTCGTTCTGCTGTCGAGGACCGGCGTCGCGCTCCGAACCGACGACTACGGCCCGGCCGAGGTGCGCGCCGTGGCGCTCGGGCTCGCGGGGCCGCTCGTCCAGGTCGGCTCGACCGTGAACGTCGGGCCGTTCGCGGGCGGCACGAAGGTCGCGCTGCCCGCGGGCGCTCTGATGCTCGACTACCGCCAGGGCGCGATCGTGTACCGGAAGGGCACGCAGGTTCGCGCCCGCGCGATCGCGACCGGCAGGGACACGCTGCTCCGAGTGATCCGGGTGAAGTCGTGGGAGCCGATGCCGTTCTCGACGGACGCGGGCGGCTCGGCGTGGGCCGACGGTCGTCGCGTGAGCTGGCGCTCGGGCCCGCTGGAGCAGCGCTAGAGCGCGGAGACCGCGACCTCCCAGGTCGCACCGGAGAGGCGGACGGCCCGGACGACGTAGGTCCGGTGCCGCGCGGCCGCGAGACGCTCGAGCGCCGGGACGCCGGCGAGCGTCGGTGTCCCGTCGATCCGTACCGTGCGCTCGGACCCGTCCCACGCGATCTCGACCTCGTCGCCGGCGGGCTGGTCGGCGAGCTCGACGGTCTCGATCCTCCGAGCGGCGACGGCCCACGTCTCCGCGCCGCGACGCACGGCGCGGGCGCGGTAGGGCGGCGCGAGCGTGACGGCCGGGCGAAACGGCGAGGGGTCGGCGTCTCCCGACTCGACCGTGGCCGACCCGTCCGGAAGCACCGCGAACCAGACCTCGTCGCCGACGACGTCCGGAAGGTCGAGCGTCGCGACCGCGTCCCACTCACGCTGGCGATGCAGCCCGTGAATCCCGACCTCGCCCCAGTGCGGGCCCGGCTCGTGCGGGAGGGGCATCGGGACGTCTAGTCGCTGCTCGGACGGAGGTCCTGCTCGATCTGCTCGACCGGCACAGGCTCGGCGGGCGCGCCGTGCGCCCGTCGGCGCGGCTCTCGCACCTTCTTGTCGCGCAGGCGCTCGACCTGCCGCTCGAGCTTGTCGACGAGGAGATCCGTGGCGGCCTCGAAGGTCGTCGCCGCCTCGCGCCCGAAGAGGTGCGGCCCCTTGACGTGGAGCTCGGCCTCGACGACGTGGTCGTCCGCGATCTTCGGGTTCCGCTCGCGGTCGAGCACCACCTCCACGAGCGTTTCGGAATGGAGGCGGCGACCGAGCTTGGCGAGCTTCGACTCCACGTACCCGCGGACATCGTCGTTCACGTGTCCCCGTCGCACCGTGACCTGCAGTCGCATGGCGCCCTCCTCTCGGGTTGACACACACGCTATCGCACCGCCCGAGCGAGGCAAACGACCTCGACGCGGCGTGCGCCTGCCCGGCGCAGCTGCGTCGCGCAGGCCGCCGCAGTGGCGCCGGTCGTGTACACGTCGTCGACGAGCCCGACGGCGAGCGGGGCGGCTCGGCGCCCGACGAACGCACGCCTCGCGTTGGCGGCTCGCTCGTCTCGCGGCAGCGCCGCCTGGCGTGGCGCCGCGCCGGTCCGTGCGAGCAAGGGCGCCAGCGGCAGCCCCCAGAGCGCCGCGAGCTCGGACGCAAGCCGCTGCGCCGGGACGTGACCTCGCGCCCGTCCGCGCTCCCGGTCGCCCGGCACGAACGTCAGCGCGTCGACCTCCGGCCGCGCGATCACCTCGGCGACGATCGAGGCGAGCGCCGGCGCGAGGTCACGCCGCCCACGCTCCTTCCAGGCCGAGACGAGCGGCCGGGCCCGGGAGTCGTAGACGACGGCGCTTCGCGCCCGCGCGAACGCGAGCCTCCGACCGGCGCACTCGACACAGCGCCGTACCGGCCACGCGCCCGGGGCCCCGCACCGCTCGCAGACCGGCGGCGCGATCCTCACCAGCCGCCCGTGACACCCCGCGCAGAGCGGCGGTCCCGGCGCGCCGCAGAGGGCACACCGGGAGGGCAGCACCAGCCCGAGCAGGCCCATTCCCCCACCGTAGGCCCGGAGGCGTCACGGGTCCGTGCCGATTCGGTGCCGGATTCCCGGCGCGCGATGCCGCTACTCGAGCACGGAGGCCCGCAGCATCGCGCGCAGCTCCGGCCGGACGCGCTCGAGGTCGTCGGGCTCCTTGACCGGGAAGAACCGTCCCCGCGGCCCGGAGCGCTGCACCTCGAGGAACGTCGTGGAGAGCTCCCAGGCGATCTGGTGGTAGAGGCGCTCGAGCTGGACGGCGGGCCGCCCGTCCACGTGCTTGAGGACGTAGAGCCACGGCAGGTCGAACGGCCGGTCGAGGGCCTCGAGGCGGATCGTGGCCGAGTTCGTGTTGAAGACCCGGATCGACCCCTGATCGAACGCCGGCGGGAACTGCGGCCCCTCCAGGAGCCCGAGGCGGCCGTCGACCCGGGCGGGTGCGCCGCCCAGGTCTCCCGCCTTGCGCGCGACCTCGACGGTCAGCGGCCTGCCCGCGAGCGCGTGCGCGCCCACGACGACCGGGTCGAGCCGCGCCCCCAGGTTGTCGACGTTCGAGACCGCGACGTGCTCCACGCCCCGCACGCGCAGGGCTTCGAGCACGCCCGACGTCCGGATCGCGTCGACGAGGTCTCCGTGTCCGGGGGCGTACGACGAAGGACGCCCTGACTCGAGGAACAGATCGCCGGCCTCGGTCAGCCGCAGCGACACGGACTGGGTGAACCAGAGCGGATCGGGCACCGGGAGCGAGGCGACGTGCGCGCGGGTCGCGTCGTCGGTCTGGAAGCTCGTCATCAGCGCGACGGGGACCTCGACGCCGAGCGCCTCCCCGAGCCCTGCCGTCTCACCGAGCTTCCAGGAGAGGAAGCTGCGGCCGTCGAGCGCGTCGACGGTTCCCTTCACGACGCCTCCGAACCGGGTCGCCATGCCGCCCGCGAGGACCACCTGCGCGACGCGTCCCGCCGCGATCGCCTCCAGACCGGTGTCCCGCGCGAGCCTCCACTCGTCCGACTCAGGCGACGGCAGCGGCGTGAGGTCGTCGTCCCGGGGTGGCTCGACGGTGCCGCGCACCACGTTCGAGTCCGGCGACAGCTCCCCCGCGGCGACCCGGGCCCGCAGCGACTCGAAGCCCGCCGCGTCGAAGCGGTAGCGCTCGAGCAGTGCCCTGGTGCGCGGATCGACCTCGTCGAGGATCATCGCGCTACGGCAGCCTCGCGCGGCAGGGTCTCGACGTACGGCGCGCGGTGGACCCCGCGCTCGGTGACCACGGCGCTCACGAGCGCGGCGGGGGTCACGTCGAAGGCGGGGTTGTGGGCCGGAAAGCGGTCGCTGATCTCGGAGGGGTCGCGCTCCTCGATCGGGATCTCCGCCCCGCCGGCCGCCGAGGGGTCGAGCGTCGAGGTGGGCGCGACGACGACCAGCGGCAGTCCGTGGTGCGCGGCCAGCACGGCGAGCGCGTACGTCCCGATCTTGTTCGCGGTGTCCCCGTTCGCCGCGATCCTGTCGGCACCGGTGACGACGAGGTCGATCTTGCCGGCCGCCATCAGCGACGCGGCGGCCCCGTCGGCGATCACCGCGTGCGGTATGCCGAGCCCTTCGAGCTCCCAGGCCGTCAGCCGCGCTCCCTGGAGCAGCGGCCGGGTCTCGCCGACCCAGACGTGGGCGACACGGCCCGCGGCGAACGCCGCGCGCACCGCCCCGAGCGCGGTTCCGTAGCCGCCCGTCGCGAGGCCGCCGGCGTTGCAGTGCGTCAGGACACGTGCGTGCTCGGGGAACAGC
Source organism: uncultured Actinomycetes bacterium (assembly GCA_963710125.1). Lineage (GTDB taxonomy): Bacteria > Actinomycetota > Thermoleophilia > Gaiellales > Gaiellaceae > Gaiella. Next base: position 218,161 of record CAVPZH010000018.1, on the reverse strand, counting down.
TCGAGCGCGTGGGCGCCCATCCGCCGGCACCGCTCCACCTCGGCCGCATGGATCCGCTCGGCCCGCTCGCGCGACGGATCCTCGCGCATCGCGTCGAGGGCCCAGCGGAGGTTGACCGCGGTCGGCCTCGATTCGGCCAGCGACCTCGTACGCGGCGTCGAGGTCCTCCCCGCGCCCCGCCGCGAGCGCGAGCCCGTACGCGGCGGCGATCCCGATCGCGGGCGCGCCCCGCACCGCGAGGGTGCGGATCGCGTCGGCCACCTCCGCGGCGCTCGGGCTGCGAAGCTCGACCTCCTCGGCGGGCAGGCGCCGCTGGTCGAGGACGACGACGGCGTCGTCCTCGAGGCGGACGATGCGCTCCGGTGTCAGTTCGCTCACGCCGTGGGACCCCTGGGTGCGTCGCGAAGCGACGCACCTACCTCACGTTCCCTCGTCCCAGCTCGCGAGGTACGCGGCCTGCTCGTCGGTCAGCTCGTCGATCGCGACGCCCATCGTCGCCAGCTTGAGCCGGGCGATCTCGACGTCGATCTCCTGCGGCACGTCGTAGACCCTGCGGTCGAGCGAGGCTGCGTTCGCGATCACGAACTCGGCCGCCAGGGCCTGGTTCGCGAACGACATGTCCATCACCTGGGCCGGATGACCCTCGGCGGCGGCGAGGTTGACGAGCCGGCCCTCGGCGAGCAGGTACACGCGGCGGCCGTCGGCGAGCACGAACTCCTCGACGAACTGCCGCGCCATGCGCGTCTCGGTCGCGAGCGCGCGGAGGCTCGGGATGTCGATCTCGACGTTGAAATGACCCGTGTTCGCGAGGATCGCGCCGTCCTTCAGCCGCTCGATGTGACGCCGCGAGATCACGTGCTTGTCGCCGGTCGCGGTGACGAGCACGTCGCCGACCTCGGCCGCGCGCTCCATCGGCATGACCTGGAAGCCGTCCATCACGGCCTCGAGCGCCTTCATCGCGTCGACCTCGGTGACGACCACGTGCGCGCCGAGCCCCTTCGCCCGCATCGCGACCCCGCGGCCGCACCAGCCGTAGCCGGCGACGACGAAAGTGCTGCCCGCGAGGAGCTTGTTGGTCGCGCGGATGATGCCGTCGATCGTCGACTGCCCCGTGCCGTAGCGGTTGTCGAAGAGGTGCTTCGTCTTCGCCTCGTTGACCGCGATCACGGGGAAGCCGAGCTTGCCGTCGCGCTCGAGCGCCCGCAGGCGGATGACGCCGGTGGTGGTCTCCTCGGTGCCCGCGATCACGTCGCCGAGTTGCTCGCGCCGGGCCGAGTGGAGCACGCCGATCACGTCGGCGCCGTCGTCCATCGTCACGTGCGGGCGGTGGTCGATTGCCGCCTCGAGGTGGCGGTAGTACGTGTCGTTGTCCTCGCCCTTGATCGCGAACGTGCCGATCCCGTACTCCTCGACGAGCGCCGCGGCGACGTCGTCCTGGGTGGAGAGCGGGTTGGACGCGCAGAGAACGACGTCTGCGCCGCCGGCCTTGAGCGTGCGCATCAGGTTGGCGGTCTCCGTCGTCACGTGCAGGCACGCGGAGACGCGGTAGCCGGCGAGCGGCTGCTCGCGCTCGAAGCGCTCGCGGATCGCCGCCAGCACCGGCATCTGCCGGTCGGACCAGTCGATGCGCCGCTTCCCCTCGGGGGCGAGCGCGAGATCCTTCACGTCGTGCTTTTCGATCGTGGCCATGATTCCTCTCCGGTCGGTCGTCAAGCGGCGAGCAGCTGCTCGTGCTTGCCCTGCTCCCATGCAATCCAGTCGGCTTCGCTCGCGCCCTCGGCTGGCACCGTCGCACCGGTGAGCCAGCTCTCCACCGCGACGCGGAGCTCCGCGTCACGCCGGAGGCGGACGACGAACGCCACCTCGTCGAGCGCGACGCCGAAGCGGCGCCGGAGATCGGCGAGACCGCGCAACAGCTCGAGCTCACGCGCCTCGTAACGGCGGTAGCCGGCCGCGCTCCTCGCGGGCACGACGAGCCCCGTCGACTCGAGGTACCGCAGCATCCGCGGCGACCAGCCGGTCTCGGCGGCGGCTTCGCTGACGGTGTAGGTCGGCACGGCGCGCAACCTTACCACAACTGTGTCAATGTAGATCCGCGGCGGGTCATGACGGTCATCGCCGCTCCCGCGCGTCTAGGCTCGACGGGTGCGGGTCCACGTGATCAGCGACCTCGAGGGCGTCTCGGGGATCGTCAAGGGCGGTCAGACGACCGGCGGCGAGCCGATGTTCGAGGAGGCGCGGCGGCTCTACACCGAGGAGATCAACGCCGCGGTGCGTGGCGCGAAGTCTGCGGGCGCGACCGAGATCGTGGTGATGGACTGCCACGGCGCGGGCAAGGAGTGGTCGTTCAACTCGCTCGTCCCCGAGCTGCTCGACCCCGACTGCGAGTTCGTCGTGCAGGAGAACTGGACGGAGTACACCGCGTTCCTCGAGGAGGGCTGCGACGCGGCGCTCCTGGTGGGCATGCACGCACGGGCGGGGACGCGCGCGGGGGTGCTCAACCACACCGTCTCCGGCCGGGACTACCACAACCTCCGCTTCAACGGAGTCCTCGTCGGCGAGACGGGCATCCACGCGGCGCTGTGCGGCACGTGGGGGTGCCCAATCCTGCTCGTGACCGGCGACGACGCCGCCTGCGACGAGGGGCGGGAGCTGCTCGGGGACGGGCTCACGACGGTGGCCGTCAAGACCGGGCTGGGTTCCTCGTCCGCGCGTCAGATCCCTCCGGTGCGGGCCCGGGCGATGATCGAGGAGGGCGCGAAGCGCGCGCTCTCCGACCTCGGCGCCGTCGAGCCGTGGAGCCCGGGCAGCCCGTGCGAGATCACGGTCGAGTTCAAGCACACGCTCGCGCCCGACGCGCTCCGCTTCCGGACCGGCGTCGAACGCGTCGACGACCGCACGATCAGCGTGCGCGCCGAGACGTGGTGGGAGGCCTGGCAGGCCTTCTACTTCTGACGAGGTGCCGGACCTCTGCTCCTGACCTGGGTGTCGGACTTCGAGTCCGACACCGGCAAACCACGCCCGGCCGGGGTGTCGGACTTCGAGTCCGACACCTGCGAACCACCGGAAGAGCTGAGCGTCGGTGGGAACAGGCGCAGCGGCCACGGCGCAGGCCAGGTGTCCGACCGAAGCCGGACACCCTACGCCGCGCTCGTGCCCTCGCGGCCGTAGCGGTCCTCGAGCCGCACGACGTCGTCGAGGTGCGGGGTCGAGACCTCCACGATCAGGGTGTCCTCGAGCGCGGTCACGCGATGCACCGTGCCCGGCGGGTAGCGGAGCGCGTCACCGGCGGCTATCTCGAGCGTCTCGAGCTCGCCGTCGACCTCGCCCAGCTCGAGCGTCGCCCGGCCCTCCTGGACGAGCCACGCCTCGTCCTTCACCTCGTGGTACTGGAGGCTCAGCGCGTGGCCGGCCCGCACGAACAGCAGCTTGCCGACGTACGCCTCGGCCTCCGCCCAGACGAGCTCCCAGCCCCACGGCTTCTCGACCCGCCGGGGCGCGACCATGAAGCGGCTCCTCATCCCAGCCACTGGGGATGGGCGGACACGTACTCGTCGGCTCGGCGGAGCTCCTTCGGCGTGTTGACGGTGAGCCAGAGCCCCGTGTGACGGAAGGCGCGCAGGCGGCCCTCGGCGGCGAGCGCCGGGAACGCGGTCGCCTCGTGGTCGCCCCTCTCCGGGAAAGCGCTCGAGCGCCTCGGGCGAGAGCGCGTAGATGCCGCAGTTGACCCAGTACGGCACGCGCGACACCTCGTGGAAGCCCGTGACGACGTCGTCGTCCGTCAGCTCGACCTGCCCGAACTGCGACGAAGGCTGGGCGACGGTGATGGTGGCCGCCGCGCCCGTGGCGCGGTGGCGCTCGAGCAGGGCGCCGAAGTCCGCGTCGACGAGCTCGTCGCCGTTCATCGCCAGCACGTCGCCGGTCTCGTGCCGGAGCCGCGACGCGAAGCGGATCCCGCCGCCGCGACCCAGCCGTTCCGGCTCTCCCGCGCAGAGGACCTCGACGCCGAGCCCTGCGAGCCTCGCGTCGAACTCGTGCTCCTGCCCGCCGAAGCAGCTGACGATCACGCGCTCGACGCCGACCTGCCGCAGGCGACCGATCTGCCAGGCGAGGAGCGGCTGCCCGCCGACCGGCACGAGCGACTTGGGCAGCCCGCCGGCCGCGTCGCCGAGGCGCTCCGCCTTGCCACCGGCGAGGACGATCGCCTCCATCAGTGCCCCTTCCGGTGATGTTGCCTCGTTCCTGGCGCGTGAGGAGCAAGCCAGGCTAGGACGCAGGGAACCTCGATACCAGAAGGTATCGGGGCGACCGAGGACGACGCATGGCGCCGCTCATCACGGGCCAGGGGCCAGGAGGACATTGCCGGAAGGGGCACTAGCTCGCGGCGCGGCCGATCGCGTCGTAGGTGAACCCGGCCGTCCGCATCGACTGCGGGATCCAGCATGTTCCGTCCGTCCACCAGCACCGCGGAGCGCATCCGCGGCGCGATCGACCCCCAGTCGACCTCGGCGAGCTGGGGCCATTCCGTGACCAGCACGCCCGCGTCCGCGCCCTCGAGCGCCTCCGCGACGGAGTCGACCTGGACGACGCCGTGCAGGCCGTCGGCCCGTGCGACCGGGTCCCACGCGACGACGTCCGCCCCCTCCGCGAGCAGCCGCCCCGCGAGCACGAACGCGGGCGCCTCGCGCGTGTCGTCCGTGTCGGGCTTGAACGCCAGGCCGAGCAGCGCGATTCGCTTCCCGCGCAGCGGTCCGACGAGCTGCTTCAGCTTGCCGACCACACGGCGCTTCTGGAGCTCGTTCACCTCGATCACGGCGTTCAGCACCTGGAAGTGGTAACCGGAGCTGGCCGCGAGCTGCTTGAGCGCCAGGCTGTCCTTCGGGAAGCAGTTCGAGGTCACCAGGCCTCCGGTCGTGACGAACGTGTGCGCCGGCGGCACCTCGAGCGAGTAGACGAAGCCCGAGAACCGTTCGCGCGTCACCTCGACCACGCGCGTCCAGGCGGCATTCGCGCCGCGCCGATACCCCGTCGGGGCGATCCGCTTGGCCTGACGGCGGAGAGACGCTACGACGCCCGCGTGATCTTCCGGCTTGACGAGCTCGAGCATTCGCTCGATCTGTTCCGCGCCCGAGATCCGCACCCACGATGTGTCCACGGTCGACAGTCTCGTCCGACCAACCCGCAGCGACCCGACGATGCCGAGGTCGCAGAGCAGGCGCAGCACGCCGTCGGCGAGGTCGCGGCTCGCGGTCCCGAGCTCGAGGATCACGCTCGGCCCGCCGCGCACCAGCGACCACGATCCGTCGCCGTGCCAGAGCCCTGACAGGAATGCACGCTTGTGCTCCTCGGGCTCGTCCCACAGCACGCCCGGCACGCGCTGCTCGTAGCAGTGTCGTCCCATCCCGAATCGGTCGACCCACCACGTGCCCAGGATCCGCGAGCTGATGCGCACGACGCGGGACGTCGGTGTCGAATACACGTACGGCGAGACGCCGACCGACCGCCAATACCGCACGACCTCGTCGACGAGGCCCTCCTCGCGGGTCGGATGGAAGCTCCAGGAGATGCGTTGTGTTCCATTCGTCGCGTCGGTCGAGCGGTGCCCTTCCGCCGCATAGAGGCCTGCGACTCGCCAAAACGAACGCGTCGCGTCGAGCGACGCCGGCACGTACGTCCCGTTTCTCGCGGTCCCGACGGTGGCGTCGGCCAGCTCGAGGTCGAGGGCCGCCGCCTCGGGGAGGCGTAGCGTGCCCGACCGGGCGATGTCGTACCCGCGGGCACGCCCGCGAGGATGGTTCGCTGAGACGGCCGCGTGGAGCTCGTATGGCGCGACGGCAGCGAGCTCATCTGCGTCCGGCCTCACGATCACCTCGTCTGGCTCGACACCGTTCTCCACCGCGTCGAGAATCCACAGCCGTGACGTCCGAACACGGGGCGGAGGCGCCCCCTGGGCGAGCGGAAGCCAGTCGTTCGTCGTGAGGTCCGAGGCGAGCACGCGCGACCCGTCCCGTACCACGAACGGATGATCCGGCGTACAGCGCACGCGCCGACCCATCTTGGTCCTGATCGTCAGCAGCTCGCCGTTGAAGTGGCGTCGCGTGAGCACCTCCACCGGGAGGAACTCGGCACCGTCACCGTCGCCGCGCCAGGTGAGGATCTCGACCTCGGACAGTGGCTCCGTCCCCTCGTAGAGCTGCTCGAGCGTCACGAGCGAGCTCACGCCCGTTCGCCGTACGAGCACGGTCTCGTCGCCTGCGAGGCAACTTCCGCCGAAGCCGACGCCGGCCCTGAGGAAGCTCTTCCCGATCCTGCGGTCGTGTCCGATGCCCTCCGCGACCTTGACGACGTCGGCGCCCGTCGCCTCGCAGACGTTCGCGATCTCGTTGATGAACGAGATGCGCGCCATCAGCGCCGCGTTGGCGGCGAGCTTGATCATCTCGGCCGAGGCGACGTCGGCGCGCACGATCGGCGCGTCGATGCCCTCGTGCAGCGCAGCCGCCGCGTCGCCGTCCGCGTCGTTGAAGGCTCCGATCACGATCCGGTCGGGCTCCATGAAGTCCCGGACGGCCGTGCCCTCGGCCGTGAACTCCGGGTTCGAGACGTAGCCCACGTGGGCGAGCCCGCGACCGTCGAGGCGATGCCGCACCTTCTCGCCGGTGCCGACCGGGACGGTGCTCTTCATCGCCACGACGATCCGCCGGTCGACGTCCGGCAGCTCGTCGACCACCGTCCAGACGGCGGACAGGTCTGCGTCGCCGGAGAACGTGGGCGGCGTGCCGACGGCGACGTAGACGAAGTCCGCTCCCTCGATCGCCTCGTTCACGTCGGTGGTGAAGGCGAGCCGCTCGCGGTTCCGGGCGAGCAGCTCGTCGAGGCCCGGCTCGTAGATCGGGACGTCTCCGCGGCGGAGCGCCTCGATCTTCTCCGGGATCACGTCCCTCACCGTGACCCGGTGCCCGAGCTCGGCGAAGCACGCGCCCGTCACGAGACCGACGTAGCCCGCGCCGAAGACCGCAACCCGCTTGCCGCTCTCCTCCATGGCGGGGCGGAGCATAGTCACGCCCGCGGCGACCGGAACGAGGGTCCTAGGCGGACTTGCGCACCTTCGCGAGCGGCCGCAGGCCCTTCGCGATCGCGATCATCGTCTCGTTCGAGAGCCGGTCGAGCAGCGTGTTGACGACCCAGTACGAGGCGCCGTCGGTGCGGAGCACGACCATGTGGAGGTGCGGGCCGTTGTAGTACAGCTCGTAGCGCCTGCCCGCAATGTGCCGCACGAAGTTCCGGTCGCCGAGCACCGGGGCGTCGTCCCAGTCGGTCATCTGCACGCCCCAGTACTCGTTCGCCCCACCCAGGCGATAGGTGAGACGGACCGCCTTGTGCTTCCGGTCGGGGTCGATCAGGTAGACGCGCATCGGCTTCTCGGGGTCGAGGCTGGAGCTGTCGGCGATCTTCGTCGGCACCATCAGCGGGTAGTCGATCCTGCGCCGCCAGTCGCTCAGGAGGCCGACCGCGTCGCTCGCGCCGTAGGTCGTCACCGACGCCGGCTCGCGCTGCGGCGTCTGGTCGACGGGTGCGGACGCGAGGCGTCCGTGGAACGTCTGCCCGACGACGGCGACCACCATCGCCCCGTTCCCGAGCCGGCGGACCGGCACGTTGAGCGTCTTCACGTCGGCGGAGCCGAAGAGGTTCGCGAGCTTGCGGGCGGCCGCCTTCGTGCCCGCGGTGCGGGGGTCGAAGAACACCGTCGTGCGGAAGAAGCCGAAGTTCGGGGCGTTCGCGGGCAGCCCGTTCGGCGGCAGCACCATCCGGTAGCCGCGCTGCGAGAGGAGGTAGTTCGCGGTCGACGCGGAGCCCTCGATCCCGTTCCCGTTCAGCACGGCGACGGTGGTGTCGCGCGGCGCCGGCGCCTTGCGCTTGACCTTCTCGCCGAGCGCCACCGCGTTTGCCTTCGTCGGCGACTCGACGTCGGGGTTCGTGAAGTCTCGGACCGCCCGCTGGATGTTGTCCTGTGAGGTGGTGAGGTCGGAGAAGCCCTCCAGGCCCTCGATGCGCTCCTGGAAGACGTGTCCGGCGGGCAGCGAGTACGCGAGCAGCCCGTAGGAGAGCACGGTCTTCGCCGAGACGTTCTTGCCACCGCCCTGACCCACCTCGACGTTCGACGTCACGACCTTGATCACCTGTGGCAGCTTCGTGAACGAGAACGCCGACTTGATCCGGTCCTTGAACGCCCGCACGAACAGCTGCTGGCGCGCGTTGCGGTAGATGTCCGAGTCCGTGTGGCGGAAGCGCACGAAATCGAGCGCCTTGAGCCCCGTCAGCCGCTGGTAGCCGGGCTGGAGGTTGATCTTCGCGTACCCGCTCGGGCCGCCGTGGTCGTTGTAGTACCGCCGGTCGATGTCCATCCAGACGCCGCCGAGCTTGTCGACGAGCTGGCGGAACCCGCGGAAGTTGACCGTGATGATGTAGTTGATCGGCAGCCCGGTGAGCTTGCGCACGGTCTCGAGCGTCCCGCGAGCTCCGCAATCGGAGTACGCCGCGTTGATCTTGTCCCGGTACGTCCCCTGCCCCGGGCAGTAGATGTCGACGCGCAGGTCGCGCGGGAAGGAGAGCAGCGAAATCGACTTCTCGCCGGGATCCGCGCGCACGAGCATGAGGGTGTCCGAACGCGAGGGCGTCCCCTTCGCCTCGTTGGCGCGGTGGTCGTAGCCGATCACCAGCGCGATCGCCGGCTGCCCGGGGAGCGGGACGTCGAGCTGCTTGGCGGCGGCCTTGACCTCGACGGACTTCGGCGCGACGGCGGCGACCGACTCGTGGAGGTAGAGGTACGCCCCGGCGGCGGTGCCGCCGACGAGCACACAGAGGACGAGCGCCGCCCAGCCGAGGATCTGCAGCGCGAGGGAGCCCCCACGGCGGGGCGGAGGCGGCGGCTGTCGGTAGACCGTGACGGGGCCGACCGGCCCCGGCGGCAGCGTCGCCCGGTTCGAGCCGTTCAGCGTCGCGCCGCGGCCGACTCCTCTCTTCAGCGTCGTTCGCATGGATGCCGGGGGCGCGCCAGCGCCCGAGGGCATAACGGTAGCCGACCCGCCGGAGAGGGTCTGCGCCTCCGGCCGCTCAGGTCGTCGCGAAGACGGCCTCGAGCTGCTCCGCGAGGAACGCGATCTCCTCGGGCGTCCCGGCGGTGATCCTGAATGCGGACGGCGCCCCGAACGGGCCCATCGGCCGGACGATCACCCCGCGGCGCAGGAGCGCGTCGTTGAGCGCGTCCGCGTCCGTGCCCACGTCGACGAACAGGAAGTTCGCCGCCGTCGGCTCGATCGGGGCGAATCCCCGCGCGCGCAGCACGCGGTGGAGCACGGCCATCGACTCGCGGTTGAGCGCCCTGCGGCGGGCCAGCTCCCGCTCGCCGTCGAGGCTCGCCAGCGCGGCCTCCTGTCCCGGGGTCGTGATGTCGAAGGCGCGCTGCACCTTCCGGATCGCGGCGACGACCTCCGCCGGGCCCACGCCGTAGCCCACGCGGAGCCCGGCCAGGCCGTAGATCTTCGAGAACGTGCGCAACGCGAGCACCCGGTAGCCGCGCGCCGCCGCCTCCGCCAGCGCGTCCGGGAACGCGGGATCGTCGACGTACTCGATGTAGGCCTCGTCGACCACCGTCAGCACGTGCCCCGCGACGCCGTCGAGGAAGCGGCGGAGCTCGTCCCGCGTGATCATCGTCCCGGTCGGGTTGTTGACCGTGGGGAGGAACGCGAGCTTCGTGCGAGGGGTCACCGCCGCGAGCAGTGCGTCGACGTCGACTCTGCCGTCGCGGAGCGGGACGCGAACGGGTGTGGCCCCCAGCTTGAGCGTGTCGAGCACGTAGCTCGGAAACGAGGGCCACGGCGTCACGACCTCGTCGCCCGGGTCGAGGCTCACCTGGCAGACGTAGCCGATCACCGCATCGGCGCCCGCCGCGACGATCACCTCCTCGAACGCGACCCCGTGGCGGGCGGAGAGCGCCTCGCGCAGCCGGTAGGCACCGCTGTCGGGATAGCGGTTCGAGTCGCCGAGCGCCCGTCCGATCGCCTCCAGCGCCTCGGGGAACGGCCCGAACGGCCCCTCGTTGGAGGCCAGCTTGACGACGTGCTCGAGGCCGAGCTCCCGCTGGACGAGCTCCGCCGGCTTGCCGGGCACGTAGGGCACGAGACTGTCGAGAGCCGGACGGAACAGCTCCGGCCCCGGCCCTTCGAGCGTCACGCGCGCCCCTGGCCGGCGGCCGCTCCCGCCCGGCGAAGCCGGGCTCCGCGGGCGCGTGCCAGGAACGCGCGGGGCCTCAAACGGCGACTGCCTCCGGGGTTGGGCTCGGCGTGGGCTCGACCGGCTCGTCGGGCGGCGGGCCGTCCCAGCCACCGTCGTCGGGCCCGCCCGCCAGGCGCCGCCAGGCGAAGAGCGCGCCTGCGAGCGCCGCGACGAGCGCGGTCGCGGCGAGCACCGCTCTGAGGCGCCCGCGACGCGCCGACGCGCTCGCGGCGACCTCGGACATGGCGAGCGCCGCGCGCCGGCGGAGCCAGCGGCGGAAGAACCACCAGCCCACGGCCCACATGAGCGCCGTCTTCCGGTCGGTCACCTTCGCCATCCCGGGAGCCTACTACCGCCGCCGCGGCGGAAGGTGGATCGCGCGGCCGAGGGCGACGAGGCCGGCCTCCTTGATGCCCTCGGCGAACGTCGGGTGGGGCGCGACGCCGTCGGCGACCGTCTCGATCGTGGACTCGGCGTCGAGCGCGACGACGGCCTCGCCGATCAGGTCGGTGGCGTGCGGCCCGACGATCACGACGCCGAGGAGCTGCCCGTACTGCGACTCGTGGATGGTCTTGATCCACCCGGTCGTGTCCCCGGACATCACCGCGCGCGCGATCGCGACCCAGGGACAGCGGCCCACGACCACCGCGTCGCCGTGGATCTCGCGCGCCTGCTCCTCGGTCAGACCGACGCCCGCGACCTCGGGATCCGTGTAGATCGGGCGGGGAACGGCGGGCTCGCCGATCGACGCCCGGTGGCCCATCGCGTTCTCGGCCGCGACCTCACCCTCGCGGAAGCCGGTGTGGGCGAGCTGCCAGTAGCCCGCGACGTCGCCGGCCGCGTAGATGTGGGGGACGCTGGTGCGCCGCTCGTCGTCGGTCGCAACGCGGCTGCGGTCGAAGGCGACGCCCGCCTCCTCCAGGCCGATCCCGTCGACGAGCGCCGCCCGCCCGACCGAGACGAGCATCAGGTCGCACTCGACGGTCTCGCCCTCGCCGAAGTGCACGGTCAGCCGGTCGCCGTGGTCGTCGACCTGCGTGCACTGCTTCGAGAGGTGGAGCGCGATCCCGCGCTTCTTGAACGCCTTCTCGAGCTCCTTCGCGGCGTCGGCGTCCTCTGCCGGGATCAGCGTCGGGAGCATCTCGACGATCGTGACCTCGGTGCCGAAGCGGTTGAAGATCGACGCGAACTCGCAGCCGATGATGCCGCCCCCGAGGACGACGAGCCTGCGCGGCACCTCGGTCTGCGCCAGAAGCCCTGTCGAGTCGACGCAGCGGGGCGAGTCGAGCCCCGGGATCGGCGGCCGGACGGGGTACGAGCCGCTCGCAACGATCGCGCTGGAGAACGTCACGTCCTCGGCGCCCTCGACCGCGATCGTCTTGGGGCTCGTGAACCGGCCCCTGCCCTGCACCCAGTCGACGCCGTTCGCCTTGAAGAGCGATGCGACCCCGCCCGTCATCTGCGCGACGACCGCGTCCTTCCAGGAGGCGACGGTCCCGAAGTCGAGCGTCGGCGGGCCGACCTGCACGCCGAGCTTCGCGAACGTCTCCTGCGCGTCGTGATAGGCGTGCGCGCTCTGCACCCAGGCCTTGGTCGGGATGCACCCGACGCGCAGGCACGTGCCGCCCAGCGCGGGCTCCTGCTCGATGCACGCGACGCGTCCGCCCAGCTGGGCGGCGCGGATCGCGGCCGTGTACCCGGCCGGTCCCCCTCCGAGAACTGCGACGTCGACATCCATGCCGTGAAACCTAGCCTCGATGGCCCTCAGGCCAGCGAGGCAAGCATGGTGACGGAGTCGTCCTCCTCGGCGACCCGCTCGAAGCCGTGACGCCGGTAGAGCTCGATCGCCCCGGCGTTGTTGCGGTCGACGCTGAGCGAGATCGACGGGTGTCCCTCGGCGCGCGCCCGTTCGAGGAGCGCTTCGAGGAGCGCCGAGCCGACGCCCTTGCCCCGCGCGCTCGGCACCACGGCGATCGCGAGCTCGGGGGTGCGCTCGTCGACGAACCCGTATCCGCGCCGGTCGCGCTCGAACAGGCGGTACCACGCTGCGCCGACCGGGAATCCTCCGTCGATCGCGATCATCGCGGCGTCGCCCTTCCGCCCCCAGGCTTTCACGTAGAGCGCGACGGGACCCGGTCCGCTGTCCTCCGGGGCCCGCTCCTTCCAGTAGTACGCGTGATGGAGCATGTCGCGCAGGAAGCGCACGTCCTGCGCGCCGCCTCGCCGGACGACGACACCCTGCTCCGCGCCGCTCACAGCGCGAGCGTGGGCTGCTCGATCAGCGCGACGAGCGTCTGGAGGAAGGCGGCGCCGTCGGCGCCGTCGATCGCGCGATGGTCGCACGTGAGCGTCAGCTGCATGATCGGCGCGACGTCGAGCTCGCCGTCACGCACCACCGCCTCGTCCCGCACGGCGCCGACTGCCAGGATCGCGACCTGCGGAGGATTGAGCACGGCGGTGAACTGCTCCACGCCGAACATGCCGAGGTTCGAGATCGTGAACGTGCCGCCCTCGAGGTCGGCGAGGGTGAGCTTGTTGTCGCGCGCCCGGCCGACGAGGTCCGCCCGGGTGCGCGCGATCTCCTGCACCGTCCTGCGGTCGGCGTCGCGGATCACGGGGACGACGAGGCCCTGGGGCGCAGCGACGGCGATCCCCACGTTCGGCGACGCGTGGCGATGGATCTCCTCGCCCGTGAACGTCGCGTTGACCGGGGTGTGACGGGCGAGCGCCACGGCGGCGAGCCTGACGAGCACGTCGTTGACGGTCGGCTTGACGTCACCCTCCGCGACGCGCGCGACCAGGCGCTCGCGCAACGCGAGCGCCTCGGCCATGTCGGCCGAGACGCCGAGCTGGAACACCGGCGCCGCCCACGCCTCCGTGAGTCGCCTCGCGATCGTCTTGCGGACCGAGGTGAGCTGCACGACCTCCGCCGCCACCGCGGGCGCGCCGGGAGCGGCAGGGGCTCCGGTCGCCTCCCCTGCGGGGGCTCGCTCCACGTCCTCGGCGAGGATCCTGCCGTCGGGCCCGGTGCCCCGGAGCGCCGCGAGGTCGATCCCACGCTCGCGCGCGATCCGGCGGGCGAGCGGCGACGCCTTGAGCGGCCCCGAGGGTCGCGCACCGGACGTCTCGGCGGGAGGCTCCGCCGTCCGCCCGGTCGCTGCGGCGTGCTCTGCAGATGCGGACACCGCGTCACGACCGCCCGGCTCCGTCCGTGACTCGGCCCGGTCGCCCGCCGCCTCGTCCTTCGGCTCGCCGTCGTCCTGCCCGGGCTCGGCCGCGGCTGCAGGCGTGGCCGCGTCGCCGTCGGGCGACTCGGCCTCGCCGTCGATGATCGCCAGCGTCGTCCCGACCGCGACCTCGCCTTCGGGCACCACGATCTCGAGCAGCACGCCGGCGGTCTCGGCCTCGATCTCCTGCGTCACCTTCTCGGTGTCGAGCTCGTACAGCGGCTCGCCCTTCGCGACGGTCTCGCCCTGCTGCTTCAGCCACCGGACGATCACGCCGGACTCCATGCCCTGCCCGAGACGCGGCAGCTTGACCTCGGTGCTCACGCGCGCCCCGGGAACTCGCCTGGGTGGGCGACGAAAGCGTGCTCCGGCTCTACGGCAGCCCGTGTCACACGCGTCATTATGCTGACCCCGTGAAGCTCGTAGACCAGTGGGCGGCCATCGAGCGGCGCCTCCCGGCCGACTGGGAGTCGGTTGCCATGCGGCTGCGCACGGAGCAGCCGCAAGAGCGGCAGGAGGCGGCGCGGATCCTCGGCCCGATGGGCGTCGGGATCGTCGGCGAGGAGCTCGCGGTGACGGTCCGTCGCGCGGGCGGCGCAGCCGGGCCGGAGGCCGCACGGCGGCTGTTCGGGAGGCTCGACCGGGCACGCATCTGGTGCCTGCTCGAGCCGCACGACGTCGCGGAGGCGCCGCCGCGCCTCGAGGCGCCCGAGTCGCGGGCGGAGGCATCGCTCGCGGACGCGTGGGACGCCACGCTCGACGAGCTTCCCGCGGGGTGGAGCGACCTTCTCTGCCTGCTCGAGATCGGCTCGAGCTCGCTCCTTCCCCGGGCGGCGCTCCTGTGCGCGCCGCTCAACCCGACGCGCGACCTCGTGCGCAGCGCGTTCACGTTCCGCTGTGCGCAGACGACCGGCTACGGCGTGTCGCCCGCGATGGCGCGGCGGTGCTTCGAGCATCTCGACGGCGAGGGGATCTCCGGCGCGGTCTCCGTCCTCCGCTCGCTCTCCGGCACGGACAACGTCGCGACTCAGGGCGCCGTCTGGTACGTCGGCGGCAAGGTGTTGTGACGCGGCCGCTGGGCCGCGTCACAACACCTAGGCACGCAGCTCGGCCTGGAAGCGCTCCGCGAGCGCGGAAACGATGCGGTCGCGGACGACCGAGGCCTCCTCGTCGGTGAGCGTGCGATCGGCCGACTGGAACGCGAGGTGGAGCGCGACGGACTTCCGGCCCACCCCGACCTGCTCACCGCGGTAGACGTCGAAGACGCGGGCCTCGCGCAGCTCGGCTCCACCCGCGTCCACGGCGGCCGCGACGATCGCGCCGGCCTCGACCTCCTCCCCCACGGCGACCGCGATGTCCTGGTGTACCGCCGGGTACGTGATCACGTCGTCGTAGAGGATCCGCTCCGGGAGCGGCTCCATCAGCCGCGCGACGTCCAGCTCGAAGACGCCCCACCGTCCTTCGAGGAGCCGCGGGTGCAGCTCGCCGAGCCAGCCGGCGTCCGTCTCGGCCGCCTTGCCGGGATGGAGGTGCTCGAACGCCGTACGGCGCACCTCGAGCGGCACGTGGAACGCCTCGTACACCACCTCGACGGCGGCCCGCGCGGCCTCGAAGCCGCCCTCGGCGATGCCCCCGACGTGCCAGCGCTCGTCGGGAAGCTGCTCGTCCGACGGGAGGTACACCCGCGCCAGCTCGAACAGCCGGATCCCCTCGTTGCCGGCGTCGACGTTGACGCGCGCCGCCGCCACGAGCCCGGTGAGGAGCGTCGTGCGCAACACCGCCTGGTCGGCGCTCATCGGGTCGGGCAGGCGCAGCGCCCGTGGATCCGGATCCCAGGCCGTCAGGCTCCAGGTGTACGCCTCGGAGAACCCCGCCCCCACCAGCACGTCCTCGAGCGCGCGGCGGAAGCGCTGCTCGCCGCTCAGGTGCCCCGCGACCGCGCGGCGGAGCGGCATGGTGGTCGGCACGCGGTCGAGGACGACGCGGGCGACCTCCTCGATCACGTCGACCTCCCGCGTCACGTCGCGCGCACGCCAGGTCGGCACGGTGACCATCCACGCGCGGTCGACGTCGAAGCCGAGCCGCTCGAGGATCGACCGCTGCTCGTCCCGGGGGACGTCGAGCCCGATCAGGCTGGCCGCCCTCTCCGGGCGGAGGGTCACGCGCGGCCGCTCCGGTAGCCCGTCGTTGACGTCGACCGCGCCCACGGGCTCGGCGCCGGCCAGGTCGACCAGGAGTCGGCTTGCGAGCACTGCGGCCGGCTCGGCCGCGTAGGGGTCGACTCCCTTCTCCCACCTGTTCGAGCCTTCGGTGCGGAGCCCGAGGCGCTCGGAGGTGCGCAGGACCCCGATCGGCTCGAAGTTCGCCGCCTCGAGCAGCACCTCCGTGGTCTCGTCGGAGACCTCCGACTCGAGACCCCCCATGATCGCCGCGAGCGCCACCGCCCGCTCGCCGTCCGTGATCAGGAGGTCGCTCGCGCGCAGCTCCCGGAGCGTGCCGTCGAGCGTGCGCAGCGTCTCGCCCTCGCGTGCACGGCGCACGACGATCCGGCCGCCGGCGAGCCGCGCGCGGTCGAACGCATGCAGCGGGCTGCCCCACACGTGCATGACGTAGTTGGTCACGTCGACGACGTTCGAGATCGAGCGCATCCCGGCCAGGTGTAGCCGCGAGCGCAGCCACTGCGGCGAAGGGCCGACACGGACGTTGCGGAACGCGCGACCGATGTAGCGCGGGCAGCCGCCGAAGTCCTCGACGCGCACGTCGAGCGGTTTGCCGCTCGTCGCGGGCGGGTCGTCGGGGTCCGGCAGCCGCAGCTCGCCGTCGAAGAGCGCCGCGACCTCGCGCGCGAGCCCGACCATCGAGAGCAGGTCGGGCCGGTTCATGGTCGGCACCACGTCGAGCACCTGGTCGACGAGCGGCAGCACGTCCGCGAGCGGCGTGCCGGGCTCGAGGCCGTCGGGCAGCAGCATGATCCCGGAGTGGTCGGCGCCGAGACCGACCTCGTCCTCGGCGAGGATCATCCCGCGGGAGACCTCGCCGCGCAGCGCGCGCTCCTCCAGCGGCCCCGGGAAGCCGGGCAGGAGCGCTCCCGGCAGCCCCACGGCCACGGTCGCGCCGGCCCCGAAGTTCCACGCGCCGCACACGATCTGCTGCGGCTCGGGCCTCCCGACGTCGACCTGGCAGAGCTGCAGCCGGTCGGCGTTCGGATGCCGCTCCGCGGAGACGACCCGTCCGACCACGAAGTGCCCGAGGTTGTCGTCGACGTCCGCGACGCCGGCGTCGACGAGCCGTTCGACCTCGACGGACGAGATCGCGAGCCGGCGCTCGAGCTCACGCGCGGTCGCGGCGGTCTCGACGTACTCGCGCAGCCAGGACACGGGGACGCGCATCGCTAGAACTGCCCCGAGAAGCGGAGATCGTCGCGCCAGAGCTCGCGCAGGTCGGGGAACTCGTGGCGCAGCATCGCGATCCGTTCGAGGCCCCAGCCGAACGCGAACCCCGAGTAGCGCTCGGGGTCGTAGCCCACGAACTCGAAGAGGGCGGGGTCGACCATCCCCGCGCCGCCGACCTCGATCCAGCCCGAGTGGCGGCACACCGGGCAGCCGGCGCCGTCGCAGACGTGGCAGGAGACGTACGCCTCGATCGAGGGCTCGGTGAAGGGGAAGTAGTGGGTGCGGAACTCGGTGCGCCGCTCCTGCCCGAACAGCGCCTTGAGCAGGAAGTCGAGCGTGCCGGTGAGGTCGGCGAGCGTGATCCCCTCGTCGACCGCGAGGCCCTCCACCTGGTGGAAGATCGGCGTGTGCGTCGCGTCGGGCGTGTCGCGCCGGTAGCAGCGCCCGAGGGAGACGACGTAGATCGGCGGCTGCTGGGCCTCCATCGTGCGGATCTGCGAGGGCGAGGTCTCGGTGCGCAGCACCGTCTGCTCGTCGAGGAAGAACGTCGCGAGGGGCGAGCGTGCGGGGTGGCCCGGCGGGAAGTTGAGGCCGTCGAAGTTGTAGTGGGTCGTCTCGACCTCGCGGCCGTCGACGACCCGGTAGCCGAGCCCGAGGAACACGTCCTCCACCTCGCGCCGGATCTGGGTCACCAGATGCAGGCGCCCTCGGGGACGGCCGCCGACCGGCAGCGTCACGTCGACCCGCTCCTCGGCCAGCCGTCGATCCAGCTCGGCGCGCCCGAGCTCGTCCGCCCGCTCGGCCACCGCGGTCTCGATCCGCTCGCGGACGGCGTTCAGCGTGCGCCCGGTCTCGGCGTCCCGCACCTCGCGCAGAGCCAGCGGCAGCGCGCTCTTTCGCCCGAGGTACTCCACGCGCACCGCCTCGATCGCGTCCGTCGACGCCGCGGCGGCGACCGCCGCGAGGGCAGCCCGCTCGAGCGCCTCGACGTCCATCGGACGTCCGAGGCTAGCAAGTGACTCCTGTGTCACAAGGCTGCTTGAATCGACCCGTGAGCGACTACGACGCCTTCGCGCCCATCTACGACGACTGGGCTGCGCACATGACGGAGGACGTGGACTTCTACGTCTCCCTCGCCGCGGAGGCGAACGGCCCGGTCGTGGAGCTCGCGGTCGGCAACGGCCGGGTCGCGGTGCCGGTCGCGCAGCGCACCGGGCGACGCGTGATCGGGATCGACGCCTCCGCGGCGATGCTCGAGGCCGCGCGCGACCCGCGCGGAGGCGGCGGGGGTCGAGCTCGACCTGCGGCACGGGGACATGCGCGACCTCGAGCTCGACGAGCCCACCGACCTCGTGATCTGCCCGTTCCGCTCGCTGCTCCACCTGCCCACGTGGGCCGACCGGAGAAGGGTGTTCGAGCGTGTCGCCGCGTCGCTCGTCCCGGGCGGGCGCTTCGCCTGGAACAGCTTCGCGTTCGACCCCCTCGTGGCGGCCGAGCACGCGGGACACTGGCAGGAGCAGAACGGCGTCCGGCACCGCGTCGACCATGTCCCGGCCGATTCCCGCATCGACATCACGCTCGCCGAGGGAGGAACGGTCAGCCTCCACTGGGTGACGCGCTCCGAGTGGGACGGGCTGGTCGACGTCGCGGGGCTCGAGGTCGAGGCGCTCTACGGCTGGTTCGACCGACGACCGCTCGACGACGAGAGCCGCGAGCTCGTCTTCGTGGCCCGGAAGCCGTCGTGAGCACGGGAGCGCTGTACGACGAGATCGCCCGCATCTACGACCCGTGGTCGGTGTCGGTCAGGGAGGACGTCGGCTTCTACGTCGAGCGGGCGCTCGCCTCCGGCGGGCCGGTCGTCGAGCTCGCGGTCGGCACGGGCAGGATCGCGGTCCCGACCGCGATGGCCGGCGTGCAGCGTGATCGGGGTCGACGAGTCGCCGGGGATGCTCGCGGTCGCGCGCGAGTACGCCGAGCGCGAGGGCGTGGCCGAGCTCGTGGAGCTGCGGCTCGGAGACCTGCGCGACCCCCCCGTCGCCGAGCGGGTCCCGCTCGTCACGGTGCCTTTCCGGTCGCTGCTGCACATGCCGACCGACGCGGAGAAGACGCGGGCGCTCGCCGCCGCCGCGTCGTTGCTCGAGCCGGACGGCCGGCTGGTGTTCGACGTGTTCGCGCCGAGCCGCGAGGACGTCGAGGAGACGGACGGGCTCTGGATCGAGCGTGAGCCCGGCATCTTCGAGCGGGCCGACTGGGACGTGCGCGAGCGGTCGCTCGTTCTCTCCGTGCGCGCGCGCGAGCAGACGGTGTCGATGGAGCTCCACTGGCTGTCGCCGCCCGAGTGGAATGCCGTGATCGAGGCCGCCGGCCTCGAGGTGGAGGCGCTCTACGGCTGGTTCGACGGCCGCTCGTTCGACGGCGGCGAGGACCAGATCTGGGTCTGCCGCCGTCCCGCCTGAGCCCGGAGCTCGGCGGAGGTTCCGGGCCGGTGGACGCGACCCGCCGTGCCCGCTAGGGTGGCCGCTCGTGATCGCTTTCATCGTGATCCTGCTGCTCCTCGCGCTGATCGTCCTCTCGTTCGTGCTGTTCTACAACCGGCTCGTCCGGCTGCGGAACAGGGTCGACAACGCGTGGGCCCAGATCGAGGTCCAGCTCAAGCGGCGGCACGACCTGATCCCGAACCTCGTCGAGACGGTGAAGGGCTACGCCGCGCACGAGCGCGGCACGTTCGAGGCCGTCACCCAAGCGCGGGCGGCGGCGCAGGGCGCACAGAGCCCTGCGGAGGCGGCCCAGGCGGAGGGGATCCTGAGCCAGGCGCTCGGTCGGCTGTTCGCGGTCGCCGAGGCGTACCCGCAGCTCCAGGCGGACGAGAACTTCCGCCAGCTCCAGAGCGAGCTCTCCGAGACCGAGAACAGGATCGCGGTCTCGCGCCAGGTCTACAACGACACGGTGCTCACGTTCAACAACGCGGTGCAGACCTTCCCCGGCGTCGTGATCGCCGGCCCGTTCGGGTTCATGAAGCGTGAGTTCTTCGAGATCGACGAGGCCGAGCGCGATGCCCCACGCGTCGACTTCGCACCGCCGGCGGGCTCGACCGCGGCGTCGCCCTCCGCCCCGCCTGCCGAGCCTGGTGCGGGCGGCGCGTCCGGTGGCACGCCCTCGTAGGGCGCTCCTGCTCGCCGCGGTCGCGGCCGCGGCGCTCACCCTCACGGGGCTCGCACAGGGGAAGTCCTTCGACCTCCCGCAGGCGAACGTCGCGGTGCGGGTCACGAGCGACGGCTCGGTCGTCGTGGACGAGGACATCACCTACGCGTTCAGCGGCTCGTTCAGCGGCGGCTACCGCGACATCCCCCTGCGCCACGGCGAGTCGATCGACCAGATCTCCGTCTCCGAGCCGGGCCGCACGTACCGACCCGGAGGGTGCGTCGAGCTGGGCTGCAGCGACGCGCCCGGGACGTACGGGACGACACGGGTCGGCGGCGTCCAGAGAATCGTCTGGCACTACCAGGCCACGGATCAGCTCCGCACCTTCCACATCCGCTACCGGCTACGCGGTCTCGCCGTCGCCTACGACGACGTCGTGGACGTCAACCTCAAGGTGTGGGGAGACGAGTGGGACGTGCCTCTCGGACGGCTGACGGCGACCGAGACCGCGCCCGGGAAGATCGCGCGCGCCTGGGGCCACCCCGTCTACGTCCGGGGCGACGTGCAGCTCCAGGGGTCGACCGCGGTGCTCCGGGCCCTCGACGTCCCCGCGAACCAGTTCGTCGAGCTCCGGACGCTGATCCCCCGCCGTGCGTTCGCCTCCACGGCCGGCATGCAGCACGCGTCGGGCAACGGGCTCGCAAGGATCGTCGCCGCCGAGCAGCAGGACGCGGCCGCGTTCGAGCGGGACCACGACCGGATCGAGAGCGCCAAGCGGCACCCGTGGAAGTACCTCCTCTACGTCTTCCTCCTCGGCACCCTCCCGAGCCTCGCCGTCGTCGCCGTCGTCTTCTGGATCTACGGACGCGAGCGGCGGACGGGCTACGACCGCGAGTACGAGCAGGAGCCGCCGACCGACACCCAGCCCGCGCTCGTGCCGACGCTCCTGCGTCAGGGCGGCGAGGCCGGCTCGTACGAGTTCACCGCCACGCTGTTCGACCTGGTCCGCCGCGGCGTCTACAGCGCCAAGCCCGTCACGACCGAGCGCCCGATCTGGGGCGGGCTCCGGCACGAGCAGGTCGCGGACCTCGAGCTCTCGCAGGGGTCGCGGGACGAGATGACTCCGTGGGAGAATGCCGTCGCGCGGGTGGTGGACGGCGTGATCGCAAGCGGCCCCGCGCGCCTCTCGAGCTTCCGGGAGTCGATCGAGGCTGATCGCGAGTCCATGAGCAAGCACTTCACGGCTTTCAAGGCCAACGTCTCGACGGCGATCGGGAACCGGCAGTGGTTCCTCTCGCTCGGCGCGCTGCCGCTCGGCGTGGCGCTCGTCGTGTTCGGGGCGGTCGGCGCGCTGCTCCTCTACCTCGCGATCTCCGGCTGGCGGTCGGTGTACCCGCGCTGGAGCGACATCGTCCTGATCGGCCTGGGTGTCGCGGCCTTCGTGAACGCGGCCGTGATCTTCGGCGCGCTCACGCAGCGTCGGCTCTGGCGGCGACGTTCACGGGCGGGCGAGGTCGAGGCGGAGCGCTGGGAGGCGTTTCGCCGGTACCTCACCGACTTTCCCCGGCTCCAGGAGGCTCCACCGGCCACGCTCGCGCTGTGGGAGCGCCTCCTCGTCTACGGGATCGCGTTCGGAATCGCCGAGCGCGTCCTCCAGGCGGCGCACCTCGCCATGCCCGAGGCGATGGCTCAGGCATCGTCGATCTACTGGATCTCGGGCGGCGGCAACCTCGGCTCGGGCGCCACGTCGCTCGCGATCGGGGACCTCGCCTCGGGGTTCGGCTCCGCGCTGGCGCCGCCCTCCTCCGGGTCCGGTGGCTTCGGCGGGGGCTTCTCCGGCGGCGGCGGGGGCGGAGGAGGCGGCGGAGGCGGCGGCGCTTGGTAGCCGCTCCTCGCGCCTAGCTTCGTCGGGTGAGCTCGTAGAGCGCGATCGCCCCCGCGGCGGCGACGTTGAGCGACTCTGCAGGCCCGGGCAACGGGATCGTCGCCCGGGAACCGCCCGCGGCGAGCTCGTCCGGGAGGCCGCGCCGCTCGGCCCCGAGCAGGAACGTGACGGGCGGTGCAAGGTCGAGCCCGTCGAGCGGCTCCCCGCCATGGGCGACGAGGGAGATGCGTCTCCCGGGAGTAGCGTCCCATTCGACGAGCGGCACGCGGAAGACCGCGCCGGCGGACGCGCGCAGCGCCTTCGGGCCGACGGGGTCTGCGCAACCCTCGGAGAGCGCGACCGAGGCACCGAAGGCGTCTGCCGTGCGGACGAGCGTGCCGACGTTCCCCGGGTCGGCGACCCGCCAGAGCGCGAGACACGTCTCACGTTCTCCGACCGGCAGGTCCGCTCTCCGGTAGACGCCGATCGCGCGCGCGGGATGGGGCAGCGTGGAGACGCGGGAGAGCAGCTCCGCCTCGACGGTCTCGCCGGCGACGAGCAGATGGACCGGCTCGATGCCCGCGTCCCGGGCGGCGGCGACGAGGTCCTCCCCCTCGGCAGCGAACAGCCCCGAGTCCTCGCGGTGCTTCCGCCCCCCGAGCAGCTTCCGGACGAGCCGCAGCGTCGCGTTGTCGCGCGAGGAGATCACGAGAGCGCGCAAGTTACAACTTGTAACTTGCGCCGGCCCCTCCTCCGGCGCCCTGCCTCCCGGTGAGCGGGGAGCTACGCGGCCTTCGCGTCGGGGCCGAGCGCGGCCTTCGCCTGGGCCGCGACCGCGGCGAACGCCGCCGGGTCGACGACGGCCAGGTCGGCGAGCGACTTGCGGTCGAGCTCGATCCCGGCCTTGTGGACGCCGTTCATGAACTGGTTGTAGGAGAGGCCGTTCACGCGGGCCGCCGCGTTGATGCGGACGATCCAGAGCGCACGGAAGCTCCGCTTTCGGTTCCGCCGGTCGCGGTAGGCGTAGGCGAGCGAGTGCTCGACCTGCTCCTTCGCGTAGCGATAGTGCGTGCTCTTGCGGCCGTAGTAGCCCTTGGCCTGCTCGAGCACCTTGCGGCGCTTCTTGCGCGCGGCGACCGAACGCTTGACCCTCGCCATCAGTGTCCCTCCCGGTGACGGTTTCGCGTCTCCGGCGTGTGAGACGCAAGCAGCGCAAGGACGCAGGGAGCGTCCATGTCCAGCGACACGGACGCGACCGAGGACGCCGCGGTGCGCTGCGGATCGCGCGCCGGAGACGCACCGAAGGGTGCCGGGAGGAGCACTTACTTCACCCCCAGGAGCTTCTTCACTGCCCTGACGTCCACCCGCGCGACGGGATGGTCCTTGCCGAAGTCGCGCTTACGCTTCGACGACTTCTTCGTGAGGTTGTGGCTCTTCATCGCGTGCCGGCGCCGAAGCTTTCCCGCCCCGGTCAGCTTGAACCGCTTCTTCGCCCCGCTCCCTGTCTTCACCTTCGGCATCTTTTTTGACTCCTGCGTTCTTCGTCGGCCCCAGCACCATCACCATGTTCCGGCCGTCGAGCGTCGGCTGCTGCTCGACCTGACCGAGCTCCTTCACGTCCTCCGCGAGGCGCTCGAGAAGCGTCCGACCCCGTTCCGGGTGGAGGTTCTCCCGCCCCCGGAACATGATCGTCACCTTGACCTTCGCCCGCTGGTTGAGGAAGCGGACGACATGGCCCTTCTTGGTCTCGTAGTCGTGGTCCCCGATCTTCGGCCTGAACTTGATCTCCTTGATGTTGATCGTCGACTGGTGCTTGCGGGCGAGCTTCGCGCGCTGCTCCTGCTCGTACCGCCACTTGCCGTAGTCCATGACCTTGGCCACGGGCGGGTCGGCGTCCTTCGCGACCTCCACGAGATCCAGGTTCTTCGAGTACGCGAGCTCGAGCGCCTCTTTCGTGTCCTTGATCCCGATCTGCTCTCCGTCCGGCCCGACGAGCCGGACCCGCGGCGCGCGGATCTGCTCGTTGATCCGATCCTGCTGGACGACGGGACGCGTCCTGTCCTCGGGACGGCGCCGCGGTCTCAAAGGGCTTTCACCAAGTCGAGTCGATCCTCCTCTTTCGTTGAAACGCCACTGCATGCAGCGGCGGCATTCCCTCGTCGGATTCGACTCGGTTGAACCTCGCGCGGCTCACGGCCGGCGAGGTGAGGGGCGATGCCGCTCCTGCTTTGCAGAGACAGAGCGTAGCACCCCTCACCCGGCTTCCGGGTGCAATCCGGCTCCGCCGGACCGCACCTGGACGACCGGGCTCTGCGCCGAAAGCTCCCGTACGAGGCCGTCGAGGGACATCGTCGAGACCCCGTCTCCCCCGCGCCGGCGCACCGCCATCGCGTCGCGCGACTCCCGGTCGCCCCACACGACGACGTACGGCACCTTCTGCAGCTCGGCGTCGCGGATCCGCTTGCCGAGCGTCTCATCGCGCTCGTCGACGTCGGCCCGCACCGAGCCGTCCCCGAGCGCCGCGACGAGCGCGTGCGCCGCGGCCCGGTGGGTCTCGGCGACGGGCAACACACGCACCTGCACGGGCGCGAGCCAGGTCGGGAAGGCACCGCCGTAGTGCTCGATCAGGATCCCGATGAACCGCTCGAGCGAGCCGAGCAGCGCGCGATGGACGACGTACGGTGTGTGCTCGACGTTGTCAGTGCCCATGTACGTGAGCCCGAACTGCTTCGGCATGAGCGCGTCGAGCTGGATCGTGCCCATCTGCCACGAGCGCCCGAGCACGTCGAGCATGTGGAGGTCGATCTTCGGGCCATAGAACGCACCGTCGCCCTCGTTCAGGACGTAGTCGATCCCTCGCCGCTCGAGGGCGGTGCGGAGCGCGGCCTCCGTGAAGTCCCATTCCTCGTCCCTGCCGAGCCGGTTGGGCGGGCGGGTGGAGAGGTCGAAGCGCGCCTCCATCCCGAAGAGGTCGTACAGGTATGCGGCGTAGTCGAGACAGGCGAAGATCTCCGCTTCGATCTGCTCGGCGGTACAGAAGATGTGGGCGTCGTCCTGGGTTACGTGGCGGACACGGAGCAGGCCGTGGAGCGTGCCCGTGGGCTCGTTCCGGTGCAGGGTCGACGACTCGGCGTAGCGGAGCGGCAGATCGCGGTAGCTCCGGAGCTGACTGCCGAAGAGGAGCATGTGCCCCGGGCAGTTCATCGGCTTCAGCCCGGCGTGAGGCTCTTCTCCCTCGCCGGCGACGAGGAACATCTCGCCCCTGAACTTCTCCCAGTGACCCGAGGTCTCCCACACCGACTTGTCGTAGATGAGCGGCGTCTTGACCTCGAGATACCCGCGGCGCAGGTTCTCGCGCCGGCGCACATCCTCGAGCAGGTTCCAGACGACCATGCCCCTCGGGTGCCAGAACGGCGAGCCGGGTGAGGCGTCCTGGAGGTGGAACAGGTCGAGCTGACGGCCGAGCCGCCGGTGGTCGTTGGCCCGTGCCGCCTCCAGCCGCTCGAGGTACGCGTCGAGATCATCCTGCGCGAAGAACGCCGTCCCGTAGATCCGCGTCAGCTGCGTGTTCTGCTCGTCCCCGCGCCAGTACGCGCCCGCGAGCCCGGTGAGCTTGAGCGCCTTGATCGGCGTCGCGTCCTGGAGGTGCGGCCCCCGGCAGAGGTCGGTGAAGTCGCCCTGCGTGTACAGGGAGATCGCGCCGTCGGCCGTGTCGACCAGCTCGACCTTGTACGGCTCTTCGGCCGCGAGAAACCGCTGCCGCGCTTCCTCGCGGCTGGTGACCTCGCGCTCCCATACCCGTCCCTCCTCGACCTCTCGCCGAATCTCGGCCTCGATCGCGGCGAGGTCCTCCTCGCGGATCGGCTGCGGGAACTCGAAGTCGTAGTAGAAGCCGTTCTCGATCGGCGGGCCGATCGCCACCTTCACGCCAGGGTGAAGCCGTCGGACCGCCTCGGCGAGCAGGTGGGCGGCCGAGTGGCGCAGGACGTAGAGCGCGTCGGGGTCGTCGCGGTCGCGCGTCGTGAGGATCTGCAGCGCGGCGCCGTCGGGGAGCGGCAGCCGCAGGTCGCGCGGCTCGCCGTCGACCCGGGCCAGCACCGCCTGCGCGGCGAGCTTCGGCCCGATCGCGCGCGCGGCATCGAGCGCCGTCGCGCCGTCGCGCAGCTCGAGCGGGGAGCCGTCGGGGAGCGTCACGTTCATCGTCGGGCCAGGATAGTCGGCGCCGCAGGGCGCGCCCGAGCGACTAGTCGTGCGGCGGATGGGCCGGCCCGTGCGCGTCCTCGAAGGCATGCATCAGGCGGCGGAGGAGCTCGTTCAGCTGGTGCTTCTCGCGGTCGCCGAGTGCCGAGTCGACGAGGGACTCCTTCTCCGCCTGCGCGCCGACGGACGCGTCCCAGAGCTGCTTGCCCTCCGTCGGTCAGCTCGACGATCACGCCGCGGCGGTCGTCGGGGTCGTCGAGGCGTCGGACGAGCCCGCGGCGTCTCCATGTTGTCGAGGCGGTTCGTCATCGCGCCGCTCGAGAGCGTCGAGACGTTTGGCGAGCTTGCCGGGCTTGCCGCGGTACGGCGGGCCCGGCACGGCGAAGGTTCGCGAGCACCTTCCACTCGCCGTGCGACAGCTCGAACGCTTCGAGCGTCTCCTGCATCGCGCGGTCGACGAACCGCTCGAGCCGGTGGATGCGCTCGATGATTCCCTCCGTCTCCAGGTCGAGCTCCGGCAGCTCGCGCGCCCAGACCTCGAGGTTTGTGTCGACCGTGTCGGGGCGGCTCGTGGCGACTCTGTTGGTCACGGCCAGATACTCCATGTAAAGAGTCTTGACGTCAAGGTATCCGGTGTAGTAGTTTGCCGTGAAGTAACTCGCCGTAAAGATACTCTACGGGAAGGGGAACGCGATGTCCGGACGCGAAACGACCATTGTTCGCCGGTTCGACTCGCGGGGCGAGTCGCTCGCGGCCACCCGCCCCGCCGGCGCGCCGGCCCGCCCCGCCGGTCCCGCGCGGGCGGAGCTGCCCCTCGGCGCGTGGCGCCGCCGGGCGCAGCCTCAGTCGAACGTGATCACGCTGCGGATCCCGTCCTGGGCCTCGAGCAATTCGAAGCCGTGATTCACGTCGTCGAGGCCGAGCCGGTGCGAGAGCAGCGCCTCCACGTCGATCTCTCCCGCGAGCCAGCGGTCGACGAGCTGCGGCACCTGCGTCCGACCCTTCACGCCGCCGAACGACGAGCCCGCGACCCGCCGGCCGGTGATGAGGAGACGGGGGACGATGTCCAGCGTCTCCCCCTTGCCCGCGACGCCGCAGAGCGTCGCGAGCCCCCACGCCTCGCGTGCCGCCTCGACCGCCTGGCGCATGACCGCGACGTTGCCGGTCGCCTCGAACGTGTAGTCCGCGCCGAAGCCCTCGGTCTCTTCCCTGATCCAGTCGACCGTGTCCTCGGCGGCCAGCCGCGTGTCGGTCGCTCCGTGATGGCGTGCCTGCGCGAGGCGCGCCTCCGACAGGTCGACCGCGAGGATCCGTGCCGCCCCGGCGAGCCGCGCGCCGATCACCGCCCCGAGCCCCACGAGCCCGCACCCGAAGACGGCACAGGTCGACCCCGGCTCGACGCGAGCCGTGTAGAGCGCAGCCCCGATCCCGGTCGCGAGCCCGCAGGCGAAGGGCGCGCACCCCTCGAGCGGCGCGTCGGGGCTCACGGTCGCGAGCGCGATCTCCGGGACGACCGCGTACTCCGCGAACGTCGAGGTCCCCATGAAGTGCCGCAGCGGTTCGCCACCGCGGGAGAGACGGGTCGTGCCGTCGGGGAGAAAACCCAGCCCCTGCTGGTCGCGGATCGCGACGCAGCGGTTCGTGCGGTTGCTGCGGCAGTGGACGCACGTACCGCACTCCGGCGCGAAGAGCGTGATCACGTGGTCGCCGGGCCGGACGAGCGTCGCGCCCTCCCCCACGCGCTCCACGACACCTGCGCCCTCGTGGCCCAGCACGCACGGCGCGTACCCGGTCGGGTCCGCGCCGGACGCGGTGTAGAGGTCCGTGTGGCACACGCCGCATGCGGCCAGGCGGACGAGCGCCTCGCCCGGGCCTGGCTCGGCGAGATCGACCTCCTGCACGACGAGCGGCTGCCCGAACTCCTCGAGCACGGCGGCGCGGATCCTCACGCGGCGATCCTACTGGGGACGGGCGGCCGGGCTCAGCCTGCGCTCTGGGCGCGCACCTCGGTGCGCGCGACCTGCGGATGCTCGACGACGCACTGACGCAGCGCGCGACCCGGGACGCGCGTCCGCCTCACAGACGTGTGGACCGAACCCTTCGGCACCGCACGGACGCGAGGCGGCCGACGCGCCACGAGATTCCACCCGGAGGAAGCACCCATGGCCTCACCGTTCTCAGGGAGGCCGTCGGCTGCATCCCTCAGGCGGGGGATTCCAGGCGCCCGCTCCCGACCAGCGAGAGCTCGGGCGGCGATGTGAGGCGCGCCACGTACGGTCTCCCGCGCGGGTAGGTCGCGCTGACGGGCGGATCGTGCTCGACGCACGTTCCCCCCATCGTGAGGGTGGAGCATCCCGGCGCGGAGCACGCCGTGAGCATCGGCCCGTGCTCGCGCTGCGGCGGGACGTCCTGCATGACCTCTTGACCCATGGCGGCACCTCCGGGCGCGAGTGACGACTCTCGGTACCCGTTTTCGTCGGGTCTCGAACCCTACGCGATCGGGACCGGTCGCGCGGTCGCGAGGGCGGGAGCCGCTCGACCGCCGGTCGTTCTTCGCGACGGGGAGCGTCAGCGCTCTTCGAGGTACTTCTTGAGACCGAGGTACGGGAGGAGGAACGCCGCGAGCAGCGACGCGATCCACACGATCACGGTCGCCGCGATCCAGGTGCCGACGCCGTCGATCGACAGCCCGTCGGAGAGCAGGTCCGTGATGATCAACGAGACGAGGGTCGCGATCAACGCGACGCCGCCCAGCGCCGATGCGCTCGAGCGGTTGCCGACGCAGCACGCTGGCGAGACAGCGCCGCATCGCTGGGCGCTCGGGCTGGAGCCGGGAGCGAGCCTCGAGAAGGCTCGAGCGTCCGGGGAAGACGGCGAGACGGTGGGTCAGGAGACGTCCCGCAACTCGCCCCCTCCCTCCTCTTACCCGTTCTCGAGCGCCTCACTCCCACGATCTCGCTCCGCCCTGGCTCGGGTCCGACGACCCGCACCTGGGTGCCGTCACAGCGCGCCGCGCCGCTTGTCGTCGTCCTCGTGACTCGGGTGCGAGTCGAGCACGATTCAGCCAGCCGCTGTGCGCTTTCGAGTGAGGGCGGTAGTGCAGTCGGTGAGTCACGACGGCAACGGGCGACCGGTTGCGCAGAGCCGGGCAGCACGGGTCGGCTGTCGCACCACGTGAGGCCCCGCCACCCCGTCGGCGACTACAGGCCCGCGGTCATCCCCGACTGTCGATTTGGCGGTCCGAGAGAGCGGCGGCTCCGGGTGGGATCTCGAAGAGATTCCGAAGGATGGGGGTCGTGAACTGCAACGCCCGCCGCGCCGTCTTCTCATCGACGTGCGACGCCCGGGCTCCCACGGCCTCGAGGACGCGGATCGCCTCCTCGTAGTGCGGGCGTATCGCATCGGGCACCCGCTCGTCGGTCATGTAGGCAAGCCTGAGGCACCCCCACGAGCAGGCCTCGACGCGGCGACGCTCCTCCCACTCGGTGCGGCCCCCGAGCGAGTAGTTGACGACGGTATGCCAGGCATCGAGCCCGGCGCTACCCCGGCCGCACATCGCGCACACCCGATCGGCCACGATCGAACCCTACGCCCAAACCGAAGCCGGCCGACGTGGCCCTACCTGATGCTGTAGACGCATCCGGCGCGGCTACGTCGACGTCGGCCAGCCCGTGTACGCCTCGGCCAGATACGCCTGGGCATGGCGAGATGAGACCACCATGTTCAGCTCGCCGAGCTGGCGGCCGCGCTCGAAGTCGTCGGAGCCCGGGACCGTGTGCAGCATCGAGGTCATCCAGTACGAGAAGTGCTGGGCTTTCCACACGCGTTCCAGGGCGCGGTCGCTGTACGAGTCGAGCAGCGTGGTGGAACCGGTGGAGTAGAAGGGATCAAGGCCCTCGAACAGCACGTGGACGTCATGGATGGCCAGGTTGAGGCCCTTGGCCCCCGTGGGCGGGACGTTGTGGGCCGCGTCGCCGGCGAGGAAGAGGTTCCCGTAGCGCATGGGGGCGTGGACCAAGCTGCGGAACGGTAGGACGATCTTCTCGAGGACCGCGCCTTCCCGGAGCTCGAAGCCGTTGCCGTTCACGCGCTTGCGCAACTCGGCCCAGATCCTCTCATCGTCCCAGTCGGCGACGTCTTCCTCGGGGTCGCACTGGAAGTACATGCGCTGCACGGTCTCGGTCCGCTGGCTGACGAGGGCGAAGCCGTGCTCGGAGTTGGCGTAGATGAGCACGTCCAGGCTGCGCGGCGCCTCGGCCAGGATGCCGAACCAGGCGAACGGGTACTCGTGGAAGTACCACGTGCGGTTGGCCTCCGGGATCTGGAAGCGGCAGTGGCTGCGGGAGCCGTCGGCTCCGACCAGGAAGTCGGCCCGGAGCTCGAACTCCCGGCCGTCCGCGTCGGTGAACCACACCTTCGGCTTCCCCTCGAGGTCGTGGACGGTGGTCTCGCTGACGCTGTAGCGGACGTCGCCGCCGTCGGCCTCGCGGCGCGCGGCGAGATCCATGAAGACGTCGGTCTGCGGGTACAGCCACACGGACTCGCCCACGAGCTGCTTGAAGTCGATGCGGTGGCTCTCGCCCCCGAAGCGCAAGACGATGCCGTCGTGGCGGTGTCCCTCGCGCAGCACCCGGTCGGAGACGCCGGAGTCCACCAGCATGTTGACGGTGCCGTGCTCCAGGATGCCCGCACGGACCGTCTCCTCGATCTCTCGCCGGCTGCGGATCTCCACGACCGTGGACTCGATGCCCTGCGTCGCCAGCAGGTGGGAGAGCATGAGGCCTGCAGGACCCGCGCCCATGATGGCGACCTGGGTGGTGATGGGCTTGCGTGCCACCTGGTTCTCGCTTCTTGCAGGTCGCTAGTAGATGTGCAGCTTGTCGAGGAGCGCGAGCGGGTCGTCGAGGGACTCGAACAGGTCCTTGTTGTGCTTGATCATCTTGCTGCGCATGTAGACGCGAAGCCACTGCTTGTAGATGTGCAGCTCGTAGCGATCGAGCATGTCACCCAGCGGCAGGTCCCGTTGCGCGATCAGCCCCGCCAGGAAGATCGCGCACTCGAAGCCGAGCGAAATCGACTGAAAGTAGGGCGAGCCGATCGCCGAATCGCCGGCGAGGAACACCGGCGACCGAGCGAAGGGATGATCGATCGGCCCCGCTGCGAGCAGCCGGCGACTGGTCGCATTGCGCGCGCGGTACAGATCCAGTGGTATCCGGACGATCTCCAGGTCGCCGAGTATCTCGCCGTGCGTCTCCTGCTTGATCTTGTCGATGAATCTGTCCATCGACTGAGCGACACCGGGAACGTTGCTGCGAAGCCACTCACCGTCGAACCGGGAGGGCATCGCCTCGTAGTCGTCAGCGCTGATGTTGACGATGCCCGTGACGTGGCTGACGCTGCCGTCGTAGTGCGTGCGGTGCACCATCGGGATGAATTTGTAGTGGGCGTTCTCGATGTTCTTGTAGTACTTGCAGTACTCGTTGCAGTCGTAGGGCTGCCCGTACAGGAAGGTGATGACGAGCGCGTATTCGAGCCGGACCTTGAGCGTGTTCGCGCCCTCGTCGACGTCGCCCGAGCCGGGAACCAGGTGATCTCGGAGCAGCGACCTGTTGCCTGTGGAGTCGATGAGGACGTCGCCCGGTTGGAGCATCGCCATCGCGTCCTCCGCCGTCACAACCCCCGCGGTGCGCTCCACTCCATTCGGCCCGCGCGCATCGATCAGATCGCTGAGGGACTGCTCGATGGAGTTGAGCGGGCAGAACCCGAGCACCCAGCTCTTCAGGAGTGTGCTCAGGTCCGACGGAATGGCCTGTCTGAACGCGAGCCCCTGGTCGAGCTCTGGTGGATCGAAGATGGCTTCGACGCTGTCTCCGTCGATCGAATCGGCTCGGTAGCTCTCGACTGAATCCGCCACGAGATACGGCGCGAGCTGGACCATCCGCGTTCGCGTGTACTCGCGCCGCTTCTCATAGAGCCGCACCGAGAAGCCCTCCACCGACTGGAGCAGCGCTGCGAGCAGGAGACCCACGGGCCCCGCGCCGACCACGTGGACTCGCGTCGCGGAGGGCGGTCTCTCCAGAGCCGCGGAGTCAGAGGGAGAGGGCCGCATCTGCCTCGTTGCTCGCCCTGCAGACCGGACACCCGAGAAGGCGCCGGGCGCCGCCCGCGATGCAACGCGGCCGGGGGTCGCTCCGACAAGGAGCGAACCGGCGCGGCGTTTTCGACGTTGCCGAAGGTACGGGCTCTCAAGGCCCGCACACTTGCACAGCCGAGACCACTCGTCCACGACGACCATGGCATCCCGGCGTGCGCACGGTTGAGATACAGTGCGCATGCGATGCCGGTCCCCTCGGGCGTATCCGTGACGCCGGGATCTGAGCCACCGGGACGATTCGCCCCTCTGCGAGATCCCAGGCGCACGCGCGTCAGCCGCAACGCCCCGCGTACGGGTGCTTACGGAGCCGCGGGGGTGCTCGGCGCGACAGGAGCGGTCATAGCACTTGCGTTCGGCGGCCCCGTATGGTCAGTCGTGTGGATCGCGCTCGCCGTAGTGATCGGAGCCGCGGTGCAGATCGGTCGCACACGACGAAACGCCCGGTAGAACTCGGCCGGTCGGCGACGTCTGAATCCGTCCGGCCGGGACGCGCTCATCGCCAACCGACTGGCCCGCGGCGCCGCGGCTGACAGGATTCTCCGCGTGTCGGCACGGAGACTGCGACGATCAGCGATCGCCTCGGCGGCGGTCGGGTGCATCCTCACCGTGTTCGGCGTCGTCGACCTCGCGCTCGATCTTTCCGGCGAGCCGTGGGGAGATCTCGTCTTCGTCGCGGTCGGCCTAGCGGCGATCGGAATGGCTTTCGAAATCCGCTACGTCAGCCGCCGTATGGAGCGCGCCACCGGGCCGTCGAAAGGTTGAGTTCGGTGAGACTCGCGGAGGGTCGCAACCACGTCCTGGCTCATCGCAAGACGTTTGGGCGGAGGGTCACGCTCACAATCAGGACTGCGGGCCTTCCGGCCGCGATCACGGAGCAGCTTGTCGGCAACACGGACGAGCGGACGCACCGCGGGTACACGCGGCCGATCGAGGGGACGGAGGGGCTGATCCGCGACACCTCGACTCGCTCTTCGGGCGTTCGGTCGGCACCCCCTGAGTACCACCGCGGCCGGCACCGCCGCCCGATGAACACGAAAAGGCCCGCGTGCGCGGGCCTTTTCCTCATGGGCGCTACTGACCTAGAACACCCCTGCAAACGAGGGGGTTTCCGAAGGCGAGGGCCTCGCATGGGGCCTCACGCCGCGAGCACGCCTGACACGATCGAGCACCTTCTCCGCGGTCGATCTCGCGGTAGTCGACGAGCGCGTGCGAGTACCGGTCGGCGGTCACGACCTTCGACCGCTGGCCGACGCGGTCGCCGATGTCGGCCCACGAGACGCCCTGCCAGTGCAGCAGCGAGATCCGCCGGTGCCGGAGCGCGTGCGGCGCGAAGTGCGGCACCCCTGCGTCGCGGCAGGCGCGGCCGATCGCCATGCGCAGCCGGTCGGCGGTGACGCCGGCGAACAGCCGGCCGGCCGGGTCGCGGTCCTCGCGGGCGGGTAGCCGCTCGACGACCGCCTCGAACACGTCGGGCTCGGGAGCACGACCCAGCGCGGCCGCCGGGTCTTCGGACACGGCCGCCCGCACGAGCCACGCCTGCCGCGTGTCCTCGTCGACGTCGCCCACGGTCGCGCGCCTCGAGCTCGCCGACACGCGCGCCGGTCGGCTCGAGGACGAGCGTGGCGAGCGCGTAGGCGGGCGTGAGACGCCACAGGACGGCCTCGACGGTGTCGGCGGTCGGCGGCTCGGGCTCCGTCGCCTCTTCGCGCGGGAGCTTCACCTGGACGCGGTCACGGGCCGGGTTCGGGACGATGCCGGCGAAGTCGAGCACCATCGCGAGCGCCGTCACGCTCTTGCGGATGCTCTCCCTCGCCTTCCCGTCGCCGTGGAGCCGCGCGACGAGCTCCGCGACGTCGGCGGGAGTGAGGCGGTCGACGGGTCGATCGCCGAGCACCGGCAGCACCCGGCCGAGCGCGGTCCGATGCTGGATCGCGGTTGACTCCCGGACGTCGACGCGGCTGTCCTGCCACCGGGCCGCCATGAGCCGCAGCGTTGGCGCCGCCACGGGCTCGGCGAGCACGGTCAGGTCGGGCACGCGGAGCGCGGCGAGCTCCCCGTCGACCCACCGTTTCCGCGCGAGCGCTTCCGCCTTCGTCACGAACGAGCCGGCGTAGTGCTCGCGTGACTCACGGCCGCCGAGCCGGTAGACGACGCGGTAGCGCGGGCCGGTCGAGCCGGCCCGCCTCCTGATCCTGCTACTCGGCATCGGGGACCTCCTGGGCCCGGAGCCTGATCCCGTTCCGTTGCGCGTACGCGCGCCGCTGCTTGCCACACCCGTGAGTAGCACGTCCGGCAGTTGACGGTCGTCGGGCTTTCACGCACGTCGCCGCCGCAGCCAGGACATCGGTATTTGCGCGGGATCTTCACGTTAGCCCTGCGTGCCTCCGAGACCGCGGCCCGCAAGTGGCGCCGCTCGCCGGCGGTCACAGCTTGCCCCCTTCCTCGGGCCCCTTCCCGACGACCGTGAGGCTCGCCCGTCGCTTCGACCGTCGCACCCGGCCCGGGCTCTCGACCAGCGTCACCGCCGGCCGCGTCGAGGGCTCGTTCACCCCCGGCCGCCATTCACGGGCAAGCCACCGCACGTACGCCTCGTAGGTTCTCGTTCGGCGTCGCGACGCTCACAACGCCATCTCCTACGGGATCTCGACTCCGTCCGCGTCGACCGGCCGTCAGGGCAGCTGGCCACGACGATCGAATCGCGGTACCTCCTCCCTCTCCCCACGGGCGAGGCTGCTCAGATCGTCCCGGACCGCGTCCAGCCGATCGAGCCGACCCCAACATTCGCCGCAGCACCTGCCGCTGTTCCTCCACGTGCGCACGCCGAGACGGCCGATCTCCTCGAACGACACCGCCGGAGGCTCGCCCTCGTTCAGCAACTCGAAGATCGCAGTACGCGAACGGCTCGATCAGATAGTCCTCTATATCGAGCAGACCGCTGATCACCCGCGACCGCTCTTCGTCGGTCGGGAATCGCGGTGCCGGCTTGAGCCGATTTACGCTCGAGCTCGGACGGCTTGTAATCGGTCGCGCTCATGCGCGAACACACCTCCTCAGCGACACGGCCTGCGGGCAGGCACGGCGCTACCACACACCGGCCCGGACTCCCGCCGGCCGTGCGCATCGTACGAACTGAGTAGGAGCGTGCGTGGTACGATCACGCTGCCCGGCAGTATGCGCCTCGGGCCCGGACGAACGCAAGCCCTCCGGGGTTAGAACCCGCCTCCCGCAGAGCCGCGACGCGACGTCGCGCCCTCGCAGCCCACCCGGCCCCTCGACGAGCGCAGAACGCCTCTCACAACGAAAGCCGGCCGCACCCTGGTCGTCGGCGGTACGTCGACCGACTCCACGAGCTCGACGTAATCCGCGACCCGCACCATCGGCGCGGCTAGTACCCCGGCAAGGCGACGACATCGAGCTCGCGGAACACCGCATCGACCGCGCGCCGAGGGAGCCCGAGCGCCGCCAGGTCGCCCCGTGATAGCAGGGCGTCCCCCAGCTCGAGCCGCTCCTGGAGCTCCCGCTGACGCTCCGTCACGACGCGCCTCCGTCGTCGCCAGGGGTTCCCGTGGACGCGCCGGCGCGCGCACCCCTGTCCAGGGCATTTTTCGCGCTGGCGGATTCAGAAGTTCGCTGTTGCCGCTCGCGCCGCAGCCGGTGATACCGCTCGAGCGCGCGCCGCCGCCTTCCGCTCACGCTTCGCCGGCTGTCGCGTAGTACGCGCGGCTCCTCTCACCGCGTCGCATCGCCTGCAGATCGATTTCCGCTCGCTCGATCCTTCGAGCCCGGTCCACCGCGAACGCATCCGAGCTCGAAGCAGCTCGCCACGACACCGCTAGCAGCGCTGAACCGGGCGCCGCACTCCTCGGCACTCTCTCGCCCGAGTTCCCAGACTCGGAGGGAGGGAAAGGGACTGGGCAGGGGTACCGAAGGATGCGCACCCACGGGAACCTCGGTACGCGGTCACGCTGAGGCCTCCTCGCGGCGGCGTGGAGGGGGCGGCTCGGGCTCGCCGGCGAACGGTGACTCGACCGGTCCGTTGGCGCCCGGCTCGGTGTGTCGTCCCACGTCCGCCCCTAAAGGGGCGGGACGACGTGGGCCGGCCGAGCCAGAAGACGGGTGGGTCGTCCCGTCTCGTCCGGGTTCCGGGACGACCTGCAATGCCTGTTGGATAGTGCGATGCCAGACCTTCGCGGGGATGAGTCGTCCCATGCCGTCCCGCTTTCCGGACGGGGCACGGTGTGTCGTCCCGGCCGTCTCGAGCTGGGCGAGGGTGCGGTCGACGTCTGAGCGGCGGGTTTCGATGCCCTTCGCGATCGTCGCGGCGCCGCTTGGGCCGTGCTCGTCGAGGTAGTCGAGGATGCGCTCGGCGAGGGGCGGGACGGTCGGCCGCAGACGCATCGTGCGGGTCTCGTGGTGCCACGCGAGCGTGAAGGTGAGCGGGTCGCTCGGCTCGGCCTCGCGGTGCTCGGCCGTGACCGTGACCGTGTCGCCGTCACGCCTGAGCGCGAGCCGGCTCTCCCAGACGCTCTCGAGGTCGGACGAGCCGCGCATGGTGTCGCCGACGTGGCCGGTGTGCGCGACCCAGCAGACGGCGGCGGCGGTCTGGTCGCGCAGGTCGCGCATCGCCTCGATCACGACCGCGTATTCGCGCTGGCTGTTCTCGTCGAGGCCGGCGGCGCGGAGCCGCGCGATCGGGTCGAGGAACACGGCGCGCGCCTCGAGCTCGTTCGCGGCCTCGGTGAGCCGCGCGAGCCAGTCGGGGTCGTCGAGACGCACGCGCTGGTTCGCGGCCGCGAACAGCGTGGCGAGACGCTCCGGCTTGATCGCGCGTCCGCGCGCGAGCGCGTCGAGGCGACGGTGGAGCGCCGCCCGGCCGGACTCCTCGAGCACGAGGATCACCGGGCCGGGTGTCGGGACCGCGCGGGTGCCAAACGCGGGCTCGCCGGTCGTGACAGAGATCCCGAGCTCGAGCAGCGCCCACGTCTTGCCGACCTTCCAGCGGCCGACGATCGCGGCGAGGGAGCGGTCGACGATCATCCCGTCGACGAGCATCGGGGTCGGGCCGGGGTCCGGCTCGGCGAGCAGATCGGAGGCGCGGATCAGCCAGTCGGTCACGCGGCCTCCAGCAGCTCGACCGGGTGCGCGACGAGACGGTGGTGCTCGAGCTCGCCCGGCCACATCGGGCCGGCGCCGCAGAGCTGGCAGCGTCGCCGGCGCCCCTCGGGGTCGACGGCGGCGCCGTCCTCGAGCGCGCCGAGCAGGATCGCCACCGCGAGACGGATGTCGCCTGCCTCGAGCGCGTCGAGCGCCGCGATGATCTCCAGGCGGCTCATAGCACGGCCTGCTTGCGTCGCGGCCGGGGCAACCGTCGACGCTCTCCTGCGATGTGCTCGGCGAGCTCGTCGAGTAGGTCACGGAAGGCGATCGGGTCGAGCTGTTCGCGCGCGGCGGCGAGCTCGGCGAGCAGCCGGTCGAGGTGCGGTCGGCTGCGCCGGGGCACGAGGCGGGCGAGCGCGGTGGTCACGCCGCGACCGCCTCGGGCTCGGCTTCGGCTTCGGCGGGTTCGATCGGCAGGGCCGCCCAGAACCGCCAGCGCTGCGCTCCGAGATCCGTGAGGCGGTACTCGCCGTCGTCGAGCAGCTCGACCTCACCGCGTTCGACGAAGAGCGCGAGTACCTCCTCGCGCATCTTGCGCTTCGTCGGCCGGTAGCCACGCACACCGCACTGGCGGCGATCGTGGCCCCACCGCTCGAGCGTCGCGAGCGCAGCGTCGCGCAGCTGGTCGAGGCTGGCGGAGGGCGGCCCGTTCATAGGGCGAGCCTCCGCCTTGGTCTATGTGGGTGAGGTTCTCGGGACGGTGCGCGCGCTCTGCAGCGGTGTGATCCGCGTGGTCGCCGGCGGCGAGTTGTCCGCGTGCTCGACCTTGGGATTACGACGGCGAGACGTCTTCTAGGCTGCCGAACGCGGAGGCGTAGCTGCGCTGATGTTCTCCGCCAAAGCCTGACCGTCTGGAGCGCGTCGACGGCGGTCGGCATCGTGACCACGAGCCGGTCGTCCTCGTCGACGGTGTGCCGACCCTGGAAGTTGAGCCTGTCGAAGAGCTCCCAGTAGTCGCGTTCGGCGTCTGGGCTACGAGCCGGGCTCATTGGGGATTCTCGAGGTTGTCATGACCGTTGACGTGAACGTCTAGCACGTCGACCGGTCGGAATTGCCAGAACGACTCGCGGCCCGCATCAGCGAGCCGCGTAGCCGAACGGTTTACGACAACCGAGCGCCGATCCCCATCGGACACTCGCCGGCGACGATAGCGACCGCGACGGCCCAAAGTGTCAAATCGCCGGCACGTGCCCTCTACGTTGGGACGCATGCGCACGAACGAGACATCGCCTCTGCTGACGGTCAGCGAGGTCACCCGGGGGCTGCGTGTCTCGAGGTCGACCGTTTATCGGTGGGTCGAGACGGGCGCCGTGGACGCGGTCAGGATCGGCCCTCGCGGCGGCCTGCGAATCGTCGCGTCGTCGCTGCAGGCGTACCTTCGGCCAGCACGCGAGAAGGCGGCGGCGTGAGCGACTCTCGAGTTCGACGATGTCGACATGCTCGGGCGTTCTTCGAGCTCGCTCTCCGCGGCTCGCGCGAGATCATCGATGAGCGCAGCGATTCGCTCGCCAACTACATCGACCAGCTCGACGCGCTTCGTCGAGCTGCGCGACCTGGCGCTCGAGATCGCGACGCGTCGGCGACGGTCAGCGACGTCACCGTCGACGACCTGTACCGCGTCCATCGGAGGGCGACGAGCTCGCGCGCGCACGGTTCCGGCAGCGCTGTTCTACGCGTGCGAGCGCGCTCCCGATCCCGCAACCCACGACATGACCGCCCGAACCGACGACGCCGAGGAGGCAACTGTGAGACCTGACGTGAACGTGATCGAGCTGCGCAGTCCGTCCCGCGACCGGCACACCGGGCGCGGAGCCCGGGTCTACGGGGTGCCGGCGAACAGCCGCATTCCGAACCCAACGAGCTGGTCGCGACGGCCGTTCGCGTGATCGGCGAGCACACGGCCGACGCTGACGCCGTCGCCGCGAAGCGCGCCGAGATCGACCAGGAGACCCTCGACAATCGGGCCGCGTACGCGGCCGCTGTGATCGCGGGCGGCAAGACGAAGCGGCCGGACGGGAAACGTCTCGCGCAGCTGCGTGACGAGCTCGCCGAGCTCGAGCGCAAAGCAGATGGGTCGCAGCTCGCGGCTGCAACGTCCGTCGACGCCGTGAAGGCCGCCGTCGAAGCGAACTCCGACGAGTGGGCGGGCCGGGTCGAGGAGATCGCCGCCGGGTTGCGCACCGAGGCGGCCGGCCTGCTCGCAGCCGTTCCTGGCGAAGTTCGCGGAGCTCCTGGACGCCGAGAACGAGGCGAAATGGCTCCGGCACGCCGGCCAGTACAACCCCGTGAAGCTCGCGGCCAGGACGTCGATCGCGAACGTCAGCTGGGCGCAGATCGAGCTGGAGCTGCTCCGGTTCGTCGGGTCCGCGCCACCGGAGCCCAAGACGTTCGCCGAGCACGTGATCGCGTCCGGCAGGCGGCCGTCGCCAGATGTCGCGCTCGTCCGGGCGGACGGGACGCCGATCCCTGCCGACGAGATCCCCGAGGAGGCGGCATGAGCGACGAGAGCTCCCGCGAGATCGACGCGATGATCCGCGCCGCCGGTGGCAAACGGATCATCACTGTGATGCCCGCGATGTCGGAGCAGAACCGGGCGATCAACGACGAGATCCGCCGTGCGGCCGGACGGCTGCCCGCCGAGCCGGCGCGCAGAGAGCATCCGGCCGCCACGATCGGCGACGATGACAACCACTTCGCCCGGACCGCGAAACGGCTCGGGATCCCCGCCGATCTCGTCGACATCGCCCGGACCGCGATCGGCCCGAACGCGGACGAGCTCTCGGGCGCCGCGCTCAACTCAGCGCTTTACGAGAAGGCGATCAGCCGACCGGCCCGGACTCCAGGTCGCCGAGCCGCGGCCGATCGCGCAGCTCGACGGGGGCGCCCGAGGCGGCGGGTTGGAGCCCGAGCCTGCGACGATCAGCGACGTGATCGCGGCGGTATCCGGCAGCAGCGGGCCGAGCGCGACGAGTGGGTCGACATCGAACGCCGCGAGCGCCAGAGCAGCGAGCGCGCAGGGAACGGGCTGTGAAGGATCGTCGCCGTCTCATGTCCGGCGACGACGGGCAGGTGCGCCCCGGCGGCGGCAGCCGGGGCAGCACGGCCCGGAGGACGTGATGTGCCGATCCAGAGCAATCGTTGGCAGGTGTTGTCCGCAGTAGCTTTCGAAGCTCAGCACCGGTCGTCTTCAACAGCGAGGTCGCACGCGCGCCGACCGCAATGTACGTGCAGGACGCGACCGAGCGGGATGTCCGACAGCGCGATCCAGCTTGAGCTCGCCGCAGGAGCAGTCTGCGCCGGTCGCTGGCGAAGGGGCCGACGGCGTCGCGTGCGCAGGCGTCGGGCGCTGTCTGTCAGGTGCGGCAGGCGGAGCGGGATCTGGCGCGCGAGAGCGACCGGACGACGCGGGAGCTGGAGCAGCAGCAGCGGTGCGCTCGGGCGGGTGACGCGCGGCGCGATCGCCGGGTCCGGGCGTCTTCCGTGGGTTGGGCCGGTCGTTCGCGTTCGCGTCCGGCACGTTCCTCGGCGGCTACGGGCTGATGTACGCTGTTCAGGCAGGCGAAGGACGCGGCGTCGAACACGGACGAGCAGCTCGACAAGACACGCCGCACGTTCGGGGCGTCGTCGGTGGTGGTCGAGCGGTTCGCAAAGAACGCGCTCGGCGCAGGCGAACGATGAGGCATTGGAGTTCACGTCGTCGATCGGGGCGCTGTTTCGGCCGCTGGGGATTCTCGGCAAGCAGGCCGCCGATCTGTCGATCACGCTCGTCAAGCGCGGCGTCGATCTCAGCTCGTTCTACAACACGGACGTCAAGCAAGTCGCTCGAGGCGGTCCGCTCGGGGATCGTCGGGGAGGCAGAGCCGCTCCGTGTGTACGGCGTCCGGCTGTCCGAGGCGCGTGTGCAGGCATTGGCGCTCAAGCAGACCGGCAAGGACAACGCGAAGGCGCTGACCGAACGAGGAGAAGGTGCTGGCGCGCATCGCGATCATCCTGAAGGACTCGTCGATCGCGGCCAGGATGACTATCGGCGACACGATCGGCGGGGTCGGCGAACCAGGAGCGCGAGTGCCACGACGAATCTGCGTGACACGGAGGTCGGCGATCGGGCAGGCGCTGCATCCCGCGTTACCGCGTCGCTGCTGCAGACCGCGAACGAGTGGCTCAGCAGCGCACGAGAACCAGAAGCGGCTGCAGCACGATGTGAACGCGGCGGTCGACGCGGGCACGAGGATCGTGAAGGGCCTCGCGGCGGGCCTCCGACGTTTTGCATGACGCTGTCGGGCCGGTCGTCGACGGGCTTGGCGGGATCGAGCGTGCCACCGAGCTCGCGTTCGGTGCGGCGCTGCTCCTGAAGCTCCGCAAGGCGGCGGTGGGGATGGGGCTGATCAGCACGTCGAGCGCGACGGTGTCGCGGAAGGGGATCGCTGATGCGGCCGCGTTCGGGCGGGCGTGGGACGTTGCGACCAGGCCGCGGAACATGGTCGTGACGACCACCACGACCGGTGTGCCGGGAGCGCCGACCCCGGTACCCCGCGGCGGCCGGCCTGTTGCGACGCCGGGCGGGCCCACCACCCCGCGCCCGACGACATCCGGGGGCGGGTTCCTCGGCCGTGCCGGCGGGATCCTCGGCAGGGTCGGCAGGGTCGCCGTCCCGATCGTCGGGGCAGTCGCAGACTTCGCCGTCTCATGGCCGTTCATCGCCGCGATCCTCGGCGCCAGCTACGCGCACGGCCGGTTCGACAAGCTCCCGACCGCCGCGCAGCTCGCCGAGATGCGCGAGAAGGCACGCGCGGTGCTCTCCGACCCGCAGGCTGTCGCCGAGATCCGCCGCAGGTTCGGTCCGCGGGCGCTCGCTCAGATCGCCGCGATCGCCGGCCCGAGCGCCGGGCTCGCTGCGAGCGTCGGCCGTCGAAGGCATCCGAGGCAGGGCTGCCGGCAGGACGCCGAGCCGGCCGCCGGCGACCCCTCCCAGGGGCGGCGGGAACCGGCCGACCCCACGGACGCTGCTCGACATCCAGATCGACCTCGCCCGCGGCGCCCAGGCGACCGGCGACACCGCTGGCGCAGGAGCGGCTGCTCCGCGAAGAGCGCGACCGCTTCCAGCCGTCAGATCCGCGTTCCTCGAGGGCCGCAAGAGCCTGACCGACAAGCAGAAGCAGCAGCTCCAATCGCTGTACGGGCAGCTGCAGTCGGCGCAAGGCGAGCTCGACCAGATCGCCACAGACGAAGGAGCAGGCGCTCGAGCGAGCAGCGGCAGGACGCGCGGCGACCGTCGCGAGAAGATCCTCGCCGCGCGTAAGGCGAAGGAGGAGGCGGCTGCGAAGCGGCTGCAGGCCGAGACGGACCGGATCAACGCGTTCGCGGCGAAGAACGTCGACCGGATCAACCAGCGCGCTTGCGCGAGGCGAAGAGCGGCCGCGAGCTCCTCCAGGATCAGCGGACGCCAGCGAAGAGCGCCGCGAAGGACAGTGCGCAGGAGGCGCGCGACATGGCCGGTCAGATCCTGCGGGAGTACGCGACCGCGTTCGGTGACATGGTCGAGCGGTACTTCGGGAACGTCGTCGGTGGCTCGGCATCTCGACCGCGACGCTCGAGCACCTGACGCGCGAGCAGACCAGCGTGCTCAAGGGCGCGCTCGGCCGACCGCACGTCGGGTACACGCGGCTGATCGACGAGGCGGCGATGCAGACATGAGCGTCGCCGGGTTCTCGGCGACCCGCCGAGGTCCGTGCGCTCGGCGAGGCGCTCGAGCTGATCCGCGCACGTCGCCGCGGCGACCAGGCGTTCGACGACGCGCTCGACGCGTGCTTCCAGGCGATCAACGAGCTCGACCATGTCGACCGGTCAAGGGCGGTCGCCGACCTGATCGTCGCGCTCACGAGGTTCGGCTCGGTGCTCGCGGCAGGTGCGAGGCTGCCCGCCGACGAGGCCCTCGACGTCGCCTACGGGGCGCTCGCGAAGGCGTCGCTCGAGCACGAGCCCGACGTCTAGATCGCCGGAAGGCGGCTCGACGAGTACAGACGACCGGCGGCCGTCCTATCCTCGTCAGTCGTGTCGACCGAGCCGAACGGCGGGACAGCGGCTGTGCTGTTCGAACTCGCACGGGAGGTCGTCGACGATCAGGCGAAGGCGGCTGCCGCGCTCGACACGAAGGCATTCCAGACGTTCACGATCGGCACCGTCGTCCTGGGGATCGTGGCGATCTCGAACGAGGTCGATGTCGCGTCCGCGATCTTCCTCGTCGGAGCGGTGCTGGCGTACATGGTCGCGACGTACTTCGCTCTGAGGGCGCTCGCCCCGCGCAGGTACCGCGTGACGAGGCAATTGGGGGAGTTGCTCGAGCGATACGTGAGCGGGCCGCCGACCGGTGTTCACCTCGCCGTCGCCCGAGACCTCGCCGATGGCGTCGCC
The DNA here is from genome assembly GCA_963710125.1 of uncultured Actinomycetes bacterium. Lineage (GTDB taxonomy): Bacteria > Actinomycetota > Thermoleophilia > Gaiellales > Gaiellaceae > Gaiella. Next base: position 174,343 of record CAVPZH010000018.1, on the reverse strand, counting down.
GAGAACGCTGAGCACAACGCGAACAAGGGGACGTGTCTGCGCCGTGCGATCGTCGCGACGGCGGCGGAGGCGGCATTCGTCGTCGTAGTGTCCGGCGTGACCGCCTTCAGCTAGCGGCGGATGATGTCCTTCGTGTCGTACCGGTCGTCCGAGCGAGTCTCGTATGAGGGCGTGAGAGGCTCCGGCTCTGGCGGCTGCTCCTCCGGTGGCGGCGGGGCCGCCGGGGGCGGCGCCTGCGGCGTCTCCTCGTCGGAGCTCGCGTGCGGTTGCTCGTCGCTCATGGGTTGAGCGTAGACGAGGCTCTGGACGAGGTCTGATCGCCGAACACATCTGCCCGTTGCCCCGAATCGTTGCCCGTGGCCGGGCCCGGATCGCTAGGGCCTCACCGGGGGCCTCACGGGACGAGCAAACTCGGCGCATCTGACACACGTGACCCACGGAGCGATGCGGCTTGTCGCTTGGCTCCGTGGGTCGATATGGGCGCTACTGGGCTCGAACCAGTGACCCCCAGCTTGTCGAGCTGGTGCTCTCCCAACTGAGCTAAGCGCCCTCGTGCCCGGCGATTCTAGCCGACCACGTGCAGTACTCCCGTTGAACAGGCCCGGTGGACGAACGCGTCGACGCTCGATCCAGGCCCAGGGCTTGACCCGACGGAGCGGCCTCGCCCGGGCGTCAGCCGGCGGCGACCGATCGCTCGAAGAGGGCGGCCTGGCCCTGGCCGACGCCCACGCACATCGTCGCGACGCCGAAGCGTCCCTCGCGTCGGCGGAGCTCGTGGAGGAGCGTCACCACCAGGCGCGCACCGGACATCCCGAGCGGGTGGCCGATCGCGATCGCGCCGCCCGAGACGTTGACCCGCCCGGGGTCGAGACCGAGCTCGCGGATCACGGCGACCGACTGCGACGCGAACGCCTCGTTCAGCTCGACGAGGTCGAGGTCGTCCACCGCGACGCCCGTCCGTGCCAGGAGCTTGCGCACCGCGGGGATGGGCCCGATGCCCATCACGGCCGGATCGACTCCGGCGACGGCTGACCCGCGGAACGTCGCGAGCGGCTCGAGCCCGAGCGCCTGCGCGCGCTCCGCGCTGGCGACCACCACTGCCGCGGCGCCGTCGTTGATCCCGCTCGCGTTCCCGGCGGTGACCGTGCCGTCCTCGCGGAACGCGGGCTTCAACGACGCGAGCTTCTCGGCGCTCGTGTCGGGTCTTGGATGCTCGTCGTGCGCGAGCTCGCCGGCAGAGACGAGCTCGTCCGCGAAGCGGCCCTCGTCGTCCGCGGCCGCCCAGCGGCGCTGCGACTCGAGCGCGAAGGCGTCCTGGTCCTCCCGGGAGACGGCCCAGCGCTCCGCGACGTTCTCGCCGGTGACGCCCATCGACGCGGTCGAGAACCGCTCCGCGTAGCGGGGGTTGACGAACCGCCAGCCGAGCGTGGTGTCGTACATCGTCCGGTCGCCGCGCGGGTACGCGGCGTCGGGCTTCGCGGTGACGAGCGGCGCGCGGCTCATCGACTCCACGCCGCCCGCGACGAACAGGTCGCCGTCGCCCGCGATCACCGCGTGGCAGGCGCCGGCGATCGCCGAGAGCCCCGAGGCGCAGAGCCGGTTGACGGTCACCCCGGCGACCGAGTCGGGCAGCCCCGCGAGCAGCGCGGCGAATCGCGCGACGTTGCGGTTGTCCTCTCCCGCCTGGTTCGCGCAGCCGAGCCAGACGTCCTCGATCCCGTCCGCCGGGACTCCGGCGCGCTCGACCGCGGCGCCGACGGCGAGCGCGGCGAGGTCGTCGGGCCGGACGCCCGCCAGGCCGCCCCCGTAGCGGCCCACGGGGGTCCGCACGGCGGAGAGGATCACGGCCTCCGGCATGCCGAGCAGGCTAGAAGATCTCCGGGCACCAGGGAGCGCGCTCGACGCGGAACAGCGAGTCGGCCCGGGCGAGGCCCCCGCGAGCACCCTCCTCTGCACGACCCGCCCGTGCGAGCTGCGCGAACGTGAACCCCCCGAGCAGCGTCGCCCCGAGCCCCTGCACGTCGACCCGGACGTCCGGCCGGCGCGACGAGCGCCGCACCCGGTCGCCCTCCACCGTCCAGGTGCCGACGTTGTCGGCGAAGTCCGGATCGGCGGTCACCTCGATCGTCGCCCGACCGTCCGTCGACACGCCTCGCGCAGAGAGCGCGGCGCCCACGTCGACGGCGCGCACCCAGAGGCCGTCGTAGACGCGGGCGCGGAGCTCGTTGACCCGGTCGACGCCGAGCAGCACCGGGTCGTCGACCGCGACCCCTTCCACCGTCACACGGTCGGTCCAGTCGATCTCGAGCAGGAACCGCCAGAGCTCGAGCCGCGCCCGGTCGTCCACGCCGTGCACCTCAGTGACCTTGACCGTCTTCTTCCAGTCCTCGACCGTCGAGCCCTCCTGCGCGATGCGGTAGAGCGCCCAGCCGGCGGCACGGCCGTCGCGCTCGTACAGCGCACGCACGAGCGGCCCCGCGCCCCGACGGACCTCGGGTCGGTCGCTGAGCTTCCGGATCTCCCACCACTCCCGCGTGCGCGAGACGAAGCCCGGCGACCGCCTCCGCACCCGGTCGTACAGGCCGGGGAGGACACGGAGCGCCTCGTCCTGGTCGATCAGGCGCACCGAGCCGCGCCGCTCGAGCTCCGGGCGCACGCGGACGTGACGGCGGCGGGCCGCAAGGTTCATGCAGAGCGACGCGAGCCCGTACCCGAACCGTCCGTAGATGGTCTCCTCGGAGGCCCAGAGCGCCGCCACGGGCTCGCCGCGCTCGCGGATGTCGCGGAGCTGAGCGTCCATCATGCGGCGCAGCAGCCCGCGCCGTCTGTGGGAGGGGAGCACGCCGACGACCGTCACGCCGGCGCACGGCGCGGGACCGGCGGGCAGCGTGAGCTCGAATCCGTACGCTCCCGCTCCGGCGACCACCTGGCCGTCCTCGAGCACCGCGTGCAGCCGCTCCTGCGGCAGGAGCGAGCCGAAGCGCTCTCCGTCCTCCCCGGTCGGCGCCCAGCCGAAGTAGTGCCCGATGGCGCCGAGCGCGGCACGGTACTCCTCGGCATCGCGGACGGCGCGGACGCGGAAGGCCATGGCGGCGATCCTAGACGGACACCGCTAGAGCTTCTCGAGCGGCGCGTACTCGATCATCAGCCGACGCTCGCTGCCGTCCGCCGCGAAGCGCACGGTGACGACGCCGCCCGGCTCGATGCGGGTCACCACGCCCTCCCCGAGCGACCCGTGGCGCACCGAGTCGCCGGTCGAGAGCGCCGGGAGGTCACGCTCGTCCCGGGGCGCAACCTGGCGAGACGACTGGGCGTAGCCCGTCCACGACGCGGGTCGGAGGCGCTCGCGCTCGACGCCCGGAGGGAGCTCGTCGAGGAAGCGCGACGGCAGGTTGTACTCGCGGCGCCCGTACAGCGACCTCGCCGTCGCGTGCGTCAGCGCGAGGCGCTCCATCGCCCTGGTCATCCCCACGTACGCGAGGCGCCGCTCCTCCTCGACCTCGTTGTCCTCGATCGAGCGGGAGTGCGGGAAGATGCCCTCCTCCATCCCGATCAGGAACACGGTGCGGTACTCGAGCCCCTTCGCGTTGTGGATCGTCATCAGCGTCACCTGCGCCTCGTCGGAGACGAGCGTGTCCTGGTCGGACTGGAGCTGGACCTCCTCGAGGAACGCCGCCAGCGACGGCTCCTCCGCGCGGCGGCGGTACTCCTGCGCCGACCCGACGAGCTCTTCCAGGTTCTCGATCCGGCCGCGCGCCTCGATCGTCCGCTCGGCCTCGTACGCCTCGATCGTGCCCGATCGCTCGAGCACCGCCTGGAGCAGCTCGTCCACGGCGAGCTCCTGCGCCGCGGACATCAACGTCTCCATGACGAGCCGGAACGAGCGGACCGCGCGGGCGCTGGCGGTCGCGACACCCGCTGCCTCCGGGTCGGCAGTCGCCTCCCAGAGCGACACGCCGAGCGCGTCGGCGTGTGCGACGAGGCGCTGGATCGAGGTGTCGCCGATGCCGCGCCGGGGCCGGTTCGCGATCCGCATCAGCGAGACGGCGTCGCTCGGGTTGTTCAGCACCGAGAGGTAGGCGATCGCGTCGCGGACCTCGGCGCGCTCGTAGAAGCGGGGGCCGCCGATCACCTGGTACGGCACGCCCTGGCGGACGAGCACGTCCTCGAGCACGCGCGACTGCGCATTCGTCCTGTAGAAGACCGCGATCTCCGAGGCGGACGCCCCTCCCTCGACGAGGCGGGCGATCTCGGCGGCGACGAAGCGTGCCTCGGCGTGCTCGTCCTCGACCTCCACGACCTCGACGGGGTCGCCCTCGCCGAGCTCCGACCAGAGCCGCTTCGGCTTCCGGTCGCGGTTGTTGTCGATCACCGCGTTCGCGGCTTCGAGGATCCTGTTCGTCGAGCGGTAGTTCTGCTCGAGCGCGATCACGCCCGCGCCGCCGAAGTCGCGCTCGAAGTCGAGGATGTTGCGGATGTCCGCGCCGCGGAACGCGTACACGGACTGGTCCGGATCCCCGACGGCGAAGACGTTCCGGTGCTTCGCGGCCAGCAGCTGGAGCAGGCGGTACTGCGCGTGGTTCGTGTCCTGGTACTCGTCGACCAGGACGTGGCGGAAGGTGGTCTGCCAGCGCTCCCGCGCCTCGGGGAAGCGCTCGAGCACCTGCACCGTGAGCATGAGGATGTCGTCGAAGTCGACCGCATTCGAGCGGAACAGCCGGCGCTGGTACAGCTCGTACACCTCGGCGACCGTCTGGTCCCAGAACGACGCGACCCGCGCCGTGTACTCCTCCGGCGAGACCAGCTGGTTCTTCGCGTTCGAGATCTGGGCGTGGATCCCCCGGGGCGTGAAGCGCTTCGGGTCCTTGCCGAGCTCCTCGAGGCACGCCTTCACGAGACGCACCTGGTCGGCCTGGTCGTAGATCGTGAACGTCGACCGGTAGCCCAGCCGCTCCGCCTCGCGGCGCAGCATGCGGCCGCACGCGGCGTGGAAGGTGAGGATCCAGATCGCGCGCGCGGTGCGCCCGAGCATGCGCTCGAGCCGCTCGCGCATCTCGGTCGCCGCCTTGTTCGTGAACGTGATCGCGAGGATCTCGTTCGGCCTCACGCCGTGCGCGCGGATCAGATGCGCCACCCGGTGCGTGAGCACGCGAGTCTTCCCCGAGCCAGCGCCGGCCACAACGAGCAGCGGCCCCTCGACGTGCAGCACCGCCTCCCGCTGCGCCGGGTTCAGGTCGGCGAGGAGCTCCTCGTGGGGCGTGACCGCCACGCGCCGATGCTAGCCGCGGGTCTGGCGCCGCCGACCGCCGCCGGGAAACCGCCTACCTCGACGCGCCGCGGGCGGGAAGCACCGCGATCGCGTCGTCCACCGTCACGACCCGGACGCGCGCGCCGTAGTGGCGGGCGAGCGCCGACTCCGTGAGCACGGCCTCCGGCGTGCCGTCCGCGACCACGCGGCCTGCGTCGAGCAGCAGGACGCGGTCGGCGTACTGGGCGGCGAGCGTGAGGTCGTGCATCGCCGCGACGAGGGTCAGCTCCTCCGAGGCGCGCAGCGCGTCGAGCAGGTCGAGCGCCTGTTGCTGGTGGCCGATGTCGAGGGAGGCGGTCGGCTCGTCGAGGAGCACGATCGACGCCTCCTGCGCGAGCGCCCGCGCGACGACCACTCTCTGGCGCTCGCCGCCGGAGAGCGTGCCGAGCGTCCGGTCGACCAGGTCGTCGAGGTCGAGGCGCGCCAGCGCACGGGACGCCGCCTCCACGTCGGCGGCGCCCTCGCTCGCGAGCGGCCGGAGATGCGGCGTGCGCCCCATCAGGACGTACTCGGCGACGGTCAGCCACGGCGGGGTGCGCGGCTCCTGCGGGACGAGCGCGAGCCGCTGCGCCCGCTCTCGGCGGCCGAGGGCCTCGAGCGGCGTGCCGAGCAGCGAGACGGTCCCGTCGCACGGGAGCAGGCCCGCGACGGCGCGCAGGAGCGAGGTCTTGCCTGCGCCGTTCGGCCCGATCAGCGCGACCCATTCCCCCTCCTCCACGGTCGCCGTGACCTCGCTCACGACCCGGCGACCCCCGAGCGTCACGGACACCTTCCGGAGCGCGATCGCGCTCATCCCCGTCCTCCTCGCGTGCGCAGGACGAGCGCGAAGGCGGGCGCCCCGAACAGCGCGGTGACGACGCCGATCGGGACCTCCGCCGGCGAGAGCGCGGTGCGCGCGATCACGTCCGCGAGGATCAGGAAGCCGGCGCCGACGACGAAGGAGAGCGGGAGCAGTCCACGGTAGGAGGTCCCCACGACGAGCCGCACGGCGTGCGGCACGATGATCCCGACGAACGCGATCAGACCGCTCACCGCGACCGCGGCGGCGGTCCCGATCGTCGCCGCGACCACGAGCGCGAGGCGCGTGCGCCGGACGTGGATGCCGAGGCTCGCGGCCTCCAGGTCGCCGAGGCTGAGGACGTCGACGACCCGACGGAGCGCGATGATCACGGTGGTCGTGACGAGCACGTACGGCGCCAGCGTGAGCACGTCGCTCCACCCCGTGTTGGGGAGGCTGCCCAGGATCCACGACGTGACCTCCTGCAGCGTGTCGGTGTTCCGCTGCTGGACGAACGTCTGCAGCGCGGTGAAGAAGCTCGCCACCGTGACCCCGGCCAGCACGAGGGTGGCCGAGTCCCGCTCGCGTCCCGCCGCGCGTCCGATCGCGTACGCGAGCACGACGGCGACCGACCCGCCCAGGAACGCGGCGAGCGGCAGCAGCTCGTGACCGGAGAGGGCGTGTGGCAGGTACGCGATCGCCAGCGTCGCGCCGAGACCCGCGCCGGCGGCCACCCCGAGCAGGTACGGGTCGGCGAGCGGGTTGTGGAACACCCCCTGGTAGGTCGCCCCGGAGATCGCGAGCATGCCCCCGACGAGACCGGCCAGGAGCACGCGGGGCACGCGCAGGTCCCAGAGGATCGAGCTCTCGGTCGGGCTCAGCGGAGAGTCGACGCCGGGCACGCCGAGCTTCGCGCCGAGCGCGCGCAGCACCGCGCCGACCCCGAGGTCGACGGGGCCGGCGGCGATGCCGACGACGATCGCGAGCAGGAGGAAGGCGACCGCCGCGAGCGCCCAGCCGGGCGTCACCCCGCGGACGCGGACGGCGCGCGCGGTCGCGGCGGCCGCCTCCATCAGTGGCCCTTCGCGGGACGTTGCCCCGACGATCGTGGCCCTCGAGCGGGCACCGCTACTGCCTGCCGAGCCGGAGGAGCGCTGTGCCGACGGCGCGCACGAGGTTCACGAGCCGCGGGCCCCAGCGCGAGGCGATCGAGTCGTCGAGACGCACCACCGATCCGGTCCGTACGGCCGAGACGCGGCTCCAGCCCGGCCGCGCAGCGACCGACTGCGCCGTCTGTCCGCAGCACACGGTGTCGGCGAGCACGATCAGGTCGGGGTTCGCGGCGAGCACGTACTCGGCGGAGAGCTGCGGGTAGTCGGAGCCGCCCGCCTGCGCGGCGTCCGCGATGTTCGTCAGCCCGAACATCCGGTACACGCGCCCCACGAAGGTGTTCGAGGTGACCGAGAAGAGCGTCGGGTCGAGCTCGTGGTAGACCGACGCCTTCGCCGCCCTCGCGCGCACCTTGTCGACGATCGCGCCGATCTTCCGACTCATGCGCGCGACGAGCCCGTCGGCCTCCGCGGCGTGGCCCGTCACCCTGCCGAGTTGACGGATCTGGCGGTACGCGGCGGGCAGGGTCGGCGCGGCGTTCTGGAAGACGACCGGGATCCCCAGCCGCCGGAGCGCACCCGAGAGCCCCTTGGGGTCGAACGCGATCACGACGAGGTCCGGCTTCATCGCCGCGATCGCCTCGACGTTGGGCGTGAACCCGGAGAGCGAGGTGTGCGGCGCTCTGCGCGGGTAGTCGGACTGGTCGTCGACCGCGACGACCTGGGCCCCTGCTCCGATCGCGAACAGCGTCTCGGTCGCGGTCGGCGAGAGCGAGACAATCCGGGCGGGACGCGTGCGAACGGTGACCTTCCCGTTGTCGACGGCGACGGTGACGGGGAACGGGGCGGCTGCGGCACGGGTCGGCGCCGAGAGCGCCGGCGAGGCGAGCACGAGAGCAACGGCGGCGAGCGCCGCCGCGAGGGCGAGACGACCTGACATGAGTGCTTCTCCTTCTCCCTTCCGCGAGGGGGTCGAGGCTGAGCGGAGGCGGCAGGTCTTCTGACTCGGGGCTCCCTCTCCCACCGCCTTCCCGGCCCCGCGGGCCAGTGGCGTGGTGGCGGGAGAGCGTCTCCCCTCACAGCGGCGGGACCGTCCCGGACTTGCACCGGGTTCCCTCACCGCACTCCGTATGGAGCGGCGACCCTACCATGCGACGATGTCCACGCAGGCCGCCCCGTCGCGACGCTCGGCCCTCCTCGGCTGGCTGCCCGTCCTCCTCTGGGCCGCGCTGATCTTCGGCTTCTCGTCGGTGCCGAGCCTCGGCACGGGCCTCGGAACGTGGGATCTCGTGCTGCGCAAGCTCGCGCACCTCACGGAGTACGCGATCCTGGGCCTGCTGCTCGCGCGGGCGGTGCGCAGGCCCGGGATGGCGCTCGCGCTGGCGGCAGGCTACGCGGTGACCGACGAGGTGCACCAGACGTTCGTCGAGGGCCGGCACGGCGCCCCGCTCGACGTCGCGATCGACACGCTCGGAGCGCTGGTCGGGGTCTACGCGTGGACGCGCTGGAGCCGACGGGTGTGACGGCGCTCATGCTCGACCTCGACGGGGTGCTCGGGGACACGCGCCCCCTGTGGGACGACTGGCTCTCCGACACGAGCCGGCTCTTCGGCCTCGATCCCTCGGCCCTGCCCCACGACCGCGCCGCCGCGGCCGCCGCGCTCGACGAGAGCGGCGCCGGCAACTGGCGCGTGCTGCTCGAGCGCTACGCGGCCGAGCGCGCCCCGGTGTACCTGCGGCCGGACGCAGCGGTGAGCGCCACTCTGCGCGGCCTCGCCTCGTCGGGGGCGCGCCTGGGCGTGTACACGGACGCCCCGGCGGAGCTGGCCCGCGTCGCTGTCGCGCAACTCGGGGCAGCGAGGCGCGTCGAGGCCGTCGAGAGCGGGGCAGGCGCCCGCGACCGCCTGAAGGCCCGCCTCGGGCCCGGCGCGGAGGCCGTCACCACGCGGGCGAGCCTGCTCGCGCACGGCGCGAAGACGTAGCCGCCCCGCTCACTAGAATCCGTGGTGATGGAGCGAGGTGACGTCCCGGACCGGCAGCTCGACGCGCTGCTCCAGCGCCTCGACCGGATCGCAGACCGTCTCGAGCGGATCGACGCCCGGCTCGAGGCCCAGGAGGGCTTCGTCCAGGTCACGCGAGAGCTGCGCGCGCTCACGGACTCCCTCAACGCCGTCGCGTACGCGGCGCTCGGGCAGTCTCCCCGCGTGCGCCGCCGCGCGGGATAAGTCTGCGCCTGGCCTGAGCCTGCCTGCGAGCGTCCATTCCGCTCCCGCGGAACGGACGCCGCACACTCCGTTGGCCCGGCTGCGCCGGGGCACGAGCCTGCCTGCGAGCGTCCATTCCGCTTCCGCGGAACGGACGCCGCAAACTCCGTTGGCCCGGCTGCGCCGGGCCAAGGGCAGATCCCTGAAGCGGACTGCCGGCTTCGCCGGCGTCCGGATCCGCCGTGGGCGGATCTGCTGGCGTCCGGATCCGCGGCGTCCGGGTTGGTCAGCGCGCGAACCGGTAGACCGTGCCGTTCCGGGAGACGGCGTAGAGCTGCGTCCGGTCAGGCTCTCGCCGAACGACGTGAGCTCGGCGACGCGCAGCGGCTCGACCCGCGTCGCGCCGCCGGCGGCCGGCATGCTCCAGATCGTGCCGCTGCAGAAGTCGCCGAAGACGTAGCGGCCCCGGAGGCGCGGCACCGCCGTGCCCCGGTAGACGTAGCCGCCCGTGACCGAGCAGCCTCTGGCGTGCGTGTACTGCGCCACCGGCCCGAGCAGCTGCCCCGGCCCGAGCGGGTCGTCGGAGTAGCGGTTCCGTCCCTCGAACACGTTCCAGCCGAAGTTGACGAGGCCGGTGGTGCCGCGCGGCAGACGGTCGATCTCCTCGATCTCGTTCTGGCCGACGTCCCCGATCCAGAGGTCATTCGTCCGCCGGTCGAAGCTGAAACGCCACGGGTTCCGCAGCCCGATCGCGACGATCTCGGGCGCCGGCTTCGTCTGCCGGACGTCGAACCGGAACAGCTTGCCGAGCAGGCTGTTCGGATCTTGCGCATGATGCTCGGGGTCGCCGCCCGAGCCGCCGTCTCCGAGCCCCGCCCAGAGCCGGCCGTCCGGGCCGAAGACGAGATCGCCGCCGTTGTGGTTCGAGTACGGCTGGTCGACCGTGAGGATCTGCTGGGCGCTTCCGGAAAGCGGCTTGCCGTTGCGGGACCGGTAGCGCGCGATCACCGTGTGTCCGTCGGGGCGGGCCGTGTAGTTCACGTAGAAGGTGTGGTCCCGCACGTAGCGGGGCGAGAAGGCGAGTCCCAGCAGTCCCTGCTCGTTGCCGTCGCTCAGCACGAGCCGGCGGATGTCGAGGAACGCCGTCGGACGCACCCGGCCTCCCTCAACGACCCGGATCCGCCCCGGCTGCTCGACGACGTAGAGGCGCCGAGGCTCGCCGGGCGCCTGCGTCGCGAGCACCGGGCTCGAGAAGCCCTTCGCCACCGTGACGAGGCGGAGCGACGCGGACGGCGACGCGGACGAGCAACCGACCCCGATCACGCCGCCGAGCACCGCGAAGAGGAGCGCGACGCGGATCACCGTCCGAGGATAGCCGCCCGGTCTCGCCGTCCGGCCGTCGGCGCTACGCTGCCGCCCGCATGCGCATCGTGATCGTCGGCGCGGGGCAGGTCGGCTCGACCATCGTCGAGGCGCTCCATGCGGAGCACGACATCAGCGTGATCGACGTCGTCCGCGAGCGCCTCGAGCCCCTCGCTTACCGGTTCGACGTCGGGACGTTCGAGGCGAACGGCGCGAGCCGCAAGGCGCTGCAGGACGCCGGCGTCGAGAAGGCGGACCTGTTCATCGCGTGCACGTCCCGCGACGAGGTGAACCTCGTCGCCTGCTCGTTCGCGCGGATCGAGGCGCCGAAGGCGACGACCGTGATCAGGACCTCGAACGTCGAGTACATCCAGCTCTGGCGCGCCGGCCGGCTCGACGTCGACTTCGCCGTCTCGTCCGAGCTCGAGACCGCCCATGCGGTCTCGCGCTCGATCGGCATGCCCGCGGCGCGGCAGACCGACGTGTTCGCGCGCGGACAGGTGCAGATCGTCGAGTTCGACGTCCCGGAGGGCGCCGACCACTCGCTCGTGCGCACGCCGCTGCGCGAGGCGCGCATCCCCGGCGACTCGCGCGTGCTCGCGATCATCCGCGAGGAGTCGATGACGCTTCCACGGGGCGACGAGATGCTGGAGGAGGGCGACCGGATCGTGGTTATCGGCTCGCCGGAGGCCGCGCGCGCGTGGGGCACGCTGCTCGCGCCGGGCGCGGGGACCGTTGAGGACGTCGTCGTGTTCGGTGGTGGCAAGATCGGGACCGCGATCGCGCGCACCCTGCGCGCCCAGGGGATCGGCGTCCGGCTGATCGAGGCTCAACGCGAGCGAGCGCGGGAGGTCGCCGAGGAGCTGCCCGGGTGCAGGGTCTTCAACACCTCGGGGATCGACCCGGACTTCCTCGAGCGGGAGCGGATCGGCCAGGCGCAGGCGGCCGTGTTCGCGATGAAGGAGGACACGAAGAACCACTACGCGGCGACCCTCGCGCGGGTCCACGGCGTGCCCTTCACGATCGCGGTGGTGCACGACACGATCTCGACGCAGGTGTACGAGTACTCCGGCGTCGACGTGACGATCAATCCGCGGGCGGTGACCGCGGAGGAGATCGTCCGGTTCGCCCACGACCCGCGCACCCAGCAGGTGACGATGCTGGAGGGAGACCGCTACGAGGTGCTCGACATCACGACCCAGCCGACGAGCGAGTACGTCGGCCTCCGGTTCCGCGACATGCCGATCCGGGGCGCGATGATCGGCGCGATCGTGCGCGACGGGTCCGCTCTCTTCCCCCGCGGCGACGACGTGCTCCAGGCGGGCGACCGCGTGATCGTGTTCACCGAGACGTCCCGCGTGCCGGACGTCGAGAAGGTGCTGTGAGTCCCACCCGCGGGGGCGCGGTGGCGGGGGCGGAACGGAGGATCGCGCCGACCCGCCGCGCGGCGGTCGACATTCGGGGGTCACTCTCGCTCGTCGGGATGCTGCTCAAGTACCTCTCCTTCGCGACGCTCATGCCCGCCGTCCTCGCGATCGGCTACCACGAGTCGGTGCTCCCGTTCGTCGGGGCGACGGCCATCGCGTTCACCGTCGGCCTGGCGCTCGAGCGCGGATTCGCCGGCGCGACGAGCATCGGCTTCCGCGAGGGGTACCTCGTCGTCGCGCTCACGTGGGTCGCCGCCGCCGCCTTCGGCGCGCTGCCCTACGTCCTGAGCGGCGACCCGCAGCTGGACCGGCCGGTCGACGCCCTCTTCGAGTCGATGTCGGGGTTCACGACCACGGGAGCGACCGTGCTCACCGACGTGGACGCGGTCGACAGGTCGTTGCTGATGTGGCGCCAGTTCACGCAGTGGCTGGGGGGAATGGGGATCATCGTGCTCGCGCTCGCCGTCCTCCCGCGGCTCCGCGTCGGGGGCCGCCAGCTGCTGGAGTCGGAGCTGCCGGGGCCCGAGATCGACCAGCTCGCCGACCGCATCCGCGACACGGCGCGCAGGCTCTGGCTCCTCTACGTCGCGCTGACCGCCGCGCTGTTCGCGGCGCTGGTCGCGATCGGCGTGATCGGAAAGGACGGGATGGGGCCGTACGACGCCCTCGGCCACGCGTTCACGACCATGCCGACGGGCGGCTTCTCCACCGAGCCCCACTCCATCGCGGGGTTCGACGCCGCGACCCAGTGGGTGATCGTCGTGTTCATGATCGTCGCGGGGATGAACTTCGCCCTGCTGTACCGGGCGCTCGTGCGACGCCGGCCCGGCCGCGTGCTCGGGGACGAGGAGCTGCGGGTCTACCTCGCCGTGCTCGCGATCGGCGCGATCGTGATCGCGACGGAGATCTGGGACGAGGGCTTCGCCACGGGGGAGCGTGCGATCCGGGACGGGGTGTTCCAGGCCACGTCGCTGATGACCACGACCGGGTTCTCGACCTTCGACTTCGCCGGCTGGCCGACGCTCGCGCTGATGACCCTCGTCGCGATGATGTTCGTCGGCGGCTGTGCCGGCTCGACCGCGGGGTCGATCAAGGTCGTCCGCCACGTGTTGCTCGGGAAGTCGCTGCGGCGCGAGCTCCGGCAGACCGTGCACCCGGAGGAGGTGATCCCGATCCGGCTCAACCGCCGCGTGCTCGACGAGCGGACGCTGCGGGCGGCGACGGCGTTCATCCTTCTCTACGTCGGGATCTTCGTGGTGGGGGCCGGGGTGATCGCGGTCGACGCCGCGTTCCAGGGGCCGGACCTGACCCCGATCGACGCGATCGCCGCGGCCGCGACGACGCTCGGCAACGTCGGCCCCGGGCTGGGCGTGGCGGGCCCGATCGGCAGCTTCGAGGGGTTCAGCGACGTCTCGACCACCACGATGATGCTCCTCATGTGGCTCGGCCGGCTCGAGGTGATCCCCGTGATCGTCCTCGCCACGCGGCGGTACTGGACGAACTAGCTCAGCCGACGAGCGCCTTGCGGAGCCGGTCCTCGAGCCCTGGCTTCAGGATCGCGATCACCTGGTCGCCCGGGCGGATCACGGTGTCGAGCCCGGCCACCTCGGCGACCCCGTTCCGCGTGATCGAGACGAGCCGCACGTCGTCGGGGAGCGAGAGCCCGGCGACCCGCTTCCCCGCGGCGGGCGACTCGGGCGCCACCTGCAGCTCCACCACCTCGAGCCCCTCGCGGCGCAGCTCGAGCAGCTTCACGAGACCGTGCTCGGGCACCTCGTGCTCCACGAGCCCGAGGAGGCCGGAGGTCGCACAGAGCGTCCGCGTCACGCCGAGCAGGTCGAAGTGGCCCTGGTTGCGCGGGTCGTTCACGCGCGCGATCACCTTCGGCACCTGGTAGCCGTCCTGTGCGATCTGCGCGATCACGATGTTGTCCTCGTCGTCGCCGGTCACCGCGAGGACGATGTCCGGCGGCCGCGCGATGCCGGCCCGCTCGAGGATGTGGATCTCGGTCGCGTCCCCGGCGAGCACCACCGGCCCGAGCTCGGCCTCCAGCTGCTCGAAGCGGTCACGGCGCTGCTCGACCAGCGTCACCTCGTGCCCCATGGTGAGGAGCGAGCGCGTGACGTTCGCCCCGACCTTGCCTCCGCCTGCGACGATCGCGTACATCAGTGCACCTGGATAGGCACTACAGCACGCTCGCCTCGCACGAGCGGACGACGTCGGTCAGCGTCGCGATCGCCGTCTGCGTCGGGCAGACGGTGCGCAGGCCCCGCTCCGCGTAGAACGCGGCGCGGCGCGGGTCGAGCACGCGCACGACGACGCACGCGGGAGAGTAGAGGCGCTGGATCACCTGACCGACCACGACGTTCGTGTTGTCGCCGTTGGTCGCCACCACCGCCGCGTCCGCCGACGCGATTCCCGCCCGGACGAGCACGTCGAGGTCCATCCCGTGCCCCACGACGAAGCCGCCGCGCCACTCGCCGAGCCGCGCGAGGGCGCCCTCGTCCTCGTCGATGCACGTGACGTCCCAGCCCTCTTCCGCGAGCTGCTTCGCGACCCCGGAGCCGACCCGGCCGCACCCGACGATCACGGCGTTCATACCGGTGAGGGTACTCGACGCGTCACGCCTCCTCGAAGACGCCGTCGGGGAACGCGACCACGAGCACCTCGCACGGCGCGTGCTTGAGGACGTGGTCGACGGTCGGCGAGAAGAAGCGCGACTGGCGCCTCCAGCGCGGTGAGGAGCCCAGCACGATCAGGTCGACGCGGCGACGGGACGCCTCGTCGACGATCGCGTGCCCGATCGACCGGGCCGGCACGGCGTCGGCGTGGACCTCGACCCCGTTCTCCTCGCCGAGCGCGCGCGCCTCGGCGATCGACTCCGCGGCGGCCAGGGCGAGCTCCTCGGGCAGCGGCGCCTCGAGCGCCCGCTCGCGGGGGACCTGCACGACCGTGATCGCCTCGACCCGCGCGCCGCGCTCCTTCGCGAGCGCCACCGCGGTCGCGACCATCTCCTCGCCGATCACGCCGAGCTTCATCGGGACGAGGATCCGGTTGTACGTGACACCGGTCGGCAGCGCGATCCTGGGGTCGACGTCGGCGAGCACGCCGAGCTCGGCCCGCATGCGGGTCAGCACGTAGATCGCGAGCCCCACCACGAGCCAGGCGGGGCCGGCGTACCGGGCCGACTCGTGGGTGACGAGCGCGATCACGAACACGGCTGCGGTGAGAGGCGCGCCGACGAGCGCCGGCAGCGGGACGTCGACGCCCCTCACACGCACGTCGGGTCGTGCGCGGAACGGCCGGTGGAGATCCGGCTCCCGCCGCCTGAGCCGGATCACGGCGAGCTGCGCCAGCGTGAACGCGAGCAGGACCCCGAATGAGTACGTGCCCGCGAGGAACCGGGCCTCGTCGGGAACAAGCGAGGCGACGAGCAGCACCACGATCGCGACGAAGGTGATCGTCGCGATCGCCTCGCGCGAGACGAGCGTCTTCCGCTCGAGGCGCCCGAGCTCGCGCGGCAGCATGCCGTGGGTCCCCATGGAGTGCGCGAGCCGGGCGCAGCCGGAGATCGAGGTCGTCACCGCCATCAACAGGATCAGCGCGCCCGAGAGGCCGACCGCCACGCGGAGCGTGTCGACGATCCCCGCCGGCAACTCGGAGCCGAACGCGGTCACGATCCCGACGAGCGGCGCCTCGAGCCACGTCTCCCCGAGCTCGGACGTGCCTCCTTTTGCGGGAAACGCCGTCACGCCGACGACCGCGACGAGCACGGTCAGGATCACGACCAGCCCGATCGCCGAGAACAGCGAGCGCGGCAGCGTCCGCCCCGGCTCGCGCGCCTCCTCGGCGAGGTTCGCCACCGTCTCGAGCCCGGTGTAGGCCACGAAGCCGAGCGGGATCGCGTACAGGACGTCGTCGAGCCAGTGCTGCCCGGGGGCCAGCGCGAGCCCGTCCGTCAGCACGGCCGGCGAGAAGACGAGCGTGAGCCCGAGGATCACGATCAGGGACTGCACGGCGAGATCGAGCAGCGCGACCACGAGCGCCGGCAGATAGAGACGGCTCCTGCGGGCGAGCCGCACGCCGCCGACGGCCGCGACCACCAGCACCGCGACGACCGTGTCCCAGGGCGAGTCGCGCAGCGTGTCGATCTCGAGCGCCGCGCCGACGTAGTGCGGCAGGAACAGCGCCGAGAGCGCGATCACGATCAGGTAGTCGAGGAACAGCGCCCAACCGGTGACGAACCCGACGAGGTCGTTGAACGCCCGTCTCGTGAAGGTCGCTGCGCCGCCGGTCTCGGGTAGCGCCGCCGTCCCCTCCGCGTAGGAGAGCGCGACGACGAGGAAGATGAGCCCGGTCAGGGCGAGGACGAGCGGCGTCAGCCCGAGCGCCGCCCCCGCGACGATGCCGAGCGCGACGTAGATCGAGGCGCCGATCTCGCCGTACGCGATCGCGAAGAGCGACGGCGCGTCCAGCACGCGCTCGAAGCCGCGAATCTTCCGCGCCATCAGCCCGCCTCGGGCCTCATCCGCTGCGCCGCCGCTCGAGCTGGAAGCGCGCGACCCCGAGCGCCACGAACAGCCCGCCGAGCACGAAGCCGACCGTTCCGCCGCCGTGGACGGCGGTCACGACCAGCAGGGCGACGCCGAGCGCGACGAAGACCGCGGAGAACACGAGCACCGCGCGCCCGTACCAGCTCACGCCGACCCCCGGAGTGTGAGCGCCCCCACCGGCCCTGGGCCGACGTCGTTGCCGGACGCCGCGATCATCACCCGACAGGGTGCCTTGCGCAGGACGCGGTCGACGGTCGTGCCGAAGACGCCGCGCCGGCGCTCGACGAGGCTCTTGCGCGGAGAGCCGAGGACGATGAGCTCGGCGACCTGCCGCTCGGCCTCGCGGACGATCTCGGTCGACGCGTTGCGACCCCGCACCAGCCGGCCGACCACCTTCACGCCGTACGTGTCTCCGACCGCGATCGCCTCGTCGAGCTCGTCGTTGGCGAGGCGCTCCTCCGCGGGCAGCTCGGTGTCGAGCGGGAGCCCGAGCGGGACCTCGATCACGCTCAGCGCGACGATGCGCGCCCTGCGCTCGGCCGCCAGCCGGCAGGCGAGGTCGAGCGCGTCGTCGGACGGGCGCCCGGGCACGATCGGCACCACGATCCGCCGGTACTCCAGCGCCAGGGCCGCGCCGAAGGCCGGCGGCGCCTTGGCGGTCTCGGCGAGCGACAGCCCGAGCACGCGGCGCCGGTAGATCGTGTAGCCGATCAGGCCCGCGACCACCCAGCCGAGCCCGACCCAGCGTGTGGTGGCGTCCTGGACGACGATCACGACGAACGAGATGCCGGTCGCGGTGCCGCCGACGAGGGCGAACAGCGGCCAGTCGACGCCCCAGAGGGTCAGGTTGCCGCGCGAGCGGTACGGGGGCGTCTCCCCGCCCCCGCGGTCGGCCATCCGCAGCCGCACCAGCGAGGCGTGCGCGACCGTGAACGAGAGCGTCGCTCCGAGCGAGTAGAGCGTGCCCACGAAGTTCACGTCGCCGGGTAGCAGGATCAGGATGGGGCCGATGCCCGCGAAGATGACGAGCGCGAGCCACGGGGTCTTGAAGCGCGGGTGCAGCCTGCGGAAGACCTCCGGCAGCTGCCGGTAGCTCGCCATCGAGTACGTGATGCGCGAGGCACCGATCACCCCGGCGTTCGTGGCGACGAACAGGATGGTGGCGGCGAGGATCCCGACGTAGACCTTGAGCCCGCTGAGCAGCCAGCCCTCGACGCCGATGTTCTCGACGACCCCGAGGATCGGGTCGTTCGAGAACCCGCCCTCCTCGGGCGGCAGGGCGAGCAGCGTCGTGTACTCCCCGTTGATCAGCTTCACGGGGAGCGCCGACAGGGCGACGGCCGGCAGCGTGAAGTAGATCGTGAAGACCGCGAGCGCGACGAGCTTGTACGCGTTCGGCACGGTGCGCACGGGGTCGCGCGCCTCCTCTGCGAGGTTCGAGACCGTCTCGACCCCCGTGTAGGCGAGCATCGCGATCGGGATCGAGATCGCGAGGCTCGACCAGGTCGGCGCCACCCCCCAGTGGATGTTCGAGGTCAGCGTCTCCGGGCTCAGCACGAGGGCGAAGCCCAGGATCACGAGCAGGACCTGGGTCGCGAAGTCGACCACCGCGAGGCTGATGGAGAGCTTCGCCGCCTCCGTCACCCCGACGACGTTGAGCGTGACGAGCGCGACGATCACGATCGTCCCGCCCACGATGTCCCACGGGTTCGTGCGCAGCGGCTCCCAGAAGATCGAGAGGTAGTGCGGGACGAAGAAGGCCGAGACGGCGACCGTGACGACGTAGACGAGCATCTGCGCCCAGCCCGCGACGAAGCTGACGACCTCGTCGAAGGCGTGGCGCGAGAAGCTGGCCGAGCCGCCGGCCTCCGGGAAGCGGGCCGTGCCCTCGGCGTACGTCGCGGCGGTCATCGCGAACACCGCGCCCGCGATCACGAAGACCACGGGCGTCAGCCCGAGCGCATAGACCGCCGTGAGGCCGAGGGCGTAGTAGATCGAGGAGCCGACGTTCCCGTACGCGGTGGCGAACAGCGCGGGTGTGCCGAGCACGCGCTCCATGCGCACCTCGCGGCGCCGTCTGCTCCCGGGCACCGGCGCAGTCTAGTGCGGCCTATCGGCCGCACCGGCGCTTTCCGAGCCGGCGTCGCCGGCCCGGAAAGCACCAGGCCCCATAGGGGCGGTCAGCCGTGGATCGAGGCGATGATGGGGATGATCAGGATCGCGACGATGTTGGCGATCTTGATCATCGGGTTGATCGCGGGGCCCGCGGTGTCCTTGTAGGGATCGCCGACGGTGTCGCCGGTCACCCCCG
This sequence comes from uncultured Actinomycetes bacterium, assembly GCA_963710125.1. Taxonomy (GTDB): domain Bacteria; phylum Actinomycetota; class Thermoleophilia; order Gaiellales; family Gaiellaceae; genus Gaiella. The sequence goes on along the minus strand of CAVPZH010000018.1, from coordinate 155,292 downwards.
CGGCGTGGGCCTCGGAGCCCTTGCCTCCGTACGCTCCGTCCTCGATCAGCTTCTTCGCGTTGTCCCAGGCTCCGCCGCCGGACGTCATCGCGATCGCGAGGAACAGGCCCGTGACGATCGTGCCGATCAGGAGGCCGCCGAGCATCTCCGGCTTGATGATCCCGACCACGATCGGGATCACGATCGGCACGAGGGCCGGCGCGAGCATGCTCCTGATCGCCGAGCCGGTGACGATCGAGATCGAGGTCGCGTAGTCGGGGCGGGAGGTGCCCGCCATGATCCCCGGGTCCTCGCGGAACTGGCGCCGCACCTCCTCGACCACCTCACCGCCCACCCGCCCGACGGCGGTCATCGCCATCGAGGCGAAGAGGAACGGCATCAGGCCGCCGATGAACAGGCCCGCGATCACCCACGGGTTCTGGAGGTCGAAGCTGACGCCCAGCCCCTCGTCCGCGAGCCGGCGGACGTACTCGTCGAACAGGATCAGGGCGGCGAGGCCGGCCGACCCGATCGCGTAGCCCTTGGTGACGGCCTTCGTCGTGTTGCCGACCGCGTCGAGCGGGTCGGTCACGCCGCGGACGGACTCGGGCATGTCGGCCATCTCCGCGATGCCGCCCGCGTTGTCGGTGACGGGGCCGTAGGCGTCGAGCGCCACGATCAGACCGGTCATCGAGAGCTGCGCCATCACCGCGACGCCGATCCCGAAGATCGACTGGTCGGCCGCGTAGTACGAGCCGACGATCCCCGTGGCGATCACGATCACGGGCGCGGCGGTCGCCTGCATCCCGTACGCGAGCCCCGCGATGATGTTGGTCGCGTGGCCCGTCTGCGACGCCTCGGCGATCTTCTTCACCGGGTGCCAGCGCGAGCCGGTGTAGTACTCCGTGATCGCGACGAGCAGGAACGTCACGGCGAGGCCGATGAGGGCCGGGATGTAGAGCTGCCAGAACGAGAAGCGGTCGCCGTCGTACGCCAGCGTGACCGGGACGAAGCCGGCCGCGGAGAGGAGCGTGGCGACGATCACGGCCTTGTAGAGCGCGTTGATGATCGCGTTCTCGCCCCGTCCGATCCAGGCGAAGAACGTCCCGATCACCGACGCGAGCACCGAGACGCCGCCGAGTGCGAGCGGGTAGAGCCAGAGTTGCCCGGACGGGAAGGCCGTCCCGAGCAGCATCACCGCCACCGCAGTGACCGCATACGTCTCGAACAGGTCAGCCGCCATCCCGGCGCAGTCGCCCACGTTGTCGCCGACGTTGTCGGCGATCACCGCCGGGTTGCGCGGGTCGTCCTCGGGGATCCCCGCCTCGATCTTCCCCACGAGGTCCGCGCCGACGTCGGCGGCCTTCGTGAAGATCCCGCCGCCGAGCCGCGCGAACACCGAGATCAGCGAGCCGCCGAACGCGAGCCCGATGAGGTCGTCGACCGCCGACTCCGGGCTGTTGCCGATCCACCCGGTGAGGATCCAGTAGTAGCCGGCGACGCCGAGCAACCCGAGCCCCACCACGAGCAGCCCCGTCACCGAGCCCGCCCGGAACGCGACCCGGAACGCGGGGCCGACGCCCTCACGCGCCGCCTCCGCCGTGCGGACGTTCGAGCGCACCGCGACGTTCATGCCGATGAAGCCGGCGGCGGCGGACAGCGTCGCACCGAACAGGAACCCGATCGCCGTGCCCCAGCCCAGCTCGTTGTAGAAGCCGATCAGGAGGAACGGCACGATCGCGACGACGGCGATCGTCGTGTACTGCTTGCGGAGGTACGCGGCGGCGCCCTCCTGGACTGCGCGGGAGATCTCCCGCATGCGGTCGTTGCCAGCCGGCTGCGACAACAGCCACCAGGTCAGGTAGAGGCCGTAGAGGATCGCGACGGCGGCGCATACGAGCGCGAACAACACGGCATGGTCAACGAAGAAATCCATCAATCCTCCGGGTGAAAGCCCACACAAAGAGACGCCGATCAGGCGTCAGCGCGGGGGATTATGCAGCACGCGCCTGCGGCGCGTGCTAGGTGCCGAGGCTCAGCCGCGCGCGGTCGGCCGTCGCTGCCACCTGCTCGGCGTAAATGTCCTCGAAGCTCGCGCCCTCGGCGCGACGCGAGATCTGCCGCTCGGCGGCGTTCCGCTCGGGTAGCCGCAGCCACGGCGTCGCCCCGATCTCGTCCGCGACGGGGCGCACCCACTCGAGCAGCCGCTCCAGCCGGGCGCGCGCGGGAACCACGTCGCCTCGCTCGAGATCGATCAGCTCGCCCGAGAGGCCGTGGCGGATTGCGCGCCACAGGTTCTCCTCGATCAGCCGGTGCGGGTGCTCGGGGAGCGGCTCGCCCTCGTCGATCGCGCGGGCGCAGCGGGCGGTCAGGGAGACCATCAGCGCGGCGAGGGACTGCGCGTCGGCGAGGTCGGGCTGCGCGTCACAGATTCGCAGCTCGACGGTCGGGAAGTCCATGTGCGGTCGCACGCTCCACCAGAGCTGGGTGGACTCGTCGATCGACCCGGTCTCGTAGAGGAACCGGACGTAGCGCGCGTGCTCGTCCCACGAATGGAGCGCGTCGGGCACGCCGCACCGGGGGAAGAAGCGCGTGAACACCTGGGTGCGGGCGGAGTGGAGCCCCGTGTCGACGCCCTCGTGGAACGGAGAGCTCGCCGAGACGGCCAGGAGCTCCGGCAGCCAGTTGCGCAGCGCGCTGGTCACCCGGACCGCGCGATCGGCGCCGCGGATCGCGACGTGCGTGTGGATCCCGAACGTGTTGTTGCGCCAGACGACGTACTTGAGGATCTCGTCGTTGCGGCGGTAGTGCGGCGTGTCGATGATCCGCTGGTCGCGCCAGCTCGACCAGGGGTGCGTCCCCGTCGCGCCGAGCACGAGGCCGAGCCGCTCGACGAGCGCCGCCAGCTCGGCACGCCGCTCCGCGAGCGCCCCCGGCACATGGCCGAACGACGGCTGCTTGCCCGTCTTCACCTCCACCTCGGAGGCGATCAGCTCGCCGACGAGGTTGGGCGCGAGACCCGTGGCCGCACCCGCGGCCTGCACCTCCTCGAAGCGGTTGACGAGGTCGAGCGTCTCGCGGTCGAGCAGCGCGAACTCCTCCTCGACCGCCACCGTGAAGTCCTCCGCCGCCTCGAAGCGCTCGCGCGCCTCGGCGAGGAGCCGCTCGTGGGGGACGTTGTCGGACGGGTGCATGTCCGCGAAGGCTAGACGCTTCCGCTTCCGTTTCGATAGCGACGGGTCTGCGCTGTCCGACTTCAGTCGGACGCCTGGGACGCCTCGAGGAGGCGATCGGCGACTCCGGCCCAGCTCCAGCGCTCCTCGGCGACGCGTCGTACCGTCGTCCGCAGCAGCGCGCGATCGCCGTCCGGCAGCGCCAGCAGCGCTGCGAGCCGCGCGCGCAGCGCCTCGGCGTCGCCCGCGGGAGCGCCGACGAGTCGCGCGAGAGCGGGTGGCAGCGCCCGCTCCAGCTCGGCCGCGACCTCGGCGAGGCCGGAGTGGCGCGCAACGACCGGAGGGCAGCCGGCGGCGGCCGCCTCCGCGGCGACCATCCCGAACGCCTCCGGGAACACCGACGGCACGACGCACGCGTCCGCGAGCGCGAGCAGGTGGCGCAGGTGCCGGTGCTCGAGGGGGCCGGTGAACAGCGCCTCGACGCGGGCCTTGGCCGCCCGCTCCTCGAGCCGCGCGCGCTCCGGGCCGAAGCCGACCACGACGACCCGCGCGTCGAGGCCCGCGAGCGCGTCGAGCAGCACGTCGACGCCCTTCTGCTCGATGAGCTTGCCGAAGTAGACGACGGTCGGCCGGTCGCCGGCGAGGAACGCGTCGAGCCGCGCTGCGTTGCCCGCGTCCGGCAGGCGCTCCTCGCTGCCGCCGGGATTGGGCGGGTCACGGTGGGCCTCGGCGAGGAGCGCGCTCAGCGCCGTCTCGCGCGTCTCCGGCACCCACTCCGCGACGTCGACCCCGGGGGGCACCTCGTGGACCCGCTCGACCGCCCCGCAGACCTCGGCGAGCACCGTGCGGATGTGCTCCGACCCGACGAAGGTCGCGCTCGCGCCCCGGAGGGACTCACGGCCCCACCGCTCGAGCTCGGGGTTGCCGCGCATCGCGTACTCGAGCTCCGAGCCGTGCGCCTTCACGGCGTAGCGGGCGCCGCTCGCCGCTCCGACCGGGCCGCCCAGCAGCACGTGGTTGCAGAACACGAGATCCGCGGGAAGCAGGGCCCTGACGGCCGCGACGTTCGCGTCGACCCACGCGTCGAGCTCGGCGCGCGTGCAGTCCGGGACGCGCCTCACCTCGTAGCCCTCGTAGCGGTCGAGCACGAACACCGGCAGGAACCCGTGGACGTCGGGCCGCGCGGTCGCCGCGCCGCCGAGGTCGTACGCGCCCGGGTCCGGCTCCTGGCTCAACACGGTCACGTCGTGCCCGGCGCGGCTCCACTCGCGCGCGAGCTGGCGCGTGTAGACGTTCGATCCCGTGCCGCCGAGGAGGTAGCCGTGCCAGAGCAGGATGCGCATCCGCGCATCCTGCCTAGGACCTGCCCGCTGCGAGCCTGCACAGGCGGCCGCGACGCGGCCGCGGAGCCGCATCCCAGGGAGCCGGCGAGGCCTACGTCAGGTGGAAGTACAGGGCGTAGAGGAGCTCGACGGCGGGGTTCGACGTGTGCACCTGGACGTCCGACGGGGTGTCGATCAGCGCGGACGAGTAGTTGAAGACGATCTTCACCCCGGCGCCCACGAGACGGTCGGCGGCCTCCTGGGCGGACTCGGCCGGAACCGCCAGCACCCCGACGACGATGCTCCGGTCGCGCACGATCTCGTCGAGCGCGTCGAGTGAGCTGACCGCCACGCCGCCGAGCGACGTGCCGACCTTCTCCGGGTCGACGTCGAACACCGCCGAGATCGTGATGCCGTGCTCGGCGAAGATCGGAGAGGACGCGATCGCACCGCCCAGCCGTCCGGCGCCGATCAGCGCGATGTTGTGCTGGCCCTGCGTGCGCAGGATCTTGCGGATCTCCGTCAGCAGCGAGTCGACGGAGTACCCCACCCCCCGCTTGCCGAACTTGCCGAAGGTCGAGAGGTCGCGGCGGATCTGGGTCGCGTTGATGTTCGTGTACTCGGCGACCTCCTGCGAGGAGATCCGGTCCTTTCCCATCTTCCTCGCCTGCGTCAGCACCTGGAGGTACCGACTCAGACGCGCAGCGACCCCAACCGTCAAGCGTTCCGGCACCAGCGTCCTCCCGCGGAGTTTGTGACAACGCGGCGCATTGTGCCGACGGGCTGTTTCGGCTGCGGCAGAGAACCGTTGGCCGGGCGCATCGGCTTCGCCGATGCACCTAGACGAAGCCCGCAGCGCGTCCTCTTCCACCACGTAGCGAAAACGCTCGACGCCGTCGATCTCCACCACCGGGATGCGCTCGCGGTAGCGGCGCTCGAGCACCTCGTCCCCGGTGATCGAGACGACCGTGAACGCCTCGCCGCAGACCGTCCGCACGACCTCGACGGCAGGCCCGCAGAGATGGCATCCCTCGGCGACGAAGACACGAACGTCGGGCATGGTCTCCTGGCACTTCTCGGTGCAGCCGAGACGTGCCCTACGGATACAAGCCTCTCGTGGTGGTCGCCTCTGCGACGCGCTGGACGGCGAGCCCGTACGCGGCGGTGCGCATGCTCGTGCCGAACCGCTCTCGGGTCGACCAGGTCTCCTCGAACGCGCGCACGACGATGTCGTTGAGCTTCGCGTTCACCTCGTACTCCTTCCAGAAGTACTCCTGGAGCCCCTGGACCCACTCGAAGTAGGAGACGACGACGCCGCCCGCGCCCGCGAGGGCGTCCGGCAGCACGACGATGCCGCGGTCCTCGAGCACCTCGTCCGCCCCGGGCGTCGTCGGGCTGTTCGCCGCCTCGCACACCATGTGGGCGCGGACGCGGGTCGCGTTGTCGGTGGTCAGCGCCTGCTCGAGCGCGGCCGGCACGAGCACGTCGCACTCGAACTCGAGCAGCTCCTCGTTCGTCGCGTCCTCGGTTCCCGGCAGCCCGCTGAGCACGCCGTGCTCGGCCTTGTGGACGACGGCGGCGAGCACGTCGACACCGTACGAGTTGACGACCGCGCCGCTCGAGTCCGAGAGCGCGACGATCCGCGCACCCTCCTCGGCCAGGAGCCGAGCGAGGTTCCTGCCGACGGTGCCGAACCCCTGGATCGCCACGCGCGTGTCGGGGAACCTCCGTCCCTCCTTCTGCAGCGCGGTGCGGATGCAGTACAGGACGCCGCGCGCGGTCGCGCCGTCACGGCCCACCGAGCCGCCGAGCGAGAGCGGCTTCCCGGTCACGACGCCGAGCACGGAGTGCCCGACGTTCATCGAGTACGTGTCGAAGATCCAGGCCATGACCTGGGCGTCCGTGCCGACGTCGGGGGCCGGGATGTCCTTCTCGGGGCCGATCTCGTTGATGATCTCGGTCGTGTACCGCCGCGTGAGGCGCTCGAGCTCGCCGGCGGAGAGCGTCTTCGGGTCGCAGATCACGCCGCCCTTCGCGCCGCCGAACGGCAACCCCATCAGGGCGCACTTCCAGGTCATCCCCATCGAGAGCGCCTTGATCTCGTCGTGCGTGACGTTGGGGTGGTAGCGGATCCCGCCCTTGGCCGGCCCCCTGGTCACGTTGTGGATCACGCGGTAGCCCGCGAAGACCTCCACGCTGCCGTCGTCCATCGCGACGGGGATCGAGACCTCCACCGACTTCTTGCACCCCTGGAGGACGCCGATCAGGTTCGGGTCGACCCCGAAGGTCTCGGCCACGCGGGCGAGCTGTGCGCGGGCGAGCGAGAACGGGTTCTCGCGAAGGTGGGTCGACGTCTCGGTCGCGCTCATCAGCTTCGTGCTCGCACCGCGGCCGACTCTAGCGCAGCCGGAAGGGGACGTTGACGATCGTGGCGCGCCCGCCGCCGACGGGCATGCCGACGAGCCGGAGGACGTACGTCCCGGGACGCAGCCTTGCCCCGACGGGGCCGCGGCCCGTGACCCCGAGCGCGTAGCGACCCGGGAGCACGTCGCGCAGGCGCACGAGCTGTCCCAGATGCCGGGCCCCTCGGTAGAGCTCGATGTCGAGACGCGCGAGCGGCAGGATCTGCGGCCGCTCCACGCTCCCGTCGACGCGTCCGGCGACGAGCGAGAGGACCGCCGGCGCACGGTCGCTCGGGGCGAAGGCCTTGGCCGAGAGCCGGACCGCGCTCACGACGGGGCGGCGCGTCACGGGCACCGCGACGCTCCAGGGAACGCGGAGCCGCACGCCACGCCCGGCCGTCGCGACGATCGCCCCCGTGAGGGCACCGGGCGGGGACGGTCGCGTGGCGGCGTGGACGGTGACGTCGACGGTCGCGGAGCGACCCGGCCGAAGAGCGAGCCGACTCCGGCTCGTCGTCACGGTCACGCCGGCGGCGGGGGCCGGCCGCAGCCGAACGGCGAGCGGCCTGCGCGTGACGTTCCGCAGCGTGAGGTGACCCGTTACCTCGGCCCGCTTCTCGAGCAGCGCACCGAGCGAGACGGTGGGCGGGTCGGCGACCAGCTCGACGGCCGACGCGCCGGCAGGATTGACGAGACCCACCGCCGAGCCGCCCGCGCCACGGCGTGCCGCGGCGACGAGAGCGCCACGCAGCCCCGCCGCGTCGAGATCGGGCCGCGCCTGCGCCAGCAGCGCGGCCGCTCCCGCGACGACGGCCGCGGCCGCGCTCGAGCCGCTGATCGTCCCGTACCGCGCCGAGCCCCCCTCGTTGCGCCCGGGGATCGACGTGACGAGCCCGACGCCCGGCGCGCCGATCTCCGGCTGCTCGCTCCCGTCCAGCGCGAGCCCGGTGCTGGAGAACGGCGCGATCGACCGGTAGAGCGGGTTCTGCTGGAACGCGGAGGAACCGACCGACAGCTCGACCGGGATGTCGGAGCGGAGCGCCGCACGGAGCTCGCGGGCGGCGGCGACCGGGAGGCCGACGATCGGCACCTCGACCGGGTCGTCGATGCCGAGCGACCCGGCCGGGATGGGGCCCTGGACGAGCACGGCCCGCACACCCGCGGCGGACAGCTCGCTCACGACCTCGGGCGTCGTCGGGCCGGGAGGGAGCAGCGCGGCGGTACCCGCCACCCTGCTGTACCCGTCGGCGTCGAACAGCCGATCGAGCGCGTTGCCCTCCGTGACCGCAACGACCTGGCGTCGCGGAAGCGCCACGACCGGCGCGGCGAGGACGTCCCCGGCGCCGACCGCGCCCCCGAGCGCGGTCTCGCCGGAGACCAGGACCTTGAGGCCCGCCCGGACGAGCACGTGTGCCGTGGGGCTCCGGCGGCGCGAGTCCGTCGCCGCGACGCCGAGCGCGCCCGGGGTGCCTCCCGGGGCGGCCACGCTCCCGTACCCGGGGCCGGCGGCGCCGTCGTTGCCGGACGGGGCGACGACGAGCGTCCCCAGGGCGAGCGCGCCGCTCGCTCCCCGTGCGAGCGGGCCGTCGGGGAACGACGCGAACGGCTCGACGACGCCGACGAGCGCGACCGCGGCCGCATCGTGCGCGTCGCCGTCGCCGTTCGGGTCGACGGCGGCCTCGAGCCCGGCCAAGAGCTGGTCGGTGCGCCCGTACACCGACACTCCGCCCTCCGCGTCCGGCTGCCAGCCGGCGACGCGGATCGGGAGCAGCGAGGCCCGGGGGGCGACGCCGTGCAGCCCGCCGGGTCCGCGCGAGCCCGCCACGAGCCCTGCGAGCTCGGTTCCGTGGCGCTCCGGACGCCCGGGCTGGGTCGGGTTCTGCTCGGCGGACGCGTCGCTGCCGGGGTCGAGCTCGTCGATGCCGGGGAGCAGGCGTCCCTGCAGGTAGGGGTGCCGCGTGTCGACTCCGGTGTCGAGCAGCGCGACCGTGATCCCCATGCCGTCGGCCCCGGGCAGGTCGACCCCGACGCGCCCGTCGCCTCCCGACCCGAGCGCGTCCGCGTCGACGCCCGGGGCCGGCACCGCGGCCGGGTAGACCGCCCGGACCCGGTAGACGCCGGCCACGCCCCGGTCGCGCTCGAGCACCGGCAGGAGCCTCGGGTCGACGGCGGCCGCGAAGCCGTTCAGCACGCGCACGTACGACTGCTCGGGGTCGATCGGCGCCCCGTGGAACGCAAGCCGCAGGATCGCCTTGCGCTGCGCCTCGCGCGCGGCCGCGGTCCACGCCCGCATCTGCTGCTCGGTCGCGCCGCCGCCGGCCCGTCGCACGCGCTCGGCGAGCGACGGGGCCCTGAGGACGACGATCCAGCGACTCCCGAGCTGGGGCAGCGGACGGCTTCCGAGCAGCCCCTGCCAGCCGGCCGCTCCGCCGGGATCGTCGGCGGCCCCCTCGGCGCCGCCGACGGCCAGAGCGACGACGGAGAGGACGAGTGCCGCGAGGGCCCGCGGGCTAGGCGGACGCGTACGCATCGAGCCCAAGGTAGCCGGGGAGCGGGAGCGGTCGTGCGAAGCGCGCCGCGGACGCCACCATCGCCGCGTTGTCGGTACAGAGGGCGAGCGGCGCGAACCGCGCGTCGGACAGCGCGGCCCGCAGCTCCGAGTTGGCGGCGACCCCGCCGACGACCGCCAGCGTCCGGTCGCCCGTCTGCTCCGCCGCCGCGCGGAGGCGGCCGACGAGGGCCCGGACGATGGCGCGCTGGTACGACGCCGCGAGGTCCGCGCGGCGAGCCTCGAGCTCGCCCTCGGCGAGCTCCCGCACCGTGTAGAGCAGCGCGGTCTTGAGCCCGGAGAACGAGAAGTCGAGACCGGGGACGCGCGCCACGGGGAACGAGAACGCCTCCGGGTCGCCCTGCCGGGCGAGGCGGTCGAGCTCAGCGCCGCCCGGATAGCCGAGGCCGAGCAGTCGAGCGCCCTTGTCGAAGGCCTCGCCGGCCGCATCGTCGACGGTCGAGCCCAGCACCTCGAATCCCGCGCGGTCGCGCACGGCGAGCACCAGCGTGTGCCCTCCGCTCGCGAGCAGGCACGTGAAGGGCGGGTCGAGCGGGTCGGGCGCGAGGTAGAGCGTGGCGACGTGCGCGCGCAGGTGGTCGACGGGGACGAGCGGCAGCCCGCGTGCCCAGGCGATCGCCTTCGCCGCGGAGAGCCCCACGAGCAGCGCGCCGACGAGGCCGGGGCCCTGCGTGACCCCGACCCGACCGACGTCGGCGAGCGTCGTGCCCGCCTCGTCGAGCGCGGTCTGAACGACCGGCGACACGAGCTCCAGGTGACGACGCGAGGCGATCTCCGGCACCACCCCGCCGTAGCGCGCGTGGAGGTCGGCCTGCGACGCGACGACGGACGAGAGAACCTCGCCGTCCTCCGTCACGAGCGCCGCAGCCGTCTCGTCGCACGACGTCTCGAGGCCGAGCACCAGCCCCGTCACGCGGACCTCGAGGCCTCGTCGCTCGCGGGCTCGGCGTCGCGCCACATGATCAGGGCGTCCTCTCGGTTGTCCGTGTAGTAGCCGCGGCGCACGCCCTTCGGCCTGAACCCGAACGCCTCGTACAGGCTGATCGCCCCGACGTTCGAGACCCGCACCTCGAGGGTGTAGCCGCGGCGGGCGTCGCCCCTCGTCTCGTCCAGCAGGTGCCGCAGGAGCGCCGACGCGATCCCCTGCCGCCGCTGCTCCGGGGCGACCGCGACGTTCATCACGTGCCACGCGTCGACGTAGCGGGAGAGCACGAGGTACCCGACGAGCGTCCCGGCCTCGTCGACGGCGCCGAGCGAGAGCGAGCTCGGCTTCGCGAGCTCGCTCGCGAACATCGAGCGCGACCACGGCGTCGGATAGGACGCGCGCTCGATCCGCTCGATGTCGTCGAGGTCGCGCAGCTCGAGCCTCCTCAGCGTGATCGTCATCGCCGTCTCACTGCGTCCGCGGCCTCGCATCGGGCGCCCGCACGTACACGGGCTCGATCTCGTCCACCGGGCCGAGCCCGGCGGCGAGGCTCGCGTGCAGCGCGGCGCGGGGAACGTGGCGGCGGTCGTCGTCCGGTGGCACGACCGCCCCGCGGGCCTCCAGCAGCTCCCGGTAGCGGATCGCCCCGCTGCCGACGCAGAGCCGGCCCTCCGCGGAGACCTCGGCGGGCGCGAGCACGGAAGGACCCGGGACGAACACCTCGCCGCGCCGCGCGTCGATCACCGGCAGGGCGCCGTCCGCGCCCGCGGCCAGCGCGTCGAGCGTCGAGACGCCCGCGCCCTCCACCCCGAGTGCGAGCGCGAGGCCTCGGGCGACGGCCAACCCGATGCGCGTGCTCGTGAAGCTGCCGGGGCCGGTGCCGACGGCGAGCGCCTCGATGTCGGTCGGTCGGGCAGAGGCCTGGCGGAGCAGCGCGTCGACGTCCTCGAGCAGGGTCGCGGCCGTCGAGGCGCGCTCGCCGAGCACCTCGCCGTCGTCGACGAGCGCGCTCGTCGCCACCTCAGTCGCCGTGTCGAACGCCAGGATCAGCACTCGTCAGAGCTTGTAGCAGGGCGTCCTCGGGCGCGTCGACGACGAGGCGTCTCCGCTCCGGCGCGACGTGCTCGAGGTGGACGCGCGCCCGCTCGGCCGGCAACATCTCGGCACCGGCCTCGGGCCACTCCACGAACACGATCGCGTCGTCGAAGTAGGGCTCGAGGTCGCCCCACTCCGCCGGCGAGAGGCCGCGGAAGCGGTAGAGGTCGAGGTGCGAGACGTCCGTCGTCCCCCGGTACCGATGACCGATCGTGAAGGTCGGGCTCGTGACGGCCCCCGTGACGCCGAGCGCGCGGCACGCGCCGCGCACGAAGGTCGTCTTGCCCGAGCCGAGCTCCCCCGAGACGAGGACGATGTCGCCTGTCGCGAGGCTCTGAGCGAGCCGGGCGGCGACGGCCTCCGTCTCGTCCGGCGAGCCGGACACGAGCTCCACGGGCGGCATCAGCGACCCGGCCGGCCGACGGCGCCCGACAGGGCAGACGACGCCTGCGAGGAGCTTCGCACGATGTCCCGCACCGCCTCTAGAACAACCCCAGCTGGGCTGGCTCGAGCCCGCGCGAGCGCTCAGTCTCGGCCCACTCGCGCGCGGCCGGCGTGCGCGACGGCGCGGGCCGCCCCAGGATCTCCCCCAGGCGCGCGACGTCCTGCTCGAGCACCTCGAGCATCGTCGGCGTGTAGAGGGCCGCCGCCGGGTGGTACAGCGGCACCAGGGTCACGCAGCGGCCCCCGAGCGTCACCTCCTGCTCCTGGCCGTGGACCCGGGTGATCCCGAGCGCGCGACCGGAGAGCAGCGTCGTGGCGAAGCTGCCGAGGCTCGCGACGACGCGAGGCTGGACGAGCTCGAGCTGCCGGTAGAGGTACGGCTCGCACGAGGCGGTCTCGTCGGGTGACGGGTCGCGGTTCCCGGGCGTCCGGCACTTGAGCGCCGTCGCGAGGTAGACGTCGCCGAGCGAGAGCCCGATCCCGTCCAGCAGCCGTTCGAGCAGCTCGCGAGAGCGGCCCGCGAACGGCGTCCCGTCGCGGTCCTCGTGGAATCCCGGCGCCTCGCCGACCAGGGCGAGCTCCGCGTCGGGGTCGCCCTCCCCGAAGACGACCGCCGTGCGCCCCGTCGCGAGCGGGCACCGGGTGCAGCCGGCGGCCTCGGCGGCCACCGCGTGAAGGGCCGCTGCGCGCTCCGACGCGTCCAAGCACCGAACTCTACGGGCGTGCCCGGTCGGCCGGGTCGCCCTTGACTCCGTCCGACACGTGTCGGAGGATCGCGCCGCGGCCCATCGACCACAGGAGGCACCCGGCGTGACCTGGTACGAGTTCCTGCTGTTCGTCCACGTGTCCTGCGCGATCATCTGGATCGGCGGCGCGTTCCTGTTCCAGGTCTACGGCATGGTCGAGCTGCGCTCCGGCGACACGGCCGCGATCGCGCGCTTCGCGGGGAACGCGGGCCGGATCGGGGAGCGGCTGTTCGTCCCGGCCTCCCTCGTGGTCGTGCTGGCCGGGATCGGCCTGATGATCGACGGAGACTGGCCGTGGGGCAGGCTCTGGGTGCTGTTCGCGCTGGTCACCTTCGCCGGCTCGTTCCTCCTCGGCGTGGGCGTGCTCAGCCCCACCGCGAAGCGCATCGAGGCCGTAGGGCCGGAGACGCCCGAGGGTCAGCGTCTGATCAGGCGCGTCTTCACGCTCCTGCGGGTCGACCTCCTCTTCCTCTTCGCGATCGTGTTCGCGATGACGGTGAAGCCGACCGCGGACGACGTCTGGGCGATCGTGGTCGTCGCCGTGCTCCTGGCCGGCGGAGCGGCGTTCTTCCTGCGCGGCCTGGGGCAGACGGGCCAACCCGAGGCGTCCGCGGCCCAGCCAGGCTGACGCCCCCGCGACGGGCTCAGTGGCCGCAGCCGCAGCTGCCGCCGCAGCAACCGCCGCCGCCGCCCGCCGTGGTCGCCACGCTGCCCGGCTTCGAGCCCGACGCGTGGACGGCGAACGAGGAGAGCTGCCTGAGCACCTTCGCGGCGCCGCAGCTGGGACAGGCCACGACCTGCTCGCCCGAGCGGACGAGCTCCTCGAAGTGATCCTCGCACTCCATGCAGGCGTACTCGTAGATCGGCATGGCCGTAGTGTAGTGGCGTGGCCGCGGCGCGCTGGGAGCCAACCACGCTCACGGGGCGACTCGTCCGGCTCGTGCCGCTGGGCCGCGAGCACGCAGAGGGCCTCTGGACGGCCTCTCGCGACCCTCGCACGTGGCGCTGGCTCTCGGTCGCGCAGCCTGCGGCGCGGGCCGAGCTCGAGGCGTGGCTCGACGACGCGCTCGCGGCGTCGGCCGCCGGCACGGAGATCCCGTTCGTCACGGTGTCTCGCGACCGGGTCGTCGGCTCCACCCGGTTCCTCGCCCTGCGCCCCGAGCACCGGTCGGTCGAGATCGGCTGGACGTGGCTGCATCCGTCCGCCTGGGGCACCGGGGTCAACGTGGAGGCGAAGCTGCTGATGCTCCGCCAGGCCTTCGAGAGCTGGGGCTGCCGACGCGTCGAGTTGAAGACCGACGCGTCGAACGAGCGCTCGCGCGGAGCGATGGAGGCGCTGGGGGCGACGTTCGAGGGGGTTCACCGGAAGCACATGCTCGTCCGTGCGGGCGAGAACCGCGACAGCGCCTGGTACAGCATCGTCGACGACGAGTGGCCGGCGCTGCGCGAGAGCCTCTCGGCACGACTCGACGCCCGCTGACCCGCCCGGGCCGCCCGGGCAAACCCGACGGACGAGCTGGTTCGAGTATCCTTTCCGGTGCCCGGTATCCGTCAGGAACTGGAGCCGTGATGATCGAGAGCGTGGACGTCATCGGTGCGCGCGGGCGCGTCGGCAGCGCGGTCAGCGCACGCCTCGCCGAGCGCGGGATCGCCGCGGGCGGGAACGACCCGGACCTCGTTCTGCTCTGCGTCCCGGATCGCGCGATCGCCGAGGTCGCGGCGGGGATCGAGCCGGGGCCGTGGGTCGCGCACGTGAGCGGCGGCACGCCTCTCGCCGCGCTCGCGCCGCACGCGCGGCGCTTCTCGCTGCACCCCCTGCAGACCTTCACGCACGATCGCGGGCCCGAGCAGCTCGACGGGGCCTGGGCGGCCGTCACGGGCGAGTCCGCCGAGGCTCTCGCCCTCGCGACGGCGCTCGCGGGCACGCTCGGGCTGAAGCCGTTCGCGCTCGCCGACGGCGGGCGGGCGCTGTACCACGCGGCCGCGGTGATCGCGTCCAACTATCTCGTCACGCTCCACCGGGCAGCGGGAGGGCTCCTCGCAGACGTCGGCGTGCCCCGCGAGGCGCTCGACCCCCTCATGCGTCGCGTGATCGAGAACCGCTTCCAGCTCACGGGGCCGATCGAGCGGGGCGACTGGGAGACGGTCGAGCGGCACCGCGCGGCGATCGCCGAGTCGAGCCCCGAGCTCCTCGAGGCGTACGACGCGCTCGCGCGCCTGACCGCACGAGATCCGATGTCGGCGGGAGCGCCCGCGTGATCGTCGCGCGGACGGTGGCCGATACGCGGGCGGCGCTCGCGGACCGCCGTGACGGGCGGGTGGGCCTCGTGCCCACGATGGGCGCGCTCCACGGCGGGCACGCCGCTCTCCTCGCCGCCGCCCGGCAGGAATGCGACACCGTCGTGATGAGCCTGTTCGTGAACCCCGCCCAGTTCGGCGACCCGTCCGACCTGAACGGCTACCCGCGCGACGAGGCGCGCGACCTCGAGGTCGCGCGAGCCGCGGGCGTCGACGTGACCTTCGTCCCCCCCGCCTCCGAGCTCTACCCGCCCGGGTACCAGACCTGGGTCGACGTGACCGAGCTCGGCGCGTTCCTCGAGGGGGAGCACCGCCCCCGCCACTTTCGCGGGGTCGCGACGATCTGCCTCAAGCTGTTCACGATCGTGCGCCCGGACGTCGCGTACTTCGGTCAGAAGGACGCGCAGCAGGTCGAGGTGCTCCGCCGGATGATCGCCGACCTGCACCTCGAGCTCGAGCTCGCCGTGCTCCCCACGATGCGGGATCCCGACGGCCTGGCGATCTCGTCCCGCAACGCTCGGCTCTCGAACGAGGAGCGCGCCCGCGCCGCCGCGCTCCCCCGCGCGCTCGCGACCCGCGACCCCGAGACCGCACGCTCGATCCTCGAGGCCGCGGGGCTCGAGGTGGACTACGTCGCGATCGCGCCGTTCGCCCCGCCCGTCCTGGCCGCCGCCGTCCACGTCGGCGGAACACGCCTGATCGACAACGTCCCACTGGAGGAGGAGCAATGAGCACACGACCTCGCACCCCGGCGCCGGGGACACCCGCTCCCGGCAAGCTCCCGATCACCGAGCTGGCGGGCCTCGTCGAGCGGGGTCAGCCGATCGTCATGGTCACCGCCTACGACGCTCCCTCGGGCCGGCTGGCGGACGAGGCCGGCGCCGACCTCGTGCTCGTCGGAGACTCGGCCGCGATGACCGTGCTGGGCCACGACTCGACGGTGCCCGCGACGATGGACGAGATGCTCGTGCTCACGCGGGCGGTGACCCGTGGCGCGCGGCGGCCGCTCGTAATCGCAGACATGCCGTTCGGCTCCTTCCAGGTGTCGGACGGAGCCGCGGTGGAGAACGCGATCCGGTTCGTCAAGGACGCAGGTGCCGATGCCGTGAAGCTCGAGGGGGCCGGGCCGACGCTCTCGCGCGTCCGCGCCATCGTGGGCGCAGGCATCCCGGTGATGGGCCACGTCGGGCTCACCCCGCAGTCGGCGACGATGCTCGGCGGCTTCAAGGCCCAGGGGCGCACGGCGGACAAGGCCGCCGGCCTCCTCGCCGACGCGCTGGCGCTCGAGGAGGCCGGCTGCTTCTCGGTGGTGCTGGAGGCCGTCCCCGCGCCGGTCGCCGAGGAGGTGACCCATCGGCTCCACGTCCCGACGATCGGCATCGGGGCAGGGGCCTCCACCGACGGCCAGGTGCTCGTGTGGCACGACCTCCTCGGCCTCTACGACGGGCAGTCGCCGCGCTTCGTGAAGCGCTATGCCGATCTCGCGTCCGAGATCCGGGCCGCGGTCGCGGCATACGCCGAGGACGTGCGCGCGCACCGGTTCCCCGAGGAGGTGCACACGTACGGCATCTCGGAGGACGAGCTCGCGGCCTTCCGCGCCGCCGTGGGCGCGAGTCTGCGCGAGCCACAGCGCACGGAGCGGTAGGGCCCCGAGCGACTGCGCACGGAGGGGGTGAGCCCGGGAGAAGCACTGGCGCCCGCCCGGCAGCCCGCCGGGCGGCGTCGAGCACGCCGTCCGAGCCCAAGTTACAACTTGTAACTTGCGTCCCCTGCGTGCGCGCGGGACGTGCTCCGGGCCTGCGTGCTCCTTCGACATGGGCGGCGGGAGTAGGTGCGCGGCCGCTCACGCCACCGGTGGGCGACGACGCACGACGCCCTGTCGGAGACGGGGAGCGCACACACGCGAATGTCGGCCCGGCCTCGCTCAGAGAGCGGCGGGGAGCACGGCGAACGCCGCGACGATCACGCCCGCGAGCAGGAACGCACCGACGACCCCTCGCCACGGCAGCCCGAGCGTGGTGCGCAGGCCGACCGCGACGAGGGCGGTCGACCACGCGACGAACGCGAGCCCGACGCCCGTGACGACGACCCGTCCCGTCCCTTCGTCCGCACCGCCTGTGCGGAACCAGTCGGCCCCGTACGCGAGGGCGATCACCGGCACCAGCACCGCCAGCGAGAGGGCGAGCGGCAGCGCGGCGAACGCGACGATCTGCCGCGCGATCCTGAACGGCGGGTCGACCCCCACCGCCTTCGCGCCGAGCCACAGCGCGAGCCCGAACAGGAAGTAGCCCGCGGCGCCGTAGAAGAGCCCGCCGACGAAGGTGACGACGAGCAGGACGAGCGTGTCGACGGTCGGGTCGTCCATCACCGTCCCCCAGGCGGGCACGAGCAGCACTGCCGCGACACCGGCGAGGATCGTGATCGCGAGCACCGGCTCAGAGCGGGCGTCGACGTCGGTGTCGTCCGTCTCGGCGAGCGCGGCGAACACCTCGCGCGGGGCGGTGACGACCTTCGGCACCCGCCTCCACCACTCCCGGCTCGCCGCCTCTCCCGCGACCGCGCGCTCGGCGCCGACGCGATCGGCCCGCTCGACGGGCTTGACCGGATGGTGCTCGCTCACCACACGAGCGTACGCGTCGCCGCCGCCACGCGGCGGGCTCCTACCGCCCGGCGAGCAGCTCGGCCATGCGCCGCGCCTCGGCGCGTAGCTCGGGGACCGCCGTGTTTTCCCAGAGCAGCCCCTTCCGCAGCGGACCGACGAGGAACAGCCTGTCGCTCACGCGCCCCGCGGCGTCGAGCAGCCGACCCTCGGCGTCGGAGTCCAGGCCGAGGCCGAGCGCGTCCGGACGCACCTGACCGGAGTCGCGCAGCGCCTCCACGAGCGGATCACGGACTCGGGTGAGGTCCGTGTCGGGCCCGGTGCAGTTGATCACCTTGCCGACCCGGATGTCCTCCGCGCCCGACGAGCTCCGGCGACGGAGCGTGACGGTCACGCCACGAGCGTCCGCGGCGAACCGCTCGATCCGACCCGCGCTCACCTCGAGCGCGCCCGCCTCGATCAGCGACTCCACGCCGAAGGCCGTCTCCGGCGAGGAGCGGTGGCGGTGCGTCTCCCAGTAGGGCCGCAGACGGTGCAGGAACCGGCGCTCGCTCGTCGACGTCGAGCCGCCGCCAGAGCGCAGGGGTGTCGTCTCGGATCGAGGTCACGACCTCGCGCCAGTCGACCTGCTCGGCGGCCCTGTCGCGCACCTCGCGACGCAGCGCACGGAGCATGCCGAGCGCCGTGTCCGGCCATTCCGGCAGCGCCTCGGGCGGCTCGAGATGCGGCGGCGGCTTCGCCGAGACGCGGTGCGGCTGCGGGAGCAGCCCACGGCGTGAGACCGCATGGATCCGGCCGCGATGATCCGAGTCGCGCAGGGCGAGCGCGATGTCGCACATGGTGAGCCCGGTGCCGACCAGGAGGACGTCCTCGTCCCGCTCGAGCTCGAGCGCGTCGCGTGCCCAGGGGTCGCGCGCGTAGCGGATGCTCGTCACGAGCCCCTCGTCGGCTCCCGGCGGGTCGGACGGCGGGAAGTTCCCGATCGCGAGCAGCGCACGGTCGGCGCTCAGCGAGCGGCCGTCCGCCAGCGTGAGCGAGACGGCGTCGGCCTCCGCCGAGACCGCCACGGCCTCGCCCGCCACACGGATCAGCGGCACGGCCGACGAGCGGCGCGCCCGCTCGAGCGTGTCCGCGAGGTACGCGCCGTAGAACCGCCGCGGGACGAACGAGCCGCCGGTCAGCGCGGGCTCGCGTCGCCGGACATGGCGCAGGAAGTCGTCCGGGTCGTCGTCGAAGGCGCTCATCCGGCCGGCAGGAACGTTCAGCGTATGGCTCGCGGACGGCGTTCTGTACGCGACCCCGCCGATGCGGCCCTCGGCTCGCTCGACGAGGAAGACCCTCGAGACCGCAGGACTTGCCTCACGCAGGAGATGGACGGCGACCATCGTGCCGCTGAAGCCGGCCCCGACGATCGCGATCGTGCGCGCGTCCACGTCCAGAGGCTAGATTGCGCGCCGCGCAATGCGAGATAGTGAGGCGGTGCAGGACGTGCGATGCGGGGTCTGCGGAGAGGGGAACGAGGCCGGCCGGAAGTTCTGCGGCGAATGCGGCTCGCCCCTGACGCTCGCGTGCGCCTCGTGCGGGACGGCGAACGCGCCCGGGACGAAGTTCTGCGGAGAGTGCGGCAGCCCCCTCTCGGGCGAGCGGGACGCGACCCCGGCGTCTTCGCCACAGGCGGAGCGGCGGCTCGTCAGCGTGCTGTTCGCCGACCTGGTCGGCTTCACGGCCGCCTCGGAAGAACGCGACGCCGAGGACACCCGCGAGCTCCTGACCCGCTACTTCGACCTCGCCCGGACGACGATCGAGCGCTACGGCGGCACCGTCGAGAAGTTCATCGGCGACGCCGTGATGGCCGTCTGGGGCGCACCCGTGACACAGGAGGACGACGCCGAGCGCGCCGTCCGCGCCGCCCTCGAGCTCGTCGGCACGGTTCCCGGGCTCGACCACGCGCTGCAGGCGCGCGCAGGGGTGCTGTCCGGTGAGGCCGCGGTCACGCTCGGCGCCGAGGGACAGGGAATGGTGGCCGGCGACCTCGTCAACACCGCCTCCCGCGTCCAGTCCGCCGCCGAGCCCGGCACCGTGCTCGCCGGCGAGACGACGAAGCGCGCCGCGGAGGCGGCGATCGCGTTCGAGGACGCCGGCAGCCACGAGCTGAAGGGGAAGGCCGAGCCCGTCCGGTTGTGGCGGGCGCTCCGCGTCGTCGCCGCCCGCGGCGGCGAGGGTCGCTCCGCAGGGCTCGAGGCGCCGTTCGTCGGACGCGACCGCGAGCTACGGCTCGCGAAGGACGTGTTCCACGCGACCGCGGAGGAAGGACACTCGCACCTTCTCTCGGTCGTGGGAGTCGCGGGGATCGGCAAGTCGCGGCTCGCCTGGGAGTTCGAGAAGTACGTCGACGGGCTCGTCGAGCAGGCGTGGTGGCACCGGGGCCGCTGTCTGGCGTACGGCGACGGGGTCGCCTACTGGGCGCTCGCGGAGATGATCCGCATGCGGGCGCGGATCGCGGAGGAGGAGCCGCCCGAGGCCGCGCTCGCGAAGCTCCGCGCGGTGGTCGAGGAACTGGTGCTCGACGAGACGGAGCGCGCCTTCGTCGAGCCTCGCCTCCAGCACCTGCTCGGGCTCACCGAGCGGGTCGCGCCCGACCGGCAGGACCTGTTCTCCGCCTGGCGCTTGTTCCTCGAGCGGATGGCCGAGCAGCACCCCGTGATCCTGGTCGTCGAGGACATCCAGTGGGCCGATGCCGCGCTGATCGAGTTCCTCGAGTACCTGCTCGAGTGGTCGCGCGCCTTCCCGATCTTCGTGCTCACGCTCGCCCGCCCCGAGGTGTCGGAGCGGCACGAGACGTGGGGTGCCGGGATCCGCAGCTTCACCTCGCTGCAGCTCGAGCCGCTCCCCGACGACTCGATCGACGCGCTGCTCCGCGGGCTCGTGCCGGGCCTACCGGAGAACGCGGTCGCGAGGATCCGCGAGCGCGCCGACGGGATCCCGCTCTACGCGGTCGAGACGGTGCGCACGCTCCTCGACCGCGGTCTGGTCGAGGAGAGCGACGGCGAGTACCGGGTCGTCGGCGACCTCACGCACCTCGACGTACCCGAGACGCTCCACGGCCTGATCGCGAGCCGCCTCGACGGCCTCCCCGAACCGGAGCGGCGCCTCCTCCAGGACGCCTCCGTCCTGGGGAAGACGTTCTCGGCTCGCGGGCTCACGGCCCTCTCCCCACACGCCGACGACATCGAGGGGCTCCTCGCGTCGCTCGTCCGCAAGGAGCTGCTCTTCCTCGACACGGATCCCCGCTCGCCCGAGCGGGGCCAGTACGGCTTCCTCCAGGCGCTCGTCCAGCGCGTCGCCTACGAGATGCTCGCCCGGCGCGACCGGAAGAGCAAGCATCTCGCCGCAGCCCGGTACCTCGCCGGCCAGGCGGGGATCGACCCGGAGGAGATCGCCGAGGTGATCGCCACGCACTACCTCGACGCCTTCCGCTCCGAGCCCGGAGCCGCCGACGCCGCCACGATCAGGGATCAGGCGCGGGACTGGCTGACGCGAGCGGGCGAGCGTGCGGCGTCGCTCGCCGCCACCGACGACGCACAGCGGTCGTTCGAGGCGGCCGCCGAGCTCGCGGACGACCCGCTCGAGCGTGCGGGCCTGCTCGAGCGTGCTGGGGATCGCGCTCGGGCGGCGAACCGTCTCGAGGTTGCCGAGGAGCTCTTGCGACAGGCCGAGCGGCTCACACGGGAGGCGGGCGCGATCCACGACCGGGCACGCGTGTCCGCGGCGCTCGCGCTGACCGTCTGGCGGGTCGGGCGGCTCGAGGAGGCGATCGCGCTGGCCGAGGACGCCTTTGCAGTGCTCTCTGCCGAAGAGCGCGACGCCGACGTCGGCGCTCTCGCGGCCCAGCTCGGCCGCCTGCAGCACTTCGCCGGGAATCCCGACGAGGCGGCCCGCTGGACCGAGATCGCGCTCGACATCGGAGAGGACCTCAGGCTGCCCGACGTCATCTCCTCGACGCTCAACACCAAGAGCCTGATCGTGCGCAATCACCGCCACGAGTCCGAGGCGCTCCTGCGTCAGGCGCTCGCGCTCGCGCTCGAGAACGACCTCGTCTTCGACGCCCTGCGCGCCTACAACAACCTCTTCGTGCTGCTCATGTCCTGGGATCGTGAGGAGGAGGCGTTCCAGTTGATTCCGGACGCTCTCGCGCTCGCCCGACGTCGGGGCGATAGGTTCTGGGAGACGCAGCGTCCTGTCCGGGCTCGTGGAGGAAGGACTCTGTCGCGGCGACTGGGACGGGGCTCTGCGCAACGGCGGCGAGGTCGCGCAGGACGAGATCGGGGTCGATTCGTCCATGGGCATCTCTCTCGCCCGCATCCAACTCGAGCGCGGCGAGGTCGACGACGCGCGCCGGACGCTCGACGCGCTGTCGGACGACGTCGAGACGACGGACGTCCAGCTCCGCGTCGTCGCGCTCTGTAAGCGACGGCTGCTCGCCGAGCTCGAGGGCCGGTACGTCGACGCGATCGTGGCCGTCGCCGAGTGCCTCGTCGACTCGGCCGACCTCATGCCGGCGCAGTCCGTCGCGGACGCGCTCCGCGACACGGCGACCTACGCCTCGCTCGGCGGCGGCCACGACGCCGCCCTCCAGGTCGCCGCACGGGTCGAGGAGCTCTCGAGCGCCATCCGCTCCCGCGCGGTCGAGTCGCAGCTGCAGCGTCTGCGTGCGAACGCCGCTGCCGCCGCCGGTGAAGCCGATGCGGCCGCGGACGGGTACGCGCTCGCGCTCGCGCACGCGCGCAGCCTCGGCTTCGCGCTCTGGCTCGCGCCCGTGCTGCACGACTACGGTGCCTGGCTCGCCTCAACCGGGCGCCCCGACGAGGCGGCGCCGCTGCTCGAGGAGGCGCGGGCGCTGTTCGAGCACATGGGCGCAACGACGTGGATACGGCGGCTCGACGCGATCGCGCCGACCGGTGCGGCTCAGGCGGCAGCGGCGGCAGCGGGCGCTGCCAGCACCTGACGCAGGAACTGGCCGGTGTACGACTCCTCGACCTCGGCGACCTGCTCCGGCGCCCCGGTCGCGATCACCTCGCCGCCCGCCTCGCCGCCCTCCGGGCCGAGGTCGACGATCCAGTCGGCCTGCTTGATCACGTCGAGGTTGTGCTCGATCACGAGCACGGTGTTGCCCGCGTCCACGAGGCGCTGAAGCACCTCGAGCAGCTTCTCGATGTCGGCGAAGTGGAGGCCGGTCGTCGGCTCGTCGAGGATGTAGAGCGTCCGCCCGGTGGCGACCTTCGACAGCTCGGAGGCGAGCTTCACCCGCTGCGCCTCGCCGCCCGAGAGGGTCGTCGCCGGCTGGCCGAGCCGGATGTAGTCGAGCCCGACGTCGTGCAGCGTCTGCAGCCGCCGGCGGATCTTCGGGATCTTCGAGAAGAACTCGAGCGCCTCCTCGACGGACATCTCGAGCACGTCCGCGATCGACTTCCCCTTGAAGCGCACCTCGAGCGTCTCGCGGTTGTAGCGCCGTCCGTGGCACGTCTCGCACGGCACGTACACGTCCGGGAGGAAGTGCATCTCGATCTTGATCTGCCCGTCCCCCTTGCACGTCTCGCAGCGGCCGCCGCGCACGTTGAACGAGAACCGCCCCGGCTTGTAGCCGCGCACCTTCGCCTCGGGCGTCAGCGAGTAGAGCTCGCGGACGTGCGTGAAGAGGTCCGTGTACGTCGCCGGATTGGAGCGCGGCGTGCGACCGATCGGCGTCTGGTCGATGTCGATCACCTTGTCGAAGCAGTCGATCCCCTCGATCGCGTCGTGTGCGCCCGGCTTCGTGCGCGTCCGGTTGAGCCGGTTCGCGAGCGCCTTGAAGACGACCTCGTTCACGAGCGTCGACTTGCCCGACCCCGAGACGCCCGTCACGCAGACGAGCTTGCCGACCGGGAACTCGACGTCGACGCCCTTCAGGTTGTGCTCGCGTGCGCCGAGCACGCGGAACACGCCGCGCTCCTCCGTGCGCCGCTCGGGCACCTCGATGCGGCGCTTGCCCGAGAGGAAGTCGCCCGTCAGCGAGCGCCGGTTGCGCATCACCTGCGCGGCGGTGCCCTCGGCGACCACCTCTCCCCCGTGCTCGCCTGCGCCGGGCCCCATGTCGACGAGCCAGTCCGCGGTTCGCATCATCTGCTCGTCGTGCTCGACCACGAGCACGGTGTTGCCGAGGTCGCGGAGGCGCTCCAGCGTCCCGATCAGACGGCCGTTGTCCCGCTGGTGGAGCCCGATCGACGGCTCGTCGAGGATGTAGAGGACGCCCACGAGCTGCGAGCCGATCTGCGTCGCGAGGCGCAGGCGCTGTGCCTCGCCGCCGGACAGCGTCCTCGCCGCCCGGTCGAGGTCGAGGTACCCCACGCCCACGTCGTCGAGGAACGTCAGGCGCTCGCGGATCTCCTTCACGATCCGCCGCCCGATCAGCTCCTCGGTCGGCGTCAGCTCGAGCGCGTCGACGAACCGCAGCGCGGCCGTGACCGACTGCTGCGAGAACTCGTGGATCGACTTGCCGCCGACCGTCACCGCGAGCACCTCGGGCTTGAGCCGCGCGCCGTGGCAGACCGGGCAGGGTCGCATCGACATGTACTCCTCGATCCGGTCGCGCTGCTGGGAGGAGTCGGTCTCGCGGTAGCGGCGCTGGAGGCTCGCGAGCAGGCCCTCGAAGGCCATCGTGTACTGGCGCTTGCGCCCCATCCGGTTGCGGTACGTGACGAGGATCCGATCGCCTCCGGTGCCGTGGAGGAACCGATCCTGGTCCTCGCGCGCCAGCTCGCGCCACGGCGTGTGGAGATCGATCTCGTAGCGGTCGGCGACCGCCTTGATCACCGCCTCGTAGAACCCCTGGCCGCCGAGCGTCCACGGCACGAGCGCGCCCTCCTCGAGGGAGAGGCTCGCGTCCGGCACGAGCAGGTCTGGATCGATCTCGAGCTGCGAGCCGAGGCCGGTGCAGCGGGGGCACGCACCGTGCGGCGCGTTGAACGAGAAGATCCGCGGCTCGAGCTCGGGCAGCGAGACACCGTGCTCGGGGCAGGCGAAGTTCTCGCTGTAGAGGCGTGAATCGCCGTCCACGACGGCGATTCCGACCAGCCCCTCTGCCAGGCTGGTTGCCGTCTCGATCGACTGCGTCAGACGCTGCCGGAGGTCAGGCTTCATCACAAGCCGGTCGACCACGACCTCGATCGTGTGCTTGAACTTCTTGTCGAGGACGATCTCCTCCTCGAGCAGACGCTGCTCGCCGTCGACCTTGACCCGCGTGAAGCCGTCCCGGCGCAGCTCCTCGAGCACGTCGCGGAACTCGCCCTTGCGACCGCGCACGATCGGCGCGTCGACGGTGAACTTCGTCCCGTCCTCGAGCGCGAGCACCTGCTCGACGATCTGGTCGAGCGACTGCCCCGCGATCGGCCGACCGCAGATCGGGCAGTGCGGACGGCCCACCCGCGCGTAGAGGAGCCTCAGGTAGTCGTAGACCTCGGTCACGGTGCCGACCGTGGAGCGCGGGTTGCGCGAGGTCGTCTTCTGGTCGATCGAGATCGCCGGCGAGAGGCCGTCGATCGAGTCGACGTCCGGCTTCTCCATCATCTGGAGGAACTGGCGGGCATACGCGGAGAGCGACTCGACGTAGCGGCGCTGGCCCTCGGCGTAGATCGTGTCGAACGCGAGGCTCGACTTGCCCGAGCCGGAGAGGCCCGTCACGCAGACGAGCGCGTTCCGCGGGAGCGAGACGGTGACGTTCTTCAGGTTGTGCTCACGGGCACCGTGAACGACGAGGTGGTCGGCCATCGGAGTCGAGTCTAGCCCCCGCACCCCCCAGCGAACAAGTGTTCGCTTTTCGAGTCGCTAGGCCTTGCGCGCCCAGCGGCCGAAGACGAGGCCGCCCAGCGTGAACCCGAGCCCGAACGTGCCCACGGCGAATGCGCCGACGGCGACGCCCTTGCGCCACATCGACATCTGCTGCCAGCGGCCGATCGCCTCGCGCTCCTCGTCCGTCAGCTGCTCGCCGCGGCGCTGCTTGCGCAGCGCGCCTCCCGCCTGGAGGCCCAGGTAGAGGTCGTCGAAGATCTCGGGGCCGTCCGACACGCCACGAGTGTATAGCCTCGTCCGGCGGTGCCCGCGCCCTCCGCCCCACGCCCGGTCGTCGCGGCGTTCGACGTCGACGGCACCCTCACCACGGGCGACTGCGTGGTCCCGTTCCTCCGGCGAGCCGCCGGCCGGCGGCTCGCGACGACGCTCCTCGCGCGACCCGGCGCGCTCGCGGCCGCGCTGCTGCGGCGTGACCGCGACCGGCTGAAGGAGCTCGCCTGCGCAGCCCTCACGGGCCTGCCGGCCGGGGAGGTGGACCGGCTCGGAGGCGAGTTCGCGCGCCGGGTCGCTGCCACCGGCCTGCGCGACGACACGACGGCGCGCCTCGCCCGGCACCGCGAGCTCGGTCACATGGTGCTGCTCGCGTCCGCGTCGCTCGACGCGTACCTCGTGCCGTTGGGAGAGCTGCTCGGCGTCGACGCGGTCGTGTGCACGATGCTCGAGCGCGGGGCCGACGGGCGCCTCACCGGGCGGCTCGCCGGGCGCAACTGCCGTGGGGCCGAGAAGGCCCGGCGGGTGCGGGAGCTGCTCTCCTCCCGCGATCTGGCAGACGCCGAGCTGTGGGCGTACGGGGACTCGCCCGACGACGCCGCCCTCCTCGCGAGCGCGGACCACCCCGTCCGTGTCGACCGCGTCCGGATTCCACGCGACCCCGCTGCGACGCCGTAACGCCCTCACTCGCTAGGATCCGACGCGGTGTCCGACGCCTTGACCGTGCTGCGGCGCGAGCTCGCGCAGATCACCGACCTCCGCACCGCGGCACGGGTGCTGGAGTGGGACCAGCTCGTGATGATGCCGCGCGGCGGAGCGACGGCCCGCGGCGACCACCTCGCGACCGTCGGTCGACTCGCGCACGAGCTCTTCGTGCGGGACGAGATCGGGCAGCTGCTCGACGAGGCCGCCGGCCAGGTGGAGGGAGCGGATCCCGATTCGGACGACGCGTGCCTCGTGGCCGTGACGCGCCGTGACTGGGAGAAGGCGCGGCGCGTCCCGCCGGACCTCCAGGCCGAGATGACGAAGCTGTCCTCCGAGGCCGTCGAGGCCTGGACGACCGCGCGCGCGAACGACGACTACCCGAGCTTCCGTCCGTGGCTCGACCGAACGCTGGAGCTGAAGCGGCGCTACGTCGCCTGCTTCCCGTCGAGCGACGACCCGTACGACGTCCTGCTCGACGACTTCGAGCGCGGCATGCGCACCGACGAGGTGCGGGTCGTGTTCGACCGGTTGGAGCCCGTCCTGCGCGACCTCGTCGCCGCCGCCGACGGCGAGGAGGACGAGTCGTTCGTCACCGGGCCCTTCCCGCAGCCGGCGCAGGAGGCGCTGTCGCTGGCCGTCATCCGCGCCTTCGGCGCGGAGGGGGCCAACTTCAGGCTCGACCCGACCGTCCACCCGTTCTGCACGTCCTTCTCGACGCAGGACGTCCGCCTCACGACGCGCTACGCGGAAGACGACCTGCACGCCTCCTCGATCTTCTCCACGATGCACGAGGCGGGTCACGGGTTGTACGAGCGGGGCGGGGATCCGGCGCTCGACCGGTCGCCGCTCGCGACGGGCTGCTCGTCGGCGCTGCACGAGTCGCAGAGCCGGCTCTGGGAGAACGTGATCGGCCGGTCGCTCGAGTTCTGGCGGTGGTTCTACCCGCAGTTCCGGGACGGCTTCGCGAGCGTCCTCGGAGACGTACCGCTCGAGACGTTCCACCGCGCCGTGAACCGCCCGCGGCCGTCGCTGATCCGGGTGGACGCCGACGAGACGACCTACGGCCTCCACATCATTCTCCGCTTCGGGCTCGAGCAAGAGCTCCTCTTCGGCGACCTCGACACGAGGGACCTGCCCGACGTCTGGAACGCGCGGATGGAGGAGCTGGTCGGGATCCGGCCGCGCGACGATCGCCGCGGCTGCCTCCAGGACGTGCACTGGGCCGGCGGTCTGTTCGGCTACTTCCCGACGTACCAACTCGGGAACGTCCTCTCGGTGCAGATCTGGCACCGCCTGCTCGCGGACGTCCCGGACGCCTACGAGCAGATCGAGAGGGGGTCGTTCGGCGAGATCTACGAATGGCTCCGGGAGAATCTCTACCGCCACGGCCGGAAGTTCACGCCGACCGAGATGATCGAGCGCATCGCGGGCGGCCCGATCGACCCCGAGCCCTACCTGCGCTACCTCGCCGACAAGAACGCCTCGCTCGCGGCCGCGTAGCCGACCGCAGGCCGGACGGCGGCAGGCGGTCGTACGAGGCGCCCGTCCGCCGGCCCGCGCGCCAGCACACGCTCGAGCGCAGCCACGCATCGCGCGTCGAACTCCGTGCCGGCCCCGGCCCGCAGGAGCCCGACGGCGCGCTCGTGCGACCACGCGGCGCGGTAGACGCGCGGCGAGATCAGGGCGTCGTAGACGTCGCAGACCCCGAGGACCTGGGCCTCGAGCGAGATCTCGCCGCGCTCGAGGCCTCTCGGGTAGCCCGACCCGTCGAGTCGCTCGTGGTGGTCCAGGACGAGTGAGAGGACGAGCGGATCGAAGCCACCGAGCTCCTCGAGCAGCGCGACCCCCGCGGCCGGATGCAGCTTGACCTCGGCGAACTCCTCGTCCGTCAGCGCGGCCGGCTTGCGGAGCACCTCGTCGCGCACCGAGAGCTTTCCGATGTCGTGCAGCAGCCCGCCCATGGCCACGGCGCGGAGCCGGCCGGACGGGAGACCGAGCTCGTCGCCGACCTCCACCGCGAGCAGGGCGACCCGTCGCGTGTGCTCCTCGGTCGACCCGTCCTTCACCGCGAGGGCCACGAGCAGCGCGCGCACCTGGGAACCGAGGAACGCCTCCTCGGCGGCGACCAGGTCGACGGCGCGCAGGTCACCCACGAGCGGTCGCGACTGGTGGCTCGCGCCGCGTCGGAGATCGAGGGCGACGGGGATGCCGACGAGGGCCATCCCGGCGATCTCGAGCACGTGTCCGAACCACCAGCCAATGTTCTGGTAGCCGCCGGAACGTCGAGAGCGTCCCGAGCGCGAGGATCGCACAGCCGACGGGGAGGGTCGCGCCGCCGGTGAACGCGACGACGCCGTTCGAGCCGACCAGGATCCCGGGCGTCGCGGCGCCGTGCAGGCAGAGGAGCGCGGCCATGACCGAGAACGCGAGTCCGGCCAGCACGGCACGGCCGTCCGACTGGAGCGCCCCGAACACCGAGAGCACGAGCGCGGCGCCCATCGCGATCGCCGCCGCCAGCCCGACGCCGGTGAAGTGGATCCACGCGTCGATCCGGACGTGGTGCTCCCCGCCGGCGAGCAGGGCGAGGCCCGGGAGCACCGCCACCGGCGCCATGAAGGCGAGCGCAGCCGGACGAGGGACCGCCACCAGTCGGCTATCGGCAGGGGCCTCCCGGTTGTTGAGGGGCCGCCCCGGCTAGGCCGCGGCGCCGAAGCGCTTCTCCGCGCGGGCACGGGCCCTGGCCGCCTCCAACTCGCGGTTGCGCGGCGGTGCGGTCGTGACCAGCTCGCGCAGCAGGCGGAGAGAGGCCTCGGCGACCTCGTCGACCGCACGGGCGAAGGCGGCCTCGTTCGCCTTCGACGGCTTGGTGGCCCCGCTGAGCTTGCGCACGTACTGGAGCGCGGCTGCGCGGACCTCCTCGTCGGTCGCCGGCGGATCGAAGTTGTGGAGCGTCTTGATGTTCCTGCACATGGCTCCGAGCCTACCCGCGCCGACTCGTCGCCCGCCGGCCGTAGAGTCCCGGACGTGACGGCCGAGTCGCTGCTCACGGTCCTTCGCCGCCATCCGAGCGGGGTCGTCGTGGTGACCGTGAACGCGGCCGGCCAACGCGTGGGCCTCACGGTCGCGACGCTCGTCTCGCTCTCCCTGGAGCCGCCGCTCGTGGGCGTCGCCCTCGCCCGCCAGGCTGCGCTGCACGAGCTCCTGCGCGAGGCGCGCGCGTTCGCGGTCTCCGTGCTCGCCGCCGATCAGCACTGGCTCGCCGACCACTTCGCGCGGGGCGTGCCGCCGATCGGGATGTGGCGGGGGATCGCGGCGACCGACGGCGAGCTCGGCGCGCCTCTGCTCGACGGCGCACTCGGCTGGCTGGAGTGCGGCCTCGAGACGGAGCTGGCCGTGGGGACGCACACGTTCTTCGTCGGCGCAGTCGTCCGGGCGGTCGCGGGCGAGAGCGGCGAGCCACTCGTGCGCTTCGGCGGCGCCTTTCGCCCGGCGAGCTAGCGCCGGCCCGGGGCGCCCCAGCCGCCGCCGCCCGGCGTCTCGGTGCGGACGAGGTCGCCGGCCGCGAGCTGCCGCGTGTCCTTGCCCGGGATCTCCTCGCCGTTCACGAGCGTCCGACCGCGCTGTCCGTCGGCTCCTCCCCGGGACCCACGGGGGGCGTGACGGCGCCGGTCGCCGAGCACCGACAGGCGGCAGGGCACGAGCGCTCGGAGCTCACGGACCACGCCGTCGCCACCGCGGTGCGCACCGGCGCCACCGGAGCCGAGCCGGAGCGCGTAGCGCTCCACCCGCAGCGGGTACGCGAGCTCGAGCGCCTCGACCGGCGTATTGAGCGCGTTGGACATCGCGACGTGCACGCCCGAGGGGCCGTCCCCAGCAGGACCTGCTCCCTGGCCCCCGCCCACCGTTTCGTAGTACGTCCACTCGTCGGTGCCGAACGTCGTGTTGCTCATCGTCCCCGCCCCCTGGGCAGGGACGTCGAGCGCCCGCCCGAAGGCGGCGAGGACGACGTCCGTGATCCGGCTCGAGGTCTCGGTGTTCCCCGCCACGACCGCAGCGGGGGGACGCGCGTTGACGAGACATCCCTCCGGCGCCCGCACCGCGACGGGCTCGAACGCGCCGCCCGAGGCGGGGATGTCGGGATCCGTCAGAACCCGCACGACGAAGAAGCACGCGGAGCGCGTCACGGCGAGCGGGCAGTTGAGGTTGCCCCGATGCTGCAGCGCCGTGCCCGCGAAGTCGATCTCGACCTCGTCGCCGGCGATCGTCACGGCGGCGCGCAGCTGGAGGTCGCGATCGACCGCCTCGACGACGTCCACCGCCTCGTAGCGGCCGTCCGGGAGCGCGGCGAGCGCCGCCCGCACCCGGCGCTCGGCGTATGCGTAGAGCTCGTCCGTCGCGGCCACGACCCGCTCGCGGCCGTGCCGTGCGACGAGCTCGCGCGTCCGCAGGTCCG
This sequence comes from uncultured Actinomycetes bacterium, assembly GCA_963710125.1. Classification (GTDB taxonomy): domain Bacteria; phylum Actinomycetota; class Thermoleophilia; order Gaiellales; family Gaiellaceae; genus Gaiella. Next base: position 124,488 of record CAVPZH010000018.1, on the reverse strand, counting down.
CGAGCCGCTGCGCCGCCTGCTGGGCACGGAGGTCGCCGCGGCGCTCGTCCGGGCTGCGCGAGGCCGACGCGATCAGGTCGACGAGGTCGTCGTCGAGTCGTGTCGGCGGGATCACGATCCCCTCCTCGGCGAGCTCGGTGGAGAAGGCGGGCAGGCTCGCGGGCTCGATCCCGCCGACGTCCGCGTGATGGGCGCGGCTGACTGCGAAGCCGAGCACGGTGCGCGAGACGAGGGTGATGTCGGGCAGGTGCGTCCCGCCGGTGTAGGGGTCGTTGAGCGCCCAGACCTCGCCGGGCGCGGGCTCGCGGGCCATGACGGCGGCGACCGCCTCCGGCATCGCCCCGAGGTGGACCGGGATGTGCTCTGCCTGCACAACCATGCGGCCACGGTCGTCGAAGAGCGCGGTGGAGCAGTCGCGGCGCTCCTTGATGTTCGAGGAGAACGCGGAGCGGACGAGCGCGGCCCCCATCTCCTCCGCGATCGCGCGGAGCGCGCTCCCGATCACCTGCAGCTCGACGGGGATCATCGCCGCTCCAGGACGAGCGTGCCGTGAGGGTCCGTCTCGCCGATCCAGCCGGGCGGCACCCAGCACGTCGCCCCGTCGAGCACCACGAGCTCCGGCCCCGACACCCGACGGCGCTCGGCCGCGCCGAGCTCCACCACCGGGCCGGGTCGCACGTCGGCGGTGCGGAGCGCGACGAGCTCGACCTCGCGCAAACGGTCCGCATAGCCGTAGCGCTCCTCGTGGGCGCGGTGGAAGCGCTCCTCGAGGTCGTCCCCGAGCTTCACGCGCAGCTCGAACGACTGCCCCCGGTAGCGGAGGCTGGCCTCCCCCTCTTTCGGCGGCGGCGGCGCGTCGCGGAGCGGGCCGACGACGGAGCGGACGTGGTCGCGCCGCTCGTCGCTCACCACGAGCCCGAGCGCCGAGAGCACCCCCGCGGCGGCCGGCACGAGCACGCGGCGGCACCCGAGCTCGTCCGCGAGCGCGCAGGCGTGCAGCGGGCCCGCGCCGCCGAACGCGACCAGCGCGAAGTCCCGGGGATCGTGACCCTGCTCGACCGACACGACCCGGAGCGCGCGGAGCATCTCGGCGTTCACGACCTCGACCACGTTCCCCGGGTCGAGTGTCCCGAGCGCGCGAGCGGCCGCCTCGGCGTCGAGCTCGAGGCCGCCCGGCAGGCGCGGGGGCAGTCGGCCGAGAGCGAGGTTCGCGTCGGTCACGGTCGGCTCGGTGCCTCCCCGCCCGTAGCACGCCGGCCCCGGGCTCGCCCCGGCGCTGCGCGGGCCGACGCGGAGGGCCCCGCCGACGTCGCGCCAGGCGATCGAGCCCCCGCCGGCGCCGACGGTGTGGATGTCGACCATCGGCACCTGGATCGGGAAGCCTGCGACCTCGCGACCGTCCGCGCGGCCGGCCCGACCGCCGGCCACGAGGCAGACGTCCGTCGACGTCCCGCCCATGTCGAACGCGATCGCGTTCGGAGCCCCCGCGAGCGCAGCGATCCGCTCGGCCGCGACGACCCCGGCGGCCGGCCCGGAGACGAGGATCAGGGCGGGGTGCGCGGCCGCCTCCTCGAGCGACGCGACGCCGCCGGACGAGCGCATGACGAGCGGCTCCGGCAGGCCGACGGCCCGCGCGGTCGAGCGGAGCGTGCGGAGATAGCGGGCGACGGCCGGGCCGAGGTAGGCGTCGGCGACGGTCGTCGAGGCCCGCTCGTACTCGCGGAACTCGGGGGCCACCTCGTGTGAGGCGACCACGTGGGCGTCCGGCAGCCGCCGCCGCAGCTCGTCCGCGACGGCCCGCTCGTGGGAGGGATCGCGGAACGAGAACAGGAGGCAGACCGCGACAGCCTCCGCGTCGAGGTCGGGGAGGCTGTCGAGCGCGAGCGGCGTCACGAGGCCGTCGGGCCCAAGCCGCTCGCGCACGCCGACGCAGCGCTCCAGCGGGACGAGCGGCTCGGGATGGTCGAGCTCGAGCCTGTAGAGATGGGCCCGGTCCTGCCGGCGCAGGTGGAGCAGGTGCTCGAATCCCTCCGTCGCGACGAAGGCCGTGCGCGCCCCCTTGCGCTCGAGGAGCGCGTTCGTGGCGACGGTGCTGCCGTGCCCGAACCGCTCGACCGAGGGGTCGCCCGCCGCCTCGAGGACCAGGCGGGCGGCCTCGGCGACCGATTCCTCCTGCTCCGGCCGGGTCGGCACCTTCGCGGTGTGGAGCGTCCCGTCCGCGAGCAGCACCGCATCGGTGAACGTTCCGCCGACGTCGACCCCGAGAACCGCCACGGGCGCATTCTGACCGGAACCGGTGGGGGCTCAGCCGGTGTTGCGGAGCGCAGCCGCGATGCCTGCGATCGAGCGGAGCAGCGGTCGCAGCGCCTCCTCGTCACCGGCGCGATAGCGCTTGAGGAGCTCCACCTGGATCGCGTTCATCGGGTCGACGTACGGGTTCCGGAGGCGGACGGACTGCTGGAGCACGGGATGCCGGTCGAGCAGCTCGCGCGTGCCGACGATCCCGAGCACCGCCTCGCGGGTGCGGTCGTGCTCCTCGCGCAGCCGCCCGAACACCCGCCCGGCGAGCTGCGCGTCGGGGACGAGCTCGAGGTAGCGCTCCGCGATCTCCATGCTCGTCTTCGCGAGGGACATCTCCAGGCTCTCGACGAGCGCGCGGAAGAACGGCCAGGCGGCGAAGAGCCCACGCAGCTCGTCCAGCGGCCGCGCCTCCAAGCCGGTGCCCGCACCGAGCCACGCGGGAACGATGCAGCGGGTCTGCGTCCACGAGAACACCCAGGGGATCGCCCGCAGCGCACCGAGCCCGGGCTCGCCGTCCGCCTCCTGGCGCCGTGCCGGGCGCGAGCCGATCTCGAGCAGGGTCAGCTCGTCGAGCGGCGTGAAGCTGGCGAAGAAGGCCGGGAAGCCGGGGTCCTCCCACACCGTCGAGCGGAAGCTCGCGTACGACGCATCCGAGACGGCCTCGATCGAGTCGCGTGCGCCCGGCGGCGCCTCGGGGAGCACGCGGTTCGGAAACGCCGTGAGGAGGGTCGCCGCGAGCGCGGCCTCGAGGTTGCGCCGCGCGAGCCCCGGGAGCCCGTACTTGAACGCGATCGTCTCGCCCTGCTCGGTCAGCTTGAGCCGGCCGTCCACCGCATGCGGCGGCTGCGCGACGATCGCGGCGTAGGTGGGGCCGCCGCCCCTCCCCGCGCTGCCGCCGCGGCCGTGGAAGATCGTCAGCTCGACTCCGCGCTCGCCCGCGAGCCAGGCGAGCGCCTCCTGTGCGCGGTAGATCTCCCACTGGGCCGTGACCACGCCGCCGTCCTTGCCCGAGTCCGAGTAGCCGACCATGACCTCGAGCGTGGGCCGCGGGCGTCGGTCGAGCAGCTCTCGGACGAGCGCGCTCGAGCCGCGCAGGTCGGCGATCGTCTCGAGCAGCGGCACGACGGCCACGTCGAGGCCCGCCTCGGCCGCGAGCTCCTCCGCGCGCAGCACGTCGTCGGCGTCGTGGGTCATGGAGACGACGAGCCGGTCGATGCACCCCGTCCCCCGCACGCGCTGGAGGGCCGCGGCCTCCCGCAGCACCGCGGCCGTCCGCTCGGGATCGTCGCGCAGCGTGGCGGAATGGAGGCGCAGCTCGAGGGCCGTGCCGTGCAGCCCGAACACGTCCAGGCGCCGCCGGAGCGCCGCGAGGCCGCCGTCGGCGACGCGTTCGCCGCGATGGGCGCGGAGGCTCCGCTCGACCACGTCGAGCTCGTCCGCGAGCTCCCGGGAGGAGCGATAGCCGTCCGCGGCGAGCGTCTCCCAGATCGCGGTCAGCCGGCGGCGGTAGGGCTCGTGCGGGTTGCGCTCCCGGGGTAGGTCGACCTCGCCGACCGCCGGTTCCGCGCCGACGAGCGTCGTGGAGATCCCCCACGAGGCCGCAAGCGCACGCACGTCGCGTCGCAGGAGCTCCCGCACGGTCGCCGCCGAGCGCTCGACCGCTTCGCGCACCGTCTCGGGCCCGGCATGCGGATTGCCGTCGAGGTCCCCGCCGATCCAGCTCCCGAACCGGAGCGGCGACGACGGCCCGAGCCGGGCACGCCACGCCTCGACGAGGTCCGGCGCGGCGTCCCACAGGCTCTGCTCGAGAAACCAGAGGCCCTGCCGAATCTCGTCGACGACGCGCGGCCGCTGCGAGCGGACCTCGTCGGTCTGCCAGAGGAGCGTCACCTCCTCCGCGAGGCGCCGCTCGAGGTGTTCTCGCTCGCGGGCCGAGAGGCGCGGGTCGTCGAGACCGGCGACCAGCTCGGCGATCGCGCGATGCCTCTCGAGGATCGTCCGTGGCAGCGCCTCGGTCGGGTGGGCGGTGAGCACGAGCTCGACGGCGACCCGGGCCGCCGCCTCGCGGAGCGCCGGCTCGTCGACGCCCTCCCCCTGCAGCAGCTCGAGCGCCTCGTCGAGCGACTCGCGCAGCGTCGCCCCCTCGCGCTCGAGCTCGTGGCGACGCCGGATCCGGTGGTGCTGCTCGGCGAGGTTGGCGAGATGGAAGTACATCGAGAACGCGCGCAGGACGGCCCCCTGGGTCCGCAGGTCGAGCCCCGCGATCGTCTCGGCGAGCGCACGGGAAGCGCCCGCGTCGCCGCGCCTGCCGAGCCGCGCGAGCAGTCGGATCCGCTCCTCGAGCCGCAGCAGGTCCTCGCCCTCCTGTTCGGTGAGCACGCGACCGAGGATCTCCCCGAGCAGGCGGACGTTCGCCCGGAGGGGGGCGTCCGAAGAGCCGATCCGGGCGTCGCTCACCGCCTCACTCTGCCCGCTGCGGGCCTCCTGCGAGCCACGTCCGCCGCCGGCGTGTCCGCCGGCCGCCGGGCCACGGGGCCACGGGGCCACGGGGCCACGGGGCCGCGGGGCCGCGGCACGGACAACGCTTGTGTTGAATCAACACAAGCTTCCTCGAGCGCCCAGTTCTGCCGGCGCAGGACCCGGGGCAACGCTTGTGTTGAATCAACACAAGCTCCCTCGCGCGCCCAGTTCTCGGGCGCAAGACCCGGGGCAACGCTTGTGTTGAATCAACACAAGCTCTCTCGGGCGCTGCGGCGACGACGGCGGCAGCAGCCGGACGCGGCAGCGGCCTGACGCGGCGGGGCCGGGGAGCCGGCCCTACGCGGGAGTGTCGGCCAGCGCGTTCAGCTCGCGGCGCAGCTCCTTGACCTCGTCGCGGAGCTTCGCCGCGTACTCGAAGCGGAGCTCCTCGGCCGCGACGTACATCTCCTCTTCGAGCGTCACGACGAGCTTCTCCAGCTCCTCGCGGCTCATGCCCGAGACCTCCTGCTTCCCGCGCCGGCGGCGGCCGGGGACGGTCGGGGACTCGAGCGCGAGGAGCTCCGCGATGTCGGAGACGCCCTTGACGATCGACTCCGGCGTGATGCCCTGCTCCTCGTTGTAGGCGAGCTGTGCCGCTCGTCGTCGGTTCGTCTCCTCGAGCGCGCCCTGGATCGCCTCCGTCAGCTTGTCCGCGTACATGAGCACGCTGCCGTTCACGTTGCGCGCCGCACGGCCGATCGTCTGGAGGAGCGCGGTCTTCCCGCGCAGGAACCCCTCCTTGTCGGCGTCGAGGATCGCGACGAGCGACACCTCGGGCAGGTCGAGCCCCTCGCGCAGGAGGTTGACGCCGACGAGCACGTCGTACTCGCCGAGGCGAAGCTCGCGGATGATCTGGATCCGCTCCAGGGTGTCGATCTCGGAGTGGAGGTACCGCGCCTTGACGCCCGACTCGAGCAGGTAGTCGGTCAGGTCCTCGGACATCTTCTTCGTCAGCGTCGTGACGAGCACGCGCTCGTTCGCCTGCTCGCGGCGCCGGATCTCGGAGAGCAGGTCGTCGATCTGGTTCTTCGTCGCCCGCACCTCCACCTCCGGGTCGACGACGCCCGTCGGACGGATCAGCTGCTCGGCGACCGCCTGCGAGTGCCGCAGCTCGTACGAGCCGGGCGTCGCCGAGACGAACACCAGCTGGCCGACCTTCCCGAGGAACTCGTCGAAGCGGAGCGGCCGGTTGTCGAGCGCCGAGGGCAGCCGGAAGCCGTAGTCGACGAGCGTCTGCTTGCGCGAGCGGTCGCCCTCGTACATGCCGCCGAGCTGCGGCACGGTCTGGTGCGACTCGTCGATGAAGCAGACGAAGTCGTCCGGGAAGTAGTCGATCAGCGTGAACGGGTGCGAGCCCGGCGGCCTGCCCTCGAGGACGCGTGAGTAGTTCTCGATCCCGTTGCAGAACCCGAGCTCCTTCAGCATCTCGAGGTCGTACTCGGTGCGCTGGCGGATCCGGTGCGCCTCGAGCATCCTCCCCTCGGCCTCGAAGGCCGAGACCTGCTGCTCGAGCTCGTGGCGGATCTCGTCCAGTGCCCGCTCGATCGTCGGCTTCGAGGTCACGTACTCGGTCGCGGGCCAGATCGCGAGGTTGTCGAGCTTCGAGAGCACCTCGCCCGTGAGCGGGTGGAAGTGCGAGATCTGCTCGACCTCGTCGCCGAACATCGAGATGCGGTACGCCGTCTCGCTCGACGCCGGCTGCACCTCGACGACGTCGCCGCGCACGCGGAAGCGGCCGCGTGCCAGCACGGTGTCGTTGCGGACGTACTGCGACTCGATCAGCGTCCGGAGGAGCTCGTCCCGGTCGTGCTCGGAGCCGACCTCGAGGATCAGCACGCGCTCGCGCCACTCCTCCGGCGAGCCGAGCCCGTAGATGCACGAGACGCTCGCGACCACGACGACGTCCCGCCGCGTCAGGAGCGAGCTCGTCGCACCCAGCCGGAGGCGCGCGATGTCGTCGTTCTGCGACGAGTCCTTCTCGATGTAGAGGTCGGCCTGGGGGACGTACGCCTCGGGCTGGTAGTAGTCGTAGTAGGAGACGAAGTACTCGACCGCGTTCTCGGGGAAGAACTCGCGGAACTCGTTGCAGAGCTGCGCGGCGAGCGTCTTGTTGTGCGCGATCACGAGCGCCGGACGCTGGAGCTCCTCCATCACCCACGCCATCGTCGCGGTCTTGCCGGTGCCGGTCGCGCCGAGCAGCGTCTGCCCCCGGTTCCCCGCGCGGAGCGACTCGGAGAGCTGCGCGATGGCGCGCGGCTGGTCGCCGGTCGGACGGTAGGCGGACGTGACGCGCAGGTCGGGCACCACCGGCACGGTACCTCCCGGAACCTTCGCCCGCGACAGGCTGGGAGGTTCCCCTCCGGCGTGCCGACTAGCATCCCGGGGTGTCGGGCGCGCTGACGCGGAGGGGCCTCCTGCGCTTCCTGGTCGGCGGTCTGGCCGCTGCGGGAGTCCTCCCCGGCCGGACGCTCGCGCGCGACTCGGGCAGCCCGCGCGCGAGCACGATCGCTGTGCGGGGCTCGGCGCTCCGGTTCGCGGGCGATCGGCCGATGTACGTCACGATCGCGCCGGGGGTGACGGGGCGCGACGTCGCCACGGTGTCGTTCTCCCTCGATCGCGCCGCGCTCGTCCAGCTCGACGCGATGCGGATGGGGATCGGCAAGGGCGACGTCGCGTGGACGAGGCAGAAGTCGCTCCGCGCGGGGCGTCACGAGATCGCCTGGCACCCGCCGCCCGACACCCCCGTCGGCTCGTACGTCATGCGTCTGACGCTCTCGAAGGACGGCCGGCGGCGCGTGTACGGCGGCAAGCGACCGCCGACCCCCGCCCGCGCGACCGCGCCCGTCGTCCACCTGCTCGGCGTCGAGGCGGCGTTCACGCGGCGCTCGTACCTCCCGACCGAGCCGATGGACCTCCGGATCCGCGCCGACGTGCCGTCGCTCCGGCTCACGTTCCTGCGGATCGGACACGGCCCGTATCTCGGGCATGCGGAGCGACGACCTCACGGGCCTCCAGATGGCCGACCCGGTGCCCGTCGACTGGAGCGGGAAGCGCTCGGCACCGCGGACGATCCGCGTCCAGTCCGGCACCTGGCCGAGCGGGCTCTACGCCGCGAAGCTCGAGGCGCCCGACGGCCGCGTGGGGTTCGCGCCGTTCGTGCTGCGCCCGTCCACGCCCGGGCCGTCGCGCGTGGCCGTGGTGCTCCCGACGAACACCTGGCAGGCCTACAACCTCTACGACGCAGACGGCGACGGCTGGGGCGACACGTGGTACGCCGGCGGGCACCCACCTGTCGTGCTCGACCGCCCGTACCGCGCGCGTGGCGTGCCGCCGAGGTTCCGCCGCTACGACTACCCGTTCCTCCGCTGGCTCGAGCAGACGGGTCGCAACCCCGACTTCCTCACCGAACGACGACGTGGACGCGCTCGCGAGCGGCGACGAGCTCCGGCGCAGGTACGACCTCGTCGTCTTCCCGGGACACACCGAGTACGTCACGGCCCACGCCTACGACGTGATCGAGCGCTTCCGCGACCTGGGCGGGCCGGCTCGTGTTCCTCTCCGCGAACAACTTCTTCTGGAAGGTGGAGCGCGACGCCAACTCGATCGTGCGCGTCGCACAGTGGCGTGCCCTCGCGCGGGCCGGAGTCACGCCTGCTCGGCGTCCAGTACCGGGCGAACGACGACGGCACGCGCCAGGCGCCGTTCACGATGGTCGACGTCGATGCGGCGCCGTGGCTGTTCGGGGACACCGGCCTCGCGAACGGAAGCCTCGCTCGGGAGCGAGGTGGGCGGCTTCGGGATCGAGATCGACTCGACGACGTCCGAGTCACCGCCGGGCACCCGGGTGCTCGCGCGGATCCCCGACCTGTTCGGCCCGGGCGTCAGCGCGGAGATGAGCGTACTACGAGACGCGCGCGGGCGCAAGGGTGTTCTCGGCCGGCGCGATGGACTTCCCCGCGGTGCTCTTCCTCGATCCCGGCGTCCGGCTGCTCGACAACCTCTGGCGCCACATGCTCGAGGGCGTGGCCCTTCCTCCGTCGTAGTGCGGACCCCAGCGGTGCCCCCGGGACTGCTTCCCGCGCGACACGGCAAGCTCGACCCGGAGGCTCGCGATGGGAGGTGTCGCCTCATACAGCGAACGACGCCGACCTCGAGCGCCGTTGAGGTCGTCAGCCGTCAGCTCCGTCCAGCGATCCGGTTGGAGGGCTGACCTCGGGGTTGCTCACCGAACGCGGCGCGCGCCAACCGAGCGCCAGCAGTCCGACCAAGACCGCGACCGCTGCGAGGGCGGCCGCCGCGCCGGCGAGCGCGTCGGTCACGCGGAAGCCCGACTCGGACGCGCCGGTGGGCGGGACGACCGCCGCGGGCAGTCGCTGGATCCACTCGACATCGACTCCGGGCCGGTCGGCGACTGCCAACGTCGCGGCTCGCGCTCGCGCGGCTGCATGCTGTGCGTCCGGCGATCTGGAGTCCGCAACTGGACCGGGCTCGTCCTGGAACCAGGGATCAGCCTGGGCACAGGGCACGACCAGCGTCGCCAGCACGGCCACAGCGACGAACGTGCGGAGGACGGTGTTCACGGTCGTCTCCTCTCCTCGGGGCCGCCTGGCGCGACCCAGTCGCCCGAACCTGCCGCAGTCCGACCATCGCGCGCTCATTCGCGTCCACTGGGCGGTAACTCGGCGCCTGTTCAGCCGTCGGATGCGGTGTTACGCTCGTGCCGGAGGTCACATGGAATTTTGCGTCCTCGGTTCGCTCGAGGTGCTCGACGACGGTCGCCGGCTCGAGGTTCCACCTGGGAAACCCCGTGCCCTCCTGGCCCTCCTCGTCGTCCATGCGGGCGAGGTGCTCTCCACCGACCGGATCGTCGACGAGCTGTGGGGCGCAGAGCCACCACCGTCGGCAGGCAAGATCGTTCAGAACGCAGTGTCGAGCCTCCGCAGGTCGCTGGCGGGCTCTCACGCGAGCGATGCGATTCTGAGCCGCGGTGGGGGCTACGTCCTCGTCGTCGCCCCCGGCCAGCGTGACGTCGACCGGTTCGCCGAGCTGCTGACCGACGGTCGTCGATCGTTGGCGAACGGCGACGTAGACCGCGCAGCGGCCACGCTGCGCGAAGCGCTCTCGTTGTGGCGGGGTGACGCACTCGAGGACTTCGCGTACGACAGCTTCGCGCAGAGCGAGATCGCCCACCTCGAAGAGCTTCGGGTCGAGGCCCAGGAGGAGCTTGCGGATGCCGAGCTGGCGCTTGGCCGGCACACCGCCCTCATCGCGGAGCTCGAGCGCCTCGTCGCTGCCAACCCGCTCCGCGAACGGCTCCATGCTCAGCTGATGCTCGCCCTCTATCGCTCCGGACGGCAGGGAGATTCGCTGCGCGTATTCACCGACCTTCACCGCGTCCTCCATGACGAGCTCGGGATCGAGCCGGGCCGGCCGCTGCAGGATCTCCAGCGACAAGTTCTCGAGCACGACCCCGTTCTGGACGCTCCGCTGGCCCGGGAACGGGCACGTCGTCGCCGGCTCGGCCGATTTGCGGTGGCGAGCGGCCTCGCAGCCGCCGGCATCGCAGCGGCAGTCGTCGTCATCGAGGTCACGAACGACTCGGAAGAGCCCACCATCGCCATTTCCCCGAATGCGGTCGGCATCGTCCAGCCAGACTCGGAACGACTGGTGGGCCAGGTGCAGGTCCCGGGCGGTCCCGGGCTCGTCGCGGCCGGCGGGTCTGACGTGTGGATCGAGAACCACGTCTCCGGGACGATTCTCGGGCTCGACGGGCCGACAGGTGCGATCCGGCGAATCGTCGTCCCCGAGCTCGAGGTCGGCGACATGGCCGTCGGGGACGGAGCGTTGTGGCTCGTCGACGCTGTCGGCCGCGAAGTGGTCGAGGTCGATCCCGCCTACGGCCAGGTGGTCCGGCGCGTCGCGCTGCCAAAGAGGCGCGGGCCGGCGATCGCGCGCACGGCCCCCGCAATCCCGTCGATCGCGGTGACCGCCACGGCCGTCTGGGTCACGGACGGGTCGTCGCGACTCATGCGGCTCGACACCGGATCGGACACCGTCGACGGCATCGACGTCGGTGTCGGGCTCGACGCAATCGCCGCACGGGGTGGACGCGTGTGGGCGGTCAGCGGCCCGAGCGCCGTCGCGCTCGAGATCGCCCCGCGGTCGGGAGCGGTCCTCTCGCGCGTCCCCATCGCCGGACGAACCGACGCGCTCGCGCCGTTCCCCACCGCCATCGCCCTCGGCGGTTCGAGCGTCTGGGTGCTCAACGCGAACACGTCCAACCTGACCAAGATCGATCCCAAGCTGAGAGCGGTCGTCGCGACGATCGAGCTCGGCATCGATCGCGCACCGGTCGATCTCGCGGTCGGCGAGGGCGCGGTCTGGACGGCGGACCGCGGTGACGGGACGCTCGCGCGGATCGACGCGCGGACTGGAGAGATGCGGACGATCTCGCTCGGACAGGACCCGGTCTCGGTTGCCGTCGGCTCGACGCGGGTGTGGGCATCGGTCCGCCGGGGGCTCGTCGCGAAGGTGGCCGTTCCGATGGCGGCCGCCGGCGCCGCCGGAACGCTGCCCGCGTCGCTCTGCTCGCCCGTTCACTTTCAGGGCCCCGGCTCCCCCGACCTGCTCGTCGCCCTGCCTTTGTCGCTCCAGGGCTTCGCGGCCCAGGCGTCGGCGCAGATGATCTCGGGCGTCCAACTCGTCTTCGAGCGCCGCGGCTGGAAAGCCGGGCGCTTCACGGTCGGATTCCAGGCCTGCAACGACGCCGAGCGTGCGAGCGGCTTCCCGAGCGCCGAGCGGTGCGCCGCCAATGCGCGGGCGTACGTCGCGCGTCGCCGCGTGGTGGGTGTCGTCGGCCCGGTCTACTCGAGCTGCTCGCAGGCCATGCTCCCGATCCTGAACGCGGCGCCTGGTGGCTCGGTGGCGGTCGCCAACGGGCTCAACACGTACGTCGGCCTGACACGGGCGAGCGCGGTCGTGCCCGCTGACGAACCGGCGAAGTACTACCCCAACGGCCGCCGCAACTACGTGCGGCTGACTGCGGCCGACGATGTACAGGCCGCGGGGGCGGTGGAGTTCCTTCGTGTCTCAGGGGTGCGTCGCGTGTTCGTCCTCGACGACGGGTCCGACTACGGCTCGACGCTCGCCAGGGCGTTCGTGCGGGCCGGAGAACTGTCCGGGATCCGCATTGCCGGGCAGGGACGGTGGCGACAAGGTGCGGCAGAGTACGCCCTTCTCGCCGAGCGTGTGCGGTCCACGCGTATCGACGGCGTCTACCTCGCGGGAGCGTTCAGAGTCGGAAGCTCATTGCTCGTCGATCTCCGGCGAGCACTCGGAGGCGCCCCGCTGCTCCTCGGGGCTGACGGCTTCCAGATCGTCTACAAGGATCTCGGCAACCTGGGCAGCGAGGTCGAGGGGCTGCACGTCACCGCGCTGGGCGTGCCACTCGACCGGCTCCGGCCGACCGGCCGGCGATTCGTCAAGGAGCTGACCGAGCGGATCGGGCGCCCGCCGGAGCTCTTCAGCGTAGAGACCGCTGCGGCGGCGGAGGTGATGCTGAACGCCATCGCGCACTCCAGGGGGACACGAGCATCCGTCACGCAGACCCTGCTCCGGACGACGCTCGGGACGGGGATCCTGGGGCCCGTCACCTTCACGGCGTCCGGGGACGTTCGACGTCGTTCCGTCACCATCAGTCAGATCACGGGCGGACGGGTGAGGGTCGTGGACGTGATCGAGCCGCCGGCGCGCCTCACAATCAGCCGCTGACCCGACTCGGCCATCGTCATGCGTGTCAGCCGGAGCGGAGCTCGTCGCCGTAGACGTCGGCGTACACCCGCTCGGCGTCGAGCACCTTCTCGACGTAGTGCCTGGTCTCCGGGAAGCGGATCCCGCCGCCCTCCCGCCTCCATTCGTCGACGTTCCCCTGGCCTGCGTGGTACGCGGCGAGCGCGGTGCGCACGTCGTGGTAGCGGTCGAGCAGGTTGCGCAGATACCACGAGCCGTAGCGGACGTTGAGCTCGGGGTCGAGCAGGTCGGAGTCGACGAAGCCGTTGCCTCCGGTCCGCACCGCGATCCCACGCGCCGTCTCGGGCAGAAGCTGCATGAGGCCGACCGCTCCGGCGTCGGAGCGCGCCGACGGGTCGAACTTGCTCTCGGCGTAGATGACCGCCGCCAGCAGTGCGGGGGGCAGGTCGTAGTTCCTCGCGTGAGCCTTGACGATCGCCTCGTAGCGCAGCGGATAGCGAACGCGCTGGTACCAGTCGGGCTCGGTCGTGACGACCCACGCGACCACCGCCGCCGCGACCCCGACCCCGAGGACCAGCACGAGGAAGAGACGTCTCACGCGCCTGCGAGGGCCTCCGCCTCGAGCTCGGCCATCACGCCGCCGACCCACTCGAGGAGGTCCTCGAACGTGCCCGTGTTCACGTAGTGGTAGTCCGCACGCCGCACCTTCTCGCGGTCGGGCAGGAGGCGCGCGTCCCGGTCGTCGCGAGGCACTCTGCGGCGCTGCTCCCGCAGCGCCCGCGGGGCGGTGATCACGATCACCTTGTCGAAGCGGTCCTGCGAGCCCACCTCGAAGAGCAGCGGCACCTCGGTCACGCAGACGAGCGGCGGCGCGTCGAGGTGCGCGAGCTGCTCCCGCCACGTGAGGTACTCGTGGGAGACGAGCGGGTGCAGGAGCCCCTCGAGCCAGGCGAGGCGCTCCCGGTCACCGAACACCGCCTGCGCGATCCGCGTCCGGTCGGGGCGGCCGTCCTCGCCGAGGATCCCCTCCCCGAGCCGCGCGACGAGCGCGTCGCGCACGCCGTCGTCCGCCGCCACGAGGTGGTGCACGATCTCGTCGCTCGAGACCGTCGCGGCGCCGAGCGCGCGGAACGCGTCGAGCGCGGTGGACTTCCCCGCCCCGATCCCGCCGGTGATCGCGACCGCGAGCACTCCTCTGCGAGGAGTGCTAGACGTGCTCGTCGACTTGGTCGCCGTCCGTCTCGGGCTCGTCCGCGGCAGGCTCCACGGACTCCTCGGCGACGGCCTCGACCTCCGCCTCGGGCTCCTCGGCGGCTTCGGGCTCCACCGCAGCCTCCACCTCGGGCTCCGCGGCGACGGCCTCGACCTCCGCCTCGGGCTCCTCGGCGGCTTCGGGCTCCACCGCAGCCTCCGCCTCGGGCTCGTCGGCGGCCTCGGGCTCTTCGGGAGCCTCCGCTTCGTCCTCCGGCGCGGCGACCGTGCCGCCGGCAGGGAAGGCCTCCTCGGAGAGCTTCAGGTCCGGCGTCGCGTGCACCGACTCCGCCCCGTCCGCCCGCGGGACGGGGACGGCGTCGTCCTCGACCCGCTTGAGCGAGAGCGAGAGCCTGCGGCGCTCGCCGTCGATCTCGAGGATGAGGACGTTGACGGGATCGCCCTGCGAGACGACCTCGCGCGGGTTCTCGACGTGGTGGCTCGCGAGCTCGGAGATGTGGACGAGCCCCTCGACCCCCGGGAGGATCTCGACGAACGCGCCGAACGTGACGACCTTCGTGACACGTCCCTCGACGACGTCGCCTTCCCCGTAGGAGTCGAGCACCTGCTGCCACGGGTCCGACTGCGTCTGCTTGAGCCCGAGGGAGATCCGCTGCCGCTCGCGGTCGATGTCGAGCACCTTGACCTTCACGGTCTCGCCGATCTCGAGCACCTCGGACGGGTGGTTGACGTGCGACCAGGAGAGCTCCGAGATGTGGATCAACCCGTCCATCCCGTCGAGGTCGACGAACGCGCCGAAGTCGACGATGTTCGAGATCGTGCCCTCGACGACGTCGCCCGGGTTGAGCCGGTCGAGGATCGCCTGGCGCATCTCCTTGCGCTCGTCCTCGAGGACGGCGCGCCGGGAGAGCACGACGTTGTTGCGCGAGCGGTTCAGCTCGATCACCTTGCAGCGGAGCTCCTTGCCGAGGAACTCGTCGAGATCCTGGACACGGCGGATGTCGACGAGCGACGCGGGCAGGAAGCCGCGGACGCCGAGGTCGAGGATCAGGCCGCCCTTGACGACCTCGATCACCTTCCCGACGACCGGCTCGCCGCTCTCGGCCGCGGCCTCGATCGCCTTCCAGGCGAGCTCGAAGCGGGCGCGCTTCTTCGACAGGAGCAGGCGACCCTCCGCGTCCTCCTTCGTCATCACGAGCGCGTCGATCTCGTCGCCGACCGAGACCTCGTCCGCCGGGTTCACGTTGCGGCGGATCGAGAGCTCCGCCACCGGGATCACGCCCTCGGACTTGTAGCCGATGTCGACCAGCACCTCGTCCTTGTCGACGCGGACGACCGTGCCGTGCACGACCTCCCCCTCGTTGATCGTCGGGAACGTCCCCTCGTAGTCGGGGATCAGCTCGCCGTCCGGGCCGGTCGTCCAGACGCCAGCCTCGGGCTGTGTGGGTGTCTCGAGGGTGTGGTTGCTCATCGGAGCGGTGGAGTATAGCGGGGCATTCGCTCCGCGAATGCCCTAGAAATTGCTGCATGCGCGTGACTCTCGTCCGCAACGCAACCCTGATCCTGGAGCTGTCGGGGCGGAGGATCCTCGTCGATCCGATGCTCGATCCCGCCGGGGCGCGACCGCCGATCGAGGACACCGCGAACCCCGTGCGCAACCCCACCGTCGAGCTCCCTTTCCCCGCCGAGGAGGTCGTCGAGGGGCTCGACGCCGTCCTTGTGACGCACTGTCACAAGGATCACCTCGACGAGACCGCGGAGCGGCTCCTGCCGCGCGACGTCCCGGTGCTCTGCCAACCGGAGGACGAGGAGCGGTTGCGCGCGGTCGGCCTCGACGCCCGGCCCGTCGACGACGCCGTCGACTGGGACGGCCTCGCGATCCGCCGGGTCCCCGCGCGGCACGGCTCCGGTGCGGTCGCCGAGGCGCTCGCGCCCGTCAGCGGCTTCGTGCTCGACGAGCTCTATCTCGCCGGCGACACGGTGTGGTACGAGGGCGTCGAGGAGACCATCGGCCGCTTCCGGCCGCGGGTCGCCGTGGTGAACGCGGGCGGCGCCTCGTTCCTCGAGGGCGGTCTGATCGTGATGGGGATCGACGACGTCCGCGAGGTCGCCGCGCGCGTCCCGGTCGTGGTCTGCGTGCACCTGGAGGCGCTGAACCACTGCTTCCTGCGACGCGGCGACCTGGCGGCCGCCGTCCCGGGGGTCGTGATCCCCCGGGACGGCGAGACCGTCGAAGTGTGACCGCTACCCGTCCAGGTGGATCCGGTCGAGCGCTGGCGGCGCAAGCGGCTTGTGCGCCATGAGGTAGGCCGTGAACGCGTCGAGGTCCACGTCGCCGCCGAGGGGATCCGTGCAGGCACGGAACACCGTGAAGCCGTCGCCACCGTCCGCGGTGAAGTTGTTCAGCGCGACGTGGTAGCTGGCGGCCTTCTCGACGAACGTGGCTCCGTCGTCGAACGACAGCGTCCCGTCGACGATGTGCGGGCCGCCGACCGTCGTCCAGTGGTAGTCGACGTTCGCCGAGGGCAGCATGATCCGGTTGCTGCCCGCGGACGGATTGTTGAACTGCTGGTTGAGGACGTCGTACAGCTGCTGTCCCGTGCACGTCTTGACTACGAGCGTGTTGCCGAACGGTTGGACGGTGAACGCCTCGGCGTACGTGACCTCTCCGGGCTGCTCGCCGCCGCTGATCTGGTCGTAGAGCAGTCCCGCGCGGACGCCGCCAGCGTTCATGAATGCCGCAACGGCGCCGCCGAAGTCGGTGGGAGTCGTTGCCTCCAGCATCGCGTCCGCGATCACGTCGCCCATCGGCTGCTCGCCGGCGTCGTTGGTTCCGCTCGGCGTGTCACGCCCCGAGGGGATGTCTTCCGTGATCTCGCCGATCACCTGGTTTGCGAGCGGTGCCGCCAGCTCCGTGTACTTCTCGAGGATGGCCGTCTCGGCCGGGTCCTTCGGCACGTCCTGCGTGACGATGTGGTTCGTTGCCTCGGCCGAGACGATCTCCTTCGACTGGTGATCGACTCGCAGGTCGATGTCGGTGATCACGCGCCCGAACGACGAGGCGCTCGTCACGAGCTTGCCCGCGATCGTGCACACGTACGGCTGATGCGTGTGCGCGCTGACCACGACTTTGATGCGCGGGTCGAGCCCCTGCGCGATCGACGTGATCTCGGGGCCGTTGAAGTTGATGCACCGATTGACGTCCGTGTAGCCGTCGGGATTCGGCAGAGACGTGAACGGCCCCGGCGAGGGCGGCCGCTGCGACCCGCCCTGGTGCACGAGGACGACGAACGATCGCACTCCCTGGTCCTCGAGTTTGCCGACGAGCGCGTTCACGGTCGCGACCTCCGGCCTGAACTCGAGCCCCGCCACCGCCGACGGCGTCACGATCGTGGGCGTTCCCTCGAGGGTGAGCCCGATGAACGCGATCTTGACGCCACGGACCTTCCTGATCTCGTAGGCCGGCAGGATCGTCTCGTCAGTCCCGGCGTAGAACACGTTCGCGGCGAGATACGGGAAGAAAGCGCCCGCGAAGGGATCGCCGTCCTGACACCCGTCGACCGGATGGCAGCCGCCGTTCTGCATGCGGAGGAGCTCCGCGACGCCCTCGTCGAACTCGTGGTTCCCGACGCCCGACACGTCGAGCTGGAGCGCGTTCATGGCCTCGATCGTCGGCTCGTCGTGGAAGAGGGCGGACGTGAGCGGGCTGGCGCCGATCAGGTCACCGGCGCCCACCGTGATCGTGTTCGAGTTGGTCTCACGCAGCATCTTGATGTGCGTCGCGAGATACTCGATCCCGCCGGCCGGCACCGTCGTCTGCGTCCAGGCATTGTTGTCCACGTTGGGAACGCAACACCCGGTCTGAATCGATCCGGGCGTGTTCGGAGCCAGATGCCCGTGGAGGTCGTTGATCGCGAGCACCTGGACGTCGAATGTCTTCCCCGGCTTGTCGGGCTTGGCCGGCTTGTCTGCCGCGAGCGCCTGGGACGTCCCGAGCGCGAGCATCAGCCCGAGCGCCACGAGCACGGCGATGATCCTTCTCATCTATCTCTCCCCTTCGTCTGGATTCCCTGAAGGTCGTACGACTGCCCCGAAACACTGGATCTAAACGACATTCGTCCGGGCGTGTCAATCCTTCGCGTCGGCCCACGTGTCGCCGATGCCCGCCTCGACCGCCAGCGCGGGGTCGAGGGGGTACGCACCGACCATCTCCTCGCGCACGAGCTCGCGCACCGCGCTGGTCTCGACCTCCGGCACCTCGAGCAGGAGCTCGTCGTGCACCTGCAGGACGAGCCGCGCGGCGCGGCCCTCCGCCCGCAGGCGCTCGTGGATCCGCACCATCGCGACCTTGATCACGTCGGCGGCGGTGCCCTGCATCACGGTGTTCACCGCAAGCCGCTCGCCGAGCGACCGGGTCTGGCGGTTCGACGCGCGCAGCTCGGGTATCGGCCTCCGCCGTCCCAGCAGGGTCGTGACGTAGCCGTCCGCCGCCGCCTGCGCGATCGTGCGCTTGATCAGCTCCTGCACCCGCGGCAGGCGTGCGAGGTACGTGTCGATCAGCTCCTGCGCCTCCTCGCGCGGAATGCCGAGGTTCTCCGAGAGCCCGAACGACGAGATCCCGTAGACGATCCCGAAGTTCACCATCTTGGCGGTGTCGCGCTGGCCACGGGTCAGCTCGGGCTGCGGGACGCCGAACACGAGCGAGGCCGTGGCGGAGTGGATGTCCTCACCGCGGGCGAAGGCCTCACGGAGCACGGGCTCGCCCGAGACGTGGGCGAGGATCCGGAGCTCGACCTGGCTGTAGTCGGCGGAGAGGAGCCGTGACCCGTCCGTCGCGACGAACGCGGAGCGGATGCGGCGGCCGAGCTCGGTGCGGACCGGGATCGACTGGAGGTTCGGGTTCGTCGTCGACAGCCTGCCCGTCGCGGCGACCGCCTGGTTGATGGTCGTGTGGAGCCGCCCGTCGACCGGATCGATCAGCGCTGGCAGCGGGAGCAGGTACGTGTTGAGGAGCTTCGTCAGCTCCCGCCACTCCTCGACCACGGGCACGAGCGGGTGGTCGTCGCGGATCGCCCGGAGCACGCGCGCGTCGGTCGAGTACCCGGTCTTGCCCTTTCTCCCGGCAGTGAGCCCGAGCTTCTCGAACAGGATCCGTGCGAGCTGCTGCGTGGAGCCGAGCTGGAACGGCTCCCCCGCCAGCTCGAGCGCCTGGGCCTCGAGCTCCTCCACCCGCTCGGCCAGCCGCGCCGTGATCTCTCCCATCCGGTACGTGTCGATCCTGATGCCCGCCTGCTCCATGTCCGAGAGCACGACGGTGAGGGGCAGCTCGACCTCGTCGTAGAGGCGCTCGGATCCCCACTCGCGCAGCCGCGCGCGGAGCGGCGGAGCGAGCCGCCGCGACGCCTCCGCGCTGCGCACGAGCGCGGCCGTCTCCTCCTCGGTCACTGGCTCCGGGACGAGCTCGAGGCCGTGCTCGCGGGCGAGGTCGTCGAGGTCGTAGCCCGAGCGCCCCGGGTCGACGAGGTACGCCGCGATCAGCGTGTCGTCGGAGGGCGGCCGGCCGAGCCTGAGCTGCTTCGCGTCGTGGGTGGCGATCGCCGCGCCGCCCACGGCGGCGAGGATCTCCGCTGGAGACCCCTCCACGACGAGCACCTCGCCGCCGGTCGCGACGGCGGCACGGCCGTCGTGGCAGGCAAGGCCCAGACAGCCCTTGTGTTGATTCAACACAAGCTCCTCCCGGGCGGCCTCTCGCCAGGGGACCGGCTCGGTCTCAGCGCTCGGGGCCGCGGCGGGCAGCGCCTGGTCGAGCGTGTCGACCCTGCTCAGCAGCCCGCGGAACTCGAACCGACGGAAGATCTCCTTCAGCGCGGAGCGGTCGGGCGGCGCCGAGACGAGCTCGGCGGGGTCGACGTCGAGCGGCAGGTCACGGCGCATCGTCGCGAGCAGCTTCGAGTCGCGCGCCTGATCGGCATGCTCTCGCACGGACTTGCCGCGAGCGGGCGACAGGTCCTCGGCGTGCGCGATCACCTCCTCGAGCGACCCGTACTGCGCGATCAGCTGCCCGGCGGTCTTGTCCCCGATCCCGGGGATCCCCGGGATGTTGTCCGACGTGTCCCCCTTGAGGCCGATGAAGTCCGGCACCTGGTCGGGGCGCACGCCGTAGCGCAGCTCGACGCGCTCGGGCGTGTAGACGTTCACGTCCGCCACGCCGCGCGGCGTCATCATCAGGGAGACGTTCTCGCTGCAGAGCTGGAAGGCGTCGCGGTCGGTCGAGACCACGCACGTCCGGATCCCCGCCTCGTCCGCGCGCGTCGCGAGCGTCGCGATCACGTCGTCCGCCTCCCACCCCTCGAACTCGAGGTTCCGGTAGCCGAACGCCTCGACGATCGGCCGGAAGTGCGGGAACTGCTCCCGCAGCAGGTCGGGCATGGGGCGGCGCCCCTCCTTGTAGGTCTCGGCGATCTCGGTGCGGTGCGTCGGCCGCGTGTCCCACGCGACCGCGACGCCGCGCGGCTGGTAGTCGGAGAGCAGCTTGAAGAGCATGTTCGTGAATCCGAGCAACGCGTTCGTCGGTCGGCCGTCGGTCGTCTGGAGCTCTTCGGGCAGCGCAAAGTACGCGCGGTAGGCGAGGTTGTTGCCGTCGACGAGGAACAGCTGCGCCCCGTGGACCGGGCCGTCGTCGAGCTGGAGCTCCTCGCCCGTGAGCGTCTTCGGGCTCACCCGCGCCCCCGAACGACGAAGGGTCGCGGCCGTACGGATGGCCCGGGGTGTGGGGCACGCGGACGACGTCGCATGCGCCGAGCGTAACCGAGCTTCACCAGGCGCCTACGATGCTCCCATGCTCCACCCGGCCACGAGGGGGTCGACGAGCTTCGTGCCGCTCGCCGAGGCGCACCTCGACGACGCGGCGGCGCTGCTCGCCGCCCGCCACCGCGCGCAGCGGCGGGTGGAGCCGGGGCTCGACCCGCGCTACGAGGACTCCGCGGCGTCCCGCGAGGAGATCGCGAGCTCTGCTCGCGCGGGACGGCGCCTCGGGCGTCGCAGCCGTCCGCGACGGCGAGATCTTCGGCTACCTCCTCGGCGTGCCCCTCGACGAGATCTGGGGGCCGAACGTGTGGGTCGAGCCGGCCGGGCACGCGGTCGCCGAGCCGGAGCTCGTCCGGGATCTCTATGCGGTCGCGGCCGCCGGCTGGGTCGAGCAGGGCCGGACGTCGCACTACGCGACCGTCCCCGCCACCGATCCGGAGCTCGTCGACGCGTGGTTCCGGCTCGGGTTCGGCCACCAGCACGTCCACGCGATCCGCGAGCCGCTCGATCGGGCCCCGGTCGCGCCGGACGGGATCGCCGTGCGCCGCGCCCGGCGGGACGACATCGCGATGCTCGCCCGTGTCGACCTCGCGCTGCCGGAGCACCAGGTGCGCTCGCCGGTCTTCTCGCTGCTCCCGCTCCCCTCGTACGAGGAGACGGTCGCCGAGTGGACCGACGACTTCGACGACCCGCGCTTCGCGACGTTCGTCGCGGACCGTGACGGCGAGGTGCTGGGCGCCGCGATCGGATGCCCGATCGAGGTCTCGTCGACCCACCGCAGCCTGGCGCTGCCCTCCGGGGCCGGGTTCCTCGGGTTCGCGTCCGTCCTGCCCGAGCACCGGGGCGTCGGCGCGGGACGCCTGCTCGGCGAGGCCGTGCTCGCGTGGGCCGGTGAGGAGGGGCACCCGACGGTCGTCACCGACTGGCGTATGACGAACCTCCTCTCGTCGCGCGCGTGGCCGCGGCTCGGGTTCCGCCCGACGTTCTACCGCCTGTTCCGCGCGATTGCGTGAGACGGGCTGCGCCCGCCTCACACCAGGACTCGTCCAACGCCGCGGGAAGGCATTTCGTCCGTCCTCCTAGGATGGCGGCCGTGCGCGTCCCGCTCGCCTCCGGCTCCCGGCTGCCGCTCGTCACGCTCCCCGACGACGCCGTGTTGCTCGCGTCGCCGCCGCCGCCCGACCCGATCGCCGACGTCGGCGCAGCCGTGGTCGAGGCGCTCCGCTACCCGCTCTCGGGGGCGACGCTCCAGGACGTGGCCCCGCGCGGGGGCAGCGCCACGGTCGTCGTGCAGCCTCCGTCGCTGCCGTTTCCCTCCGCGGCGGACGACCCGCGCCGGGACGCGCTCGCAACCGTGCTCGAGGAGCTCGTGCGGGCCGGCATCCCGCGCGAGCGCCAGACGCTGCTGGTCGCGGGGGGCCTCGGTCGGCGTGCGGGTCGCCACGAGCTCGAGGCGCTCCTGCGGCCCGACCGGGCGCGGAGCTTCCACGGCCGCGTCGCCGTCCACGACTGCGAGGCGGAGGATCTGCGCCCGGTCGAGCTCGACGGCCGGGTGCACCGCGTGCACCCCGCGCTGCTCGACACCGACCTCGTGGTCACCGTGGGGGCCGGCGAGACCGTCCTGCACGGCGGCCCGACGGCGCTCGTCGACGCGTGCGGGCCTGCCACGATCAGGGCCGCGACCGCGACCTCGCTGCTCGAGCCTCCCGGAGCGGCAGGCTGGCGCCTCGCCGCGTCGCTCGAGGCGGAGCTCCAGCGCACCGTCCCGGTGATCGGGCTCTCGCTGGTGCTCGACCGGCCGCGCCTCGGCGGGCCCTACGCCGGGTACCCGTGGGACGCCGGCACGCGCCGGGCGCTGACGCGGTCGCCGCTCAGGCGGATCCTCAACATGGCGCCCGCCGCGCTGCGCCGCCGGTTCGTCGTCCGCCTCTCCTACGACGTCTCTGTGCTCGCGGCGCTCGCGGGACGCCCGTCGGTCGCGCACGCCGAGGCGCTGGTCCGCGGCGCGGCCCTGCTCGGCGCGCGACTCGCGCGGCCGCTGGACACGATCGTGGTGCCACTCCCCCACGTCGGGGCGGGTGTGCCGCGGGAGCCGCTCAACCCGATCACCGCCGCCGCCCTCGGCCTCGGTCACGCGCTGCGTCTCTGGCGCGACCGGCCGCCGCTCGCGGAGGGAGGCACGATCGTCCTCCTCCACCCCTTCTCGCGCGTGATCGCGCACGGGCCGCAGAGCCCCTACCGCGTGCTCCTCACCGCCCTCCGCGAGGGCCCGCAGGCACGCCTGCGCAGAACGGAGGCCGCGGCGGCGCGCGACCGGCGCGCACTCGCCGCGTACCGGGGCGGCGGCGCCCCGCACCCCCGACTGCCCTTCGCCGACTGGGAGTCGTGCTCGACCGTGCTCGAGCGCGCGGGCTCGGTGATCGTCGCCGGCTGCCGCGACGCCGCCGCCGCGCGCGCGCTCGGGCTCGTGCCGTCGCACAGCGCCGCGACCGGGCTTGCAATGGCACGGGGGCTCGCCGGCGAGGACGCGTCGACCGGCGTGCTTCTCGGCCCGCCGTACCCGCTGGTCGTCGTCGGCTCCTGAGGACGCGGAGGGCGGGTGTGCGACCGCGACGCACGCGACTAGCGGGTGTGCGACCGCGAGAGCGGGCGCCTTCAGGGATCTGCCCCGCCGCAGGCGGGGATCGAGCGGCAGGATTCCGCTCCCGCGGAATCCTGCTTCGCGAACAGGTCCTACTCCAGGCCGAGGTAGGCCTTCTGCACGGCCTCGTTCGTCTTCAGCTCGGCCGCCGGCCCGGCGAGCGTGATGACGCCGGTCTCCATGACGTAGCCGCGGTGGGCGGCGTCGAGCGCCATCAGCGCGTTCTGCTCGACGAGCAGCACCGGCGTCCCCTGCGCGTTGATGGTCTGGATGATCTCGAAGATCTTCTCGACGAAGATCGGGGCGAGCCCCATCGACGGCTCGTCGAGGAGGAGCAGCTTCGGGCGGGCCATCAGCGCCCGTCCGATCGCGCACATCTGCTGCTCGCCGCCGGACATCGTCCCCGCCTTCTGCGTGCGGCGCTCGAAGAGCCGCGGGAACAGCTCGAAGACGCGGTCCATGTCCCCCTGGAAGTTCTCCCGGTCGGTGCGCTGGAAGGCGCCCATCTCCAGGTTCTCGGTCACCGTCATACGGGGGAACAGGCGCCGCCCCTCCGGGCTCTGTGCGATCCCGTTCTTGACGATCGTGTGGGGCGCGGCCGTCGTGATCTCCTCCCCCTGGAAGCGGATCGACCCCTGCCGTGGGCGGTTGAGCCCGTTGATCGCACGCAGCGTGGTGGACTTCCCCGCCCCGTTGGCCCCGATCAGGGTGACGATCTCCCCGGCGCCGACCCGGAGGGAGACCCCCTTGAGCGCGTGGATCGCCCCGTAGTAGACGTGGACGTCCTCGAGCGCGAGTATGTCTCCGTCGCGGGGCGGCGCGGGGACGGGAGAGGGCCGCGCCGCAGAGCTCACGCCGCGGCGCCCTTGCCGAGGTAGGCCTCGATCACGCGTTCGTCCGCCTGGATCTCCGCGGGGGAGCCCTCGGCGATCTTCGCCCCGTACTCGAGCACGGTGATCCGCTCCGACACCCCCATCACGACCTTCATGTCGTGCTCGATCAGCAGTACCGCGAGGTCCTTCTCGTCCCGGACGCGCCGGACGAACGCCGTGAACTCCGCGCTCTCCTGTGGATTCATCCCTGCTGTCGGCTCGTCGAGCAGCAGGAGCTTCGGGTCGGTCGCGAGCGCCCGCGCCACCTCGAGCCGCCGCTGGTCGCCGTACGGCAGGCCCCCGGCGCGCTCCGAGTGACGGCGCTTGAGCCCGCAGTACGAGAGCAGCTCGCGCGCGCGGTCGCGCGCCTCGGCCTCCTCCCGTTTCACGCGCCGCGTGCGCAGGATCGCGCCGAGGATCCCGCTGTGCAGCCTGCAGTGCATCCCGACGAGCACGTTCTCGAGCGCGGTCATCTGCGAGAAAAGCCGGATGTTCTGGAACGTCCTACCGATGCCGAGCGCGGTGATCGCGTGCGGCGGGAGGTAGGCGACCTCGGTCCCGTCGAACACGATCGATCCGGACGTCGGCTTGTAGACGCCGGTCAGCTGGTTGAAGAACGTCGTCTTCCCGGCCCCGTTCGGCCCGATCAGCGCGACGATCGCGCCACGGGGGATCGTGAAGTCGATGTCGTCCGACGCGAGCAGACCGCCGAACTCCTTGCGGACCTTCGTCGCGACGAGCAGGTTGTCGGCGACGCTCATCAGTCGTCGCTCGGGTCTCTGTCGGTCAGGGCGCCCTCGGTCTGCACGTCGTAGAACGGCGTGTCGTGGACGCCCTCCTCGAACTCGATCTTGTGGCGTCGCTCGGGGATCAGCCCCGCGGGACGGAACAGCATCATCAGGACGATGATGATCCCGTAGATGCCGAACTGGTACTTCGTCGGGTCGAAGTTGAGCCCCGCGTCCTGGATCTTGCTCCCGATCGTCGAGAGCCCGTCGAAGTTGAGGTACGCGAGGATCATCCCGCCGACGGTCACCCCCCAGATGCTGCCCATGCCGCCCAGGATCACCATGCAGAGCAGGAAGACGGAGATGTTGAAGTAGAAGTCCGCCGGGAACGCGCCCGACTTGAAGCTCGCGTAGTACGCCCCCGCGATCCCGCCGAAGAGGGCGCCGAGCGCGTAGGCCCAGGTCTTCGTCCGCATCAGCGGCACGCCCATCGCCGCCGCCGCGGTCTCGTCCTCGCGGATCGCGATCCAGGCGCGTCCGAGCCGCGAGTCCCTGAGCCGCACGGAGCAGAACACCGTGAACAGGAGCAGCAGGAACGCGACGATGTAGTACCAGCGCTCGCGGTTGTCCGAGGCCTGGAAGTTGTCGGGCAGGCCGACGGCGCTCAGGAGCGGGAAGCCGACCGGGTCGATCGGGGCGATCCCGAAGGTGCCGTTCGTGAGGTTGAAGCCGCCGAAGCTGTCTCCGTTGCGGACGACCTGCGGGATGATCTCCCCGAAGCCGAGGGTGACGATCGCGAGGTAGTCGCCCCGCAGCCGCAGGGTCGGCAGGCCGATGACGATCCCGGCGAGCATCGTCAGCAGCCCGGCGACGATCAGCACCAGCCACATCGTCACGTGGATGCCGACCTGGTCGTTGCTCACCGACGAGCCGAGGTGGAACTTGATCTGCTCGAAGTGCTGGGACGCGAGCCAGCCGGCGGTATAGGCGCCGACCGCGTAGAACGCGACGTAGCCGAGGTCGAGCAGGCCGCAGTACCCGACGACGATGTTGAGCCCGACGGCCATCATCGTGAACGCGATCATCACGACGAGCGTGCCGGTGGTCGGCATGAAGTCGCCGATCAGCGGCAGGTTGCGCATGCCGTCCTCGATGAACGGGTACAGCAGCCCGAGCGCGATGACGGCGGGGACCAGCCAGACGTTCGGGTTGTCCCGCGCGCGGCCCCTCACGCGGTCGACGTAGGAGCTCATGCGCCCTCCGGCGTCTGCTCGCCGAGCAGGCCCTGCGGTCGGAACACGAGCACGGCAATGAGGATGGCGAACACGATCGTGCGCGTCCAGTCACCACCGGGCGCGTGCCACGTGAGGCCCTCGTTGAACGACTGGATGAACCCGATCAGGAGCGCCCCGAGCACGGCGCCCGCGAGGTTGCCGATGCCGCCCAGCACCGCCGCCGTGAACGCGATCAGGCCGAGCTCGAAGCCCGTGTCGTAGCGGATGTTGTACTCCAGGAGGAACACGAGGCCGGCGACGGCCGCGAGCGCTCCGGCGATGACGAACGTGACCGAGATCGTCCGGTTGACGTTGATCCCCATCATCGCCGACGCCTCCGTGTCCTGCGAGACCGCGCGCATCGCCTTGCCCTGCCGCGTGTAGCTGACGAACCAGCTCAGAACGATCAGGGCGGGCACGATGATCGCGAGGGCGAAGACCAGCTTCCAGGTGACCCGGATGTCGCCGATCGTGAACGCGGCGCCCTGCGGGATCAGGTCGGAGCCGCTCTCGTAGTCGACGCCGTAGAGCGCGAGCGAGATGTTCGAGACGATGAACGACATGCCGACCGCGGTGATCAGCGGCGTGAGCCGCGGCGCGTGCCGCAGCGGACGGTAGGCGATCCGCTCGATCGTCGCGTTCACGATCGCGAACAGCGGGATCGTGACCGCGAGCGTGACGATGATCCCCCCGACGACCACGAGGTTGCTCGAGTCCCCGGTCAGCCCGAGCACCGACAGGAGCATCGTGCTCGCCACGAGGCCGGAGAGCGAGAACACGTCGCCGTGGGCGAAGTTGATCAGCTGCAGGATCCCGTAGACCAGCGTGTAGCCGAGCGCGACGACGCCGTAGATCGAGCCGCGGGTGAGGCCGTCGAGCGCGACGTTGACGAACTCCTCGGGCCCCTTGACGAAGTTGACGACGAGCCAGAGGCCGATGAGCGCCACGAAACCGAGCCCGATCCCGTTGACGACCTTCGGGTTCCGCAGCGTGCGCAGGATGTTGTTGCCCGTCTCGCGCATGACGATCGCGCGACTCTAGAACGAAAGGGGGCGGGAGGGCAACAGCCCTCCCGCCCCCTGGAGCGGTTCGCGACGAAGCGCGGAGCCGCCTACTTGCCTCCCGCCGCCGCCACCGTGTCGGGCTTCGGCGAGATCGTCGTCTCCGTGGTCAGCTCGTCGGTCGCACGGTAGATCGTGAAGCCCACGACGGCGCCCGAAGCCTCTTCGGGGTCGCCGTTGGCGTCGATCTTGAACGACCCGAGCAGGCCGTCGGTGACGTTCGTCTCGAACAGCTTCGCGATCACGTCCGAACGCGTTCCGTCGGAGGCGGCGATCGCGTCGAGCAGGATCTGGGCGGCCTGGCCGCCGTAGATCGCGTACGGGTCGATCGCCTTCCCCTGGAGCGGACCCTTCTGGAGGCCGTCGATGAAGCCGAGGGCCGCGCCCTTGAAGGAGTCGATCGGCACGCCGGCCACCGACATGAACATGCCCTTCGCGGCCGTGCCGGACTCGTCGATCGTCGCCTGGGTCGTGAACCCGTCGGGGGCGAGCAGCTTGACCGCCCCGTCGTTCGGCCCGAGGACGGCGACCTTGTCCTTGATCACCTGCGCGCCGTTCTCGTCGATCAGGCCGCCGAGGAACACGGCATCCGCGCCGCTGGCCTTGATCTTGTTGAACTGCGACGTGTAGCTCGTCGCCTTCGGATCCCAGGCCTCGAAGCCGGCGATCTTGATCCCGACGGACTCGGCCGCGTTGCGCGTCGTCGTCGCGACGCCGAGGCCGTACGCCTCCTTGTCGTTCAGGATGTAGACGCTCTTGATCCCCTGCGCCTGCATGAACTCGGCCAGAGCCGCACCCTGGTACGCGTCGTGCGCGACGACCCGCACGTAGTTGCGGGTCCCCGACGGGTAGTACTTGTCGGGCTCCGTCGTGTCGCACCCGCCGGGCAGGTTGACCGTCAGGCACGGGTACGTGTTCGCAGGCGAGACCAGCGCGATGCCACCGTCCGGCGCCTGGTTCAGCACTGGGATCTCGATCGCCGCGCACCCGGAGTTGAAGGTGCCGACAACGCCGATGACCTTGTCGTTCGCGGCATAGGCGTTCGCGTTCTGCGAGCACTTGCCCGAGTCCCACTTGCCGGCCTGCGCGGTCGCGTCGTCACAGGACTGGTAGCCGATGTTGTAGTCGCCGGCTTTCCAGTTCTGCTGGTCGAGCTGGTACCGGATCGCTGCGACGATCTGCTCCGTCTGCGTCCGGGACGACCCCTGGAGCGCGAAGTCGGACGCGACGATGTAGTCGGGGTCCCCGTCGCCCTTGTACTCGATCGCCGTGCACGACGACGAGGGCAGGGCCTCGGGTGCGCCGCCTCCGCCGCCTCCGCCACAGCCCGCAGCAACGAGGGCAAACGCGGCGACGACGAACCCGGCGAGGAACACCCCGGTTCGCTTGGGCTTCAAGCTCATCCTCCTCCTTGGTGGACCGACCGGCGCCCGGCACGCGCCGGGCTTCCCTGAAGTGCGCGAAGAGTCTAGGCGATTCGCGGGCGCGCCGAGGTCGTGGCGTCGCACCCGGCCGCGCCCAGGCCGTGCGACCCGGCCTCTACGATCTGCGCGCAGGCCGAAGTGGCGGAACTGGCAGACGCGCCGGACTCAAAATCCGGTGCCCGCAAGGGCGTGTGGGTTCGAGCCCCACCTTCGGCACTCCTCTGCCCTCGGCTGCCGAGGTGGTGTGGGTTCGAGCGCACTTTCGGCATCGCTGGTGATATGACGCGGGAGTGAAGATCGGGATCCTGACCGGTGGCGGCGACGTGCCGGGCCTCAACCCGTGCATCAAGGCGGTCGTGAACCGCGTCGTGCACGACGGCCACGAGGTCGTGGGGATCCGTCGCGGCTGGGCGGCGCTCCTCCACCACGACCTCGACGACCCGGCCTCGGCCGCGGAGTGGTTCCGGCCGCTCACGTCGGCCACGGTGCGCACGATCGATCGCACGGGGGGGACGTTCCTGCACACCTCGCGTACGAACCCGAGCCGGGTCAAGGCATCCGAGGTTCCGGCGCATCTGGCGGGCAGCGTGGACGGCGAGGGCCCGTTCGACTTCACCGAGCACGCGCTGCGGGTGGTGGAGGCGCTCGGGATCGACACGCTGATCCCGATCGGCGGCGACGACACGCTCTCCTACGCGCTGCGGATGCACGAGGAGGGCGTGCCCGTGATCGCGATCCCGAAGACGATGGACAACGACGTCCACGGGACCGACTACTGCATCGGCTTCTCGACCGCGGTGACACGCGGAGTGCAGTTCATCCACAACCTGCGCACCTCGACGGGCTCGCACGAGCGGATCGCGGTGATCGAGCTCTTCGGCCGCTACAGCGGCGAGACCTCCCTCGTCACCGCGTACCTCGCGGGCGTCGACCGGGCGGTCATCTCGGAGGTCCCGTTCGACGTCGAGCGGCTCGGCCGGCTGCTCCTCGAGGACAAGCGCGAGAACCCCTCGAACTACGCGATGGTGACGGTCTCCGAGGGCGCGACCCTCGCCGGAGGCGACCTCGTGTTGTCCGGCGAGGAGGACGCGTACGGCCACCGCAAGCTCGGCGGAATCGGCGAGCTGACCGCCGCGCTGCTCAAGGAGACGACGGGTGAGGAGATGATCGTGCAGGTGATCGGGTACCTCATGCGCTCCGGCGCGCCCGACTCCCTCGACCTCATGGTGGCGACGAACTACGCGGTGATGGCGGCCGATCTCGCGCTCGAGGGCGCGTCGGGGCGGCTGGTCGCGCTCCGCAGCGGGACGTACACGGCGGTTCCGCTCACGGCGACGCGGGAGGGCGTCAAGCGCGTCGACGTCGACGAGCTCTACGACACCGACGCCTACCGCCCGAAGCTCCGGCACGTCACGGGCAAGCCGATGTTCCTCTACTAGTTCGCAAGCGGGATTGTGCAAGCGGATTCCGCGGAAGCGGAATCCCGCGCTCGATCCCCGCCCAGGGGGCACACCCCTGAAGGGCGTCTGCGTGCCGCAACTCTCCGCGCGCTTTCGCAAGCGGGATTCCGCGGGAGCGGAATCCCGCGGCCGGGCCACCGACCCGGGTCGTGTGGGTGCGCTGCCGCGCCCGGGCCTAGGATGCCGCGGTGGGCCGGATCGGGATCCTGACCGGCGGCGGCGACTGCCCCGGGTTGAACGCGGCGATCCGCGCGGTCGTCACCCGCGCCACCGGCACGCACGGCGTCCAGGTGATCGGGATCCTCGACGGCTGGGACGGTCTGATGGAGGGACGGATGCGGCCCCTCGACCGCGACGCGGTGCGTGGGCTCCTGCAGCGCGGTGGCACCGTGCTCGGGACGTCGCGGCGGGACCCGTACGTCCACGGTGACGGCGCCGAGTCGCTGACGCCCACGCTCGAGCGTGAGGGAATCGACGCGCTGATCGTGGTCGGCGGGGACGGCACGCTCCGCACCGCGGACCGCCTGGCCGCCGAAGGCCTCCCGATCGTCGGCGTCCCGAAGTCGATCGACAACGACATCGCGGGCACGGACACGACGATCGGCTTCGACACCGCGGTGCAGATCGCGACCGAGGCGATCGACCGGATCACGACGACCGCCGAGTCGCACGACCGGGTGATGGTCGTCGAGGTGATGGGCCGGACGCAAGGGTGGATCGCGACGCACGCCGGCATGGCCGCGGGCGCCGACGCGATCCTCGTGCCGGAGGAGCCGTACGACCTCGCCGAGGTCGCGGCGCTCGTGCGCTCGCGGGCGGCCCGCGGGCGGCGGTACTCCGTCGTGGTGGTCGCCGAGGGCATCACGCCTCCCCCCGGCGCGCGCTTGACGGCGCAGCTGGACGCGTTCGGGTTCGAGCGGCTCGGCGGGGTGTCGACCCTGGTCGCCGCGCACCTGGAGGAGCTGACGGGGTTCGAGGCGCGGGTGACCGTGCTCGGTCACGTCCAGCGCGGCGGAGTGCCGAGCGCGCGCGACCGCGTGCTCGCGACCCGTTTCGGGATCCACGCGGCGGACATCGCCGTGAGGGGACGCTTCGGCCGGATGGTCGCGCTGCGCGGCGACACGATCACCGACGTCCCGCTCGCGGATGCCGTGGTCGCGCCCCGGAGCGTGCCGCCGGACCAGTACGACGCCGCGCGGGTCTTCTTCGACTCGCGGACCGTGCCGGCCGCTAGTCGAGCAGCAACGCGTCGGTCGGCGCGTACCCGTCCGTGAGCAGCGGGACGTCGTCCAACCGCATCGTGCGCTGCCATCGGTCCCCGATCGCCGCGGCGAGCGGGGGAGCACCGGGCGCACGCGTGCGCCGGACGTCCGCCCACGTGGCCGCGAGCTGCGCGGGCCTTGGTGCCGCGCGCTCGGTGGCGACGAGGATGATGTTGCGGATCTCGTCGGGGACGCGGTCGTAGGGGCCCTCGTACACGGGGTGCAGGACGACGGTCGGGAAGACGGCCGCGTACGTCTTCCAGAACGCACGGGTGATGCGTGAGCTCGAGCCGGTGAGCGCCCCGATCACGTTCGTCGCGATCACGCCTCCAGGCGTGAGGCGGTCGCGCAGGAGCTCGACGAACTCGAGCGTCGTCAGGTGGAACGGCACGCCGTCCGAGTAGAACGCGTCGAGCATGATCACGTCGTAGCGCTCGTCGTGGCGCTGGAGGTAGCGGCGCCCGTCGTCGACCTGGACGTCGATGCGACGGTCGTGCGGCAGCGCGAACCACGTGTACGCGGTCTCGACGACCGCCGGGTCGAGCTCGACGACGGTCAGCTGCACGTCACCGAAGTCGTGCCAGACGCGCTTGGGGGCCGAGGCGCCGCCGAGGCCGATCACGAGGATCTTCTTCGCGCCGGGGTTGTACGCGAGCCCGAGCTCGAGGTAGTCGGTGTAGGCGAAACGCGTACGGAAGGGAGCCGCGATGTACATGCCGCTCTGGAACGAGCTGTCGAAGCGGAGGTAGCGCGACCCTTCCGCGTCGGCGACGACCAGCCGGTGGTAGCGCGTGTCGCGCGCCTCGCGCACCGTGAATCCGACGCCGACCGCCTCCGCGACCTCGGCCGGGTCGAGGGTGCGCGGCGTGCGAGCGACGCGCTGCCGGTAGAGCGGCGACCAGTTCTTCGCCGCGAGCCCTTCGAGCCGCTGGCCCGTGGTGTCCGGGGCGAGCGCACCGACCGCGAGGACTGCGGCGCCGGCGCCCGCGACCAGCACTGCGGCGGGCACCCAGACGCGCTCGACGAGCGCCACGGCGGCGGCCGCGGCGAGCAGCACGGCCGCGCCGACCGCGAGCACCTGGTCGGTGCCGTACTCGGGGACGAGCCAGAACGCGGTCGCGAACGTGCCGGCGATGCTGCCCGCGGTCGAGATCGAGAACAGGCGCCCCGCGGTCCGCCCGAGCCGGTCGAGCGACCGGGCCGCGAGCCGGACAGCGATTGGCGAGACCGAGGCGAGCACCACGCTCATCGGTCCGAACAGCACGACGGCGGCGACGAGCGGGTCAAGACGCGGCCCGGGGTCCCAGCTGACGACGCGGTCGAGCACCCACTGGTCGACGAGCGGAATCGCGAGCACGAGCACCGCGCCGAGCGCGATCGCTCCGACGAGGAGGTAGGACGACGGCCACCGATCGGCCAGGGCTCCCCCGATCCAGTACCCCGTCGCGAGCCCCGTGAGCACGACGCCGATCAGCGCACCCCACACGTAGAG
Source organism: uncultured Actinomycetes bacterium (assembly GCA_963710125.1). Classification (GTDB taxonomy): domain Bacteria; phylum Actinomycetota; class Thermoleophilia; order Gaiellales; family Gaiellaceae; genus Gaiella. Next base: position 91,685 of record CAVPZH010000018.1, on the reverse strand, counting down.
CGAGCTGCCGAACGTCGGCGCCAGCACCCGGCTCGCGGCGATCTCGACGCCGAGCAGCACGGCACCGGAGAGGAAGACGGCGACGCCGAGCGCGAGGGCGGCAAGCGGAGTGCCGCGACGTTCCATCGTCTAAGGGTAGATGCGGTAGACGCGCAGCCACGGCCGCTCGTGGCCGGAGCCTGCCACGGCGTACGCGGGGCGAAGCGTCGCGAGCGAGCGGTAGAAGCGGGCCTCGCGCGGGTAGTCGGCGGCGGCCGCCAGCACCCGGTCGGTGACCGTGCCGCCGACGACGAGCCACCGCGCGCCGTCGGCGCGGAGCACCGCGAGGCTGCGTCTCCGGTCGAAGGGACGGTGCGGCCCCGGCAGCTCGAGCCGGATCGGGTGGCGGGCGTCGAGGGGCAGCGTGGACGGGTCGACGGCGATCCTGTCGCCGGCCGGCACCGTCCGGTCGATCCACGCCGCTGCGTCGAGACGGTGGTCGCGACCGGTGAGCGCGGCGGTGTCGGCGATCGACCACCAGAGCGGCACCGCCGCGGCGAGGACGGCGGCTGCCGCGAGGACGCGGGTGCTGCCGGCGAGGACGCCGAGGAGGGGGACGAGCGGCAGGACGTACCGGCCGAAGTGCGCCTCGATCGGGAGCAGCGAGAGGCAGTAGACGCAGGCGAACGAGAGGAGCACGAGGTCGCGGCGCGTCCGCCTGTGCAGGGCGACCACGAGGCCGGCCGCGGCGACGAGCACCACGGGGCCGGCGGTCTCCCAGAGACGCTCCGCGAAGGCGAGCGGCGTGGGCGGGTCCCCCTCGAAGCCGAGCCAGCCCTCCTGCGCGAGCCGCTGGACACGTGAGACGTCGTCCCATGCGGCGCCCGCGTGGATGAGCACGAACGGGCTCGCCACCGCGAACGCGAACGCGGCGAGCCCCAGCGCCACGGCCGTCCGGCGCCACAGCCCGTAGCCCGCGACGAGGAGCGGGACGACGAGCAGCGCCCCGGGGTATTTCGCCGAGGCCGCGAGCCCCGCTGCGACCCCGGCCCACTCGAGTCGCCCGGTCAGGAGGAGGCCGAGGCAGACCGTGACTCCGAGAGTGAGGAGCACGTCCGTGACCGCCATGCGCGAGTACGCGACGTGTGTCGTGGCGACCGCGACGGCCAGCGCGCCCGTGATCGCCGCGAGACGACCGTAGGCAACGCGACCGAGCCACCAGGCGGCCGCGACTCCGAGGAGGCCGAGCACGATCGCGACGGCGCGCGCGGTGCCGTAGGAGGGCTCGTCGAGGCCGATCTGCGAGGGCGAGAGGAGCAGGAAGAGGAGGCTCGGGTAGTCGTACCAGCCGGGATCGAGACCGCCGCCGTGGACGATCTCCCACGCACGCGGGACGATGTTCGCCTCGTCGGGGTTGAGCAGCGGCAGCGGCAGGCCGGAGCCCGAGCCGACGATGCGGAGCGCGGCGGCGAGCGCGAGGATCGCGGCGGCCGGTACGGCCTCGGCGACCGCGGCCGACCGGGGGGCTCTCACGCGGTGCGGCTAGACGTCGGGCACGCCGTCGCCGACGAGCGCCTCGACGTCGCCGGTGACGAGCACCGCGTCGACACCCGCGCGCTCGAGCTCCTCCACGTCCTCACGGGAGGCGTCGGCCAGCTCGGCGATCGCGAGCTTCCCGGCCGGGACGTCGGGCAGGAGCTCGAGCAGACGGTCGAGCGCATGCTGGTCGGGCTCCGCGCGCTCCGCGGTGAGGAGCAGGATCTCGGGGTCGAGGTGCTCGAGGACGCGCTCCAGCTCCTCGTCGTCGCGGATGCGGACGACCAGCTCGAGGCCGAGGTCGAGGCACCGGTCGGCGAGCACGGCGAGCGCGTCGTCCTCGACGTCGTCGAACCGGAGCACGACCGCCGCTGCGGCGCTCGCCGCAGCGTCCTCGGGCTCCGGGCCGTAGGCGAGCAGCGGCAGGGCGATCTCGCGGCCCAGCATCGAGTGGGCCCCGCGGACGAAGACACCTTCCGCGCCCCGCTCCTGCGCGCGCCGCGCGGCGTCTCCGTTCCCGATCTCGACGAGCACCGAGATGCCGTCGCCCTCCGCGATCGCCTGGCTCAGCCGTCGGTCGGTCACGGTGCCGGATGCTAGACGATCGGCTCCCGGGCCACGCCCGCGCGGGCGTCCCCACCGGCGGGCCCGGAGGCAGCGTAGGCTCGCCTCGTGTCACGGGAGGTGAAGCGCGTGTGCCTGCTCGGCGCGGAGTCCACGGGCAAGACCACGCTCGCGCGCTCCCTCGCCGAGCGGTTCGAGACCGTCTGGAACCCCGAGTACGGCCGGCCGTACACCCGGATCGGCAGGCCGCCCGGCGCCGCGTGGACGAGCTGGGAGTTCACCCACATCGCGCGCGTCCACTGCTGGTACGAGGACTTTCTCGCCGGACTCGCCCGGCGCGTGCTGTTCTCCGACACGGACGCGTTCACGACGGCGGTCTTCCACGAGGTGTACCTGGGCACGCCCGCGACGGGCTTCGACGAGCTCGTGGGGCGCCGCTACGACCTGTTCGTCGTGTGCGGGCTCGACGTGCCCTGGCGGCACGACGGCATCCGCGAGTTCGAGCAGCAGCGGGAAGCGATGCAGGTGCGCTACGTGCGCCGGGCCCGCGAGAGCGGCAGCCCCTGGCTCCTCGTCGAGGGCTCCGCGGACTCCCGCCTGGCAGCAGCAGCCGAGGCGGTCGGGCGGATCCTGGGCGACGCCGCCTAGCGGCCACGTCGCGGCGGACGGCGGCGACCCGACGACGAGCCGTCGTCACGAAGGAGACACGGACTCGGCACGGAGACGTCGCCAACTCCGGCAACGAACCCGATAGAATAGTCAGTGGGTGGTGGGTTGGGGTGCCCCGAGGGAGGCGGCGCGGACGAGCCGCTCCGTCTCGCTCAGCGGCCGATCGGGTGCCAGACGGTCTTGAGCTCCATGAACGCCGCGATCTCCCACGGGCTTCGATCCTCCTTCGCCCGGACGACCCGCTTGACGTTCTCGGCGGCGAGCGATTCGAGCGTGGCCGCGTCGCCGTCGGCGCCGGTGACGTCGATCGCGTTGACGTCCATGTGCGCGGCGAGGACCGGCGCGAGCTCCGTCCGGAGCCCCGTGAGGACGTTGACGACGCCCGGCGGGACGTCCGAGGTCGCGATCGCCTCGGCGAGCTCGATCGCCGCGAGCGGATGCGCCTCGGATGCGACGGCGACGACCGCGTTCCCCCCGACGAGCGCCGGCACGACGCGGGAGACGAGCGCGTCGAGCGGAGGCTCGTCCGCCGCGATCACCGCGACCACGCCGGTCGGCTCGGGGATGGTGAAGTTGAAGTACGGGCCCGCCACCGGGTTCGCGGAGCCGAGCACCTGTGCGAGCTTGTCGGCCCAGCCGGCGTACCACACCACCCGATCGATCGCCCGGGCGACCTCGCGCCGGCCGCGGGAGACGGCGGCGAGCGCGGCGGTGCGCGTCTCCATCGTCTCGGCGAGCCGGTAGAGCACCTGTCCGCGGTTGTACGCGGTCGCGCCGCTCCAGGGGGCGACCGCCTTGCGGGCGGCGACCACGGCGTCACGCGCGTCCTTGCGGGAGGCGCGGGCGACGTTGTGCCCCTCGAGCTCGAGCGTGCGGCCGGACTCCGACCGCGGGAAGGAGCCTCCGATGTAGAGCTTGTACGTCTTCCGGACGGGGAGGCGCGTGCTCATTCGAATCGCAGATACGCCTCGAGCCCGTGACGCCCGCCCTCACGTCCGAAGCCAGACTCCTTGTAGCCGCCGAACGGCGAGGACGGGTCGAAGCGGTTGAACGTGTTCCCCCAGACGACACCGGAGCGCAGCCGCTCGGCCATCCAGAGGATCCGCGAGCCCTTCTCGGTCCAGACACCCGCCGACAGCCCGTACATCGTGTTGTTCGCCTTCTCGACGGCCTCGTCCGGCGTGCGGAACGTGAGCACGCTGAGGACCGGGCCGAAGATCTCCTCGCGGGCGATCCGGTGGCTCTGCGCCACGTTGGTGAACACGGTCGGCGCGAACCACCAGCCCTTCTCCGGCAGGCGGCACGGAGGCTGGTAGAGCTCCGCCCCCTCGTCGACGCCGCTCTGGACGAGCTCGGAGATCCGCTCGAGCTGGGCACTCGAGTTGATCGCCCCCACGTCGGTGTTCTTGTCGAGCGGGTCGCCGACGCGGAGCGTCGCCATGCGCCGCTTGAGCTTCCGCACGAGCTGGTCGTGGATCGACTCCTGCACGAGCAGCCGCGACCCGGCGCAGCAGACGTGTCCCTGGTTGAAGTAGATGCCGTTCACGATCCCCTCGACCGCCTGGTCGAGCGCGCAGTCCTCGAACACGATGTTCGCCGCCTTGCCGCCCAGCTCGAGCGTGAGCGAGACGTCGCGACCGGCGAGCTCGCGCTGGATCGCCTTCCCGACCTCGGTCGAGCCGGTGAACGCGACCTTGTCGATCCCGCGCTCGCGCACGAGATGCGCCCCGGTCGCCCCGTCGCCCGTGACGATGTTGACCACGCCGGGCGGCACCTCCGCCTGGCGACACACGTCCGCGAACAGCAGCGCGGTCAGCGGCGTGGTCTCCGCCGGCTTGAGCACGACGGTGTTGCCGCACGCGAGTGCCGGCGCGATCTTCCACGAGAGCATCAGCAGCGGGAAGTTCCACGGCACGATCTGCGCGGCGACGCCGAGCGCCCGCGGGCGGCGACCCGGGAAGGCGTACTCGAGCTTGTCGGCCCAGCCCGCGTAGTAGAAGAAGTGGGCGGCGGCGAGCGGCAGATCGACATCGCGCGACTCCTTGATCGGCTTGCCCCCGTCGAGCGACTCCGCGACCGCGAGCTCGCGGGCACGCTCCTGGAGCACGCGCGCGATCCGAAACAGGACCTTCGCGCGCTCTGACGGCTTGCGTCTGCTCCACGTGCGGAACGCCGCGCGCGCGGCGTCCACCGCGAGCGCGACGTCCTTCGGGCCGCCCTGCGCGACCTCTGCGAGCGGCTCCTCGGTCGAGGGCGAGAGGGTGGTGAACCAGGAGCGCGAGCGCGGGGAGACGTGGTCGCCCCCGATGAAGAGCCCGTAGCGCTTCTCGAAGGTGACGATCTCGCGCGACTCCGGGGCGGAGGCGTACTCCCAGGCGGACGGCGCCGCGACCCCGGTGCGCGGCTTCTCGACGGCACCCATCAGTCGAGCGTGAACTCGTCGGGCGACCGGTAGATCCCGGTGCGCTGCTTGCGGAGCTGGAGCAGCAGGTCGTTGAGGAGCGACGAGGCGCCGAGCCGGAACCGATCCGGGGTCAGCCAGTCGACGCCCAGTGTCTCGTGGAGGACGCAGAGGTACTGGATCGCCTGCTTCGCGGTGCGGATCCCGCCGGCAGGCTTCATGCCGACCACGAGCCCCGTCTCGTCGTGGACGTCGCGGATCACCTCGAGCATGCAGAGGGTGACCGGCAGCGTCGCCGCCGGCGAGACCTTGCCGGTCGAGGTCTTGATGAAGTCGGCGCCGCCCGCGATGGCCACGAGCGATGCGCGTCGCACCGCGTCGTACGTCCCCAGCTCGCCCGTCTCGAGAATCACCTTCAGGTGCGCGTCGCCGCACGCCTCCTTGACGGCCACGATCTCGTCGTAGACGTGCGCGATGCGTCCCGAGAGGAACGCACCCCGGTCGATCACCATGTCGACCTCGTCCGCACCGGCCTCGACCGCCGACCGGACGTCGGCGAGCTTCACCTCCCGCGCGGACTGCCCGGACGGGAATGCCGTCGCGACGGACGCGACCTTCACGCCGCTGCCGGCGACCGTGCGCCGCGCGACCCCGACGAGCGTCGGATAGACGCAGACGGCCGCGACCGGAGGCACGGCGTCGTCGCCGGGATCGGGCCGCATCGCCTTCACCGAAAGCGCCCGCACCTTGCCCGGCGTATCCGCGCCCTCCAGCGTGGTCAGATCGATCATCCGGATCGCGAGCTCCAGCGCGAAGAGCTTCGACTCGCGCTTGATCGAGCGCTTCGCGAGCTCGGCGGCGCGCCCCTCGAGGGCGACGGCGTCGACCGCACCGAGTCGGGGGAGGCGGCCGCCTCCCGGGAGCTCGAGCGCACGCGGGAGTGCGAGCGTCTGGCTCATGGAATGCAGTCTAGAGTTCCCGCCGTGCTGCTCCGCGCCGACACCAGGGTCGAGCTGATCCGCGGCCTGCCGCTGTTCGAGCTGTGCTCGAAACGAGACCTGCGGCGCATCGCGGCGCTCGCGGACGAGCGGACGCTCGAGCCCGGCACGGAGCTGATCCGGCAGGGAGAGCCCGGCAGCGAGTTCTACGTCGTGGTGGAGGGCGAGATCGAGGTTCGGCGCGGAGCCCGCCGCGTCGCGTCGCTCGGGCCGGGAAGCTTCGTGGGCGAGATTGCGCTCCTGTCTCGATCACCGCGCACCGCGACGGTGATCGCGACCACGCCGTTGCGCGTGCTCGCGATCGAGGGCAGGAGCTTCGTCGAGCTGCTCGACTCGCTGCCCGAGCTGTGGCTGAAGGTCGCGAGGGCGCTCGCCGACAGGGTCGACGCGGACGAGGCGGCCGAGGCACTGACGAGGGCGTGAGCCTCGACCCGGAGATCGTGCGCCTCGCACGCGGGAAGAACTTCGCCGTGCTGAGCGTGCTCCTGTCGGCCGGCCGGCCGATGGCGCACGTGATGTGGGTCGACGCCGACAGCGAGCACGTCCTGATCAACACCGAGGTGCATCGCGCGAAGTTCAAGGCGCTGCAGCGCGACCCGAGAGCGACCGTGACGATCTGGGAGCTCGAGAACCCGTACCGCTTCGCCGAGGTGCGTGGTCACGTCGCCGAGACCGTCACGGGCCGCGCCGCGCGCGCACACATCGACGAGCTGTCACGCAAGTACCGCGGGCGCGACTACGACGAGGCGAGCATCAGCTCGGAGCGGGTCCTCCTGCGGATCGCACCCGACCGGCAGCAGGTGCGCGGACCCCGCCGGAGCGACGCCACGGCTCTACGCTGACGGACCGCGACCTCGACACGCGCTCGTCCGAGGCGAGCATCTTCCGCGGCCGTGCGGCCGACACCGGCCGGCGCCTCGTCGGCCGCCGCCCTCTCTAGAGCCCGAGACGCTCGAGCGTCTTGCGGTCGCGTCGCCACCTCGGCCGCACCTTGACCACGAGCTCGAGGAACACCCGATGCCCGACCAGCGCCTCCACCTCGGGACGTGCGCGCGTCCCGATCTCGCGGATCATCGCCCCGCGCTTCCCCACGAGGATTCCCTTCTGCGACTCGGTCTCCACGACGACGAATGCACGCACCGACGTGTCGGACAGCTCCTCGACCTCGACCGTCAGCGCGTGCGGCACCTCGTCGCGCGTCAGGTGCAGGGCCTTCTCGCGGATCACTTCCCCGACGCGCTCGACCGTCGTGAGGTCGGTCTGCTGGTCGCGCGGGAAGAGCGCCGGGCCGTCGGGGAGCAGGAAGACGAGGTCGTCGCGGAGCTCCGCGATTCCGTCGCGCACCTTCGCGCTCACCGGATGGAGCGCGTGGAAGTCGCCCAGCGTCGCTGCCTCCTTCATCTGCGAGGCGACGTGGCCGTGCTTGAGCCGGTCGATCTTGTTGAGCGCGATCACGACCGGCACGCCGAGCGCGAACACGCGCCGTGCGACGAACCGGTCGCCCGCCCCGATCCGGTCGCGCGCGGAGAGGACGAGCAGCACCGCGTCGACGTCCTCGAACGACCCGTCGACCGTCTCCTGCATCCGCTCCGTCAGGGCGTCGATCGGCCGCTGGAAACCGGGGAGGTCGACCAGCACGAGCTGCCAGTCGGGGCCGTTCGCAACGCCGAAGATGCGGCGCCTCGTGGTGTTCGGGACGGTGGAGGTGATCGCCACCTTCTCGCCCGCGAGCGCGTTGACGAGGGTCGACTTGCCGACGTTGGGGCGACCGGCGACCGCGACGACCCCGCACTTCACGGGCAGGACCGCCGGCTCCTACAGACGCTGCTCATCCGGGCGCAGCTCCCGGGTACATGCCCGTCCGGGACGCGTGCCCGCCGGCCATGTCCACCCGGCCGACCGCCCATTTCGCGGGCCGCCGACCTCCTCCCCACGGTCCCAGCCTATCGACGAAATACGGACGAATGGGTGCCGCGACTGCGTCGGGGGCGTGCCGATCCCTGCACCGCCGATCGCTCCACCGCCGAGCGCGCCGCCGGCGAGCGCCTCGCGCGCTCACGCCTCCGCGCTCACAGCTCGAACTGTTCCGGCAGGAGCTCGTCCGGGGTCATCTCGACGACGCGGCCACCGTTGCGGAACACGACCCGCTCGACCTTCATCTCGGCGAGCCACTGGCGGCAGCCACCGCAGGGCGAGGCGGTGACCGCCGCGACGACGAAGTCGCCGGGCCGGTGGCCCTCCGCGATCGCACGCGAGAAGGTCGTGCGCTCGGCACAGACGCCGAGCGGGTACGCGGCGTTCTCGACGTTGACCCCCTCGACCACGCGACCGTCGCGACACAGCACGGCGCAGCCGACGTGGAAGTCCGAGTACGGCGCGTAGGCACGCTCGGCGACGGCGTCGGCGACGGCGAGCAGCTCCGCATCGGTCATGCCGAGAACCCCTGGAAGATCGCGAGCGTGACCAGTGCGCCGAGCAGCCCGCCCGACGCCACCTCGAGCGTCGTGTGGACACCCGCCTCGATCCTCGTCTGCGCCACGAGCAGGGCCATGATCAGCGTCAACGAGGATACGAGGAAGCGGTGGTCGGTGTCCCCCAGCACGAGCGTGACCGCCATCCAGGCCGCGAACGCAACCGCCGCGTGGCCCGAGGGCCAGCCGCCGCGGAGTGGAGAGCCGCGCCCCCCGAACGCCTTCATCGCGATCACGAGCGAGATCGTCAGCACGAGCGCGACGAGCGTCAGCTCCGCCGGCGCCTCGGACAGCCGGTCGAGCAGGCGCGAGCTCTCGTCGGCGACCTGACCGGAGAAGACCAGGTACCCCACGGCGATCGCGTTGATGGCCGCGATCAGCACGGCGCCGGCGCCGATGTCCTTCGCGAGCTTCGCCATCGGGTCGAACGTCGTCGACGCGACGTCCACGGCGGCCTCGATCGCCGTGTTGAACATCTCGGCGATCAGGACGAACGCGATCGCGATCAGCAGCGCGATCAGCTCGAGCCTGGTGACGTCCGAGACGAGCGCGGCGACGAGCACGACCAGCGCGACCACGAAGTGGATCCGCATGTTCCGCTGGGTGCGGAGCACGTGGATGATCCCCTCGATCGCGAAGTTGAAGCTCTCGAGGATCGAGGGGGTGCGGCGCGGGGCGATCACGGGAGATGCACGCGCTCGCGCGCCTCCATCGCAGCTCCGTGCTCGTGACCGAGCAGGTGGAGGAGCCCGTGGACGAGCGGCCACCGCCAGTCGTCGCCGACGACGTCGGGGCAGAGCACGACGTCTCCGAGCGCGCGCGGCTCTCCCGCGGGCAGCTCGTCGCGGCCGTCGATCGGAAACGAGAGGACGTCGGTCGGCTCGTCCACGCCGAGGTGCGAGCGCTTCAGGCCGCGCATCTCGTCCGCCGAGACGAAGGCGATGCCGAGCTCGCCGTCGGCGACGCCCTCCGCCGTCAGCACCCGCTGCGCCAGCGCCGCCGCGCCCTTCGCGTCGACCCGCGCACCGCTCCGGTTGGCGACCTCGACCTCGAGCATCACCGCCGCCGCGCGGACCCGGTCTCCTCGGCGTGCTGCTTGTAGGCCTCGACGATCCGCTGTACGAGCTTGTGGCGGACGACGTCCGCATGACCGAACTCGACGAACCCGATGCCGTCGAGCGAGCGGAGGATGTCGCGCACCTGGATCAGGCCCGAGGCCTGCTCGCGCGGCAGATCGACCTGGGTCACGTCCCCGGTGACGACCATCTTCGAGCCGAACCCGAGACGGGTGAGGAACATCTGCATCTGCTCGGGCGTCGTGTTCTGGGCCTCGTCGAGGATCACGAAGGAGTCGTTCAGGGTGCGGCCGCGCATGAACGCGAGCGGCGCGACCTCGATCGTGCCGCGGTCGATGTAGGCGTTCAGGCGCTCGGGGTCCATCGTGTCGTAGAGCGCGTCGAACAGCGGCCGCATGTACGGATCGACCTTCGCGAGCACGTCGCCCGGGAGGAACCCGAGCCGCTCGCCCGCCTCCACGGCCGGGCGCGTGAGGATGATCCGACCCACCTCGCGCTCGGACAGCGCCTTCACCGCGAGCGCGATCGCGAGGTAGGTCTTCCCGGTCCCGGCCGGGCCGATCGCGAACGTGACGGTCTGGCCCCGGATCGAGTCCACGTACCGCTTCTGGGTCACGGTCTTCGGCGCGATCTTCTTCCCCCGGTGCCGCCACACCACGTCGTCGAACACGTCGCGGATGTCCTCCGCCTGGTCGAGCGCCGCGACCACCGCGCCCACGGTGTCCGGGCCGATCGCGTGCCCGCCCTCGACGAGCTCCACGAGCTCGTCCACGACCGCGCGCGCCTCGACCACCCGCTCGTCGTCGCCGTCGAGCGTCAGGCGGTTGCCCCGCAGCGAGATCGTGCACCCCAGCCGCTCGCGCAGCGTGTCGAGCACGCCGTCGCCGACGCCGGCCAGCTCCGCCGCAACCTCGTTCGGCACCGTGAGGACGTCCTGCATGGGTCGAAGTGTAGGAACACGTGGGTACGGTGCCCATATGGGGCAGCTGACCCTGCTGTACGACGACGGCTGCGCGCTGTGCGTTCGGCTCACCGCTCCGCTCGGCCGGGTCGACGGGGTCTCGCTCGTCCCCATCGGGTCGGAGCGTGGCCTCCGCCTGCTCGGCGACCTGTCGCCCGCGCAGCGCGATGCATCGCTGCACGTCGTCGACGAGCGCGGCGGGCGACGGTCGGGCGCCGCCGCGCTGCCGCTCGTGCTCCGGAGGATCAGGGGCGGAGGTGTCGCCGCCCGAGTCGTCGAGCGGTTCCCGCGTGCTGCCGCGCACGCGTACTCGCTCGTCGCACGGAACAGGACGTGGCTCTCGCGGCCGTTCCGTCCCCGTCAGGCGCGCTCGGTGTCGCGCCGGTAGGCGCGAGCGGCGAGCACGGTCATCGCGACCGTCCACGCGCCGACCACGAGCCAGCCGGTGCGGCCCCACGCCGCGCCGCCGAGCCCGACGTGGCTCGCCTGCACGAGCCAATACGACGGCAGGAGCTTCGCGATCGTCGCGAACACGCCGTCTCCGGTGATCGGAAACCACGTCCCGCCGAGGAATGCGAGCACCGCGGTCGTCCCGCCCATCGCCGGGCCGATCGAGTCCACGGGCACGAGGTGGCCCATCGCGATCGCGCCCGCCGCGAATGGGACGAGCCCGAGGAGGATCAGACCCGTCATCTCGACCCAGTTGCGCGCCGGGAGGCTGACGCCGAGCGTCGCCCCGGCGACGTACATGACGGCGATCGTGGCGCAGGCTGCGGCGTAGCCGGTCAGGACCTTCGTCCGGAAGTAGTCGCGGGTCGTCAACGGCGTGATGCGCAGCTGGCGGTTCCAGCCCGTGGAGCGCTCCGCGGAGATCCGCGCGCCGGACGAGAGCACCGCGGTCATGGCGCCGAACGCGACCAGCCCGACCATGTAGTACACCGGCGCCGAGATCCCCGACCCGCCGAGGTCGTCGTTCGTCCGGTTCGGGCCGGCGATCAGGTAGTAGAGAACGATCGGAAAGCCGAGCGAGAAGACGAAGAACCGGCGGTTCCGGAACATCCTCACGAGCTCGAGACGCAGGTAGGTGGAGCTCATGCCGCCTCCGCCGCGTGCTCTTCGTGCGTCAGCTGCACGAACGCGTCCTCGAGCGCTGCGCCCGTCACCTCGATGTCGCGGACGTCGGGGCTCGCGTCGAGCAGCGCACGGAGCGCCGCGTCGCTGTCCGAGCAGGTCAGCGTGATGCCGTCGCCGCGGAGCTCGACGTCCGTCACGCCGGGCAGCGACGCGAGCATGGCCCGGTCCGCGCCGGACAGCGTCGCGCGGATCCTACGCGAGCCGACCATCGCCTTGATCTCGGTCGGCGGGCCGTCGGCGACGATAGCGCCTGTCGCCATCAGGACGACGCGGTCCGCGTACGCGTCCGCCTCGTCGAGGTAGTGCGTCGCGAAGATCAGGGTCTTCTCCCGCGCGACGAAGGCGCGCATCGCCGCCCAGAAGGCGCGTCGGCTCTCGACGTCCATCGCGACCGTCGGCTCGTCGAGCACGAGCAGCTCGGGGTCGGCGACGATCGCGACGGCGAAGCGGACCCGCTGGGTCTCGCCTCCCGACAGCTTCTGGGTGCGCCGGCCGGCCAGCGGGCCGATCCCGGCGAGCTCCAGCGCCTCGTCCACCGGGAGCGGCTCGGGGTACAGGGACGCGATCATCGTCACGAGCTCGCGCACGGACAAGTCCCGTATCAGGGAGCCGGTCTGCAGCATCGCGCCGACGGTGCCCGCGTCGACAGCCCTGTCAGGGGGGAGGCCGAAGACCGAGACCGCGCCGGCGTCGGGCCGCGTGAGCCCCAGCAGCATCTCGATCGTGGTCGACTTCCCGGCGCCGTTCGGCCCGAGCAGCGCGACGGTCTCGCCGGGCGCGACGTCGAGGTCGATCCCCGCGACCGCGCGGACGGGGCCCTGCGGGGAGCGGAACGTCTTCGCGAGTCCGGCGAGGCGAATCCCCCCGACCGTCTGCGGGGCTGGTGCGACTGGTGCTACTGCGGTTCGCACACCGATCCACTATGCCGACAGGCGGCGCGGCCCCGCGTCGATACGGGGCTCTACGCGAGCTTCTCGCGGACGAGCTGGCTCACGGTCGAGCCGTCGGCACGACCGGAGACCTGCGGCATCACGTCGGCCATCACGCGCCCGAGGTCGCGCAGCGAGGTCGCCCCGACCTCGGCGATCACGTTGTCCACGATCTCCTCGAGGTCGTCCTCCGAGAGCGGGTCCGGCATGAACTCCTCGATCACGTCGAGCTCGAACTCCTCCCGGTCCGCCTGCTCCTCGCGACCGGCGGCGTCGTAGGCCTCCATCGCCTCCGCGCGCTTCTTCCGCTCTCGCTGGAGCACCTGCAGCGACTCGTCCTCGGACAGCTCGCGCCGCAGCTCCTTCTGGGCCGAGCGGAGCGCGTTGAGGAGGAGAGCCAGCGCGTCGCGCCGCTCCACGTCGCGCGCGAGCCGCGCGTCCTTCAACTCGCTCTCGATGTCGGCGATGAGCGTCATTCGAATCCGGGCAGGCTAACGCCCCCGAGGACGTGCCAGTGCAGGTGGAAGACAGTCTGCCCGCCACCGGGGCCGACGTTGACGATCACGCGGTAGTCCTCGAGCCCTGCGTCCGCGGCAACCTGCGCGACGAACTCGAGCATCCGCTTCGCCTCGTCGGGCGGGAACGCAGCCACGTCGCGGAACGTGTCGACGTGCCGCTCGGGCAGCACGAGCAGGTGCGTCGCCGCCTTGGGCGCGATGTCCCGGATCGCGACGAACCCGTCGGCCGCGTGCACGTGGTCGCCCTCGTGCACCAGCCGGCAGAAGAGGCAGTCGGGCTCAGGCTGCAACCGCCACCACTCCCTCGTCGGCGACGCCGACAGCACGGGCCGTCACGAGCGCACCGACCTCCGCGTCCACGAGCCACGGGGTGTAGTCGTCCGCGTAGCCGCGTCCGGGCCGGTCGACGAGCACCCGGTCGGTGCTTCCCACGCGCGCCGCCCAGCGCCGCCGCGAGAGCGCGTCCGAGAGCGCGCGCAGACGCCGGCCGCGCTCGCGCTTCACGTCGACGGGCACCGCGTCGTCGTCCGCCGTCCGCGTACCCGGGCGGGGCGAGTAGGGAAACACGTGCACCTTCGTCATCCCGAGGCGCTCCACGAGCGCGAGCGTGCGCCCGAAGGCGGTCTCGTCCTCGGCGGGGAATCCGACGATCACGTCGGTCGTCAGGTTGAGGTCGCGCAGCGGCGCGAGCCGTCGCTCGTACTGCGCCGCGGTGTAGCGCCGGCCCATCGCGCGCAGCACGCGGTCGTCGCCCGACTGGAGCGGCACGTGCAGGTGCGGAGAGACGGTCGGCGTCCGGGTCAGCGCGCCGACGAGGTCGTCCGTGACGTGGTTCACCTCGATCGACGAGAGCCGCAGCCGCCCGAGCCCCGGCGTCGCGCCGGCCTCGCGCACGAGCCGCGCGAGCGTGTACCCCGCCTCCCTGTCGCGGAAGCAGCCGAGGTTCACGCCCGTGAGGACGACCTCGCGGTGCCCCTGCGCCACCCGCCGGCGGATCTCGCCCAGCACTGCGGCCGCGGCGCGGCTGCGCGTCGCACCCCGCACGAGGGGGATCACGCAGAAGGCGCACGAGAACGAGCAGCCGTCCTGGATCCTCACGAACGCACGCACCCGGTCGAGCCGGTGGGTCGCGTCCACGCATCCGATCGCGCCGACGTCCCCCGCGACGAACGCGGCCGCCTCGTCGCCGGTGCGACCGCTGACGACCACGTTCTCCGGGGCGTCCGCGAACGCGCCCTCGAGGTTCGAGGCGCACCCGGTGACGTAGACGGTGCGGGCGGAGCGCGACGCCCGAGACGCCGCCTGCCGCGACTTCGATACGGCCTCGTGCGTCACGCAGCAGGTGTTGACGACCTGGATCTCGCCCGCCTCGCCGACCTCGACGTGGCCGTCGCGAAGCAGCCGCTCGCGGATCGCCTGGGCGTCGGCGAACGAGACCTTGCACCCGAGAAATCGCGTCGAGAACGTGGCCATCGGGGTTCAAGAGCTTAGACGCTCGTCGACGGCGAACGGCCGTCGCGCCCCGCTGGCCGCCTGTTCAGCTCGCCGGCTCTGCGACCGCCGCTCGGGACGGGGCCGTCGCCCCGGGAGCCGGGCTCAGCCGGGTAGCGGCGTACGCCGCCGCCGAGAAGAGCGCCAGGGCGTTGATCGCGTGCAACACGGCGAGCTCAGGGACTGCGAGCGTGGCGAACCCCAGCGCCCCCTGCAGCACCATCAGTCCGAGCACGATCCCGGCCCACCGCAGACCGTGGTCGAACTGTCCGACGTGTGAGCGATCGCCACGATCAGGAATGCCGAGCGCGAGCAGCGGCAGCCAGAGTGCGCCGAGCTCGCCGTGCAGGTCGAAGCCGGCCTTGCCGCCGTAGTCGACGTTGCTGTCCTCCTCGAATGTCGCCCGGGTCGCCGTGTTCCGCTCGTCGTAGATCCAATGGCTGAGGCCGGCGATCCCGTAGGCGATCAGCGCCGCCTGCACGATCACGCCAAGAACGACGAGCGACGCGAATACGCGATAGATCCTTCACGCGATCTCCTTCGGATGGGCGGACGGCCGGGGTCGCGCTCGCACGCCACGAACACGGCCGCACAGCCGACGAGGACGAGCGCCCACGCGACAGCGGTCGACACGGGGTACGCCGGTGAATCGAGCGGCGCCAGGGACACCAAGGCATGCAGCGGCTCGATCGCGACCACGAGACGACCAACCCGAACGCGAGCGCGCCTGCGAGGTCGCCGGGCGCGAAACGGCCCGTACGGCGCAGCCCCGACGCGAGGCCGATCCCGGCAGCCACGCTTCCGGCCGCGACCGGCACGAGCCTGTCCATCCGGTTGCCCCGCCGAGGTCGTCCAGCAAGAGCACGGCTCCTGCGCCCACGGCGAAGGGCAGCAGCGCGATGGGGAGCCGCCAGCCCACCCGGGCGCGACGTCCGGTGGGCGTGGCGTCCTCCACCTCGGCGGAGTCCTCGTCGAGGACGTACGCCGCGGTGGCGCCGCACAGTCCGAGGCCGAGCAGGGAAAGCGGGAGGATGCAAGCCGCCGTGGCGCGCGGCGGCGGCGATCCCGAACAGCGCCGCGGCGGCGGCGCAGCCGCCGAGCAGCACCGGCCACGGCGCAGCCCGCAGGACATACCGTCCGACGACGACGCTCACGGCTGTGGAAGCAGCGGCGTCCTGGAGTCGGCCACCACGGTTCCCTCGCTCGTGCTGTCGTGGACGACGGAGTAGCCCGTGACGACCGCGAGCGTCAACGAGGTCAGGGCGACGGCGCCGGCGACCCAGCTCGCCCGGAGCACCACCTGTCGCACACGCCCTTCGGCGCCGTGCAGCAGCGCGGCGCACGCGGCCAGCGCACAGAGCGCGAGCGTCCACGCCGCGAACCACGCCGGCGACCCTGTCAGCGACCGCACGACCGTGGGCACCCATGTGGCGCCGCTCCCGGAGTTGCTGTCGACCCAGGCCGTGTAGGGCGTCAGCATGTGCAGGATCCGGGCCGGCCAGGTGCTCGCGTCCATGCCCTGGGAGGGCAGGTAGCCGGCGAGCATGCCCCAGAGGATCAGCGCGACCGCGACGAGCAGCGCCGCGCCCGGGAACCGCAGCCAGCGCCCGACCGCCACCCCGAGCAAGCGGCGCCCCCAGGCACGCGATCACGGGCAGGATCAGCAGGATGAGGTACCGCTCGCCGGTCGTGAACACCCCGTACACGTACGCGGGGCGAGGGTCGTGGAGGGCCAGCGCGAGCTGGTAGACGACCACGACGACGAGGCCGGCCGCGGCGGGCACCAGGCACGCCGCGCACAGCGCGGCCGTGCGGGTCGTCTCGGAGACCGGCGCCGCGTCCACGACCGCCTCGCACCGCCGCGTCGAGGCGGTGAGGCGCGCGGCCACGACCAGACCGAAGATGCCGACGAAGAACGCCGGCACGAACCCGTGATCGAGCTCCACCGGGCCGTACTCGCCGCCGCTCGCGAGCAGCGCCAGCGCGAAGCCGATCAGGAACAGCGGGTGCCGGGCGAAGCGCTTCGCCTCGATCCACGCGAGCGGTGTCGAGCACCGAGCCGAGCCGCCGGACATCGACAGCGCGACCCTCGCCGTGCTCATGCCGCTTCACCGTCTCGTCTCGGGCTCGGTGGCGCCGCGCAGTAGGAGGTAGGCGTCCTCGAGCGTGGGCTCCACCAGGTCGGCTCCCGGCGGAGCGACGCCGAGGTTGCGGTAGCGGCCGGTCGCGGTGCGCCAGGAGACCTGCGCGCGCGGGTCGGCGGCGTCGGCCAGCCAGACCCGCCCCTGCGCCTCGGCGACGAGCGCGGCGACGGTGCCCTGGAAGCTCACCGAGCCCCTGTCCAGCACGATCACGTGCTCGCACAGCGCGGCGACGTCCTCGGTCTGGTGCGTGGCGATGAGCACCGTCGACGCGCGACCGCGCTCGGCCAGGACCGTGCGGAGCGACACCCGTTGCTCGGGGTCGAGCCCGGTCGTGGGCTCGTCGAGCACGAGCAGCTCCGGCGAGCCCAGCAGCGCCTGCGCCAGCCCGACGCGGCGCCGCTGGCCGCCCGAGAGGGTGCGGATGGACTTCGCAGCGCGATCGGCGAGATCGACGTCCTCGAGCACGCGACGCACCTCGGCTCGACGGACCGCCGGATCCTCGATCTCCTTGAGGACCGCCATGTAGTCGACGAAGCGGTACGCGGTGAAGCCGCGAGGGATAGCCGAGCTCCTGCGGGAGGTAGCCGAGCCGCCGGCGGATCTCCGTGCGCTCGGCTGCGTCGGCTCGGGGTCGCGACCGAGGATGCGCACGCTCCCGCCGTCGGCTGCCGAGAACGGTGGCGAGGATGCGGAGCAGCGTCGTCTTGCCTGCGCCGTTCGGCCCGAGCAGGCCGACGACGCCGGACATCACCTCGAGCTCGAGGTCGTCGAGCGCCGTGGTTCCCCGAAACCGCCGCGAGACTCCTCGCAGCTCGATCACTGGTGTCGTCATGTTCGTTCCCTTCCCGGTTTGCATGGGTGACCATTGCCCGTCGAGCCGCCAGGCGGGCGTGCCGAGCGCGAGGATCGAGCGCGCCGGCGACGATGAGGACGACGTAGCCGACGACGGCGGACGGCGCCAGGACGGCGAGGACGTCGCCGAGGCGTGCGCTCACCGCGACGGCGGTGACCCACCCGGCGCCGACGGCAACGGCAGCCGCCCACGGGTCGACCCACGATCCCGCCCCGAGCACGAGGACCGTGAACGCCAGCGCCGGCAGCACCCACGCGACGCCGGTGGCGCCGTCGAGCGGCAGCAGGAGCCCCGCGGCGACCGTGATCGGCACGGCCGCGAGCAGCACCGCCGCGCTGCGCAGCAGAACCAACCTGATCATGCGGTACGGCGCGGCGAGCCCGAGCTCGTAGCTCGGATCCGCGGACGGGCCGTACGCGGCGGCCACGCCGGCGACCGGCATGAGCGGTGCGAGCGCGAGAAACAGCGCCTGGCCGTGGTCGTCCCCGACCATCGACGCGACGAGGATGAAGCCCAGCACCGCGGCGAGGCCGGCGGACCACGCGATCCGGAGCACCGGCGCGGCGCCGACCACGACCGCGTCCCCTGCCCGCAGGCCGAGGCGGACCAACACGCGCTCGACGAGCCCTGCGCCGCCGGAGACCTCCGCGAGGACGTCGTCCCAGCTGCCCGGGACGTCCTCGATCCGCACGAGGCCGGCGACGGCAGCACGACACTGCGCGCACTGCACGAGGTGCTGCTCGATCGAGGCGCTGGTGATGGGCCCCGACGTGCCCTCGACCCACGCGCCCAGCGTCGACGCATCGACGTGCCAGGTGTTCATAGCGGTACCTCCACGAGCTCACGCCGCAACTGCGCCTTTGCGCGGAACAGTCGCGTCTTCACGGTGTTGGTCGGGATCCCCAACAGGCGAGCGGCCTCGCGGGCCGTGAGCCCGTCGAGCACGGTCGCCTGGACGACCGCCCGCATCTCGGGGGACAGCCGCGCGAGCGCGCTGCCGAGATCGCCGTACTCCACCCCCTCGAGCACCTGTTCCTCCACGCTTGCCTCGAGCCCGTCGCGCACGTCCTCGAACGGCACCTCGGCTCGGCCCGCTCGGCGCCGCAGCCGCGAGACGAGCCTCCGTACGGCGACGCCCCAGAGCCAGCCCGCGACCTCCGCCTCGCCGCGATACGAGCCGGCCCCACGCCAGACGGCGACGAACGTGTCCTGCAGCACGTCGGCCACCACGCCGTCGTCGTTGCAGCGGCGGGTCAGGCGAATCGACAGCCACGGCGCGTGCCGCTGGTAGAGCTCCGCGAGCGCGACCGTGTCGCCGTCTGCAACGGCCTTCAGCAGCTCGCTGTCCGGAGGCTGCATACGTCGGTCCACGACCACCCTGTCGCCCTGCGGGCGGCAAATGGTTCCCACCTCGGACGGATCATGTCGCAGGTCGAGGCTGCCGGCGCAGCCGGTCGGCCGCCCAGCCGTCGAGCTCCATCGTCTCGACATGGGTCCAACCCGGGTGTACGGGCCGCTCGCCCGCCCGGTATCCGGACGTGATCGCCTCGCCCGCGTCGAGGCGCGCAAGGATCCTCCCGACAGGCTCGAGAAGGACGTTCACGACCGCGACGTCGGCCATGGGAAGCGGCTCTTGCAGCGCATCGGTGACGCGTGCCGTCACGTCCACGGCGTTCGCGACCGCGTTCTTCCGAGTCGTGGCGACCGCGACCGGGTCGGAGTCCAGCGCGACGACGGGTCGAAAGCCGAGGCGCGCGCCCGCGATCGCGAGCACGCCGGAGCCACAACCGACGTCGAGCAGCGATCCGCGGCTCTCGGTCCGCGCGAGGAGCTCGACGCAGAGCCGCGTCGTCGGGTGCGTGCCCGTGCCGAACGCGCGACCCGGGTCGATCACGACCGCGCGCGAAGGATCGGGCGGCGTCTCCCAGGGAGGCCCGAGCCAGAGCCCCGCGACCTCGACCGGGCTGTGGAACACGCGCCACGCCTCTTCCCACCCGTCCTCGACCGGATCGACAGCCGCCCCGGACAGGTGCGCGCGGAACGACTCGAGCTCGTCGGCACCTGCGTAGAGCGCGAGCTCGATGCCGCCCTCGACGTCACGCTCCTCGAACCCCTGCGGCGCCAGGTCGACGAATCGCGCGCGCAGCGCCTCTGCGTCCTCGGGCCCGACCCGTACCGCGACGCGCCAGACGGACGTCAAGCCGGCCCCCCGAACGGGAACGCCGCGCGCGTCACCCACGCTCCGTCGGGACGCTCGCCGACGAGCGTCATTTCGACCGCCCGGCACGGAATCGGGAGCCGAGGCGCAAGCCGCGCCCGGAGATCCTCGACCATCGCGGCCACGCGCGACGGGTCGTCGTCCGTTCCGACCGTGCAGTGCGGGACGGGCACGTGGGCGGGGTCGCCGTACGGCGGCCGGTCCGGGAACGCCGCACGCGTTCGCACGACGAGCTCCAGGAACGGCTCGACCGGCTCCGGCGCGAGCCACGCGGCGTCCGGGAACGACTCGACCGACGTGAGGGAGTACGCGAACGAGGACATCGGTGCGTACAGGTCGCGGAGGCCGCTGAGCGTCCGGTCGTCGAGCTCGGGCTCGGGCACGAACGGGAACAGGACGGTGATGTGGGCCGGGATGCCCCGTTCGACCGTTTCGCGCTGGTAGCGCGCCCGGGCTTCGCGGAGCACGAACTCGGCGTCGCGGGCGACCACGACGAGGGCCGACCGCCGGGCGGCGGCGCTCACCGGAAGGCGCTCTTGAGCTTCCCGATGAAGCCGTCGTCGCCGTGCCCGTACGCGTCGTCGCCAAGCTCGCTCTCCAGCCTGAGGAGCTCGGCGCGCTGCTGCGCGCTCAGGCGCGTCGGGACGCGCACGTCGACGAGGACGAGCAGGTCGCCGCGGCGACCGGTCTCGAGGGACGGCAGCCCACGACCGGAGACGACGTGCACCGAGCCGGGCTGCACGCCGGGTACGAGCTCGACCTCGAACGGGCCTTCCGGCGTCGGCACCGAGACGGTCGTCCCCAACGCGGCGCCGGTGATCGTCACGGTCGTCCGCGCGACGAGATTGTCGCCGTCCCGCTCCACGCCCGCGAGGGGGTGCACGTGGACGGTCACGTAGACGTCGCCCGGCGGGCCACCCAGCACCCCGGCATGGCCCTCGCCGCGGACGCGGATCCGCTGGCCGTCGTGGATGCCCGGCGGGACCTCGAGCTCGATCGGGACGTCCTCGATCGTGCGGCCGTCGCCGCCGCAACGCTCACAGGGCGTCTCCACGATCGTGCCCGCCCCGTCGCAGCGCGGGCACGGGCCGGAGCGCACCATCTGCCCGAGGATCGTGCGCGAGACCTGCTGGACGCGGCCGGCGCCGCCGCACGCGGGGCATCTCAGCGGGGCGGTGCCCGGCGCCGCGCCGGTTCCGTCGCACGGTTCGCAGGTGCGCGCGGCATGCACCCGGAGGTCGACCGTCGTGCCGGTGACGACGTCGGCGAGGTCGATCTCGACCTGTGCGGCGAGATCGGGCCCGCGGGACGGTCGAGCAGCCGCGTCGCCCTGGCTGCCGAACAGCGTCTCGCCGAAGAAGGCGGCGAAGACGTCCGAGAGGCTGCCGAAGTCCGCGCCCATCGGGGCGAAGCCCCCGCGCCGCAACCCGGAGTGCCCGAAGCGGTCGTAGAGCTGCCGGCGCTCGGGGTCGGAGAGGACCTCGTAGGCCTCGGTGATCGAGCGGAACCGCGGGGCGGCGTCCGGATCGTCGCTCACGTCCGGGTGGAGCTCCCGCGCGAGACGCCGGAACGCCTGCTTGATCTGGGCGTGGCTCGCGTCGCGAGCCACGCCGAGGAGCTGGTAGTAGTCCTGCTCGGCGGTCGCCATCACTGGCCCCCGTAGAGGTCGTCGGCGAGCCGCGACAGCTCGAACGCGGCGGCGCGCACCGAGCGGATCGCCTTCTCGTAGTCCATGCGCAGGGGGCCGAGCAGGCCCACCGCGCCGAGCGACCGGTTGGCCAGACCGTATGTGGCACCGACGTAGGAGGCGCCGTGAAGCTCCTCCCCCTCGAGCTCGGGCCCGACGCGGACGACGGCCCGCTTCGGATCGAGCGCGTCCTGCAGCAGCCCGAGCACCGCGGCGCGACGCTCGAGCACCTCGAGCAGGCGCTGGCACGCCTCGAGCTCGGCGCCGTGTGCGTCGCCCAGGAGCCCGGCGGCACCGCCGACGTAGAGGTCGGTCGCCTCGGCGACGAGGTCGTCGAACGCGGGACGCACAGTCTGGAGGAACACGCGCTCGCGCCTGGAGAGCGCGGGATCCTCGAACGCGCGGCGCAGCACCGCGAGGCTGGGTCGCCTCCCCACCACGGTCTCGTCGAGATACGACGCGACCCATTCCACCAGCCCCGGGTCGACCTGCTCCTCGAGCTCGAAGACGCGCTTGGAGACGCTGCCCGACGCCGTGATCACCACGATGATCACGACGCGTGGCTGCAGCTGGAGCACCTCGACGTGGCGAACGGCCGCCGCTTCGAGCGACGGGGCGGACACGACCGCCAGCAGGTGCGTCGCCTCCGAGAGCGCCTCGGTCGTCCGCTGCAGCGCCTCTTCGAGCTCGTTCCGCATCGCACGCAGGTCGACGCTGAACGGCCCCGGGCGGCCCTCGATCGCGACCACCAGCTCATCGGTGTAGACGCGGTAGCCGTGCTCGGTCGGCACCCGCCCGGCCGACGTGTGCGGGTGCGTGAGCAGTCCGATCGCCTCGAGCTCGGAGAGCTCGCTGCGGACGGTCGACGAGGAGACGCCGAGCCCCGACCGCTCGACGAGCACGCGCGAGCCGACCGGTTGACCGGTCGCGACGTACTCCTCGACCACCCGTCGCAGGATCTCGCGTTTGCGCGCCGTCAGCTCCATTGCGCTCATCGTACGACCGTCCCCCGCGAGCGCCCCGCCGTGCTCCCGCTCAGCGCTCCTCGAGACCACGCAGCTGCGCGCGAAACGCGACGTAGAAGAGCGCGTACCCCATGCACCAGGCGAGCGCGAACGAGACCGAGAGCGCGAGCGGGCGTCCGTGCGCGAGCGGGTCGAGCGCGGCAGACGCGAGGCGGCCGGCCACCTTCGTCGGCTCCGTGAAGACGTCCCATGAGTTCCAGCGCTGGAAGCGGCCGAGGTAGACGCCGACCCCGCTCGCGGCGAGCGCGCCGAAGGCCAGCGTCCAGCCCGCGAGCCGCCCGGCGGTGCGCATGACCACCGCCTGCACGAGGTAGAGGGAGAGGAACCCGAGCACGAGCCCGATCGCCGCCGCGCCCCCGATCAGCACGGGGTCGAACCAGTGGGTGCCGCTGTCGTAGTGACCGAGCCACTTGAGGTCGGTGACGATGTACGGCGCGTTCGGCAGGAACAGGAGCCACACGAGACCCACCGCGGCCAGCGCTCCCGTCGGGGCGCCGCGGCGGGCGCCGTCGTAGACCACGAGCGCGAGCACGAGCGGGATCCACGCGAGAAAGAGGTTCCAGACGAGGTTCGTCGTCTCGAGGCTGTGCGTGTACCCGACCCGGGCGGCGACGCCCACGGTGACCGCCACGCTCGCCGCGAGCAGCGCCTTCAGGAGCAGCAGCCGTCGTCGACTCGCTCCGTCGCGTGCCCTCAACGCTGCGACCATAGGACCGATGGTACCGGCGGCCGCTCGCGTCACCCGTGGGGGCACACGGCGCCGCGCGGGTCAGGCGAGGAGGTCGGCCGTGACCGCTCCCCCCAGCAGCCGACCGCGGGGCGTCAACCGGATTCCGCTGCCGACCCGCTCGACCAGGCTCCGCTCCAGCAGACGACGAAGCGAGCCCCGATCGACGACCGACTCGACCGCCGCGAGCGCGACCGGCTCGTCGAGCCGGAGCCCGAGCATCAGCGTCTCGACCGCCCGGGTCTCGCGGTCGAGCGTCTCGACCTCGCGCGGCGGGTCGTCCCCCGCCCTCAGCGACGCGACGTAGCGCCCCAGAGACGGCGGGTTGCGCCGCCGCTCGCCGCCGAGCGTCGACACCGCGCCGATGCCGACGCCGAGGTAGTCGTGCCCGCGCCAGATGCCTAGGTTGTGCCGGGCACGGAGCTCG
The DNA here is from genome assembly GCA_963710125.1 of uncultured Actinomycetes bacterium. Classification (GTDB taxonomy): domain Bacteria; phylum Actinomycetota; class Thermoleophilia; order Gaiellales; family Gaiellaceae; genus Gaiella. Next base: position 67,877 of record CAVPZH010000018.1, on the reverse strand, counting down.
CGGCCGCCATCGTCGCGGCAGAAGTTCGCCGTCTCGTACCAGCGGTAGCCGGCGCCGGTCAGCGTCTCCACGACGAGCTCGAAGTAGCCCTCCATCGCCTCGGCCTGGCGCTGGAGCTCCTTCCCGTGCGCATGCGTGAACCGGGTGCCGGCCTTCGCCTCGAGCTCGTAGCAGGACAGGTGCTCGGGCTCGAGCGCGAGGGCGTCCGCGAGGTCCGCCTCGAGGTCGGCGGGGCTCTGGCCCGGTATGCCGTACACGAGATCGAGCGAGATGTTGTCGAAACCGGCATCACGCAGAGTGTGCACCGCACGCCGGACGTCGTCCGGCCCGGCAACGCGCTCGAGCACCTCGAGTAGACGCGGCTGGAAGGACTGCGCTCCGAGCGACACCCGATTCACGCCGTGCTTGCGCAGGAGCACGGCCAGCTCGCCCGTGACGGTCTCGGGATTCGCCTCGACCGTCAACTCCTCCACGGCCGGCAGCGCCTCGAGCACGCGCTCGAGCGCCCCGGGCTCGGTGAACGTCGGCGTCCCCCCGCCGAGGAACGCGGTCTGCACCTCGGGTGCGAGCCGCCATCGCTCGCGCCCGAGCTCGACGAGCAGCGCATCGGCGTACGCGTCGTGCTCGCCTCGCCGGCCGACGGCCGTCACGAAGTCGCAGTACCCGCAGCGATGCGCGCAGAACGGCAGGTGCACGTAGAGGTGGTGCACGTCGCGCTCACCACGGCGCCCGAGGGATATGGCGGGGTCGGGGTGGCGTTGGTCTGGGGCGACGCTCACACGTGCCTCTCGACCACCAACTCCGCAACAGCACGCACCCTCTGGAGGAGCATCTGCGGCGTGAATGTCCAGCCCAGCTTGTGCCCCACCGGAGAGCGAGTCCACTCGAATTCTCGAAAGAATTTCCGGCTGGCGCCGAATTCTCCCGGAGGGTCAACGAGCTCGACGTGGAGCTCGTCCTGCAAGCGGCGCTCATCCGTGGGCTCCACAGCCGGATACTCGACGGTCAGCCACCAGACGCGACGAACATCCTCACGAGCCTCGATCGTCGCCTCGCACATTTCCCGCACGGCGGGCGCGCAAGGCGTACTCGGCGCATGGAAGTTCGTCGGTGTCACCGCCGCTTCTCCCCGTCGAGGTTGAGCACGGCGAGGAACGCCTCCTGCGGCACCTCGACGCCGGCGACCTGCTTCATCCGCTTCTTGCCCTTCTTCTGCTTCTCGAGCAGCTTCCGCTTGCGCGTGATGTCGCCGCCGTAGCACTTCGCGAGCACGTCCTTGCGCTTCGCCTTCACGGTCTCGCGCGCGATCACGCGCGAGCCGATCGCGGCCTGGATCGGCACGTCGAACATCTGGCGCGGGATCTCCTCCCGCAGCCGCTCGACGAGGAGCTTGCCCCGCTCGTAGGCGGCGTCGCGGTGGACGATGAGCGAGAGCGCGTCGACCTGCTCGCCGGCGACGAGCACGTCCACGCGTGCGACGTCGCCCGCGCGGAAGCCGGCGAGGTCGTAGTCGAAGCTCGCGTAGCCACGCGTCCGCGACTTGAGCTGGTCGTAGAAGTCGAGCACGATCTCGCCGAGCGGCAGGTCGTAGGTGAGCAGCACGCGGGTCTCGGAGAGGTACTCCATGTGGTCGAAGCGGCCGCGCCGGTCGGTGCAGAGCTCCATCACCGAGCCGACGTAGTCCTTCGGCACGATCACCTGCGCGCGGACGTACGGCTCCTGCACCTCCTCCACCTCGCGCGGCATCTCCGCCGGGTTGTGCACCTCGAGCCAGTCGCCGTTCCGCTGCTTGACGGTGTACGCGACGTTCGGCGCGGTCACGATCAGGTCGAGGTCGAACTCGCGCTCGAGCCGCTCGCGGACGATCTCCATGTGGAGGAGCCCGAGGAAGCCGCAGCGGAATCCGAACCCGAGCGCCTGCGACGTCTCGGGCTCGTAGAAGAGCGCTCCGTCGTTGAGCTTCAGCTTCTCGAGCGCGTCGCGCAGCTCGGGGTAGTCGTCCGAGTCCGACGGGAACAGCCCGGCGAACACCATCGGCTTGACGTCCTTGTACCCGGGCAGCGGCGCCGTCGCGCCGCCCTTGCGCAGCGTGAGCGTGTCGCCGACGCGGAGTCGGGAGACGTCCTTGAGACCCGTGACGACGTAGCCGACCTCCCCGGCCTCGAGCGTGTCCACCGGCACTCGCCCCGGCGCCATGAAGCCGAGCTCCTCCGCCTCGAAGTCCGTGCCCGTCGCCATCGCCCGGAGGGCGGCGCCCGTCGGCAGCGACCCGTCCACGACGCGGACGAACGCGATCACGCCGCGGTACTGGTCGTAGGACGAGTCGAAGACGAGCGCCCGTGGCGGCGCACCGACCGTGCCCGCGGGCGGCGGGATCCGCTCGACGATCGCGTCGAGCACCTGCTCCACGTTCGTCCCGGTCTTCGCGGAGATCCGCACGACGGCATCGGGCGAGCCCCCGAACAGCTCGCACACCTCGGCCGCGGTCGCGTCGGGATCCGCGGACGGGAGGTCGATCTTGTTCACGACGGGGACGATCTCGAGGTCGTTCTCGATCGCGAGGTACGCGTTCGCGAGGGTCTGCGCCTCGATCCCCTGCGCCGCGTCGACGACGAGGACCGCGCCTTCGCACGCCTGCAGCGAGCGCGAGACCTCGTAGGTGAAGTCGACGTGGCCCGGCGTGTCGATCAGGTTGAGCTCGTGCCCCTTCCACTGGACGCGGACGGCCTGGGCCTTGATCGTGATCCCCCGCTCGCGCTCGAGCTCCATCGAGTCGAGCAGCTGGTCGCGCATCTCGCGCTCGGAGACCGTCTCGGTCAGCTGCAGGATCCGGTCGGCGAGCGTCGACTTGCCGTGGTCGATGTGCGCGATGATCGAGAAGTTGCGGATCCGGCTCTGGTCCATGGCTGGTCGGCGTCGATCGTAGCCGTGGCGGTGTTTTTCCTGGTCTCGCGCGATTCCGGCGTCATGCGGTTTCTGCTGCTGATGACGTAGAAGTCGCGATTTCGCGTCCTGGTGAGGTCCCGGTGAGGTCTCGCCGGATCCACCAGGAAGACGACGACCCGCGTTGGTGGCGCGGGCCGTCGCAAGGCGGAAAGTCCTCTACCCGGGTCGCGGGTCATGGGCCTCCCGGGTGAGCGTATCCCGGCGGCCCCCGCCGGCGCATGCGCCGCGGGGCCGCCGGGAGGCGGCGTCCGGGAGGGCGAGTCCCTTGACCTGCATGAGGGAATTGGTGACGCTCGGGCTTCCAGGGGCTGCCTGCGCTGGCCTGAGGGCTTGTGGTTGCTGAACGCTCGGACGGGCGAGATCGTGGCTGGGCGGTGCCGAGCGACGAACCTGTGCCGCTACTGCCAGGCGCTCTACGTGGTCGAGACGGTCGAGATGCTGACGCTCGACGCGATCGAGTACGCGCCGACGCTGTGGGTCGTGCTGACGGCTCGCGAGCATCTGACGCGGGCTGAGTGCCGCGACCACCTGCGGCAGCTGCGTAAGGCGCTGCGGCGGCGCTGGCCAGGGATCGAGTGGTTCGTGCAGGTCGAGTTCCAGCGGCGCGGCGCGCTCCATCTGAACCTGCTGATCAAGGGCGTCCCGGTCGAGCTCGTCGACGAGCTCCACGCGCTCGTCGTCAGTCGGTGGTGCGAGCGGGTGGATGCGCTGCCCGTCGGTCAGTGGGCCGGGGTGATCGAGGACGGCGTTGGCGCGGTGCGCTACGTGTCGAAGATGCTTGCGCACGGTTTGAAAGCGGAGCAGGCTCCACCGGTCGGGTGGCGCGGGCACCGGACGAGCCAGACGCGCGGCTACCTCGTTCGGCCGGCGAGCGTAATGCGCGACGAGGCGCGGGCGTCGCTCCGCGCTAAGCGGCGTCTCTGGCGAGCAGACGAGCAAGCTCGCACGCATGGAGGCGATGTCGAGGCCCTCTACGACCAGCTGACGGCTGCTGAGGCTGACGGTGCCGGCGCGTGGGCGCTGCATCGGACGTCCGTCAATTCGCATCAGGGCGTGTACGTCGCTCCGCTGCGCTGGCGAGACACCGGGAAGGTGATGGCGTGAACCGCGCGGAGCGTCGTGCTTATCGTCGGGCCTACCGGGGATCGGGGCTGAACGTCGTCACCCGGGCGGTGGCCTGCTCGGGCTGCGGCGATCACGCGGTGCACGTCGAGCTATGGGAAGGCGACGGCGATCCGTTCGGGCTCCCCATCGAGCTTGGTCGCTGCGAGTGCGGTGGCTTCTGGCTTCCGGTGCACGATCAGCCGAGTGTCTCGACATGAGCGATGGGGTCCAACTCGCGCATGAGCGACTCGATGACGAATGGCTCGACGCAGCCCAGCGCGACGGTCTCGTGGAGGCCCCGCCCGGGGGCGGCGGGGGTTCATCCCCCGCCGCACCGCCGCTGGGTAGCAGGCTCGACGGGCCCCGTGTCAAGGGCCGCAGGCCCGTACCCGCGCAGCGGGTTGACACGGGTGGAGAGCCTGCTAGCGGCGGGCCGGAACGAGAGCGTCCCGTGTGCAGGTCGACAGGACTACGGACGGTTACGTTCCGGCCGTTCGTCCTGCACGAAGACGCCGGGCTGTATCTCCGTCGCCCTTTCATGGTTCCAGGGCGACCGATGGCCGGGCCAGAAGCCGTGTTCCTCGAACACGGCGTCGAGCCGTTCCCGTAGCGCTGCTGAGCGCTCGGCGTCCTCGGCCGCCAGCGCGGCGAGCCATTCCTGTCTGACTGCCTCCACCTCGGGCGGCCACGGGATTCCCTTGGCGCGGGCGGACTCCCGCTCCTCTTCGGTTGGTGATCGCTCGTGGGCAATGATGAGGTAGGTGCGCTCGGGATCAGCGCCGCTCCAGTGATCGAGTGAGAGACGGACGCTCCTCGCCTCTCGGCCACTCAGCAAGTCCGGTACCCCTATCTCGACGTCGTCGCTGTCTGCTCGACGCCGAAGCGAAGCCAACGACTGGCCTCTCGGCTTGCCGCTCAGGTCGGGGATGTCCGGCGCTAACTCGCGCAGCCGGCTGACCTCCCTCTCGTCCCACCAGTAGCGGGCGTCGCCCTCCTTCGCCGGATCATCGATTTCCCAGACGATGATCGTGGTGCGAGACTCGCCAGGCGCAGGACGAGAGCTACCAGTCATCGATGCCAGTGTTCCGATCCGGGCGCATGCACGCAACTCGATAGCGACAGCGTGTTATCGGCGCTGCCCGCACATGGCAGCTTGACACCCAGCGAATTAGTTTGTACAAAACTTCCCATGGGGCGACCGAGAACACGGAATGTGGCGATGGTCAACGGGCGGATCACCGTCGAGCAGATGGAGTGGCTGGAGGCCCGCGCGGAGCAGCTCGACGGGAACCTCAGCGCTGCGCTACGGCAGAGCATCACGGACGCGATGTTGCTGGAGATGGCGCGCGAGGACTACAAGCACCTTCGCGAAGAGCATCCGGAGTTCTCGATTCCGCGACATACACCGCCTCGCGACACGACACGCCTCGTGGAGACCGTCCTCGTCTTCCGGTTACAGGACACAGATGACCTTGCGCTTCGGCGCGAGGAACTTGGGACCGATGGGTGAACCGGCCCCCCTCCCCACCCTCATCGACTGCAGCGGCATCGCGCGGGAGCTAGGAGTGAAGCGCGCGACGGCGGAGGCGATCATGCGCCAGCTGCCGAAGGTGCAGGTTCCGGATCATCGCAAGGTGTTCGTCGTGAGGGCGGATCTTCGCCGACTCATCGAGGAGTGGACGGTTGCGGCGTGAGCCATGTCTACGTGACAAGACGCGTGCGCTCGGGTGGCCGGCGGAGGTGGGTGGTCAGATATCGGTGGGGCGGTCGCGCGTTTCCACTGGTGCATCTGGGGTCGAGGTCGACCGAGCGAGAAGCGAAGGCTCTGCGGGACTGGGCGGCAGGGGAGCTGATTGCTGGTCGCGATCCGCGGGTATCGCTCGCCGCTCAGCGCGACGCCGCGACGCATCCGCAGCCGCCGCGCGACCTCGATGCAGCATGGGAGGCTTTCATCGCCGCTCGTCTGGATACAGCGGAGGGCACGCGACGCAACTACCGGAAGGCGAAGGAGGCGTTCTCGGCCCTCCTGGGGTCGCGCGACGCCGGTTCGCTGCGGGTGGCGGATATTCAAGGCGCGGTCGGGAGCCTTTCGGAGTCGCTGAATCCGACGACGCTCCACAAGTACGTCAACACACTGCGCCAAGTGCTCGACTTCGCAGAGGTCGAGCCGAATGTTGCGCGGGATCGCCGCGTCAAGCTGCCGCCGGTCGTGCGTGAGGAGCCGGAGCCGCCAGACGCTGATCAGGTCGTGGGGATGCTCGCTCGGCTGACCGCGCGGTGGCGCCTAGCGTTCGTGACGGCCGAGCAGACCGGAATGCGGGTCGGTGAGATTGCTTCGGTCGCGTGGCGAGACGTCGACGTGGCCGGCTCGCGTTTCCGAATGCGGGCTCGCGAGACGAAGTCGCGCCGTGGCAAGTGGGTGCCGGTTCCGGCGTGGTTGATGGACGAGGTCGAGGCGTCATGTCCGCTCGAGGATCGTCTCCCCGATCGGCACGTCTTCCAGCGTGTCGACGAGGCGGGCCTACGGAACGCGATGCTGCGCGCCTGCCGGACGGCGAGGATCCCCGTGTACTCGCCTCACGATCTGCGGCACCGCCGGATCACGATCTGGCATCACGCGGGCGTGCCGATGCGCGAGATTCAGGAGCGCGTCGGGCACTCGCGAGCGTCCATCACGCTCGACGTCTACAGCCACGTGATGCCCGTCGCGGAGGTCCCATCGGACGAGCTACGGGCGCTGATTCGTCATGGCGGTGAGGTCCCGGTGAGGTCTCGCGCGTGAATTGGCTAAATCCGTCCCTGCAAATCGCCGGTTTCTGCGGATCCGGCTCTGGTCCATGGCTGATCGGCGTCGATCGTAGCCGTGGCGCGGATTTCCCTGGTCTCGGGCGATTCCGGCACGCCGCCGTTGCGCGGCTCCGTGCGGCGATTCGCGCCCCACGGCGCGCCACACCGGTGCCCCTGGCTCGTCCCATATCGAGTTGACGTCGACCGGCGAGCCGCGATATTCATGCCGGCTCTGCGATGACCGATTTCGAGCGACCGCGCTACTTCGCCGGCAAGCTGCTCACGGCCGAGGATCTCGAGCTGGAGCAGCGCTACCACCTCGAGAGGCGGCACCTCCTGAACCGGATGCTCCACGGCTCCGGGATCGTCTCCGGCCTCGGTGTGACTGCGGACGATGACAGCGTGACCGTCGCTCCCGGCTTTGCGCTCGACCCCGAAGGTCGGGAGATCCTGATCTGCGAACCCCGGCAGCTCGCGATCCCCGAATGTGACGAAGCCGTTTCGATCTGCGTGCGCTACGCCGAGTTGGAGACCGAGCGCGGAACGATCCGTGAGACGTACGAGCTCGTAGCGACGACCGCACCGGTTCCCGAGAACGCCGTCGTGCTCGCTGTCGTCGAATGAGGCGCCGCGGCCATGGAGGCCGCGCGAGCTCCTCCTCCAGCCGAGGCATCAGCGACGCGACGGTCTGCGGCAGCGATGGCTCCATGGGCGGCATCCGAGGCGCTCATCGGTGATCGATGCCCCAGGCGCCGCGGGATCATCGCACGCCACCCGCGCGCTCAACAAGGGGCGTCCGGCGCTACTCGAGGTCCTTCGCCGGCAGCAGCACCGACGGAACGGGCTCCGCGGCGGGATCCTTGTCGCGCACCACGATGTCGATCAGCGTTACGAGGATGCTCGCGAGCGGCACCGCGAGGATCACGGCGAAGCCGCCGAGGACGATCCCGACCGACGTCACCGCGACGAGGACGACGAGCGGCGACAGGCCGACCGAGTGGCCGAGCACGCGCGGCACGACGACGTAGTCCTCGAGCAGGCGCACGCCGATCACGACGAGCGCCGCCATGACCGCGAGGTGGACCGACTGGGAGAGCCCCACGCCGACGGCCACCACGCCGGCGGCGAGGGGGCCGATCACGGGGACGATCTCCACCACCCCCGCGAACACGCCGACGAGCAGCCAGTAGGGCAGCCCGATCGCCCAGAAGCACGCGGAGAGCGCCAGCGCGACGATCGCGACGAGCAGGGCCTGGCCGCGGACGAAGGCGCCGAGACGAAGCTCCATGAGGTTCCAGGCGTCCCGCACCGTCTTGCGCTTCGGCCGCGGGAGCACCGAGCAGACGACGTCGACGGCGCGCTCGCGCTCGATGATCCAGTACGCCGACGCGGCGAGCACGAAGAACAGCCCGACGACGACCTCGAACGCCTTGCGCCCGTACTCGACCGCCGGATCGAGGAGGCTCGAGCCCGACGGCAGGTCGCTCAGCTTCCGGTCGATCGCGAGGAGGATGTCGTGCTTGATCCCGGTCGACTCGCGGGCCGCCTGGCGGAGCTCGTGCTGGTTCCCGAGGGCCGCCTCGACCTGGTTGCTCGCGGCCGGCACGACGAGCCACAGCCCGACCCCGAGGATCGCGACGAGGACGGCGTAGTGCGCCACGACGCCGACGCCGCGCGGAACGCCCCGCCCGGCGAGCCAATCGACGCCGGGCCGGAGCGCCGCGGCGAGGATGATCGCGGTGAAGAGGAGCGCGACGACGAGACGGGCCGTCCAGAGGACGAGGACGCCCACGAGGATCCCGGCGGCGACGAGCGTCGCCACGGCGATCCGGCCCGCGAAGCGCGAGAGGTCACCCCCTTTCGGCTCCTCCAGGTCGGCATCCGGCGCGCGTTCCTCGAGCTCGAGCTTTCCCACCGTCACCGAGCGGTCGTACCCCCTCGCGGGCGGTCCGACACTGTCCGCACGGCATGGTGCCGACGCGTGTGACGCCGCGTGCGTATGGTCTCCGCATGGATGACGCCGGCATCCACCAGAGCATCGAGGAGCTCGTCGCGGAGGAGCACGAGCTCTGGGACCGCGAGTCAGCAGGTTCGGCGACCGACGCCGACCGGAGCCGCCTCGAGGAGGTCAAGGTGTCGCTCGACCGTTGCTGGGACCTCCTGCGCCAGCGAAGAGCGCTCGAGGAGTTCGGTCTCGACCCCGATGCCGCGCGGGAGCGCCCGGACGAGGTCGTCGAAGGCTACGACCAGTAGCGGCTCCTTTGCCGGCGCCGGCGCTTCCCGCCTTTACCAGCGCCTCACCCCCGTGCAGCGGTCGGCGAGGCTCTGGCTCTGCGCTGTCGACTCGACCGCGTCACCATGGTGCCCTGCGGCACCCAGGCGGCAGCCCCGTTGCAGTCGCCCTGAGCGTTCCCGATCGAGGTCGGCGCGCCACGGCCACCGGGGTTGCCGCAGCCACCTTCTGTCGGCTTCCCGCACCGAACCTCAGGCTCCGCGGCGCAGCGCGAACAGCGATCCGATCTCGCGGACGCCGAGCAGCCTTCCCGCCCCGAGGTATGCGCCCGTGCCGACTACGAGTGCGAGGCCGACCGACACGATCTGCGCGCCGGTCGAGCGGCCGAGCGCGGCGTCGATCCCCCACCAGACCAGGACTGCGGCTCCGGCGGCCACGACGCCGGCGAGCACGATGCGTGCCAGCGCCAGGAGCGTCGCGGCGGTGTCGATGCCACCGACCCGCCGCCACATGAGCACGGCGAGCGCCGCCGCCCCGGCGAGGTTCGAGAGCGAGACCGCGAGCGGCAGGCCCCAGACCCCGACCGGATAGAGCGCGGCGAACAGCACGACGTTGAGCGCGAGGTTCCCCAGCGCGACGAGCGTCGGGATCCAGTTGTGCTGGAGCCCGTAGAACGCACGGTTCAGCAGCAGCATCCACCCGTTGAAGACGAGCCCGACCGAGAACGCGGCGAGCGCGCCGGCGACGACCGGCGTCTGCGCTGGGGTGAACTCGCCGCGCTGGTAGAGGAGGCGGGTGATCGGCTCGGCGAGGACGGCGGCGACGAGCCCCGCGGGGATCAGCAGGAAGCCGATCTGCCGCAGGCCGGTGTCCACCGTCCGTCCGAACCCGACCATGTCGCCGCGCGCGGCGAGGCGGGAGAGCGTCGGGAAGAGCACGGTCGCGACGGCGACCGAGAAAATGCCCTGCGGCAGCATGTACAGGCGGAACGCGAGGTCGATCGCGCGCGGGGCGAGGTCGGGGTCGATCAGGCGTGAGGCGAACAGCGTCCCGATCAGCGTGGAGACGTTGATCAGACCGAGCGTCAGCGTCACCGGGAGCAGCAGCACGAAGAACCGACGCACCGCGGGATCGCGCCAGTCCAGCGCGATCCGCAGCCTCCCGTCGAGCCCCCGGAGCCACGGAACGGGCAGGAGCAGCTGCACGAGCGTCGCGAGCACGATCGTCCCCGCGTACACGTACAGCTCGGCGTTCTCGCCGCCGGCGGCGGGCACGCCGAGCACGAGCCCGAAAATGATCACGAGGTTCCACGCGACGGGCGTCAGCGCCGGCACCGTGAACTGGTCGTACGCGTTGAGGATCCCGACGACGATCCCGGAGAGACCGAGCAGGATGACGATCGGGAACAGCACGCGAGAGAGCCCGACGGCGAGGTCGGCGTCACCGCCGGGTGTGCCGAAAAGCGCCACGACCAGCGGCGCGGCGAGCACGAACACCGCCGTCAGAGCGGTCGTGAACAGGAGCACGAGCCAGAAGATCGTCGAGGCGACCCGCCAGGCGCGCGCCCGCTCGCCCTTCTCGAGCAGCTCGCTGAAGACCGGGACGAACGCCCCCGAGAGCGCGGTGTCCGCGACGAGCGCGCGGACGAGGTTCGGGATCTGGAACGCGACCGTGAACGCGTTGATCTTCCCGGCGGCGCCGAACGTCGAGGCCGCGATGATCTCCCGGACGAGCCCGAGCACGCGCGAGATCCCCGTCGCCGCGCCGAAGACCGCGGTGGAGCGCGCGAGACGCCGCCGGTGGGCGCGCTCCTCCGCCAGGGCGGGATCGAGCGTCGGGTCCAGCTCGCTCATCGACGGGAGTTTCGTGGAATCGTCGGAAGCCCCTCTGGTACCATCACGCGGCCCGACGGCCGAACGGCCGGGGCACCCTTCCGAATGGCGAACATCAAGCAGCAGAAGAAGCGCGTCGAGACCGCGTCCCGCGAGCGGCTCCAGAACCTGCGCTACCGCTCCACGATCAAGACGCTCGCGAAGCGGCTCGAGCGCGCCGTGGAGGACGGCGACGCCGACCTCGTCGCGGCGGAGCAGCGCGAGCTCGTCCGGACGATCGACCGGGCGGTCGCCCGCGGTGCGCTCCACCGCAACGCCGCCGCCCGCAAGAAGTCGCAGGCAGCCCGCCTCGTCGCGGGCGCGTAGCGCTCCTCGCCCCTCGTCGCTACCGACGCTCGCGCGCGAGGTCGGCCACCGCGAGCTGCAGCTCGAGGTCCGGGTTGAGCCGGCTGCCGCCCTTGAGCGCGTGGTCGAGCCCGGCGAGGCGCACCGTGGCGTCGTCGAGCTCCTCGGGCGAGAAGCCCTCGGCCTGGCGGGCGAGCTTCTCGGCGCGGAACGGATGCAGCTTGAGCCTGCCGGCAGCCTCCTTGGGCCCGAGCCCCTCCCGGGCGAGGTGGTCGAGCTGGCGGATCCGCGCGAGATGGGCCGCGAGCGATCCTGCGAGCAGCGCCGCCTGGGCCCGCCGCGGCATCGCGTTGCGGTCGAGCTTCTCCTCGACGACCGCGAGCGCCGCCGCCACGTCGTGCTCCCCCCACGCGTCCGTGAGGTCCCAGGGCGGACGGTCGGCGGCGGCGACCGCGAGCCGGCCGACCTCTTCGGTCCCGATCGGCTCGCCACCTGCCCAGGTGGCGAGCTTGTCGACCTCGAGTGCGAGCGCGAGCTTGTCGTCGCCCACGATCTGCACGAGCTCGTGGCAGGCCGCGCGCTCGACCTTGACGCCCCGCTTGCGGAACTCCTCCGCTACCCACTGGTCGAGGCGCCCTTTCGCCACCTCCCACTCCAGCACCGCCCCGGCCCGCGTACAGGCCTTGCCGAGCGGGGAGTCCTTCTTCAGCGCCTGGCCGACCAGGCAGAGGACCGTGCCCGGAGCGGGCGCCTCGAGGTACGAGACGACTGCGTCCACGTCGCCCTTCTTCCACCCGCCCACGAGGCGGCCACGGTCGTCCTGGCGTCCGTCGACCTCGGTGACGACCACGAGCCGGCTGTCGCCGAGCAGCGATCCCGCGTTGCAGGCAGCCACCACGTCCTCCCCGCTCGCGCCGTCGGGCCCCGCAGCCGTGAAACGCTCGATCGCCGCGGACTCGAAGTGGCCGCGGAGGCGCGCGAGGGTCCTGTCGACCTTCGGCCGATCCGAGCCGGTGACGAGGTAGACGGACTCCTCGGGGGCGGCCATCGGCTGCAGGCTACCGCTGTGAGCGAACGGTGATCGTGCGGCCGTCGGACTCGACGACGACGCGGCCGTTCTCGTCGGTGCGAAGCGTCTCGAGCCCCGGCGCCGCCGCCAGCGCGGCGAGCGTCTCGGGGCGGGGGTGGCCGTAGTCGTTCCCCTTCCCGACCGAGATCACGGCGAGGCGCGGGCGGAGCACGCGGAGCAGGTCGGGCAACCCGGTGTCCTCGGAGCCGTGGTGCGCGACCTTGAGGACCTCGACGGGCCGGAGCGGGAGCCGGGCCGTGACGTCGCTCTCCGCGTCGGCCGTGAGGAGCACGTCGGTCGCGCCGAAGCTCGCCAGCGCTACCACGGCATGCTGGTTCGGGTCCTCGCTCGGTAGGCCCGGCCCGTCCGGCCAGAGGATCCGAAACCGGAGGCGACCGAGGCGGAAGTCGTCGCCCTCGCGCACGATCACGATCGGCACCCGGCGTCTCCGTGCAGCCGAGACGGCGGCGTCGTGATCCGGTGAGGGCGCCTCGAGCCCCGGATCGGCCACCTCGCCGACGCGGAGGCGGTCCAGGACGGCGGCGGCGCCCCCGATGTGGTCACGCTGGGGATGCGTGAGCACGATGGCCGTGAGCGAGCGCAGCCCCAGCCTGCGCAGCTGACCCGCCACGTCCGCCTCCGGTGGGCCCTCGTCGACGAGCACTGCGCCCTCGGGCACCTCGATCAGGGTCGCGTCGCCCTGGCCGACGTCGAGGAACGTGACGCGGAGGCCGCTCGGCGGGTCCCAGGACGGGACCGGCCTGAGCGCCCAGGCGGCCGAGACACACGCGAGAGCGACCGAGACCACGCACGCCGCCGCGGTGCGGCGTCGGTAACGGGGCAGGCGCCGGACGAGCAGGCTCGCGGCCGTGACGGCGAACGCGGCTACGAGCGCGAGAGGCGAGCGGATCTGGGCGGACGGCCACGTGCTGACGATCCGCGCCACCAGGGCGATCCAGGCGGCACACCCACCCGCAAGCCACGCGAGCGCGGTCGCGGCGTCGGGAAGAACCGGCTCGATCGCAGACGCCGCGAGCGACAACGCGATCAACGGCGGCATGGCCGGCTCTGCCGCGACGTTGGCCGGGACGGTCCACAACGCGACGGCGCCGAAGTGGAGCCACACGATCGGCGCGGTGACGAGCCCGCACGCGAACGCGACCACGAGCACGTCCCACAGCCCTCTCGGCACCGGGTATGCGTCGGGCACGCCAGAGACCCGGGGGAGGACGACGAAGATCGCGGCGACCGCGGCGAACGAGAGCTGGAACCCCGGCTCCAGCGCGGCTGACGGCGTCCACGCGAGGAGCACGAGCGCTCCGGTCGCGAGCGCGTGCCAGCGGTCGCGTGGACGGGCCGTGATCCAGCCGAGCGACGCGAGGATGCCCGCGACCGCGGCACGGACGACCGATGGCTGCCAGCCGACCGCCAGCGCGTAGGCGAGCACGACGACGATCGCGACGCCTTCACCGGCGAGTCGCCCGATCCCGGCGATCCGCGCGGCGGTCACCACCCCGACCGCGGTGATCGCGATGTTCTGTCCCGAGACCGCGAGTAGATGGGTCAACCCGCTCGCCTGGAACGCGTCTCTCAGCGACCGGTCGATCCCGTCGTCCTCGCCGAGCACGATCCCGGTCAGGACCGTGCGGCGCTCTCCCGCCGTCCCACGGGCGAGCGTCTGCTCGACGTGCGCGTGCAGCCGGTCGGCGACGCCACCGATCCCGCCCCGCCGGCCGACGACGCGCGGGTCGTCTCCGCGCAGCACGACGTGGATGCCCTGCCGCGCGAGCCACGCGCGCTCGTCGAAGCCGGTCTCGGGCCCTCGCGGCTCGACCGGCCGCGCGCGCAGCTCGAGCACGGCTCCCTGCGGCGGAGCCCGCTCGGGCGGCAACTCGAGCAGCACCCGCTCACGCAGACGCGTCTCGCCGAAGCGCACGACCTGCGCCGAGGCGCGGAGCGCGAACGGCGTCCTGCGCACGGGGCCGGTCACGACCACGCGCGCGGCAGCGCGTTCGCCGATGTGGCCCGCGAGCGCGCTCCTGTCGAGCGCATCGGTGCGCAGCGCGCCCCACCAGAGGCCGACGAGCGCCAGCGCCGCGCCGGCGAGCGCGACCCTCCGTGCGTCCCGGCTCACCAGCGCGCCGCCGGCGAGGACGCAGACCGCTGGGAGGAGCAGGGCGGCAGGCAGCGTCAGCCACACGGAGAGGGTCAGCCCGGTGCAGGCCGCTCCGGCGAGCAGCGCGGGCCAGTTCGTCGCGACGAGGCGCTTCACGGCGTCACCAGGTCGCGCAGCTGCTCGACCCTCGCCGGGCCGATGCCGGGGACGTCGTCGAGGTCCTCGACCGAGCCGAAAGGCCCGTGCGCAGCTCGCCAGTCGACGATCTTCTGGGCGGTCACGGGACCGATCCCGGGAAGCTCGTCCAGCTGCTCGACGGTCGCGACTGCGAGGCTGACCTTCGTCCCGGAGACGGGCGCGCCCGCCGTTTCGGCGCTCCCCGGAGGGGCTCTGCGCGGCACCACGACCTGCTGCCCGTCAGCGAGCGGCGCCGCGAGGTTGACGGCCGCGAGGTCGGCGTGCCGGGTTGGGCCCCCGGCGCGCGCGACCGCGTCGGCGACCCGCGACCCGTCCGGAAGTCGAAAGAGGCCGGCGCGCCGGACGGCGCCGACGACGTGGACCACGAGCCGCGGGGTCGCCGCCGCGCCGGTTCGGCCCTCGACGCGCGCGAGCGGCGCGACGCTCGCCGGGCCCTGGCTGGCGCCGACGCCGGCAAGTCTCGACCCCGCGACCGTGAGCAGCACGACCAGCGGGACGAGCACGAGCGCGAGCTGCGTGCGCGAAAACGTGATCACCCTTCCAGGGTCGCGTGCGAGCCGTGACCGAAGTGCGCCGACTTCGTGCCGGATGTGTGACGGCTCGGCGGCCGAGGCGGCCGCGCTAGACGACCAGGTTCACGAGCCGATCGGGGACCACGATCGACTTCTGCGGCCCGTCGCGCACATGCGCTCGAACGCGCTCCGAGGCGAGCGCGAGCGCGACGAGCTCGTCGTCCGGCGTGCCCGGCCGCACGTGCAGCCGGTCACGCAGTCGTCCGTTGACCTGCACGACGACCTCGACTGTGTCGGTGCCGAGCAGCGCCCGGTCGGCCTCGGGCCACGGTGTCTCCCACAACCTGCTGTAGCCCAGTCGCTCCCACAGCTCCTCGGCGACGTGCGGCGCGTACGGCTGGATCAGCGAGAGGACGGTCTCGGTCGCGAACCGCACCTCGCCCGAGCGCGACGGATCGTCCTTCACCCGGTAGATCTCGTTGACAAGCTCGAACAGCGCCGCGATCGGGGTGTGGAACTGGAACCGGCGCAGGACGTCGTCGGAGACCCGGTCGATCGTCCGATGGGCGCTCCGCACGAGCTCCGCGTCGCCGGCGACCTCCACCGGCCCCCGCGCCGCCACCTCGTGGGTCAGTCGCCAGATCCGGTCGAGCAGGCGGGCCGTTCCCTCGATCCCGGCGTCGGACCACTCCTTGTCCTGCTCCGCCGGCCCCATGTAGAGGATGTAGAGGCGCAACGCGTCGGCCCCGTAGCGCTGCACGGCCTCGTCCGGCGAGACGACGTTGCCCCTCGACTTCGACATCTTGGCGCCGTGGCGGTGGATCATCCCCTGGGTGAACAGGCGGGAGAACGGCTCGCGGAAGCCGAGCAGCTCCATGTCGTTTAGCACCTTGGTGAAGAAGCGCGCGTAGAGCAGGTGGAGGATCGCGTGCTCGATCCCGCCGATGTACTGCTTGACGGGCAGCCAGTAGTCGACG
This sequence comes from uncultured Actinomycetes bacterium, assembly GCA_963710125.1. Lineage (GTDB taxonomy): Bacteria > Actinomycetota > Thermoleophilia > Gaiellales > Gaiellaceae > Gaiella. The sequence goes on along the minus strand of CAVPZH010000018.1, from coordinate 51,758 downwards.
ATCTGGGGATCCCACGCCGCGTCGTCGTTGCGCGCGTCCGCGTAGCGGAGGAAGTACCACGACGAGTCGACGAACGTGTCCATCGTGTCCGTCTCCCGGCGCGCCGGCCCGCCGCAGCTCGGGCACGTGGTGGCGACCCAGTCCTCGGCGGCCGCGAGCGGGCTGCGGCCCTTCGGCGTGTAGTCCTCCACCTCCGGCAGGAGGACCGGCAGCCGGTCGTCCGGCAGGGGCACCGTGCCGCAGGCGTCGCAGTAGACGATCGGGATCGGGCAGCCCCAGTAGCGCTGGCGCGAGAGCAGCCAGTCGCGCAGGCGGTAGCCGATCGTCTGCTCGCCAAGGCCGCGCTCCGCGAGCCAGGCGGTGATCGCGCTCCTCGCCTCGGGGCCGGGCAGGCCGCTGAACTCCCCGGAGTCGACGAGCACCTCGTCCTCGCTGTGGGCAACGAACGCGCCGTCCGCGGGCGCGGAGCCATCGGCTGGAGCGACGACCTGCCGGACGTCCAGCTCATAGCGCTCGGCGAAGGCGTGGTCGCGCTCGTCGTGCGCCGGGACCGCCATGATCGCCCCCGTGCCGTACTCCATCAGGACGTAGTCCGCGACCCAGATCGGGATCGGCTCCCCGTTCACCGGGTTGACGGCGTAGCGACCGGTGAACACCCCGTCCTTCTCCTTCGCCTCCCGCTCGACCGCCGAGCGGGCGGCCGCGTGGCGGACGTACTCCGCGACCTCGTCCTCGTACTCCGTGCCGGCGATCAGCTCGGGCACGAGCGGGTGCTCGGGCGCGAGCACGAAGAACGTCGCGCCGAACAGCGTGTCCGGCCGCGTCGTGAAGACGGGGAGCTCCTCCCCACTCCCCTGCACCCGGAAGGTGACGCGCGCGCCCTCCGAGCGGCCGATCCAGTTGCGCTGCATCGTCAGCACCTTCTCGGGCCACGACTCGAGCAGCGCCGTCTCGTCCAGCAGCGCGTCCGCGTAGTCGGTGATCTTGAAGAACCACTGCGCCAGGCTGCGGGACTCGACCTCCGTGCCGCAGCGCTCGCAGCGGCCGTCGATCACCTGCTCGTTCGCGAGCACGGTCTGGTCCTTCGGGCACCACTTCACCGGAGCCTCCCGGCGGTACGCGAGCCCGCGCTCGAAGAAGCGCAGGAACAGCCACTGCGTCCAGCGGTAGTACTCGGGCTCCGCGGTGGACACCTCGCGGGACCAGTCGATCGCCCAGCCCATGCGCTTCATCTGGCGGCGGATCGCGTCGATGTTGCGGTCCGTGATCTCACGTGGGTGCCCGCCCTCGCGGATCGCCGCGTTCTCGGCGGGCAGGCCGAACGCGTCGTAGCCCATCGGCCGCAGCACGGTCATGCCCTGGCGCCGACGGATGTGGGTGAGGACGTCGCCCATCGTGTAGTTGAAGACGTGCCCCATGTGCAGTTCGCCCGAGGGGTACGGGAGCATCTCGAGCACGTAGGTCGAAGGCGCCGCGTCGGCGACGGCCGGGTCGGGGTTCGGGACCGTGAAGGCGTCCTCCGCGGCCCAGGCCGCCTGCCACCTGGCCTCGACCGCGGCCGGGTCGTACCGCTCGTGCTCGCGCTCCGACTGCTCCATCTCGATCTCTCGATTCTCTCCCGGGAACGAAAAAGCCTCTCGGTCGAGAGGCTCAGGGGGAGTCGGCGCGGCCTCCGCCGCGTTTCCTCCCTGGGCTACGTGAGAAGCTGCCTCACGTGACTCATGCTAACAGGCACGATCGGCGCGTGCTGGATCTTTTCCCCGAGTCGGCGAGGGTCGAGGGCGACGAGCTCGTGCTCGCCGGGATCCCCGCGGGCGCGCTGGCGGAGGAGTACGGGACGCCGCTGGTCGTCCTCTGCGAGGAGACCGTCCGGTCGACGGCGCACGCGCTGCGTTCGGCGGTCGGCGACGGCCGCGTCTTCTTCGGCACCAAGGCACTGCCGAACGTCGCGCTCCTGCGCGTGCTGCGCGACGAGGGGGTCGGCGCCGACGTCGCCTCGGCGGGCGAGCTCGCGTACGCGACCGCGGCGGGGCTGCACGGCGGCGAGCTGGTCGTGCACGGCAACAACAAGGACGCCGGCTTCCTGGCCGACGCGGCCGCGGCCGGAGCGCCCGTCGTCCTCGACGGGGCCGACGAGTCGCAGCTCGCGCAGGAGGCCGGGGTCGAGCGCGTCCTCGTGCGGGTCACGCTCGGCGTCGACGCGGACACCCACGAGGCGATCCGCACCGGACACCACGGCTCGAAGTTCGGGCTGCCGCCGGACCAGGCCCGGGCGGTGGTCACCGAGGCGCTCGATCGTGGCCTCGACGTCGTCGGCGTGCACGTCCACGTGGGATCCCAGCTCGAGGACTTCGACGCGCAGGCCGAGACGATCGCGCGGCTCGCCTCGTTCGTCGCCGGGTGCCGGGACGAGCTCGGCTGGACCGCCGAGGTGGCCGACCTCGGCGGCGGCTTCGGGATCCGCCACCACCCGGCCGACCGCGTGCCGGATGCCGCCGAGCTCGCGCACGGAGCCGCGAGGACCGCACGGCTCGCGTTCGTGGAGGAGGGCCTCCCCCAGCCGGAGATCTGGCTCGAGCCGGGTCGGTGTCTCGTCGGACGGGCGGGGTTGACCCTCTACCGGGTGGGGAGCGTCAAGCGGCTGCCCGGGCGCACCTGGGTGGCGGTCGACGGCGGCATGTCGGACAATCCGCGCCCGCAGCTGTACGGCGCGCGCTACACCGCCCTCTCGGCCGGCCGCGCCGGCGAGGCGGTCGACGAGGTGGTCAGCGTTGCGGGAATGCACTGCGAGTCCGGGGACGTGCTGATCGACGACGTCGCGCTTCCGTCCCCGCGCCGGGGTGACCTGCTCGCAGTGCCGGCGACCGGCGCGTACACCCTCGCGATGGCGTCGAACTACAACGGGGTCCCGCGCCCCGCGGCCGTACTCGTCCACAACGGCTCCGCCCGGGTGATCCGTGCACGCGAGACGGTGGAGGACCTCCTCCGCCAGGAGCGGTGATGCGCGACGCCGCGGTCCTCGTCCCCGTCTTCCGCGATGCGGACGGCGAGCTGCGCGTCGCGATCATCGTCCGCGCCGACGACGGCGGGCTCCACGGCGGCCAGCTCGGGCTTCCCGGTGGCAAGCCGGAGCCGGGTGACGGCGACCTCCTCGCGACGGCGCTGCGCGAGGCCGAGGAGGAGGTCGGGCTGGCGCCGGAGGAGGTCGAGGTGCTCGCCGCGCTGGAGCCCTTCGACACGCGAGCGACGGGGTGGCGCGTCCACCCGTTCCTCGGCCGTGTCTCGCCCGACACGACATGGCGGCTGCAGGAGACCGAGATCGTCGGGATCCTCACCCCGTCCGTGCGCGCACTCGCCGAGCCGGGCGCGCGGTCGAAGCTGCCGTTCACGTCCCGCCGCTTCAGCGAGCCGCTGCTCGTGGACGGGATCGACGTCGAGGGCCATGTCCTCTGGGGCATGACACTGCGCCTGCTCGACGACGTCGTCCCGCGGCTGCTGGCCGGCGAGTGGGACGTCTAGCGCGTCACCACCTCGACCACGTCGCCGTCGGCGAGCACGTGGCGGCACGAAGTCGACCCGAAACCGGCACACACCTGTGAGCAGATCCTCGCTAGCGTCACACCAGGGACACCCGGGGTGCCCCTGGGGGAATGTGGGGACCCGGAGCGCAGCGCAGACGGCGACAGCCTCGCCCCCGCCGCCGCCCCAGCACGGCGGGCGGCGACTCGTGTGAGGCCACGGACGGTCAGTAGGCTCGCAGGCGTGGAGATGAACCTCCTCGACGACGACGGCTGGCTCGAGCGAACGTGGCCGCCCGAGCGGCCCGGGTACGTGTGGCGTCGAAAGCGCGTGGCCGGGGAGCATCTCGGTGCCGGCCTGATCGAGCTTCCGCCGGGGGAGAGCACGTTTCCCTACCACTACGAGCTCGGGAACGACGAGCTCCTCGTGGTCGTGACCGGGCGCCCGACCCTGCGCACGCCCACCGGAGAGCGCGAGCTCGCGCCGGGCGACTGCGTCCTCTTTCCCAGCGGCCCTGAGGGAGCGCACAAGCTGACGAACCGCTCCGACGCGCACGCCCGCGTCCTGCTCGTCTCGAACTTCGCGCTTCCGCGCGCCGCGGTCCAGGTCGACAGCGACAAGCTGATGATCCGGTGGGGCCCCGGAAGCGACCAGCGGACGTGGCTCCGCATGGGAGACGAGGCCGACTACTGGGACGGCGAGGTGGTCGAGTAGCGGGCGAACGGGACCGTAGCGCGTCACCACCTCGACCACGTCGCCGTCGGCGAGCACGTGGGCCCGTCCGACGCGCTGGCCGTCGAAACGGGTCGACGGGCCCCAGACGCGCCCACCGAGACATGCGTCTCCGAGCGCGTGGTGGACGCGGTCGGCGAGATCCGCCACCGTCGCCCCCGTCGGGAGCGCAAACGGCTCGTCGTCGACCTGCCCGTTCCGCCGCGGCCGGACTCGGATCAGACCGGTGAGCGTCCAGATCGCCTCCGCGCAGCCGGTCGAGGCTCTCGTCGTCGAGCACCGACACGGGGACGATCGCCTCGAAGGCTTGTGTTGAATCAACACAAGCGCTCCGGCCGGCGCGGTCGAGTGGTGCCTCCTCCAGCTCGTCGGCCTTCGTGAGCGCGAGGATCGCGCGCTTCTCGATGCCCGCCGCGGCGACCTCCCGCAGCACGACCTCCAGGCTCCCGGCCGGCTCGTTCGCGGCCGCGCAGTAGACGACCGCGTCGGCGTTGCGGAGCACGCCGAGGAGCGCGCGCCCGCCCCCGCGATCCCGGTGCGCACCCTCGATCAGCCCAGGGATCTCGACGAGCTGGACCGGCACCCCGCCGATCCGGGTGACGGCGGGCACCGGCCGGAGCGTCGTGAACGCGTAGTCGCCGGTCTTGATCCGGATCTCGGAGAGCGCCTGGAGCAGCGACGACTTGCCGGCGTTCGGCGGCCCGACCAGCGCGATCTGCGCGGCGCCTTCGCGCCGTACCTGGAGCGAGTCGCGGTGCACCACCTTCGCCCGGACGCGCGTGCGCTCCAGCTCGCTTTCCAGCCACTTCCGCAGGTCGGCGTACGGGCCGTTCCTGTATCCGGGCAACTCGCCGATGAGCGCCCGGATCGTCGCGACCCGCTCGCTTCCCTCGGTTCCTGCGAGGCGGCGCTTCGCCACCTCCGCGAACGTGCGATGCGGCATGGGCATCGCCGACCTCCTTCCGCTCGTGCGGGAGGAGCACGCCTCACGCGGCCGCGGCGCGAGCCGCCGCCACGTGCGCGCGTCGCATCCCGCCGCTTCCCTGACGCCGTCTGTGGGAAGCGGCGGCTCAGCCGTTCTGACGCAGAACGGTCGCTCGCCAGGCGTTGAGCCGGGTCATGCGCGCGAGTGTAGTGGCCACGGCCTCACACGGGGAGAGTGAGGCTCTCGATGTCGCTCGGGTAGTCGGTGAGGAGCTCGATCCCGTCGGGCACGACCGCGACCGTGTCGGAGTGGCGGAAGCCGCCGAGCCCGGCGACGTACACGCCCGGCTCGATCGTGAACACCATCCCCGACTCGACGACGGTGTGGTCGCCGACGTCGAGGAACGGCGCCTCGTGGTTGCGGAGCCCGATCGCGTGGCCCGTGTGCTGGCTCCAGGTGTCGAGAATGCCCTGCTCCTCGAAGTACGACAGCACCGCCCGGTCGACTGCCGCGCACGTGGCACCCGGTCGCAGCGCGTCGAACGCGACCTGCTGCGCCGCACGCATGTGCTCGAACCGGCGGCGCATCTCGTCGGTTGGTGTGCCGACGATCATCGCCCGCTCGAGCTCGGCGTTGTACCCCCACACGGGCGCGCTCGTCTCGCTGACGAGCACGTCTCCCACCGCGAACTCGATGTTGTGCGAGACCGCGTGAGCCCACGCGCTCCGCTCGCCGATCTGCCCGCGGTAGCCCGCGCTGGCGGCGTCGGTCGACGAGAGCTGGCCGTCGTACTCGCGGCCGAGCGCGTCGAGCATCGCGAGGCTCGCCTCGTAGCCCGCGCGGAGCCCCGCCTGCGCCTCGGTCACGCCGGGCCGCGTGTACTCCTGGAGGAGACGGTGGGCGTGTCCGCACCAGCGCCCGCTCTCGCGGATCAGCTCGAGCTCGGCCTCGCTCTTCCGGGCCATCAGCGACTCGAGCGGGGCGGCGAGCGGGACGAGCTCGGCGCCCGTGACCTCGGAGAGCGACGGGCCCTGGTAGCCGAGGATCCGGGGATAGCCGTCCTGGTCGGCCGCGATCGTGCCGCCGATCCCCAGCTCTGCGAGCACGCGGGCGAGGATCCGCATCGGGTGCTCCTCCCCCGGATACTCCGGATACGACGCGACGCGGTCGAAGGCCGTCTCCGCCTCGACGCGCGCGACCTCGAACTCGGGCACGAACGCAGCGCTCTCCCCGCTCGCGCTCTCGAGGTAGGCGACGGGGCGCTCGGTGGCGAGGAACGAGAACCGCGTCAGGTACTGGACGTAGCTCTGGTCGAAGACGACGTAGCCGGAGGGATTTCGATCGGCGACGAGCGCGCGCAGTCGGGCCCGTCGCTCGGCGAGCTCGTCGTGGCCGATGCCGGTGGCGACCGTGATGCGAGCGACGATAGTCGCCCCGGCCCCTGGCACGACGCAATGACCGCGCACGCTGCGGGGCGGCGACCCTGCAAGTTACAAGTTGTAACTAGCTCGGCTCGCGCTCGGCGTGGCGCCGCAGCAGCTCGTCCTCGACCGCCGCTGGCTGGAGGCCCCGCGCCGCCAGGAGCACGTAGCTGTGGAACCAGAGATCGGCGAGCTCCTCGACGAGCCGCTCGTCCGACTCCGTGACGGCGGCGAGCGCCGCCTCGACCCCCTCCTCGCCGACCTTGCGCGCCGCGGCGGCCGGTCCGCCCGCGACGAGCTCGGCCACGTAGGAGCCTGGCGGCAGGGTCGCTGCGCGCTCGGCGACGACCCGCCAGAGCCACGGCGCGAAGCAGGACTCGGCGCCGGTGTGGCAGGCCGGCCCGTTCGGCCGCACCCGGTAGAGGAGCGCATCGCCGTCGCAGTCGTCGCGGATCTCGTCGACGGCCATCGTGTTCCCGGACGTCGCCCCCTTGTGCCAGAGCTCGCCACGCGAGCGGCTCCAGAACCACGCCTCGCCGCTCTCGCGCGTGCGGCGGATCGCCTCCTCGTTCGCGTAGGCGAGCATCAGGACGCGGCCGCTCTCCACGTCCTGGACGATCACCGGGGTCAGCGCCGCATCGGCCACCCTGCCTCCTCCAGCTCCGACTTCAGCTCGGGCAGCCGCTCGGGCCGCTCGTGCACGATCGAGGCCACGAGAGCCGCCTCGGCGCCCGCCTCGAACGCCGCCGCGAGGTGCTCGGCGTCCCCCGCACCACCGGAGGCGACGACCGGCACCTCGACCGCGTCGGCGACCGCGCGCGTCAACGCGAGGTCGTAGCCGGTGCGCGTCCCGTCGGCGTCGATCGAGGTGAGCAGGATCTCGCCCGCGCCCCGCTCGACCGCCTCGCGCGCCCAGTCGACCGCGTCGCGTCGGCGCGGGTTCCGGCCGGCGTGGGTGACGACCTCGCCGCCGCGGGCGTCGATTGCGCAGACGACCGCCTGCGCGCCGAACTCGGTCGCGAGGGCGGTGAGGATTCCGGGCTCGTCGAAGGCGGCCCGGTTGATCGCGACCTTGTCCGCTCCCGCGAGCAGGAGCGCGCGCGCGTCGGCCACCCCCGTGACGCCGCCGCCGGCGGTGAACGGGATCGTCAGCTCCTCGGCGGCGCGCCCGATCACCTCGAGGATCGGCCCGCGACCCTCGAGCGTCGCGGTGATGTCGAGGAACACGAGCTCGTCCGCACCGAGGTCGGAGTAGGCCTGCGCGAGCTCGACCGGCTCGCCCATCTCGCGCAGGTTGCGGAAGTTGACGCCCTTGACGACGCGCCCGCCGGCGACGTCGAGGCAGGGGATCACGCGCTTCTTGACCATCGCAGGAGGCTCTCGAGCATCCGCGCGCCGGCGGCGCCGCTGCGCTCGGGGTGGAACTGCACGCCGGCGAGCGGGCCGCGCTCGACCGCCGCGACGATCCGGCCCCCGTGCTCGACCGTCGCCACGGCCAGCTCCTCGTCGCCGGGCTCGACCGCGAAGCTGTGGGCGAAGTACACGTCCGCTCCGTCCAGCCCGTCCAGGATCTTGCTCGTGCGCGTCGCCGCGAGCGTGTTCCAGCCCATGTGCGGCACCCGCGGCCCGCGGATCCGCGGCACGGTGCCGGGGAGCAGCCCGAGCCCCCGTCCTCCCTCCTCGCTCTCGCCGAACAGGAGCTGCATCCCCACGCAGATCCCGGCAACCGGCCGTCCCGCCGCCACACGCTCGCGCAGCGCCTCGTCCAGGCCGTGCCGCGCGAGCCCGGCGGCGGCGCTGCCGACGTGGCCGACGCCCGCGATCAGCGCGAGCGGCGCCTGTGCCACGACGGCCGCGTCGGTCGTGACGAGCGGCTCCGCCTGCGCGCGCACGAGGGCCGACGACAGCGAGCGAAGGTTGCCCGCGCCGTAGTCGGCGAGCGCGACCCTCATGACCGAGAGAGGGCGCTCACGCCTCCCCCTTGGTCGAGCGGATGCCGGCCGCCCCCGGCGCGACCGCCTCACGGAATGCCTGCCCGAGCGCCTTGAACGCCGCCTCCGCGACGTGATGGTCGTCAGAGCCGCCCGCCTCGACGTGGACGGTGCAGCCCGCCTCGATCGCGAGCCGCTCCAGTGCATGCGCGAGCAGCGAGACCGCGAGCACGCCGACGCGATCGCCGGAGAACGAGAGCGAGACCTCCGCGTGCGGCCGCCGCACGAGGTCGACCGCGGCGAGCGCCCGGGCCTCGTCCATCGGCACGATCGCCGACCCGTAGCGGGCCACGCCTTCGCGGGAGCCGAGCGCCTGGGAGAGCGCGGTGCCGAGCGCGGCGAGGACGTCCTCGACGGTGTGGTGCTCGTCGACGTCGAGGTCCCCCGCCGCGCGCAGCTCGAGGTCGAACGACGCGTGGAACGCGAGCAGCGTGAGGAGATGGTCGAGGAACCCGATGCCCGTCTCGACCGCCGCCCGGCCGCGACCGTCCAGTGAGAGCGTGAGCCGCAGCGCGGTCTCGGTCGTCGTCCGCAGCACCGTCGCGTCGCGCCCGGGCGCCGGGCCCGGCTCGGCGCCGAGCGCGCGCAGCAGGACGTCGTTCTCGGAGGGGCGCCTGACCGAGATCCGGATGCCGTCGGGGAAGGACCGCACCACGATGCCACGCTCCTCCAGCCGGTCGCCGAGCGGCTCGTCGGTGCGCACGAAGACGAAGTTCGTCGCCGTGGGGGGACAGTCGAACCCCGCCGCGACGAGCGAGCCGCGAAGCCGCTCCCGCTCGGAAACGGTCGCCTCGACGTCGCCCAGGCGCGGGTCGCGGAGCGCCGCCGCGGCGATCGCGGCTGCGGGCCCTGAGATCGGCGCGGGCGCCCGACGCTCGTCGAGGAGGGCGGCGGTGTCGGGCTGCGCGAGGGCGTAGCCGACGCGGAGCGCGGCGAGCCCGAACGCCTTCGACAGGGTCCGGAGCACCACGAGGTTCGGCAGCTCGTCGACCCAGGCCACGCACGAGACTCCCCCGTACTCGACGTACGCCTCGTCGACCACGTGGATCGTCTCGGGCGCCCGACGCGCCAGGTCGACGATCGTCTCGGGCGGGACGGACGTACCCGTCGGGTTGTTCGGGTTGCAGACCCAGCGCACGGCAGCGGTCTCCTCCGGCCCGACGACCTCCGCGCCCGTGAGGGTGGTCGCGATCCGGTACAGGGCGTACGTCGGCTCGTCGATCGCAGCCTGCGACCCGGGCCCGAGGAAGACGCGGGCCGCGAGGAGGATCAGGTCGTCGGCGCCCGCGCCGACGACGACGTGGTCGGCCGTGAGGGCGACGTAGGCCGCGGCCGCCTCCCTCAGCGCCCGGTACGTCCCGTCGGGGTACTCGCCGAGCTGCGCCATGCTCGCGGCGAGCGGAACCTGCGGCACGCCCGGGAGCGGCGGCGTGTTCTGGTCGAACTTGAGCACCGTCTCGCGTGCGAGGCCGTGCCGGTCCGCGACCTCGTCCACGGTGGCGGCCCACCTGTACGGCGCGAAACCGCCGCCGACCGGGCGCGCGAGCGCGCGGACGGCCGTGCGCGCAGCGCTCACGCGGTCACCGCCGCCGCGTGGCGCGGCAGGCCCTCGACCCGGGCGAGGGGCCCGACCACCTCGGCCGCGAGCCGTGCGCCTCCGCTCGTCGCGGTCACGATCTGCAGCGGCTTGAGATACGCCTCGATCCCGAGGCCGCCGGTCGAGCGGGCCAGCCCGCCCGTGGGCAGCACGTGCGTCGCGCCCGCCGCGTAGTCACCCAGCACCGACGAGCACCCGACGAACACCGAGCCCGCGTTCCGGACGCGAGCGAGCACCCCGTCGGGCTCGGCGAGGTGGAGCTCCAGGTGCTCGGGCGCGTATCGCTCCGCGCGCTCGACGGCCTCGTCGAGCGACACGACCGGCTCCACGCGGACATTGTGTTGATTCAACACAAGCTCCGTCACGACCTCGGCGAGTCGCCGATCGTCGGTGAGCAGGAGGGCCTCGCTGTCGGGGCCATGCTCTGCCTGCGCGAGCAGATTGGCGGCCACCCGACCCGGATCCGCCGTCGCGTCCGCGATCACGACGACCTCGCTCGGGCCGGCCGGCAGGTCGATCCGCACCCGGCTCGACACGAGCAGCTTCGCGGCGGTGACGTACGCGTTCCCGGGCCCGATCACGGCGTCGACCGCGGCGATCGTCTCGGTGCCGTAGGCGAGCGCGGCGACGGCCTGCGCGCCCCCGACCGCGTACAGCTCGTCGATCCCGAGCTCGCGGGCGGCGACGAGGATCGCGTCGGACGGAGCGGGCGTCACGATCGCGACACGTCGGACTCCGGCGACCACGGCCGGTACCGCCGTCATCACGAGCGAGGACGGGAGCGGCGAGCGTCCGCTCGGCACGCAGAGCCCGACCGAGTCGAGTGGAACCCAGCGCCGTTCCGACACGATCCCGGGCGCGGCCTCGACCGTCGTGTCCACGGGCCGTTGCGCCTCGCTGAACGTGCGCACGGCGCCGATCATGCGGTGGAGCGCCTCGAGGACGTCGTCGGCGACCGAGGCGGACCCGATCGCCTCCGGCGCAACCCTGATCCCGTCCGACCTGGGACCGTCCAGCCGTTCCGTCCACTCGACGAGCGCCGCGTCGCCCCTCGCACGTACGTCCGCGACGATCGGCGCCACCGTCCCGAGTGCGTCGTCCAGCGACCCGCCTCTCACGGGACGAGCCTCTCGACCGGGAGGACGAGGATCGACGTCCCACCTGCCTGCTTGAGCAGCGGGAGGAGCGACCAGATCTCGCTCGCGTCGACCGCCGCGTGGATCGCGATCTCGCCTTCGTCGGCGAGCTGGAGCACGGACGGGGCGCCCATGCCGGGCAGAACGTCGCGGATCGCCGGGAGGTCGTCGACGTGCGCGTTGAGCATGACATAGCGACGCCGCCGCGCCGCGACGACTCCCGAGATCATCAGCTCGAGCCGCTCCACGAGGTCACGGCGGGCCTCGATCGCAGCACGGCCGCCGACGAGCACCGCCTGCGAGGCCAGCAGGGTTCCGATCGGGCGGAGGCCGTTCGCGTCCATCGTCGACCCGGTCGAGACGAGGTCGACGATCGCATCCGCCAGGCCGAGCCGCGGCGTCGCCTCGACGGAGCCCGAGACCGGGACGAGCTCGCACGTCACGCCCCGCTCGGCCAGGAGCCGGGCGGTCGAGCCGGGATACGCCGTCGCGACTCGCAGGCCGTCCAGGTCGGTCAGCTCCTGTTGCGGTGCGTCGAACGGCACCGCAGCGTCGAGCGTGCAGCGGGCGAACCCGAGCTCCGCCACCGTCTCGACGTCCGCTGCCGCCTCGGCCACCAGGTTCGCGCCGGTGATCCCGAGGTCGACCACACCGTCCTGGGCGTACTCGGGGATGTCGCTCGGGCGCACGAGCAGCAGATCGACGGGCGCGTTGGCACACGGGACGACGAGCGACCGCTCGGTCACCTCGAACGCGAGCCCGGCGTCCGCACAGAGCCGGAGCGAGGGCTCCGCCATCCGTCCCTTCGCGGGCACGGCGAGCGTCAGCCGGCCGTTCTCGCCCGCGCGCGTGAACGGAGCGGTCACGACCCTCTCCGTCGCTTCCGCCTCGCCCGCTCGAGAGCGATCCGGTATCCCCCGGTGCCGTGGCGGAGCCACTGGGCGACGCGGGTCACCGTCGCCGTCGAGGTCGGGACGCGTTCCGCGATCTCGACGTACGGGAGGCCTTGCTCGAGCAGCAGCACGGTCTGCCAGCGGTGCGCGAGCGCCTCGAGCTCGGGCAGGGTGCAGAGATCGCGCAGGAAGCGCTGCGTCTCGTCGCGCGTCCTCAGGGAGACGACGGCATCGGCCAGCTCGTCGAGCCCGGGAACCGGCTCCACCGGCTGCCGCGTACGTGTCGACAACGTCTCCACCGCGTGCATGTTAGCATGTTATCGTGTTAACACGCAGTTTCGACGTGATCCCGGCGATCGACGTCCTCGCAGGACGGGCCCTCCGGCTGTCCGGAGGCAGGCGCGAGTCCCCCACGCTCGACGGGGGCGATCCGATCGAGCTCGCCCGGCGGTTCGCCGGCGAAGGCGCTCGCCGGCTCCACCTCGTCGATCTCGACGGCGCCTTCTCGGGCGTGCCCGATCTCGACCTCGTGCGTCGGGTGGCCTCGGCGGGCGGGCTCCCGCTGCAGGTCGGCGGCGGCTACAGGGCGCTCGAGAGCGTGACGGACGCCCTGGGCGCCGGCGCCCAGCGTGTCATGGTCGGCACCGCGGCGCTCACGCCGGGCTTCGTCGAGGAGGCGGTCGCTCGCGTCGGCGACGCCCTCGTCGTCGCCGTCGACGTCCGCGAGGGTCGCGTCGCGGTCGACGGGTGGACTCAGACGTCGGAGATCACTCCGCGCGAGCTCGCCGAGCGCTGCGCGGAGCTCGGGGTGGCCCGCCTGCTCGTCACGAGCGCCGCCCGGGACGGCTCGCTCGCGGGCCCGGATCTCGCGCTTCTGCGCGACGTGCTCCCGGTGGGGATCCCCGTCCTCGCCGCCGGCGGCATCTCGTCGCTCGAGGACCTCAGGTCGGTGCGTGACGCAGGCTGCGAGGGCGCGATCGTCGGGAGCGCGCTGCTCGCCGGCCGGTTCACGCTGGGCGCCGCGCTCGCCGCCGTGACGGAATGACCGGTCGCGCGGGACTGCCCTCGCCGCCCGGGAGCGCTCGCTGCGGGACTGCCGTGCGCCAGCCCGGGAGCGCTCGCGCACGGCAGCAATGCGCCGTAGGCCTTGCTCCGTCCCCGGGCCGGCCGTCACGAAGTCGACACACCCCGGGCACACATCCGTCCGAGAATCGGCGCTACCGTGACAGCAGGGACACGGGAGTGCCCCTGGGGGAGGTTGGGGGTTGGGCCGCCGGGGCGCGACACGCCGCGCCTCGCCGGGGCGGCGTACCGTCCGAGGCGGCACGCGCCGGGCGACGGGGCGCCTAGGCTGGGCCCATGGAGCTCGAGCTGTGCGACGACCGCGGGGCGAGCGGCTTCTCGTGGATCGCCGACGAGCCGGCGACGCGCACGGGGCACGCGCTGGCCGCGGACGGCCGCGTCTGGCTCGTCGATCCGCTCCGCTTCGAGCCGGCGCTCGACCGGGCGCTGGCCCTCGGCGCGCCGGCGGCGGTCCTCCAGCTGCTCGACCGGCACAACCGCGACTGCGCGACACTCGCCGCCGAGCTCGGCGTCCCGCACCTCGTCGCTCCCGACGCCGTGCCGGACAGCCCGTTCGAGACGATCCCGCTCCGGCGAACGAAGCGTTGGCGCGAGACCGCGCTCTGGTGGCCCGCCGAGCGGACGCTCGTCGTGGCCGAGGCGATCGGCACGAACCGCTTCTTCACCGCCGGCCGAGACCCCGCGGCCGTCCATCTCCTGCTGCGCCTCTCGCCCCCTCGGCACGAGCTCGGGGGCCTCGAGCCGGAGCACCTGCTCGTCGGTCACGGCAGAGGCGTCCACGGACCCGAGGCGGCGGTCGCGCTGCGCCGGGCGCTCGCCCGGTCGCGTGCCGGCCTGCCGCGCGTCCTGCTCGGCGTCCCCGCGCTCGCCGTCGACGCGATCCGTCGACGCCGCTAGCGCCTCCGGCTCAGGCCGTCAGCGCGGCGGGGCGCAAGAGCTTCGCCGGACGACGCAACCCCGCGTCGCGAACCGGCGGGTTGAGCGGCTCCGCGAGCGGCGGAGCGCGGAACGAGCGGCGCACCTGCTCCTCCGGTGGCACGCCGTACGTCGTCGTCCGCTGGCGCGGCACCCGCGCCGCCGACCGGATCAGCGCCTCCATCGCCTCCGGGGCCATCTCCTGACCCCATTCGGAGCCCGCGGCGCGCGAGATCGACTCGTTCATCAGCGTGCCGCCGAGGTCGTTGACGCCGGCCGCGAGCGCCTGGCGCACGCCGGCCGGCCCGAGCTTCACCCAGCTCGCCTGCACGTTCGTGATCAGCGGGTGGAGCGCGAGCCGCGCGACCGCGTGCAGCAGGAGCGCCTCGCCGAACGTCGGGCCTCTCCGCGCACGACCCTGGAGGAAGATCGGCGCCTCCATGGGCACGAACGGCAGGGGCACGAGCTCCGTGAAGCCGCCCGAGTCGGCCTGCTGCTCGCGCGCGCGGAGCAGGTGCCGCGCCCAGTGCACCGGGCGCTCGACATGCCCGAACATGATCGTCACGTTCGAGCGGAGCCCGACGCGATGGGCGGCGGCGTGCACCTCGAGCCACTGGTCGGTCGTCACCTTGTCGGGGCAGATCACGGCGCGCACCTCGTCGTCGAGGATCTCGGCCGCCGTCCCGGGGAGCGAGGCGAGCCCGAGGTCGCGCAGCCGCGCCAGGTAGCTCTGGAGGTCGAGGCCCGAGGGTCGCCGCTCCCTGCCAGATCTCGAGCGCGGAGAACGCGTGCACGTGGAGCTCCGGGACCGCCTCCTTGATCGCCGAGACGACCCGGCCGTAGTAGTCGCCCGTGAACGACGGGTGGATGCCGCCCTGCAGGCAGACCTCGGTCGCGCCACGCTCCCACGCCTCCTGCACGCGCCGCACGATCTCCTCGTCGGGGACGAGGTACGCCGGCCCGCGCAGGTTCGCGGCGAGCTTCCCCTTCGAGAACGCGCAGAAGCCGCAGCGGAAGTAGCAGACGTTCGTGTACTGGATGTTCCGCGTCACGACGTACGTCACCTCGTCGCCGCACACCTCGCGCCGCAGCCGGTCGGCGGCGGCGAAGACGCGCTCCCGTTCCCTGCCGCGGGCCGCGAAGAGCCGCACGAGCTCGTCCTCGCCGAGCTCCTCTCCCACGACCCCCAGCGGCGCGGCGTCCCTGCGGACGAGGAACGGCACGGACACCGGCTCACCGGGCGCCCAGTCGTCCTCGCGGGCGAGGCCCTGAGCGTCGGCCGCCCGCCGGATCGCTGGCGCCACCGCCGCGTCGGCCCAGCGCTCGAGATCCGCGACGTGCTCCGGGTAGAGCGGCAGGCGAGGCGCCAGCTCGAGGCCGCGCGAGCGACACGCCGCGCGCAGACGCTCCACCGTGGGCCACGGCGCCTCGGGATTGACGTGGTCGGCGGTCACCGGGGAGACGCCTCCCCAGTCGTCGATGCCCGCGTCGAGCAGCAGCGGGAAGTCGTCGTAGGCGAGGTTCGGCGGCGCCTGCACGTGGATCCCCGGTCCCAGCACGATCCTGGCGACGGCGATCGACCAGAGGTGCTCCTCGAGCGCGGCGTCCGGGTGGTCGGCCATGCGCGTCCCGGGCTTCGCCCGGAAGTTCTGCACGATCACCTCGCGGAGGTGGCCATGCCGCTGCGCCACCGACCGGAGCGCGAGCAGCGCGTCGAGCCGCTCCGCACGCGTCTCGCCGATCCCGATCAGGATGCCGCTCGTGAACGGGATCGCGAGCTCCCCGGCGAGCCGCATGGTCTCGAGCCGCCGGGCCGGTTCCTTGTCCGGGGAGGCCCAGTGCGGGCCGCCGCGGCGGGCGAGCCGCCCCGCCGTCGTCTCGAGCATGATCCCCATCGAGGCGGCGACCGGGCGCAGGGCGACGAGCTCCTCGCGCGACATCACGCCGGGGTTCAGGTGCGGCAGGAGACCGGTCTCGTCGAGCACGCGTCGTGCGCACCGCGCGAGGTACTCGAGCGTGGTCCCGCACCCGAGGAGGCGGAGCTCCTCGCGCGCGACGCGGTAGCGGGCCTCCGGCCGGTCGCCGAGCGTGAAGAGCGCCTCGGTGCAGCCGGCGCCCGCCCCGGCCCCTGCGATCGCGAGCACCTCGTCCTCGCTGAGGTACGCCCGCTCCCCGCGACGTGGAGGCCGCGCGAACGTGCAGTAGCCGCACACGTCCCGGCAGAGCGTCGTCAGCGGGACGAAGACCTTCGGCGAGTACGTGACCCGCGTGCCGGTGCCGGACGCACGCAGGCGCCGGGCCTCGGCCATGAGGTCGTCGAGCGGGGTGGAGAGAAGCTCCGAGAGATCTGCCATCGGCGTCGGTTGTCGCCGGGCGGTCTCCTCGCGCCGGAGCCGGGAGCATAGAGGGACCGGCGGCGGAGACGCGCCGGTCGGGCGGGCTACGTGCCTCGGTAGCTCCAGATCCCGCCGAAGCTCCGCCACGCGCCCTTGTGCCAGCGCTGGAGCAGCATCTGCTCGATCGGGAAGTGATCGTCCGGGCCGGTCTTGATCGCGATCCCCGGCAGCAGGAACGGGTTGCCCTGCAGACTCAGCGAGCCGACGATCTGGACGAGGCGGGCGCGTGTCACGTCGTCGCCCGCCCTGCGGATCGCCTCCACCGCCGTCCAGGCGGCCGCCATCCCGTAGACGTGGGACACGTCGTCGGCGTCCGCCCCGGGCGCGAACCGTGTCATCACGCGCCGGTACAGCTTCATCGAGGCGCTCTTGAGCCACCGCGGGTCGGTCGGGTCCTTGAGGTACGCGACGGAGACGACCCCGTTCACGACCTTGTTCGTGCCCTTCTCGGACGCGGCCTGAAGGACGCTGGCCGACGCGGCCGCCGCACTGTCGAGCGTGAGCTTCGGCTTCCAGCCGAGCGTGTTCGCGTACTTGAGCGCCTGGACGACGATCCTCGGGCTCGCGAAGAGAGCGAGCACGTTCGCCCCCGAGATGCGGAGCCGCGCGACCTGCGCCTGCACGTCGCTCGCCGAGGCGTCGTAGCGCTGGACCGCAGCGACCTTCACCTTCGAGCGCTGCAGGCCCCGCCGGAGCCCGGACAGGAGCTCCTGCCCGTAGCCGTCGTTCTCGTAGAGGACGGCGACCTTCGCGGCGCCCTGCGTCCGCGCGAGGTACTGGCCGAGCACCCATCCCTCGGCCGTGTACGTGGGCCTCAGGCCGATCGTGTACGGGAACTGGCTCGCCTGACGGCCGAGAGCGCTGGACCCCGACGCGGCGAAGAGCTGCGGCACCTTCTTCTGGTTGAGGTAGTCGCGCACCGCGAGGTTCTGGTCCGTGCCGACCGAGTTGAAGACCGCGAACACGCCCTCCTGCTCGACGAGCCTGTGGGTCGCCTCGTCGGCCTGGTCGGGGTCGGAGGCGTCGTCGAGGATCGTGTAGGAGATCCGGTGGCCGTTGACGCCCCCGCGCGAGTTCACGTAGTCGATGTACGCGTGCGCCCCCCGCGCCAACGCGGCGGACGCGGACGCGGAGCCGGTGAGCGGCGCGGTCCCCCCCAGGACGATCGTGCTCGGCGTGACGCCGGGATCGGCGGTCGCGCGGATCGACGCGGCCAGGGCGGCGGTCGCGCCGACGGCGAGCGCGAGGGCGAGCGCGAGCAGCGCGAGAGCAAGCTTCCTTGTCATCGTTCGGGGTGACCCCTCCGGTCGGTTCGTTCCAGCGTGCGCTACGAACCCGAGCGATGGTAGACACGACGTGTTAGGAGTCTGAAACGCTCGACGAGGCCCGCGACGCCCATCGGCAGCACGAACATGAGGGCGATCAGGAGCGCCCCCGAGACCACTGAGGGAGCCCCCGGCGACTTCGAGACCGCCTGCGACCACGTCGGCAGGAAGTAGATGAACACCGCACCCGCGACCAGGCCCGCGAGCGACCCGAGGCCCCCGACGACGACGCCGACGAGCAGGAGGATCGAGAGGGCGACCGGGAACGTGTCCGGGTTGACGTACGTCGTCGCGATCGCGAACAGCGAGCCCGCGACGCCCGCGTACGCCGCGCTCACCCCGAACGCGAGCGTCTTGTAACGGGCGAGGCTGACACCCGACGACTGCGCGGCCGTCTCGCTGTCGCGCACGGCCCGCAGCGCGAGCCCCGTCCGTCCCCGCAGGAGCAGCCATGCGATCACGTAGCCGACGAGCGCGATCGACCACGAGAGGTAGTAGAGCCAGTCGTTGAACGAGAGCTCCTTCCCGAGCACGGAGACCGGCGTCAGCGACGCGGTCAGCTCCGGGATGCCGAACAGGTTGATCCCGGTGCCGCCGCCGGTGAAGCCCTCGAAGCGCTTGATCACCGCGGGCATCGACACCGCGATCGCGAACGTCGCGAGCGCGAGGTAGAGCCCGGAGAGCCGCAGCGCCGGGATCCCGAACAGGTATCCCGCCGCACCCGCGACGAGCCCCGCGAGCGGGATCGTCCAGATGTCCTTGACCCCGTGGTCGGCCATCAGGATCGCGGACGTGTAGCCGCCGACCGCCATGAAGGCTCCGTGCCCGAGCGAGATCTGGCCGGTGTAGCCGGTGAGGACGTTGAGCCCGATGATCGCGATCAGGTAGATCGCGACGTACGCGAACTGCTGCGCGCGGAACTCCGAGACGAACGACGGCAGCACCGCGACGACGACCGCGAGCACCGCGAACGAGACGACTGGGACGACGAGGCCGCGGAGCCTCATACGCGGCGCACCTCCTCCCGTCCGAAGATCCCCGCGGGCCGCACGAGCAGCACGACGAGGATCACGAGCAGCGCCACGGGCAGCCGCAGGTCGGCGCCGACGAAGTCGACGTAGGCCCCGATCAGGTTGAGCCCCACGCCGAGGGTCAGCCCGCCGACGACCGCGCCGACCGGCGAGTCGATCCCGCCGAGCACCGCTGCCGCGAACGCGTAGATGAGGATCGCCGCCATGAGGTTCGGGTCGAGGAACACGCTCGGGGCGGCGAGCATGCCGGCGATCGCGCCGAGCACGGCGGCGAGGCCCCACCCGAGCGAGAGCATCCACGTGACACGGACGCCGACGAGTCGCGCCTCCGCCGGGTTGACGGCGGCCGCGCGCATCGCGAGGCCGATCTTCGTGTACTGGAACATGAGCCAGAGCACGACCACGGTCGCGACCACGACGAGGATGGTGCCGATGTCCTGGGTCGTGATCGCGACGCCCGCGATCTCGGTCGTGCCCGACGGGAACGGGCTCGGCACCGCACGCACCTCGCCGCCCCAGATCAGCGTCACGAGCCCGTTGATCAGGATCAGCAGGCCGATCGTGACGATCACGACCCGGAGCAACGACCCCTTCTCGTTGGGGCGGATCACCGTCTGGTGGATCGCGGCGCCGCCGAGAAACGAGACCGCGAGCGTGAACGCGAACGCCGGCCAGTAGTTCCAGCCGTGGTTCGTCGTCAGCGTCCACGCGATGTACGTGGAGAGCGTCGCCATCTCGCCCTGGGCGAAGTTGATCACCCCGGTCGCGCGATGGATGAGGACGAGCGCCAGCGCGAGCGACGCGTAGATCGAGCCCGACGCGAGACCCGCGACCACCTGCTGCACGAAGTCGGCCATCAGTAGCCCAGGTAGCTCCGTCGCACCGACTCGTTCTCCTGGAGCTCCTCGCTCGTCCCCGTGATCGCGACCCGCCCGACCTCGAGCACGTACGCCCGTGCGGCGGTCTGCAGCGCGATCCGCGCGTCCTGCTCGACGACGAGCACCGTCAGCCCCTCGCGCTCGTTCAACTCGCGCACGATCCTGAAGATCTCCCGCACGATCATCGGCGCGAGGCCGAGCGAGGGCTCGTCCAGGAGCAGCAGGCGTGGCCGCGCCATCAGCGCCCTCGCCACCGCCAGCATCTGCTGCTCCCCGCCCGAGAGCGTTCCCGCGGGCTGACGCGCGCGCTCGTGGATCCACGGAAACCAGTGCGCGATCCGGTCGATGTCGCCCTTCAGGCTTCGCTCGCGGCGTGTGTACGCGCCGAGGCGCAGGTTCTCCTGCACCGTCAGCTCCGTGAACGTGCCGCGCCCCTCCGGGACGTGCGCGATGCCCGCGCGGGCGACGGCCTCCGGGCCTCCGCGCAGTGGCTTGCCGGCGAAGGAGATCCGCCCCGAGCGGCGGACGGTGCCCGAGACCGAGCGCAGCGTGGTGGTCTTGCCCGCCCCGTTCGCCCCGAGCACCGCGACGATCTCGCCCTCGGCGACCTCGAGCGTGACCCCGTGCAGCGCCTGCACGGGGCCGTACCGTGCCTCGACGTCCTCCAGCTCGAGGAGCGCGCTCACGCGTCCACCCCGAGGTAGGCCTCGATCACGGCGGGGTCGGCCTGCACCTGCGCGGGCGGACCGGACGCGATCTTGCGTCCGAAGCTGAGGACGTTGACGTGGTCCGAGATCCGCATCACGAGGCTCATGTGGTGCTCGACGAGCAGCACCGTGAGCGCGCGCTCGTCGCGGAGGCGCACGATGAACGTCCCGAGCTCCTCCACCTCCTCGTGATTGAGGCCGCCGGCCGGCTCGTCGAGCAACAGCAGGGTGGGACGCGCCATCAACGCGCGCGCGATCTCGATCCGCTTCTGGGTGCCGTACGGGAGCGCCGCCGCGGGCATCCGCGCGTGGTCGGCGAGCCCGACCACGTCGAGCGCCTCGAGCGCCTCCTGCTCGCCGACGCTCCGACCGAGCGCGTGCCCGCCGACGAGGACGTTCTCGAGCACGGTCATCGAGCGGAAGAGGTTGATGTTCTGGAACGTCCGCGCGACGCCCCGCCTCACGATCCCGTGCGCAGGGGTGCGGAGGAGGTTCTCCCCGTTCAGCTCCACCTCGCCCTCGTCCGGGTCGTAGAGCCGGGTGATCACGTTGAAGGCGGTCGTCTTGCCCGCGCCGTTGGGGCCGATCAGGCCGGAGACGGCTCCCTCGTCGACGTCGAACGACACGGCGTCGAGCGCGACGATGCCGCCGAAGCGGAGCGTGACGTTCCGGACGGAGAGCAGCATTGGCGGAGGATCCTAGTGCGGCGGGTGGCGGCCGCGATAGGCGCCTAGGGAAGCCTGGGCGCCACGAGCAGAGCCGCGCCGGCCGCCCCGACGAGCAGCAGCGCTCCCGCCGCGACGAACGCCGAGGTCACCTCGCGCGGCCGGTCGCGGCGGCCGACGCGCGAGCCGAGGCCCTGGTAGACGTGCTTGAGCGCGCCCGCGGTCTCCGCGTCGAAGGCCTCGCCGCCCGTGTACTGGGCGATCGCGGCGAGCGTCTCGCGGTCCGGCGGCACCGGGATCACCTGCTCGCGGTCGACGATCGTTCCCCCCTCGGTGCCGAGCGCGATCGTGAACACCGGGACGCCCGCCGCGCGCGCCGCCTGCGCCCCCTGGCCGGGGCTGAGCAGGCCGCGGGTCTGGAAGCCGTCCGAGAGGAGGAGGATGGACGCGAGCGCCCGTCCCTTGGCGTCCTTCACGGGTGCGGCCGCCTGCTGGCCGCTGACCGCGGTCGTCGCCCGCGCCAGGTCGACCGAGCGCGCGATCGCGTCGCCCAGCGCCGTGCCGAACGCGGGCTCGAGCAGCTGGATCCCCTGCTTGAGCTGCGCCCGGTCGAGGGTCGGCGAGACGATCACCTGGGGCTCGTTGGAGAACGCGACGATCCCGACGCGCAGGGTGTCCGGCGCCTGCGCCAGGAAGCTCATCATCGCCTCCTTCGCGGCGGCGAGCCGGGTCGGCTGGACGTCCTGGGCCCGCATCGAGCCGGAGATGTCGACCACGAGCACGACGCTCGCCCGCTCGTCGGGCGCCTGGACGGTGACCGTCGGGCGCGCGAACGCCACGGCGAGCGCCGCGAGCGAGGCCAGCAGGAGCGCTGCCGGCACGTGGCGCTTCCACGTGCTCCGGGTGCCCGCCACCGAGGCGAGGACGTCGAGGTTCGAGTAGCGGACCGCGTAGCGGGCGCGGCGCCGCTGCACCAGCCAGTAGCCGACGGCGGCGAGCGGGACGACCAGGAGGCCGAGCAGGAGCGCCGGGGCCTCGAAGCTCACCGCGTCACCCTCGTGCAGAGCGCATGGAGCTGCAGTTCGACGCGCACCGTGCGGGGCACCGACGGCGCCACGGTCGCGCGTGCGACGACGCTCCTCCCGGAGACCGACCTCCTCACATCGACCGCGTCGAGGAGGCTCGCGCCGGGCTGGGCGTCGACGTGGAAGGCGAACGCGTGGTCGGCGCCGAGGAGCCGCGCGCCGGCGGGGCAGCGCTGGACGACGGTGACGGTGTCACCGGAGACGAGCCGCCGGCGGGCCACGCGGCGGTCGATCGGACGGCCGGGGGGGTAGGCGGCCTTCCGGGTCGTGGCGGTGAGCGCGCGGCCGCCGCCGCCGCTCGAGGGAATGCAGCCCACGAACGGCTGGAAGGACGTCCGGCGCCGGCCGGTGCCCGTGTAGACCGCCGTGAAGAGCACCTCGCGGCCCGTCGTGACGCCCGGCGAGACAGGCGCCCCGTTCTCGCCGCGGAAGCTGACGTCGATCGAGCGGTCGCTGACGCGCGCGTCGATTCCGGCGACGATGTAGCCCTTGAGCGGGCAGCGCAGCTCCCAGACGGCGACCGCGGTGCCCCCGCGCGCGGGGGCGGGGATCGCGACCCACGGGCCGGTCACGGGCAGGCAGACCTGGAGCCCGCGGCACTCGCCGGCCGCCCGCCCTTCGGGCGCGCGGCCCAGGCCCATCGCCACGGTTGCCGCCGCGACGAGCGCGAGCGCGACGAGCCGCAGGCCCCTCACAGCGCCCTCCGGAACCAGATGGTCGAGAGGGCGCCGCCGACCAGCAGCAGCACCGCGCCGCCCGCGGCGAACGCCGAGGTGACCTCGACGCGCTTGGGGTCTTTCGCGAGGCGCGTGCCGAGGTCCCGGTAGACGCTCTGGAGCCGCTCGGCGCTCGGCGCCTCCGCGAACGTCCCCCCTGTCTCCTTGGCGATCTGGCGCAGGGTGTCGACGTCGGGGGCGACGACGACCCGCTGCTTGAGGCCACCAGGAAGCGGCACCTGGACGACCGCCTCCCCGGTGCCGAGCGCGACCGTCGAGACGGGGACGCCGACCTTCTGCGCCTCGCGGATCCCCAGCGCCGGCGTCAGGCCTCCCGCCGTCTGGGCGCCGTCCGAGAGGAGCAGCACCGCCGAGGGCGACCGCTCGCCGAGTCGCGGCTTCTGCGCCTCGTCCGAGGAGGCGAGCTCCACCGACCGCGCGATCGCGTTGCCGATTGCCGTCCCCGAGCCGAGCCGGAGCTGCCCGAGCGCCAGCCTCGCCGCCTCGCGGTCGGTCGTCGGCGTGAGCACCGTGTCGGCCGACGTCGAGAACGAGACGATCCCGACCCGGTACGACTCGGGCACCGTCTCGAGGAACGCCGCTGCGGCCCGCTGCGCGGCGGTGAACCGGCTCGGCTGGACGTCGGTCGCCGCCATCGAGCGCGACGTGTCGAGCGCGAGCACGATCGTCGCCTCGTCGCGGGTCACCGAGCGGACGACGTGCGGTCTCGCGATGCCGACCACGAGGAGCGCGAGCGCGGCAAGCGCGAGGAGTGGCGGGACGTACCGCCGCCAGCCCGGCGACGCCGAGACGAGGTTCGGGACGAGGGCGGGGTTCGCGAACCGCCCGGCCGCACGCCGGTGACGTCGCCCGACGAGCACCCAGGCGACGGCGAGGAACGGGATGACCAGCAGGCCCAGCAGCGCGAGAGGCGACTCGAAGGTCATGCGCGACGCCTCCGCACGAACACCGCGAGGTCGCGCAGCCAGTCGCGGTCGGTCGACAGCGTCACGTGCGCCACCCCGACGGACGCGAGCTGGTGCGTCAGGGTCGCCCGCTCCTCCGCCGCCGCGGCGGCGAAGCGGGCCCGCAGCTTCGCATCGTCCGTGTCGACGCGGAGCTGGCGCCCGCTCTCGGGATCGACCAGCCACAGCGTCCCCGCCGGCTCCAGCTGCTGCTCGCGCGGGTCGCGCACCTCGACGGCGACCACCTCGTGCCGACCGGCGAGCTGCAGCAGAGGCCCGCGCCAGTCGCGGCCGCCGCGGAAGTCCGAGACCACGGTCACGAGCGAGCGCTGTCGCGCGACGCCGCCGAGCCTCCGGAGCGCGTCCGCGAGCGGGCTGAGGGCATTCCCGTTCGCCGCCAGCGTGGCCGGCGGCTCGTGGCCGTCGCGCAGCGCCAGCAGCAGGCCGACGAGCCCGGCGCGCCCCTGCCGCGGCGGGACGATGCGCACCGCCTCGCCGCCGAAGCCGACGAGCCCGACGCGGTTGCCGCGCACCGTGGCGGCGTGGCCGATCGCGAGCGTCGCGCCGAGCGCCACGTCGGCCTTGCGTCGCTCGGCGGTGCCGAACGCCATCGACGGCGTGGTGTCGAGCACGATCCACGTGACGAGCACCCGCTCGGCGAGGTGGACACGGACGTGCGGCTCGGTCGTCCGCGCGGTGACGTTCCAGTCGATCAGTCGGACGTCGTCGCCCGGGACGTACGGCCGGACCTGCGCCAGCTCGGTGCCGCGACCGAGCAGCGCCGAGCGGTGGTCGCCCGCGAGCAGCCCCTCCACGCGGCGGGCGATCGTCAGCTCGAGCGCCTTGAGCAGCGACTCCGGGACCGGCCCCGGCCCCGGCCGCTCTGGGGTCGGCTCGGTGCCGAGCGCGCGCAGGACCCGGATCACCGTGCGGCGTGGTCGAGGAGGCGTGCGCGGGTCACGCCGCCGCCGGTCTCCCGAGCTCGAGGCGAGGCTGCGGCACGGCCGCGAGCACCGCGTCGAGCACGTCGTCCGCCGAGCGCTCCTCGGCGAGCGCCTGGTACGTGAGCACGAGGCGGTGCCGGAACGCGTCCTTCGCGAGCCCGCGGATGTCGGACGGGATCACGTAGTCCCGGCCGTGAACGAGCGCGAGCGCCCGCGCGCTCTGGACGAGCGCGATCGGCCCGCGGGGGCTGGCGCCGTACGCGACGAACTCCTTGACGTGATCGAGCCCGAACGTCTCGGGCTCGCGGGTCGCGGCGGCGAGGCTCACCGCGTAGCTGACGAGCCCGGGGTCGACGTAGATGTTCTTCACGGCGCGCTGGAGCGCGGACAGCTCGTCGAGCGGCAGGATCTGGCGGACGTCGACCGGGTCGTCGAGCGAGCGGTTGACGACCGTCAGCTCCTCGTCCCGCTCCGGGTAGCCGACGAGCACCTTGAGCATGAAGCGGTCGACCTGCGCCTCCGGCAGCGGGTACGTGCCCTCCGACTCGATCGGGTTCTGGGTCGCCATCACGAGGAACGGGGCCGGGACGAAATGCGTGTCGTGACCGATCGTGACCTGGTGCTCCTGCATCACCTCGAGCAGCGCCGACTGCACCTTCGCCGGCGCGCGGTTGATCTCGTCCGCGAGCAGGAAGTTGCAGAAGACCGGGCCGAGGTCGGTCTCGAAGCCGGCCTGGTCGGGCCGGTAGATCCGCGTCCCGACGAGGTCGGATGGAACGAGGTCGGGCGTGAACTGGATCCGCTTGAAGGAGCCGCCCAGCACCGCCGCGGTCGTCTTGATCGTCAGGGTCTTGGCGAGGCCGGGAACGCCCTCGATCAGGAGGTGGCCGCCGGCGACGAGGCACACGAGCACGCGCTCGAGCATCTCGTCCTGCCCCGCGATCACCCGCTTGATCTCGACGAGCGCCTCCTCGAGGCGCGCGCGCGGCTTGGCCGGCCCGCGCTCCGCCTTGGCCCCCTCGGGCACGGGCGCCGGCGGGACCTCGGGTGCGGTGGGCTCGCTCTCCGGTGCGGACATGTGTGCTCCTCGCGTCGACGTCGGACGGCGAGCGGCCGCGGGCGGCGCGCCCGTGGCCGGATGGTAGTCGGCCGCCTTGACCACCCATGTTGCAGAGCCGTTACGCCTCCGCGCAACCCCCGGCCCGGTTCCTGCGCAGGCGAACGGTGGTTTAGCATCGCGCGCGATGGACTTCCGCGACTCTGCCGACGAGGCCCGCTTCCGCGACGAGGTCCGGGCCTGGTTCGACGTCAACCTCCCCGACGAGCTGCGGGGTCACCGCGGCGGCTCCGCGCGGTTCGACGGGCCGGAGGTGCGCGCCTGGAGCCGCGCCCTGTACGACGGAGGCTGGTCGGGGATCTCCTGGCCCGCCGAGTACGGCGGCCGGGGCCTCTCGCCGCGCTTCCAGGCGATCTACCTCGAGGAGGAGGCCCGCGCGGAGGCTCCGCCCCACATCGGCGTGATCGGTCTCGGCATGGCCGGGCCGACGATCATCGCCCACGGCAGCGAGGCGCAGAAGGAGCGCTACCTGCAGCCGCTGCTCGCCGCCGAGGAGATCTGGTGCCAGGGCTTCTCGGAGCCCGGCGCGGGCTCGGACCTCGCGGGCGTGCGCACGTCGGCGCGGCTCGACGGCGACCGCTTCGTGCTCGACGGGCAGAAGGTCTGGTCGTCGTACGCCCACATCGCCGACTACTGCATCCTCCTCACCCGCTCCGACCCCGCCTCCGAGCGTCACGCGGGCCTCACGTACATGATCGTCGACATGCACGGCCCGGGTGTGGAGGTGAGACCGCTCACCCAGATCACGGGCGAGGCCGAGTTCAACGAGATCTTCTTCTCCGCCGCCGAGGTGCCGGTCGAGAACGTCCTCGGCGAGATCGGCGACGGCTGGGGCGTCGCGATGACGACGCTCCTGCACGAGCGCGGCACGCTCGGATTCGCGCTCGTCGCACGCCTCGAGGTCCAGGTCCGCAAGCTGCTCTCCCTCGCCGCCGACCGCGGGGCGAGCCCCGTCCAGCGGGATGCGATCGCGCGCGAGTGGATCTCGCTCCAGGCGCTGCGGGTGACCGCCTACCGCTCGCTCGCCGCGCTCGAGCGCACCGGCGTCCCCGGCCCCGAGGGCTCGATCCTGAAGCTCCAGTGGTCGGAGGCGAACCAGCGCGTGACGAAGCTCGCGCTCGAGCTGCTAGGCGCCGACGCGCAGCTCCTCCCGCCGAACGCGCCCTACGACGGGTACTGGACCCTCCAGCAGCTTCGCAGCCGCGGCAACACGATCGAGGCGGGCACGTCGGAGATCCTGCGCAGCATCGTCGCCGAGCGCGTGCTCGGCCTGCCGAGGTCTCGTTAGCGATGGATCTCGCGTTCACGCCCCTCCAGGACGAGCTCCGCACCCAGGCGCGCCGCTTCCTCGAGTCGACGCCCGAGCCGACGTGGGCGTCGCTCGCCGAGCTCGGCTGGACCGGCGCGTCCGTCGCGGAGGAGCACGGCGGGGCGGGCCTGTCCTTCCTCGAGGAGGCGGTGCTGCACGAGGAGGCCGGACGCGCGCTGCTGCACGCCCCGCTCTGGTCGACGTCGTGCCTGCTCCCCTTCCTCCCCGCCGAGGACCAGGCGAAGGTCGCCTCGGGGGAGGCGAGCTGGACGGTCGCGCTCGGCCCGCTCGTGCCCGACCTGGACACGGCGACGAGCGTCGCGATCGTCGGGGGCGACACCGTGTGGGAGCTCGCCGGGTTCGAGCGGGAGATCCTGGCGACGAACGACGCCAGCCGGCCGCTCGGGGTCGTGTCCGGCGGGGAGCCCGGCCGCGAGCTGTGCTCCTCGGACGTCCTCCCCGCGCTCCGCACGCGCTCGCTCGCGATCCTCGCGCTCGAGGCCGCGGCGGTGGGCGCGCGCGCGCTCGAGTTGAGCGTCGAGTACGTGCAGAGCCGGATGCAGTTCGGTCGCCCGATCGGCTCCTACCAGGCGGTGTCCCATCCGCTCGCGAGCTCGTACACCGAGCTCGAGCTCGCACGCTCGCTGGCCTGGTGGGCGGCGTGGTGCGTCGCCGAGGACGACCCGGAGGCCGCGATCGCCGCTGCGGCGGCCCGTGCCGAGGCGGCGGACGCCGCGGTGACCGCCTGCGAGCGGGCGATCCAGGCGCACGGCGGGATCGGCTTCACCTGGGAGCACGTGCTGCACCGGCTGTACAAGCGCGCGCTCGGGATCCAGTCCTGGGAGGCGTCCTCGGCCCAGCTCCGCGCCGAGGTCGCGAGCGAGCTGCTCGACACGGCATGAGCAACGCGACCCGCGAAGGGAGTTCTCTGTGCAGGGGTTGATGATGGACTACCAGCTCAACGTGCCGGCGATCCTGCGCCGCGGCGACGAGCTCTACCGTGACCGCGAGATCGTCTCTCGGCTGCCCGACAAGAGCTGGCACCGCTACGGCTACGGGGAGTTCGCCTCGCGCGCGAAGCGGCTGGCCGTGGCGCTGCGCGGCCTCGGGCTGGACGACGGCGACCGGGTCGCGACGTTCATGTGGAACCACCACGAGCACCTCGAGACCTACGTGGGCGCGCCTGCCGGAGGCTTCGTGACGCACACGATGAACCTCCGCCTCCACCCCGACGACAACACGTACATCGCGACCCACGCGGGCGACCGGGTGCTCGTGGTCGACAAGGTGCTGTGGCCGCTCGCCGAGCAGTTCGTCGACCGCGTCGGGTTCGAGCACGTGATCGCCACCGGCGCCGGCGAGACGCCGGACGGCGCGATCGACTTCGAGGAGCTCGTCGCCTCGGCGGACGAGGGCGCATTCGCGTACCGGGACATCGACGAGCGGCACGCCGCCGCGATGTGCTTCACGAGCGGCACGACCGGCAAGCCGAAGGGCGTCGTCTACTCACACCGCGCGATCGCGATCCACGCGCTCACGCAGGTCGGGCTGCTCGCGCTGAACCAGGGCGACACCGTGCTCCCGGTCGTGCCGATGTTCCACGCGAACGCGTGGTGCTTCCCGTTCAGCTGCACGATGGTGGGCGCGAAGCAGGTGTTCCCCGGGCCGCACCTGGACCCCGGGAGCCTGCTCGACGCGTTCGAGTCCGAGCGGGTGACGGTCTCGGCGGGCGTCCCGACGATCTGGATGGGGATCCTCCAGGCGCTCGACGCGAAGCCGGATGGCTGGGACCTCTCGACGATGCGGATGATGACGGTCGGCGGCTCGGCGCCGCCGCGCGCGATGATCGAGGCGTTCGGCGAGCGGCACGGGCTGGAGGTCAACCACGGCTGGGGCATGACCGAGATGAGCCCGATCGGGACCGCGTCCGGCGCGCCGGGGCAGGAGGTCGGGCTCGACCGTGCCACCGTGTACGACCGACGAGCACAGCAGGGACCGCCGATCCCGTTCGTCGAGATCCGCGCCCGGGGCGAGGACGGGCTCGTTCCCTGGGACGGAGGGAGCATGGGCGAGCTCGAGGTGCGCGGGCCGTCGGTCTCCTCCTCCTACTACGACGCCCCGGAGGCGGCCGACCGGTGGACCGACGACGGCTGGTTCCGCACCGGCGACATCGTCACGATCGGCCCCGACGGGTACGTCCAGGTCCAGGACCGCGCCAAGGACCTCGTGAAGTCCGGCGGCGAGTGGATCTCGACCGTCGCCCTCGAGAACGCGCTGATGGGCCATCAGGCCGTCGCCGAGGCAGCCGTGATCGCGGTGCCCGACGAGAAGTGGGCGGAGCGGCCGCTCGCGGTCGTGGTACTGCGCGAGGACGCCTCCGCGTCGGGCGACGAGCTGCGCGAGTTCCTCGCGCCGCAGTTCGCGAAGTTCTGGCTGCCCGAGCGGTTCGAGTTCGTCGACGAGATCCCGAAGACGGCGGTCGGGAAGTTCCGCAAGACGGCCCTCCGCGAGCGTTTCTCGTCCGCCGTCGCGGCCGAGAAACGCTAGAAACCCCGTATGTCGTTCATCTCGAGCGAGCGCCGCGAGGCCGTGGCCCTCGTCACGATCGACAACCCGCCGCTGAACGCGCTCTCGGCGGCGCTGCTCGAGGAGCTCGAGGCCGAGGTCGAGACCCTCGACGCGGACGACGACGTCCGTGCGATCGTCCTCCGCGGGGGCGGCGAGCGCGCGTTCGTCGCCGGGGCCGACATCAAGGAGTTCCCCGGGCTGCGCGAGGTCGCCGAGGAGGGCGGCTCGGCCCGCGGGATCCAGCGGGTCGGCCACCGGATCGACGCGGCGAGGACGCCCTTCGTCGCCGCGATCCGCGGCTTCTGCCTCGGAGGCGGTCTCGAGCTCGCCCTGTGCTGCGACATCCGCGTCTGCGCCGACGACGCCACGCTCGGACAGCCGGAGATCAAGCTCGGGCTGATTCCCGGCGGGGGCGGCACGCAGCGCCTGCCTCGGCTGGTCGGGCAAGGGCGCGCGATGTACCTCAACCTCACCGGCGACTTCGTCGACGCCGAGACCGCGTACGCCTGGGGCCTCGTCGAGCGGGTGGTGCCGGTCGACGACCTCGTGGAGATGGCGCTCGCCGTCGCGGGCCGGATCGCAGCACAGTCTCCGTACGCGGTCGCGGCGCTGCGAGAGCTCGCGCGGACGACGCGTGACCTCCCGCTCGAGGAGGGTCTGCGGCGGGAGGCGGACGCGTTCGTCCGCTGCCTGCGCTCCGAGGACGGCGCCGAGGGCGTCGCGGCGTTCATCGAGAAGCGTCCACCGCAGTTCGTCGGCCGCTAGCCGTGAAGGCCGTCGTCCTCGACGAGGAGCGCCGGCTCGCGCTGCGCGACGTGCCCGAGCCGGAGGTGGGCGAGGGCCGGGAGGTCGTCCGCGTCCGCGCGGCGGGCGTCAACTACGCCGACGTCCTGATCCGCGACGGCAGGTACCCGCAGCCGCCGCCGCTGCCGTACGTGCCGGGCTCGGAGATCGCGGGCGAGACGGAGGACGGTCGGCGCGTGGTCGCGTTCGTCCGTACGCAGGGCGGCGGGTACGCGGAGCGCGCGGCCGTCGACCGCGAATGGCTGTTCGACCTGCCCGAGCGGGCGACGTTCGAGCAGGGCGCCGCGTTCCTGCTCGCGTTCCTCACCGCCTGGATCCCGCTGACCCGCCAGGTGGCGGTCCGCGAAGGCTCGCGGGTGCTCGTGACCGCCGCCGCCGGTGGGGTCGGGAGCGCCGGAGTCCAGGTCGCTCGGGCGCTCGGCGCCGAGGTCGTCGGCGCCGTCGGCTCCGAGGCGAAGCTCGACGTGGTGCGTGGTCTCGGAGCCGAGGCGGTCACGTACGACGGGATCGGCGAGCTCGAGCCGTTCGACGTGATCCTCGACCAGGTCGGCGGCGACCTCTTCGCCGGCGCGCTGCGACAGCTCCGGCCGCTCGGCGCGGTGGTCGGGATCGGCTTCGCGGGCGGCGCCTGGCAGCCGGTCGACCCCGCGCTGCTCGTCGGCCGGAACGTGTCGGCGTGCGGCTTCTACCTGGGGCGGTTCATGAAGCTGCGCCCCGACGTCGTGCGCGTGGCCGCGGGCGAGCTGCTCGAGCGGTGGCAGGCGGGCGACCTGGTTCCGCTCGTCGGCGCGACGTTCCCGCTCGCCGAGGCGGACGCGGCGCTGCGTCTCGTCGCGGAGCGGCGCTCCACCGGGAAGGTCGTCCTCGTGCCATGAGCACCGCGCTCGTCACCGGCGGCGCCTCCGGGATCGGCGCGGCGCTCGTCGCGCGCCTCCGCGCCGAGGGCTTCGACGTGGACGTGCTCGACCTGACGACCGGGTTCGACGTCACCGATCCCGGCCACTGGGAAGCAGTTGACGGCGGTGGACGTCGCGTGCCTCAACGCCGGCGTGCTCGGCGGGCCACCCGACCCCGCGGAGCTGACCGTCGACGGCTACCGCCGCGCGATGGCCGTCAACGTCGACGGCGTCGTGCTCGGCGTGCGCCGCCTCGCGCGCGTGATGCCCGACGGCGGCCGCATCGTCTGCACGGCGTCGCTCGCGGGGCTCACCGCCGTGCCCGACGATCCCGTCTACGCGGCCACGAAGCACGCCGTCGTCGGGTTCGTACGCGGCGCCGCAGCCGCGCTCGGGCAGAGAGGCATCGCGATCAACGCGGTCTGCCCGGGCTTCGCGGACACGCCGATGGTCGCCGGCGCGGGCCGCGTCGCGCTCGAACGCGCAGGGTTTCCGCTCCTGGCGGCCGACGAGGTCGCAGAGGCAGCCTGGGTCGCGCTCGAGTCGGGCCTGACGGGTCACGCGTGGGTCGTGCAGCCCGGCCGGCCGCCGCTCGACTTCCGCTTTCCGAGCGTCCCCGGGCCACGCACCGCCGACGACCGCGCCGTCGGGCTGCCTCCATTCCTCTCTAGGCCAGCTGCCAGGTGACCGGCAGCGAAAGGACGCCCGCGAACGGCGGGAGGCCGAGCGCGGCGAGCGCCTCGGCCAGCAGCGGATGCTCGCCCAGCGCGACGGGGGCCGCAGCCGGGTGGTCGCTCGACCGGGGGGGCCGCATCCGCTCGCGGATGCCCACGTGCGGCAGCGTGCGCACGTCAACGTCCTCGCGTCGCAGGCCCGCCCGCTCGCACCCGAGCTCGACGGCCTCTTCGAGGCCGCCCAACCGGTCGACGAGGCCGTGGGCGAGGGCGTCGGCGCCTGTCCACACGCGTCCCCGGGCGACGGCGCGGAGCGCCTCCACGTCCATCCCCCGGTCGGCCGCGGCCTTCTCCGTGAAGTCCTCGTAGACCCGGTCGAGCCAGGCCTCGAGCCGCTGCCACTCCTCGTCGGTGAACGGCCGCTGGGCGGAGAACATCTCGGCGTGCGCGCCGACCGACTCGCTCTCGATTCTGATGCCGGCACGCCCGAGCGCCTCCCGGACGACCTGCTTGCCTCCCAGCACCCCGATCGACCCCGTGATCGTCCCCGGGCTCGCGACCAGCGCGTCGCACGGCATCGCGACGTAGTACCCGCCCGACGCGGCCACCGTGCCCAGCGAGGCGACGACCGGCCGTCCGGAGCCCCGGAGCGCGATCACCTCACGTCGGATCGCGTCGCTCGCAACGTACGAGCCGCCGGGGCTGTCGACCCGGAGCACGACCGCCTCGACCGACGAATCGCGCCCGGCGGCGCGCAGCGTCGCGCCGAGCGTGTCCGAGCCCACGGTCGGCCCGGACGGGCGGAACCCCCCGGCGCGGCCGAGGTGGATCGGGCCCGACGCGCGCACGAGCGCCACCACCGGACGGCGCCGCCGGGTCACCGCGTTCGTCAGCGCCGCCCGGCGCTCGCGGCCGCGCCCATAGCGCTCGACGTACAGCAGCCGGGACTCGCCGAGTCGTGAGCGAAGGCCGGCGAACACCTCGTCTCGGTACCCGAGACGATCCACGAGCCCGGCCTCGAGAGCCTCGGGGGCGGTGAGCGGTCCGCGGTCGACGATCGCCCTGACCACCGCGGGCTCGAGGCCTCGCGCGGCGGCCACGTCGGCAACGATCGTCTCCGTGGCCGACTCCGCGAGCCTGTGCGCCATCTCCCGTCCGGCATCCGACATGCCGGAGCGGAGGAAGGTGTCGGCCGCGGTCTTGTACTCGTGACGCTGTGCGAGCTGCGGGTCGACACCGAGCCGGTCGAGGGCGTCCCGCACGAACAGCGCCCGCGCCGTCACGCCCGTCAGTCCGAGGTCGCCGGTCGGCTGCAGCCAGACCTCCTCGAACGCGGTCGCGAGGTGGTACCCGACGTTGCCCGCGTTCAGCTCGCCGAAGGTCTCCGTCCAGACCACGCTGGGTTTGCCGGACGCGCGGAACCGCGCCACCGCGTCGCGCAGCTCGCTCGAGTGGGCGAGGCTGATCGGACGCTGGCCGACGTGGGCCACGAGACCGGCGACGCCCGGATCCCGCGCCGCCCGCCGGAGCGCGTCGACGAGCGCGTGGAGGACGGGAACCTGCCGCGCGCCGAGCGCACGGAGCGCCGCGCCCGGAGGAGCCTCCACGATCCCGCGGGAGAGGTCGAGCTCGAGAAGGAGAGGCTCGGCAGGGCGGCGCGGGGACGAGAGCACGCGTCTCATGGCCGTTCGACCCAGGTTACGAGAACACCCACCCGTCCCCGTCGCGGAACGAGCGGAGGACGCGGCGGGCGACGACCATGCGGTGCACCTCGTCCGGCCCGTCGTAGATCCGTGCGCCCCGCGCCATCAGCGCCATCACCGCGAGCGGCGTCTCGTCCGTCAGGCCGCGGGCGCCGTGCACCTGGATCGCCCGGTCGATCACGTCGCAGAGCACGCGCGCGGCGAAGAACTTCAGGAGCGAGACCTCGACCCGCGCCTCGGAGCCCTCGTCGATCTTGCGCGCGGCGTCCATCGTGAGCAGGCGACACGCCTGGATCTCGGCCGCCGAGTCGGCGACCCAGTTCTGCACGGTCTGCTTGTCGGCCAGCGGCCCGCCGAACGCCTCGCGCTCGTTCGCGTAGCGGCACATGAGCTCGAAGGCCCGCTGCATCTGGCCGAGCCAGCGCATCACGTGGTGGATGCGGCCGGGGCCGAGGCGCTTCTGCGCGATCAGGAACGCGTCGCCCTCCCCGCCGAGGGTGTTGGCGACCGGGACGCGGACTCCCGTGTACGTGACCTCGCAGTGGGTGCTCCAGCCGCGGCCCGTGTGGCCCATGACCGGGACCGGGCGCACGACCTCGACCCCCGGTGAGTCGGCCGGCACGAGGATCATCGTCCCGCGGCGATGAGGCTCCGCGTCTGGGTCGGAGATCGCGAACAGCACCGCGAAGGCGGCTCCCTCGGCACCGCTCGAGAACCACTTGTGCCCGTCGATCACCCACTCGTCGCCGTCGCGGACCGCCCGGGTGCGCAGGAGCGTCGGGTCGGAGCCCGACACCTCGGGCTCGGTCATCGAGAAGAACGAGCGCACCTCGCCCGCGACGAGCGGCCGCAGGAACCGCTCCTTCTGGTCGTCGGTGCCGAACAGGTGGAGGATCTCCGCGTTGCCCGCGTCGGGGGCCTGGCAGCCGAACACCAGCTGGGCGTAGGCCGACCGGCCGATCTCCTCGTTGAGGCACGCGTAGTAGAGGAACCCGAGCCCCGTGCCGCCGGCCTCGGGCGGGACGTGCGGCGCCCAGAGACCGGCCTCGCGGGCCCGGGCGCGCAGCTCCTCGAGCAGCACCCCCGCCGCGTCGTCCTCCCGGCCGATCGCGGCCTCGTTCGGGTAGACGTGCTCCGCCATGAACGCCCCGTAGCGCGTGCGGGCGTCCAGGTACTCGTCGGGGAAGAGCGACGTCACCCGAGTAGGATCGTCGCGTGCGGCTCGGCCTGCAACTCGGATACGACGATCCGGCCTTCTGGACCGGGCTCGCAGAGGAGGCGGAGCGGTGCGGCTTCCACTCCGTCTGGACGTCCGAGGCATACGGCTCCGATGCGGTCTCGCCGCTCGCGTGGGTCGGCGCGCGGACGACGCGGGTCCTGCTCGGCACCGCGATCATGCAGATGCCCGCACGCTCGCCCGCGACCACCGCCGCCACCGTCGCGACGCTCGACCTGCTCTCAGGAGGGCGTGTCCTGCTCGGTCTCGGCACCTCCGGGCCACAGGTGGCCGAGGGCTGGCACGGCCAGCCCTGGGGGAAGCCGCTCACGCGCACGCGCGAGTACGTCGAGATCGTGCGCGCGATCCTGCGCCGCGACGCCCCGCTCGAGCACCACGGGGAGCACTACGACATCCCGTACTCGGGCGCCGACGCGACGGGGCTCGGGAAGCCGCTGCGGATCATCGTCCACCCTCCGCGCGCGGACGTGCCCATCTACCTCGCGGCGATCGGCCCGAAGAACGTCGCGCTCGCAGCGGAGATCGCCGACGGCTGGCTGCCCATCTTCTTCTCGCCCGAGCGGTTCGCCGAGACGCACCGGCCGATGCTCGACGAGGGCTTCGCCCGGCGTGGAGGACGGCCCGCCGACTGGGATCTCGCCGCGCACGTCCCGGTCGTCGTCGCGGACGACGTGGCTGCCGCGCGCGACTTCCTCAAGCCGTTGCTGGCGCTGTACGTGGGCGGCATGGGCGCCAGGGGCCGGAACTTCTACACGCGGCTCGCCGAGCGCTACGGCTACGCCGACGCCGCGGCGACCATCCAGGATCTCTACCTCGCGGGCAAGAAGGGCGAGGCGGCCGCCGCCGTCCCGGACGCGCTCGTCGACGAGGTCGCGCTCGTCGGCGACCGGGCGCGGATCGCCGACCGGCTGGCGGCGTTCCGCGACTGCGGCGTGGGGACGCTCGTGCTCCAGGCCCGCCAGCCTGAGGCGTTGAGGCTGCTGGCCGAGCTCGCGTGAGCGACCCGACGCCGGCGCCCGCCGCGGTCGAGATCGACCGGCTGCACGTCGTCCGCGGCGGTCGCGCCGTGCTCGCCGACCTGTCGCTGAGGATTCCTGCCGGACGGGTGGTCGGGCTGCTCGGCCCGTCCGGCTGCGGCAAGTCGACGCTGCTCCGCTCGATCGTCGGCGTTCAGGTCGTCGAGGGCGGCACGATCCGGGTGCTGGGGCATGCCGCCGGCAGCCCCGCGCTCCGCACGCGGGTCGCGTACGCGACCCAGGCGGCGTCGGTCTACGACGACCTCGGCGTGCGCGCGAACCTCCGCTACTTCGCCGCGGTGCTCGGGGCGCCCCCCGGCGACGTCGCGCGCGTCCTCGCGGAGGTCGACCTCACCGCTCACTCCGAGCAGGCCGTCGGCCGTCTCTCGGGTGGGCAGCGCTCGCGCGTGTCGCTCGCGGTCGCCCTGCTCGGTCGGCCCGAGCTGCTGGTGCTCGACGAGCCGACGGTGGGGCTCGATCCCGTGCTCCGGACCGACCTGTGGGAGCTGTTCCACCGCCTCGCCCGCGACGGACGCACCCTGCTCGTTTCGAGCCACGTGATGGACGAGGCGACGCGCTGCGACGAGCTCGTGCTGATGCGCGAGGGCGCAGTGATCGCGCACGAGACGCCCGACGGGCTCCTCGCCCGGACGGGCGCCGCCGACACGGAGGGCGCGTTCCTCGCCCTCGTCCGCGACGGGGAGCCCGTGCGCGCGTGAGCCCCTCTCGCACGACGGCGACGGCGCTCCGGGTGCTGGAGCAGCTCCGGCGCGACCCGCGGACGCTCGCGCTGCTGCTCGTCGTCCCGCTGCTGCTGCTGTGGCTGCTCGAGCTCGTCTTCGACCAGCAGCCGGCGACCTTCGACCGCATCGGGCCGGCCCTGCTCGCCCTGTTCCCCTTCGTAGTGATGTTCCTCGTCACCTCGGTCACGACCCTGCGCGAGCGCACGTCCGGGACGCTGGAGCGGCTGCTCTCGATGCCGCTCGGGCGCCTCGACCTGCTGGTCGGCTACCTGGTCGCGTTCGGTCTCGTGGCCGTCGTGCAGGCGGCGCTCGCCTCGGCGTTGATGCTCGGCCTGCTCGGGCTGGACGTCGCAGGGCCAGCGTGGCTGCTCGTGCTCGTCGCGGTCGTCGACGCGGTGCTCGGCTGCGCGCTCGGTCTCTTCGTGAGCGCGTTCGCCCGGACGGAGTTCCAGGCGGTGCAGTTCATGCCCGCGATCGTCCTCCCGCAGTTCCTGCTCTGCGGGCTGCTCGTGCCGCGCGACCAGATGGGAGCGGTGCTCGAGGCGATCTCCTGGGTGCTTCCGCTCTCCTACGCGGTCGACGCGATGCAGCGCATCACGGTCGAGGCGGACGTCTCTGCGCGCACCGTCGTCGACGTCGTGGTCGTCGCGGGCGCGATCGGGCTCTCCGTCGTGCTCGGCGCGGCCACGCTCCGGAGACGCACCGCGTGAGACGCAGGCTGTACCTCATGCGCCACGGCGCCGTCGACTACGTCGACGAGATGGGCCGGCTCGTCCCGCCCGACGACGTCCCGCTCACCGCCGAGGGCCGCGCCCAGGCGGCGGCCACGCGCGCGTTGCTCGCCGACGTCGCCGTCGACCGCGTGATCGCGACGGGGCTGCCGCGCACCCGGCAGACGGCGGAGCTCGTCGCGCCTGGCCGGGAGATCGAGACGTGGCCGGACCTGCGCGAGATCATGGGCGCGAAGCTGTCCTCGATCCCGCCGGCCGAGCTCGAGGAGGCTTTCGTGGGCGCGTTCCACGGCGTGGTCCCGAACGAGAAGCGGTTCCTGGGCGGGGAGACGGTGGGCGAGCTGTTCGACCGCGTGCTCCCCGCGCTCGAGCGCCTCGTCGCCGACGCGTCCTGGGACACGGTGCTCGTGGTCGCCCACGGCGGCGTGAACCGGGCGATCCTCTCCTACGTGCTCACGGGGCAGCGTCTGTTCCTCGGCCGGTTCGAGCAGGCGCCCGGCTGCCTGAACGTCCTGGACGTGGGTGGCGCCGACGACCTCGCGACCTGGATCGTCAGGGCCGTGAACGTCTCCGCCGTCGATCTCGTGCACCGCGGAACGAGGCTGACGCAGATGGAGGAGTACTGGGCCCAGATGACGCGCCAGGCTCCCCCCGAGACGTAGCGGCCGCGAGACGAAGAGAGGGCGGGATCGCTCCCGCCCTCTCCCGGTTTCCGTTGCGCAGGCGCGCGAGGTGCGTTACGTGGCCTTGGTCGCCCCCGCGCACTTGAGCTTCGAGACGGGCACGAACGTCCCGTCCGTGAACTTGGCGATCCGCTCGCACTGGAGCGGGAACTGGTCGTTACCCGATGTCTTCTGCCGGTTGCCCGGAAGCAGGAACGGGTTCGTCTCGTTCCAGTTGCGGAACGCCTTCATGAGCGAGGCACGGGTCGGGTTCTTCCCGGCCTTGTACATCAGCTCGACGAACGCCTCGGCGACGGAGACGCCGTAGTAGTTGAGCGAGTCCGTGACCCGCGCGCCGGGGCGGTACTTCGCCATGACCTGCTTGTAGAGCTTCATCGCCGAGTCGTTGTCCCAGGCGGGGCTCGCAGGGTCCTTCCCGTACTGGACGGTGAAGGTGCGGTTCGGGAGGTCGCCGCCACCCGAGCTCTTCGCGAGCGTCAGGAACGTGTCAGTGGCGGAGACGGAGTTGGTGTAGATCACCGCCGGAGACCACCTGAGCGCGTTCGCGATCGCGTAGGCCTGGATCGTGAACTTCGGGGTGGCGAAGATCACGAAGACGTTCGCGCCGGAGCCCCGCAGCTTCGCGACCTGGGCCTTCACGTCCGGAGCGGTCACCTCGTAGGACTCGTCGGCCACGATGTTCGAGGTCTTGCCGCCCAGCCCGGTCTTGAGCCCGCGCATGTAGTCGTCGCCGTAGCTGTCGTTCTGGCGGAGGACCGCGATCTTCGCGTTCGGGCTGTTGTGCGCGATCGCCTGGCCGTAGATCTGGCCCTCGTAGGCGTAGTCGGGCTGCCACCCACCCGTCCACGGGTACTTCTTCGAGTCGGCGCCCCAGGCCGACGCGCCTGTCGCGTTCAGGAGCTGCGGCACCTTGCGCGCGTTGAGGTACGGCCGGATCGCGAGGTTCACCTCGGTGCCGAGCGAGCCGATGACCGCGAAGACCTTGTCGTCCTCGACGAGCTTCCGCGTCAACTGCACCGAGTTGGCCGGGTTGTACCCGTCGTCGTAGTACTTGAAGACGATCTGGCGGCCGTAGACCCCGCGGCGGCCGTCTGGCCCCTTCCGCGCGTTGATGTACGAGAAGTACGCCTTCATCGACGGGGGTATCACCGCGTACAGCGACGCGGGCCCGGTGAGCGGGAACGTCCCGCCGATCACGATCGTCCGGTTGGTGATCCCCGTCTCAGACGCCGAGGAGATCGCGCTGGACGCCGTGATGCTGAGCGTCAGGACGAGCGCCGCGGCCAAGAGCAGGACTTTCTTCATCGAGGCTCCCTCCCTGGGAGGTGTGTCGGTTGGACGCGGCGAGCGTAACCGGCCTCGCCCGCGTTTGCCAACTACTCAGACGGCCCGGTCCGCGGGCGGTTAGCCCGTCAGAGGTCGAGTTCGTCCGCGAGACGCTCGGCCTCGTCGAGCTCCTCGCCGAGCGCATCCAGTCCGCTCGCCCAGATCGACGGGTTGGTGAGATCGAGGCCGACGAGCTGCGCGAGCTCCTCCGGAGAGCGCGAGCCGCCCGCGCGCAGCAGGTCGAGGTACGGCTCGACCATCGCCTCGCCCTCGAACATGTACCGGCGGTAGATCGCGAGGGAGAACAGGTACCCGAACGCGTATGCGTACACGTAGCCCGGGGCGCCGGTGAAGTGCGGGATGTAGCTCCACCAGCGTGTGTACCCGTCGAGCCCGACCGAATCGCCGAAGAGGGCGCGCTGGCAGTCGAGCCAGAGCTCCCCGATGCGCTCGGGCGCGAGCTCGCCGCGGTCGCGTCGCTCGGTGTGCACGGAGTGCTCGAAGCGGTTCATCGCGATCTGCCGGAACGTCGTCGCGATCGCGTCCTCGATCCGGCTCGTCAGCAGCTCGAGCCGCCGGTGCGGGTCGTCCTCCTCGGCGAGCAGCCGCTGGAACGTGAGCGCCTCCCCGAACACCGAGGCCGTCTCCGCGGTCGTCAGCGGGGTCGACGAGTTGATGTACCCGAGCGGCTCCGCGAGCACGCCGTGCAGCCCGTGTCCGAGCTCGTGCGCAAGCGTGAGGATCGCGCGGCGGTCGCCCGTGTA
Source organism: uncultured Actinomycetes bacterium (assembly GCA_963710125.1). Classification (GTDB taxonomy): domain Bacteria; phylum Actinomycetota; class Thermoleophilia; order Gaiellales; family Gaiellaceae; genus Gaiella. Next base: position 11,263 of record CAVPZH010000018.1, on the reverse strand, counting down.
GTTCATCAGCACGTAGGGGTGCACACCCGGGACGGTCATCGCGCAGAACGCGCCGGTCCGCTTGTCGGGCCTGACCGGCGCGTCGATCCAGCTCTCGTCGAAGAAGCGGCCGACGATCGCCCCCGCCTCGGCGGAGAAGTCGCCGTACGCGTCCACGACGAGACGCCGGGCGTCCTCCCACGAGATCGTGGTCGAGTCCGAGGAGATCGGCGCAAAGCGGTCGTAGTGCTCGATCCGCTCGAGCCCCAGCAGGCGCGCCTTGAGCCGGTAGTAGCGCTGGGGCAGGTCGTAGCGGGAGGTCGTCGCCTCGACGAGCGCGTCGACCGCCAGGTCGGTCGTCTCGTTCGCGAGGTTGCGCGACGAGATCCATGTGGCGTAGCCGCGCAGGCGGTCGTCGATCGACTTGTCGAGCAGCACCGTGTTGAAGACGAACGTCCGCGTGCGCAGACCCGGGCCGAGCGCCTCGGCGATCGCCTCCGCCGCCGTCCGGCGCACGTCACGGTCGCGGTCGTAGAGCTTCGCCATCGCCGGCTCGAGCGACACCTCCTCGCCGTCGAGCGTCACCCTGAGCGCACCGAGCAGCTCCTCGTAGAGCCTCGACCACGCCGAGGCGCCCGAGACGGTCTTCTCCGTGACGACCCGCTCCTCGGGCTCGGTGAGCAGGTACGGGCGGAACTTCCGCAGCGAGCGCAGGTGGTGACGCCAGCGCTCGAGCGCGTCGTCCGCGAGCAGCGCCTCGGCCGTCTCGTCCGGTGTCGACGCCCACTCCAACCCGAAGAAGAGCAGCTGCGTGTCGAGCGCCGCGGCCTTCTCGCCGAGCCGAGCGACGAGGGCGCCACGCGCCGGGTCGGCCATGTTGGTCGCGAACAGGAGGTGCGCGAAGGTCAGCGGGCGGACGAGGGACGCCTCGACCCGCTCGTACTCCGCGACCGCCTCGGCGAGGGCCGCGGCGTCGAGCTCTGCCACCTTGCCGTGGTAGCGCTCGCGGAACGCCGCGGCGTCGGCCTCCGCGCGGGCTACCTCCGCGTCGATCTGCGGGTCGCCGATCCCCTGGAACAGGTGCGTCAGATCCCAGGCGACCTCCTCCGCTCCGGTCAGCGCGGTCGTCGCCATCGCGTGAGCCTAGCTGTCGAGCTCGTCCGGTCGGGTCACCGGCGCGCGGCACGCGAAGCGCTCGCAGACGTAGACCGCGGTGCTCCCGTTCACGAGCTCCTTGCCCGCGAGGAGCGGCACGTCGGCGGCCGGCCCGACCGCCGCGACCGTCGTCGGCGTGAAGCCGGCGAGCGCTGCGCGGGCCACCTCGGCGCGGACGTCCCCGACGATCGCGACCTCGCGCGGCGGCGACAGGTGCAGATCGAGCGTGCACAGGGCCCAGGCGAGCGCGCGCGGAGCACGTTCCATCGCCGGGGCGAGGAGGCGCAGGACGCCTTCTCCGTGCCGCACGAGGTCGTCGTCTCCCCAGATGCGGCCGAGCCGGATCAGCACGGAGGCGAGCATCGAGTTGCCGGATGGGAGCGGATCGTCGTCGACGTCCTTCGTCCGCGTCGCGAGCGCCTCGCCGTCCCGCGGCGAGAGGAAGAATCCCCCACGCTCCGTGTCGGCGAACAGATCGACCGCGAGATCCGCGAGCCGGCGCGCCTCCCGGAGCCAGCGGAGGTCGCCGGTGGCGACGTGCAGCTCGAGCAGGCCGTGGGCGACGTTCGCGTAGTCGTCGAGGTAGCCGGGCCCGCTGGGCAGCCCCGCGCGAACGCTGCGCAGCACCCGGCCGCCGTCGCCGCCGAGGGCGCCGAGCAGGAGCTCCCCGAGGCGGCGGGCGGCCGCGAGCCAGTCCTCCCGCTCGAGCCGGCGGCCCGCCTCGGCGAGCGCCGCGAGGGCGAGCCCGTTCCACGACGCGATCGCCTTGTCGTCGCGGAACGGCTGGGGGCGCTCGTCCCGGATCGAGAGCAGACGCGACTTCGTCGCCGGGTCGAGCTCCCCGCGGACGATCCCGCGACCGTGCTCGAACGGCTCGAGCAGCCCCGGATCGAGCCCGAGCGCGCTCCACTGCGCGGGCTCCCACGTGTACGTGAGCCCCTCGACCCCGTCGGTGTCGGCGTCCTGCGCGGACGCGAGCCCCCCGTCCAGTAGGAGCATCTCGCGCAGCAGGTACCCGACCGTCTCCTCGACGATTGTCCGGTAGCGCGCCTCTCCCGTCACGACCCATGCGTGGAGGTACGCGGACGCGAGCAGCGCGTTGTCGTACAGCATCTTCTCGAAGTGGGGCACGAGCCAGCGCGCGTCCACGGAATAGCGGTGAAAGCCTCCGCCGACGACGTCGTACAGCCCACCCGCCGCCATCCCGTCGAGCGTCCCGCGCACCATCGCGAGCGCGTCGGGACCGCCACGCCGGAGCAGCAGCTCGATCGCGGAGGCAGGCGGAAACTTCGGCGCGCTGCCGAATCCGCCGAACGCCGGCTCGTACGCGCGCGCGAGGCCGCGCTCGGCGGCGTCCAGCAACTCGCCGGAGAGCTCCTCGTCGCCCGCCTCGAGCCGCGCGGCCCCGCCGAGCGCGCCGACGAGGCGCTGCGCCTGCTCCTCGAGCTCGTCGCGCCGCTCCTGCCAGGCGCCCGCGACGGCCCGCAGGAGCTGCGCGAAGCCCGGCAGCCCGTGCCGCGGCTCGGGCGGGAAGTAGGTGCCGGCGTAGAACGGCCTCCCCGCGGGCGTCATGAACACGGTGGTCGGCCAGCCGCCCTGGCCCGTCAGCGTCACGCACGCGTCCATCGTCAGCGCGTCGACGTCCGGCCGCTCCTCGCGGTCGACCTTGACGTTCACGAAGAGCTCGTTCATCAGGCTCGCCGTGCCGTGATCCGAGAACGACTCGTGCTCCATCACGTGGCACCAGTGGCACGAGCTGTAGCCGACCGACACGAGCAGCGGGCGGTCCGCCTCGCGGGCGCGCGCGAACGCCTCGTCCCCCCACGGGAACCACTCGACCGGATTCCCCGCGTGCTGGAGCAGGTACGGGCTCGACGACTCGGCGAGGCGGTTCACGAGGACACCCGGCGCTCGGGAGCGTCGGCGTCCGCCGGCGCCGCGCCCGCGGAGGCCTCGCGCCGGCGCTGGCGGCGGTTGCGGACGAGCTCCACCCCGCCCGCGAGCCCGACCGCGACCACGAACGCGACGATCAGCCCCTTCCAGGGCTGCGACTCGAACGTCTTCCCGCCGAAGTAGCCCAGCAGCGTCGCGTAGGTCGCCCAGATGAACCCCGCCAGGATGTCCGCGGCGATGAAGCGGCGGTAGGGAAACGTCTGCACGTAGCCGGCCGAGAACGTCGTCGCGGTGCGCCCGCCCGGGATGAAGCGGGCCACGACGATGAGGTACGTCCCCCGCTCCATGAGCTGCCGCTCCGCCCACTCGAACGCCGCGTGGCTCTTCTCGCCCTTGAAGACGCGCTTGACGGTGTGCTCGCCGAGCCAGTGGCCGAGGCCGTACGAGACGTTGTCCCCCGCGACCGCACCCGCCCAGGCGCTGAGGATCACGAGCGGGAGGCTCAGGTCGCCGGCGCCCGCCAGCACGCCCCCGGTGATCACCACGGTCTCGCTCGGCACGACGGGGAAGAAGGCGTCGATCAGGGCGACGGCGAAGATCGCGAGGTACGACCAGTCGCTCGAGACCCACTGCTCGAACTGGTCGAACATCGCGAGCAGCTGCGGGAGAAACGTGAGGAGCCCCACTCGTCCATCCTCGCAGAGACGCCTTTCCACACATCGAGGCGAGTCGGCCGCGAAGATGCACGGCGTGACCCACCGGCCGCTTCGGGGAACGCGGGTGCTCGACGTGACGACGTCGATCGCCGGCCCGTACTGCGCCCAGATCCTCGCCGCGCTCGGCGCCGACGTGGTGAAGGTCGAGCGCCCCGACACCGGGGACGACGGCCGAGCCTGGGGGCCGCCGTTCTGGGACGGCGACGGCACGATGTTCCTCTCCGCGAACGCGGGGAAGCGCTCCCTCGCCCTCTCGCTGCGCGACCCGCGCGGACGCGACGCGCTCCTGCGGCTGTGCGAGCGGGCCGACGTCTTCCTCCAGAGCCTCCGCCCCGGCCTCGCGGACGAGCTCGGGCTCGGGGCGGACGCCGTGCGGGCCCGCAACCCGCGCCTCGTCTACTGCTCGGTGGGCGCCTACGGGCGCACCGGCCCGCTCTCGCACGAGCCCGGCTACGACGCGCTCATGCAGGCGGCGGGCGGGCTGATCTCGGTGACGGGCGAGCCCGGCCGCCCCGGCGTCCGCGTCGGCACCTCGACCATTGACCAGGGCACCGGCACTTGGGCCGCAGTGGGCGTCCTCGCGGCGTTGCTCGAGCGCGCGCACTCGGGCGAGGGCTGCGTCGTGGACGTCTCGCTGTACGAGACCGCGATCGGCTACCTCGGCTACCACCTCGCCGGGTACCTCGCCGACGGGACGATCCCGGCGGGAGAGGGGACGCGCTTCCCGATGGTCGCCCCGTACGAGGTGCTGCCCACGCGCGACGGAGAGCTGATGGTCGCGGGCGGGAACGACCGGATCTTCCGGGCCATCTGCGACGTTGTCGGCGTGCCGGAGCTCGTCGACGATCCTCGCTTCCGCACGAACGCCGACCGCGTCCGGAACCGCGACGCGCTCTCGTCCCTGCTCGGGGCCCGGCTCGCGGCCGAGGACACCGCCACGTGGCACGAGCGGCTGACCGCCGCCGGCGTGCCCGCCGCGCCGGTCGCCGACGTGCGCGACGTCGCACTGTCGCCGCAGACCGACGCGCTCGGGATCCTCCAGCGGCTCGACCATCCGCGCATCGAGGGCCTCACGCTCGCGGCGCTCCCCCTCTCGCTCGACGGGGAGCGGGCGCTCCACCCAAGCGCCCCGCCCGGCGTGGGCGAGCACTCCGCCCAGGTCCTCCGCGAGGCGGGCTTCTCCGAGCGCGAGGTCGAGACCCTCGCGCGGGAAGGGGTCGTCCGGACATGAGCGCCGGCCACCTCTCCCCGTCGTTCAGCGCGACGTTGCGCGTGCACCTCTCCGACAGCCCCGGCTCGTTCGCGCGGCTCGCGCAGGCGATCGGGGAGGCGGGCGGGCTGCTGGGTGCGATCGACATCGTCCGGGTCGAGCCCGGCGTGAAGGTCCGCGACGTCACGGTCGAGGCGACCGGGGCCGAGCACCTCGAGCGGATCACGGAGGCCGTGCGCGGCCTCGACGGGGTCGAGGTCGAGCGCGTCTCGGACCGCACGTTCCTCCTGCACCTCGGGGGCAAGATCGCCGTGCGCTCGAAGGTGCCGCTCAAGACGAGAGACGACCTCTCGATGGCGTACACCCCCGGTGTCGCCCGGATCTCGACCGCGATCGCCGCCGACCCGTCGGCGGTCTGGACCCTGACCTCGAAGCAGAACGCGGTCGCGGTGGTCACGGACGGGACGGCCGTGCTCGGGCTCGGCGACATCGGGCCAGAGGCGGCGCTGCCCGTGATGGAGGGCAAGGCGGCGCTGTTCAAGGAGTTCGCGGACGTCGACGCCTGGCCCATCTGCCTCGCGACGACCGACGTCGACGAGATCGTCACGGCCGTCACGGCGATCGCGCCCGGCTTCGGGGGCATCAACCTCGAGGACATCGCGTCGCCGCGCTGCTTCGAGATCGAGCGGAGGCTGAGGGGCGCGCTCGACATCCCCGTCTTCCACGACGACCAGCACGGCACGGCGATCGTCGTGCTGGCGGCGCTGCTGAACGCGCTGCGCGTGGTCGGCAAGGAGCTGGCCGACGTCCGCATCGTCACGACCGGCGTCGGTGCGGCGGGCATCGCGGTGACCGACATCCTGCTGGCGGCCGGGGCGCGGGAGATCATCGGCTGCGACGAGGGAGGCGCGATCTGCCGCTCGCGGACGGGCCTCTCGGCGGCGAAGGCGGCGTACGCGGAGCGCACGAACCCGGCCGGCGAGCAGGGCACGGCGGACGAGCTGCTCGAGGGCGCCGACGTGTTCCTCGGGCTCTCCGTGCCGGGCGCGATCAGCGCCGCGGGCGTCGCCCGCATGGCGCCGGACGCGATCGTGTTCGCGCTTGCGAACCCGACGCCGGAGATCGCGCCCGAGGACCTCCCGCCCGGCGCCGTGGCGGTGGTGGCGACGGGACGCTCGGACTACCCGAACCAGATCAACAACGTGCTCGCGTTCCCCGGCGTCTTCCGGGGGGCGCTCGACGTCCGCGCCTCCGCGATCACCCGGAGCATGGAGCTCGCGGCGAGTACCGCGATCGCCGGCGCGATTCCGCCGGATCAGCTCGGCCCGGAGTACGTGGTGCCGAGCGTCTTCAACCGCGAGGTGACGACTCTCGTCGCCGCCGCGGTCGCCGAGGCGGCCGAGCAGCGACGGCGTCGCGCGCAAGTCCAGCCCCTGATCGAGGCGGATGGCTCGGCCTTGTCCGGGTCCTAGTGACGGCGCGCCGGAGGCGCGCCGTCACTCGTAGTGCAGCGCCTCGAGCGGGTCGAGCTTCGCCGCCCGTCGCGCCGGGAAGATCGCCGCGAGCATCCCGACGACGATCGCGGCGATCGTGAAGACGATCACCTGCGTGGTCGGGAACGAGAACACGAGGAAGTCGACCTTCGCGATCAGGAGCCCGGCGAGGATCAGCCCGAGCACGATCCCGACGACCGCGCCGATCAACGCGGTGATCACGCTCTCGTGGCGGATCATCCGCCGCGTCTGCCTGCGCGTGAGGCCGATCGCGCGCAGCATGCCGATCTCGCGGGTGCGCTCGAACACGGTCAGCACGAGCGTGTTCACGATCCCGAAGAGGCTGACGATGACCGACAGCGCGAGCAGCACGTAGAGGATGTTCAGCACGGAGTTGAGGCCGGAGATCTGGTTGTCGATGAACTGCTGACGGGTCTGCACCTTGGCGTTCGGGAAGCCCGACAGCGTGCTCTCGATCGCGGCCCGGTTCGCGTCGCTCTCGCCACCCGCCACGGTGACGAAGCTGTACAGGTCCTTCGGGTCGGGGTTCTCGGCATCCCAGGTCGCGGCCGAGATCGTCACGGGCCCGAATGGGGAGCCGCCCGTGGGCGGGTCGAAGATGCCCTTCACCCGGAACGTCCGCGTCTTGCCGGTGATGAAGGTGACCGGCACGGGCGACCCGATCGTGAGGTTGTGGCTGTCGGCGAAGCCGTTGTCGACGAACGCGCCGTCGGCACCGAGGTTCGCCATCACGTCCTGCGAGCCCTCGGTCCACACGAGCGACATCACGTCCTTGCCACCGGGCGTGACCGCGGTCGTGAACTCCTGGCTCCCGAACACGAGCGTGTCACCCGTGCGCACGCTGCCCGCCGCGGTCACCCCGGGCGCCTTGGCCGCCGCCTCCCCGACCGAGATCGGGATCGGCGAGTAATTGTTCTGCGCGGTGATCGCGTAGTCGGCGACGAAGATGTCGTCGACGGCGCCCCGGAACGACGCGGTGATGCCCGCCGCCAGCGTCGCCACCAGAGTGACGAGCGCGAGCCCGATCATCAGGGCCGCCGCGGTCGAGGCGGTGCGCTGCGGGTTCCGCCGGGCGTTGTCCCGGGCGAGCGTGCCCGCCGCCCCGCCGATCCGCGTCGCCGGCCAGCCGAGGATCCCCGAGAGCACGGGGATGAACGGCGCAGAGAGCATCGCGACGCCGACGAACACCAGCAGCGTGCCGATGATCAGGAGGATCAGCACGGTCGAGGTGCCGTGCGAGAAGAGCCCCAGCACGATCAGGCCGAAGCCGAGCGCCGTGAGCACCGCGGCGAACGGCGTCCGGAAGCGGTGGAAGCGTCCCGGCGGGAGCTCGGCGCCTTCGCGCACCGCGGCGATCGGGGGAACACGTGTTGCGCGCAGGGCCGGGAAGAAGCTCGCGATCAGCGTGACGACGATCCCGAGCGCGAGCGACACGACGATCGTCCTCGTCTCGAAGAGAAGCCCGTTGTTGGGCAGCGTGAAGCCGACGGCGTCGAACAGCGAGAACAGCCCCTTCGCGAGGGCGAGCCCGAGGAACAGCCCGACGATCGAGGCGAGGATGCCCATCACGAGCGCCTCGAGCACGACGGACGCGCGAACCTGGCGCCGGGAGGCTCCGAGCGTGCGCAGCGTCGCGAGCTCGCGCGTCCGCTGCGCGATCGTGATCGAGAGCGAGTTCACGATCACGAACGCGCCGACGAACAGCGCGATCAGCCCGAATGCGAGCAGGAAGTAGCGGAGGAACGAGATGAACGCATCGGTGTCCTTCGCGTCCTCGCGCGCCTGCGCGGCGCCGGTGCGCACCTCGGTGTTCGGCGGAAGGATCTCGCGGATCTGCGAGACGAGCGTCGCGGGCGCGACGCCCGGCTTCCCCGCGACGCGGATCTGGTCGAGCTTGCCCTCCTTGTGGAAGAGGCGCTGCGCGGTCGCGAGGTCGAAGCCCGCGAGGGTCGCGCCTCCGATCGAGCTGACCGACCCGAACTTCACGATCCCCGAGATCCTGAGGGTCTCGACAGGGCCCTCCACCTGCACGCCGATCGTGCTGCCGACCGTGAGGTCTTCCTTGCCGGCGGTCGACTTGTCGACGACGACCTCGCTCGCCGACGGCCAGGTGCCCTGGACGAGCGTGAGGCTGTTGAACTGCGACTTGGACGGATCGACCGAGAACCCGAGGTTCGGAGCCCCGCCGTAGGCGATCGCCTTGCCGTCCTTGATCAGCTGCGCGTTGTCGCTCGAAACCCCGCCGATCGCGTCCTGCACGTCCGGGAGCTGCTTGACCGTCGCGAGCAGGGACTCGTCGAACGGCGCCTCGGTGGAGCCGTTGTCGCTCGTGTCGAACGCCGACTTCGGCGTGATGGTCGCGTCGGTGTTGCGGTAGACCTCGGTGAAGATCGAGTCGAAGGCCTTGTCGATCGAGTCCGTGAGCACGAACGTGCCGCTCACCGTCGCGACGCCGAGCACGATCGCGATCGCGGTGAGCGCCGTGCGGAGCTTGCGCGTGAGGAGGCCCTTGAGCGTGAACGAGATCACAGCGCGCCGATCTCCTCCATGGTCTGGCCGATCTCGTGCTGGGTGGCGCCGGACAGCTCGCGCACGATGCGGCCGTCCGCCAGGTAGAGGACGCGGTCGGCGATCGCGGCGGCACGTGCCTCGTGCGTGACCATCACGATCGTCTGGCCCATCTCCTCGACCGAGTGGCGGAGCAGCTCGAGGATCTCGTGCCCCGTCGTCGAGTCGAGGTTGCCGGTCGGCTCATCGGCGAACACGACCTCGGGCTGCGAGACGAGCGCCCGCGCGATCGCGACCCGCTGCTGCTGGCCGCCCGACAGCTCGGCCGGCCGGTGCGCGAGCCGGTCGCCGAGCCCCACCGACGCGATCAGCTGGTCGTAGAACTCCTTGTCGGGCTTCTCGCCCGCGATCGAGAGCGGCAGCCGGATGTTCTCGTCCGCGGTCAGCATCGGCAGGAGGTTGAAGAACTGGAACACGAAGCCGATGTGGCTGCGGCGCAGCTTCGTCAGGTCGGAGTCCTTCAGCGTCGTGATCTCCGTACCGGCGATCGTCACGGACCCCGACGTCGGTTTGTCGAGCCCCGCCAGGATGTGCATCAGCGTGGACTTGCCCGACCCGGAGGGGCCCATCACGGCGGTCAGCCTGCCCTTCGGCACCTCGACGGAGACGCCGCGCAGGGCGTCGACCGCTGTCTCACCCTCGCCGTAGCGCCGCATCACGTCGCGCGCGACCACGACGGTCCCGTTCTCGTTCATCAGGTCTCCTCGTCCTCGCTTCGGAAACCAGCGTGCACGCTCCCGCGCGGACACGTGGTTCGGCTAACCCTACCGTCCTCTCCGTGCCAGCCAGAGTGCCGAGCGACCGGCGCCGGGGGGTGGCTCAGCGCCGCACGCGGCGCGACGCCTCGCTGAGCACGTCACCGAGGATGCCGACGATCTCGTCCAGCTCCGCCTCGGTCGCGACGAGCGGGGGCGAGATCTGCACGACCGGGTCGCCACGGTCGTCAGCGCGGCAGATCAGGCCGGCGTCGTAGAGCGCGGGCGAGAGGAAGCCGCGCAGGAGGCTCTCGCACTCCGCGTCGTCGAACGTCGTGCGCGTCTCCTTGTCCTTGACGAGCTCGACCGCGTAGAAGAAGCCCGTCCCGCGCACGTCGCCGACGATGTCGAGCTCGAGCAGCGACTCGAGCTTCGCCCGGAACACGTCCTCCGTCGCGCGCACGTGCTCGACGATCCCCTCCCGCTTCATGATCTCGATGTTCTTGAGGGCGATCGCGCACATCACGGGATGACCGCCGAACGTGATCCCGTGGGTGTACATCGAGTTCCCCTCGAGGAACGGGGCCGCGACGCGGTCGGTGGCGATCACCGCGCCGATCGCCGCGTACGACGACGAGAGTCCCTTCGCGCACGTGACGATGTCCGGCCGGATGTCGTAGCGCTCGGACCCGAACCAGTGTCCGAGACGCCCGAACCCGGTGATCACCTCGTCCGCCGAGAGCAGGATGTCGTACTCGTCGCAGAGGGCGCGAACGCCGGCCCAGTACCCCTCGGGCGGGGTGAACGCACCCCCCGCGTTCTGCACCGGCTCCATGTGCACGAGGCACACCGTCTCGGGGCCGAGTCCGAGAATCGTCTGCTCGAGGTCGTCGAGCAGGAAGCGGGTGAACTCCTCCTCCGTCTCCTCGGGGGGACGGTGGTAGCGGTTCGTGTTGTGGACGTGCCTGACCTCGGGCAGCAGCGGCTCGAACGGCGCCCGCAGCGCGGGGATGCCGTTGATCGACAGCGCTCCGAACGTCGTGCCGTGGTATGCGAGGTGCCGGGCGATCGCCTTGTAGCGCCGGCCGCGGCGCGCGGCCGCGACGATCGCGTCGTGCCCGCGCTCGGGCTCGTGCGGCCCGCCCAGCAGCTGCTTCTCGCCCCGGGCGGCGTAGTACTGGCGCGCCAGCTTCCACGCGGACTCGACCGCCTCGGACCCGCCGGAGACGAAGAACACCCGGTTCAGGTCGCCGGGCGCGAGCGACGCCAGCTCCGCCGCGAGCTCGATCGCCCTCGGATGGGCGTACGACCAGTTCGTGTAGAAGGGCAGCTCCCGCATCTGCTCGAGCGCCGCCTGGCCGATCTCCTCGCCGTACGAGTAGCCGATGTTGACGGAGAAGAGGCCCGCGAGCGCGTCCAGGTACCGCTTCCCGCCCGCGTCCTCGAGGTAGCAGCCCTCGCCGCGCAGGATGATCGGCACGTCCGTGTCGCGGAACCCGCCCATCCGCGTGAAGTGCATCCACAGGTGCTCCT
>CAVPZH010000017.1:0-25252 GCA_963710125.1 uncultured Actinomycetes bacterium | reverse complement strand
GGCGATCCTCCTCTTCTGCTTGGTCCGGCGCTGTGAGGAGGCGGGCCCCCTTGCAGACCGGAGCAGAGAGCCTCCCACCAGGCCCCGGGAATCGCAGCTAGACTGTATGTGCGCGTTGGTTGTCTTTGACGGCGTTGAGGGTTGTAGGTTCCTCTTCGAACTGTCACCCCCGGCCGGAGCGCAGCAGAGAGTTCGTTCGGACTCCCTGTCCTGCACGGAACGAAGGAGCATCACATGTTCGCGACCATTCGTCGTTACGACAGTGTGGACCAGACTCGCTCGGCCGAGTTGACGCGCAAGGTCAACGAGACCCTCGTCCCCAAGCTCAACAGGGTCCCGGGGTTTGCGGGCTACTGGCTGATCGAGGCCGGCGACGGCGTCTTCAGCTCGCTCAGCCTCTTCGAGACTCCCGAGCAGAGCAAGGAGTCGGCGAAGATCGTCGCCACCTGGATCCGCGACGAGAAGCTCGACACGATGATCCCCAACGAGCCCAAGATCACGAGCGGCAAGGTCGTCGTTCACAGCGACCGCGTTCTGGTCGCCGCGTAGCTCGACCGCGCCGCATTTCAACGAGAAGGGGCCCGCTTCCGGGCCCCTTCTCGTCTTGCCGCGCCGCTGCCACCGCGCGAGGGGCGCACGGTCACGACGACGTGATCGACCGGCGCTTGATCGCGCGAACGTCCCGCCACGAGCCCAAGCGCAGCGGCTGCGCCTCTCGCTCCGTCGGCCGGACAGCTAGATGCCAGCGAAGGGGTGGAGTTCACCGCGTCGTAGTTCCCTGCCACGATCGCTGACCGCTCCCCACAGGCGAGCTGCGCACCAGCCTCGCAGCCTGAGTCAGCCGATAGTCGTCACCAAAGCCCGCGGCGAGGGGTGGAGAGGCTAGTCCGTGCTCTCGAAACCGAGCCGCTCCTTCGCAAGCTGCTGCAGGTCGACGGTCGACTGCCCGGTCATGCGGTCTCCGGTCGTCGGGAGATGGGCTCGGGGAGCGGCACGGCCGCGGGCATCGGCTCACGCGCACGACGGCCACGCAGCCCCCACAGCACGTTGCCGATCATCACGAGCACGGCGACGAGGAAGATCGCGCTCGCGATCACGTTCACCTGCGGCGGTACGGATACGCGGGCCGCGCCCCAGACGAAGAGCGGGAACGTCGTCGTCGACCCCGCGACGAAGTACGTGATCACGAAGTCGTCGATCGAGAGCGCGAAGCCGAGCAGCGCCGCGCTGAGGATCGCCGGCGCGAGAAGCGGCAGCGTGATCTTGCGGAACGTCGTCAGCTCGTTCGCCCCCAGGTCCATCGCCGCCTCCTCGAGATGCCGGTCGAAGTCGATCAGCCGCGCCTTCACGGTCACGACCACGTAGCTGACGATGAACATGACGTGCGCGATGAAGATCGTCAGGAAGCCGGTGACGACGCGCATGTTGAGGAAGAGCGCGAGCAGCGAGGCGCCGAGCACGATCTCCGGCGTCGACATCGGCAGGAAGATCAGGATGTTCGTCGCGCCACGGCCTCGGAAGCGGTGACGGACGATCGCCAGTGCCAGCAGCGTGCCGAGCGCGGTCGCGACGAGCGTGGAGACGATCCCGATCTCGAGCGACTTGATCACCGCGCTGCGGATCCCCGGCACGGCGTCCCAGTGGATCCAGTTGTCGACGGTGAAGCCCTCCCAGACGTAGTTGTAACGGCCGCTCGGGGCGTTGAACGAGAAGAGGACGACCACTGCGATCGGGAGCAGCAGGTAGCAGAACGCGAGGAACGCGTAGGCGGGGAGGATGTGGCGCCTCAGCCGGCGCATGTCACCCGGTCAGCCTCTCGGTACCGACGATGCGGACGTACACGAGCACCGCTGCCAGGATCAGCAGCATGAGGATGAACGACAGCGAGGCGGCTGCCGGGTAGTCGATCAGCTCGAGGAACTTCGACTGGATCACGTTCCCGACCATGTACTGACGCGGCGTGCCGAGCAGCTGGGCGTTGATGAAGTCGCCCGCGGCGGGGATGAAGGTCAGCAGCGTGCCCGCGACGATGCCGGGTGCGGAGAGCGGCAGCGTCACGCGGAGGAACGCCTGGCGGTTGCTCGCGTAGAGGTCCTCGGCGGCCTCGAGCAGCCGCGAGTCGATCTGCTCGAGCGAGACGTATACGGGCAGGGCCATGAACGGCAGGAAGTTGTAGGTGATGCCGGCCACGACCGCGACGGACGTCGCGAGCAGCCGCCCGTCCGCTCCCAGCACGTGGAGGTCGCGGAGGATGCCGACCACCGGGCCCTCGTCCGAGAGGATGTTGAGCCACGCCAGCGTCCGCACGAGGTACGTGACGAACAGCGGCGCGACGATCAGGATCAGGAACACGTTCTTCCAGCGCCCGGAGCGGAACGCGATCCAGTAGACGAGCGGGTATGAGATCGCGAGGGCGAGCAGCGTGGCGATGCCGGCGTAGACGAACGAGCGGACGAACTGCACGTGGTAGGCGGACACTGCGTTCCAGTAGTTCGAGAACGCCCAGTCGAAGGAGTACCCCGTGTCGAACGACCCCGACTCGAGCGACTGGTAGCCCAGAAAGCCGAGCGGGACGAGGAAGAACAGGCCGAGCCAGACGAGCCCTGGCAGCAGCAGGAAGTAGGGCGTAAGCCCCCGATAGCGCCGACGGGCGGACACGCCGCCGCGCTCGCGCGCGTGGGTGGCAGCGCTCACGCCCTCAGGCCCCGAGCACCTTCTGCCACTGCTCGATGTACGTCTGGTTGTTCTGCGCAGCCGGGTCGAACTGGTTCGTCTTGGCGAGCGTCGAGTCCGGCGGGAACACGAGCGGGCTCTTTGCCAGCTCGGGGTCGATCTTCTGCATCTCCTCCTGGGTGCCCTTGACGGGCGGCACGTAGGCGACGTACGCGGCGATCTGCGCCGCGATCTTCGGGTCGTACACGAAGTTCATGTAGGTCGACGCGGTCGGCGAGCTCCCGTCGGTCGGGATCAGCATGTTGTCGGTCCAGATCATCCCGCCCTTGGAGGGGAGCGCCCAGCGCAGCTTGTTGTTCGATGAGAGCAGCTGGAAGATGTCGCCCGACCAGCCGATCACGGCCGAGAGATCGCCCTTGGTCAGCGGCTGCGCGTAGTCGTTGCCGGTGAACCGCCGGATCTGACCGGAGTCGACCGCGCCCTGCACCCGATCGAGCGCCCGGTTCCACGTCTCGTCAGTGACCGTCGCGGGGTCGTCTCCGTTGTCGAGCATGACCAGCCCCATGGTGTCGGCCATGTTGTTGAGCGCGGTGACCTTGCCCTTGAGCTTCGTGTCCTCGAAGAGCTGCGTGATCGAGGTCACGGGGCCCGTGATGCTCTCGTTCCACGCGATCCCGGTCATCCCCGACTGCCAGGGCAGGGTGTACTTGCGGTCGGGATCGAACGGCGGGCTCTGCTGCGCATCGATCAGGTTGGAGATGTTGGGGATCTTGTCCTTGGCGAGCGGCTCGACCCAGCCCTTGTCGAGCATGAGGCCGAGGAACCGCTCGTTGTCCGTCAGGACGATGATGTCCCGGTCGATCCCGCGTCCCTGCGAGAGCGGCCCCTGGATCTTCCCGAAGTACTCGGGGTTCGAGTTGATGTCCTCGTAGTAGTCGACCCTGATGCCGGTCTCCTTCGTGAACTGGTCGAGCGTGGGGTGCTTCTTCGTCTTCTCGTCGACGTCGATGTAGAGCGGCCAGTTCGAGAACCTGAGCACGTCTGCCACCTCGCCGTTCCCGCCGCCACCCCCACCGCCGCCGCCGCAGGCGGCCAGGAGCCCCGGGAGGCTCAGGAGCGTGACGCCGGCAGCTCCGCGCTGCACGAGCCCACGACGGGTCATCCGCATCGTCATTCGGTCGCTCTCCTCTCGTCGGTCGATGACGAACGTCGCCTCGGGCGCCCACGACAGCGTCACGTCGCTGCCCGGCGGGGGCGCCAGGCCCCCCGCCTCGACGTTCTGGTGGAAGACGGTCAGCTCCCCCACCCGGGTCGCGACGACGACCTCCGTCGCCACCCCGATGTACGCCAGCTCCTTCACGGTGCCCTCGAGGCGGTTCGACGCCGCCGTTGCCGAGCGCGACCTTCTCGGGTCGCACGCCGACCGACACGGGGCCGAGCCGTCCCGTTCGTCCGCGCCTGGATCACGGTACCGTCCGCGAGGTCGATCCGGCCCTCGCCGCTGACCGTGCCGGCGAGGAGGTTCGACTTGCCGAGAAAGCCCGGCGACGAAGGCCGTCGCAGGGCCGCTCGTACAGGTCGGCCGGGCTACCGAGCTGCTCGATCCGGCCGCCGTTCATGACCGCGATCGTGTCCGCCATCGTCATCGCCTCCTCCTGGTCGTGCGTGACGTGGACGAACGTGATCCCGACGTCGTGCTGGATCCGCTTCAGCTCGAGCTGCATCTGCTTGCGCAGCTTGAGGTCGAGCGCGCCGAGCGGCTCGTCGAGCAACAGCACCCGCGGGTTGTTGACGATCGCCCGCGCGAGCGCCACGCGCTGTTGCTGGCCGCCCGAGAGCTGCTTCGGCTTGCGGTCCTCGAGGCCGGCGAGGTCGACGAGCTCGAGCACCTCGCCGACACGGCCTCGCACCTCTGTCTTCCCGATCCTGCGCCGCTCGAGGCCGAAGCCCACGTTCTGCGCGACGCTCATGTGCGGGAAGAGCGCGTAGCTCTGGAAGACGGTGTTGACGTCGCGCTTGTACGGCGGCAGCCCGACGACGTCCCGGTCGCCGAGGTAGATCTGGCCCTCCGTCGGCTCCTCGAACCCGCCGATCATCCGCAGCGTCGTCGTCTTCCCGCACCCGGAAGGGCCGAGCAGCGCGAAGAACGACGAGCGCGGGATCTCGAGCGTGATCCCGTCGACCGCGCGCACCTCCGCGAACTCCTTCACGACGTCGACGAGCCTGACGTCGGGTGGCAGCGACGTCTCGCTCACGCGCCCTCTCCGTTCGGGCGGGCGCCGCCGACGCCCCAGTCGTACAGCTGCTTGCAGAGCTCGAGGTAGAGGAAGCTCTCGGTCGAGACGACCCCCGGCAGGCCCCGGATGCGGTTCGTCACGTCGAGCAGCGCGCGCCGGTCGGCGCACACGACCTCCACGAGCAGGTCGAACCGCCCCGCGGTGACCACGACGTAGTCCGCCTCGCCCCAGCGCGCGAGCTCGTCGGCGACGAGCTCGGGCGCGCCCGCCGTGCGGATCCCCACCATCGCGGAGGACTCGAACCCGAGGCCGAGCGGGTTCGTGACCCCGGTGACCTGGAGGATGCCGTCGTCGCAGAGCCGCGCGTACCGTGCGCGCACCGTTGCCTCGGAGACGCCGACGGAGGCGGCGATCCGGCGAAACGACTCGCGCCCGTTCGACTGCAGCGCCTCGATGATGCCGCGGTCGACGCGGTCGAGCTCGGGCGCACGCGAAACCGGCCCCCTGACGGGGGCCGTGGCGTGTCCCCTCGATGTGCGCCGCGATTGCGTTCGGCTACGCAATGCGAGGGTGTTCCTACCATGCGCCACGCATTGCGTCAAAGGCGCGCTGGTCGCGCTGCGACCAGCGCGCCTAGGCAATGGTCACAGCCGCCCACCCCATCCGAGCAAGTCACGCCGAGCGCGTCCTCCGCGAAGCGTGCTCCGGGACATAGGCTCTCCTGAGCCGCTCGCGGCTCAGGAGAGCTTCACGCAGACGTGCTTGATGCGGGTGTACTCCTCCATCGAGTAGAGCGACATGTCCTTCCCGTACCCCGACTCCTTGAAGCCGCCGTGCGGCATCTCGGAGGTGAGCGGGAAGAGGTGCTCGTTCACCCAGACGGTGCCGAAGTCGAGCCGCCCCGCGACCTTCATCGCGCGGCCGACGTTCTCGGAGAACACCGACGCGGCGAGCCCGTAGCGGACGTCGTTCGCCATCGTGACCGCGTCCTCGTCCGAGGCGAAGCGCTGCATCGTGACGACCGGCCCGAAGACCTCGTTCTGGACGATCTCGCTGTCCTGCGCCACGTCGGTCACGACCGTCGGCGCGACGAAGAAGCCGCGGTCGCCCAGCGAGCCTCCGCCCGTCACCACGGTCGCCTTCGCCGCGACCGCGCGCTCGACGAACCCGAGCACGCGCTCCTGCTGCTCTGCGGAGATCACCGGGCCCATCCCGATCTCGTCGTCGGTCCCCGGGTCGCCGACCGTCATGCCCTCGACCGCGGTCACCGTGGAGGAGAGCACGTCGTCCCAGATCCGCTCGGAGACGAGGATCCGCGAGGACGCCGTGCAGTCCTGGCCGGAGTTGAAGTACCCGCCAACCTTGATCGCCTCCGCCACGGCGGCGGGATCGGCGTCGTCGAGCACGACCATCGGCGCCTTGCCTCCGAGCTCCAGGTGGACTCGCTTCACCGTGTCGGCGGCGTTCTTCGCGATCAGCTTGCCGGTCGCCGTGTCGCCGGTGAGCGAGACGAGGCGCACCGCCGGGTGCCGCACGAGCCGGTCGCCGGCGGGCACCCCGTCGCCCGTAACGACCTGCAGGACGCCCTTCGGCAGGACCTCCTGCGCGAGCTCGACGAAGCGGAGCGTCGTGAGCGGCGTCTGCTCGGCGGGCTTGATGATCTGCACGTTGCCGGCCGCCAGGGCCGGCCCCATCTTCCAGATCACCATGAACAGCGGGTAGTTCCACGGGGCGATGCCCGCGACGACGCCGAGCGGCTCGCGGCGGATCATCGACGTGTAGCCCTCGACGTACTCCGCGGCCGCCTTGCCCTCGAGGTTCCGTGCGGCCCCCGCGAAGAAGCGGAGGTTGTCGGACATCAGCCCGGGCTCGTCGACCGCGACCCACCAGGGCTTGCCGACGTTCAGGGACTCGAGCCGCGCGAGCTCCTCGGCGTTCTCGTCGATCACGTCCGCGAGCTTCAGGAGCAGCTCCATCCGGTCCTTGGGCGTCTTCTCGCGCCACGTCCCCCACGCGGTCTCGGCGGCCGCGACGGCCCGGTCGACGTCCTCCGCTCCCGCCCGCGGCACCTCGGCGATCACCTCGCCCGTGGCCGGGTTGAGCACCTCCATCGTCTCGCCCGACAACGACTCGACGAACTCGCCGTCGACGAACATCTTCCGCTGCGCCACTGAAACGCTCATCGGCTCCTCCGCGATCTGGACTCGGCGCGACACTAGCACCGTCCTCGCTCGGCTCCGATCGTCTAGAAATCGCCCCGATGAGGATCCTCGTGATCGGCACCGGAGGGGTCGGCTCGGCGTTCGCGAGCATCGCCCGTCGCCGCACGTTCTTCGAGCACTGCGCGCTCGCCGACTACGAACGGGAGCGTGCGGAGACGGTGGTCGCCTCCGCGGACGACGGCCGCTTCTCCGCCCACGCGATCGACGCGTCGAGCCGGAAGGCCGTGGCGGAGCTCGTCCGCTCGACCCGGGCGGACGCCGTGCTCAACGCGGTCGACCCGCGGTTCAACGAGGCGATCTTCGACGCCTGCCTCGAGGCCGGTGTCACGTACCTCGACATGGCGATGACGCTCTCCGAGCCGCACCCCGAGCGCCCGTACGAGCGGCCGGGGGTGAAGCTCGGCGACTACCAGTTCGAGCGGTCGCGCGCGTGGGAGGAGCGGGGTCAGCTCGCGCTCGTCGGGATCGGCGTGGAGCCGGGCGCGTCCGACGTCTTCGCGCGCCACGCAGCCGACGAGCTCTTCTCGGAGATCGACGAGGTCGGTGTCCGTGACGGCTCCAGCCTCGTCGTCGAGGGTTACGACTTCGCGCCCACCTTCTCGATCTGGACGACGATCGAGGAGTGCCTCAACCCGCCGGTCGTCTGGGAGCGCGGGCGCGGCTGGTTCACGACCGCGCCGTTCTCCGAGCCCGAGGTGTTCGAGTTCCCCGAGGGCATCGGCCCGGTCGAGTGCGTGAACGTCGAGCACGAGGAGGTGCTGCTCGTGCCGCGCTGGGTGGACTGCGACCGCGTGACGTTCAAGTACGGCCTCGGTGACGAGTTCATCGAGGTGCTGAAGACCCTCCACCGCCTCGGCCTCGACCGCAAGGAGCCGATCCGCGTGAAGGGGATCGAGATCGCGCCGCGGGACGTCGTCGCGGCCTCCCTGCCCGACCCGGCGACGCTCGGCGAGCGGATGGCCGGCAAGACCTGCGCGGGCACGCTCGTGACGGGCACGGGGGTCGACGGGCGCCCGCGGAAGACCTACGTCTACCACGTGGTCGACAACGAGTGGTCGATGCGCGAGTACGGCTCGCAGGCGGTCGTCTGGCAGACCGCGCTGAACCCGGTCGTCGCGCTCGAGCTGCTCTCCGCAGGCGCGTGGGCGGGCACGGGGGTGCTCGGCCCCGAGGCGTTCCCGGCCCGGCCGTTCCTCGACCTGCTGGCCGAGTACGGGTCGCCGCACGGCATGCTCGACCTCACGCCGTTGAGTTGACGGACGCCCGTCCTCGACCACCGATGATTCTCGTGCCAGCCGTACGTCTATCTCCGTGGGATGCGTCCTAGGATGGGCCGATGGCACAGGTGATGCTCCGCGCACCGCTCTCGGAGCTGTGCGGCGGGCGGGCGCACGCCGTGCCCGGCGCCACCGTGGGCGAGGTGCTCGTCGCCCTCGAGCAGGCACACCCTCCGATCGCCGGCTGGGTGCTCGACGAGCGTGGACGGATCCGCGAGCACGTCAACGTGTTCGTCAACGGCATACACGGGGAGGAGCGGACGCCGGTCGCCGGCGACGACCGTGTCCATGTGCTCCCCGCGATCACGGGAGGCTGAGGTTATGACGGAACTGCTCGTCGGGACGAAGAAGGGTCTCTTCCGGCTCGAGGGCGACGCCGCGGCGGGTTCGAGGTCACCGCGCGCGCGTTCGCCGGGCAGAGCGTCGAGTACGCGATGCGCGACCCACGCACGGGCGGCTACCTCGCGTCGGTGACCTCGTGGTTCTACGGCCCCGAGATCTGGGTCGCCGACGACCCGGCGGGCGAATGGGAGCAGGCGCCGGGCTCGGTGCTCCCCGACGGCGACGAGGATCGACCCCGCAGCGGAGTTCAGCGGCGACCCGGCCGACGCGTACAAGGGCGCGCTCGCGCGGATCTGGGTGATCGTGCCGGGCGAGGACGACGGCCTCGTCTACGCGGGCGGCGACCCGGGCCCGCTCTTCGAGAGCCGGGACGGCGGCCTCAACTGGGAGCTGAACCGCGGCCTCTGGGACCACCCCACCCGGCCGGACTGGAATCCCGGCGCCGGCGGCCTCTGCCTCCACACGATCGCGCCCTGGCCCGGCGACCCGTCGCGGCTGCTGGTCGCGATCTCCGCGGTCGGCGTGTGGCTCTCCGACGACGGCGGCGAGACGTGGCGCCACTCGAACACGGGCATCAACCCCGAGTACCTGCCCGAGGACGCGCCCGAGAACCCGATCCAGCACTGCGTCCACGACGTCCGGCGCTCCGCCGGTCGCCCCGAGCGGCTCTTGATGCAGTTCCACGGCGGCGTCTACCGCTCCGACGACGCGGGCGAGCACTGGCTCGACGTCGGAGACGGACTGCCGTCCGACTTCGGGTTCCCGGTCGTGGTCGACCCCGCAGACCCCGACGCCGCCTACGTGATCCCGCACGTCGGCGCCGAAGACCGGACCACCCCCGGAGGCGTCGTCCGCGTCTGGGAGACGCGCGACGCGGGCGCGAGCTGGACAGGCGCGTGGCGACGGACTGCCCGACCACGACGCCTACCTCACCGTCCTGCGCGAGGCGTTCGACTCCGACGGCGAGGGCGACCGGCTGGGGCTCTACTTCGGCGCCACGTCGGGCGAGGTGTTCGGCTCGGCCGACGCCGGCGCGACGTGGGCGCAGGTCGCCGACCACCTGCCGCCGATCTACTCCGTCCGCACGGTCTGAGGCCCACGCCCGGCTCCGGGGCGGCGACCACGCCGCGGAGCCCGGGCCGACCGAGGCGGCACACAGCCTGTAACTGCCCCCTCCGGCGGGCTCGCCGAGGAAGGCCGGACAGTGCGGTGTCCTCCGGCGGCCGTCAGCTGACCGTCGTCGGGATGTCCGTGATCTTGCCGGCGGCGAGCTTCCGCTCGACCTTCTCCACCGCCGCGACGTCGGCGGCGTTCGCCTTCGGGCTGAGCGTGCCGAGCCCGACCCCGTCCTGGTCGATCCCGAAGACGACGTTCCTGCCTCCGTGGAACATGCCGTCCTGGACGGCCTTGATCGTGAGGAACACGGCGCTGTCGACCCCCTTCAGCGCGCTCGTGAGCACGTGCGGGCCGAGGAAGGACTGGTCGCCGTCGACGCCGATCCCCCACACGCCGTCGTCCTTCGCGGCCGACAACGCGCCGAGACCGCAGCCGCCCGCGACCTGGAACACGACCTTCGAGCCCGCCGCGATCTGGTTCAGCGCGAGCTCCTTGCACTTCGCCTGGTCCTCCCAGTCCTGGGAGTAGGCCCAGCGCACCTTCGTGCCTGGGACGGCGGCCTCGGCGCCCGCCCTGTAGCCGGCGATGAAGCGGTCGACCGGAGGCTCCTTGAAGCCGCCGACCGCGCTGATCGACTTCGCGCCGGCACGCTTGGCCTCGAGCGCCGCGAGGTAGCCGACGAGGTAGCCGACCTGCTCCTCCCGGAACAACAGGCCCTGGACGTTGGCCGGCTTGCCCTTGAGCGACGACTGGTCGACGTCGACGATCGCGAAGCTCGTGTGCGGGAACCGCTTCGCGGCCGCCGCGATCGCGTCCCCCTGGGCGAAGCCGACGCCGATGATCAGGTCGAAGCCCTGACGCGCGAGCGTCGTCATGTTCGGGACGTAGTCGGCCGCCGAGGTCGCCTCGACGACCCGTCCCTCGATCCCGAGCTCCCGCTCGGCCCGCTTGAGCCCCTTGTAGGCGAGCTCGTTGAAGCCGTTGTCGTTGAGCTGCCCCGCGTCGGCGACGAGCCCGACCTTGATCTTCGCGGTCGGGGTCGTAGTCGTGCTCGGAGTCGACTCCGTCGTGCCGCCCGTGCTCTTGTCGCTGCCGCCGCAGCCCGCAGCCAGCACCGCGACGACGGCGAGCAGCGCGAGTGCGAGCGACCGGGTAACGCGTCTCGTCATGGCGCGATCTCTCCTGATGCTAGTTTTTGACTATGAGTCGTAAACCTGGAGGCGAGTCTACCAGACCTCGCCACGGCAGCCTCGCCGTCGTCTTCCAGGTGCGCGCCGGTCGGCTCCAGGCGCTGCTCTGGCAGAGGGCGCGGGCCCCTCACAGGGGTGCCTGGGCGCTGCCGGGCGGCTCGCTCGCCGAGGGGGAGACGCTCGAGGAGTCGATCCTCCGGCATCTCGCTGCGAAGGTCGACGTCCGGGAGGTCTCCCACCTGGAGCAGCTCGCGACCTACAGCGACCCGTCCCGCGACCCGCGCGGATGGGAGCTCGCGACCGCGTACCTCGGCCTCGTCCAGCTCGGCCTCGACCCCGACGTGCCCCCGGACACCCGCTGGCACCCCGTCGACGCGCTTCCGCCGACCGCGTTCGATCACGGGGAGATCGTGCTCGCGGGCCGCGACCGGCTGCGCGGAAAGCTCTCCTACTCGAATGCAGGCTTCGCCCTCGCGCCGCCCACGTTCACGCTCGCGGAGCTGCGCGAGGTCTACGTCGCCGCGCTGGGACACGAGGTCTCCGCGACCAACCTTCGCCGCGTGCTCGAGCGGCGCGCGGTGATCGAGCCGACCGGGGAGCGCCGCCCGTCCGGCCGCGCCGGCGGCCGTCCCGCCGAGGTGTTCCGCTTCCGGGACACGCGGCTCGCGATCACCGACCCGTTCGCCGCGCTGCGCCCGCGCCGCTGAGGGCGGCGACGACGAGGGTCTCCCCTAGGCCCGCGCCGCGTCGGCCTCGAGCGCCTCGACCCAGGCCTCCCACTCGCGCGTCTGCTCGTGTCCGTGCTCGTCGAGCTCGCCGCGGTAGTACGCGGCGGCGAGCGACAGCTGGCCGCGGGCGAGCTCCACGTCGCCTACCTCGCGCGCGACGTACCCCGTGAGCAGGTGGTGGTGCGGCGATCCGGGCGCACCCCACCCGTACGCCTCCTCCGACTGCACGCCTTCCCGCAGCCAGCGCAGCACCACCGGCAGCGGCCGCCAACGCGCGAACCAGAGCGCGGACTCCCGCCCCGCCGCCTGGAGATCCTGGCTCCACACCTGCACCCGGCCCCGGATGTCGCAATGGGCGTCGTCCGGTCGCACGAGCCCGGCGCGCTCGGCGACGGCGTACGAGCGCGGGACGAACCGGAACCACACGCCGAGCTCGAGCGTGAGCCCGTCGCGGTGCGCCCGGCAGTGCAGCACCTCGACGCGATCCTCGAGGTGCCGCCAGTACGTCCGTCCCGCGGCGTCGCCGAAGCCCGCAGCGCGGAGCATCGGCGCGAGCTCGCGTTGGACGTAGGTCGACGCCGCACGCTGGCGTGCCTTCGGCTCGGGGTCGGCGCTGAGCTGGACGAGGCGCCGCTTCTCCTTGCGCACGCGCTCGTCGCGCGCAAGCGTCGCGTCGGGAGCCTCGCCGACGAGCGCCGCGATCCGCTTGAGGAGGTCGCGGCGCCGCACCTCGGCGAGCAGCATCCGGAGCTCCGCCTGCGCGGCGGGGCCGCCGATCGCCGCGAGCGCCTCGATCGCGCCGCTCGCGGCGGCCTGGCAGACCGCGGTCGTGACCTTCGGCTGTGGCGAGGCAGCCGCCCCGCGCAGCGCGAGCCGCCCGAGCAGCCCGACCACCCATGGCTCGTCGACGTCCGCGGCGGCCCAGGCCGCCCCGCGCGCGAGAGTCTCGTTCCCGGGCGCCAGGAGCCAGACCGGCGGCCACGGGATGCCGGACGGGACGATCTCGATCCAGAGCAGTGGGTCGAGCAGCCCCCGCACGAGGTCCCCGTAGCCGTCGTACGTGGAGGCGAGCTGGGCCGAGCGGCGCCGCCAGGCCTTCGTCGGACGCGTCCCGGTCGCCCGCGCGAGCAGCGCGACGAACTGCTGCGTGTCGGGCCAGACCGCGGCGTGCCGGCGCAGGACGTCGCCGGCCGGCTCGGCCCACGCGTCGCGCGCGTCGAAGACCGAGAGGTCGAGCAGCCCGCCCGGCGCATGCCCGGCGACGAGCGCGCTGATCCTGCGCCTGAGCACTCCGCCGGCGTCCGACAGCCCGAGCGAGTCGAGCGCCGCGCCCGCCCTACCGAGCGCGCCGAGCACGGCGGGCGCCCCCGGCTCCCGCTCGAGGAGCCGCCGTGCGGCGCCGACGCCGAGCGAGAGCGCTCCGAACGACCGGCCGAGCGGCCGGTCGGGCTTCATCGTCGACGTCCCGATGTCCAGCAGCAGCTCCACGTCGTCCGCGGTGAACGGCAGCCGCCGCCGCTTGAGCGCGTCGATCACCTCGTTCGGGAACGAGTCCGCGGCCTCGAAGCGCACGTGCTCGTGGCTGTCGGCCGCCTCCTGCTGGAGGCGCCGGCGCTCCACGGCCGCGGCGGCGGCGGAGATCGCGACGGACACGAGGCGCTCGCGCGGCTCGCTCAGGAGCAAGCGACCTTCGGGCAGCTCACGCAGAGGCGTGGTGCCGGTGTACGCGGCCGCCGCGAGCAGGAGCGGGTCGAGCGCCGCCTCGCGGTGCCGTCTGAGCAGCTCGTGCTGCTCGGTGCGCAGGATGTCCATGGTCGGCCTCGATGATCGCGAACCCGGTGGACGCCGTCACGCGCGCGGCCGGCCCGCCACGCGCGCCACGGCCCGCATCGCGGCGCCGACCCGGAATCCGAGCGCGATCGCGTCTCCGTCCGGGGCCGACACGAGCTCGACCGTGTCCTCGAGGTCGATCGGGTCCCGGTAGTCGAGCTCGGCCACCATGGGTGCATACGGGTCGAGGCGACCGGCGCGCATGGTGTCCTCGACCGCCTGCCAGTACACCGCGTTGTTGACGTGGCCGTGCAGGTCGACGTCGCTCGACCGGAGCGGCCACGCCGCGCGCGTCGCTCCGTCGGCCGGGGCACGCAGCTCGAGCCGGGTCGAGACGGGCCGCCCGTCGGTCGCCTCGGCGTAGATCCCGAACGACTCGATCCGGGCAGGGCGCTGGTCGGGCCCGAGATGGATCCACACGCTGTCCACCTCGACCCGGCCGCCGGCGTCGCCGGCGACCGACCAGCGGCGCCCGGCTGCGATCGCGGCGAGACCGCTGCACCACGTCACGAGCTCGACCTCACGGTCCTCGACGAACGGCGAGCGCACCTCGACGCGGATGCGGCGGACGAACCAGAGGTGCTCAGGCGTGCCCCAACCCGTCTCGGACACGTCGTCGATGGCGACGTCCTGGAGGAACCTCGCCACCGCATCGAGCCGCAGCCTGCCGTGCTCGTCCATGTCTGCGAGACGCACGCGGCGCCGCGCGGCGAACGTGCGCCCGCGCGCGGGCCGCGGGATCGACGGATCGAGCATCGCACGATCGTAGGCATCAACTCCGCCCTCAGACGGGTACGGCGAGCTCGACGAAGCGGCAGAGCGCGTTCGCGAGGCGCATGTGCTCGATCGTGCGGCAGTCGACCTCGAGCAGGCGCGGCGAGCAGACGAGGTACGCGAGGCACTGCGCGCGAGAGATCGCGACGTTGAAGCGGTTCCGCGAGAGCAGGAAGTCGAGCCCGCGCGGCACGTCCTCGCCGCTCGACGAGGCCATGGAGTAGAGGACGACCCGGGCCTCCTGCCCCTGGAACTTGTCGACCGTGCCGACCTCGACTCCCTCCGGTACGTGTGACCGCAGCAGGTCGACCTGCGCGTTGAACGGCGCGACGACCTTGATCTCTGCAGACGCGACCCCGGCCTCGACGAGACGGGCGATCTCCGCGCACACCGCCTCGACCTCCTCGCGCGACTCCTGCCTGTTCCCCGCGTGCGGCACCGCGATCCAGCGCAGGCCGGTGCCGAGCGGCGTGGTGCGTGCCGCCGCGGAGGCGTCCGGCACGAGGCGCCCCTCGTAGAACTCCTCCGAGACGAAGCCGCAGACGTCGGGATGCAGGCGGAAGGTCCGCTCGAGGAAGACGCCGCGGTCGGGCGGGATCGTGGCGGCCCCACCCATCAGGTGCCGGAGCACCGACAGCTCGCTGCCGCCGGGATGCGTGCCCTGGAGCACCTGGTCGAGCTGCTGCGGGTCGCCGACGAGCACGGCCGTGCTCGCGCACGTCGCCATCGCGCAGGCGTCCGCGAGCGAGACCTGCCCCGCCTCGTCGACGAAGAGGTAGTCGAAGCGCCGCTCGTGGCGGCCGTCGGCGAAGAGCCACGCCGTCCCGCCGACGACGTCTCGGTCGACGCAGTCGGCGTTGTCGAAGACGTTCTCGACCACCCGACCCTGGAACTCCGACTCGGTGTTGCCGCGGCTCGCCTTCTTCGCCCCGCGGAAGGAGAGCCCCCGCTCGGCCGCGGCGGCCTCGACCTCGGCGAGGAGCTTGTGGATCGCGCGGTGGCTCGTGGAGGCGACTCCGACCGTCTTCCCCTCGGCGACGAGCCGCGCGATCAGGCGGCCCGACGTCCACGTCTTGCCCGACCCGGGCGGGCCCTGGATCACGAGATGCCGGGGAACGGGCCGACCCGCGCGCGCGAGGCCCGGGTCGCCGCGACCGATCGCGAGGAGCAGCTCCGCCAGCGCGTCGAGGTCGGTCGTCTGCACGTCGCGGCCGAACGCGTCGCGACGGAGGATCGACTCGAGCACGGGGTAGGCCCCGCCGCCCGCGAGCAGCGAGCGGCCGAACCGCTCGAGCGCCTCCTCCTGCGCCTTCGTCGGGTAGACGTCGCCTGGGATCAGCGCCGTCGGGAGCGGCGCCTCGTCGAGCTTCGGGCCGCGCTTCAGCTCGAGCGCGCGCGTCTCGGGGTCGTGGTGGACGATCTCGCCCGCGCGCCACCCGGTCGCGGGGTCGACCGGCGAGCCCGAGCCCCCGAGCTTCTGCTGCTGCGGCGGGTACGTGAACGCGAACACGGTCGACTTCTTCTCGGGCCGCGGCTCGCCGACCGGCGAGAGCCCGCCGATCGACTCCGGGTCCTCGACGAGCTCCTCCGCGGTCAGCTCGAGGCGGTCGAAGAACGCCCACCAGAGCGGCTTCCGCTCCCGGTCGTGGTAGTCGAGCAGCTGGGCCGCGAGCTCCTGGAGGGGGTCGCCGCTCTCGAGCAGCGCCTCGCGGAGGACGCGCCGCGCCTCCTTCTCGGGCTTGACCGGCTTCGGCTCGACGGGCTCCGGGGCGGGGAACGCGCCGAACCGCACGAGCGCCTCCGCGCGCCGCTCGAGCAGCCAGTCGCGCAGCACCCGGGTCGCGACGCAGTCCTCGCGGTTGTACGCGGCGATCTCGGCCAGGATCGCGTCGTCGCGCTCGACCATCCAGCGCTCGAACTCGACGATCGACGCGCCTCCCTCGCGGATCTCCGCGGTGCGCGCGAAGCCGAGCAGGTGCTCGATCTCCTTGAGCCCGTAGCCCGGCCGGGAGATGCGCAGGCCGCCCTTGACGACCCTGTAGAGGTCGACGAACACGCCGCGGCGCAGCAGGTCGTCGAGCTCGGCCTCGCGGGTCCCGTAGCGGCCCATCATCCGGCGCAGCGCGGTGATCTCGTACGAGGCGTAGTGGTAGACGTGGAGCCCCGGGTGCGCCGCGAGCCGGCCGCGGACGTCGTCGACGAACGCCTCGAAGGCGGCCCGCTCCTCGTCGTGGTTCGTCGCCCAGCGCGCGACGAAGTCGTCGTTCGCGTCCGTCTGCCCCCACAGGTACTCGAGGCTGCCCTCGTGGTCCCAGAAGGGGTTGCCCTCGAAGTCGAAGAACAGGTCGCCCGGCGAGGGGTCCGGGAGCAGCGCGAAGCCGGTCTCGGCCTCGAGCGGCAGCAGCTCGAACGTGTCGTCGCCCGTCTCGCGCGCGATCAGCTGCAGGCGCGCCTGGCCGCGGAGCTTCGCGAACGTCTCGTCGGCCATCCCGGGCGGCCGCGCCGCCTCGTCGGCGCGCGCGAGCGCCGCGAGCGTGCCGAGGCCCACCTCGCCGAGCCGCTCGATCTGCCGCCGCTGGATCCCGGCGACGCGGCAGAGGTGGTCGACGGCGTCCCAGTGCGCGTCGCAGCGCGGCTTGAACTCGCAGATCCCGCAGCGGTCGACGGGAAACGGCTCCGTCGCGGGCGGCGCGGCGACGAACTCCTCGAGCCGCCGGGCGACGCGCCGCTGGTACGCGGCGAACTCCCGCGGGCGGAACGATTCCGTCGTCTGGTTCCCGAGCAGGACGTGGATCCGCTCCGGCTCGAGGCCCTGGAGCGCCCCGAGCCGCTCGCTGTAGAAGCAGAGCTGCAGCACGTAGGCGGGCTTGGCGTGCCGCGCGAGCTTGGTGTCGAGCGCCTCGTACGACCACGCGCCGAGGTCGGAGGGCGTCTCCACCCGCACGAGGAAGTCCGCCAGCCCGCGCCAGCCGTCTCCGGTGAGCGCCGCCTGGTAGACGACGTCGACGCCCGCGCGCATCGCGGCGAGCGTCTCCTCGCGCGCCCGTGCCCAGTCGCCGTCGAGCTCGACCGCCGCGACGCGGAGCCCGTCGCCGCGGAGCCGCTCGAGGTACGCCTCCTCGTGCTCGAGCCCCTTGCGGAACACGAGCTGGGCCTGGTCGCCCGGCGGCGGGGGCTCGGGCAGCGTCCCGCGGGCGACCGCCAGAGACTGCGCGGCGAGGTGCTCGCACGCGAGGTACGCCGTCACGTCGGACGGCGAGAGCCACACACGACCGTCGAGAACCTGCACCGGTCGAGTATCGCCCCGGCTCCGGCCGTGTCTTACGTCGGCAGACGGCTCCTACGTCGCTATCCGCACCGCCGTCTCGCTCGGGCAGCCGCGCTCGACGAGGCTCGTCGCCCAGTGCAGGTCGACGTCGGTGCGCAGCGCCAGCTCGATCGCGTCCGGCAGGGCGTAGCCGGCGCGCATGAGCTCCTCGAAACGCCAGCGCTGAACCCGCGTGAGCTCCGCACGCTCGGGATGCTCGCGCGACGCCGCAGCCATCGCTTTCCCCTTTCCCCCATCGGTTCCCCTCCCCAGAGGCCTGGTCGAGTTGTGATCGACGGACCGGCCGGGGTACATCCCTGCATCGAGGGAACGCGAGTCAGAGGCCGTACGTCTCGAGCAGCCGCAGCCAGAGCTCCGAGCGGGTCGGGAAGGCCGGGACCGCATGCCAGAGGTCGTCGAGTGGCACCTCGCCGACGACCGCGATCGTCGCCGCGTGGAGCGCCTCCGCGATCTCGGCGCCGGTGATCGTCGCGCCGACGACGAGCCGCCGGTCCTCGTCGACGACCAGCCGTGCGGTCCCGGCCGCGCCCCGGCCGACGAACGAGCCGCCCGCGTTGCCGCTCGTCTCGACCTCGACCGCCCGCACGCGGAGCCCCGCCTGCTCCGCGGCCGCGAGCGTGAGGCCGACCGCACCCACCTGCGGGTCGGTGAAGATCACGCGTGGCGACGCGCCGCCGTCGGAGCGAAGACGTGCCGGCTTGCCGAGGATCGCGTCCGCTGCGAGCCGGGCCTGGTACTTCCCCATGTGGGTCAAAAGGGCTCGTCCGTTCACGTCGCCGACCGCGTAGAGCCAGTCGCGACCGGGGACGCGGAGGGACTCGTCGACCTGCACCGGCTTGCCCGGCTGGAGACCGACCGAGTCGAGGCCGATGTCTGCCGTCCGCGGAGTGCGGCCGATCGCGACGAGCAGCTCGTCCGCCTCGACCGAGTCGCCGCCCGCGAGCTCGAGCCGCACGACGCCGTTTCGCGACACCGACGCGACGCTCGTCTCGAGCCGCACGTCGACACCGTCCTCGCGCAGCGCCGTCTCGACCTGGGCGCTCGCGAACGGCTCCTCGCGCTCGATCAGGCGGTCACCCCGGTGGACGAGCGTGACCTGCGAGCCGAGCGCCGCCCACGCCTGGGCCATCTCCACGCCGACGACGCCTCCGCCGAGGACGGCCAGCCGGCCCGGCGCGCGCTTGGCGGTGGTCGCCTCGACGTTCGTCCACGGCCGCGCCTCCGCGAGCCCGGGGACGGGTGGGATCGTCGCGGAGCTGCCGGTCGCGACGACGACCGCGTCGCGGGCGACGAGCGTCTTCTCCCCCGCCTCCACGCGCCGCTCGCCGGCGAGCCGGCCGTGACCGCGCACGACCGTCACGCCGCGGTCGTCGAGCCACGGCAGCATCCCGGTGTCGTCGAGGTCGTGGATCACCTCGTCGCGCCGGGCGAGCACCGCGTCGACGTCGAGCTCTCCGACGGGAACGCCGGGCACCCGCCTCGCCTCGTCCCGGATCTCGAGCGGGCGGAGCAGCGCCTTCGACGGCATGCACGCGTAGAAGGCGCACTCGCCCCCGACGAGGCGCTCCTCCACGATCGCGACCGAGACACCGGCCTCGCCCAGCCGCCCGGCGGCGACCTCGCCGGGTGCGCCCGCGCCGATCACGACCACGTCGAACTCCCGCTCCGCCACGTCCGCTCCTCTCGTCGGAAGACCCGCATCGTTCCACGTACGGGCACTAGCCTGGACGCGTGCCGCAGCGCCGCTTCCGGCTCACCGCGCCCGACGGCGACGCGATCGCCGCCTCCTTCGCCCGGCTGCGCGAGAGCATGGACGTGGCGCTCGCCTTCGAGACCGACGTGCTCGAGGACGCCGAGCGCTCGATCCATGCGCCGCGCCTCCCCATGCGGGACGAGACCTCGGTTCCGTTCGTGACCATCGACCCACCCGGCTCGCTCGACCTCGACCAGGCCCTCCACCTCGAGCGGCGGGGGACGGGGTATCGCGTCCGCTACGCGATCGCGGACGTCGCCGCGTTCGTGACGCCGGGCGAGGCGATGGACCGCGAGGCGCACGCACGCGGCCAGACGCTCTACGCGCCCGACGAGAACGCGCGGCTCTACCCGCGGCAGCTCTCCGAGGGCGCGGGCAGCCTGCTCCCCGACCGGACCCGGCCCGCCCTGGTCTGGGAGATGGACGTCGACGACACGGGCGAGGGAGTCGAGGTCGTCGTGCGCCGCGCGCTCGTCCGGAGCCGCGCGCAGCTCGACTACGGCGGCGTGCAGGCCTCGCTCGACGAGGGCACCGCCGCCGAGCCGCTCCGGCTGCTGCGCGAGGTGGGGCTGCTGCGCCAGGCCCGCGAGGAGCGCCGCGGCGGGGTGCAGCTGCCCGTGCCCGAGCAGGTCGTCGAGCGCACGCGCCAGGGGTACAGGCTCGGTTTCCGCGCCCCGCTCCCGGTCGAGGGCTGGAACGCCCAGCTCTCGCTGATGACGGGCATGGCCGCCGCCGACCTGATGCTGAAGGCCGGAGTCGGCGTGCTGCGCACGCTGCCGGAGGCCGACGAGCATGCGATCGCGCGGCTCCGCCGCACGGCCGCGGCGCTCGGCGTCTCCTGGGGCGCCGGCGAGCCGTACCCCGACTTCCTCCGCCGGCTCGACGCGCACGTGTCGGAGGACGCGGCCGTGCTCTCCGAGGCGACCGTGCTCCTCCGCGGTGCCGGCTACCTCGCGTTCGACGGCTCGTCGCCGAAGGACGCCGTCCACGCGGGCGTCGCCTCGACCTACGCGCACGCGACCGCGCCGCTGCGGCGTCTCGTCGACCGCTACGTCGGCGAGGTGTGCGTCGCGATCTCGGCAGGCACGGAGGTCCCACGCTGGGCGCGCTCGGCGCTCCCCGGGCTCCCCGAGACGATGGAGGCGTCCAACCGGCGCGCGCAGCAGTACGAGGGAGGGATCGTCTCCGCCGTGGAGGCCGCCGTGCTCGAGCGGAGCGTCGGCGACACCTTCGAGGCGGTCGTCGTCGAGGTCGACGAGCACGACGGCGGCGGCGTGGTGCAGCTCCGCGAGCCCGCGGTGACGGCCCGCTGCACCGGTGACCTCCCGCTCGGCGAGCAGGTCGAGGTCCGGCTGGAGGTGGCGGACGTCATGGAGCGCCTCGTCCGCTTCGCGCTCACGTAGCCCTGGTGTCCGACTTCAGTCGGACACAAGCCGTGCCACCCGCTGCGCCGCGGCGAACGTCGTCTCGCCGAACAGCACGAGCCGCGCCTCCTCGACGGCCGTCTCGGCCGCATGCAGGGCGGCCAGCGCCTGGGCGACGGCGTCGTCGAGCGGCCAGCCGAAGGCGCCCGAGGAGATCAGCGGGAACGCGACCGTCGCGGCGGCGAGCTCGTCCGCGACGGCAAGCGAGCGCGTGTAGCAGGAGCGGAGCGTGGCGCTCTGGTCGCGACCCGGGTGGTAGACCGGCCCGACCGTGTGGATCACCCAGCGGGCCGTGAGCTCGCCCGCGGTCGTGGCGACGGCCTCGCCGGCGGGCAGCCCGTCCGGGTAGCGCGACCCGCGGAGCGAGCGGCACTCCGCGAGGATGGCCGGACCGCCCTTGCGGTGGATCGCCCCGTCCACCCCGCCACCCCCGAGCAGGGACGAGTTCGCGGCGTTGACGATCGCGTCGACGGCCTGCGCTGTGA
This sequence comes from uncultured Actinomycetes bacterium, assembly GCA_963710125.1. Taxonomy (GTDB): domain Bacteria; phylum Actinomycetota; class Thermoleophilia; order Gaiellales; family Gaiellaceae; genus Gaiella. The sequence continues at coordinate 3,873 of CAVPZH010000017.1, read as the reverse complement.
CGTCCCCTTCGAGCAGCTCGATCCGCACGACCGCATGATGCCGCGCGAGGCGACGTGGGCAACCGACCGAAGTTGAAGCGCCCGGGGAACTCGGTTACGTTCCCGCGGGTGGACTTGAACGACTGGATCCTTGCGCTGCACCTGATCTCGGCGTTCGCGCTCATCGGCGCGCTCACGATCTTCTCCGTGATGATCGCCGCCCTCTGGCACACCGACGACCCGTCGGCGGTCACGTCGTTCATGCGGGTCGGGCTCGCCGGCAACGCGCTGGTCGCGATCGGACTGGGCGGGACGATCGTGTTCGGCGTCTGGCTCGCCATCGCTCTCGACGCCTACCACGTCTGGGACGGCTGGGTGATCGCGGCGCTCGTGCTCTGGCTGCTCGGCGGGCTGCTCGGGCAGCAGACCGGCGAGGGGTACCGGAAGACGGCCGACATGGCGGCGCAGCTCTCCTCGTCGGGTGCGGCACGCAGCCCCGAGCTGGCGGCCGCGATGGGTGCCTCGCGCGCATTCTGGCTGCACTGGGCGACGGTCGCGATCGTGGTGCTGATCGTCGTCGACATGATCTGGAAGCCCGGCGCATGATCGCGCTCCTGGCCTCGATCCGGCCCCACAGCTGGAACTTCCCGCTGTTCCTGCACGTCACCGGAGCGGCCGTCTTCTTCGGCGTGGTCACGCTCGCCGCCGTCGCGCAGCTGACCGCGGCCAGGGCTCCCGAGCCGGAGGTCCTGCGGCGCGTCGCGTTCCGCGCGCTCCTGATCGTGGGCCTCCCCGCGTACATCGTGTTCCGGATCGGCGCCGAGTGGCTCTACTCGAAGGAGTTCCCGGGCGACGTCGAGGACCCGTCGTGGATCGGGATCGGCTATCTCGTCGCCGACGTCGGCGCGCTCGTCTTCCTGATCGCGCTGATCCTGTCGGGCATCGCCGTGAGGAAGCCGAAGGGGTGGCTCAGCAAGTCGAGCGGCGTGCTCTCGGCCGTGATCCTCGTGGGCCTGATCGTGGCGGTCTGGGCCATGGGCGCGAAGCCGAACTAGCCGTTGCGCGCCGCGCGCGTTGCGAACGACGTCCTGCGCTTCCTGCTCGAGCTGACCGCCCTCGCGGGGCTCGCCGTCTGGGGCTGGCACACCGGCCCGACGGGCGTGAGCGTCGTGCTCGCGCTCGCCGCGCCGCTCGCCGCGGCGGCGCTGTGGGGCGCGTTCGTGGCGCCAAAGGCTCCGCGCCACCCGCCGGACCCGTGGCGGCTCCTGCTGGAGGCGACGGTCTTCGGCGCCGGCACCGCCGCGTGGGCAGCGGCCGGCTTCGACGCCGTGGCGGTCGTGGTCGGCGCCCTCGCCGTCCTCCATCTCGCCGCGACGTTCCCCCTCGGCCAGCGCGACGTGAGGTGACCGCCGGCCGCCGCGCCCGGCGACCTGAAACTGCGGGACGAGCCTGACAACGCTTGTGTTGAATCAACACAAGCAGGCGAGCGGCGCCGCCCGGGAACGACTCTACGGTCATTTCCGTGCGACGACGTTTGGCGAGGCCGTCTACCGCAGCCGGTAGACGATGCGACCCCGGTCGAGGTCGTAGGCGGAGACCTCGACGCGAACCCTGTCGCCGGGCCCCATCCTGATCCGGTAGCGCTTCAGCTTCCCGGCGGTGTAGCCGATCATCTCGTGCCCGTTGTCGAGGGTGATCCGGAACATCCGGTTGCGGAGGGACTCGGTGATCTCGCCCTCCATCTCGAGCTTCTCTTCCTTGACGGCGATAACGCGCCTCCTTCGTCGAGAGAGGGACAGGTGTGGCGCCCGGGCCGCCGGAGCGGCCCGGGCTGCCGTGCACTACGCGACGACGGAGACCTCGGTCGCCTCCGGCCCCTTCTGCCCCTCGCGGGGCTCGAAGGTGACCTTCGCTCCCTCGGGGAGCGACTTGAAGCCGTCACCAGTGATGTTGCTGTGATGCACGAAGAGGTCCTTCGACCCCTCGGCAGGGGTGATGAACCCGTAGCCCTTTGCATCGTCGAACCACTTCACGGTTCCTTCTGCCATGGAAATACACCTCCCTTACTGACTCACGAACGCGTAAGGAACGCGCAGGGAAGCGCAGACCGGACCCGCTCTTTAACTGCGGCGTACCGTAGCAGCCGGCCCGTCGGCGTGGATGCTGAGCCGGAGGATGTCCGGCCGGCTGTAGTGGCCGACCGGGTCGAAGCGCTGCCGCGCGCCGAGGAGCGCGGTCGGGTCGAGCTCCGCGTAGAGCGTCGTCTCCTCGCCGTAGACCGGCTCCGCGAGGTAGGAGCCGTCCGGCGCGAGGATCGCGCTGCCGCCCGCGCCCAGCAGGTCGTCGCCGTCCAGCAGGTCGCGCAGCGGGAAGTCGTCGGGATACGACGACGCCCGCTGGTAGACGCAGGGCGAGACGACGTACGCGCGGCTCTCGCGCGCGATGTGCACGAGCGTCGCCTGCCACTCCGGCCCGTCGTCCGCGGTCGAGGCGACGTAGATCTCGACGCCCGACTCGTACACGGCGGCACGGGCGAGCGGCATGTAGTTCTCCCAGCAGATCAGCCCCCCGACGCGGGCGAAGCCGGTGTCCACCGCGTCGAGCCCGCGCCCGTCGCCGACCCCCCACACGAGCCGCTCGTGGTTCGTCGGCATGAGCTTGCGATGGTGCAGCGCGAGCTCGCCGGCGGGCGAGTGGTAGAGGAGCGCGTTGTAGATCGTCCCGGGCCGCCGTGCCTCGACCTCGTTGACCCCCGTGACGAGCCAGATCCCGAGCTCCTGGGCGACGGCGGCGAGCCGCCGCTCGGACGGCGCGCCGACCGCGACCGAGCTTCGCGCGATCAGCGCGAACGTCTCGCGCGCGGCCTCGCTCGACTCCCCGGCGAACGCCTTCGCCCAGCGCGAGGACGGATAGACGGCGACGAACGTCTCGGGGAAGACGACGAGCTCGGCGCCGTTCCCGGCCGCCTCCGCCGCGAGCCGCTCGAGCTTGTCGAGCGTGCCGTCGAGGTCGAGCACGACCGGCTCGGCCTGGACGCACGCGACCGTGACGCTCCGTTCCACCGGCCAAGCGTACGCCTCGGCGGCCCGCGGTCAGCCCGCTCCCGCGAAGTCGTGGATGAGCAGTCCCCTGGCGGCACGGGCGAGCCGGCGGTCGCCCGTCACGAGCGGCAACCGCAGCTCGGCCGCCGTCGCCGCGACGAGCGCGTCGGCGAGCCGCGGGACGGTGCGACGGGCGACGTGTCGTGCGGCGGCATGCGCGGTCCCCAGCCGCGGCGGCGCGACTGCGACGCCGGGTGAGCGCAGGAACGCATCCGCGACCGACACGGCGGGCGGCCCGAGCACGTACGGACGAACGAGCAGCTCGGCGGCGCAGACCGCCGGCACGAGGCACGCCAGCTCTCGCGACTCGACGGCGTCGAACACCGAGTCGACCACCGCGAGCAGCGACCGCGCCGTCGAGCGCTCGAGTCGGTAGACGAGCGGCGCGGTGTCGCAGACGAAGGCGCCGGTCTCGGCGAGCGCGCTCAGGAGCGATCGGCGCGCCACGGACCGCGGAGCTCGTCGACGTACGACTCGGGGTCACCGCCGTAGCCGCCGCGCAGCGGGTTGTCGTCCGAGTCGAGGAACTCCCGCCAGGTGCGCCCTCCCGATCCACCCGACACCCGCTCGACGAGCACCGCTCCGGGGCCGACCGGGATCGAGACCACCTCGTCGCCGGGCGCGATACCCGCGGCCCGACGCGCCCGTGCGGCGAGGACGATCGTGCCGTTCGAGCTCACGCGCGTGGGACGGGCCCGGCTGCGCGCCTCGTCGAGCATGTCTCTCCAGGATGTCTCTCGCTCTGCCACCGTAGTGTTGTAGAAGTGTGGCAACTCTCAAACTTCTTGTCCAC
>CAVPZH010000016.1:0-141944 GCA_963710125.1 uncultured Actinomycetes bacterium | reverse complement strand
CCAGCGCCCAGAAGGGAATGAGCATGCCCACGAAGATCCGTTTCTTTGTCGGTCTTGCCGGGCTGTGTGGCGTGGTGGTTCTTGCGTCCTCTTGCGGTGGCAGCAAGAGCGCCGAAGAAACATCGACATCCGCCGGTACGACCACCACGATCCCGACGCCGTCCGTCAACAGCGACATCGCAGCGGAGGTTCCGGCCGACATCAAGTCGAAGGGCACGCTGACCGTTGCCGCGGACGCGACCTACGCGCCGAACGAGTTCATCGGCTCCGACGGGACGACGGTCGAAGGCATGAGCCCTGACCTCGGCCACGCCCTTGCCGCCGTGATGGGGCTCGAGTGGAACTTCGTCAACGCAAGCTTCGACACCATCATTCCCGGCCTCCAGTCCGGCAAGTACGACATCGGCTTCTCGTCGTTCACCGACACGAAGGAAAGGGAGAAGGTCGTGGACTTCGTCACCTACTTCACGGCCGGCACCTCCTTCTACGTCCAGGAGCAGGGTGGGCCGACCATCAACTCACTCGGCGACCTCTGCGGTCACTCGGTCGCGGTCGAGCGGGGGACGATCCAGGCGGATGACGCCACCGCCCAGGACACGAAGTGCAAGGCGGACGGGAAGTCCGGCGTGAGCGTTCACGTCTACCCGGACCAGAACGCGGCCAACCTGGCCATCTCGAGCGGGCGCCAAGAGGTCGGCATGGCCGACTCGCCCGTTGCGGCGTACATCGTCGAGCAGTCGAATGGACAGTTCAAGCTGACTGGAACGCCGTACGACACCGCGCCTTACGGGATTGCAGTTCCGAAGGGGAGCGGGATGACCCAGCCGATCCTCGACGCGCTGAAGGAGCTCATGGCCGACGGCACGTACGACGCGATCCTGGCGAAGTGGGGCCTCGAGTCAGGCGCGATCACGGACCCGCAGATCAACGCCGCGGTTAGCTTTTTTTTTTTTTTTTTTTTTTTTTTTTTTTTTTTTTTTTTTTTTTTTTTTTTTTTTTTTTTTTTTTTTTTTTTTTTTTTTTTTTTTTTTTTTTTTTTTTTTTTTTTTTTTTTTTTTTTTTTTTTTTTTTTTTTTTTTTTTTTTTTTTTTTTTTTTTTTTTTTTTTTTTTTTTTTTTTTTTTTTTTTTTTTTTTTTTTTTTTTTTTTTTTTTTTTTTTTTTTTTTTTTTTTTTTTTTTTTTTTTTTTTTTTTTTTTTTTTTTTTTTTTTTTTTTTTTTTTTTTTTTTTTTTTTTTTTTTTTTTTTTTTTTTTTTTTTTTTTTTTTTTTTTTTTTTTTTTTTTTTTTTTTTTTTTTTTTTTTTTTTTTTTTTTTTTTTTTTTTTTTTTTTTTTTTTTCTCTCTTTTTTTTCTCTTTTTTTCTCTCTCTCTCTCTTTTTTCTCTTTTTTTTTTCTCTTTTTCTCTTCTCTCTTTTTTTTTTTCTCTCTCTTCTTTCTTCTCTTCTTCTCTTTTTTCTTTCTTTCTTTTTTTCTCTTTTTCCCTCTCTCTCTTTTTTTCTATTTCTCTTCATTTCACTCTATCCCTTCTCTCTCATCCCTCTCTCCCTTTCCCTCTTCCCCCTCTACACTCTCCCCTCTCTTCTCCCACCCCCTCCTCTCTCCCCCCCCCCCTCCCCCCCCCCCCCCCCCCCCCCCCCCAGGCGTAGGTACAGACCCGCCACTAGTGCACGCCGCGCGGGTCAGTTAGCCTCGATGGCGTTGTGGCCTCCCGGTCGGTGAATACCGGCAACACCGGCGCCGAGGGGCTGCCCGGTAGGCCCGACGAGATCAGGGCGGTCCCGGTTCGCCACCGGGGACGCTGGGTCGCCGCCACGATCATCGTCCTGCTGGCCATCACCGTCGTCAACTCGATGGCGACCAACAACCGCTTCCAGTGGGGGATCATCCGTCACTACTTCACCTCCAGCCGTGTTCTGGATGGTCTCGTCGTGACGCTCGAGCTGACGGTCATCTCGATGGCCATCGGGATTGCGCTGGGAATCGTGCTCGCGGTCATGCGCCTCTCGCCCAACCCGCTCGTCTCCGGCGCGAGTTGGCTCTACATCTGGTTCTTTCGCGGCACCCCGGTCCTGGTTCAGATCCTGCTCTGGTACAACGTCGCCGCCCTCTACCCGAGCTTTTCGATCGGGCTCCCGTTCGGCGGGCCACAGTTCGCGCACTTCACCGCGGCGTCTGTGATCACTCCGTTCGTGGCCGGGATGCTCGCCCTCGGGCTGAACGAGGGCGCCTACATGGCCGAGATCGTGCGGGCAGGGATCATCTCGGTCGACGAAGGCCAGACCGAGGCAGCGAAGAGTCTCGGAATGACCCGCCTGCAGACGATGCGACGAATCGTCTTGCCGCAGGCGATGCGGGTGATCGTCCCGCCGACCGGAAACGAGACCATCTCGATGCTGAAGACGACCTCTCTCGTCAGCGTCATCGCGGTGACGGATCTGACCTACTCGGTACAGCTCATCTACTCGGTGAACTACAGGACGATCCCGCTCCTGATCGTCGCTTGCATCTGGTACCTGATCGTGACGACGGCGCTGACGATCGGCCAGTTCTACCTCGAGCGCCACTTCGGCCGCGGTGCAACGCGCGAGCTGCCCGAGACGCCTCTTGCGCGGCTTCGGCGACGCCTGTTCTCGTTTCGGACTGCGACCGAGAAGCTGCCCGAGTCCTCGGCGGAACGACGATGAGCGGTCCCATGATCAAGGCCGAGCAGGTGCACAAGCGTTTCGGCCGTCTCGAGGTGCTGAAGGGGGTATCGCTGGAGGTGCAACCCGGCGAGGTCATGTGCATGCTCGGCCCGTCCGGTTCCGGGAAGTCGACATTCCTGCGCTGCATCAACCACCTCGAGAAGATCGACGCGGGTCGCCTCTCGGTGGACGGCGAGCTCGTCGGCTACCGCCAGTCGGGCGACAAGCTCTACGAGCTCCGCGATGCCGAAGTCTGCCGTAAGCGCGCCCAGATCGGGATGGTCTTCCAGTCGTTCAACCTTTTCGGGCACATGACCGCGCTCGAGAACGTGATCGAGGCGCCGATCCGCGTCAATCGGGTACCGAAGCCGGAATCCGTAGAGCAGGGAAAGGAGCTCCTCGACCGGGTCGGGCTCGCGGACAAGCTGGACACCTACCCGTCCCAGCTCTCGGGTGGGCAGCAGCAACGTGTAGCGATCGCGCGGGCGCTGGCTATGCGACCAAAGCTGATGCTGTTCGACGAGCCCACATCCGCACTGGATCCGGAGCTCGTCGGCGAGGTGCTCGACGTCATGCGGCTGCTCGTGAGAGACGGCATGACGATGGCCGTCGTGACGCACGAGATCGGGTTCGCCAGAGAGGTGGGAGACACTCTCGTCTTCATGGACGGTGGCGTCATCGTCGAATCGGGCAACCCACGCGAGGTCTTGGCAAATCCGCGTCACGAGCGCACCCGTGCGTTCCTGTCCAAGGTGCTCTAGCTCTCGATGCTTTGCCGCTTCGCCATGACCTGCTGAAGTCCTCCGGCGATGTCGGCGTTTCCCTCCATCAGCGCACGCAAGTCCATCCCGATCATCCCATAGACGGTGACGTCGGTCGCCGCAGTGACGGTGGCTGCCCGCGGCCTGTTGTTGACGAGCGCCAGTTCGCCGAAGTAGTCGCCGGGGCCACCCGACGCGACGTCCTGCCCGTTGACGCTGTAGGTGACCGCCCCCTCACCAATCACGTAGAAGTCGACGCCACGCTCGCCCTGGTTCAGGATCACGTCCCCCTCGGAGAAGGTCCTCTCCGTCAACGATTCCGCCAGGCGCTTGATGTCGTGGTCGGACAGGCTCTCGAAGAGACCGACCTTGCGGAGGACCTCTGGAGGAGCGGGCACGAGCAATGAGCTTAACCTCCGACGGAGCACGGGTTCGTGCGGAGCCTGGCAAAGTCGCACCTGGCTGGCTGACCAACGCCACACCCTTTGACATGAGATCTGCCGGCAGAGAACAGTGATGGCGACCGTGGTCGAGCCAACGGTGATTGTGGCGACGAGAGCGGCTGCGCCGGGGTCGCGGCCCTCGCAGACCTACGACTCTTGGTGAGGTCGTATGTGGCAGCTCTCACAATGGCTGCACACTCGGCGTTCGCTCGGGTGCGCTGCCGTTCGCTTGCCCGACCCGAGGCCGCCGCAAACGGGCGGTTTGAGCGAACGGGCGCGAACCCGCGCGAACGCCCGCCAGCCCTTGCCATGCAGAAGGTCGAGGGTTCGAGTCCCTTCATCCGCTTCTAAAATCCCCGGTAAATCGGGGATTTTTGTTTGGTGAATTGGCGACGTGAGTCCCCGATGTGTCCCAAAGACTCGAATCCAAACCGCGTCATGCACAGCAGCCCTCCACCTCGACGCACATCGTGAGCCGCCCGAAAGGCACGGGCGAGGGTGCGAAGTGTCTGCACCGCGGCCTGAGCCGCCCACGAACAAGTCGACGAGTTACACCAGGTCCTGGGACTTGACTGAGCTGCCGCGGCTCGAGATCACCCCGCCCGAGCTCGCAGCCTACGCGGAGCTGTGCGCGTGAGCCGGGCGAAGCAAGAGGCGGGCGAGCGGCTGCCCTACCTGCTGCAGAAGCTGAAGGCGCCGCGTGTCCTCGAGCGGCTCGAGCAGACCGCCGAGCGCGCCCGTGCCGAGCAGTGGCCGTTCGAGCAGTTTCTGGAGAGCCTGCTCGAGGCCGAGGTCTTCGCCCGCGACGCCTCCGGCGCGCGGATGCGGATCCGCCACGCCGCCTTTCCGGCGCTGAAGACGCTCGAGGACTTCGACTGGTCGGCGCAACCCTCGGCCGAGCGCCCGCTCGTCCTGCACCTGGCGCAGCTCGCCTGGATCGATGAGCGCGCCAACGTCTGCTTCCTGGGCCCGCCCGGGACCGGCAAGACGCACCTCGCGATCGCGCTCGGCCTGAGAGCCTGCGAGCGCGGCTTCCGGGTCGCCTTCGCCACCGCGCAGGAGTGGGTCTCCAAGCTCGAGGCAGCCCAGGACCGCAACCAGCTCGAGCAAGAGCTGCGGCGGCTGGAGCGCTACCACCTGCTCGTCGTCGACGAGGTCGGCTACCTGCCGCTCGAACGATCTGCCGCCAACCTGCTCTTCGCGCTCGTCTCCCGCCGCTACGAGCGCGGCTCGATCATCGTCACCTCCAACCGCGGCTTTGAGCAGTGGGGCGAAATCCTCGGCGACGCCATGGTCGCCGCCGCGCTCATCGACCGGCTCGTCCACCACGCGACGATGATCGCGCTCAAGGGCAAGAGCTACCGCCTGCGCGAACGGGGCGTCGAGGTCGTGCCCGCCGCTCAGGCTCCGTCGCTCCGCGACTCCGCCTGAGCGGCGCGATCATCCTCGGACGCGGCGGATGGTGCACTTTTCGGTGCCCGAAACCGGTGCACTTTTCGGTGCCCCTTGACAGTTCGCGCCCCCGAGGAGCAACCGCCCCTCTGCGGAGCAGCGGAGTTCGGGGATGCTCATCGTTCCTACGATGGTCGGCCGACTTGGCGCTTAGCGGTCGAGATCACCTGCGCGGGCCGTCGGGGTTCCCCAACCCGGCATGGTGGCGCCCAATCGATTCGACGGGCTCGCCGGAACGGCAGCCGCATTCCTCGCAGTACACCACCGCCCAAGGATTTGGTTGCCCCTTGACGGATATAGCGCAGAGATATATCGTACAGATAGATGGAGCCGACGGCGGTCACCTGGGCGGTTCTCGGACTACTCGCGGAACGCCCAAGAAGCGGCTACGAGATCAAGCAGGCCGTTGACCGGACGATCCGACACTTCTGGGCGGCGAGCTACGGCCAGATCTACCCCGAGCTGAGGCGGCTGGAGGCGGCCGGCTGGATCGAGGGGGCCGACGGCTCGCGGGGCGCGCGCTCGAGGCGCGTCTACACGATCACGGCCGAAGGGCAGCGCGAGCTGCGCGGGTGGCTCGACGGTCGCGAGACGCACATCGAGCTCCGCGACGAGTCGCTGCTGCGCCTGTTCTTCGCCGACATGCTCCCCTCGGAGCACGCGCTCGGGCTGCTGGCCGCACGGCGCGAGGGCTACCGCGGCATGCTCGAGTACCTGCGCTCGCTCGACGACGGAACCGGGCCCGATCCGACGTTCGTCGACCTCGTCTATCGCTGGGGCCTGGACTACTGCGAATGGGGAGTCGCGTGGTGCGACGCACAGGAACGTCGCTTGCGCCGGGCCGCCTAGAGGATCTGCCCGAGCCGACGTGGCGGTCGATGCTCCAACGCGGACTGCCGCAGTTCGCCAGCGAGGCCGTCGCGCCGGTCCTCGTCTTCTACGCCGTGTGGAAGGTGTGGGGGCTCGCACCGGCCATTGCTGCCTCGACCGTTGTGTACCTCGCGCTGGCCGCGTGGGTGCTGTGGCGCGGCCACGACCTGACGCTGATCGCCGTGGGGGCGGCGTTCGTCGTGATCCAGGCCCTGGTCGGGCTGGCCTCGCACAGCGCAACCGTGTACCTCGCGCAGCCGGTCGTCCTGAGCACGCTCTTGGGCCTCGCCTTCTTCGTCTCGATCGCGATCGGTCGGCCGCTCATCGGCGTGTTCGCCGGCGTTTGGTACCCGTTTCCGCCCTGGTTCCGAGCCGGCGAGCCGTACCGACAGGAGTTCGGCATGCAGTCGTTCGTTTGGGGTCTCGTTTGTCTCGCCCGCGCCGGGCTCCGGTTGTGGGCGCTGCTCGACTCCGGGGTCGGCGGCTTCGTGGTCGTCTCGATTGTGACCGGCACACCCCTGCTGGCCGCGCTGGTCGCATGGGGCATCTGGCACGCGCGCCGAACGTTCTTGCGGCTCGACGAGCCAGCTCCGGAAGCCCGCTGACCGGCGCGCAGCGTCGCCACGGACAAGCGAGCTCGGGTACCGGTCCGAGGAGGCGGACAGTTGCCTGAGGGCCGGCCTGCGGCTCCGGCCCTCACGCCACCGTTGGAATAGGCAGGTTCCTAGGCAGGTTTCCGTGTCCGTTCGCGGCGTCGAAGGGCATAAGGGCGACCCTCGATGTCACGCAGGAATGCGGGTTGACGCCTCCTGACTGCTGCTGCTCTCCGGTTGCGCGTCTTTGCCATGCAGAAGGTCGAGGGTTCGAGTCCCTTCATCCGCTTCGAGAAACCCGCTGGAAACGGCAGGTTTTCGTTGCCCACGTTTCGAGTCCAGGCAAGCAAGCTCAGTCGCCCCACGGCCTAGACGTCGCGAGAAAAACCGTGGTCGCGAAGCTGGGGCCTCGGACCTAGAATCTAGGCTCCCGCCCAGTCTTCCTCCCCCGGCCACGCGTCAGGGTCGACCTCGAGGTAGCAGTGAAGCGTTCTGCTGATTGCGCTGGTCTCGGTCTCCGTCTCCCAACCGGGGTCGTCGTCTTCGACTCGTTCGATGAACAGACGACGACCTACGCGCTCGACGATGTCCCCGGCCTTGAGCTCTTCTTCCGACTCGAAGATGTACTCCGCATCGCCGGGGATCAGCGAGGCGGGCTCGATCTTGTACACAAATCTCCGCACAAACGGATCATCGCATGACGGAGCGGCTGCTCACCGCCGCGAGGTTGCCGACCTCGTCGGGCTTGTCGCCTGAGTCAGTGCTGCGCAGGTGGCGTTCGAGCTGGGGTATCGCGGGACGTGCTGCCAGCGACGTTTCCTTCTCCTTGGGTCCTCGGTCTGCGGGTTCCAGGCTCTTCATGCCTGGCGCGTTAGCCCGTTCGGCACGTCGAGGCAGTCAGAACGGCCGCCAAGCGAGGTCCATCCCCCAAACGCTTGGCGGCCACATCGGTAATCGTGCAAATTGGGTGAAACGGCGCAGCCATTTGTGGTGCTCCGCAAGAGAGGGGCTGGACGACGGGAGTAGGGTCCCGAGTGGTAGGTGAGCGCCGTTACCCAGTGCGGCAGCGCCCGACCACACTGGGGGCCGCCGAGCGGGGCCCCCCACCCGCTCGGTAGGCCATCGTCGAACGGTGGGTTGCGACGGCGTGGTGCGTATCCAGGCCGATGGGCGCGGAGCTACGCGGTGTCTTGCTCCGCCCTTGCCTGGCTTAGATCCGAGGGACGGGGTCACGTGCGACTCCAAGCCCGTGGCAATGCCGGTCAGCCATTTGCGCGCGCAAATGTATTTGGCGGCGAGGGCGCGGAAGTCCATGGCACCCCTGACCCTGGTTGTCGTAGCCCGATCCCCCTCTCGGTGCCGCCATTTGGCCTTCCGGTTGCCGACTTCTGACAGCGGGAGGCGAAACGGAAAGCGCGGCGTTGCCCGCCACAGACTCGGGCGCGTCCGCTTCGACCCGCCGAGTGCTCACGCATGGTTCTCGGCGTACACTCCGGCAGGCGTGACCTCCGAAGCGGACATCGCCAGCATCGCTGCGCAGGTGGCTGAACTCACTCGCATCGTCGCCACGATGGAGGAACGGCTCAGCGAGAGCAACGAACGCGCCGAGAGCGAACAGAGACGCGCTGACCGCCAACACGAACGCTCGGACGCGCAGCAAGAACGCATGGACATCGCGGCACGAGAGCTAGCCGACGTCAGTGAACGTCTGCAAGCCGCGGCAAACGCACTCCGAGAGTCGATCTGACGACTAGCCAGGCCAGGTCGCTCGGCGGCGTCCTCCTCGCCGAGCACGGCGGGCGGCTTGGGCAGGGACTCCGATAGCCCGGGGGATGTCGATCGCGGGGCGAGGGAGCTCGGCGCGGGCGTAGGCTTGCGGTTCCCGATCGAGGAGGAGCCGTATGCCCTTCGTGGTTCTTCAGGAGTTCAAGATCGCTGGTGATGACCGGTCGACCACGAACTACGACGCCGTCAGCGAGCATCTCAGCTTGGATACGAACCCTCCAGACGGAATGATCGTCCACACGGCGGGATGGGATGAGGAGGGCGGTGTCTTCCGGGTGCTGGAGGTGTGGGAGACCCACGAGGACTCGGAAAGGTTCCGGCGCGAGCGGCTACAGCCCGCGCTGGAGGCGAAGCTGGGAGCCGGCAGCAACATGCCCCCCGATCGCGACGCCTCCTACGAGCTGCACAACCTGATTTCCCGCGGGTAGACCGGAGAGCGCCGGAGCCTCCAGGTGCTTCGCGGCGTCTCTCAGCGAGGTGCTCCTAGGCGTGCGAGGATGGCCCAGGAGGGCCTGAGAACGGCGGGCCGGCACCGGGGCCGCACATCGCGCCGTCAGCGCGCGGCGGCGACTGGCAGCGGGATGCGCGGCGTTCCTTGCGTCGGGGCGGGAATTGCGGGCCAGTCCTGGCACCGATCCGCTGGGGCGCTGCTCGCGAAGGAGAGGCGAAGGTGTCGCTAAGACGCTCTCAATCCGCGTTCAGTCCGCTAACGCCGAAAAGATCGCGTCGCGGCGTCCCTGAAGGTCGGCTTGCGAGAGTCCGCTGACAACGATCGGCCCGGGGAGCCCCGGCACGTCGATCTCGATGTTGCAGTCACGTTCGCTGAACTCCGCCAGCATGGGGCCGCTTTCACGGATGCTGATAGGGCCGGCTCCGCGTCGGACGCGGTGCACAACGAAGCTGTTGCCACGGATGGTGACAATCGCGGCACCGTGTTCACCAAGGCAAAGCAACGCAGGCTCACCGGCGGCTGTTGCGGTCAACGGGGTGCCGCCCAGGCTCGAAATAATCCGTCCGAGCTCGTTTCCGGCGAGTTCCCAGTACCGCTGACCTTCGAGTGTGCTCACGCCCTCTGGCTCGTCCGCCTGTCGGAGAAACGCCGTTATCACCTGGTCTTGCTCACTCGGCGTGCCCATGCCCGTGGCCTCCTCGACATTGGTGTGGACGACAGGCTACAAATCGGTCACGGAGCGTGCCCAATCCGTGCCAAATCGCGAGCCTCTCCCAAAGTCTCGGGGCCGGTCGGTAGCTCTCTCGCCCCAAGGAAGGCCGCGGACGGCCGCGGATGTGGCTTGCGTGCGCAGCGCACGGGAAGCTCGAGCGGGTCACTCGTCAGGGAGTCACCCGACGGCGAGTAGGATCGGCCGTTCCCAGGGACCCGCGCTTGAGGGGAGGCTGGATGGACGACAATTCGAATTGGCAGGTGGCGCGCCTCGACGACATCGAGCGGCGCGACAGAGACATCCCCGTACGTGAGCACTTCGGGATCCGCGCATTCGGAATCAACGCCTACACGCCTGGCGAGGGCGGGACACTCATCAGCAAGCATGACGAGTCGGGCTCGGGTCAGGAAGAGCTGTACATCGTGCTCGACGGGAACGCGACCTTCGAGATCGACGGCGAGACGGTCGACGCGCCCGCAGGAACATTCGTCTTCGTCCGGCCCGGGTCGCAGCGGAAGGCGACGGGCGACGGAACTGTCCTCGCTCTCGGCGCCACCCCCGGCGAGGCGTACCAGGCGCTCGACTGGGGTGACGCGTGGCCGTTCCATCGAGACTCGATGGCCGCCTACGGTGAGCAGCGCTATACGGACGCAGTCGAAGCGGTTCGCGGTGGCCTCGAGCACATGCCGGACCACCCCGGCCTCAATTACAACTACGCGTGCTTCGCCACGCTCGCGGGCGATTCCGGCGACGAAACGTTCGCCCACCTCCGGCGGTCAGTGGAGCTGCACCCATCCTTCCGCGAGCAGGCACGCAGGGACGACGATTTCGCTGCCGTACGCGACGACCCGCGGTTCGAGCAGGCTCTTCGCTAGCCGCGCAGAGCGGCGGACTCCACGTGCTTCCGCCGCAGTAAGCGGAAGCTCGGGACATTCGCAAACACCGGCCCATGCAAAAAGCCGCCTCGCTCCGCGGATCTCTGGTGAGGTGGGTACCCTCGAGTCGGGTCGGTGCCTCGCGCGGGCGAGCGTGTTCCTGATGGCAAGAGGTGGGCCGACCCTCCGCAATGCGAACCGAAGTGGTCGGAGAAGCGGGGAACAGGGGTACAAACCGTGCCAGTAACAGAACACGAACGCCGGATCTGTGCGTCGGCTCGGTCGACCTAGCGACCCACGGGTCCTGGATCGCCGAGGCCTGCTGTGCGAGCGAGGAGTCCGGCCTCTGCGCGGTCGGCGACCTGGAGTTTGGCGAAGATGGCTGAGACGTAGTTGCGGACGGTTTTTTGGCTCAGGAAGAGTTCGGCGGCTATCGCCGCGTTGGTCTTGTGCTGTGCGAGGAGTTGGAGGATCTGGAGTTCCCGATCGGTGAGTTGCGGGAACGCGAGGTTGGGGTTTCTGGCGGGTGGCGCGGCGAGGAAGTGCTGGAGCCGGTCGGCGATCCCTGGGCCGAAGATGGCTTCGCCATTGGCGACAGAGCGGATCGCGCGGAGCGTTTCGTTTTGTGCGGCTCCTTTTAGCTGGTAGCCGCGTGCGCCGGCTCGGATGGCGGCGAAGACAGCGTCGTCATCGTCGTGCATCGTCATCACGAGGATATTGATGTCTTCCGATTCGTCGAGGATGTCGCGGGTGGCGTCGATGCCGTTGAGGCCGGGCATGTTGATGTCCATCACGACGACGTCCGGAGTGAGTGCCAGTGCTATCTCGACGGCCTCCTCGCCTGTTGCAGCCTCTCCAACGACTTCGGTGTCGGCGACCGAATCGAGTAGAGCGCGGAGGCCCGATCGGAAGAGTGGATGGTCGTCGGCGATGAGGATTCGGATCGGGGCGTTCATCAGGCGGGAGCAGCTGTGGGTAGGCGTGGGAGGGATGCGATGACGAGCGTCCCGCCGCCGGTTCTGTCGCCGATCTCGCAGGTGCCGCCGACCTCTGCCGCACGTTCCTTCATCGTGTGGAGTCCGATACCGGTCGACCCAATCGAGAGGCCTGCTCCGTTGTCGGAGATCTCGAGTCTCAGCGCGGTCGGTTCGACGGCGACGCGAATGCTGCAGGTTTGGGCGTGTGCGTGCCGTTTGACGTTCGTCAGTGCCTCTTGGGCGATCCAGTAGGCGGCGACCTCGACTGCGGCGGGGAGCGGGGGCATCGAGTTCGGAGCGTCGATCGTGACGGAGGTTTCGGGCGAGGACTCCTGGGTTGCGAGACCGTGGAGTGAGGCTCCGAGCCCTAGTTGGTCGAGCGCTGGTGGACGAAGGCCGTAGATGAGTTGGCGGACGTCTCCGATCATCGTCTGTACCTGCTCGGTGGCTGAGACGAGAAGTTGGTCGGCGCGCTGGAGATCTGAGCCGGTGAGGTTACGGACGGCCTCGAGTGTGAAGGTGAGCCCGGCCAGTGCGGGTCCGAGGCCGTCGTGCAGGTCGCGGCGGATGCGTCGGCGTTCCTCTTCGCGGAGCTGGACGATGCGCTGTCGCGCCAGTTGCAGTTCTTGGGAGAGACCGACTGCGTGGACGGCGGCGGCGACCTGGGGTGCGAGGTCGGCGATCAGGTGGTGGTCGCGCTCCCGTAGGCGCTCGTCCGGGCGTGCTGCGAGCCGGAGCTCGCCGAGCGCGGTTCCC
This sequence comes from uncultured Actinomycetes bacterium, assembly GCA_963710125.1. Taxonomy (GTDB): domain Bacteria; phylum Actinomycetota; class Thermoleophilia; order Gaiellales; family Gaiellaceae; genus Gaiella. Next base: position 129,586 of record CAVPZH010000016.1, on the reverse strand, counting down.
TGGTGAACAAGCGGGAAGGTCAGGAAGTCGCCGCTCGATATGCCGTATTCGGCGACGATCGCGGCTTCCCGTGAGGCGTCGTCGGCGAGTGCGACTCCGGCGTACTGGAGCGCGAGCGTTTGGCCGATCGTCTCGACGATGGTTGGGAGCACGGTGTCGAGCTGTAGCGATGCCGCGAGCGTTCGGCCGAGCGTTGCGATCGCGGTGTAGGGGTCGTCGCGGTCGCCGTACATCAGCCGGTTGACGAACCGCTGCACGCGTTCGCGCACGGGCTGGAAGCAGACGGCTACGACACCGGTCACGATGAGCGAGAGGAAAAGGTCGCCGCGGGATGAGAGTGTCGCGCCGATCAGTCCGACGACGGCGACATAGCTGGCTAGGACGACGATCGTCATCACGCCATAGACGAGGGCACGGTTGATGACGAGGTCGATCTCGTAGAGCCGGTATTTGAGGACCGCGACAGCGATTCCCGCCGGCGGGAGGAGAAAGGCCAGCCCAGTCAGTAGCGCGGCGCCCGGAATAACACCCCACAACAGCGCGCCGGTGATGGCCAGCGGCACGGCGAGGCCGAGCGACACTCCGACCCAGCGCAACTGCTGTCGCTCGTCACCTTCAGAGCGGCGGTACCGGACGATGAACGCCGCGAGTGAGGCGACCAAGCCGGCGATCACGATGACGACGCCGACGATGCCGACGATGCCGATCATGCTGCCGCCGGCGCGCGCGAGCGGGTTCTCGATCGGCGTCGCAGTGCCGAGGTCGAACGTCGGAGAAGTGGAGACAGCCATCGACCCAAGCACCGTCCCGACACCGACGGCGGCGGGGATCGGCCACCACCGCCTGGATGCGAGGTGGCCGTCCGGCATCCACACGAGCAACACGCTGAGGGGCAGAGCCAGGCCCGGCAGCCACCACCAGTTGTCGAGCCAAGCGGCTACGAGCCCACCCGGGAGCTGACCTGGGTGGGCGACGAGCGCCTCCACTGCATACGCGTAGCAGAGGCCACCGACCGTTCCCCAGAGCGCCATGATCGCCAGAACCCAGGAGATCCGATGCTCAGGCCTTCGAGTCGTCAACACAACCCCGATCACCGCGAGAACGACGTTGATTCCCAGGTAAGGAAGCGTCTTGTACGTCCCGGCGGCCATGTCGAGCGCGAGCGCGACGACCAGGACACTGCACGTGAGAGCGAAAACGGCCCAGCCCACCTTCACCCGACGCCCCTGATGGGCGCCCGGGACAACGAGCGTCGTCGCCACGGCCTCCATTACCTCGGCGTCGCCGCTTGTCTCATCCTGCGAGCGTAGACGCCAACATGCCCGCCCGACAGGGACGGGACGCGATTCGTGACGCGTGCCGGGACACAGTCGGGACAGAGCCCCCTGGCAGTGGGACGCACTGCGCTCATACCGTCGTGGTCGACCGGCGCCTTGACGCCGACAGACACAGAAGGAGCGGACATGAGCGACCTGACAGTCACACGAGCGGACAGTGGACACGAACGCATCGCACTGGTGCTCGGGATGGCGTCACTCTTGCTGTACATCGGCGGCGGCTTCACGCTCGGTGGGATCTTCTGGGCGCTCGGACCGCTCGTCGGGCTCGTCGCAATCGTCCTCGGGATCGCCGCGCGACACAAAGGCGGGGGACGCGAGGCCACCATCGCGGTCATCCTCGGGGCGATTCCCGTCCTCTGGACCGCTGCCTTCTTGGTCGTCGCAGCGCTCAGCTGAGATGACGCTCCCGACCCAGAGAATCCTCGGACAAGGAAAACGATGATGCTCAGAATCTGCGTGCTTGCTGCAGCGACCGTCACAGCTGCGGGACTGGTGTTCGGCGTTTCGCCCGGCGCGGCAGGGGATCAAAAGAGGGTCATCTCGCTCCTGAGCGTGCAGCAGGGAGGCAGCTTGATCGACGTTGACCGGAGCGGCGGCGGCGGGCCAACACTCGGCGACCAATACATCTTCACCGACGGCCTCTACCAGTGGCACGGCACAAAGCGCGGCAAGCGCATCGGAACAACCCACGGCATCGCAACGATCACCTCGCCCACGACCGCCTTCTTCACAGGGACGATGTCGCTGCCCGGCGGGCTAATTCAGGGCGCAGGCTATTTCAACTTCACCGCACACGTCGAGACGATCATCGTGCTCGGCGGAACAGGTGAGTACAGCAACGCCGGCGGCGAAGTCACGATTACGAAGCTCGGCACTGAGAACTCCAACAACTCATCGCTCGTCATTCGTCTCATTAGGTAAGGCACCGCCCACCACACTCACAGTTCAGGAATGATCCCGAGGATGTCCCGTTCGTCGTGGAACTTCGTGACGCCGGTCCCGGTGTGAAGGTCAGGCGGGTGACAAGGATAGCGGCCTCCTCGGTCGGGGATGGGACGGTCGTGCGAGCGAGCTCGCCCTCTACACGACGGCGAGCTTTACGACAGCGCACTGGTACGACTGAAGGCTCATCGCGGCGCTGCATCCTGAAGCTCGGCGAGTCGGGACTGCGCTCGCTGCGTCGACACGATGTTGCCCTTGCGCTCGTAGCGCTCGATCGCCTGCTCGAGCGCCGTGACCGCTTCGTCGCCCCTCCCGGCGAGCACGAGCACCTCGGCGAGGTCGGCATAGGTGTCTCCCTGCCGGTCGAGCACGTCTGTGTCGTCGGCGATCCTGACTGCTTCCGCTGCCAGCAGACGTGCCTCAGAGTGGTCTCCGCGGCGGGCGAGTAGCTTGGCGCGCACCGAGCGCCAATCGGTAACCGCTGAATAATTGCCCCGAGCGAGCTCGGCCGAACGCGCGGCCCACACCTCCGCCTCGTTCAGGCGGTCGAGCGCGTAGAGCGCCTGCGCCAGAACTCCGCTCGAGGCCGCGAGAAAGTCGTGCTCGCCGAGCTCTTCATGGAGCCGGCAGCCCTCCATGCCGAATGCGACGGCAGCGTCGGGGTCCCCGGCGAGGAGCTCCACGGAGGCGGACTCGAAGGCGATCAGGTTCGCCAGCAGGAGCCCCCCACCGCGGTCCGCCTGGTGCGTACGTGCGACGACGAGGATCCCACGCGCGTCGTCGAACCGGCCCAGCTTGGCGAGCGACCAGGCCCGGTACGCCCGGAAAAACTGGTCCGGCCCCGCGCGAGCCTCGTTCTCGTCGAGCCAAGCGAGGAGATCCAAGACCGGGGTGGTGCCGAAGCAGCGAGCCCACGCGATTAATCCCAGCATCCAGAACGGCTCGTACCCTGCGCGGCGAGCATGGTCGTACGCGCGCTCGTACGCCTCCAGCGCGCCGTCGACACGCCCGCGCGCGTCCGCTACATCTCCGAGCGCCCCGTAGGCGACGTACAGCGATAGCTCGTCGCCCGCCGCCTCGAGCTCGGGCAGCGCTTCCGCAAGGAGTCCGTCCAGCCGCTCAATTTCCGCCTCGGGCTCGAGGTCGAGACGGACGGCAGCCGCCCGGATCGTTGCAGTGAGCTCGCCGACCCGGTTGCCCGTCGCCGTGAAGCGCTCGGCGACGACATCTGCGCGGCGAACCGCGTCCTCGCGGCGGCCGGTCCAGGACAGAACCTGCGTGAGGTCGCTCTCCAGGGCGATGTCGACCTCGGACGGCGGCAGGAGCGCAGCCGCTCGCTCGAAGAGCCGGGCGGCAGCTTCGTAGTCCGAGCGACGAGCCGCGCGCTGGCCGGCACTCTTGAGCCGCATGCACGCCGCGGCTGCGAGCGCGCCGTCCTCGGGCAGTCCGACGTCCGTGCGGTACCGCAGGGCCTGCTCGAGGTGATGGCCGACGATCTCGTCGAGCTCGACGAGATCGCGCGCGTGCTTCTCGAGCCAGCCGGCAAGCTGCTGGTGAAGGGCGGCGCGAGCAGTCTTGGGGAGGGCGTCGTACGCGGCGTCGCGGATGAGCAGGTGGCGGAACCGGAAGCCGTCCTCGCCCGCGAGCTGAGCGCGGTCGGGCTGGATCAAGCCCTTGCGGACGAGCGCGGCGAGGTGCGGCGTCACCTGGGCGTCGTCAAGCCCGAGGGCCTGCACGGCGCCACGATGGAAGATCTCGCCTTCGACCGATGCGTGCTCGAGTACGCCTCGCTCGGGGGGCTGGAGCTGGTCGAGGCGTGCGGCGAGGAGTGCTTGCAGCGTCGGCGGGACGGCGACTGCACCGTTGCCATCGCCCGCGATCGCGAGCATCTCGCTCACGAAAAGCGGGTTGCCGCCGGCTGCCCGGGCGATTCGTGCGCGCAGGTCGCCTGCGATCCGCTTCGGAATCAGCTCGGCCAACGCCTCGTCGCGAAGTGGCTCGAGAAGCACCGTGACGGGCCAGGTCGGGCGGCGCTCCACGAGCTCCGGCCGAGCCATGCAGAGCAGGAGGAGCGAGACGCCAGTCGAGAGCAGCGCCACATGCTCGATCAGGTCGCGGAACGTCTCCTCGCCCCACTGGATGTCGTCGAACACGACGATCAGCGGACGGTCCTCCCCAGCGTGCTCGAGCGTCTTGCGGAACGCCCACGCGATCTCTTCGGGTGACGACATGGCCTCCGCCTCCCCGAGCAGAGCGCGGATCGCGAGTGCCGCGGTTTCGTCGGGCGGCGTCACGTCGAGCTGCTTGAGCACCTCCACGACCGGCCAGTACGTGATTCCCTCGCCGTACGGAAGGCAGCGGCCACGCGCGATGGTCGCGTCGAGGGAGGCAAGCGCCTCGGCGACGAGGCGCGACTTGCCGACGCCGGCTTCGCCGACCACGGTCACGAGCTCGCAGCGCTGCCCGGTCCGAGCGCGTTCCCACGCGGCGCGCAGGAGGGTGAGCTCCCGTTCCCGACCGACGAAGGGCATGTCGTGAAGTCGCTCGGGTGCGTCGCGCACTGCGAACAGGCGGTAGACGGAGACGGGCTCGGCCTTGCCTTTCAGCTCCAAGGGTTCGCCTGCGCTCAGCTCGACCGCTCCGCGCACGAGCTGGACGGTCGGCTCACCGAGCAACACCTCGCCCGGTCGTGCCGCTTGCTCCAGGCGGGCGGCAACGTTGACCGCGTCGCCCGTCGCCAGCCGTTCCTCGGTTCCCGTCACGACCTCGCCCGTCGTCACGCCGATGCGCCCCTGGAGGCCGACCTCGGGGAGCGTGTCACGCATCTCGACTGCCGCACGGACCGCGCGCAGGGCGTCGTCCTCGTGCGCCGCGGGGATGCCGAACACCGCCATCACAGCGTCGCCGATGAACTTCTCCACCGTGCCGCCGTGCGACTCGACGATCGCCTTCATCCGCTCGAAGTAGCGGGCAAGCAGCGCCCGCAGCCGTTCGGGGTCGAGCGTCTCACCGAGGGCGGTCGACCCGGTCACGTCGCAGAAAAGGACGGTGACCGTCCTTCGCTGCTCCGTCGTCCGCGCGGGCGCAGCGCTGAACGAGAAGCCACACTCCTCGCAGAACTTCGCGCCCTCGCGATTGTCGTGGCCACAGCTCGGGCAAACCGGCACGGTACGAGGCTAGATCGCATCGCAAACCACGACAAGCGCGGCCGCGCCTCGGCGAAGCGTTGCTCACCCGCCTCGATCACCCCCGCCTGCGTTTGCCGGAGCGAAAGGAGCCGCCGGTGCCCGCCTCTGCGCCGCGCCGGCCTCCTCGGTCCGGGACGGGACGGTCGTGCGAGCGAGGTCACGCTCTATCACGACGGCGAGGCTGGCGAGGTCGCGGTAGCCGATGATCCGGCGGAATTGGCGTTCGGCTTCGAGCATCCCGGCGGCCGTCCAACGCAGCGCCATCTCGCCTGACCGCCAGCGCTTGACGTTGCGGCTGGTGCGGCGAACGCACTCGATCATCGACTCGCACGGGTTGGTCGAGGCGAGCGTCCGCTTCAACGAGCCGGTGATGCCGAGGCGGGTGAGCGTCAGCGTCTCGGTGATCCCCTCCCGCAGCGAGGCCGCGGCGCCGGGGTGGCTCCGCTCAAGCTCGGCGTCGAGGGCCTTCAGCCGGTCAAGCGCCTGGCCGTGATCTTCAAGCGCCCAGGCTTGGCGCAACCGGTGTTTGATCGCGGCTCGGTCGCGCTCGGGCAGATGCTCGAGCACATTCCGCTCCTTGTGGCAGACGCAGCGCTGAACCGGCACCCCCTCACCGAACACCGTCCGGATCGCCTTGCGTAGTGCTTTTGAGCCGTCGATCACGAACAACATCCCCTGCGCGGGATCGAGGCCGCGTTCGACGAGATCCGACAGGAGCGCGGTCGCCACGGTCGCGTTCTCGGTCGAGCCCTCCCACAGCCCGAGCGGGACCTTCACTCCTTCTGTCGTGATCCCGAGCGCGACGATGTTCGTGCGCCCTTTGAGCTCAATTCCGTCCAGCATCAGCACCGCCAGGCGAACGTCGTTGAGGCGGCGCGCCATCAGCTCGTCGAGCGCCTTGCCGGTGCGCTCAACGAACGCGCGTGAGATGGATGACTTCGATGTCGAGCGAGCCCGCTGCTCGACCTGCTCGCCGATCGGCTCCTGCGTGCGTCGGTAGCGGCGAGTCGAGACGCCGGCAAGCATCCGCTCCAACACCACCCCGTGTCAGCGGATCACGGTCACTGAAGTGCCGGTAGGTCGTAAGTGGCACCTCGCTCTTCCCGTCGGCCGACCGGACTCGCGGGCGCTCGACCCCAACGCGGCGACCGCCGAGCGTCACTTCGCCCGCCTCGCGGCCGTGGCGGACGGCGGTCCGATCCAGATCGTGCTTACCCTTCGCACCAACCACGTCGACGACTTCTTCTTCCATCAGTTCGGCGAGGACACCGAGTCCGACGCCGACCGACAAGGCCAGCAACCCCTCCCTCGCAGCGACGGCAAGCTCCCCGAGCGCCTCCTGCACGTGAGCCGGCAGCGCCTCCTCTATCAGCTCGGCCTGCGCGACGTCTACGGCTGTCTTCTTCATGGCGGCTCCTCCTTCAAGCTTCGACGGATCGCCTCGCCCGCTCCCCAGCGGAACGGACGAGGCCGGAGGGACCGCCGTCAAGTTCTACGAGCAATGGGACAACCTCATGATCCCCGAACTCGTCTCGCTTCTTCTTGTTCATGGTGCAGGCAGTGGTCCGTGGGCGTTCGATAGATGGACCTGCGCCCCTTGCGGCATCACGGTGGACGCTCGGAGTTCGATGCATCCACGGCAGAGGTCACGGCCGCACCCGCCGACTAGTCAGTGCCAACCTCGAGCACGACCTTGCCACGCTTCCCGCGGCCCGCGACTCGCTCGAACGCCGCCCGGGCCTCCGTGAGCGGAAAAGCCGAGTCGACCTCTGCGCGAAGCTCGCCTGCGTCCACGAGCGTTCTCAACTCCAGCAGTTGCTCGTGGTCGGGTTCGACGATGAAATAGATCGCGCCCGGCATCTCCTCTGCGATCGTGACGACGCGCTCGCCAGCGGGGACCTCGCCGCCACGAGTGTCGAAGACCAGATCGACCGGACCGCTCTCCACGACCGCTGCGCCGGCGTGTCGCGCAAGCTGGACAGCGATGTGCCCAACCCCGCCCGAGGCGCCCGTGACCAGGACCCGTTCGCCTCGCGCGAGGCGCCCGTGCACAAACAGTGCTTGCCAGGCGGTCAGCCCGCCCATCGGCAGAGCTGCCGCCTCGACGTGGCTCAGCCGCACGGGCTTCGGTGCAAGCACATGGGCGGGGACGACGGCGTACTCGGCAGCCACGCCGTCGCGATCGAAAGGCGTGAGCCCATATACCTCGTCACCGCTGCCGACGACAACGCCCGAAAGCTCGTAAGACGGAATCGCCGGCAGTCGATCGACCGGCCACTCCAACTCGTTACGTGTAATCGCTGCCGCACGCACGCGCACCAGCACCTCGCCCGGATCCGGCGACGGCGTCGCGATCTCCTCAACCTTCAAGCCGTCATCGTGCAGGCGTACCGCTAGCACACCGCTCCCCTGCCGCCCAGTTGGACATCGTTCCTCAGGAGATCTTGCCACCTACCCTCCCGCTCGGAGGCCTCGCCTGCGCGAGTGTTCCGCAATGACGCCTGATCGACGGCGGCGGCGGGTACGGCTCGAAGGCGGCCGCCGATGAGTCCGACAGCCAAACCGAGTCTGTTCGGTGAGGAGGCGGCTCGCGCGCCTCTGCGTCCGAACTGAGTGATGACAGGAGCGTGCAGATGACCGAATCGATTGGGAGCGAGAAGACAACGTGGCCAGGAGCAATCGCCGCGATCACACTGTTTCAAGAGGATCTGGCGGCGGCGAAGCGCTTCTACGAGGAGATCTTCGGACTCCCCGTCTATTTCGAGGACGAGCATTCTGCCGTCTTCAAGTTCGGCGAGACGCTCGTGAATCTGCTGGCGGCGCCTGAGGCGCCAGCGCTAGTCGCGCCGGCGAACGTCGCCGCGCGGGACTCGGGTGTTCGGTTCCAGTTCACGCTCGGAGTGGATGATGTCGACGCAATCTGCGAGAACCTGAGGGGCCGCGGCGTCGAGATCCTCAACGGGCCGATCGACCGGCCGTGGGGCATCCGTACTGCGAGCTTCCGCGATCCCGGCGGGCACATATGGGAGATCGCCAAGTAGCCCCGTTTCGACTGGGCCACGTTGCGCGATGACGCCTGAGCGCGCTGTCTTACTCGGGAACTGCCGGACGCTCCTCCGGCTCAAGTGCCGGCGATTCCACCTGAACGGCAAGAGCTTCAACCGGGAGCAGGAACGCCGTGCCGTCGTTCCCCCCAGCTGAAATGACGGCCACCCTGTCGCGAGCGCCAGCCTCCATCAGGAGGGAATTAGCGACTGCCAGGGGCTTGAGCGTGCATCGATCCAGGGATCATCGGCGAGCGGAACGTTGGGCTCATCCGGATCGAATCGATATAGGTCGACCTCGATGCCGTTGATCCGGATCTTGTAGCTCGCGCTTACCTCGTCCCATGGCCCTTCGATCGTCTCGACGGCGAGATTGACTCCTCTCTCAGCAAGAGCAGGAGCCATCGAATCCAAGAGGGACTCGACTTCACCCTCGGCCAAGTCTTCCCCGTCGGCGCGCCACCGGACCGCTCAACTCCGACAAACGGTGATGCGCCCGCCGCGACGTTGCTACGGAGTCGCTCGCGCTCGGCATCGGACGAACCGCCCAAGACTCCGGCCGCATCGAGGTGGGCGGCGAGCTGCTCTGGCGCATTGTCGGTCACGCGGGGATTCGTACCAACAACGCGCAATCCGCTGGGCGCGATCCACCCACGTGGGCGAGTGTGCGTTGCGGTGCTCGAGTGGTGGGAGGCTCGGCGCGGGGGCGGCTGGCGCGGGGCGCCACCCGGCACGGTGGCCCCGCGCGGCCCGCGCCGCGCTGGTCTTCCTTCACTTGAACGTGGCTCGGAACTGCGAACCCCGTGGGTTCGGGTTCGTCGGGTTCGTCGGCCGACATGTTGAACCGCAAGCCACCTTCGGGCGTGATCTCTAAGAGCTTGTCTCGTTCTGAGAAGCGAACACGAGCCGACCTCCCAGCGGTGAAATCGAAGCAAGGCGCTCCGCCAGGATGGCTCTGAGAACAGGATCGTCTGGCCTGTGCGGCTTGTTGTATTCGTAGACAGCGATTCCGATAACCACGACGGCGCACGGGACGAGTGTCCACAGCAGCCAGCGCGGGCCTCGCGGGGTCATCGCCTGTGAATCTTCCGCGATGCCCACGTCTCAACCGATTGTGATCCGGCCGGTGGGCGTGGATCCAGCGCCTTCACCGATTCCGGAGGACTGCCCTGGGGTTGTCGAACGCAAGCACGTTCGCTCTCAGCGCGCGCTCGAACGTCCTCGACGGAGCTTCACGCACCGCCGTCAGCGACACGGGGATCAAGCTGGTCGGCGTGTCCGCAGTGCCGCCTCTATCAACCGCCGGGCTTGCCAGGGCCGGCGGATGCACTGCGAAGCCGAGGGCGATCACGAACATCGGCATCAACCATGTGATCCGCGCCATCAAGCGCAGCGTCACCAACGAGAGCGCCGCCTGCAAGGTGGCAGCTCGTCGTTATCGCGGTTCGGCGAGATCAGCGAGAGCCTCTCGACGTGGTCGCTCCACGCCGCCTGCCGACAAAGCGAGCTCTTCTAGCCCGACGCCGGCCTCCTCCGGCTTCTGGTCGCCCGCGCCGCACCCTTGGCAGGTGCCTTCCTCGCGCGTCCGCGCATCACCGTCGCCTTCCGAGTCCGCGCCGGCGGCGTCTCGAGGGCCTCGAGCTCGCCGAGAGCGGCGGTGCTTGCCTCGACGATTCGCGCGAGCGCGCTCTTCCTGGCCGCGATGCGGACGGCCGGGTCGGCGATCTCCGCGGCGGCCTCGTGCGCGACGACCTGCTTGACGACCTCCTTGAGCGGCCCCCACGGATCGACCGGGTGCGGCTTGCCGCCGATCCAGATGATGCCCCCGCCGTCGACAGCCACTCCGCCGAAGATCTCGCCGACGAGATCCGGGATGCGGATTCGTGCACGCGGCCGGTAGCCGACGGTCACCTTGGCGTAATGCTGACGCACGTTGATCTCGTCGACGTGGACCGTCGTGTAGGACGACCACGGGAGGTCGACGCCCGCCGTGAAGTCGTCCCCGAGCACGAGGTCGCTCCGCGCGCCCGAGCCGAGCATCCGGTACGAGGTGCCGTTATCGAGCCGGTGGACGAAGACGGCGGCACGCGGGATCGCGACGTCCCAGTCCTCGGCGACTCTGAACTCGAGCAGAAAGCCGCCGAATGTCCCCGGCACCTCGGCGGCGAGGTTCCCGGGAAGTCCGCGCGCGTGCAGCGGCCTGAGCTCGATCTGCTGGCTGAACGCCTGGCTGGAGGACTTCCAGACGCGGTTCTCGTCCAGCCAGCCCATGCTGCGCATGTTCGCCGCGTTCAGCCCCGGCCCGATCAACCCGTACTTCGGGTCGCCCGCGTAGTAGCAGCTGTCCCAGGTGCTCATCGTGTCCCACGGGTCCTGGTAGTCGGCGGTAGAGCCGTCGACCCGGCTGTGCATGAGCCCGTAGCCGTGGCCCATCTCCTGGCCGAGCACGGTCGGCTCGAACGAGCCCGGGTCGCACAGCGCCGCACGGCCGCCCTGCCACCCGCACAGATCCGTGAGCGTGTTCATGCAGACGACGACTCCATAGAACTTCGAGAGGTCGACCCCGCCGGCCTGCGCCTTCGCCTTCGCCGCGTCGAGGAGCTCGTTCCGGCCGAGCTGGCCCGGCCCCGGCGCCGTGTTCCCGACGTACGCGGTCTGGTCCTGGTCGAGCGTGAACCAACCGAAGACCTTGCTGCCCGACAGGTCGATCGACCCGTGGGACATCGTGTCGAAGTAGTCCGTCATGTTGAACGAGCCTGTCCCCGCGGTCGTGAAGAGGTCGTCGAAGAACTGGCGCGGCTTCGGCTCCGCGTTGTTGCCCTTCCACTTCGTCAGCAGGATCGCCCAGGGCGTCGACTGAGCCATCGTTCCTCCTTACGTTCGCGTTCCTCTTCGACTCGGAAGCGACCCCCGCGCTGAACCCCGGCGTCCTCCGCTACCTCCGGGTCCAGGCAACGGTGAGGAACGAACGGCGGACGCTGCACGGCTCGCCCGCCGGCCGCAGCGTGAGCGACCGACCCGTGCGCTTCCACGAGTAGGAGCCCTTCCTCAAGCAGACGCCTGCGGCGCCGAACGACACGCGAGTCGGTGTTCCGGCGACGGTCTCGGGGATCACCTCCGGCCCCAGCTTGAAGACGGCCTTGCCGTTCGCCTTGACCGTCAGGACGTAGCCCGCGTTCGTCCAGGTTCCCACGAGTTGTCCGGGGACCGTGCCCGGGGCCGCCGAGGAGACCTGGCTCCCGAAGGCTGCTGCAACGACGGCGAGGAACGCGAGCCAACGCACCTCCGCCGACGGTACAGTTTTGTTGCGTTCGTTACAAATTGCCTGTGGGCAGACCACGTGTTCGGTGAGCGCCGACGTCGGAGGGAGCCGGTGCGCAGGGCGAAGCCGGTGTCATGCTGGCCTTGCTCGAGATCCGCAGCGAACCCCACCGGCCCGCCGCGTGCAGGTGGTCGGCCAGAGCTGCGGATCTTCGGCTCACGGCACACACGGGAGGAGCCGCAATGGGTACAGCAGGTTCGACGACGCCGACGGACATCAGTCGCGCGGCGGTCGCCAGCTTCGATCGTTGCGAGAGCGAGAGGCTGCGGCGCGTCATGCAAAGCCTCGCGTCGCACCTGCACGCGTTCGCAACGGAGGTCGAGCTGACGCAGGACGAATGGGAGGCGGGGATCCGAACTCTCACCGAGACGGGCCACATCACGGACGACCGGCGGCAGGAGTTCATTCTCTGGTCCGACGCTCTCGGGTTGTCGATGCTGGTCGATGCACTGGAGAACACGGGCTCCCAGGGGGCGACCGAGTCGACGGTGCTCGGGCCCTTCTACGTCCCGGGGGCGGACGTGCGCGAGGTGGGGGCCTCCATCGCCGAGGAACCGGCGGGCGAGCCCGCGTGGGTGCACGGATACGTCCGCGACGTGAGCGGAAGGCCGATCGCAGGCGCCGAGCTCGACGTCTGGCAGAACGGCGACGACCGCCTGTACGCGGTCCAGAACCCGGACGCCCCCGAGCACCATCTGCGGGGTCGCTTCCGTACACGCGACGACGGGAGCTACGCGTTTCTGGCAGTTCGTCCGGTGCCGTACACGATCCCCGACGACGGCCCGGTCGGACGCATGCTCGCCGCGACCGGACGCCATCCTTGGCGCCCGGCCCACATCCACATGATCGTCCGCGCACCGGGATACCGCACCGTTGCCACGCACATCTTCGACGCCGAGAGCGAGTACCTCGACTCGGACGCCGTCTTCGCGGTGAAGCCGTCGCTGCTCCGCGACTTCGTCCGCCGCTCCGACGACGACCCCGAGCGGCCCGCGGGTGTCAGTGGATCATGGTGCTCGGTCGAGAACGACCTCGTGCTCGAGGAGAGCAGCCGGCCCGGTGAGCCGACCGACCCCGGCCGAACCGCCTGAGAACTGCAGACGGGCGACGCCTGCCGCTCCCGCCGCTCAGCTGCGGCTCCAACGTCTCCTCGCATGCGGATGCTGCAAGCCGGAGGGACGGTTCAGGATGCGAGGGCCCGCTCGAGCTCGTCCATCATGCTCGCGAACGCCGCGCCGAGGTCGACGTTGCAGCGGTTTGCGATGACGATCACCGACCAGAGAACATCCGCGAGTTCGTGCTCCAGCGCCGCCCTGGCTCCGTCGATCTGCCGCACGCCCTCATGGGCCTGGATCAGTTTGGCGAGGTCGCCCACATCGCCCACCAGCCCGAGCGTCAAGTCCTCGAGCGACCACGGTCGACCGGTACAGCTTCACCTCGTGTGCCTCGTATCGGTCGCGCGTCGCGAGCGCGCGCTCGGTCATCGTGTCGAAGTCCACCGCTGCGGGCGAGTCTAAAGCGAGCCCGATCGCCATGCCCGACGATCGGGCCACCCGACCGCTCGCGTGACGCGGGGATCGTTCCGATGACGATGGTCTTCCCGCCGGTGGAGGCGCTCAGTGCTGCGGGGCTTTCGCCAGGTCTCGGCCGATCTCGCCCATGAAGCCGAAGAACGCGAGGACGTCTCGCAGTTGTTTCGCGGTCAGGCGGCGCGAGAGCGCCTCGCGGAGAACGGCGACGTCGCACAGGTGGGCCCTGAACGCCGTGAACTGGACACGCGCGAGCACCCGGTAGTTGTCGGCGTCCGACGGGAAGGGGAGGAGGAACCCCGCCGCCGCCCGGCTGAACGCATCCGCCTTCGCCCGGCACAACGCCGACGTTCCGGGAGCGACGGGAACGGTCATCGCCGGATAGGGGCCGTAGGCGGGAACGGTCAACGTCTTCTCGGCCCGGTGGTCGTCGGGAGAGCCGCCGCAGCCTGCGAGCACGACCACGGCGAGCAAGGTTGCCAGGGACCTCCACATGGCTCAAGGCTAACCACGCGACCATCCGACAGGTGGAGCCTCGGGGTGAGCGCGGCGCCCGAGTCCGGCCGCCAGGGTCCGGCCGAGGTCGCTGTCCGACTCGGGCCCGCCCCCAGCGCGTACCCGGCGAGCTTCTGGCGGGAGGCTTCCCAACCTGGCCTGGAGATACACTTCGCGAGGCGATGTTTCTCCTCGGATGGTCTCCAGGCGATGCCGGGGTTTGAGCCTCCGAGACCGTCCGGCTCCCGACCGCGGGATGCCAGGCTCACCCGCGTCAACCGCAGCGACCCGCGCACCGGTGCGTACAGCACCGTCGGGGTGGTCGGCGGATCGGGAGCGGTCGTCGCGCTCGCCTTCGGAGGCCCAGTGTGGGCGGTCGTGTGGATGGTGCTGGTGGTCGCGGTCGGGGCGGCGTTGCACAGCCGCCGCACGCGACGTCGCGATCGCACAGGGTCGTAGCGCTCGTCGGCGCAGGGGCCGGTTCGCAGAGCGCCGCGGTCTTCCGCCGCGTGCGATCGCGTTGCCAGTAGGACGCGGTCGTCCAAGCCGGCCCGCGGCCACGCCCCCCGAACGAGGCATCAGGCGGGCCTGTTTCCTGCCGACACAGGAAACGTGTCTGCGGCCAGACCTGCGTACGGCGGAGCCGGCGTTGCGGTTGCGAACGAGCATTCCCGCGCGCCCAGCCCGGTGCTGCCGCTGCTGATCCTCGTCCTGGGGCTCGCAGTCGCGGCCGTCTGGTTCGTCGCGCTGCCGGCCTTCGACAATCAGCACCGCACGGAACGGTCGTGCGAGGTCGTCGTCCTCAGGTCGGGATCGAGCGCCTGCGTCCGCGACCCGACGCGTGGCTCGCGTGCGGTGCGCCACAAGCCGAACCACTCGGGCCGCGCCAAGCGCTGACCGAGCCGCGCGCGGCCAGGCTTGCGAGGTCGCCCGTCCGCACTTCGCCGGGTGCCCCGTGGGAACCCGGCCCAGCCACGTCGTACGGGCCACGCCCCCTCATGGTCGGGCGTCGCGGCCCGCAGTACGCTTCGGGCGGTGTTTCTCCTGGTCGGGATCGTGCTCGTCCTCCTGCTGCCCTCGCCGTGGAACACCGTGGCGTTCGCCGCCTGCCTCGCGGTCTTCCTCGGAGAGGTCCTGTTCTGGAACAGGACGGTCCGGCACCGTCACGCGACCGCGGGCGCCGAGACGCTGATCGGCCGGACGGGTGCGGCGATCTCCGACTGTCGTCCGGACGGCCAGGTGCGCCTGGGCGGTGAGATCTGGCAGGCCCGGTGCGCGGACGGAGCGGGCCGGGGAGAGCCCGTCGTCGTCATCGGACGCGAGGGTCTCGTCCTCCTCGTCGAGCCCGCACCCCGTCGTTCGTAGCCGGCGCTGCCGGATGCCGCCGGAAGCCTGACGAGGCTACGCCCCGGACGTTGGCGGTACTCGAGCCCAGCGGAGGCCCGCCGCCTCGACGCGGTCGCGGATCTCCGGGAGCGCCGCGACGGTCCTCCGCCAGCTGCCCCGCGCGCCGTGGTGGTCCGCGTCGTGCAGAAGCACGACGTCACCGGCACGGATCCCGGCGGCGGCGCGGCGCGCGATGCTCGACGACGTCGCCCGCCGTTCCCAGTCGCGTCCCCACCTCGACCAGAGCAACGGCGTGAGGCCGAGGCTGCGGACGAGCCTCAGCCCCGTGAGCGTGAACACACCGTGTGGAGGTCGGTAGAGGCGGGGAACCGTCCCCGAGGCCGCACAGACCGCGTCCATCGCTCTGCGCGTGTCGTCCCAGAGCACCCTGCGACTCAGCTGGCGGCGCGTCTCGTGCCGGTATCCGTGCAGCGCGACCTCGTGACCTGCGGCCGCTGTCTCCCTGACGATCTCGGGACGCAGCACGGCCTGGTCGCCGCTGACGAAGAAGACCGCGCGTGCCTCCAGACGCTCGAGCGCAGAGAGAGCTGCGGGGGTGCCGAGCAGATGGGGGCCGTCGTCGAACGTGAGCAGCACGCCTGGATCGCCGGCAAGTCGCGTCGCGATCCCGAGGGCCCGAGCGAGGTGCGGTGAGTGGGCCGCGCCGGCCGGGGCCCACTGGACCGCGACGAGGCCGCAGGCGGCAACCGAGACCGATCTGGTCGCGATCAAGGGGCCGTTCGGGAGGTCAGCGCCCGAACTGAGGAGACCCCGAGACCCGCGCGCTCGAGTCGGGTGACCGCCTCGACCAGCCGCGGGGCGTCACGGACACCCGGCTCGAGGGTCGCGGCCACGACCTCGCCGGCATGCACCGAGCCGGGCGGGCCTCCGTCGAGCGGAATGGTGTGGCCGATCTGGATCGGCCGGCCCCCGACGTGGCGAGCGACGAGGTAGCCGCCGAAGGTGAACCCCTCGTGAGGGGCGAGGTAGTAGAACGACTCCGGAAGGGAGTAGCGGGCGCGCTGCTCCTCGAGCTGCCTCGACGTCTCGAACCAGGAGAGGATTCCTCGCGCACGAAGCTCCGGGATCGGGTCGAGGCCGGCGGCGCGGAGGACGGCGACGTCCTGAGCGCTGAGACTTCCGCTGACGACGACCGACGCCCGCAGATGCGCGCGGCGGGCGAGCGGCGCGAGCGCCAGCAGGTCCCGTCGCTGGCCGCGGACGACGAGCGCCACGGACCCCACGTTCGAGGAGATCGAGCTGCTTTCGTGGAACGCGAGCGCCTCTGACACCACGGGATACGTCGCGTCGCTCGCCAGGAGCACGAAGAGTGCGGTCGCCAACGCACACGCGGTGGCGGTGGTTCTCGCGAGTCGCGCGCGGAGCCGAACCACGACGCGGGGCACGGCCGCGAGGACGGCGCTCGCAAGGTCGCCGCCGCCCGACTGGAAGTCGGCGGGTCGCGCGTCTGCGGCGGCCAGCGCCGCCCGGAGCTCTGCGGACGAGCGTGCGTAGGCGACGAGTCCCAGTGCCTCCATCTCCTCCGCCAGCAGGCGCGTGTGTCCGGGTGGCGAGCCATAGGCGACGATCGGGCAGCCGCGGACGAGCGCCTCGAGGCACGTCACCCCACCGGTGGAGTGCACGAGCACGTCGGCGGCGGCGAGCAGGTCACTCATCTGGTCGGTGAACCCGAGCACGGTCACCCGTGGCTCGCCGGCGAACGCGCCCGTCAGCCGCACGCGGGCGGCGGCCCCGCGACCGGCGAGGCAGACCACGACGGCATCCTCGATCTCGAGCGCCGTCGCAACCGCGCCCTCGAGGTCTCCGACCGCCCAGCCGCCCCCGGAGACGACGACGACCCGTGCGTCCGTGGGCAGGCCAAGCGCCCGCCGCGCCTCCACGGACGACCGTGGGACGAGGAACTGCGGCGAGACGAGTGGCTCGACGAGCCTCGCGCTGCCCGGGCCTGCAACGCGCTCGACCTTCGGCACGAGGCTCTCGTGCATCACGAGGTGGAGGTCGACGCCGCGATCCGCCCACAGCTCCAGACCCGCGAAGTCCGTGATCGCGGCGCAGACGGGCACGCGCACCTTGCCGCGCAACCTGAGACAGCCGAGGATGAGCGAGGCCGGGGGCCAGGTGGAGACGACCACGTCCGGGCGGTGTCGCCGGACGAGCCGGAGCAGCGCGCGCGAGCCGGCGACCGACAGAGCCGTCCGCGCGAGCGAGCGGAGCACGCGACTGCGACGCAGGCCGGCGAACAGCCAGTCGAACAACCATGGAGCTGCCCCCAGCTGCCATCTGTAGGCGTCGGCCAGCAGCCAGCGCACGGGTCGGGGGAGCGCGTCGAGCGCGTCCCGCACGACCACGACGCCCTCGCTCGTGCCCGCGATCCCCTCGGACAGGGCGCGTGCGGCCGCGAGATGCCCTTCGGCGACGGGCGCGGTGAGCACGAGGACGCCGACGCCGGACCGGCCGGACGGCGGCGCGGCCGTCTCGACCGCATCGTTCGAGTCCCGAGCCGCTGGCCGGGACGGGCTCGGTTCGGGCATCGGCGTCAAAACGTACCCGCGCAGCACGACGCGAGGCGCACCTTCGGGAGGGAATCCGCCGGCCGGGAGCGATGGGATGATGCGGGCGGTGGCCGGTGAGACGCAACCCTCGGGGATCGTCCGTCTCGGCCGCGCGACGATGGGCGAGCGGCTCGGCGGC
The DNA here is from genome assembly GCA_963710125.1 of uncultured Actinomycetes bacterium. Classification (GTDB taxonomy): domain Bacteria; phylum Actinomycetota; class Thermoleophilia; order Gaiellales; family Gaiellaceae; genus Gaiella. The sequence goes on along the minus strand of CAVPZH010000016.1, from coordinate 111,628 downwards.
TTCATCTACGGGACGATCGTCGTGCTGGCGGTCGTCGTGGCGGGGGCGAGGGCCTACCCGCACGAGGCCGGCAAGATCGCGGTGCTGGCGGCGGTCACGTCGGTCGTCTTCTGGGTCGCGCACGTGTACTCGCACTCGGTCGCGTACGCGGTCTCGCACGACCGTCATCTCTCGCTCGCGACCCTCGGTCGGATCGCCCGCCGGGAGGCTTCGCTGTTGGAGGCGGCGGTGCCGCCGGTCGCGGCGCTCCTGCTCGGGGCGGTCGGGGTGCTCTCCACGCAGAGCGCGGTGTGGGTCGCGGTGGCGGTCGGGCTGGTCGTGCTCGCGGTACAGGGAATCGTCTTCGCGCGGGTCGAGCGGCTGGGCTGGCTCGGCACGATGGCGATCGTCGGCGCGAACGTCGCGCTCGGCGTCGTCCTGATCGGTCTGAAGCTGCTCGTGACGACCCACTGAGCGTCGAACCGGAACGCATACGGTGTCGCGATGATCCTCGAGTTCGGGGCTCGGCAGGAGCTTCAGCTCCTCGCGCTGCTGGCGTCGGCGGCGGCGCTCCTGATCCTTGCCGGCCCGCTCCGCATCCCGTACCCGATCCTCCTCGTGCTGGGAGGCCTGCTGCTCGGATTCGCGCCGGGCGTCCCGACCGTGACGATGCCGCCGCAGCTCGTGCTCGTCGGCGTGCTCCCGCCCCTCCTCTACGTGTCCGCCTACTTCACCGGCCTACGGGAGCTGCGGCAGAACCTCCGACCGATCTCGCTGCTCGCGGTCGGCCTGGTGGCCGCGACGACCGCAGGCGTCGCAGTCGTCGTGCACGCCGCCGCCGGCCTCGGCTGGGCGGAGGCGTTCGTGCTCGGCGCCGTCGTCTCGCCGACCGACCCCATCGCGGCGACCGCGATCGGGCGGCGTTTCGGCGTGCCTCGGCGGCTGATCGACATCGTCGAGGGCGAGAGCCTCCTGAACGACGGGACCGCGCTCGTCCTGCTGCGGACTGCGCTTCTCGCCGCGGTTGCCGGGTCGTTCTCCGCGTGGTCGGCTGGAGCGGACCTCGTGATCACGATCGTCGGGGGGATCGCGGTCGGGCTGGCCGTCGGGTACGTCGTTCGCCGCGTGCGGCGTGCGCTCGACAACCCGCCGCTCGAGGTCACGATCGCGTTCCTCACGGGCTACTTCGCCTTCCTCCCCGCCTCGGCGCTGGACGTCTCGGGGGTGCTCGCCGTCGTGGCGGCCGGCGTCTACATGGGCTGGTACACCCCCGAGCTCACGACCGTGCAGACTCGACTGCAGGGACGGGCGTTCTGGGAGATCCTCACGTTCCTGCTCAACGTGCTGCTGTTCGGGCTCGTGGGGCTCCAGCTGCGTCCCATCCTCGACGCGCTCTCCGGGCTTGGTGCCTGGTCGCTCCTCGGCTATGCGGTCGCGACCGTGCTCGCGGTCGTCGTCCTCCGTGTGATCGGCGTCTTCGCGGTCGCGTACCTGCCACGGTGGCTGATCCGGAGGGTGCGCGAGCGCGACCCCATGCCCCCGTGGCGCTACCCGGCGTTCATCGCGTGGAACGGGATGCGCGGGGCCGTGACGATCGCGGCCGCGCTGCTCATCCCCCTGCGCACGGATGCCGGCCTGCCGTTCCCCGACCGGGACCTGATCGTCTTCCTCGCCTTCACCGTGGTGCTCGCGACCCTCGTCGTGCAGGGTCTCTCGCTCCCCCTCGTGATCAGGGCGCTGCGGCTGGAAGCCGACGACGGCGGCGCCGATGCCGAGGAGGCGCTGGCGCGGGTCCGCGCGGCGGAGGCCGCACTCGCGCGTCTCGACGAGCTCGTCGACGAGGCGTGGGTGCGCGACGACACGGCGGAGCGGCTGCGCGGGCTGTACCGGTTCCGGATCGACCGGTTCACCGACCGCATGGACCCGGACGGAGACGGAAGGATCGAAAAGCAGTCGATGAAGTACCAGAAGCTCCGCCGCGAGCTGCTCGAGGCCGAGCGTCATGCGGTGGTCGAGATGCGCAACACCGGGGAGATCAGCGACGAGGTGATGCGTCGGGTCGAGCGCGACCTCGACCTCGAGGACTCCCGGCTCGACTACGAAACCGCTAGGCGGTGAGGCGCAGCACGGTGGCCGTGCTCTTCTGCCGGGACGCCACCAGAGAGGCGGTCAGCGCCGCGGCCGGCATCGGCCGCCCGAACTCGTAGCCCTGCGCGAGCCCGCACCCGAGCTGCTCGAGGATCGCCCTCGTGCCGCGCGACTCGATTCCCTCGGCGACGACGGACAGCTGGAGATTGGTGCCGAGGTCGAGAATCGTGCGCACGATCGCCATGTCGGTGGGGCTCTCCGCCATCCGGCCCACGAACGACCGGTCGATCTTGAGCTCGGCGAGCGGGAGCGCCGTCAGGTGCCCGAGCGACGAGTAGCCGGTGCCGAAGTCGTCGATCGCCAGCCGCACCCCGATCGCGGAGAGCTCCCGGGCGACGGCTCCCGCACGAACCGGGTCGGCCATCAGCGACGTCTCGGTGAGCTCGATCGTGAGCAGCTCGGCTGGAAGCCCCATCTCGTCGAGGATCTGCTCCACACGCCCCGGGAACGACCGATCGAGCAGGGCGTGGACGTCGACGTTGACCGCGATGCCCAGGTGGAGACCCTGGCGCGCCCACTCCGCCGCCTCCGCGGTCGCCTCGCGGAGCACGAGCGTCGTGAGCGACCCGGTCAGACCGGCCTTCTCGACCAGCGGAAGGAACTGCGCGGGAAGCACGAGGCCGCGCTCGGGATGGTCCCAGCGGACGAGTGCCTCGGCGCCGACGACGCGGCCGGTCGCGACGTCGACCTTGGGCTGGTAGTGGGCCACGATGTCGCCCTCGTCGAGCGCGCGCCTCAGCTCGCTGCCGAGCGTCAGCGACTCGCGGCTCGAGACGTCAGCCGCCGGGGTGTAGAGCTCGATACGGCTCCGGTTGCGCTTGGCGGCGTACATCGCGACGTCCGCGAAGCGCACGAGGGTGTCCGAGTCCGTCGCGTCGTCGGGGAAGAGGACGCCGCCGACGGACGTCTTCACCGCGAGCGCGACCCCACCGATCTCGAAGGGCTCCTCGACGGCGTCGTGGACGCGCAGGGCGGTCTCGCGCACGTCGTCCTCGCCGTCGGCGGGCATCACGATGCCGAACTCGTCTCCGCCGAGGCGAGCGACGGTGTCGGTGTCTCTGAGCGTGCCCCGGAGTCGAACGGCGAGCTCTCGGAGGAGCTCGTCGCCACTGGCGTGGCCCAGCGCGTCGTTGATCTCCTTGAAGCCGTCGAGGTCCAGGATCAGGACCGCCGCCTTTCCTCCGTTGCGGCGCGCGTTCGCGAGCGCGACCTCGATCCGGTCCTGGAACAGCACCCGGTTCGGGAGGCCGGTCAGACTGTCGTGCAGCGCCTGGTGCTCGATCTCCTCCATGTGCGAGTCGATCTGGCGCGTCGCGCGCCGGAGCACCGGGAAGAGCGAGATGAACAGCGCGAGCAGGAGCCCCTCGAGCACGAGCGCGATGGGGACGAAGGTCGCTCTCACCGACCGCGCGATCGGAGCGTAGTCCCGCTCGGTCACCAGGACGCCTGCCGCGCGGTCGCCGAACCAGATCGGCACGAGCTGCTGCATGACGGTTCGCGAGGCGCCGCCGGACGCGCGCTCCTTCACCACGGCGGTGCGAATGCGTTGCCCGCCGAGCGTCGAACGCACCGCTCCACGGTCGAGGGGGCCGAGCTCGCCTCCGACCCCGCGCTTCGTCGTCCCGAACGTCCGCAGGCCGTCGGCGCGATAGAGCGCCGCAGACTCGATGTCCTCGATCATCACCTGCTGTCGGAACAGGCGCTCGAGCGCCGCACGTCGTCTCGGGGAGATGGGCCCCGTGAAGTCGGCGGGCGTCAGTCGACGGGCGAGGACCGCCTGGGCCACGAACCGCGTGTTCTGCTCCACGGCATCCTGCGCCTGCGCCGTCACGAAGCTGCGCACCATCACGAAGATCACGGCGCTCGCGATCGCGAGCGCGGCTCCGGTGAAGAGGGTGAAGCGCAGGACGAGCCGGGGGGAGGGCCTCGAGGGCGTCCTGTCGCGCCGGCCGAAGATCACGACGCCTTCCGTCCGGTGACGAGACGACGGCGACCACCGCATCCGACGAGCGCCATGAGCACGAGCGGCCCCGCGAGCACCGCGTCCTCGCCCGTCGCCCGGCCGTTGCCGTTGCCCTGGCTGTTGCCGTCGCCTTGGTCATGGCTGTCGCCCTGCTCGTCGCGCTGGTCGTTGCCGTTCCCATTGCCCTGACCGTTGCCGTGCTCGTCGCCCTGGCCCTTCCCGTTCCCCTGGCTGTTGCCGTTGCCTTGGTCATGGCTGTTGCCCTGCTCGTCGCCCTGGCCGTTGCCGTTGCCCTGACCCTTGCTGTGCTCGTCGCCCTGGCTGTTGCCGTTCCCGTCGCCATTTCCGTTGCCCCGGCCGTGCCCGGCAGCTTCCTCACCGTCGGCACCGTCGCCGTCGCCGTCCGCTCCCTGCGCGTCGCCGTCATGCGCCGGTCCCGCATCGTGGCCGTCGCCGTCATCGCCGCCGCTCGTGCCGTGGTCGTTCCCGTCGGCTCCGTGACCCTGACCGTGCTCGTGCCCGTGGCTGTCGCCGTGACCGTGGTCTCCGCCGTGCTCGCCGCCGCCACCCCGGCCGTGGCCGTCTCCACCTTCGCCGTGGCCGTTGCCCGTTCCCGTTCGCCGTTCCCGTTCCCGTTCCCGTTCCCGTTCCCGTTCCCGTTCCCGTTCCCGTGGTCGCCGCCCTCGCCGGGCTCGTGTCCGGCCTCGGGCTCGCCGCCCTGATCCTGGTCGCCGACCTCGTCGGCGGGCTGGCCGTCGCCGTCGGTCGCGTCCGGGTCGGGCGGCGCGTCGAGCTCCTGACCGGCACCGGCCTCACCCCCGTCGGCTGGCCCGGCAGGACCCGGCGTCTGCGAGCCCTGGCCGGAGTCTCCACCGCCCTCGACCGGGTGGCCCTCGTCCGTCCCCTGTGACCCGGCGACGTGTCCGTCGTCCGCGGTTCCGGCCGGCGGGGACGGGAGCGAGCCGTGCGCGTCGCCGGTAGGGGGCGGCGGAGGGATGACGTCGTCGACGGGGCCGACCGGTACGCCGGTGTCGGCGGGAGCGCTGCCCTTCGCCCGCGGGGTGCGGTCGGGCGTCGGGCCGCCCGTGCCCGCGACCGGCGCGGTCGGCGCAGCAGCCGGACGGCCACCCGCGTTCGGGGCGGCCGGGGCCGGGTAGTCGTCCCGGTACCTGGCGGGCGGACGCAGCGGCTCACCCGGGAAGCCGGACGAGCCCGAGTGATGGTCTGGAGCATCGCCGTGCGGGGCCTCGCGTGCCTGCGCCGGCCCCGCGGGGGCGGGGGGCGCCGCCACGAACGCGGTCCAGCCCGCCTCCCGTTCGGGGGGCCGCATGGGCGCGGTGCGCAGCCCTCGCCCGCCATGCGCGGCTGCGAGTGGGTCGTCCGGGCCGGGGGCTTCGCCGGGACGGGCGAGCTGCACGATTCCGGACGCCGCGGAGCGCACATGGCCGAGGGCGCTGTGCGGAAGGGTGAAGACCGGTGCCAGGGCGCCTGCGTCGATCGGGATCTTCAGTCCGGCGAGCGCGGCGAGCGGCACGACGAGGAGCGCGGCTCCGATCGCCGCGAGCTCCCGCATGCGGCGTCGAGTCGACGTCCGGCGATCATCACGCCGCGAATCCATGGCCCCGCACTCCCTCCCCTGTGTTGCCGCCTGGCCGGCAGTGCCGGTTGACGCACACCATAGGCAGCGCTCCCCGCACGGCTCATCCCCCGCAAGGGGGGCTCGAACCGCACGTTCGAGGGATGTATCCGGCTCAGGTCCTGGTTCTGACTGCCTCTCGACCGCTCGAAAGGGTCATCCGATCGGGGCTGCGATCCCCCGCGCGGCGATCGCGGCCCCGAGGGCCTGCCAGTCTGCGTCCGTCATACGCGTCTCCGCGAGGTACACCGAGAAGCCGAGCGTCCCGGCCTGGGCGAGCAACTCGACGTAGGTGCCGACGTCGAGCGAGCCTCGACGACCCACGTGCATGCCGATCGTGGGATGGATCTCCGCACGAGGAAAGACGCCGCGCGCGCCTTCGACGCACGATGCCGGTGCGCCGTCGGCGCCGATGTCGTTCACGTACGCCTCGGGGAGAAATGCGAAGCCCGCCTGCCGCCAGGCCGCCCAGTCGATGTCGTGGCGGTCGGGCCGGCAGTACGAGGAGAGCCCTGCCGGGAACGGCGCCGGCCGCAGCGTGCGGAACGCCTGGACGAAGCGTGCCGACCGGCCGCTCCGCTCCGCGCTCGGACCGTCGGCGCCGCTGAACTCGTACTCGACCTCGGGGTTCGCGATGTAGAAGTCGAGGCCGTAGCGCTCGACGAGCGAGCTGGCGAGCGCGGCCTCACCCTCGGGATCCGTGCGGAGGACACCCCAGCCGCCGACGGGGAGCCCACTCGCGAGCCGGAAGCGGTACACCCAGTCGGCCTCGACGGGGTCCTCGTCGAGGCCGTCATGGAGCCTCACGGCGACCCACCCGAAGCCGGCCTCGCGCAGCACGCGACCCAGCAGCGTCGGCTCCAGGTCGGTCTCGTGCCAGACGAAAGCGCCGGCCGAGCTCCAGGAGAACGGCACGGCCGCGGGCGGCGGTGGGGTCGGCTCAGTCGGCGGAGAGGGAGCCGTCGTGGTCGGAGGAGGGGGAGCCGTCGTGGTCGGAGGAGGGGGAGGGCTCGTGGGAGGCGGCGAGGTCTCCGTCGGCGGCGGCGGGGCGGTCTCCGTGCCGCGCTCGACCAGGAGCCTCGCGGTCGCCGCGATCGCCACTGCGAGGAGCAGCGCGACACCGATGCGCGCCGGCCACGACGCCGTGAGCCGCCTGAAGTGGCGCATCGACGAAGGCTAGCCGCGGCCCTCCGGGACCACGAAAATGCCGAACCCCGCGACTCCGAAGAGCTACGGGGTTCGACGCGGCAATCCAATCACGGAGTCCGGGCGGCTGTCAAGCGGGACCGGCTCCCGGCCGGACGAGCGGCAGATCCGCGCGCACCCGGGTTCCCGCACCCGGCGCGCTCTCGACGAGGAAGACGCCGTCGAGCGCCTCGACCCGGTCCTTCAACCCGCCGAGACCCGAGCCCTCGCTCGCGCGAGCGCCGCCCAGGCCGTCGTCCGCGACCTCGACCGAGAGCAGGTCGTCACGGTGCAGCACCCGGATGGTGGCCGCGGTGGCGCCCGAGTACTTCGTCACGTTCGTGAGCGCCTCCGCCACCACGTAGTACGCGGCGCTCTCGATCGCGGAGGGCCACCGCTGGGCGTCGTCCGTCGTGACGACCGTCACCGGGATCGGCGCCCTGCCGGCCAGCGCACGCACCGCAGCCGCCAGCCCCCGCACCGTGAGGATCTGCGGGTGCAGGCCGCGCGCCAGCTCGCGCAGCTCCTCGTGCGCGGCGTTCAGCTCGAGGAGGGCCCGCTCGAGGTGCTCCTCCGCCTGCTCCGGATCGGTGCGCATGAAGCGGACGCCGAGGTGCACGGCGTGCGACACGCTCACCAGATGCTGCTGCGCCCCGTCGTGGAGGTTCCGCTCCAGCCGCTTCCGCTCCGCGTCGCTCGCCGACACGATCCGTGCCCGCGACCGGCGGATCTCGTCCTCCACGTGCTTGCGCGCCGTCTGGTCGAGCCCGCAGAGCAGGTACCTCGCCTCGCCCGCCTCGCCGGGCACCTCGGTGGCCGTCCAGTCCACGACGAGTCGCTCTCCGTCGACGGACACGTGCTCGTACTCGACGACGCCGCGCGGCTCTCCGCTGCGCAGCCGGTCGAAGTCCTCCTGCGCCCGTGGCGCGTCCTCCGGCGCGAGAAACAGCTGCCAGAAGGGCAGGCCGAGCCACGCCTCCTCCGGGAGGCCGGCCGCCCGCTCGAGCGCGCGGTTCACGCCCAGGATCGTTCCCTCCTCGTCGACGAGCGACAGGAAGCTCGGAGTCGAGCGCACGACCGCGTAGCTGAAGTCGCGCTCGCGCTCGAGCTCGCGGGCCTGGCGCGTCCGCTCCGTGAAGTCGCGGACGATCACGACGAACTCGTCGGGCCCGCACGCGACGACCCGGCACTCGTAGTCGCGCAGCTCGCCGCGGATCTCGAGCGAGTACTCGAAGAGCTCGACCACCCCCTCCTCGACTGCGCGGCGTCCGGCGGCGAGCACGTCGTCGGCGATGTGCGCGGGCAGGCGCTCGTGGACGGTGCGGCCGATGACCTCGTCGGGCGCGGTCAGCAGGTCGAGCTCGGAGTCGACCTTGAACCCGCGATAGCGGCCGTCGATCCCGATGCGGAAGATCGGGTCCGGGATCGCGGCCACCAGGGCGCGTGCGGTCGACTCGTTCGTGGCCGAGCGATCCAGGCCCCGGTCGGCGGGCTGCGTCGTCACGCACCCCTTGTAGCACGGGCCGGAGGTCTGCCTCGTAGCACGGGCCCGAGGTCTGCCTCGGCTCGGATCAGTCGAGCACGAAGCTGATCCGCATCGTCACACGGAACTCCGTGATCGCGTTCCCCTCCACGACCACGTACTGCTCCGAGACCCAGGCGCCCTTGATGCCGTGCACGCTCTCCGACGCCTTCGCGACGCCGGCACGCGCCGCCTCCGCGAAGCTCCTCGGGGACGAGGCGGTGATCTCGATCACCTTGGCGACGCTCATGGGGACCTCCTTGCTCGTGTGGTGAGTGGCGTCCTACCCGGCCGCCGGACGTCGCAACCCGCCTCGTGCCTCAGGGCTGTACCCACGCCCTGTCGCGGTGGGACCGCGCGACGGCGTCGCAGAGGAGGTTCTGCACGTGCCCGTCGAGGAAGGTCGGGTAGTCCGGCTCCTCGGACGGGCCGCCGCGGGCGACGTCCGCGTAGACGGCGCGGTAGAGCTCGCGGAAGGTGTCGACGAAGCCCTCCGCATGGCCGACGGGCAGCCGCGTGCGGTGCGCGGCCTCCGGCCGCATCAGCGGGGCGTTCCGCAGGAGCAGCTCGTTGCCGCGGTCCCGATGCCCGAGCCAGAGCTCCTCGTGTCGCTCGCCGTCCCAGGCGAGGGCGCCGAGCGAGCCGTCCACCTCGAGCCTCAGTGCGTTCTTGCGACCGAAGCTCACCTGGGAGAGGACGCACGAGCCCCGGGCTCCGTCCTCGAAGCGCACGAGGATGTGCGCGAGATCCTCGGTCGCCATCGGCGCGTCGACGCGCTCCACGTCGGCGGCGTCGGCGAAGGTCTCGACCTCGCCCACCGGACGTCGCCGGACGGGGATGGCCGTCGCGAGATCCGCCAGGAGCTCGGCGATCCGGCGGCCCGTGACGAACTGTGCGAGGTCCATCCAGTGCGAGCCGATGTCACCGACCGCGCGGAGCTCTCCTCCCCTGGTGGGCTCGAGCCGCCAGTTCCAGTCCTCGGGCGTCGCCAGCCAGTCCTGCAGGTACGTGCCGTGGACGTTCCAGACGGCGCCGAGGTCGCCCGCCCGGACACGCGCGCGGGCCTCCTGGACGAGCGGATAGAACCGGATGTTGAAGTTCGTGCAGTGGACGAGCCCGGACCGCTCGGCGAGCTCCAGGAGCTCTGCCGACTCGGCCGACGTCATCGCCAGGGGCTTCTCGCAGACGACGTGCTTTCCGGCCGCGAGCGCCTGCTTCGCCTGCGGGTAGTGGAGGTCGTTCGGCGTCGTCAGATGGACGACGTCGACCCGGTCGTCGGCGAGCAGCGCCTCGTAGCTCTCGTACGCGGGCGCGATCCCCTTCGCCGCCGCCCGCTCCGGCGTCGATCCGACCACGCCTACCACCTCGACGCCGATCTGACGCAGCGCGTCGACGTGGACGACGCCGATGAATCCCGTGCCGACGACGCCCGCGCGAAGCGTCTTCCCGGCAAGGTCGTCCCGAGCGGCCATCGGGGGCGAACGCTACTGGGTTCGCCCCCGAGCCGGTCGAGCGAGTCGACCCCGAGGGGGCGGCGATCCCCGTTCGCCGCCCCCTCGAGCTGTTCCGCTACCGGCCCAGGTTGACCGGGAACGACACGAGCCGGCGCGTGGAGATTCCACCGAGCACGTTGGTGCCCGGCCCGCGCGCGCGGACGAACATCACGAGCAGCTGCTGGCGGCTCGTGGCCGGATAGCCGCGCAGGCGACCCATCCGGAGCTCCGCCCATCCGTCGGCGCCCGTCGGCGTCTCGTTCGGCACGGAGAACTGGTTGTACGGCACGGCGGTGACGTACACCAGCGCGCCCTGGACGGGCTTGCCGCCGCACGCCGAGACGTGGAACCGCACGACGACCTCGTTGGTCGAGCCGCCGACGACCGGCGGCGCGATCGACTGGCGGTCGATCGACAGGCGGTTGGGCTGATCGACCTCGGCGACCGCGACGGGGCCCGAGCCCTGGCGATCGCAGCCGGTGGCGGGCGGCGGAGGCGGCGGAGGCGTCGGTGCCTCCCGGATCACGGCCGTCGGCACCGTCGTGACGGTGGTGCGGCCGTCCGCGTTCTGCGCGGTCACGCGGACGCGGATCGTGTTCCCCTTGTCGACCGCCTTGAGCGTGTACGTCTTCTCGTTCGCTCCGCTGATCAGCGAGCAGCTCCCGCCGTCGGCGTCGCAGCGACGCCACGCGTAGTCGTAGTCGGTCGGGTTACCGGTCCACTGGCCTTCCTTCGCGGTCAGCTTCTCCCCGACCTCGGGTTTGCCCGAGATGGTGGGCGGCGTCTGGTTCGTCGGCTTTGCGGCGGTCGCGGCGGAACCGGTCCCTGTCCCACCCAGCACCGCACCGACGAGGCCGGCGGCTACGACGAGGAACGCGAGCGGTACGAGCCTGCGGAGATTCCGTTTCATGGGTCACTCCCCTCTTGTCAACTTCGGATACGACCCACGGTGCGTACCCTGTCGCCAGCTCGGATAGCCCCCTGCTCACGGTTCCCTTACACCCTGTTCGGACAGCGCCGGAGGGCGCACGAGCGGGCCGGAACGCGTCAGAGCCAGTCGAGCAGCTCGGCCACGCTCTCCACGACCGCATCGGGGCGGCGCCTCGGCGCCAACCCGTCGAGCTCCACGCCGCCGCTGATCCCGCTGCGAACCAGCACCGCGCGCGAGCCGCCGAGCCTGCCGAGCGCGACGTCCATGTCGAGGTCGTCCCCGACCACCAGGAGCTCGCTCGACGGAATGCCGAGCCGGTCGTGGATCGCGTGGAGCGCGGCGCGCGAGGGCTTGCCGACGACGACGGGGCGCGCCCCCGTCGCCTTGGCCAGCGCGGCGGTCAGCATTGCTCCGCGGCTGAGGATTGGGCCGTCTGCGCCCGCGTACGCGGGCGCGTAGCTACCGGTCAGGAGCGGCGCGCCGTCCAGGATCACGCGCGCCGCCGTCTCGAGCGAGGGGAAGTCGACGGCGTCTGCGTGCGCGACGAACACGGCCTCGGCCCGGGACGGGTCGTCCACCACCGAGACGCCGGCCGCTGCGAGGTACTCCCGCGCCGCCCGCGTGCCGAAGAGCATGACAGCGCCGAGGCGTCGCCGGCGGAGGTGGCTCTGGACGCTGACGAGAGGCGTCAGGAGCTCCTCGTCCGCCACGCTCAGTCCCGCGGCGCGCAGCCCCGCGGCGAACCCGGCCGGCGGGATGTGGCTGCCGTTGGTGAAGAGGGCAAGTCGTCGGCCCGAGCCGCGGATCGCCGTCAGGAGCTCCAGGGCGCCGGGCTGCACGTGCACCTCGTCGCCGGAGCGGTGGACGAGCGTCCCGTCGACGTCGAGCACGACGGCACGGATGTCGTCAAGGCGCACGGCGCCACTCCACGAGCTCGTCGCCCTTCTGGACGCGGAGGTGCGACACCGACCGGCGGCTCTCGACCTCGCGCAGCAGGGTCACCACCGGGTGCGGCTCCCGGTCTGCCCGGGACGGTGCGGCGGCGCGCCCGTCCGCGCGGGGCGAGGCGAGCATCGCGTCGACCTGTTCCTCGGGCATCGTCAGGCGCAGGAGGAGCTCCTCGTCGGAGATCCCGCCGCCGAAGCGCGCCCGCGCGCCTTCGAGGTGCAGCGGCTCGAGGTCGCGCAGCTCACGGGTGCGTGCGCGGGAGAGGACCCGGTCGGCGACGTCCGGGGAGACGGGCGCCGCGGGCTCGCCGTAGTGCCCCAGGAAATAGCGGATCGTCTCGTCGGAGACGTTCGACCAGCGCTCGGCGTCGATCACGTTGCGGACCGCCTGTGTGGCGACCTGCTGCGAGACCGGGGTGACGATGATCGGGTAGCCCATCTCGGCGCGGACCCGGCCGACCTCCTCGAGCGCGGCGTCGAAGAGCTCGGGCCGCCGCAGCTCCTCCAGCATTCGGCGCGTGGTCGAGACCATGCCCCCCGCGAGCTGGTGGTGGTAGTAGGTCGCGTCGAACTCCTGCGGGCTGCCGGTCGGGAGCCCTTTCTCCTGCGCGAGCACCTCGAAGTACGAGGAGGTCGCGGCGAGCGCGTCGAGGTCGAGCCGGTGGGAGAAGCCCTCTGCCTCGAGGTCGCGGATCGTCGTCTCGGCGGCGGGGTTCGAGGTGCCCCGGGCGAGAGGGGCGACGGCGGTGTGGAGGGTGTCGAACCCGGCGCGCACTCCCTCGACGTACACGAAGGGGGCCAGCCCGATCGTGCAGTGGCTGTGGAGCTCGACGGGCCGGTCGCCCGCCGCCCGCACGAAGTGGGGCGCGAGCTCGCGCACGGCATCCGGCGTCAACAGGCCGCCGGGATCCTTGAGGTAGAGGCCGTCCATGTCGTCGCAGTCGGCGAGTGCCGCCGCCCGCTCCGCGTAGTACGCGTGCGTGTGCACCTCGCTCACCGAGTACGTCAGGGCGATCACGACCTGCTCGACCCCCTCGCTGTGCGCCAGCGCGGCGATGCGGCGCAGGCGCGCCGGGTCGTTGGAGGGCTCGGCGACCTGGAAGCGGCGGATCCCGTTGCGCGCCACGCACCGGAACGCGAGCCGGATCACGTCCTCGTCCGCCGGGACCCAGGTGATGAAGCGCATGCCCGTCGTGATGAAGCTGAGCGGCGTCTCCGGCATGGCCGCGCGAACGAGCCGGAGGCGCTCCCAGGGATCCTCGCGGTGGAAGCGGACCGCGACCGCCATGTGGGTGCTCGAGGTGAAGTCCACCGCGGCGAAGCCCACGCGGTCGAGCGTCGGCGCGATCGCGACGATGTCGGACGTCGTGAGACCCGTCGCGCTCCAGAGGCTCTGGTTTCCGTCGCGCGTCGTCGTGTCGACGATCTCGACGAGGCCGGTCACGGCTCCGGCCGTACACGGAAGAGAGGCTCCCCGGGGTCGACGAGCTCGGCGTTCACCGCGCACACCTCGACCACCGTCCCGACGACTCCGGCTGAGACCGCGTTCATCATCTTCATGACCTCGATCAGGCACACGACCGTGTCCTCGGCGACACGCGCGCCGACCTCCACGAACGGCGTCGCCCCGGGTGCCGGGGCCCGGAAGAAGGTGCCGAGCATCGGCGCAGTGATCTCGTGGAGCCCGTCGGTCGGCCGGGCTGCGGCCGCCGCGCTCCCCGAGGTGGCGTCCGCGCGAGGGGCCGTCTCCGCCGGGCCGGCCTCCTGCTGCTCGCCGCTCCGCCGGACGTAGAGCGACAGCCCGTCGGTCTCCACCCGGAGCTCCTCGACGTCGGACTCGTCGATCAGACGAAGGATCTCGCGGACGTCGTCGTCGCTCAGCGGCATCGGTTCCTCAGGCGCGATCGCTCGTCCCGGGCGGGGCGCCGAAGGTGCTCAGGACGAGCGACAGCGCAGACCCGGACAGGGCGGGCTTCCGCTCCGGAAGCGTCGTCACGGGCCGCGCCTGGAGCACGTGCACCACGTCGGGCGCCGCCCGCTCGCGGGCGAGCGCCCATTCGACGTCCTGGGGCGAGCCGAAGTGGTCCTCGATGCGGCGCGCGACGCGCACCAGCGCCGCGAGGGCGTCCTCGTCGAGGCAGGGCTCGTCGCGCCGGCCCTCCGGCACCGCTCTGCGGATCGTCCCGCGACCCGAGGGAGCCGGCACGTACTCGACGTGCTTCGTGTGCACCGTCCGGCGCGCCACCTCGCCGGTGACCTTGCTGACGAGGTACGCGTCCGGCGTGAGCTCGCCGCCGACGACCGCAGTCCCGAGCCCCCAGCTCGCGTCGATCGCGACCATGCTCGGGTCGCCGCTGACCGGATTGCAGGTGAACAGCACGCCCGAGACCTCCGCGTCGACCATCTCCTGCACCGTGACGCCCATCGCCGGCTCCTCGCCGCCCGCACCGCGTGCCGCCCGGTAGCCGATCGCGCGCGGGGTGTAGAGGCTCGCCCAGCAGTCTCGCACCGCGTCGCAGACCTGCTCGAGCCCGCGCAGCCAGAGGAAGCTCTCCTGCTGACCGGCGAACGTCGACTCCTCGCCGTCCTCTCCGATCGCGCTCGACCGGACGGCGACGGGCGGCGGCTCGCCACCGTGGGCCCGGACGAGCTCGTCGTGCCGGGCGGCGAGCTCGTCCCGGACGTCGTCGGGCAACGGGGCGAAGCGCATCGCCTCGCCGATCGCCTTCGACGCCGCGGCGCCGTCGTCCACGTCGCCGCTCGCGGCACGTGCCATCGCGGCGGCGATCGTCCCGTCGAGCCCGGCGCCCTCGACGAACGTCCGGAAGGCGCTCGCGGCGACGGCGAACCCCGTCGGGACGTGGAGGCCGAGCGAGAGGAGCTCTCCGAGGTTCGCGCTCTTGCCGCCGAACGCCGCCGCGTCCGGGCGTCGCAGCTCATCGAGCGGCCGGGTATGGGCTCCCGACACTGCTCTAGGAGTCGAGGATGGTGACGACGCCGTTCGAGCCGTCGACGCGGATCATCTGCCCCGTTGCGATCTCCGCCGTCGCGCGCCCCGTGCCCACGACGGCAGGCAGCCCGTACTCGCGGCAGACGATCGCCGCATGCGACATGACGCCTCCGATGTCGGTGACCACCGCCCTGACGTTCGAGAAGATCGGCGCCCACGCCGGTGAGGTGATCGGGCAGACGAGGATGTCGCCGTCGCGGACGCGCGCGATCTCCTCGACGTCGATCACGACGCGGGCGACACCCTCGACGACGCCGGGGGACGCGGCCGCTCCCGTGAGCCGTCCGCCACCGTGCTCGGCGCTCGCCCAGTCCTGGACGCGCTGCGTCGTCACGCCCCACAGCATGATCACGGCGGGGTCGGTGATCGCCTCGGGCGTCGCCCCGACGGCCGGGGGCGGCGTCCATTCGCCCAGCCGTTCGAGCAGCTCCTTGCGCCGCGCGACGATCGGTGGCCAGTGTGCAGGGCCGAGCGGCATGCCGCCCGTGGCCCACGTCAGGACGAGCTCGTCGAGCGCCTGCGCGACCTCGTGGCGGGCCAGCTGGAAGATGTCCTCCCCGTCCTCGAGGAAGCCGTGCTCGGCGAGCAAGGCCCCGAACTCGCGCAGCTTGTTGAACCAGCGGGTGAGGAACCAGTAGTCGCAGAAGAACTTGTGCTCCTCGACGTAGGGGAACACCGTCCGCGAAAGGGCGAGCAGCTCGTCGAACGTCCCCCGCGCTCCCTCGTCGATCAGCTTGCCGTACTCCTCAGCCAGGCGGTCCCGCTCGCGTGCGATCTCGTCGAGCGGGCGCTCGACCTCTTCGCCGTCGTGCAGCGCACGCACGTGCCCGACGAGAGAGGCGTACGCGATGCTGGGGTCGTCGTACCAGCTCCGGTAGAAGTGGTAGAGCCCGTCTCCGGTGGCCATGTTGAACCAGGGGTCCTTCACCTGCTCGAGCTCCTCGAGCCAGTGCTGCCCGGCCTCGCTCCGGGAGAGCTCCGCGTCGATCTCGGCGGGCGAGCGACCTTCGACGAACGCGCCGTCGACGCCCATGTCGATCGCGAGCTTCGCCAGCTTGCGCAGCTCCGCGCTCGGTTTGAAGAGCAGCACGTCGATCCCCGCGATCATCTGCGCGACGTGCTGGTCGGGGATGTCGGGCAGCTGGCTCTTGCAGAACTCGGAGAACGTCATGTAGGCGCCGTAGCCGAGCAGGAGGAACTCGAAGTGGTGCTGCCACATGAGGTCGGCGCAGCGCAGCGTCCGCTGGTAGGCGTCGAGGACCCCGTACACGGCGGTGTTCCGGTCGTCCTCGAACGCCACCTCGTCGGGCTCGTACTCCGGGAGGTCGGGAACGGGGAGCTCCGTGATCTCCGCGATCAGCGCCTGCATCTTCTCCTTGAACCTGGCGTAGAGCTCGTCCCAGTGCTCGTAGTAGTACCCGGCGCGCCGTTGGAAGTACTCGGCTCGCTCCGCGATCTTCTCCGGGTCGGTGACCGGGTTGCCGGAGATGTAGACGTAGCCGTTCAGGATCCGGTAGTCGATCCCCATCGCGGGGGGCACCGCGAACACCCGGTTCTGCCAGACGCCGATCGCCTGGTACGGGCTGTCGGCGCAGTGGACGTCGAAGGCGGGCATCGGCACCGGGAAGTGCATCGAGTTCCAGAACCAGAACCGGTTCTCGTCGGCCTCGCGCCGCGCCTCGTGGAACAGCGTGTGGTACGGGTACATCTCCTGCCACCCCTCGCAGCCGGGAGGGGTCTCGACCTCGTACGGGCTCGGGAACGCGGAGCTCGTCTGGCTGGGAGCGGCCATGGTCCTCCTCGTCGGGATCATCCGTGTATACAACATCGTCGTTCGGTGGGACACGGCAGATGACACCCTCGGCGGGCGACTCCGGGGCCGGGCCTCGGGAGACGACGATGCGCGCCGTCCGGCAGCGGGCACTCGGCGGGCCGCAGGTGCTCGAGCTCGTCGACGCGCCGATCCCCGAGCCCGGCCCCACCGAGGTGCTCGTGCGCGTGACGGCGGCGGGCGTCAACCCGGTCGACTGGAAGACACGGGCCAGGGGCGGGTTCCTCGGGGAGCCCCCGTTCACGGTCGGCTGGGACGTCGCGGGCGTGGTCGAGCGGGTCGGCGGCGGCGTGACGCGGTTCGCGCCGGGCGACCGCGTGTTCGGCATGCCGCGCTTCCCGCGTGAGGCAGCGGCGTATGCGGAGTACGTGACCTCGCCGTCGCGCCAGCTCGCACGGACTCCGGACGAGCTCGGCGACGTGGAGGCGGCGGCCCTGCCGCTCGCCGGGCTGACCGCCTGGCAGGCGCTCGTCGAGACCTGCGACGTGCAGCCCGGCCACCGTGTGCTTGTGCTCGCCGCCGCGGGCGGCGTCGGGCACCTCGCGGTGCAGATCGGAAAGGCGCGGGGTGCGTACGTGATCGGGACGGCGCGCGCGGAGAAGCATGCGTTCCTGCGCGACCTCGGCGCGGACGAGGCGCTGGACTACACGCGCGAGGACGTCTCGGAGGCGCTCCGGGACGTCGACGTCGTGCTGGACGCGGTCGGCGGGGAGGCCGGGGTCGCTGCGCTGCCGTCCCTCCGCGACGGCGGCACGCTCGTCACGCTGTCCGGCGCTTCGGTCGCGCGGCTGCGGGACCTCGCGGGCGACCGCGTGCGGGTCACGGGCATCCTGGTCGAGCCCGACCGCTGCGGGCTGGAGGAGCTGGCCGCGCTCGTCGCACGCGGGCAGCTGCGGCCGCACGTCCAGCGCGCCTTCCCGCTCGAACGGGCTGGAGAGGCGCACGAGGTGGGGGAGACCGGCCGCACGCAGGGAAAGCTGGTGCTCGTCACGGGGCAGCCCGGCTGATGGCGCGCTTCGTGCTCGTCCACGGCGCCTTCGGAGGCTCCTGGTGCTGGGAGCGACTGATCGGGCCGCTCGAGGCGGCAGGCCACACCGTCGAGACGCTCGACCTGCCGGGCGGGGGCGAGGACCGATCCCCGGTTGCCGAGGTCACGCTCGAACGGTGTGTCGCGCGGGTCGTCGAGGCGCTGGAGCGTCGACCGGAGCCGGCCGTCCTCGTCGGTGTGAGCATGGGCGGCGTCGTGATCACGCAGGCCGCCTCGAACGCCCCGGAGCGGGTCGCGTCCCTGATCTTCGTCTGCGCGTTCATGCCCGCGAACGGCCAGAGCCTCCTCGACCTCACGCGCCTCCCCGAGGGGCGGGACGACCAGATCCAGGCGAACATCGTCGTCGCGGGCGACCCGCCGGTCGCGACGATGTCGGACGAGGCCGCGACCGCCGCCGTCCTCGACCGATGCACGCCCGAAGACACCGCGTTTGCTCTCTCACGGCGTCGCGCCCAGCCGGTGGCCCCGTTCGCGACGCCGGTGGACGTGGACGAGGCGGTGCTTGCCACGATCCCTCGCTCCTACGTGGTCACGACGGGCGACCGGTCGCTCCCGCCGGCCCTCCAGCGCCGCATGATCCGGGAGCATCAGTGCTCGCGGGTCGTCGAGCTCGATGCCGGCCACGCGCCGTATCTGTCCGCGCCCGCCGAGCTGGCCGCCGCGCTCTCCGAGCTGGCGGAGAGCGCGGCGGAGTTGGTGTGACGTGCGTCCGCGCGCGTCCTAGGCGACCCCGGCCTTCGTCCGCCACCCCTCGGCATACGACGTGCGCGCCACCTCGGAGTACGGGCACGGGCTGACGATCGCGCGGATCTCGGCCTGCCGATGGCGCTCGACCACCGGCTTGGAGGAGCCGCCGTTCTCCTCGCCCCACACGAGCGTCACTTCTGTGCCCACCGCGACGTTCGCGTCGACGACAGCGAGGGAGAGCATCGAGCGCTCGTTGTAGCTGTACCCGGAGAACGTCGACACGCCCACCAGCTCACCGTCCTTCGTCACCCGGTCGTTCGGCCACGTCGAGTAGTTCGACAGCGGGAGGTCGATGTACTTCACGGGGTCGCCCCGCTCGAAGAGCGTCTGCATCGCGTGGGCGACGTCCTCGCCGTTCCAGGCGAGCGTGACCTTGCGCCGTGACGGCTCGTCACCCATCTGCTCGAGCGCGTCGCGACCGACGAAGTCGTGGTCGAACTTCACGAAGGGGCCGTAGCCGGCCTCGTGCGGGGTCAGGTAGTAGTCCGCGATGTCGTCCGTGTAGAAGCTCCCGCCCAGCGAGCCCGTCGCCTCGTAGCCGTCTCCGGGCAGCCACTCCCTGTAGGCACGCAGCTCGTCGCCCGTGAAGACGGCCGGCAGCGGGCAGGGGATCCAGCCCGACTCGAGCGTGTTGGTCGCGTACACGCGGGAGCCGACCTGGCGGAGGCCGTGGTCCTTGCCTGCGTCCACGATCGCGGCACGGACGTCTTCCCGCTCCTCCCACGGCCCGAAGAGCTCGAGCCCCGGAACCCCGGACATGCCGTGGTGCAGCGCGCGGACGGCGTGTCCCGCGATCGTGATCTCGCCCATGTTGAAGAACTTGATCTCGGGCAGCGTCCCGCCGGTCGCCTGCTCGAGGACGTCCATGGCGGTCGGCCCCTGGACCTGGAAGCGGTAGATCTTGCGCCGCCCGGTGGGGTTCGCGGCGGTGCGCTCGTCCCGCTCGACGGTCACGTCGTAGTCGCCCGTCTCGGCGTGGTACTGGACCCAGTTGTGCGCGGACGGGCGCCCGACGAGGCTGACCCGGTTCTCGGAGAGGAAGAAGAGGATCCCGTCCCCGATCACGTACCCGTCGTGGTTGCAGGCGACGAACTGCTTGGCCTTGTCGACGGCGAAGTTCGCGAAGGTGTTCACCCCGAGGTCGGAGAGCAGCCGGATGACGTCCGGGCCCTCGACGTACAGGTCGGTCATGTGGTGCGACTGGTCGAACAACGCCGCGGTCTCGCGCCAGGCGACCTGCTCGTCCCGCCAGTTCGAGAACTCGCTCGGCACCGCCGGGTAGACGTACGGGCCGATCTGCGAGTTGCGTGCCATCTCGACGGCGCTGCCGACCGCCTGCAGCTTCTCCTCCAAGCTTGCGTAGCTCACGTCCTCGTACCTCCTCGTGAAATGACCAGTCGCGTGGTCGGCACTCCGCGGCCTCGTCCGTCCGTGCCCGCGTGGCGCCTCCGACGATGTTATTCCAGCGGCCGCTCCCGGCCGGCTCGCTGCTCCTGCTCCTCCTTCGGCGCTCGGGCCTGGTGGTCACGGCCGAGGAAGGTGTTCGCCCAGGCGCTCGTCCCCGCGAGCGCGTTGTCCTTGACCACGACCGGACCGTCCAGCATCTCCTCCTCCTCGCCGTATGCCTTGAGCCGCTCGTACGCCTGCGACCAGATGCACTCCGTGTCGTAGACCTCGCAGAGCCCGTCCCGCGTGCCGCCGCAGGGGCCGTTGCGCTGGTTCTTCGCGCACTGGGACTCCGGGCACACGTACGCGATCTCCGCAAGCGAGCAGTCGCCGCAGTCCCGGCACGAGAAGAGCGGCACCTTGGCCGCCTGCTCGAGCGCGTGCGCCGCTCGGCGCACGGGGCGGGGGGCCGAGTCGAGCCCCCGGTAGACGCTCCGGGCGGCCGGGCGCAGCGGTGCGTCGCTCGCGAAGACCTTCTCGTGCACGCGCCGGCTGAAGCGGTACGAGAGCGGCACCCGCAGGTCGGTGCGCCGTCGGCGCTTCGACTGGAGGTAGGCGGCGTTCACGCGCTCGGACGAGAGGCCGCTGTCCGGCTCCTCCTCGAAGAGGTAGAACTCGCCGGGCAGCGGGTACCGGATCTCGCGCACGAGCGCGCGCCAGTCGTCCGCGAAGGTCGCCGCGAGGTCGAGGATCTCGCCGAACGTCTCTGCCGGCATGTGCCCCCCGAGGTAGACGCCGTGGTAGCCGAGCCCGCGCACGATCGCGATGTGCTTCGCGGCCAGCTCGACGAAGAACGCCCGGCCCTTGTCCGGGCTGGCGCCGTGCCGCTCCGCGAGCTCGAGCAGCGGGTCGCTGACGACCACGCCCGGGATCTTGCCGCTGCGAAACGCCCGGGCGGCCGGGGGGGAGAGGAGGTACACGTTCGCGATCGCCGTGAGCGGCAGGCCGTCGCGGCGGATCCAGCGGAGCAGCTCGTCGTCCTTGCGCACGTCCCAGCCGATCTGGTTGACGACGAAGCGTGCCCCGGCCTGCGCCTTCCGCCGGAGCTTGAAGTACTGGGGCATCACCTCCCGCTCGTGGCGCTTGTGGTTCGTGACCACGCACCCGAGGAGGAAGTCCGTCTGCTCGAGCCTCGTCTCAGGCCGCCGCTCGTCGCGCAGCCCGGCGTTCATCTCGGAGAGGAGGTTGAGGAGGCCGACCGAGTCGATGTCGAACACCGGCGCGGCGAGCCCGCGGTGCCCGGCGACCGGGTAGTCGCCGGAGAGCGCGAGCACGTTGTGGAATCCCTGCGAGGCGAGTTGCCAGCCGCGGCTCTCGAGTGCGTTCCGGTTCCAGTCCTTGCACGCGAGGTGGATGATCACCTCCTGGCCGCGCGAGATCATGTCCGTCCCGAGCGCGTCGGGTGCCAGCATCGCGTGGCCGCCCGGGTTGTCGGTGATCGAGAGCACGTCGACCCGTGGATCGGCGGCGAGCGCGCGCGAGAGCTCGAGCACCCGCGCGCCCCCGTCGGCCGAGATCAGTCCGCGGCTGGTGACGATCTCGGCGGCGACCACGAATCGCTCCGGCTGGGCGAGCAGTTCGCGGAGGGGGACGATCGCGCTCATCGTGACGCCGGTGGCTCGACCGGAGGGGTGCCGTACGTGTGGAAGCTCTCGATCGTGTGCACGCCCCAGAACTGCCCCCGCGCGCGCTCGGCCGCCGTCCACACGGTCGGCTCGAAGTCCGGGTCGTAGACGAAGTAGCCGCCGGTCGTGACCTCGATCCGGTTCCCGCCCGGCTCGTAGGCGTAGAGGAAGAATCCGGCGGCGACGGCGTGCTTCGAGGGGGCGGCTTCGATGTAGACGTCGTTGTCGACGAACAGGTCGGCCGCGCGCAGGCACTCCTCGCGCGTGTCGACCCAGAACGCGAGGTGGTGCAGCCTGCCCGAGGCGCCGTACGCGTCCTCCACGTAGATCAGCTCGTGCGCGGCGATCGAGAGGCTCAGCCAGGCGCCCGTCTCGGTGCCGTCGTCGAGCTCGATCCGCTCGTAGAGCCGGTAGCCGAGGACGTCCTGGGCGAACGTGCGGTTCGCGCGCACGTCCGCGGCGAGGACGTTGACGTGGTCGAGCCGCTTCACGCCGGCCCCGCGCCCGACGTAGCGCTGGGGCTGGTTCCTCCACGAGGGACGCAGATGCTCGGGCGGGACGTACCGCTCGGCCTCGTAGAAGAGCTCGAAGAGATGGCCGTCGGGATCGGTGAAGCGGTACGCGGGCCCGTGGCCGACGTCCCCCTCCACCCAGCCCCGACCCAGGCCGGTTGCCTCGATCGCCGCGACCCGGCGGTCGAGCGCCTCCGGGCTCCACGCACGGAGCGCGAGGTGGCCGAGCCCGGGCTGCGGCGCCTCGGTGAGCTTCAGGCTGTAGCGCAGGTAGTCGCCCCAGCCGCGCAGGTAGACGGATGCCCCGTCGCGTGACTCCTCCTCCATGCCGAGCACGTCGACGAAGAAGCGGAGGCTCTCCTCCGGCGTCGGGGTCAGGAGCTCGGCATGGGCGATCCGGGCGACGTCGTGCAGGATCTCGGTCATCTCGGCGACACTATCGCTCGGCTTCGCGGGCCCCGCTTGACAGCGAGCGACCACTATCGGGAGGCGCGCCCTGCCAGCTCGGCGAGCAGCGCCGCGCTCGCCGAGGCGATGCGCGGCTCCACCCCCAGGCCGAGCAGCAGCTCGCGGGCGGCGTCCATCTCGTCCGCCCGGCGGGCCGCGTGCGTCCGGCTGCCGGTGAGGAGCCGCTCGAGGAGCGGACGACCGATCACCTCCGCGATCTCGCCCTCGAGCCACGCCCGGTGCCCGGCCGCCTCGGCCGCGTCCAGGCTCTCGATCGCCGCCGCGGCGAGGCCCTTCATGAAGACGGAGCGAAGCAGCTTCAGCGCAGCGGCGTCGCCCGGGTGCTCGGAGACCACCTCGACGGGCATCCCGAGTCGGCCCAGCGTGTCCGCGAAGTCCCGCGCGGCGGGGCCTGCCGCCAGCGCGGGGGTGCGCAGGCCTCGTGCGGGCACCGGCCCCAGCAGCGCGACGTCGACGAACCTTCCTCCGGCCGTCGCGACGGCCTCGGCGAGCAGCCGCTTCAACTCCGGTGTACCGGTGTTGAGGTCTGCGTAGATCGCGCCGGGCCGGAGGCCGGGCAGCGCGGAGCGGGCTGCCTCGAGCGCGACCGCAGCCGCCGTGAGGCTGAGCACGACGTCGCGCTCCGCCACCGCCGAGACGGGATCGGGGGCCCGGTCCGCGATGCCCTCGCCACGCGCGTCGTCCGGGTCGTAGCCCCGGACGCGTGCGCCCGCGGCCGAGAGGTCGGCGGCGAGTCGGCCTCCCGCCTCGCCCAGACCGAGCACCGCGAACGTCGGGCCCACGGTCGTCGAGCTCTGCCCCCGGGCCGTCACGGCCGGCGGCGGCTCAGAGCCGCTCGAGCGCCCGGCGCACGAGCACCTCGGCGAGATGCGTGCGGTAGGCGGCGCTGCCCTGCACGTCGCTCGGCGGCTCTGTTCCCTCGCCGGCGCGGGACGCCGCCTCCGCCGGCGACGCGCCTCCCGCCAGCGCGTCCTCGACCCCCGACGCGCGAAGGGGTGTCGCGCCCATGCTGGTCAGCCCGACGCGCGTGGCGCCGTCGACGCGCGCGACCGCGACCCCGACGAGCGCCCAGTCCTGGGCCCGCCGCACGTGCTTGAGGTACACGCCGTCCGCGACGGTCGGCACGCGGAGCTCGGTGAGCACCTCGCGCGGTGCGAGCGCGGACGCGAACGGCCCGTGGAAGAAGCCGTCCGCCGCGATCGTGCGCTCGCCGTCCGGCCCGCGTGCGACGAGCTCCGCGCCGAGCGTGACCATGAGCGTCGCCATGTCGGACGCCGGGTCGGCGTGGGCGACGGAGCCGCCGATCGTGCCGCGATGGCGGACCTGGGGGTCGCCGATGCCCTCGGCGACCTGCGCGACGAGTGGGCACCGCTCCTTCAGCACGGGGTCGCGCGCAAGGTCGGCGTGCCGCGTGAGCGCGCCGATCGCGATCCGGTCGCCGTCCTCGCGGACGTAGCGGAGGTCGGCGAGCCGCCCGATGTCGACGAGGAGCGAGGGCCGTGCGAACCGCAGGCGCAGCATGGGGATCAGGGAGTGGCCGCCGGCGAGGAGCTTCGCATCCTCGTCGCCGAGCAGCTCGATCGCGTGCTCGACCGAGCTCGCTCGCGCGTACTCGAACCCGGCGGGGATCACGTGGTCGCCCTCGCGGCGGCCTCCACGGCCCGGACGATGTTGTGGTAGCCGGTGCAGCGGCAGAGGTTCCCCTCGAGCGCGTGCCGGATCTCGTCCTCGGACGGGCTCGGGTTCTCCTTCAGGAGCGACACCGTCGCCATCACGAACCCCGGCGTGCAGTAGCCGCACTGGAGCCCGTGCTGCTCGTGGAAGGCCTGCTGCACGGGGTGGAGCTCGTCGCCTTCGGCGAGACCCTCGATCGTCGTGAGCTCGGTGCCGTCGGCCTGCACCGCGAGCACGGTGCACGACTTCACCGACTCGCCGTCGAGCAGCACCGTGCACGCCCCACAGGACGAGGTGTCGCAGCCGACGTTCGTCCCCGTCAGGCCGAGCTGCTCGCGCAGGAAGTACACGAGCAGGCGGCGAGGCTCGACCTCGGCTTCGTGGCGCTCTCGGTTCACGGTCAGCGCGATCTGCGTCATGCCCTCGCCTCCTCGAGCGCCTTCCAGACGTTCTCGCCGTTGCAGGGCAGGTCGACGTGACGGACGCCGTGCGGCAGGAGCGCGTCGATGACCGCGTTGTGCACCGCCGGCGTCGCGCCGACCGTGCCCGACTCGCCGATCCCCTTCACGCCGAGCACGTTCAGGGGCGTCGGCGTCACCATCTCGACGCGCTCGAAGGAGGGCAGCTCGGCGGCCGACGGGAACGCGTAGCCGACGAACGTGTCTGTCAGCGGATAGCCGTCCTCGCCGTAGACGACCTCCTCGTACAGCGCCTGGCCGACGCCGAACGCGATGCCGCCGTGCACCTGGCCGTCGGCGACGACCGGGTTGATCAGCGTGCCGGCATCGTCGACCGCGACGTGGCGCCTGAGCTCGACCTTGCCGGTCTCCGTGTCGACCTCGACGACCGCGACGTGGACGCCGAAGGGGAAGGTGGGCAGCCCCCGGAACTCGTGCGAGACCGTGAGCTCGGAAAGCCTTCCGTCCGCTGCGGCACGCGAGGCGAGGTCGCCCCAGGCGAGTGACGGCTCAGGGGTGCCGGCGACGTGGAAGGTGCCTCTGCCGAGGTCGAGCACCACGTCGGCCGTGCTCGCCTCGAGATAGTCGGCGACGAGTCCCTTCGCCCGCTCGACGACCGCGTCCGCGGCAAGGCGCCCGGCCACTCCCCCGATCTGCGTGGACTTGGATCCGAACGTCCCGGCCCCCTGCGGCACCTGGGCCGTGTCGCCCTTGATCACGGTCACGCGTTCGACCGGGATTCCCAGCCGCTCCGCGACGATCATCGCGAACGTCGTCTCGTGCCCCTGGCCGTGGGAGAACGAGCCCGTGCGGAGGATCGCGCCGCCGTCGGCGGTGATCTCGACCTCGCCGAACTCCGTCTCGCCGATCCCGTTCGTGATCTCCGCGTAGGCAGCCAGCCCGATCCCCAGCTCGATCGGCCCTCCCTCCGCGCGACGGCGCCGCTGCTCCTCGCGCAGCTCGTCGTACCCGGCCGAGCGGAGCGCCAGGTCGAGCGCGCCCTCGTAGTCGCCCGAGTCGTACGTCGCGCCGGTCGGGGTCGTGTACGGGAACGCGTCCCTCGCGACGAAGTTCTGCCGCCGGAGCTCCGCCGGGTCGATGCCCGCCTCGGCGGCAAAGAGGTCGACCGCCCGCTCCATCGCCTGCGCGGCCTCCGGGCGTCCGGCGCCGCGAATGGAGGTCGTCGGCGTCGCGTTCGTCGCGACCGACACCGTCTTGACCTCGACCTTCGGAATCGCGTACACCTCGCTCGCCATCAGCGCGGTGAGGTTCGGGAGGTATGCCCCGAGAATCGGGTAGGCGCCGGCGTCGGCAAGCACCTGGAGGCGGTAGGCGAGCAGCTTCCCGTCGCGCGTCCCTCCGAGCGTCACCTCGAGGCGCTGCGCCCGTCCGTGGAGGAGCCCCAGCATGCTCTCGGTCCGCGTCTCGGTCCACCGCACCGGCCGTCC
The DNA here is from genome assembly GCA_963710125.1 of uncultured Actinomycetes bacterium. Classification (GTDB taxonomy): domain Bacteria; phylum Actinomycetota; class Thermoleophilia; order Gaiellales; family Gaiellaceae; genus Gaiella. The sequence continues at coordinate 85,557 of CAVPZH010000016.1, read as the reverse complement.
GAGTCGCCGAGCGAGCCACGCGACGAGCACGCCTTCGGGCTCCAGCGTCTTCGCACCGAAGGCGCCCCCGACGTCCTGGCTCACGACGCGTACGTGGCCCGGGTCGAGCCCGAGCATGCCGGCGAGGATCATCCTGTCGGTGTGAGGAATCTGTGTCGTGCTCCAATACGTCAACCGGCCGTCGTCGTCCACCTGGGCGGCCGCCGAGCGCGGCTCCATGGGAGCGGCGGACATCCGCTGGCTCCAGAACGTGTCCGAGACGACCACCTCACAGCCCTCGAAGAGGCTCTCGTCGAGCTCCTCCAGGTCCGGCTCGGGGAAGTTCGCGACGTTCGTCCCGACCTCGGGGAAGAGCAGCGCATCGCCCGCCAGCGACTCCTCCGCCGAGAGCACGACGGGCAGCGGGTCGTAGTCGACCAGCACGAGCTCGGCCGCGTCGGCGCCGGACGTTCGGTCGTCGCTGACGACGACCGCGACGATCTCGCCCGCGAAGCGGACGACGTCGCCCGCCACGAGCGGCCGCGCCATGCCCGGGTTGATGTTCCAGTACGGCGGCGGGCCGAACGGCGGCGCGTCCACGTCCGCGCCGGTGAAGACCCGGACGTCCGGGAGCGCCTCCGCGGCCGACGCGTCGAGACCCGCGATCCGTGCGTGCGCGAACGGCGAGCGGACGAACGTGACGGCGAGCGCGCCCTCGAGCGGCATGTTCTCGAGGTAACGGCCCTCGCCCCTGAGGAAACGGGGATCCTCCACCCGGAGCACGCGGTTGCCGAGGATGCTCATGCGCGCGAGCCTATCGTCTGCATCAGGCCGCGACCGGCGCCGAGCCGACGGCCTGCTGTACCGCGGCGACGATCTTCGCCTCGTCCGGCAGGAGGTACTCCTCCATCGGCTGGCTGTAGGGAATCGTCGCATCGAGCGCGGTGACGAGCCCGATCGGGGCCTTCAGCGCCGAGAACCCCTCGGACGCGGCCTCGGCGGCGATCACCGCGGCGGCCGACCCGTGCCGCGTCGACTGGTCGACGACGACGAGCTTCCCGGTCTTCGCGACCGACTCGAGGATCGTCCGGGTGTCGAGCGGCGCGAGCGTGCGCGGGTCGATCACCTCCGCCGCGATCCCCTCGGCCGCAAGCTGCTCGGCCGCCGCGAGCGCCTTGCCGACGAGCCATCCGATCGCGACGATCGTGACGTCGCCGCCCTCACGGACGACCGCGGCCTCGCCGAGCGGCACGACGTGCTCGCCCTCCGGCACGTCGCCGTGCTCGAGCGTCAGCAGGTAGTGGTGGAAGAAGACGACGGGGTTGTCGTCGCGGATCGACGCGGTCATCAGGCCCTTGGCCTCCGCGGGCGTGGCCGGCACCGCGACCTTCAGCCCCGGCACGCCCATGAACATCCCGTAGATCGAGCCGGTGTGCTGCCCGGCCCAGCCGGCGGTGAAGCCGTAGCCCGCCTGGAGCACGATCGGCACCGTCACCTGGCCCGCCGTCATGTAGTGGAAACGGGGCGCCTCGTTCACGACCTGGTCCATCGCCACGAGCATGAACTCGGCCATGTACAGCTGCACGACCGGCCGGTAGCCGGCGAAGGCGGCGCCCACCGCCATCCCGATCTCGGCGGTCTCGGAGATGGGCGTGACGCGGACACGGTCCGCGCCGAAGGCCTGCAGGAACGGGTCCTCGTCGCTCGTCGCGAGGTTCTGCCCGAAGTAGAGGACGGTGGGGTCGCGCTCCATCTCCTGGTGGACCGCCTCGCCGATGGCGGCGATGTACGGAAGCTCGCGTGGCATCGGATCCTTCTCTCCTAGGCGTAGACGTGGTCGATGGCCTTCTCGGGGGCCGGAAACGGGCTGGAGAGCCCGAACGCGACCGCCTCGTCCATCTCCGTGCGTGCGGCCTCGGCGATCGCGTCGGCCTCCTCCGTGGACAGCGTGCCGTCGGTCACGAGGCGGGCCCGGAAGCGCGGCACCGGGTCGCCCCGCTTCGCCGCCTCGTACTCCTCGGCGTTGCCGAAGACCGTGATCGCCTCGTGCTCCGGGAAGTGGAGCGGCACGCCGGGCGGCGCGATGATGTTCCCGTGCGCGCTCAGGCGGTAGACGCGCGACTCGACGAGCGTCGGCCCCTCGCCCGAGCGCGCGCGCGCGACCGCGGCCGACACGTGCTCGTACACCTCGACGGGGTCACCGCCGTCCACGGTGATGCCCGGCATGCTGTACGCCCTCGCCTTGACCGCGAGCGGCTCGCCCGCGGCGGCGTTCGCGTCCTCCTGCTCGACCCGCGTGTAGACGTTGTAGTTGTTGTTCTCCATCACGAACACGACGGGCAGCTTCCACAGCGAGGCGATGTTCATGGTCTCGTGGAACGCACCCTGCTTCGAGGCGCCGTCGCCGAAGAACGAGAGCACGACCTGCCCCTGACCGCGGATCTGCGCCGCCCAGGCGGCGCCCGCCGCGTGCGGGATGCCCTGCCCCACGATCCCCGATGTGCCGAGGAACCCGCGGCCGACGTCGGTCAGGTGCATCGAGCCGCCGTAGCCCCCGCAGAGCCCCGTCTCGCGGCCGTAGATCTCGGCCATCATCGCCTTCGCGTCGGTGCCGAGGGCGAGCGGGTAGCCGTGGCAGCGGTACGTCGTCAGCAGCAGGTCGTCCGGCCGCAGCGTGGCGATCGAGCCGACGATCGACGCCTCGGCGCCGTCGGCGAGGTGCGTGTGGCCGCGGATCACCCCCGGGTGCTCCTCGAAGGTCCGCTTGACCCGCTCCTCGAACTCGCGGATCCGCGTCATCTGGGTCAGCATCCAGGTCAGGCGCTCCTGGTCGAGGCCGTTCTCGGGCACCGCGCCTCCTCTCGATCTCGGCAGCGGCACGGGCCGCCGCACGTCTCCCGTTCGCGAATCTCCGGCAAACCTAACGTCACCCTCCAACTCCCGCCAGACCGCCGCCGGCGACGCTGAGCTCGACGCGGACCCCGTTCGGGTCCTCGACGAACAGCTGGCGCAGGCCGGGGCCCGGGACGTTCTCCGTGACCCGGACGCCGGCGCCCGCGAGGCGCCGCGCGAGGCTCCCGTCGTCGTCCTCCGCGGCGAACGCGACGTGGTCGACGGGAGCAGCGCCGACCGCCAGGCCGAGCGTCGCCGCGTGCGCCTCGTACGCGGCCCGCTCGGCGACGTGGAGGCAAGGGGTCCCGTCGAGGTACAGCCAGTGGCCGGGGAACGGGAGCGGCGGCCGCTCGCCGACCTCGAGCCCGAGGACGTCGCAGTAGAGCGCGCGTGTGGCGTCGAGGTCGTCGGTCAGCACGAGGACGTGGTCGAGCCGGCGGAGCGCCATCACGCCCGCGCCGTGGCGGCCCTGGTGCGAGCGTACTCGGCGAACGGCTCGATCGCCGAGGGGTCGACGAGCGCGTCGCTCGCGGCGACGTCCGACACCGCCGCGCCGGTCAGGATCCGCTTCACGGGAACCTCCAGCTTCTTCCCCGTGAGCGTGCGCGGGATCGCGGGCACGGCCACGATCGCGTCAGGTGCATGGCGGGGCGAGAGCGATGTGCGCAGCGCCTCCTTGATCGCGCCCTCCAGATCGGCATCGAGCTCGAGCCCGGGGCGGAGCACGACGAACAGGAGGAGCTCGTCCTGCTCCTCGAGGTGTACGACGAGGCTGTCGAGCACGTCGTCGAGCTCCTCGACGACCGAGTCGATCTCGCTCGTGCCGAGCCGGACGCCGCCGCGGTTCAGCGTCGCGTCGGACCGGCCCGTGATGACGGAGCTGCCGCGCTCCGTGAACAGGATCCAGTCGCCGAACCGCCAGACCCCCGGGAAGTGCTCGAAGTACGCCTCGCGGTAGCGCGTGCCGTCGGGGTCGTCCCAGAACGCGACCGGCATCGACGGCATCGGCTGGCGGATGACGAGCTCGCCGAGCTCCCCGACGACCGGCGACCCATCCGGGCCGTACGCCGCCGCGTCGACGCCGAGGCACGGCGCGGACATCTCGCCCGCGTAGACGGGCAGGAGCGGATACCCCTGGACAAGCCCGGTGCAGACGTCGGTGCCGCCGCTGCCGACGTTCAGGTAGACGTCCGGGCCGAGCTGGCGGTACAGCCACTCGTACGCCTCGAGCGGGAGCGGCGAGCCGGCCTCGCAGACCATGCGGATCGACGTGAGGTCGAAGCGCCGGCCCGGCTCGACGTCCGCCTTGCGGCACGCCATCGTGAACGCCGGGCTGAGGCCGAAGAACGTCGGCCTCGTCCGCTCGGCGAGCTCCCACTGGAAGGCGAGGTCGGGGTAGGCGGGGTTGCCGTCGATCATCACGATCGACGCGCGCAGCAGGAGCGTCGAGACGAGCGCGTTCCACATCATCCAAGCCGTCGTCGTGAACCACTGGAGCCGGTCGCCGGGGCGCAGGTCCCAGCTGAACGCGTGGTTCTTCAGGTGCTCGAGGAGGATCCCGCCGTGGCAGTGCACGATCGCCTTCGGCAGTCCCGTCGTGCCGGAGGAGAACAGCACGCAGAGGGGGTGCGCGAACGGGAGCGACGCGAAGGCGAGCTCGCCCGGCTCGCGCGTCAGCTCCTCCCACGGGACGGTGTGCGGCAGCACGTCGTCGGCACCGTTCGCGTACGGCACGTGCACGACCGCCTCGAGGCTCGGCAGGCCCGCGCGCACCTCGGCGACCTGCTCGCGGCGGTCGACGTGCTTGTCGCCGTAGCGGTACCCGGCCACCGCGAGCAGGACCTTCGGCCGGAGCTGGCCGAGCCGGTGCAGGACGCTGCGGACGCCGAACTCGGGCGGGCACGTCGCCCAGATCGCCCCGAGGCTCGCGGTCGCGAGGAACGCCACCAGGGTCTCGGGGACGTTCGGGAGGTACGCGACCACACGGTCGCCGGGGCCGACGCCGAGTCGCTGCAACCCGGCCCGCGCCCGCGCCACCTGCTCGCGGAGCTCGCCGAACGTCAGGTCGAACGGCTCGCGCGTCTGGGAGACCGCGACGACCGCGACCGCGTCGGCGTCCCCCTCGCGCCCGAGCATGTGCTCCGCGTAGTTGAGGAGGGCGCCCGGGAACCACTCCGCCCCCGGCATCTCGCGCGAGCCGAGCACGCGCTCGTAGGGCGCGTGGGCGCGGATCTCGAAGTAGTCCCAGATCGACGCCCAGAAGCCCTCGAGATCGGTGACCGACCAGCGCCAGAGCTCGCCGTAGTCGGGGAACGCGAGGCTCCGCTCCGAGTCGAGCCACGCGAGGTAGCGGCCGAGCTCGGTCCGCTCCCGCGCGTCCGCGGGCGGCGACCACAGGACGTCCCCCCGGGCGAGCGTGCCGTCCGTCAGGGAGCGCATCGCCGCGATCCTACTGCCTCCCCCGACCGCGATCTTGTCCGTCCGCGAACGAGTTTCGTGCGCCGGCGGGGCGTCTCCGGAAGCCCGTTCACGTACTGCCGGCGAGCACGAGCGTGCCTCCGTCGACCAGGTACGCGGCCCCGGTCATGAAGCTCGAGGCGGGCGACGCGAGCAACAGGACGAGCCCCTTGAGCTCGTCGGGCTCCGCCATGCGCCCGAGCGGAACCGTCCTCGCCCACATGTGCTCCAGCTCCGGCGTCGGATCCTCCGTCACGCCGCCTCCGATCCTCGTCCCCTTGAACGGGCCCGGGCAGATCGCGTTGACGAGCACGCCGTGCGGCGCGAGCTCGAGCGCCGCCATGCGGACGACGTTGAGGATCGCGGCCTTGCTGGCGACGTACCCGTAGCAGACCTCCGGCTCCGGGCGCAGGCCGGCGTTGGAGGACGTCACGACGATCCGGCCCGACCCCTGACGTCGCATCGCGGCGGCGGCGTGCTTGAGCGTGAAGAGGACGCCGTTCAGGTTCACGCCCAGCACCCGGTCCCAGTCGGAGCGCTCGACCGTGTCGAGCCGCTGCCCGCCCTCGACGCCGAACCCCGGCCGGGAGGCGATCCCGGCGTTGGCGAACACGACGTCGAGGCGTCCCTCGGTCGCGACGACGTCCTCGACGAGCGCCTCCACGCTCGCCTCGTCCGACACGTCGACGACGACCGAGCGCGCGTCCAGCCCCCGCTCGGCGAGCGACGCGGTCGACGACTCGAGCCGCGCGACGTCGACGTCGGCGAGCGTCACGCGCGCGCCGCACTCGGCGAGCACCTCGGCCATCGCGAACCCGAGGCCGCTGGCGGCCCCGGTGACGACGATGCGGGCGTCGCGGACGTCGAAGAGGCGCTGGTAGACGCTGCCGGCGTCCATCATGTCCGCCCGCGCCGCCTACGCCGCCAGGTAGCCGGCCGGGTCGGCGTCGAGGTGCTCTGCGAGCCGGGTCGCGAGCGCCATGATCGTCAACGACGGGTTGACCGAAAGCGTGCGCGGCACGAGCGACGCGTCGCCGACGAAGAGGCGCTTCACGTCGTGGGACTCGCCGTTGCGGTCGACGACCGACTGCGCCGGGTCGTCCCCCATGCGGCAGGTGCCCTGGACGTGGGTCGACGCGAGCGCCGACCAGTAGACCTGCGTGGCGCCTGCCGCCTCGAGCACCTCGCGGCTGAAGCGGAGCCCGCTCTCGATCCGCTCGAGGTCGGCCGCGGTGAACTCGACGTCGAACCGCTCGCCGCCGTCTTCCTCGACGACGACCGCGGCATTGTTGTCGTCGTTCGCCATCGCGAGCAGGCCGATCCAGCGGCGGAACGACCGCACCGCCTCGACGAGCCGAGTCCCCCACAGCGGTCCCTGCTCGTCGCAGAGCGTCGTCGCGAACGCGATCGGATCCTGGATCGTCGTGGCCTCGATCACGAACCCTCCGTCCTCGTCGTGCTGGTGGTCCATGCAGTGCGCGGTGATCGGGTAGACCATGTGCGCGTCCTGCGGCTCGTCGAAGAGGCCGTAGACGAGGCGGACGGGGTGCACCCCGAGGTGGCGCCCGATCGCCGCCGTGCTGGGGGACGCGTGGCCCGAGCCGCCCAGCCCCGAGCGGACGAGCAGTTGCGGCGTGTTGAGCGCGCCGCCGGCGACGACGACGACCCGCGCGTCGACCGCGACGCGTGCGCCGTCGCCGTCGACGTACTCGACCCCGGTGGCCCGCATCCCGTCCGCGGCGTCCTCGATCACCACGCGCTCCACCGTGGCGTGCGCGCGGAGCTCGAGCAGCCCGGCGGCGCACGCGTCGTGGATGTAGGTGTTCATCGTCGACTTGCCGGCGTTCGTCGAGCAGCCCTGCAGGCACGAGCCGCAGCTCATGCAGTTCGCGTCGGTGTACGAGCGGACGGGCTCGAGCTCGGCGCCGAGCGACCGGAACCCCGGCTCGACCGTGTGGACGCTCTTCTGCCAGTCGCGGCGCTCGCGCACGCCGAGCACTGCCTCGACGCGGTCGTAGTAGGGGTCGAGGTCGCGGGCGGCGAACGGCGTCGTCCCGTCGCTCGTCAGTCCCGTCGCGGCGTGCCACTTCGCGACGTCGCGCTCGTGGGCGCGCAGCGCGACCTTGGTGTTGATCGTGGTCGTGCCCCCGACGCAGCGGCCGCCGAGGAACGCCAGCGCCTCGCCGCCCGCCAGGGGCGCGAGCCGCAGCGGCCACCAGAAGTCGTGTGTCGCCTTCGCCTCCCAGCGCACGAAATCGGCGGCGGTCAGGTGGGGGCCGGCCTCGAGGAGGAGCACGTCCCGGCCGCGCTGCGCGAGCTCCGAGGCGACCACCCCGCCGCCCGCGCCGGAGCCGACCACGACGACGTCGAACTCGCTCCTCACGCGATCCCCAGGTACGACCAGTCCTTGCGCAGGCGCAGCGCGAGGGGCGAGTTGAAGTCGATCTCCGACCACGCGCCCGGCGCGTCCCTGCCGGGCGCGACGAAGTCGCTGTAGTACGCCTCGATCGCGAGCGCGCGGACGAACGCGAACTCCGGCGTCCGCTCCTGCTCGGCGAGCGCGTCGACACCGCGGCGCGCCGCGGGCGCGAGCGCGTCGATCGCCGCGAGCGCTCCGTCGCGGACCGGTGCGGGCATCCCGCTCAGGAGAGCGTCGACGTACACGACCGGGCCGACGCCGCTCGACCCGGGCACGATCAGCTCGCAGAGGGCCTCGACGGCCTCGGCCCGCTCGGGGTCGAGCGTGCGGAGGGTGGTCACGGCGCCTCCAGTCGGATCACTGCCTTCATCACCTCGGCAGGATGCTCGATCGCGTACGCGATCGCATCCGGAGCGCGCTCCAGCGGGAACTCGTGGGTCACGAGGGCGGCCAGGGTCACTCCGGCTCCGCCGGCCGGATGGTCGTCGGCTCGTGCTCGCGGAGCAGGTACGCCGAGTGGAGCCGCTCCGGCTGGTCGCGCAGCTCCTGCGCGGTGCCGTGGTCGCGGATCCGCCCGCCCTCGAGCACGTAGGCGGTCTCCGCGACGGCGAGCGCGACGTTCGCGAACTGCTCGATCAGGAGGATCCCGACGCCGGTGGCGGCGACGGCCTCGAGCGTGGGAATCAGTCGCTTCACGATGAGGGGCGCGAGCCCGAGGGAGAGCTCGTCGACGAGGATGAAGCGCGGTTGGGAGACGAGCGCCTGCGCGAGGACGACCATCTGCTGCTCCCCGCCCGAGAGCGCGCGCGCGGACGCCTTCCAGCGCCGCTCGAGCGCCGGGAACAGCTCGAGCGCGTAGTCGAGCCCGTCACGGGCCTGCGCGCGCCCGAGCGCGTACGTCGCGACGCGGAGGTTGTCCTCGACCGTGAGCTCGCCGAGCAGGCGCCGGCCCTCCGGCACGATCGCGACGCCGGCCTTCCGGATCGCCTCCGGCCGCCGGCGCGCGAGGTCGACGTCGCCGACCAGGACACGGCCGGCGGTGGGGCGGAGGACGCCGCCGACCGCGAGCACGAGCGACGACTTGCCCGCGCCGTTCGGGCCGAGCAGCGCGGTGATCGCATGGGCCGGGATGTCGAGCGAGACGTCCTGCACGACCGGCCGGCCGCGCGAGACGCAGAGCCCCTCGAGCTGCAGCGCCGGTGCCTCGCTCGCACGGGGGGCGGGTTCGGGCGTGGCGCTCACTAGACCTCCTCGGTGCCGAGGTACGCCCTGAGCACCTGCTCGTCGCGAAGCACCTCGGCGGTCGGGCCGAGCGCGATCAGCTTGCCGAAGTCGAGCACCGCGGTGGTCGAGCAACAGCTCGAGACGAGGCTCATGTCGTGGTCGACGAGGATCGTGAGCGCGCCGAAGGCGTCGGGAATCTTGCGGATCACCTGCGAGAGGTGGTCCGTCTCCTCGTCGGGCAGCCCGGCGGCGGGCTCGTCGAGCAGCACGAGCCTGGGCCGCCCGACGACCGCGCGCGCGACCTCGACGAGTCGCCGTTCGCGTGCGTTCAGCGTCCCGACCTTCGTCTTCGGGGGCATCGTCAGCCCGACGAACTCGAGCGCCGCGTGCACGTCGGCACGACGCGTGGAGCGCTTCGCGCCGGAGTGCTCGTGGATCATCGCGACGTTGTCGTACACCGAGAGCTGCTCGATCGCCATCTCCGTTTGGAACGTGCGGCGCAGGCCCCAGCGCGCCCGCCGGAAGTCCGCCATCTTCAGCAGGTCCTCGCCGAAGGCCGAGATCGTGCCCGCGGCGGGCTTGACGAACCCGCTGAGCACGTTGAAGAACGTCGTCTTGCCGGCGCCGTTCGGCCCGATCAGGCCGCACGTGCCGACGGGGAACACGAGGCTGACGTCGTCGATCGGGGTGATGCCCGAGAAGCGGACCGTGAGGCCGGAGACGTCGATCACGGGTCGCTCTTCCGGGACGGACGAAGCGACCGGAGGCCGCGCCACACGAGCCTCCCGAGGTTCGCCATGTCGCGTGGGAACTGCTGTGCCAGCCCCCCCGGCGCCGTCAGCAGCACCTGCAGCAGCCCGACGCCGAAGATGATCAGCAGGAAGTTCGTGTTGATCCCCCACTGCGCCTGGAAGAGGAACGGGAGCACCTGGTTGAAGACCGCCGCGACGATCGCGCCCCAGATGCTGAAGATCCCGCCGATGAGCGCGGTCGCCGCCAGAGTCAGAGAGTCCTGCGTGCGGAACGTGATCGCACGTGGCACGCCTACCTGCGACGCGAAGAGGCAGCCCGCGACCCCGGTCATGAAGGACGCGAGCGCGAAGGCCCACATCTTGTAGAAGGTGATGTTCACGCCGGCGGCCAACGCGGCCGGCTCGCTCTCGCGGATCGACGCCCACGCCCGTCCGGGCTTCGTCGCGACGTGGAGCAGGGCGAGCAGGAACATGATCGCGGCGACGACGACGATGTAGCGGTAGAACGCGACGTCCCCCTCGGCGATCGACGGCCGCCGGACGGGGGGAGTCTCCGTCGTCAGCGCGCCGGTCGCGGACCTGCCCTTGAACCCGCCGCCTCCGTTCGGAAAGTCGGTCACCGACAGCACGATCGTGGTTGCGCCCGCGAACATGAGCGTGATCAGCGCGAGGTAGAGACCCGAGAGCCGCAGTGACGGCAGCCCCACGAGCGTGCCGATCACGCACGTGAGCGCACCCGTGGCGAGGAGGAGGAGCGGGTACGGCATGCCGGTGCCGTACGCGAGGCGCGCTCCGATCCAGACGCCGACCGAGAGGAGCGCGACCTGGCCGAGCGAGATCATCCCGACTCGCCCGTACAGGATCCCGAACCCGAGCGCGACGATCGCGTAGATCGAGGTGCTCGCGAACGTCGTCAGCCAGTCCGAGCCGACGAGCGACGGCACGGGAATGAGCACGAACAGGAGCAGCCCGGCTATCACCACGGCGCGGACCGCCACGCCCGGCTCCACGCCGAAGCGGGCGCGGGTGCCGGCGTCCGATGTCGCTGCGGGAGCCGTGCTCACGCCGTCAGTTCGCGGTCCGCGAGATCGTGACGACGCGATGGCGGGAGAGCACGAGCAGCGCGATGATCGCGAGCACGAACGGCGCCGCCTGGCGGTAGGCCGAGAGGGACGCGTACGGGGTCAGGACCGCCTGGGCCAGGCCGACCGCCATACCGCCGAAGAACGTCGCCCACAGCGAGCGCAGGCGGCCGATCAGTGCCGCTGCGAGCGAGGCGATGACGAGGAACGTGAGCGCCGCGTAGTCGAGCGACGTGAGCAGGTCGGGCAGGAGGAGGCCGGCTGCCCCGCAGGCGAGGCCCGAGCCGAACCAGGCGACGGCCTCGACGCGCCGCACCGGCACGCCGAGCGTCGCGCTGATCTCGCGGTCGTTCGCGAGCGCCCGCATCGCGGTCCCGAGGCGGGTGAGGCGCAGGAAGATCGTCACTCCGGCCGTGAGCACGAGCGCGACGGCGATCGAGATGATCTGGGTGAGGTTCACGGACGTGCCCGCGATGAAGTAGTGGTGCTCGGAGCTGGGCAGGGGGAGGAAGCGGGCGAAGGCGCCACCGGCCGGTGCCCGCCAGCCCATCACGCCCAGCAGGATCAGCGCCAGGGCGAGCGTGCCCATCATCTTCACGAGCGGGTCGCGCCGTGCGAAGGCGGGGCCGAAGATCACCCCGTAGGCGAGGTTCAGGACGCCCCCGAACAGGACGCAGACCGTGAACGCGAGCCACTGGGGGCAGCTCGTGTGGTTGATCAGGTAGTAGGCGATCAGGGCGCCCGCGGCTCCGATGGCGCCGAACGCGAGGTTCAGCACTCCGGTTGCCCGGTACAGCACGACCAGCCCGACGCCCGAGAGCGCGTACACGCCCCCGAACGCCAGGCCGATCACGATGAAGGGCTTGAGGAACTGCCAGTCGACGCCGAACACGCTCACCGCGAGCAGGTCAGCCATCGATGCCTCCGGGCACCCTGATCGTCATCGCTCGATTTCGTTGCCTCTGGCTACTTGCCGGTGTTCAGCTTGAACTTCTTCTCGAACGCACGCGTCTGCGCGATGGCCTTGTCCACCGCCTGGAAGGCCGTGCAGCCCTTCTTCACGACGACGTTGCCGTTCTTGTAGTCGACGATGATGTTCGTGTTGTTCGGGATGTGGAACGGCAGCGCGCCGACGTAGAACGGCTTGCACAGCATGTCCGACTTCTGGTTCTTGAGCTTCCGCACCGCGGCGTTGTACGTCTTCGCGGTGATCGGGGCCCTTGATGCTCAGCAGCGCGTTCGTCGCGAACTTCCCGGCGAGGAAGCCCATCTGCGCGAACGCCTGCGGGGCGATCTTCGGCGAGTACTTCTTGAGGATCGAGAACATCAGCGCCGAGTCGGGTCCGACCTTCGGGTCGACGTTCGAGAACTCGTTGTCGATCCACAGGCGCCCGTCGAACGCCGGGGAGAACTGGCTCGACATCAACGTGTTCGCGATCGGGGTCGACGAGCCCCACAGCACCTTGTCGACGATCCCTTGCTGCTGGGCCGCCTTCATGAACGCAGGCGCGGTGTCGGGCGTGAAGTCGAGCAGGATCGCGCCCTCCGTCCCCGACGAACTGGTACATCTGGATGAGCTGCGACGTCGCGTCGGTGACCGGCAGGTGCGTCGGGTAGATCTTGACGGGAATGCCCGCCTTCTTCGCGACGAGCGCCGGGCCGCCGTCCGCGTACGCGGAGATGGTGTCCGGTGACGCGATCGCGAGCTTCTTCGCGCCGGCCTTGATCAGAGCCTGCGCCGCACCGACGTTCGAGTAGCGCGGGCCGGAGTTGACCATCGCGTACGACGGGGTGCTGTAGCACTCGGCCTGCACGCCCGCGCCGATCACGATGAAGCCCTTGCTCTTGTAGTACTTCCAGTTCGTGCCGCACTCGGCGAAGCTCGTGTTGCCGACGACGCCGACGACCTTGTCGCCCTCGATCATCTTCCGTGCGAGCGCCTTCTCCTGGTTCGGGTCGAGCGCCTCGGTGTAGAGCTTGTAGCTGATCGGGCGACCGTGGATGCCGCCGTTGTCGTTGACGCACGCGAAGTACGCGGCGGCGACCTTGCCGATCGTCGTGAAGTCGACCCCCGGGATCAGCATGTCGAGGCCGGCCAGCTTGATCGGCGCCCCCGTCGCCTTCTTGCCGGTCCCGAGACCGCAGACGCCCAGCGCCATCGACTTCCCCTTGCCGGGTGGAGTCGCGTCCGGGCCTGCGCCCGCGCCCGTGACCGCTATGGCGGACGCCATCAGCGCAGCGACCCCGCCCACGGTGAGTGCCCTCCGAAACGTCATCCGCATCCTCCCTTTCTGTGGCTCTCCATCGAGCCGTTGGAGTGGGGCCTCCCGATTCGTTCGAGTATGTGGGACGTGACTCCGCATACCCGACGAGGAATCTTTAGTGTCTCGGGTTCCGGAATGCAAGGTCGCAGGGCGCTCGCAGCCCTCCCCACACGCTCGCGGCTCCGCTCGGGCCGGCGACGTGCGAGGATCGCGCCTTGCACGATGCAGCAGATCTCGGGGTGCTCGAGGCATCGGGGCTGCTCGGGCAGCGCGCGCTCTCGGCCCGCGAGCTCGCCGAGGCATGTCTCGCGCGAATCCGCGAGCGAGACGGCGTCCACAGCCACGAGGGGGATCCGCGCTCCGTCAACGCGTGGGTGCGCGTGTACGAGGAGGACGCGCTCGCGGCGGCCGCCGCCGCGGACGAGCGACTCGCGCGGGGCGACGCGCCCGTCCTCTGCGGGATCCCGATCGGCCTGAAGGACCTCTACGCCGTCGCGGGCAAGCCGCTCACCGCCTCGAGCCGGGTGCTCGACGACGTCCCCGACCGGGACTGCGACGCCTGGGCGAGCCTCTCGGCCGCCGGGATGGTCCTGCTCGGCCATCTGCACACGCACGAGTTCGCCTGTGGCGGGACCACCGACCAGGTCGGCAACCCGTGGTCGCTCGAGCGCTCGGCAGGGGGCTCGAGCGGCGGCTCGGGCGCGGCGCTCGCGTCGCGCCAGGTGCCGGCCGCGACCGGCACGGACACGGCCGGCTCCCTCCGCATCCCATCCGCGGAGTGCGGCACGTCGACCGTCAAGCCCACGCGCGGTCTGCTCTCGCTTCGTGGGATCGTGCCGCTGGCGCCGAGCTTCGACCACCCGGGACCGATGACCCGCACGGTGCGCGACTGCGAGCCGCTCCTGGCGGCCCTCGCGGGCACCGAGCCGCCGCGCGAGCGGCGGCCGCTCCGCCGGTACGCCGTCTCCCCGCGTATCGCCGACCTCGACCCGGACGTCGCCGACGGCTTCGAGCGGGCGCTCGCCGCGCTGCCGGGCGAACGCGTGGAGCCACCGCCCCCGGCGGCCCGGCTCGACGTGCTGGGCGAGTTCTTCGACCTCGTGCTCACCGAGATGCTCGTCTACCACCGGCGCTTCGACGACCGGCGTGACGAGTACCGCTTTTCGAATCGCGCGCGTCTCGAGCACGCCGAGCAGCGGGCGATGACGGCCGAGGAATACGTCGCCGGGCAGGTGGGCCGGGCGGAGGACACCGCCGCCTGGTGCGACTGGCTGGCCCTGCACCGGATCGACGCCGTCGTCGAGCCCACGATCCCCATTGTTGCCCCCGCGCGCGGCAGCGGCTACGACGAGGCCTTCGGCGACATCGACGACCTGTCCCTGACGTACTACTGGGACTGGACCGGGTTCCCCGTCGTGGCGCTCCCGTCCGGCGTCGGCACGCGGAGCGGGCTGCCGACGGGCGTCTCGCTCGTCGGCGCACCGGGCGCCGACTGGGACCTGCTCGCGTGGGGGACGGCGCTGCAGGCGGAACTGGGTACGGTCTCGCCGTGATCGACCTCGCATCCGTCACCGCGATCGACGTGCACGTGCACACGGAGCGCACCCGCGCGGGGCACGATCCGGTGCCGCCCGACCTGCGCGCGGCCGCCAGGCGGTACTTCGGCAGCGACCACCCCCTGCCGACGATCGACGACGTCGCGGCGTACTACCGCGAGCGGAGCCTGGCGGCGGTCGTGTTCACGGTCGACTGGGAGTCCCGGAGCGGGATCCCGCCGATCCCGAACGAGGAGATCGCCGAGGGCGCAGCCGCGAACGCCGACGTCCTGATCCCGTTCGCGAGCGTCGATCCCGCCCGCCCCGACGCCGTCTCGCGGGCGCGCCGGCTGATCGCCGAGCACGGCGTCAAGGGCTTCAAGTTCCACCCGAACCTGCAGGAGTTCTTCCCCGACGACCGCGCCGCCTATCCGCTGTACGAGACGATCGCCGAGGCGGGGCTGCCTGCGCTCTTCCACTCCGGCCATTCGGGCATCGGCACAGGCCTGCCCGGCGGCGGCGGACTGCGGCTCAAGTACTCGAACCCCATGTGCCTCGACGACGTCGCAGCCGACTTCCCCGAGCTCCAGCTCGTGCTCGCGCATCCCTCGTTCCCGTGGCAGGACGAGGCGATCTCGATCTGCCTGCACAAGGAGAACGTCTGGATCGACCTGTCCGGGTGGTCGCCGAAGTACTTCCCGCCCCAGCTCGTCCGCTACGCGAACACCCAGCTCCGGACGAAGGTGCTGTTCGGCTCCGACTTCCCGCTGATCACGCCCGACCGCTGGCTCGCCGACTTCGAGGAGGCCGGCTTCAAGGACGAGGTGCGCCCGCTCGTCCTCAAGGAGAACGCCACGCGGCTGCTCGCCCTGACGTAGAGCCCGGTCAGCGCCGGGTGGAGTGAACGTCCCCGTCAGGTCGTTTCGGCCGCCGCCGGCGGGGCCGGGGCCGAGGCAGGGGCGCGAAGCAGCGTGAACGCCGCGACGGCGCCGACCGCGAGCACCACCGCACCCGTGACCAGGACGTCGTTGAGGCCGGTGACGAAGGCGGTCTTCGCGGGCTCGACGAGGTTCGGCTGACCCGCGACCGCCCGGACCCCCGCCGAGCTCACCGCCGCGCCGAGACCCGCTGCGTTGCCGCCGGCCACCGCGGAGAACTCGCTTACGACGCGGTTCTCGAGCAACGCCCCGAGCGCTGCGACCCCCACCGCCACGCCGGCGAGGCGAAACGTGTTGTTGATCCCCGACGCCATGCCCGTTCGTGCCGGATCGACGACGCGCAGCGCGCCGGCGGCCAGCGCGGGATTCGCGATCCCGATGCCGACGCCCGCGACGACGAAGCCGGCCAGGAGGGCCGTCCAGGTCGAGTCGACGCCGAGCCCGTCCATCAACGCCAGACCGCCCGCGACGAGCGTGAGGCCCGTGCCGATCATCACCCACAACGGCACGCGGGCGGCGAAGCGGCGTGTCGCGAGCGGCACGAAGAACACGAAGGCCGTGAGCGGCAGGAAGCGCACACCCGCGGCGAGCGGCGAGTAGCCGAGGATGTCCTGGAGGTAGATCGACAGGTACGGGAACATCGCGAACATGCCGGCCGCGATGGAGAACGTCGCGACCGACACGCCGACGAATGCCCGCTGGCGGAACAGCGTCACGTCGAACATCGGTCGCTCGTGGCGCAGCTCGAGCACCACGAAGAGGACCAGCAGGACGACGCCGCAGACGAGCGACAGGACGATCACGGTGCTCGCCCAGCCGAGCGCGTTTCCTCGGAGGATCCCGAAGACGATCAGGAACAGCGCTGCGGAGAACGTCACGAGACCGCGCACGTCGGTGTGCCGGGCGCCGGGATCGCGGGACTCCGTGATCCGCGTGAGCGCGACCGCGAGCGCGAAGACGCCGACGGGGATGTTGACGAAGAAGATCCAGCGCCAGCCCAGGCCGTCGGTCAGGATCCCGCCGACGAGCGGTCCGCAGGCGACAGCCGCGCCGACGGTCGCCCCCCAGACGGCGAGCGCCCCGAAACGCTCAGGGCCGCGATACTCGTGACCGATCAGCGCGAGGGCGGTCGCGAACAGCGCCGCGCCGCCGATCCCCTGCAGCGCACGTGCGACGTCGAGCGCGACGATGTTCCACGCGAGGCCGCAGAGCAGCGACGACATCGTGAACAGCAGGACGCCCGCAATGAACACCATCCGGCGTCCGTACCGGTCCGCGAGCGCGCCGGCCGTGAGGATCAACGCGGCGAGCGTCAGCGCATAGGCGTCGACGACCCACTGCAGGCCGGTCAGGCTGGCGTCGAAGCGCTCCTGCATGTTCGGGAGGGCGACGACGACGACCGTGATGTCCAGCAGGAGCATGAACGTCGTCAGGCAGACGGCCAGGAGCGTCCACTTGCGCACGCTGTCGGCTCGCACCATCGTCGGGACGCTACAGAACGGCGCCCGGGACAGGTCGCCCCGCGGTGCGAGGCGCGACGGCCGGCTCGACGAACCCGGTGGATCCGCGCTCACCGGGAAGAAGGCGACGAGCGGATTCGAACCGCTGGATCCATCCGCTCGAGTAGTTCTGTGGCACGATCCGCCTCGGTGGATACGAGTCGGATCGCGGCATTCCCGGTCTTCGCCGACCTCCCGGCGGCGGAGCTCGAGGAGCTCGCGGCCGCAATGAGCGAGGTCGAGATCGAGGCAGGTGCCAAAGTCGTCACGCTCGACGATTACGGAACCGCCATCTACTTCATCCAACAGGGCGAGGCCGAGGTCCTGCCCGACCGTGTCGATGAGACCCAGGCTCTCGGCCCCGGCGACACGTTCGGCGAGATCTCACTTCTCCTGACCGGACAGCGGACAGCCACGGTCGTGGCGCGCACGCGGATGCGGCTCCTCTCGCTCTCCGGTCAGGACTTCGAGCGCATCCAGGAACGTGTACCCGAGCTCGAGCGCTCCCTGCGCCGCCTCGGCCTCGCGCGCGCGAGTCGGTAGACGCGCAAGGCTCATCCACGCAGGCGAGGCGGTCGAGGAGGCCCGCGAAAGAATCCGCTCAAGGCACCCAGGGGCTTGGTTTCAAGCCAACGAAGGCGACGAGCGGATTCGAACCGCTGGATCCCGGAGAAGTGCTGCGCGAGTCGGACGCGCTGCCTAGTCGGGGGCTGGCAGCGATGCGACTTCTTCGTCGGTGGGAAGCAGTCCCTGCTCCTCGACGGCGTTCATCGCTCGGATGAACGCCTTCATCCGCGGATCGTCGAACGCCGTCAGGTTGTGGACCCTGCCTTCCCCGGCAGGACGTTCGACGTCCATCAGAATTGATCCGTAGCCCTCCGACTTCAGAACTCGCAGCGGTCCGCTCAGAGCGGTGGCTTGTACGTCCGAACCAACGAACGCGCTGATGGACGATGTGAGCTCTTCCATCGTCACGAAATCGGATGTTGACTCGGACATTGCGCGGAGAATCTGCTTTCGATACCGAAGCGGCCCCATTGTTTCGATGGCTGCCATGTACTTGGCCGTCAGGCGTGCCTGGCTGTTCAGCAGGAACAGCTTGATGGCTTCGTCTATGTCGGAATCTTCGACAGCTCGTCGTTCGGCATCAGCCCGTTCGGCAACGTCAAGGCACACCTCTTGGACCAACGCTGGAGCACCCGCAGCGGTACGGACGATTCGCTCGACGCGAGCGGCATCGATTGGGATTTCGAGACGACCCATGCCAGACAGCACCACCGTGCGGGCCTCGTCATCGGTCATCGGTCGGACCCTTACCTCGGCGATTAGGCGGTCGATCCCGGGGTCATGGGCCACCAGTCGCGAGGCGTCGAGAGTCGTGCCGAGAACGATCACCTTCGGGAAGCCTTCGCCCAGATTGCTGACGGCTTTGATGAATTCTGCGAGCTGCGCCCGAAACGCATCGTCGGCCTTGTGCATCTCGTCCACGGCGAGGATGACACGGTCATCCGCCATGGCTCGCAGGAGTCCCTGATCCGTGGGCGTCGTCACCACGAACTCGTGGCGCGTGGTTTCGGCACTCTCGGCACCTGACTTGCTGCTGGCCCGAAGGACAGAAAACAGTCCGGCCTCGATCGCATCCTCTCCAGTTCTGACAGCAGTTACGTCACCCGAGACTTCGACGGCATAGTCGAGGTGCTCCAGAACGACTTTCGCAACTTCATCAAATGTCTTGTTCGCGGGCGAGAGGAAATGGACGAATCGTCCCTCTGCTTCCTCGTTCCGGAAGAACCTCTTGACGAGTGTCGTCTTGCCAACGCCGAATTCCCCGTAGATGAGCGGTACTTGTGACCGATCCAGCGCTCGCACCAGGGCCGCGTCGGCTTCCTCGCGGGCCGCGTAGGCGTGGTGCTCCTCGACTGGAAATCGATTCGGTGTGAAGACGTCCGCAAAGGCGCGGGGTCTGGTCGCTGGGTGAAGCTCGGTGGGATGTGCCTCCGTTGTCACGACTTCTGGCCAGTCGATCCGTCGTCCAATGCCGAGGGCATCATCGCCAGAGCGGTAGAGGGGGCGTACCTGGGCGTGACCGATCCTCCGCGCTGATACCGCGGACCGGTCGGCACCCGGAGGGGTGCCGCCGGGCCGCGCTCGCGGAGGTCAGGCAGCGCGCTGTCGCCGTCGCCAGAAGCGGTTGGCGCACGTGCTGCAGCCCAGGACGGGTCCGGGGAGATCTCGACGGTCGGCGCCACACTCACCGCAGGCGTTCTCATGCGGCGGTTTCGTAGCGGCGCGGACGGCTTCGCTGATCCAGTACCGGAGTTGGTTCCGGCGCTCCGGAGTAAGCCGCGGTCGGGTGCCGCGCCTGGGCGCTTTGCTGGTTGCGGTGGCTGCGTCCATGCATGCCCCCGCTGCGCGCGCGGAGACCCGTCAAGCCCGAAGGCCGACCCCTGGAAGGGGTTGACGGGGCGAGCACGTGCGGTGGGCGCGGGGCTTCGGACGCAGCGGTCCGCAGCGAGCAAGTGACCCACTAGCGCGGTGTCGGTCCGCGGTCCTACGGTGCTCTCAGACCAATGTCGAGCATCGAGGAACAGACCGTCACCTTGACCCTTCGGAGCTGGAGTTGATGCTCCGCGAACCCGTGCGTGACAAGCGGTACCTCGAGACGAAGCTCGGGCCCGTCGTGACGGCGTATCTCAGCTGGAAGGACAACGAAGCTGGAGCGGCCGCGCGGACCCTCGACCAGTACGAGCGCGACCTCGCGCGGATGTGCGTCGTGCTCGCGAACCGAACGACCCACGACGTCACGACAGACGATCTCCGCGAGGTGCGCGACTCGTTCCCGAGGGGGTCACGGAAGCGCGTTACGGCGGTCTACAGGGACTTCTGGCGGTGGCTCTACCAGGAAGGGCACATCGATCGTGACCCGATGGCCCGCGTCCGTTACCCGAAGCGCGAGACCCAGACGGTTCTCGACGTGTTTACGTCCGAGGAAGAGGCTCGCTTGGTCACCGCGCAGGATGCGATCCGCGACCGGCTCGGCGTATCTCTGTTGCTCGACTCGGGGCTTCGCGCTGCCGAGATTCGGGGCCTTCGGGTCGAGGATGTAGACCTGACCGAGCGGTGGGTCATTGTGCGTCGAGGTAAGGGCGGCAAGGGGCGCGTCGTGCCGGTGCGCGGGCGAGTTGTCCTCGCGCTCGAAGAGTTCATGCTGACGCCCTTCCCGAAGCTCGACCGCGCTCCGGAGCAGAGGGACTTCTTGCTCTACCCGACCGGCGCCGGGCCGCATGGGCCGACCTGGTCGGATCCCACGCGCCCGATGGCTTACTCGACGTTCTGGCGTTGGTGGGATGCCTGCTGCAAGCGGGCGGGAGTGCGGTATCGAAAGCCGCACACGTCACGGCACACGTTCGCAACGAAGTTGATCCGGGCGACGGGTGGCGACCTCGCCGCGACGCAGAAGGCGCTCGGTTACGCCTCGATCCGTACGACCATCGACGTCTACACGCACCTAGAGGTCTCTGACGTGGAGCGGGCGGTCGAAGCGATGGAGCAGGCCCGCGAAAAGAATCCGCTCGGAACCTCGTAGACGAGAGGGTTCAAGCCAACGAAGGCGACGAGCGGATTCGAACCGCTGTCCGACGCTTCCCCGACCGATCCCTCAC
The DNA here is from genome assembly GCA_963710125.1 of uncultured Actinomycetes bacterium. Taxonomy (GTDB): domain Bacteria; phylum Actinomycetota; class Thermoleophilia; order Gaiellales; family Gaiellaceae; genus Gaiella. The sequence goes on along the minus strand of CAVPZH010000016.1, from coordinate 64,854 downwards.
CGGCATCGATCTCCGCAGAACTGATCCGTTCCTCGCTCAGGTGCTGGAGCGCGTGGCGACGAAGGGAGCGGCCAGTGACGCTGCTCGAGCTTCTTCGTCGGAGGGCGGCGGACTACGAGACGCTCGCGGAGTGGCCGCCGAGCGCGCGGCGGCGGGCGCTCCCCGGCCGGGGAGCCGCCGACGCGTGCGTGGCTCGCGATCGTGCTCCGGGAGGTCGCCGGCTGTCGAGGATGGTCGTTTGGAGGCGGCGTGTCGCTGTCCGGGCTGCAATCACTGGTTGCCGGAGGGTGTGCGGACGTGCTCGGCGCGGACGTGTCCGGCGTTCGGCCCGTCTGGGCGCGGGGACGCGGCGGCGGTGGCTGGAGAGCTGCGGCTCGCGCGGCTGTCCGTGATGTTTTCGGTGACGGCGCCGGGGGCGGACGGTTCCGTTGATCCGACGCGTGTCGCCACCCCGCGGGCGTCGGTGTTCAGGGCTGGCCGGATGCCGGGTGGATCGCGTTTGGCGTACCTGTTCGCTCGACGGCGGGCAGCGGTGGGTGCGCTGCTCGTGCGTCGGGGTGGGGCGGTCGGGCGACGGGCTCGGGTCGGTTCTCGCTCGGGTGTGGGGGCGGCGCGGGCTCGCGCACCTGCACGGGGTGATCGCCGTCGGTGCCGGTCGGCTCGCTGGTCGGGGCTTACCTCGTGGCGCTGCGCGGCTCGCGCCTCGCTACGGGTTCGGGTTCGTTGACGGTGGGGGGTGGCCGCGTTTTGGCCGGGCGATCAGGCCGGCGCGTACCTTCGGGTACTTCGTGGCGGTCGGGTCGGGGCGTCCCTTACTGACACGTGCTGGACGGCGATCTGCCTCGCCTTCCCGGTTCGTGGGCGACTCTGGCGCGCGACGCGGGTCACGTGCGCTCGCTCAGACACGTCCGGGCTGTGGGCGTCCGGGCGGGTCGGATGCCGCTCTCTCGCTGTCCGGCGGGTCGCGCTGGTGGCGGCGGCGCTGCTTGACCGGGTGCCGCTTGCTCGGCTCCGTGGGCGGTGGCGGGCCCGTTGCTGCCCCTGTCGGGCGCGGCGGCCGTCCCGGGGGCCCGCCGCGGCGGTTGCGGCCGCGGCCCCGGCGGTCAGGCGGCTGGCGGGGCCCGCCGGCGGTTCGGGCGGCCCGGGCCGTGGTGTCGATCTCCCGTCTCTCGCTTCGGGGCGCGACCCGGTTCGTGTGTCCCCGCCGCGCGGGTGGTCTGTGCCGTCCCTGACGGCCTCCGTTCGGGCGCCCGGGCGGGGGCCGTCTTTCGGCGTCCTGCGCTTCCTGGCAGCGTTGGCGCGGTGCTCTACTTCTTCGTGCGGTGTCCCTGGCCTCGGCCGCTTCCGTGTCCCTGGCGGCGGCTGGCGTCGGGCGGCCCGGGTGCGCGTTGGCCTCTTCCTCGGTTGCCTGCGGTCCTCCTCCCCGCGGGCGGTTCTCGTGGCGTTCCGCGCGTGGGCGCGGTGGGTCATCCCGCGTTCCTCGTCGTCTGCATCTGCGTGTCATGTCCGTGGCGGTTCTGATCGTCCGCGCGTCGCGCCGACTCGACCACGTCCCGAGGGTATCGGCCCGAGCTCGCAACGGCTCTCACCTGAGTGTCATCGCGCTCCTCGGACTGATCTCGTAGACCACGCCGGTACCGTACTTGACATATCGCTGTGCTCGCGATATGGCGTGTGTCACGGGGGAGCTTCGCGAGGTGCTCAACGTGCGGCTCGCGCGTCCCTCGCGCGAGCTGCGTCGCATCGCTGCCTCACGCGGTACCTCGGAGAGCGGTCGCGCGCTGGCTGCTCGGCTACGGGATCGAGTCTCTCGCCGTCTCGGCGCGTGAGATGAGCGAGCCGTACGCCTGGTTCGACCCTGTGAACGATCCCGAGTGCGGGTCCCTCATTCGTCGAGATCGAGCGCGACGCGGCCAATGTCGCCTGGGAGCTGGCGCTCGCGGCTTCTCGGACTGGATGGGGACGAGGGCGAGTATGAGGCTGACCTCTCCGTCGACCGGTACGTGGGGCTCGCCGGCTCGGGCGCTCGCGGCGAACGCGTGACGACTACTGCGCGCGAACGGACTCTGCTCCCTGCCGAGTCTGCGTGAGCCGAGGTGACGGCCGTCGCGGACGTCGATACCGCGCGTCTCGACCGGGGCAGCGCCACCGGCCGATGGCGCTTCGGTCGCGGCTCACGGTTCTTCGCGTGGCTGTACGAGACCGCCGATCGAGCGACCCGTTGGCGGATCAGCGTCCTCGTACCGGCCGGAAGACCTCGACGTGAGACAGTGGCCCGGAGGTCGTGCGCGGCTGCTGACGCCTGCGAGACGGCGCACGGCTTCTCTGTGTGCGCTCTCTTACCTCGGGGCCGCCGCGGTGCGGCCGCTCGGCTACGGCTGCGTGACATCGACCTTCGCTCTGAGACAGGGCTGTCGGAGGGCGGGAGGTCGCGATCTAGCCCATGCCCGCCTAGTACGTGCTCTCTGCGATGGGCGGTCTAGAGCGTTTTCCTCGGCCGCGGTAGATGCGTATGTCGTCCCTTTGTTTCTTTAGCAAATCCTTTAGGGTGAGCTTTTCTATCTCGTGATCTGTCGCTCCTTGTATCTTGTCGTTCTCATCTCTCGAATCTACCTCTCCCGCATTCTCTGCTCGCTTCGTTTTCGTTGTTCTTCCTCTTTTCACATCCCGTCTTTCTCGTATCTCTCCTCTCGCTCATCGGCACTCGCAGATCTAGACCACTCAGGTCTACCTTCGTCGGCTCTATCGCGCGAGCGATTAGCACGTCGCACCCTCCTCCTCTCCGCCGAAGGCGACGAGCGATTCGAACCGCTTACGAGGCTTTGCAGGCCTCTGCCTAACCACTCGGCCACGTCGCCTGGAGATGGGCATGGTAGCCCCGGGTCGCCGCACCAACCCCCTCTCCTGGTTGTAGGGTGCCGCGGCGAGTGTCATGATGTGCAATCCGCGGGGACGAAGGCTGCGGCGAAGAACGGGAGGTACTGGGGATGAGGTCAGGCTGGCGTCGGCTTGCGTTGCTCTGCCTTGCGGCAGGGACCGCGATCGCGATCATGGTTCCATGGGGTAGCGCGGGAAACCGCGTCGGCGAGACGTTCTTCGACGCGCTCCCGGGCCCGGCGCGCGTTAGCTACGGCAAGAGCATCGCCTACCGGTCGACGCTCACGAACACCGGCAAGAGCACGTTCACCCACGTGATCTTCCGCATGAGCGTCCCGTTCGTCGCTGCAGCCGGGTTGCAGCCCTACGTCGAGGCCGCGTTCGTCGCGTCGAACTGCCCCTCGACCCCTGTCGTCGTCACCACCGCCAACGGGCGCGAGTGGACCTGTGACTTCGGCAAGCTCACGCCCGGAACGCCGGGGACACCCCAACTAGTGCTCACCACGGTCTGGACGGCGCCGACGCTCGCCCAGCCGGAGGGCTGCAACGGCTGTCTGCAGACCAACGGCCGCTGGACGATCAAGGAAGGCGTCAACGACGTCGCCGATCCGAACGACACCCTGCCGCGTGGTGGGACGCCCGTCGCCGCGACCCTGCTCTCCCCGAACTCCACGACGGAGGCCGGCGCCTACCAGACGAACTTCGACCCGTGCTCGAACGCGTTCGGCCAGGGGAGCCTGACCACGAGCCAGAACCTCGACCCGCAGTCGAATCCGAACTCGACGACGGCCTGTCTCCCGTCACCGATCCCGACCAACTCCATCGACTTCGGCCTTGCGACGAAGATCGTGGAGGGGCCGCTGCAGTCGGGCGACCCGGGCCACTCGGCATTTGGTCGCTCGACGGTCTGCATCGCCGCGCTCGGTCAGACGTGCGAGGAAGGCTACGTTCCCGCGAATTTCAGCCCGAATGTTACGACGATCGTGCTCCGTGGCTCGGCCGACGCGCTGCCAAAGAACGCGAAGGTCACCGCGGTCTACCACAACAACCACTTGCTTCCTTCGTGTCCTAGTGCCGACCCGAACGGCTGCGTCGTCTCGATCACCTTGGACTCGGGGTCGTTCACCACGACCGCCCTCTCGACCACGCTCGGTCGCGGCGGAGACCATGACGACCACCACGATGACCACCACGGAGACGGTAAGGGAGGAACCTGGACAGCTGTCGTCAAGGCGTCGACGAATGGCTGGTACACGTGGTGAGCTGAACCCTCAGCGGGCGGTGTCGAGGGCGCCGAGGCGTCGGCCGACTGTCTCGAACATCACGACACCGCCCTTCAGTTCCGCGAGACCGAGGGCGGTCTCGTACGCGACCCGTGCGTCACTCGTCTTGCCGGCCGCGGACAGCACCTCGCCCAGGTCAAGTTGGGCGTCGAGTTGCAGCAGGACCGCGTCTGTGGGGTCGAGCAATTCGATGCCCTCCCTGACGATCGCCTCCGCGTCGTAGAACGATCCGCGGCGGGCGAGGATGCGTCCCGTGACGCACCGCCACAGCGCTTGGGTTCCCACGTCCGCGGCCGTCGCCAGCGCCTGTGTCCGTTCGACGAGCGCCTCGGCCTCCTCCAGGGAAGAGCCCCGCTCAAGCAAGGTCTGCGCCAACGACCCGGCCACCGTCGAGAGCAAGTATTTCTCGCCGACCGCGTCGAGTAGGTCGTACGCCTTGCGCACCTGTTCCTCCGCGGCGTCGATCTGACCCGCCAGCATCTCGACGCGCCAGGCCTCTAGGTCGACGCGGGCTGTCTCCACGTCGAGCCCGAGCTCCTCGAGCAGCGCACGGCCCTTGCCGACGAGTGATCGCGCGTGGTCGAATGCGCCCTGCATCGCGTATAGGCCGCCGAGCACCGCGAGCAGATTTCCCTCGGACTGACGGTCGCCCACGGTTTGCTCGAGGCACCACTCGCAGCGCGCGATCGCCTCGTCGACATTTGTCGGGCCGAGCGACGCCGCCCCCGCGTAGGCGGTCGCGGCGCGCCGCTCCTGCCGGACGTCGGTTGCGCTGCGCGCGTATTCGATCGCGCGGCTGGACGCGTCCGCGGAGTCACCGAACCGGCAGGCGGTACCGGCGGCCCAGGCCCTGAGGCGCCAGGCCATCGCCAGGCCGGCGTCGTCGTCTGCGCGCTCGAAGACGTCGATCGCTTCCGTGATCCCCTGCTCCACCGTCGGTCCGTCCCAGCCCTGCGGGTCGCCCGTGCGAAGGCGCACGAGGAGCAGGACGAGCGCCGCTCGCGCCGCGGCGGTCGGCGCGAGTGCCGCCTTCTCGATCGCCTCGCCGAGCACCACTGTCGCCGCCTCGAAGCGGCCGGTCATGAGCAATGCCTCGCCGTGCTCGGGGAGGAGGCGCAGCCGCTCGTCGTCATCCGTGGGGAGCAGACCGACCGCCCGCCCGAGGAGGGCGACCGCGGCGGACAGGTCGCCACGCACGAACGCACGCCGTCCTGCCGAGGCGAGCCGGCGGGAACCGTCGGCACCGATCGCGAGCCCGTGGTCGTCCAGCGGCCCGAGCTCCGAGAGGTACGTCCACGCCTGCTCGAGGTGATAGCCGAGGATCTCCTCGAACTCCGCTTCGCGGTCACGGTTCACTCCGTCCGCCCAGGCGACGAACCGCGTGTGGAGGTCTGCCCGCGCGCGTTTGAGAATCCCGTCGTAGGCAGTATCGCGGATCATGATGTGCTGAAACCGGTGCGCGCCCTCGTCGCCGTCCTCGATCCTCTGGACGAAATGCTTGTGGCGCAGTGAGGTGAGCTCGGTGCCGACCCGTGGGGTGACCTCGGGTGGAGCTAGGGCCGCCACGGCGGACTCGACGAAGAGATAGCCGACGATGGACGCGGGCTCGATCACCGATCGTTCGCTACTGCTCAGTGTGTCGAGGCGCGCCGCGAGCAGCGCCTGGATCGTCGGTGGCACGTGGAGCTCGGAGAGATCGCCCGTCGGCGTCCACTCCCCGTTCCGCCGCTCGAGCAGGCCCTCGTCGGTGAGCATCGTCAGGAGCTGCTCCGCATAGAGCGGGTTCCCCTGGGCCGCGGTCATGATCCGGTCGAGCGTGCCGGGATCGAGCGAGCCCCCGCCGAGCAGGCTCTCGACCATCGCCTTGCTCGCATCGCCGTCGAGGGCGGGTAGCTCGATCGTCGTCGTCCGGTCGCCGGAGCCCCACCCCGCGCCGCGATCCTCGAGCTCGGGCCGCGCGGTGCAGACGACGAGCACGGGCGCATCGTCGATCCCGTCAACGAGGTGCTGGAGGAGCTCGAGGAGCGTCGGCTCTGCTTGGTGGATGTCCTGGACGACGAGCACGACCGGCCGCTCGCGCGCGAGTCCCTCGAGCAGCCGCCGAACCGCCCAGAAGAGCTCCTCAACGGGGAACGGCTCGATCCCGAGGCCGATCATCGCTGCGATCCGCTCCGCGACGTCATCGCCCGCCGTCTCGGTAACCGCGTGAAGCTTCGTCCGCGCGTCGTCACCGGAGTCGTCGTCTGCGATGCCGGCCCTGTTCCGGAGGGCCTCGGCGAGCGGCCAGAACGTGATTCCATCGCCGTAGGGGAGGCACCTGCCCTCCAGCGCGAGCGCCGAGTCGCCGAGCCGCTCCGTGAACTCCTGCGTGAGCCGGGTCTTGCCGATGCCCGCGTCGGCGACGATCGTGACGAGCCGACTCGCGCGCGCCGCCCGAGCCTCCTCGAATTCCGCAATGAGCTGCGCAAGCTCGTCCTCGCGCCCCACCACGGGCGCCTCGCGACGCGCGGTTGGGCCCCCGGTCTCGTGGACGCGGACCAGCCGATACGCGGGCACGGGCTCGGACTTCCCCTTCAACGCCAGCGGCTCGACCTCCTCGACCTCGACGCTGTCGCGCACGAGCCTGTACGTGAGCTCCCCCAGGAGCACCTCGCGCTCGCCCGCCGCCTGCTCCAACCTCGCGGCCACGTTGACCGCGTCCCCGGTCACGAGGCGCTGCCCCGACGTCGGGTCGCCGGCCACGACCTCCCCGGTGTTGACGCCCGTTCGGTTCGAGAGCTGGACGCCGTAGTGCCGCTGCAGGTCGCCGTTGATGCGCTCGAGCGCGGCCTGCATGCCGGCGGCGGCGCGCACCGCGCGCAGCGCGTCGTCCTCGTGCAGGCGCGGGAGGCCGAAGACGGCCATCACGGCGTCGCCGATGAACTTCTCGATCACGCCGCCGTGGTGCTCAAGCTCGGCCCGCATGGCGTCGAAGTAGCGGGTCATGACCTCCCGCAGCGCCTCGGAGTCGAGCGTCTCGCCGAGACTCGTCGACCCCTTGAGGTCGGAGAACACGATCGTCACGACCTTCCGGGTCTCCTGGGCGGGAGCCGGCGCGGCGAGCTGTGCCCCGCACGCGAGGCAGAAGCGCGCGATGTCGGGGTTCTCGGTGCCGCACGCCGAGCAGGTCTTCATCCGCCCGAGTGTACGAAGCCGGTCGACGGACGCCGTCGCGGGACGACACCGGGCGCGCGGGCACGCCCGGCCGGCCGACGGCGCCTGCCAGAATGCGGAGGTGCCCGACGCGGCCTCCTCGGAGCTCGTACGGCATGCGGCCGACCTGGAGCGCCAGGATCAGGTCGTCGCGGCCCAGCTCGACACGCTGGCGGCGCTCGGAGAGCGCGCGGCCGCCGTCCGCGACCGAGCCGCAGAGGTTCGCGCGGCTCTCGAGCGGGTCCCGGCGGAGCTCGAGGACGTCGCTCGACGGACGAGGAAGCCGACGTCGTTGTCGCGCAGCTGAGGGAAGAGCTGCGGCTCGCCGAGGAGCGACGCGACGCGCTCGAGAGCGCACGACGGCAGCGGGCGGAGGAGATCCTACGGGCGCAGCGGGAGGCGACGACGGCGCGCGAGCTGGTGGCGGACGCGGAGGCGCAGGTTCGGAGGCTCCACGCGCGCGCCGGCCGGCTCCACGCGGACGCGGGCGCGCTCCGTGCCGAGGCAGGCGAGCTGGCCGGCGCCGCCGCGGCGGTCGCGACGGATCTCCGGGCGGTGCCGGGCGTCCCGGACGGCGCGGGCGGCCAGCCGGGCGAGACCTTCGCGGAGCTCGAGCAGTGGGGACTCCTCGTCCGCTCGGCGCTGCTCGTCGCCCGCGGCACGCTCGAGACGCAGCGCGAGCGGATCGTCGCCGAGGCGAACGCGCTCGGCTCGTCCGCGCTCGGCGAGCACCTCGGTGCGTCGAGCGTCGCGCTCGTGCGCCGGCGGCTCGAGGCCGAGCTGCTCTAGGGGAACGTGCCGTCGTCGGGGCTCCGGTCGAGGGCGCCCCCCTCCCTGCACGTGAGCGGCAGGGCGTACGCCGCCCGGATCGCGCTGCGCTCGGCGAGTCGATCCTCGTACTGGCGGCGCATGAGATCACGCGCCCGTGACTCCGTGAGGCCGAAGTGGACGCCGAGCGGGACCGCCGCCTGGAGCGCGAGGCACTCCGTCACGCCCTCCCGCCGTTCTCCGCCGAGGTGAATGGCCTCGTGCGCGAGCACGACGAGCGCGAGCGCCTCTGCGTCCCCCGCCCGGCCGTTCGAGAGAAGGTCGTGGAGCGTCCGGCAGATGCTCGGATCGAGGTATGCGATGCCCGCGCTCGGGAACGCGATTCCGAGCGTGTCGCTGCCGGCTCCGGTGAACGCGTACCCCTCGTCGCAACGCAGCGTGACGGGCCGCCGGGCGATGATCGCGGCCTCGGACGCGAAACGGGCCACGGTGCGCGCCCGCACGGGCGACGACAGGGCCTGCCACGTGGCCGCCCGGTCCGCCCGCGCCGCCACCAGGAAGAGCGCCACGGCGGCGACGGCGCCTGCGGCCCAGAATGCCCTGCGGGCCCGGCGCGGCTCGGCGCGCGGCGGGGGAGGGACGTAGCGAAACCCGTCGTCGTCCTCGACGAGCTCGCCGAAGCCGAGATCGGCGTCCTCGGGCCCGGGCGGCGTCCGGCGGTGCGCGGGGCGGCGGCTCTCGCCCCGGCTGCGGAGGACGAACTCCACCTCCGTGCCGAGCAGGACCGCGAACGGCAGCCAGAACGGGACCCACTCGCGCAGCGCGTCGTCGAACAGCCACGCGAGCACGAATCCCAGCGCGGCCAGCCGTACCACGAGCTGCACGCGGCCGCGGTCGATCACAGGCGGAACGGTACGTCCTCGACGGCCGGATAGAGTCGCGGCCGTGCCGGCAACGCTCATGGACGGGAAGGCGCTCGGAGCGGAGATCCGCGCCGGCGTCGCGCGCGAGGTCGCCGAGCTCGGGCACGTCGGGCTCGCAACGGTGCTCGTCGGGGACGATCCCGCCTCCCACGTCTACATCTCGCTGAAGCACAAGGCGGCCGTCGAGGCCGGCATCGACGCCCGCGACGTCCGCCTGCCGCACGACGCGTCGGAGGACGACGTGCTCGCGGTCGTGGACGAGTTGAACCGTGACGACGAGGTGGACGGAATCCTCGTGCAGCTCCCGCTGCCGCCGCAGATCGACGAGACGCGGGTGACGTACGCCGTGTCGCCCCCGAAGGACGTCGACGGGATCCACCCGGTGAACGCGGGGAACCTCTACCTCGGTACGCCGCTCCACGTCCCCGCGACGCCGGCCGGCTGCCTCGAGCTCCTGGCCGCGCACGGCGTCGACCCGGCCGGGAAGGAGGCGATCGTGCTCGGCCGCAGCGAGATCGTCGGGCGCCCGGTCGCGATGCTGCTCCTGCAGGCGAATGCGACCGTGACGATGTGCCACTCGAAGACGCGCGACCTCGCGGCCGAGGTGCGCCGGGGAGACATCGTGGTCGCCGCGGTCGGCGTTCCCGGGATCGTGACCGCCGACATGGTGAAGCCGGGCGCGGCGGTGCTCGACGTCGGGCTGACGCGGACCGACGAGGGCATCCGAGGAGACGTCGACGCGGGCGTCGCCGAGGTTGCCGGCTACCTCACGCCCATGCCCGGGGGCACCGGTCCGATGACGATCGCGCTGCTCCTGCGGAGCGCCGTCAAGGCCGCGCGGTTCAGGCTCGGGCTCCTTGCATACCCGACCCTCTGACGATACGTTGTCGGGCGTTCTGTACCCGCGTCGACCGGGTTCGACGCTGCTTTCAGGAGGACGTCGTTGTCTGAGGTAGAGACCGGCACCGTCAAGTGGTTCTCGAACGAAAAGGGATTCGGCTTCATCGCACGTGAGAGCGGCGACGACGTCTTCGTCCACTACTCGGCGATCACGATGGACGGCTACAAGTCCCTCACCGAGGGCCAGAAGGTCCAGTTCGAGGTCGTCCAGGGGCCGAAGGGCGCCCAGGCCGCGAACGTCTCGGCCGTCGTGTAGCAAACGCCGTTGCGCCGGCTTGGCCGGCGCAAGGGCAGATCCCTGAAGCGGAACTGCCGCCTCCGGCGGCGTCCGGACGCTTGCCTGCGGCATCCGTCCCGCTCGCGCGGGCCTGATGCCGCAGACGCCGTTGCGCGGGCTTGGCCGGCGCAAGAGCAGATCCCTGAAGCGGAACTGCCGCCTCCGGCGACGTCCGGAGGCGACGCGTCGAAGTCGATGTGATCTGGAAGGATGGACTGCGGTGTCGATCTCCCGTGATCAGGTGCTCCACGTCGCCCGGCTCGCCCGGCTCGACCTGTCGGACGCCGAGGTCGAGCGGCTGACCGGAGAGCTCGGCGCGATCCTCGAGGCGGTGTCGAAGGTCTCCGAGCTCGACCTCGCGGACGTCCCGGCGACGTCTCACCCGCTCGCGCTCGTGAACGCGTGGGCGGAGGACGTGCCCCGCGACTCGCTGCCGCTCGACGACGTCTTCGCCAACGCCCCCGCGCGCGAGGGCGATCTGTTCCGGGTGCCGCCCACTGCATGACCGCGATCGTCGACACGCTGAGGCTGACCGCCGAGGGCGCGCTCGGGCTCGTCGAGCGCGGGGACGTCTCCCCGGCCGAGCTCCACGGCGCGTACCTCGACGCGATCGCGGAGCGCGACGGCGAGCTGCATGCCTACCTGCGCACGGTCGAGCGGGCCGAGGGCACGAGCATCCCCGTCGCGTTGAAGGACGTGATCTCGACGCGTGGCGTCGAGACGACCGCGGGCTCGAAGATCCTCTCGGGCTACGTCCCGGTGTTCGACGCGACCGTCGCCGCACGCTGTCGCGCTGCAGGGCTGACGTTGCTCGGGAAGACGAACACGGACGAGTTCGCGATGGGCTCCTCGACCGAGAACTCGGCCTTCGGCCCCTCGCGCAACCCGTGGGACCCGACGCTCGTCCCGGGCGGATCGGGCGGCGGCACCGCCGCCGCCGTGACCGCGGGTCTCGCGCCGTGGGGGCTCGGCTCGGACACCGGCGGCTCGATCAAGCAGCCGTCGGCGCTCTCCGGCAACGTCGGCCTGCGCCCTACCTACGGAACCGTCTCGCGCTACGGCGTGGTCGCGTTCGCATCGAGCCTCGACCAGGTCGGGCCGGTGGCGAAGACGGTCCGGGACGTCGCGCTCCTCTACCGCATCATCGCCGGCCGTGACCCCGAGGACTCGACCACGGTCGAGCTGCCCGGGCCCGTCGCGCTCCCCGAGGACGAACGGCTGGACGGGCTCCGGATCGGCGTTCCCCGCCAGGCGCGGGCGCTCGAGGAGATCGAGCCGGGGGTGCGCGCCGCGTTCGAGTCCGCGCTCCGCTCGCTGGAGGAGCTGGGCGCCGAGGTGGGGGAGTGCGACCTGCCGCTCTCGTTCGACTACGGGATCGCCTGCTACTACCTGATCGCGCCCGCCGAGGCGTCGTCGAACCTGGCCCGCTACGACGGCGTCCGCTACGGGCCGCGCAGCGACGGCGCGACGTATCGCGAGATGGTCGAGCGGACGCGCGACGCGGGCTTCGGCGACGAGCCGAAGCGGCGCATCATGCTCGGCACCTACGCGCTCTCGGCGGGCTACTACGACGCGTACTACGGGCAGGCGCAACGGGTGCGGACGCTGATCATGCGCGAGCACGCCGACGCGTTCGCGACCTTCGACGTGCTGGCCACGCCGACCTCGCCCACCGTCGCGTTCGCACTCGGCGACAAGGCCGCCGATCCGCTGGCGATGTACGCCTGCGACCTCCTCACGATCCCGTCGTGCCTCGCCGGCCTGCCCGGGCTGAGCGTGCCGTGCGGCCTCTCGGAGGGGCTGCCCGTCGGGCTCCAGCTGATCGGCCCCCAGTTCTCCGAGAACACGCTGTTTCGCGCGGGCCACGCGCTCGAGCGCTCGCTGGGCCTCGACCTCGTCCCGGAGAGGCTGCGGGCATGACCTGGGAGCCGGTGATCGGCCTCGAGATCCACGTCCAGCTGAAGACGCGGACGAAGATGTTCTGCCGCTGTCCGGTCGGGTTCGGCGCGGGGGAGAACACGCAGACGTGCCCTGTGTGCCTCGGCTTCCCGGGCGCGCTCCCGGTGCCGAACCGGACCGCGATCGAGTGGGTCGTGAAGCTCGGGCTCGCGCTCGGCTGCGAGATCGCGCCGCGCGCCGTCTTCGCGCGCAAGAACTACTTCTACCCCGACCTGCCGAAGGGCTATCAGATTTCACAATACGATCTACCATCTTGCATGAATGGCAAAATGATCGTACCCTTGCACAACGGTGAACATGAGGTGGGCATCGTCCGCGCGCACCTCGAGGAGGACGCGGCGAAGAACGTCCACGTCGGCGGTCGGAGCGGCAGGATCGGCGGCGCCGACTACACGCTCGTCGACTACAACCGCGGCGGGACGCCCCTCGTCGAGATCGTCAGCGCGCCCGATATCCACTCGTCCGACGAGGCGAAGCGCTTCCTCCAGCTGCTGCGGCAGACGATCGTCGAGCTCGGCATCTCCGACGCGGAGATGGAGAAGGGCACGCTGCGCGTCGACGCGAACGTCTCCGTGCGGCCGGCGGGCACCGACGAGCTGCGCACGCGCACCGAGATCAAGAACATGAACTCGTTCAACCACATCGGCCGGGGCATCGAGGCCGAGGCGGCGCGGCAGGTCGACGTGTGGGAATCGGGCGGCAAGGTCGAGCAGCACACGTACGACTTCGACGTCTCCGGCGGCACGCTCACGGCCAGGCGCGAGAAGGAGGAGGCGGACGACTACCGCTACTTCCCCGAGCCCGACCTCGTCCCCGTGGAGCCCCCGGAGGAGCTCGTCGGGCGCCTGCGGGTCGAGCTGCCCGAGCTGCCCGCGGCGCGGATCCGGCGCATCGGGGCGAGCCTCGACCACGACCGTGCCCTCGTGCTCGTCACGGGAGGCCTCGACCCTCTCTGGGAGGCGACCGTCGCGGCCGGCGCGGACCCGGTCTCGGCGGCGAACGTGATCGCGAACCAGCTCGTCGGGGCGGGCGCCGACCCTGCAGTCGTCGAGGCGGCGGAGCTCGCGAAGCTCGTGGAGGCACGCGAGCGGATCCCCCGCAAGGCGTTCGACGAGGCGATGGCCCGCGTGGGCGAGCAGGGCTTCTCGGCCGGGCCGTACCTCGTGCAGGAGGCGGTCTCGGACACGGCCTCGCTGGAGCCGGTCGTCGACGCGATCCTCGCGGCGCACCCCGCGCAGGTCGAGCAGTACCGCGGCGGGAAGGATGGCCTGCTCGGCTTCTTCGTCGGGCAGGTCATGAAGGAGACGAAGGGCGCGGCCGACGCGCGCGCCGTCAGCGAGCTCGTGCGCACGAGGCTTGGCGGCCGCTGATGGACGTCGGGCGACCGGGTCGCTAGGTTCGAGGGTCCCGATGCCGGTGACGTCCGAGCCCGGAATCAGCCTCGACGAGCTGCGCCTCGCCGCGCGCAACCACGGCATGCCGCTGGAGGCGCTGCGGTGGGGGATCACGCCGGTCGGCCTGCACTACCTCCTGATCCACTACGACGTGCCGCTGGTCGACCCCACCGGCTTCCGCCTCGAGGTCGGCGGGGCCGTCGAGCGCCCCCTGTCGCTCTCTCTCGACGACCTCCGTGCGCGGGCGGCCGAGGAGCGCGTCGTGACGTTCGAGTGCGCCGGCAACGGGCGGGCGCTGCTGGAGCCGAGGCCGATCAGCCAGCCGTGGCTGATCGAGGCGATCGGCACGGCCCGCTGGCGCGGCGTCCCTCTCGCGGCGCTGCTCGAGGAGGCCGGCCCGTCTCAGGACGCGGTCGACGTCGTGTTCGCGGGGCTCGACCGCGGGGTCGAGGGCGAGGTCGAGCAACGCTACGAGCGGAGCCTGCCGGTCTCCGAGGCGGTGGAGGCGGACTGCCTCGTCGCGTACGAGATGAACGGGGCGCCGCTCCCGCCGCAGCACGGCTTTCCCGTCCGCCTGGTCGTGCCCGGCTGGTACGGGATGACGAACGTCAAGTGGCTGACGGAGATCCGCGTCCTCGAGGAGCCGTTCACGGGCTACCAGGTCGCGAGCGGCTACCGGATCCGGCAGACCGAGGAGGAAGAGGGACGTCCGGTGACGCGCATGCGTCCGCGGTCGCTGATGGTGCCGCCGGGAATTCCGGACTTCCAGACCCGCGATCGGATCGGCGAGCGCGGGACGCACGTGCTCGAGGGACGCGCCTGGTCGGGGCGGGCGGCGATCGCGCGGGTCGAGGTGAGCGTCGACGACGGCCGGACGTGGGTGGACGCCGAGCTCGTGCGCGAGTTCGACGACGCCTGTGCCTGGTGCGGGTGGTCGTTCCGCTGGGAGGCGGATGCCGGCGACTACGTGTTGTGCTCCCGGGCGACCGACGAGACGGGCGACACGCAGCCGCTCGACACCCCGTGGAACCTGGGGGGTTACGAGAACAACGCCGTGCAGCGCGTGCGCGTCCACGTCGACTGACGTCGGGCACGAGTCGGGCGGCCGCCGCGCGAGCCCGGACCTGGTGGCATCATCCGCGACGAATGGGACGCCGCGCCCTCGCCTGGATCTTCGTGACGCCGGTCGCTGCGGCGGGCGTCCTCGCGACCCACGCGCTCGCCTACCGGCTGACGGGTGTCCGTCCCGGGCCGGTGCACGAGTACCTCGCGCACGTGCCCCAGGTCGTCTTCGTGCTCGCGTCGCTGGCGCTGCTCGGGCTCGCCCTGCAGGACCGGAGCCTGAGCCGCTTCTCGGCGTGGTGGGTGGCGCCCCTCGCGCCGCTCGGCTTCACGTGTCAGGAACACGTCGAGCGGCTCGTGCACACCGGCGAGCTCCCGTGGCTCCTCACGTCGCCCACGTTCCTCCTCGGCCTCGCGCTCCAGGTGCCGGTCGCGCTCGTCTGCGTCGCGCTCGTGCGGCGCGTGCTCGGCACGCTGCACGGCAGCGGCCGCGAGCGACGGGCGCTCTGGGGGGAGACCTGGCTCCCCGTCGCCGAGCCGGCCTTCGCTGCGCCCCGGACGACGTGGCACCGGCGTCCAACCGTGCGCGGCCCTCCGGCCCTCCTCGCGTCCTGAGCCTTCGCCGCGCGCCGGCAGGCGCGCGGCCGACACCGAGGAGATTCCATGAGAACCGCAGTCATGCTGCTCGTCGCGGCGGGCGCGATCGCACTCTCCGGGTGCGGCGGTGGAGGCGGCGACTCGTCCGCCGCCGAGACGAGCACCACCGGCACGGTCGAGACCCTGCCCACCACGACCTCGGCCACCACGACGACCACGGCGCAGACCACAGTGATCCCGATCCGCGTGGTCGGCGGCGTGCCGCAGGGCGGCATCCAGCGCCCGACGGTCAAGAAGGGCGACAAGGTCGTGCTCGTCGTCCGGACCGATTCGGGCGAGGCCGTGCACCTGCACGGCTACAACATCGAGAAGGACGTCGTGCCGGGGAAGCCGGTGCGCCTGCCGTTCACCGCGAGCATCGCGGGACGGTTCGAGGTCGAGCTGCATCCGACCGACACGTTGCTGGCGGTGATCGAGGTAAAGCCCTGACCCGCCCGTACTTCGTCGCGCACGGGATCGGGGGCATCCAGGACCTCCCGGTCCCGACGTGGCTCTTCTACTGGGGCGCGGCGGTCGTGCTGGTCGTCTCGTTCGTCCTGCTGGGCGCGCTCTGGCGACGACCGCTGCTGGGTCCTCATCGGCACGGCCGAGACCTCGGGGGACAGTTCTCGGCGCTCGTGCTCGGCCCGGTGCGCATCGCCGCGCAGGCGCTCTCGCTCGCGCTGTTCGTGCTCGTATGGGTCTCCGCGCTGCTCGGAGACACCGATCCGTACAAGAACCTCGCGCCGACCTGGATCTACGTGATCTTCTGGCTCGGGGTCCCCGCGCTCTCGGTCGTGCTCGGCAACGTCTGGCGCGGGCTCTCGCCGTGGCGCGCGCTCGCGGACCTGTTCGTGTGGCTCCGCGAGCTCGGCAGCGCAGAGGCGCGACCGCTGGCGGAGTACCCCGAACGACTGGGACGGTGGCCCGGGGCCGTGGCCCTCTTCGCCTTCGCGGCGCTCGAGCTTGCGTACTCCGACCCGTCGAGCCCGCGCGCGCTCGCGTTCGCGGTCGCGCTCTACACGTACATCGCGCTCTTCGGGATGGCCGCGTTCGGGCGCGAGGAATGGTCGCGCTACGGCGAGGGGTTCGCCGTGTACTTCGGGCTCCTGGCGAAGATTGCCCCCCTCTATGCCGCCGAGGGGCGCCTCAGGCTGCGCTGGCCGCTCACCGGTCTCGCCGGCAAGGACACGACGCCGGGCGCGGTCGCGTTCGCCGGGGTCATGCTCGGCACGGTCCTGTTCGACGGGTACTCCCGGACGACGACGTGGCAGGACTTGATGGCGCGGCTCGAGGCGCCGTACGTCGTGGACCGGCCGACCCTCGGGGAGCTCCTCGTGACGCTCGCGAGCGTCGGCGGCCTCCTGACCGGAGTCCTGCTGATCGCGCTCGCGTTCGAGGCGGCGATGGCCGTCGCGCGCTGGACGGTGAACGCGCCGCGCTCGCTCGTGCCGGACTTCGTCCTCTCGCTCGTCCCGATCGCGTTCGTCTACGTCGTTGCGCACTACGCGACGCTCTTCCTCGTGCAGGGGCAGTTCGCGATCCCGTTACTGTCCGATCCGCTGGGCCACGGCTGGAATCTCTTCGGCACCGCGCACGTGACGCCCGATCTCACGGTGATCTCGCCCAACACGACGTGGTACGTGCAGGTCGTGGCGCTCGTCACGGGCCACGTGGCCGGGCTCGCGATCGCGCACGATCGGGCCGTGACGCTGTTCGCGGACCGCCGCGACGCGCTCCGCTCCCAGTACGCGATGCTCGCGCTGATGGTGCTGTACACGGTCGGAGGCCTATGGGTGCTCTCCCGCGGCTGATCGGCCATCACCTCGATCCGCTGACGCTCACCCTCGAGGGAATCGTGCTCGCCGTCCTCCTCGTCGGCTTCGGCGCGATCTGGCTGCGCGAGCGCCGCCGGCGCGTCAACCGCAGCCGCCGCATCCCGGAGCTGCGCGACTGACCTCGTCCGCCGGGCCTCACTCAGCGAGGGGAGACGAAGCCTGCGTACAGGAGCGTCGCGGCGACGATGGTGAACACCGAGCCGCCGCCCGCGCCGAGGCCGGCGGCGGCGCTGCCGACGGCGGCGGCCACGACTCCGGCGATCACGAGCGTGTTCCCGACCGGTCGCCGGCGGATTCCCGTCAGGGCGACCGTCACCGCCGCGACCGTCCCAGTCACGTTGCCGACGAGCGCGAGCGCGCGCGCGGGGAGGAAGACCAGGTGCGCCGCCGCATCGGGGATTGCGGTGCCGGCGACGGACGGATCGAGCGGGACGGCGATCGCCACGCCGATCGCGAGCCCGACGTACAGCAGCGCGACCGGCGCGGCGACCGAGACGCGGGCACGGAGGAGCGATCCCGCGCCGAGGAGCGGTGCCGTCAGCAGGCCGCCGAAGAGGTAGTAGACGCGGAACGCGCGGTCGTCCCAGCCGGCCGCGGCGCCCCAGGCGAGCGCTCCGGAGGCCACCGCGAAAGCCGCGAGCGAGCCGCTCCACGCGAGCAGCTCGGGAGCCCGTCGTCCGCGCCAGCGTCGCAGGAGCTCCGCTGCGAGCCTCAGCGAGACGAGCGCGGCGGCGAAGGCGAGCAGCACGTCCATCGAGCGGCAAATCTACGGCCCCCCGGGGCCGGGGGCGCGCTGTACGCTCAGGCGGTGGCGCGACCGCAACAGCTCCTGACGCCCGGACCCACCGCGGTCCCGCCGGAGGTGCTGCGCGCGCTGGCCGAGCCGGTGATCCATCATCGCTCGCCGGACTTCGCCGAGGTGTTCGCGCTCACCCAGGAGCGCCTGCGCGCCGTCTACCGGACCGCGCACGAGGTGCTCGTCTTCACGTCGTCCGGCACGGGCGCCTTCGAGTCGGCAGTGGTCAACCTCCACTCGCCCGGAGACCGCGTCCTCGCGGTCTCGCAGGGCGAGTTCGGTGAGCGCTGGCAGAGGCTCGCAACGGTCTTCGGCTGCGACGTCGTCCCGTTGACGTACGCCTGGGGCGAGGCGCCCCGACCCGCGGACGTGCGCGACGCCCTCGCGGAGAGCGGCGCCCGCACCGTGCTCCTCGTCCACTCGGAGACCTCGACCGGCGTCGTCTGCGAGCTCCAGCCACTCCTCGCGGTGTGCGCCGAGGCCGGCGCGCTCTCGGTCGTGGACGCGGTGTCGAGCCTCGGGGCGGTGCCGCTCGAGACGGACGCCTGGGGAGCGGACGTCGTCGTCACGGGCTCGCAGAAGGCGTTGATGACGCCCCCCGGCCTCGCGTTCGCGTCCGTCTCCGACCGTGCCTGGGAGCGGGCCGCGAGCGCCTCGCTGCCGAGGTTCTACTGGGACTGGGAACGTCAGAGGCGCGCGCAGGCGAAGGGCTCGACGCCCTCCACGCCGGCTACCTCGCTCGTCGTCGCGCTCGTCGAGGCGCTCGGCCTCGTGCTCGAGGGCGGTCTCGACGCGGCGTTCGCACGGCATCGTGCGCTGGGGCGCGCCTGCCGCGCCGGGATCAAGGCGATGGGTCTGGAGCTCTACTCGCCGGACGACGACAGCGCGGCGGTGCTCACCGGCGCGCTGACGCCCGACGGCGTCGACGCGGTCGCCCTGCGGCTCGCGCTGCGCGACCGCCACGGCATCACGATCGCGGGTGGGCACGGCGAGCTCGTCTCGCGCCTCTTCCGGATCGGCCACATCGGCCACGTCGGGATCGAGGAGCTGGCGAGCGCGCTCGCGGCGATCGAGGAGGAGCTCGCGTCCGCGGGTGCGGACGTCGAGCCCGGCAGAGCGGCACCCGCCGCGTACGAGGCGTTCGGCACCGTCGCCACGGCATAAGTGGCCCTTCAGGCAATGCGATCCAGGTCCCTCGCGCGCGATGAGCTGCGCTACGGATCGTCAGCGCTCGCCGCGATACCTGCTGGTGTCGGGCCTCCCTGCGTCCGAGCCTTCCTTGCTCCTCGCACGCGAGGAACGAGGCAGCGTCACCTGAAGGGACGCTAGAGATGCGCGTCCTCGTCCGCGAGCCGATCGCCGAGGCGGGAGTCGAGCTCCTGCGGGAGCGGTTCGACGTCGACGTCGATCCCGACTCGCCGCTCGAGGAGGTGATCGACCGCTACGACGGCATCGTGATCCGCTCCGCCACACGGGTCACGAGCGAGCTGATCGACCGGGCCTCACGCCTGAAGGTGATCGGGAGAGCGGGGGTGGGAGTCGACAACGTCGACGTCGACGCCGCGACCCGCCGCGGGATCGTCGTGGCGAACGCACCCGAGTCGACGGTCGTCTCGGCCGCCGAGCAGACCGTCGGCCTGATCGTCGCGCTCGCGCGGAACATCCCGCAGGCGCACGCCGCGCTGAAGGCGGGGCGCTGGGAGCGCTCGCGGTGGGGCGGCGTCGAGCTCGCCGGCAAGTCGCTCGGCGTGATCGGCTTCGGGCGTATCGGCCAGCAGGTCGCGCGGCGCGCGGCCGGGCTCGGGATGAGCGTGCTGGCCTTCGACCCGTTCGTCGGCAGCGAGCGCTTCCGCGAGCTCGGCGTCGAGCGAGCGGAGACCCTGGAGCAGCTTCTCGGCGCCTCCGACGTCGTCACGCTGCACTCCCCGCTCACCGACGAGACGCGGTGCCTGATCGACCGGCAGGCGATCTCGCAGATGCGCGACGGCGCCCGGCTCGTCAACGCCGCACGCGGCGCGCTCGTCGACGAGGAGGCGCTGATCGAGGCGCTGCGCGCGGGGAAGCTCGCCGGCGCGGCGCTCGACGTGTTCTCCTCCGAGCCGTACGAGGGGCCGCTGCTCGAGCTCGACCAGGTCGTCGTGACCCCGCACCTCGCGGCGTCGACGGACGAGGCGCAGGACCGGGCGGGGCTGATCGTGGCGGAGCAGGTCGTCGCGGCCCTGGACGGGGGGATCGTCTCGAACGCCGTCAACATCCCGGTCGTCGACCAGGGAGACCTGGAGGTGCTCGGGCCCTTCATCCCGCTGGCCGCGCTGCTCGGCCGGATCGCCGTCGCGCTCGCGGTGGGGTGGCCGCAACGGATCGTGGTCGCCGCGCACGGCCCGCTCTCGGAGTACGACACGCGCCTGCTCACGGCCGCCGCGCTCAACGGCGCCTTCCAGGAGCGGGTCGACCAGGTCGTGAACGTCGTCAACGCCCCGGTCATCGCCGCCGAGCGCGGCATCGAGGTGGTCGAGGAGCGGAACCGCGCCTCCAGGGACTACACGAACGCGGTCGAGGTGACGATCGTCTCCGACGGGGAGGAGGCGACGGTCTCGGGGACGACGATCGGGCCCGAGCCGCGGCTCTTCCTCGGCGGCGCGCTGGGCTTCGGAATCGATCTCGAGATCGCGCCGCACATGGTCTTCGTCCGCTACGAGGACCAGCCCGGGGTGATCGGCAGGGTCGGCTCCATGTTCGGCGACGCCGGCGTCAACATCGCCAACATGGCCGTCTCCCGGACGAAGGAGGGTGGCGAGGCCCTGATGGTCTTCTCGATCGACACGCCGGCCACCGAGGAGCTCGTCGAGGCCCTCCACGACGTCGGCTTCGGCGACGTCCGCTTCGTGGAGCTGGGATGAGCGGCCGCGGCGACGGTCGGATCGTCGCCGCCCGGGAGTCGGCGCCGAGGGAGCCGTGCCCCGCCGGGGCTCACCCGGGCGAAGGGGCCGACAGCGTCAGTGTCGGGCGGCTCGTGCCGGGGGTCGACCGGTGACGCCCTGGCCGGAGCCGGTGGAGCGAGTCGCCTCGTTCCTGCGCGCGACCGGGGCGGAGGCGCGGATCGAGGAGTTCGGCGTCGAGACGCCCACCGCCGAGGCGGCGGCCGACGCGATCGGCTGCACGCTCGGTCAGGTTGTGAAGTCGCTCGTGTTCATGTGCGACCGCGCCCCGGTGGTGGCGCTCGTCCCCGGCGACCGCCGCGCGGACGGTGGGAAGGTCGCGCAGCACGCCGGCGCCCGTCGCGCGTCGATCGCCCGGCCGGCGGAGGTCGTGGAGGCGACGGGGTTCGAGCCCGGGGCGGTGGCCCCCTTCCCGCTCGAGCGCGTGTCCGTCGTGCTCGTCGAGCGGACCCTCGTCCGTCACCCGATCGTGTGGGCCGGGGCGGGCTCGGAGCACCATATGGTGGCGCTCTCCCCGCGTGAGCTCGTTCGCCTCACACGCGGTCGAGTCGAGGACCTCGTGCGCGAATCTCCATAATTCCTCGGACCAGCCCGCGAACGGAGGGAACCCGATGCAGGAGACCGCGAAGATCTGGATGAACGGCGAGCTCGTCGACTGGGCGGACGCGACCGTCCACGTCGGCGTCCACGGGCTGCACTACGGCTCCGGGGTGTTCGAGGGGATCCGTGCCTACGAGACCTCGCGCGGCCCCGCCGTCTTCCGTCTCTCCGACCACCTGCAGCGGCTCCACGACAGCGCGAAGCTCCTCTACATGGAGCTTCCCTACACGGTCGAGGAGCTCCGCACCGCGACCCACGACCTCGTGCGCGCGAACGGGCTCCCCTCCTGCTACCTCCGTCCGATCGCGTTCTTCGGCTACGGCTCGCTCGGCGTGCACACGAGCGGGAATCCGATCGAGACCGTGATCATGAGCTGGCCGTGGGGCGCGTACCTCGGCGAGGACTCACTCACCAAGGGGATCACCGCGAAGATCTCGACCTGGCGGCGGGTCGGGCCGAACGTGATCCCCCATGTCGCCAAGGCGACGGGGATCTACCTCAACTCGATGCTCGCGACGACCGAGGCGAAGCGGGCCGGCTACGACGAGGGCATCCTCCTCACCGACGCGGGCTTCGTCGCGGACGGGCCCGGCGAGAACATCTTCGTCGTCAAGAACGGCCGCATCACGACCCCGCCGCTCTCGACCTCGATCCTCCCGGGCGTCACGCGCGACTCGATCATCCAGATCGCGCAGGACCAGGGCTACATCGTCGACGAGGTCGACATCATCCGCACGGAGCTCTACCTCGCGGACGAGGTGTTCATGACGGGCACCGCCGCCGAGGTCTCGCCGGTGCGGGCGGTCGACGACGTCGAGCTCGGCGTCGGCCCCGTCACGCTCGAGCTCCAGAAGGCGTACCTCGACGTCGTCAACGGCCGCACCGACCAGTGGAGCCACTGGCTCGACCTGGTCGAGGTGCGAGACGCGGCGACCGCCTGAACGGCCTGGGACGTTCGGACACACGCTCTCCGGCGGGGGCTGACAACGCTTGTGTTGAATCAACACAAGCCCCGCTGTCCGCGCCGGTGGTCTACGGGCGCAGTGCGAGGATCGTTGCGACGACGCGGTCCTGGTCGTCCTCCGAGAGGGACGACCCGCTCGGCAGGCAGAGCCCGCGCTCGAAGAGCCGTGCGGACACGTCCCCGCCGAAGGCCTCGTGGCCGGCGAAGACCGGCTGGAGATGCATCGGCTTCCAGAGCGGCCGCGCCTCGATGTCCTCCGCCTCGAGCGCGAGCCTGACGGCCTCTCGGTCGGCTCCGAAGACTCCGGGGTCGAGCACGACGCACGTGAGCCAGGCGTTCGTCGTCCCGTACGCCGCCTCCGGCATGAACGCGATCCCCGGGACCTCGCCGAGCAGCTCCACGTAGCGTTCCCTGATCCGCCGGCGCGTCGCGACGCGCTCGGGCAGCGACTCGAGCTGCGCACGACCGAGTGCGGCGAGCAGGTTGCTCATCCGGTAGTTGAAGCCGACCTCGAGGTGCTCGTAGTGCGGCACCGGCTCCCTCGCCTGCGTCGAGAGCTTCCGCGCGTGCTCCACCCGTTCGCGGCTCTCGGAGACGAGCGCCCCTCCGCCGCTCGTCGTGATGATCTTGTTGCCGTTGAAGGAGAGCGCCGCGAGCGCGCCCTGTCCACCCGCGGGCGCCCCGCGGTACGTCGCCCCGAGCGACTCGGCCGCGTCCTGCACGAGCGCGACGCCGTGCCCCTCGCAGACCTCGCGCAGCGCCTCGTAGTCGCAGCACTGTCCGTAGAGGTCGACCGCGACCACGGCCCGCACGCCGGCGCCCGCATCGCGGCGTGTCGCGATCGCGCGGTCGAGCAGCCCGGGGTCGATCGTCCACGTCGCCTCGTCCGCGTCGACGAAGAAGGGCGTCGCGCCGGCGTACGTGATCGCGTTCGCGCTCGCGGCGAACGTGAAGCCCGAGCACGCCACCTCGTCGCCGGCGCCGATCCCGAGCACGACGAGGGCGAGGTGGAGCGCCGCCGTGCCGCTCGAGAGGGCGACCGCGTGCTCGACGCCGGTGACGGCTGCGAGCTCGGACTCGAAGGCGTCGACGTGCGGGCCGAGCGGCGCGATCCAGTTCGAGGCGATCGCATCGGCGACGAGCTCGGCCTCCCGCCCGCTGAGGTGGGGCGGGGAGAGGTAGACGCGTGGCATCGCAGGACGAGCGTAGCCGCGGGGCCGCGACGGCATCCCGGCAGCAGGCTCGTGAGCGACTCCCCGACCGGCGGCAAGGGGCAGCCGAGCATCGCAGTCTCGCGACGGCTCTGTCAATTGTCTGTTTTGGACATGTCCGGTTGAGACACGGCCACCCAAACGAATCGGATCCCGAACGGCGATACTTCAGCCGATGGCAGAGCACGGGATGGTGTTCCTCGGGTTCGGCAAGTACGTTCGCGCCGACCGGATCTACGCCCTCGAGCCGATCGTCGGCGACGACCGCGGCAGCGGCCGCCGGACGCTGGTCTGGGTCGAGGGCATTCCCGAGCCGGTCGTCGCGTCGCGCACGCAGGAGACGATCCTCGACGAGATCGAGGCGAGCGCGGCTCCCGCGGGCAGTCGCCGGAGAACGGCGCGCGGCGCGGTCGTCCGCCACCCGCAGCTCTTCGAAGGCGAGTGACCCTCGCCGAGCTCCTCCGCGGCGGCGTCCACGAGGTCGCCCCCGCGCTCGTCGGATGGACGCTCCTCGTCGACGGGGTGGGCGGCCGGATCGTGGAGGTCGAGGCCTACGCCCAGGACGACCCCGCGAGTCACGCCTTCGGAGGCGAGACCGTGCGCAACGCCACCATGTTCGGGCCCCCGGGCCACCTCTACGTCTACCGCTCGTACGGGCTCCACTGGTGTGCGAACGTCGTGTGCGAGCAGCCGGGCCGCGCAGCGGGCGTCCTGCTCCGCGCGCTCGAGCCCACCCACGGGGTCGACCGGATGCGCGCGCGCCGCGGGCTCACGGACGTGCGGTTGCTCTGCGCGGGACCGGGGCGGCTCACGCAGGCGCTCGCGCTGACCGGCGCCGACGACGGCGCCGACCTCTCCCGGCCGCCCTTCCGGCTGGCGCCGCCGGCCACGCCGGCGGTCGTCGAGCGCACGCCGCGGATCGGCATCAGCCGTGGCGCCGAGCGGCCGTGGCGATACGTGGAGGCCGGCTCTAGCTTTTCGAGCCGTCGCCGACGAGCAGCGTGATCGGGAGGCCGCGCCGGGCGGCGACGCCCGGCTCGAGGCTCTGCCTGATCACGGTCCCGGACGGCCTGCCGGCGGTGTAGCGGACGCGCACCGCCAGCCCGAGCTTCTGCGTCCGGCGGCGCGCGTCGGGCAGGCTCGAGCCGACGAGGTTCGGGACGAGCCCGTCCCGGGCGAGCGTGACGAACAGCCGGACGGTGCCGTTGGCGGAGAGGTAGCCACCCCTCGGCTCCTGCTTCACGACGTGACCCGGTCGTGAGCGGGGCTTCGCGGGGACGTAGACGAGGTCGGGTGTCAGCGGCACGGACTGGAGGGCGACCTTCGCCGACTCGGCGGAGCGGCCGACGACGGTCGGCACCGTCACCTCGTTCGCGTAGCACTTCGCGGTCGTCCCGGGCGCCTGGCCGACGAAGTAGGACGTGACGCGGGTGCCGGGGCAGTACCCGTTGTCCAGCTGCCAACGGCCGGCGCGGTGCACCACGCGCAGGTCGTACGCGGGGAGGTACGGCGGGGGCGTGAAGCTGTGCGGGTCCTCGCCGTCGAGCGCGCGGGTCATGAACGCCCTCCAGATCTCGGCCGGGAGAGTGCCTCCTGACACGGGCTCACCGTGGAACTCCGTCTTCATCGGGCGCAGAGCGTCGGGATAGCCGACCCACACGGCGACCGCGAGCTCCGGGGTGTAGCCGACGAACCAGGCGTCGCCGTAGTCGTCGGTCGTTCCCGTCTTGCCCGCCACCTCGCGGCCCGGGATCTGCGCGCGCCGCCCCGTCCCCTGCCCGACGACGTCCTGCAGGATCGACGTCAGCGTCTCGGCCTGGGCGGGCGGCAGGACGGCCCGCGCCACGGGATCGTTCTGCCTGACCTTGCCGCTGCGGCGGGTCTTCACGGCATCCACGACACGCGGGAGGTCGCCCATCATCGAGCCGTCGATGCGCTTCCCGTCGTTCGCGATGGTCGCGTACGCGCGGGTCATGTCGAGCGGGTTGACGGCGACGGAGCCCAGGCCGATCGCGAAGTAGGCCGGAAGCTTCGAGTGGACGCCGAGGGCGTGGGCGGTCGCGACGATCTTCTGCGGGCCGACGACCTGCGTGAGCTGCGCGTAGACCGAGTTGTCGGAGGCGATCATCGCCTGGCGGAGGTCGATCTGGCCCAGGTACGAGCCCTCGTAGTTCGACACGGGCCAGATCCGGTCTCCCGCGTCGATCTTGACCGGCTTCGACACGAACTCCGTCGAGGGCGCGATGCCGCTCCGGAACGCGCTCGCGAGCACGATCGGCTTGAACGACGAGCCCGGCTGCCGCTCTGCCTGCGTCGCGAGGTTGAACTGGCTCCGGCGGTAGTTCGTGCCGCCGAACATCGCCTTGACCGCGCCCGTCCGCGGGTCGATCGCGACGAGCGCGGCGGCCGGGCCGCTCGGGTCCTTCAGCACCTCCTGGATCGCCTGGCGCGCCTTTGCCTGCAGATCGAGGTCGATCGTCGTTGTGACCTCCAGACCCCCACCGAACACGCGCTCTGCGCCGTAGTGGCCGACCAGCTGGTCGGTCACGTAGTTGACGAAGTACGCGGCCGGCCCGCGCGTCCCCGGCAGGTGGACGTCGTCGGGCCGGGGCAGAGGAGCGGCGTTCGCCCGGCGCTGCTCGCCGCTCGTGATGCGGCCCTGCTCGTAGAGCAGGTCGAGCACGTACGCGCGGCGCGCCCTGGCCGCCGCGGGGTGCTGCACCGGGTCGTAGTACGTCGGGCTCCTCGGGAGCCCGGCGAGCAGCGCCGCCTCGGGGAGGGTCAGCTCGGCGGCGCTCTTGTCGAAGTACGTCCTCGCCGCCTGCAGGATCCCGTAGGCGCCGTTCCCGAAGTAGATGGTGTTCAGGTACGCAGTCAGGATCCGGTCCTTCGACCAGCGCTGCGAGAGCTGCCACGCGAGGGCCGCCTCGCGGACCTTGCGGGCGAGCGTGTCCGCGTTGCGGCTGTACGCGTTCTGCACGTACTGCTGCGTGATCGTCGAGCCGCCCTCGACGACGCTCTGGCTCCGGACGTCTGCCCAGAGGGCCCGGAGGATCGCGTGCAGGTCGACGCCGTTGTGCTCGTAGAAGCGCTTGTCCTCGACCGCGACGATCGCCTGCTTCATGATCGGCGCGATCTCGTCCGAGGAGACGAGCACGCGGCTCTCGTCGCCGCGCAGGATCGCGAGCACGCGCCTCTGCCCAGAGGTGTTCGGGGCGGAGTAGATCACGGTGTCGACGTCCCCGTGCGGGCTCGACGGGTCGAGCGCGGCGACCTCGCTGCGGATCGCGACTACGAGCCCGTAGCTGAACGAGGCGAACGTGAGCGCCAGCAGCACGAGGAGCAGCACGACGAGCCGCAGCTTCCGGATCCGGCCGCGCTTCGGCGCCGCCTCCGTGCGTCTTCGAAGCCGCAAAACGTCGTCAAGTGTAGCCCCGCGCCGCCGTTCTCAGGCTGTGGCGAGCAGCTCGAGCAGCTCGGCGCCGTACCGCTCGAGCTTCGCCGGGCCGAGCCCCTTGACCGACGCGAGCTCGCCCTGCGAGCGCGGCTTGCGCGTCGCGAGCTCGTCAATCGTCGCGTCGTGGAGCACGACGTAGGCCGGCACTGCGTCCGCGCGGGCGCGCTGCCGCCGCCACGCTCGCAGCTCGTCCGCGAGTGCCGTGTCCGCACGACCCGCTGCGTGGCCGCCGAGCTGCGGCAGCGGGGCGTCGACGTTCGCGTGCAACACGACGAACCCGTCGGGAGTCGTCCGCTCGACGAGCGCGCCGGTCGTCTCGAGGGCGCGCACCCACCGGCCGACCTCGGCGTCGCCCGCGGCGGAGAGCGCGCCGAACGACCGCGAGCGCCGTGCAGAGGGCGGCGCCGTCACGGAGCCGCGGAGCAGCGCGACGAGGCTCCGCCGGCCGAGCGGCCAGGTGAGCCCGGCCACCGTCTGGACGATCAGGCGGGCGGGATCCTCGGGGAGCGGCACGGTTGCGCTCGGGCCGCGGCGGGCGTCCTCCCGGGGCGCGCAGACGTCGCATGCGTCGCACGCGCCCTCGAGCGTCTCACCGAAGTGCTCCAGCACCTGGAGGTGCCGACACCGATTGCTCTCCGCGAAGGACACGATGCGCTCGAGGCGCGCCTTCGCACCGTCGGCGTAGCGCGCGAGGAGCCCGTCTACGACCGCTCCGGCGTCCGAGGCGGCCGGCCGGAGCTCGATCCGCATCGACCGCCCCGCGTCGTAGCCGCGGCTCCAGAGCCCGGCCTGCTCGAGCATTCCGACGAGCACCCGCGGGTCGTGGCCGTCCCCGACGACCGCGGCGAGCGCCTCCGGCTCGATCGTGCCGCCGGCATCCCGCACCGCGCGGTACACGCGGCGAAGGAGGTCGGACGAGGGAACCGAGCGCAGGGCGAAGCGGCGCAGCGACGCGGCATCGGCGTCGCCGGCGAACAGCACCGCGTCGCTCGGCTCGCCGTCCCGGCCCGCCCGTCCCACCATCTGCACGTAGCCCTCGAGGGAGTCGGGGAGGTTCACGAGCGCGACGAGCCGAACGTCAGGCTTGTCGATTCCCATCCCGAAGGCCGTCGTCGCGACGACGACCGGCGTGCGCCCAGCGGTGAACGCCTCCTGGACGCGGGTGCGCTCCGCCGGCTCGAGCCCCGCGTGGTAGTGCTCGGCGGCGAGCCCGTGCCCGCGGAGCGTCCGCGCGATCTCCTCGCACGACCGCCGGGAGCGCGCGTAGACGATCCCCGGCGCGCCGTCCAGACGGGAGAGCCGGGCGATGAGGCCGCGCAGCCGCTCCTCGCCGTTCTCCGCGCGCTCCACGTCGTAGCGGAGGTTCGGGCGATGGACGGTCGTCCGCACGAGCTCGAGCGGACGGCCCAGGGCCGCTCCGATCGCCTCCGCGTCGGCGGGGGTCGCCGTCGCGGTCATCCCGAGCACGGCGGGGTCGCCGAGCATGCCCAGGGCGCGCCCGATGAACAGGTAGTCGGGGCGGAAGTCGTGTCCCCACATGCTCACGCAGTGGGCCTCGTCGATCACCACGAGCCCGACCCCGATCTCCCGGAGCGTCGCGACGAACGACTCCTGGCGCAGGCGCTCGGGCGCGGCGTACAGGATCCGTGTCGCTCCTCCCGCGACGGACCGGAGTCGCGCGGCGGACTCCTCGGCCGCGAGCGACGAGTTCACGAACGTCGCCCTGCGTGCGACGGGACCCGGGAGGCCGTCGACCTGGTCCTTCATCAGCGCGATCAGCGGCGAGAGCACCAGCGTCGGCGAAGGGCGCAACATCGCCGCGAGCTGGTAGGTCAGCGACTTTCCCGCTCCGGTGGGCATGAGCGCCAGCGTGTCGCGCCCTTCGAGGGCGGCGCGGACGACGGCCTCCTGTCCCGGGCGGAAGTCGTCGAAGCCGAAGAGCTCCTTCAGGGCGGGACGGAGGTCGCGCACCGAACAAGTGTACGACCCGCATCGGAGCGCATCCGCGCCGGTTCGTGACGGCACGTCGGGGACGTACTCCGCCGAAGGCGGGGATCTAGCGGCAGGAAGCCGGTCCCGGCGGGTTCCTGCCCGCGGACGAGAATCAGACCGGCTCGGAGGCCACGATCGGGCTCGTGGTCGGCACGTCGACCCCACCCGCGGGCTCGAGCGTGACGAGCACGCGGGAGCCGGGGGTGACCGTCCGGTCGACCGGCACGACGTCGGGTGTCGCGCCGCCGGGGAACAGGCCGGCGCGCACGGGCGTCTCTCCGTCGAGCACCCAGACCTCGTAGGTCTTCCCGCTCGGTGCCGAGTCGAGCGAGTCGAGGACGAGGACGGCGTCGCCGCCCGCGACCACGAGTCGGCCGTCGCCCTCGGCGAGGCCGACGCTGCGCGCGTCCGGCGCGGAGAGGACCGTGGCCGCCGCCCGCGCCTGCGCGAGGGCGGCTCGGGACTCGTCGAGGTCGGAGGAGACCGACGCGCCCCAGACTCCGAGCGCGACTGCCGCCACTGCAGCGGCGGCGGCCGCGGCGCCGAGCACGGGGACGAGACGTGACCGACGCCGCGGTGCGAGTGGGACGACTGTCTGGCGCTCGGCTCGTGCGCTCTCGAGGATCCGCTCGCGCAGCTCGGGCCGCGGCGAAGGCCCCGCCGCCCCGGTCGCCAGCGCGGCCGTCGTCTCGGTGAGCGCGCGGAGCTCGGCACGCGCCTCCTCGGACCGGGCGAGCAGCTCCTTCGCCCGCGCGCGGTCGCCGGGCTCGAGCGCGTCGAGCGCGTAGCCGGCGATCAGCTCGTGAGCCTCGGCGTCCATGCTCTCTCGCTCTCGGTTTCGTCGAGCAGCTCGCGCAAGCGCGCGAGGCCGGCGAACATCCGGCTCTTGATCGTACCGAGCGGCACTCCGAGCCTCTCCGCGAGCTCCGCCTGCGAGTACCCGCCGTAGTACGCCAGCTCGAGCGCCTCGCGTTGCGCGTCCGGGAGCGCGGCGAGGGCCTGCAGGAGGCGCGCGCGCTCGAAGCCGAGCCACGCCTCGTCCTCTGCCGAGCCCGCGGCCGCCGTGGCCCCGGCGGAATCGTCCGGCTCCAGCGGCTCGGCCCGGCGACGCTCCTCGCGGCGCACGATGTCGACCGCGCGGCGGTGGACGAGCGTGAGGATCCACGTGCTGGCCTTCGCGCGCTCCGCGCGGTACGTCGCGGCCGACCGCCAGACGCTGAGAAACGCCTCCTGGACGGCGTCCTCGGCGAGTCGGTCGTCGCGCAGGATCCTGAGCGCGATGCCGAAGGCGACCCGTCCCACGCGGTCGTAGAGCTCTCCGAGCGCCGCCTCGTCCCCCCGCGCGACCAGGGCGACGAGCGCCTCGTCGGAGAGATGCGTGAGCCGGTCCTGCACGACCCGTCGATTCTGGCCCACGGACGCGGTGGAGCGAAGGGCCGTCCCCGACATGCCCCTCGTTCGCCGGCGACGTCCGCTCGGTTCGTTTCGAACCGGACGCGCGCCCGCGGCGAACGAGGGCCGTCACTCGACCCGAAGGAGCGCACATGCGCAAGTCACTCATCGCCGCCGTGGCCGTCTCGCTGGCGGCGGTCGCGGCCGTCGCGGGGGCAATGGTCGGAGGCCCTGGCTCCGCCGGCGCCGCCGACCACGTCGACGCGCCGGGCCTCACGCCCCCCGGCGGGAACTTCCAGCTCGACATCACCGACATCTACGCCTGGCGGGCCGGGAACGGCAACACCGTCCTCGCGCTCAACGTGAACGGCCTGACGAAGCCCGGGCAGGCACCTGTCTTCGCCAGCGGCGTCCCGACCGTCCACTCGACCAAGGGAGTCTCCTACTGGTTGCGGGTCGACAACGACGGTGACGCCGTCTCGGACGTCGATCTCCAGGTGACGTTCGGGAAGCCGGCGAAGAACGGCGCGCAGCACATGACCGTGCGCCGGAACGGGAAGCTGCTCCTCGCCGGCCGGACGACCGCGCCGGGCGCGCGGATCGTCACGATCAACCGGCAGCACGGGGTGAAGGCGTACGCCGGACTCCGCGACGACCCGTTCTTCTTCGACCTGGCGGGGTACCTCGACATCCTCGCCGCGCTCGACGACGACAAGACGAACGACGCGAAGTCGTTCGTCGGCTGCACCGCGCCCCGCACGGACTTCTTCAAGGGGCTCAACGTCTCCTCGATCGTGCTCGAGCTCCCGCCCGGGCTGCTGACCGGCTCGACGTCGTCGATCGGCGTCTGGGGCGCGACCACGGTCGGCGGCAAGCAGGTCGACCGCATGGGCCGGCCCGCGATCAACACCGTGTTCCTGCCCAACAACCCGTTCCCGGGTGAGCAGAAGGGCCAGGTGCCCTCGAAGAAGAAGGCGTTCAACGAGGGTCAGCCCAGGAACGATCGGACCGCCTTCCGCGGCGAGGTCGTGAACACGCTGAAGGTGCTCTTCAGCCTGAACGACGCGTCGGGCGACGACCCGAGCGACGACCAGAAGCAGATCGCCGCGCTCGCCGACGTCCTCCTGCCGGACGTGCTCACGTTCGACACCGCGAAGTCGGAGACGTTCCTCAACGGGCGCGCGCTCTCCGACGACGTGATCGACGCCGAGCTCGCCCTGATCACGGAGGGCACCGTGAAGACCGACTGCGTGTCGAAGAACGACCGGAAGTTCTGGCCGACGTTCCCGTACCTCGCGACGCCGCACGTCTGAGCCCGAACCCACGTCGGACCATCGAGCGGGCGGCGCTGCCGCCCGCTCGCACGGTCCGAACCGATCCGTCGCCCGGCGCGAACAACCCCCGTGCCACGGTGGCGTCTGGGAATCGGGGGAACGGTGTGTGTCGGCGCGCTGGCGGCCGCGCTGCTCGCGCCGGGCGGGCACGTGGGCGCCCGCCCTTCCGCGACGGCGGTCTCGGCGGGCGAGGTGGGGTCGCTCGTCGACCAGTTCGCCGCAGGTGACAGCGCCACCGTGGTGCGCCGGCTCGAGGCCGGCCCGGGAGTCGCGGCGGGCGATCCGGCGGCGCTCACCCTGCTCGGTCTCGGGTACCAGCAACTCTTCCGCGAGAGCGGTGACCCGTCGTGGCTCGGCCGGAGCTCGGCCGCGCTCGGGCGCGCGGAGAGCGCGCGGCGCGGCGCGCTGACGCTCGCCGGCCTCGCCCAGCTCGCGGACACGCAACACCGCTTCCACGCGGCGGAGGCGCTCGCCCGCGAGGCGCTCGGGCAGGACGGCACGAGCACGGTCGCCCGCGGCGCCCTCGGAGACGCGCTGCTCAACCTCGGTCGCTACCAGGCCGCGTTCGCCGAATACGACCGGCTGGCCGCGGCGGGGCCGAGCGTCGGGGCGTACTCGCGGGTCGCGACCGCCCGGCGGCTCCTCGGGGACGAATCCGGGGCGATCGACGCGATGGAGCTCGCCCTCGAAGCCGGCTCGGGCATTCCCGAGCAGGAGGCGTGGGCGCTCGTGCGCTACGGAGAGCTCCTGCGCCGCGCGGGCCGGCTCGCCCAGGCGGCAGGCGCCGATCGTCGTGCGCTGCGACTCGTGCCGGGATACGTCCATGCCCGCGCCGGGCTGGCGCGGATCGACGCGAGCCGTGGAGACTACGAGGCCGCGGCCCGGCGGCTCGGCGCGGTCGTCTCGGAGCTCCCAACGGTCGAGAACGCCGTGCTCCTCGCCGACGCGCTGCGCCGCGACGGTCGGGCGAAGCGGGCCCGCCGGGCCGTCCGGCTCGTCCAGACGCTCGAGCGGCTGCTCGAGGCGAACGGCGTCCGCACCGAGCTGCAGTCCGCGCTCTTCGACCTCGATCGCGGCCACCGGCCCGCCGAGGCGCTCGCCCGGGCACGCGCCGCCTACAGGGCTGCTCCGAGCGTCTACGCCGCGGACGCGGTTGCCTGGGGGCTCGCCCGGACGGGCCGTTGCGATGCCGCGCAAGGCTGGTCGGAGCGGGCGCTGCGGATCGGCACCCGCGAAGCCCTCTTTCTCTTCCACCGCGGCTGGATCGAGCGATGCGCGGGCCGTCCCGCGGCGGCACGGACGCTGTTCCGCGCGGCGCTGGCGCGCGATCGCGCGTTCTCACTGCGCTGGGCCCCGGTGGCGGAGCGGCTCGCCCACCCGCAGGGAGCGCGATGAGCCGGCGCGGGCTCGGCGTCTGCCTCGCGGTGGCTGCGGCGGCGCTCGCCCTCGCGCCCGGCGCCTCGGCGCACCCACTCGGCAACTTCACGGTGAACCACTACGCGGGGATCGAGCTCGCGGGTAGCCGGATCTACGTGCACTACGTGCTCGACCTGGCCGAGATCCCCGCGTTCCAGATCGGAGACGAGGTGCGCTCCCCCGGGTACGCGGGGACGCTGGCGCGTCGGCTCGAGCTCACCCTCGACGGACGTCGGGTCGCCCTCGTGCCGGTGCGACACCGAGCGGTCGCGCGACCGGGCGCGGGAGGTCTCGATACTCTTCGCCTCGACGTCGTCTATCGGGCGCGCGGCACGGGGACCCGTCTCGCCTTCGTCGATCGCACGTTCCCGCACCGCATCGGCTGGCGCGAGATCACGCTCACCGCGCGAGACGGCGCCCGGCTCGTGCGCTCGAGCGTTCCCGGCCGAAGCGCCTCGGACGCCCTTCGGGCCTACCCGTCCGACCTGCTCCGCTCTCCGCTCGACGTCCGCTCCGCCGGGGCGCGCTTTCGGCCCGGCACGGCGTCGGCCGCGCCGCCGCGCATCGACGGCCAGGTGGCGGCACGGCATGTGGGAGGCGCGTTCGAGTCGCTCGTCGGGCGCGAGCGGCTCTCGTTCGGCGTCGTCGTGCTCTCCCTGCTCGTCGCAGCCTTCTGGGGCGCCGCCCACGCGCTGACGCCAGGGCACGGCAAGGCGCTCGTCGCCAGCTACCTGATCGGCAGCAGGGGACGGCCGCGGGACGCGGTGCTCCTCGGCGCCACCGTCACGGCGACCCACACCGCAGGCGTCTTCGGGCTCGGGCTCGTGACGCTCCTCCTCTCGCGGTTCGTCGTGCCCGAGCAGCTCTACCCGTGGCTGACGCTCGTGTCCGGCCTGCTCGTCGTCGGCGTCGGGCTGGGCGTGCTGAGAAGCCGGCTCCGGACGACCGGTGTCCGACTGAAGTCGGACACCCACGGCCACCACGAGCACGATCACCACCACCACGCAGGTGTCCGGCCGAGGCCGGACAGCGAGGGCATTACCTCCGGCGGCATCCTCGGCGTGGGCGTCGCGGCGGGTCTGCTGCCGTGCCCGTCGGCGCTGGTCGTGCTGCTGAGCGCGATCGCGCTCCACCGGCTGGGCTTCGGCTTCGCCCTGATCCTCGCGTTCAGCCTCGGTCTCGCGGCGACCATCACGGGGATCGGGCTGGTCGCGGTCGTCGCCCGTCGTTCCTTCGCCCGCGTGAGCTTCGAGGGCCGGGCCGTGCGGGCGCTGCCCTCCCTCAGTGCGGCCGTGATCCTGTTGGTCGGCCTGGCGATCACCGTCCGCGCGCTCCCCGGCGTCCTGTAGCCGGCGTACGAACCGAATCGCCGGCAGGGGCGAACAAGTCCCGTCAACGGCGGAGGAGGCGGGGATGTTCGGGCTCGACGAATGGCTCGCGGGAGTATCGGACGGTGGCTCGATCGCGATCGTGGTGCTCGTCGCGACGCTGCTCGGGCTCCGTCATGCGACGGACCCGGACCATCTCACAGCCGTCTCGACGCTCGTCGTCTCCGGCCGGGAGCGCGCCGCGCGCGCGGCCGCGGGCCTCGGAGCCGCGTGGGGACTGGGCCATGCAGTCACGCTGATCGTGTTCGGCGTCCCGGTGCTCCTGGCCGACCACTACCTCCCGGCGGTCGTGCAGCGCGGCGCCGAGACCACCGTTGCCGCGCTGATCGCGTTCCTCGCAGTGCGGCTGCTGGTGCGCTGGCGCCACGGCGTGTTCGCCGCGACCCCGCTGGAGCACGACGGGCACCGGCACCCCACACGAACGCCCTCAGGCGCGTTCGCGATCGGGCTCGTCCACGGGATGGGCGGCAGCGCGGGCGTCGGCGTGCTGCTCCTCGCTGCCGTGCCCTCGCGGACGGTCGCGCTCGCGGCGCTCCTGGTGCTCGCGATCTGCACCGCGGTCTCGATGACGATCGTGACGACCGGTTTCGGGGCCGTGCTCTCGGTGCGGCGGATGGACGGCGTGCTGGCGGCGGCGGCCCCCGTCCTGGCGGTCTCGAGCCTGGCGTTCGGTCTCTGGTACGCAGCCGCCGCGTGGAGTCTCGCGCCGTATCCGTTCTGAGGACTCGGTCGCGCTTGGCGAGAGCCGAGGGACATCGCATACTCGCGGCGTGTCGAGCGGGACCGGGGTGCGCGAGCGGGATCTCCGCGTCGTCGCGGGCGCGATCTGTCTCTCGGCGCTCGGCGACGGCATCGCCCTGATCGCGATGGGCCTCCGCGCGAACACGCTCGGCGGCGGGGCGATGGGCAGCGGGCTCGCCGTGGCGGGGATGTTCATCTGCCTCTGGGCGCCGGTGGTCGTGCTCTCCGGCCACGTCGGGCTGCTCGTCGACCGCGTCGAGACGCGCAGCCTGCTGGTCTGGGTCTCCGCCGCCCAGGCCTGCGTCGCGCTCGCGCTGGGCTTCGTCGGCTCGCTCGGGGTGCTGCTCGCTCTCGCGGTGCTCCTCGGCTCGGGGATCGCGGTGGCCCAGGCGGCCGAGTTCGCGCTCGTCCCGCTCGTCGGCGGGACGCGCAGCTTGCAGGCGGCGAACGGGATGGTGGAGACCGCCCGTGCGCTCGGGTTCGCGATCGGCCCCGTGTGCGGCAGCCTGCTCGTGGCCGCGGGCGGCACGATGGCGGCGATGGCCGTCGACGCGGCGTCGTTCGTCGTCGTCGGGGCGGCGGGTCTTTCCCTCGCCGTCCGCCGACGTCCGGAGCCGCACGCGCGCGAAGAGCGGCGACGGGCGCGCGACGGCATCGGGTTCCTGTTCGCCGACCGCCTCGTCGCGTTGATGGTCGTCGTGGTGTTCGTCTCGCTTCTCTTCATGTCCGCCTCCATTCCGGCCGACCTCGTCTACGTCCAGGACGTCCTCGGAGTGCAGGACATCGGGATCGGCATCGTGCTCAGCGGCTGGACCATCGGGATGCTGGTGGGGGCGAACGTCGTCGCACGCCGCGTCTCGCTCGGTGGGCTCGTCACGGCCGCGCTCGTCGGTGTCACCGTGCAGGGGCTGGGGAAGTTCTTCGCCCCGTTCTGGCTGGTGTTCTGGTTCATGCTCGTCATGTACTTCGTGGGCGGGATCGGACACGGGGTGAAGAACGTCACCTCGCGGACGCTGATCCACACCCGGGTCGCCGCGGACAGGCACGGACGGGCGTTCGCCGCCTGGAACGGCGTCCGCAACGCCGCCGAGCTCGCCGCCCTGGGCGCCGGCGGCCTCCTGGTCGGCGCGCTGGGCGCGCGGGAGACCCTCTGGCTCGCCGGCGGGCTCTCCGCGCTCGCGGGTCTCGCCGGGCTGGCCGTGCTCGCGGGCTGGCGCGGGCGCGTGCCGGAGCCCGAGGCGGAGGTCGGTACGATCGGCTCCCCGTGAGCACCGACGAGCTCGAGCTTCTCGCACGCAACGCAGTGCATCTGCTGCCCGAGGGAGGGCTCGCGGAAAAGCTACGGCGCGGAAGACCGCTTCGAGTGAAGCTGGGGATCGACGTCACGTCGCCCGACATCCACGTGGGCCGCGCGATCCCCCTCCAGCGGATGCGCGCCTTCCAGGACGCGGGGCACCTCGGCGTCCTGATCGTCGGTGACTACACGACCAGGATCGGGGACCCGTCCGGACGCTCGGCCGAGCGTCCTGTGCTCTCGACGGAGGAGATCGATCGGAACGCGCAGACCTACGTGGAGCAGGCGATGATCCTGCTCGATCCGGAGCGGACGGAGGTGCGCTTCAACGGCGAGTGGCTTGCGGGCCTCGACTTCGCGGAGATCCTTCGCCTCACCCGCACGACGACCGTGTCGCAGATCCTCGAGCGCGACGACTTCGCGAAACGCTACGCCGCCGGGCACCCGATCTCCGTCTCGGAGCTCCTCTACCCGCTGATGCAGGCGTACGACTCGGTTGCCGTGAAGGCCGACGTCGAGCTCGGCGGGACCGACCAGCTCTACAACCTGCTCGCCGGCAGGAGCGTGATGGAGGCGTACGGGCTCGAGCCGCAGGTCGTGCTCACGACCCCGCTGCTCGTCTCGTGGGACGGGACGAAGATGAGCTCGTCGGTGGGGAACAACATCCCGTTGACGGCGCCTCCCGAGGAGCAGTTCGGACGCACGATGCGGATCCCGGACGACCTGCTCGCGCAGTGGTGGACGCTCGTCGGCGAGCGCGAGGCCCCGGTCGGCGATCCGCTCGAGGCCAAGCTCGAGCTGGCGCGGTTCATCGTCCGCCGCTCGCACGGCGAGGAGGCCGCGGAGCACGCCGAGGCGCACTTCACCCGCGTCGTCCGCGAGGGGCGAGCCCCGGAGGACGTGCCGGAGCTCGCGCTGCCGGAGGGCGACACCGTTCACATGCCGGCCCTGATCGCCTCCTGGGTCGGGCTCTCGACCAGCGACGCGCGCCGCATGATCGCGCAGGGCGGGGTCAAGCTCGACGGGGCGGTCGTGACCGAGCTCGACCTGGCCCGAAGCACGCTCGAGGGGACGCTGCTCCAGGTCGGGAAGCGCCGCTTCGCCCGTCTCGACGGGCATTCTTGACACTCCAAAGGCCTCTGCTACACTCGGTCGGCCGCCCGCGAGGGAGGTAACGAGAGTCCCGCAACCCGACCAGGAGCGCCTTCGCTCGAACAGGATACGACCTCTTCGTAGCCCGTCGATCTGAAGGCCTCTGGCGCGAGCGGAGGCCTTTTCGTTGCCCGCTCCTCTCGGCACCGATCCTTGAAAACTCAACAGCGTGCGTGTGCGACGAGAAGCGACGTCGCGTCGCCGTTCGCCCCGCCCTCGGGCGGTGCGGGTGGTGGACGACGTCGTCTTACCCGTCACCCTCGTTCCGCCTCGGCGGGACGGGGACTGACGCCTTTTGAGCGACGTCTCTGCTTCGGCAGAGCGTCAATTACGAGCTCGAAGGGAGACAACAAGTTCGCCTGGCAGTGTCGATGCCGATCCGCTTCGCGGCTCGGGGTCGACCAGGCAACGTGTTTCTTCACGGAGAGTTTGATCCTGGCTCAGGACGAACGCTGGCGGCGCGCCTAACACATGCAAGTCGAGCGAGAACCGGGGCTTCGGCCCCGGGGACAGCGGCGAACGGGTGAGTAACACGTGGATAACCTGCCCTCGGCACCGGAATAGCCCGGGGAAACCCGGATTAATGCCGGATGGCCCCACATCCCTGCGGGGAACGTGGGAAAAGGTAGCTTCGGCCTCTGGCCGAGGATGGGTCCGCGGTGGATTAGCTTGTTGGTGGGGTAATGGCTCACCAAGGCGACGATCCATAGCTGGTCTGAGAGGACGATCAGCCACACTGGGACTGAGACACGGCCCAGACTCCTACGGGAGGCAGCAGTGGGGAATCTTGCGCAATGGGCGAAAGCCTGACGCAGCGACGCCGCGTGCGGGAAGAAGGCCTTAGGGTTGTAAACCGCTTTCAGGAGGGACGAAGCCACTCGGGTGAATAGCCCAGAGGGTGACGGTACCTCCAGAAGAAGCCCCGGCTAACTACGTGCCAGCAGCCGCGGTAATACGTAGGGGGCAAGCGTTGTCCGGATTCATTGGGCGTAAAGAGCGTGTAGGCGGCCAGGTAGGTCGGTTGTGAAAACTGGAGGCTCAACCTTCAGAGGTCGACCGAAACCATCTGGCTAGAGTCCGGGAGAGGAGAGTGGAATTCCTGGTGTAGCGGTGAAATGCGCAGATATCAGGAAGAACACCCGTGGCGAAAGCGGCTCTCTGGAACGGTACTGACGCTGAGACGCGAAAGCGTGGGGAGCGAACAGGATTAGATACCCTGGTAGTCCACGCCGTAAACGATGGGCGCTAGGTGTGGGAGGTGTCGACTCCTTCCGTGCCGCAGCTAACGCATTAAGCGCCCCGCCTGGGGAGTACGGCCGCAAGGCTAAAACTCAAAGGAATTGACGGGGGCCCGCACAAGCAGCGGAGCATGTGGTTT
The DNA here is from genome assembly GCA_963710125.1 of uncultured Actinomycetes bacterium. Lineage (GTDB taxonomy): Bacteria > Actinomycetota > Thermoleophilia > Gaiellales > Gaiellaceae > Gaiella. The sequence continues at coordinate 25,691 of CAVPZH010000016.1, read as the reverse complement.
AATTGGATGCAACGCCAAGAACCTTACCAAGGCATGACATGTTCGGGAAAGCTGGAGAAATTCAGCCCTCCTTCGGGACCCGATCACAGGTGGTGCATGGCTGTCGTCAGCTCGTGTCGTGAGATGTTGGGTTAAGTCCCGCAACGAGCGCAACCCCTGTCCCATGTTGCCAGCGAGTAATGTCGGGGACTCATGGGAGACTGCCGGTGACAAATCGGAGGAAGGTGGGGATGATGTCAAGTCATCATGCCCCTTAAGTCTTGGGCTACACACGTGCTACATTGGCCGGTACAAAGGGCTGCAATACCGTGAGGTTGAGCGAATCCCAAAAAGCCGGTCCCGGTTCGGATTGGAGGCTGCAACTCGCCTCCATGAAGGCGGAGTTGCTAGTAATCGCGGATCAGCAATGCCGCGGTGAATACGTTCCCGGGCCTTGTACACACCGCCCGTCACACCACGAAAGTCGGCAACACCCGAAGCCGGTGGGCTAACCCCTTGTGGGAGGCAGCCGTCGAAGGTGGGGTCGATGATTGGGGTGAAGTCGTAACAAGGTAGCCGTACCGGAAGGTGCGGCTGGATCACCTCCTTTCTAGGGATTCCGGAGCGATTACTCCGGAGGCCGCTCGGCCCGTCGATGCTCTCGAGCTCGTGCTCGAGATCGTCCGGTGACCGAGTTCGCCTAGAACAACGTCGACCTCGTTCGTCTAGCGTCGGTCGCCGTCAGGCGAGTGACGCTCGCACGCTGTTGAGCTTTGAGGGATCGGCGGCCCGCCTCGAGTGGGCCGGCGGCCTTCTCGTAGGGCGTGCTCGAGCACGCGCGTACCTTGAAAACTCCATAGCGACATCAACGTGTTCTTTCCGAATCAAGAGAACAAGGGCACACGGTGGATGCCTTGGCGCCAAGAGCCGACGAAGGACGTGGGCGGCTGCGATAAGCCCGGGGGAGGTGCTGACCGACCTTTGATCCCGGGATCTCCGAATGAGGAAACTCACGCGTGGTAATGCGCGCGTACTCCTGCCTGAATCCATAGGGCAGGTAGAGGCAAGCTGGGGAACTGAAACATCTAAGTACCCAGAGGAAAGGAAAGAAACCTCGACTCCCTGAGTAGTGGCGAGCGAAAAGGGAAGAGCCCAAACCCGGGCGACGTGATAGACGGCAGTCGTTGTCGTCCGGGGGTTGTAGGGCCCGTCTCGATCCGTCTGCCGGCGGGTCGGCGAGTTACAAAGTCGCGTCGTAGCGGAAGCGGATGGAAAGCCGCACCACAGCGGGTAAGAGTCCCGTACGTGAAACGGCGTGGCCTCGCTGGACGGGTACCTGAGTACGGCCGGGCACGGGAAACCCGGTCGGAATCCACGGGGACCACCCCGTAAGGCTAAGTACTCCTTGGCGACCGATAGTGAACTAGTACCGTGAGGGAAAGGTGAAAAGTACCCCGCGAGGGGAGTGAAATAGCACCTGAAACCGTGTGCCTACAAGCGGTCGGAGCGGCCTCGTGCCGTGACGGCGTGCCTTTTGCATAATGAGCCAGCGAGTTGCTCTTCAACGGCGAGGTTAAGGAAACGGAGCCGTAGCGAAAGCGAGTCTGAACAGGGCGTTCAGTCGTTGGAGGCAGACCCGAAACTGAGTGATCTACCCATGGGCAGGTTGAAGCGGGGGTAAGACCCCGTGAAGGACCGAACACACGTCGGTTGAAAACGGCGGTGATGACCTGTGGGTCGGAGTGAAAGGCTAATCAAACTCAGAGATATCTGGTTCTCCCCGAAATATATTTAGGTATAGCGTCGCGCGTTCATTGCCGGTTGTAGAGCACTGCTTGGTCTAGGGGGCCTACCAGCTTACTGAAATCAGGCAAACTCCGAATGCCGGGAATCCAGAGCGCGGCAGTCAGACTGCGGGGGATAAGCTCCGTGGTCGAAAGGGAAACAGCCCAGACCGTCGGCTAAGGCCCCTAATTCCATGCTAAGTGGCAAACGATGTCCGATTGCACAGACAACCAGGATGTTGGCTTAGAAGCAGCCACCATTCAAAGAGTGCGTAACAGCTCACTGGTCAAGTGGTCGGGCGCGGATAATTCAACGGGGCTCAAGCATGGAGCCGAAGCTACGGACTTCACGCTTGCGTGGAGTGGTAGGGGAGCGTTCCCATTGCGGTTAAGCGGCGGCGGAAGCCAGCCGTGGAGCGATGGGAAGTGAGAATGCTGGCATGAGTAACGAAAGAGGAGCGAGAAACTCCTCCGCCGAATGCCCAAGGGTTCCTGAGTAAAGCTAATCTGCTCAGGGTTAGTCGGGACCTAAGCCGAGGCCGAAAGGCGTAGGCGATGGACAACAGGTTGATATTCCTGTACCACGTACCGTTCGCTTGACCGAAGGCGGGACGGGGTAGGCTAGGGAAACCCAGGCGATGGTCGACCTGGGGTAACCGCGTAGGCCGGGTGATAGGAAAATCCGTCACCCATCAAGGCTGAGACGGGATGCCGAGCCCGCATGGGCGAAGTTCCTGAAGCCATGCCTCCAAGAAAAGCGTCTAGGGAGAACGGGCGTGCCCGTACCAAAACCGACACAGGTGGGCAGGTAGAGAATACCAAGGCGATCGGAAGAACCCTCGTTAAGGAACTCGGCAAAATGGCCCCGTAACTTCGGGAGAAGGGGCGCCTCAGTAGGGTGAAGATCCCTCGCGGATCCGAGCCCGAGGAGGCCGCAGAGAAACGGCCCAAGCGACTGTTTACCAAAAACACAGGCCTCTGCTAAGTCGCAAGACGACGTATAGGGGCTGACGCCTGCCCGGTGCCGGAAGGTCACGAGGAGAGGTTAGCCTTCGGGCGAAGCTTTGAATCCAAGCCCCGGTAAACGGCGGCGGTAACTATAACCGTCCTAAGGTAGCGAAATTCCTTGTCGGGTAAGTTCCGACCTGCACGAATGGCGTAACGACTTGGGCGCTGTCTCAACGAGGGATCCGGTGAAATTGTAGTCTCGGTGAAGATGCCGAGTACCCGTGGCTGGACGGAAAGACCCCGTGAACCTTTACTGCAGCTTTGCGTTGAAGTCTGGTGTTCGCTGTCCAGGATAGGTGGGAGGCTTTGAAGCGGGGGCGTCAGCTCTCGTGGAGCCAACCTTGGGATACCACCCTTCGGATTCTGGGCTTCTAACCCGATGCCGTGATCCGGGTCGGGAACAGCGTGAGGTGGGCAGTTTGACTGGGGCGGTCGCCTCCTAAAATGTAACGGAGGCGCGCAATGGTTCCCTCAGCACGGTTGGAAATCGTGCGTAGAGCGCAAAGGCATAAGGGAGCCTGACTGCGAGACTGACAAGTCGAGCAGGGACGAAAGTCGGCCTTAGTGATCCGGCGGTTAAGAGTGGAATTGCCGTCGCTCAACGGATAAAAGGTACTCCGGGGATAACAGGCTTATCCTCCCCAAGAGTCCACATCGACGGGAGGGTTTGGCACCTCGATGTCGGCTCGTCGCATCCTGGGGCTGAAGCAGGTCCCAAGGGTTGGGCTGTTCGCCCATTAAAGCGGCACGCGAGCTGGGTTCAGAACGTCGTGAGACAGTTCGGTCCCTATCCGCCATGGGCGTTGGGAGCTTGAGAGGAGTCGTCTCTAGTACGAGAGGACCGAGACGAACGGACCTCTGGTGTATCAGTTGTCCTGCCAAGGGCACTGCTGATTAGCCACGTCTGGATGGGATAACCGCTGAAAGCATCTAAGCGGGAAGCCCACCTCGAGATGAGGCTCCCCATCACTTCGAGTGAGTAAGGGCCGTGGAAGACCACCACGTCGATAGGCGGGCGGTGCAAGCGCAGCAATGCGTTCAGCTGACCCGTACTAATTGCCCGAGGTCTTGATTTTGAACACGTTGGGTTGCTATGGAGTTTTGAAGGTGACGCGCGCCCGGCCGGCGTGTCGGACTCCGGTTCGACACAAGCGCGACCTTTGACAGTTCGGCGGTCATAGCGACGGGGAAATACCTCTTCCCATTCCGAACAGAGAAGTCAAGCCCGCTCGCGCCGATGGTACTTGGGGCTCACGCCCCCGGGAGAGTAGGATGCCGCCGGTTTTTCTCGTGGAGGGCGCTCGCAAGGGCGCCCTCCACGCGTTTCAGCCGCGCAGCCGCTCGACCCGCGCGGCGAGCGGCGGGTGGGTCACGAACATCCGCGACACCCGCTCGCTGTGATCGAACGGGCTGACCGTGTAGAGCGGCTCGGTCGTCGGGGAGGCGTGGAACTCGACGAGCTCGGCGGCACGATCGAGGCGCAGCAGGGCGTCGGCGAGGTCGTGAGGGTCGACGAGCCTGGCGGCTGCCGCGTCGGCCGCGAGCTCACGCCGCGGCGACAGCACGAGGTGCGTGAACGCCGCAGCCACCGGAGCGAGGATCGCGACGAGGAAACGGCTCAGGAAGCCTCCGACCCGCGTCAGCTGGAGCAGTGTGGTCGCGAGCAGCACGGCCTGGGTCTGGGTGAGCACGTCACGTGCCCGGATGTGTGCGAGCTCATGGGCGAGCACCGCCTCGAGCTCACCCGGGGTCAGCGCGGTGAGCAGGCCGGTGCTGACCGCGAGCGTCGCGCTGCGGGGGTTCCGCCCGACGACGAACGCCCGCGGGAAGCCGTCGTCCATCAGCTGCAGCCGCGGTGGGACCACGCCGACGCGCGCTGCGAGCCTGTCGACGGTCGAGCGAAGCAGAGGATCCTCGGCGAGCGCGAACGGCCTCGCGCCGAGCATCCCGAGCAGCGCACGGTCGCCGGCCGCGTAGGCGCCCGCGGCGGCGAGGAGGGACGCGAAGGCGAACAGCGCGGCGCCGCGCCCGCCGGCGAGCAGCCAGCCGATGCCTGCGAACAGTGCCGCGAGAATCGCCGCGAGGACCCAGACCTTGACGATGTTGCGTGCCGCCGCGCCGCGCACGCCGGCCCCCTCAGCCTTCGTCGTCCTCGTCCTCCGGGCGGTCGTCGCGGTCGAGCTCCTCGAGGCCGCGCGGCGGCCAGTCGGGCTCGGGCGCGTCGCAGCGGCTCGAGCAGTGGAGGCTCGCGACGTTCTGGAGCGGCACGAGGATGTGGCCGTTCAGCTCGACGTGCGGCACGTCCTCGATCGAGCAGTAGGCGGTGAGCACGCCCTCCTGGTACTCGCCGCCGAAGAGGGCCAGCTCGACCTGCTCTCCCTTGTACTTGTTGGTGTAGCCCACAGGTGGCGTCACCGACCTTCGGCGAGGGCGCGTAGTCGCGACACGCGCTCCGCAAGCGGCGGATGCGTGGCGAACATCCGCGTCACACGCTCGCCCTCGTCGAACGGGCTCACCGTGTAGAGCGGCTCGGTTGCCGGCGAGGCGTGGAACTCGACGAGCTCGGCCGCGCGGTCGAGACGGATCAGCGCGTCCGCGAGGTCGTGCGGATCGACGATGCCCGCGGCGATGGCGTCGGCTCGCAGCTCCCGCTTCGACGAGAGCAGCAGGTGCGTGAACGCCGCACCGATCGGGGCGAGCACGGCCAGCAGGAACCGCGACAGAAAGCCTCCGACGCGGGTCAGCTCGAGAAGGGTCGTCGAGAAGAGCACCGCATAGGTCTGCGTGAGCACGTCGCGCGCGCGAACGTGGGCGAGCTCGTGCGCGATCACGGCCGCGACCTCTGGCGGGGGAAGCGCCGTCAGGAGACCGGTGCTGACCGCAAGGGTGGCGCCGCCGGGGCCTCGCCCCACGACGAACGCCCGGGGGAAGGTGTCGTCGATCAGCTGGAGCTTCGGCGAGGCGATCTGGAGCTGCGCCGCGACGCGGTCGGCCGTCGACCGGAGAAGCGGGTCCTCGGCGAGGGCGAATGGCCGAGCCCCGAGCATCCCGAGCAGCGCGCGGTCGCCGACGGCATACGCGGCGGTCCCGGCAAGCAGGGAGCAGAAGGCGAACAGGACCGCCCCGCGCAGGTCGGCGAGCAGCCAGCCGATTCCGGCGAACGCCGCCGCGAGCAGCCCGACCAGGAGCCAGGCCTTGAGGATGTTGCGTGCGACCGCCCCGCGCACGCCGCCGCGGTCAGCCTTCGTCGTCCTCGTCGTCGGGACGGTCGTCCTCGCGGTCGAGCTCCTCGAGCCCGCGCGGCGGCCAGTCCGGCTGCGGCGCGTCGCAGCGGCTCGAGCAGTGGAGGCTCGCCACGTTCTGGAGCGGCACGAGGATGTGTCCGTTCAACTCGACGTGCGGGACGTCCTCGATCGAGCAGTACGCGGTGAGCGTGCCCTCCTGGTACTCCCCCCCGAAGAGCGCCAGCTCGACCTGCTCACCCTTGTACTTGTTCGTGTAGTCCTCCACGGCGGGCAGCGTAGCCAAACCCACGGTTTCAACTGGTTGCCAGCGTCGTATACGTCCTGAAGTCGCGCGTCTGTGTGGTCGCGGATTTGGCCCCGTCGGCCGGTGGTGATTGGCCAACGGGCCGAACGGGAACGATCACCCGCATGGGCCGCAGCGTTCTGGTCGTGGGGGCAGCCGAGCACGCCGAGGAAGCGCTGCGAGCTCGCCTCGGGAAGGACGTCGATGAGGTCATGGTCGTCGTTCCGGTCGTCCGGCAGGGATTCCTCGACTGGCTCGCGAACGACGAACGCGCCGCCTCCGAGGCCGAGGAAGAGGCATCGAGGCTCGCCGGCGAGCTTCCGCAGGTCACCGACGCGCGCAAGGGGAGGCAGACGTGATGCTTGCGATCCGGGACGCGCTCGTAACGTTCGACGCCGACGAGATCGTCATCGCGCTCAAACCCGAGGAGGAGGCGTTGTTCGCCGAGCGCGTGGCCACCGCTGATCTACGGCCGAGCGTCGACGGAGTCCCGGTCCGCGCGGTCGTCGTCCGCGACGCGGCCTGGTAGCCGCGGGCAGTCCTGTTCATCCATCGGAGGGATCCCGCAGACCCAGCGGAAGGGAACCGTGGCGTCGAATCCGGCCACGTGGGATCGTGTGGAGATCATGTTGCGTGTTGTCGCAATCCCCGTGGTGCTGGTTCTTACGTCCGCGTCGCTCGCCGCCGGCTGCGGTAGCTCCGGACAAACGACGGGTGAGACGAGTGCCGCTTCGCTACGAGTGGCGGCCGACGACTTGCGGCCGCTCGTGACGATCTCCCCCGAGGCGACGGGGTGGCCCTGGCCCGTCGACCCCGAGACTCACGTCGCGTCCCCGTCGCCGTTCAAGCTCGATCAGTCGGAGCCTTCCTACGGGATCCAGAAGGCTGTCGGCGACGCGTACCAGGAAGCCGGGCTCGTGAGGCTCGCAACCAGCAGCTGGTTCGACGGCGTCAAGAAGGCATCCTCGTTCGCGAACCTCGTCGCCACACCGGCGGATGCCAGGTCGGCAATGGAAGCGGAGCACGAGTTCGCCCGCCACTGGTTCCCGGAGTTCGAACACCAGGAGATCCACGACATCGGAGCGGAAGGCATCGGTGAGCAAAGCTGGGCGGTGCGCGGCGGAACAGACAACGCAGGCTTCGTCGAGATCGGATGGACGAGGGCGAATGCCGTCCTCTCGGTCTACGTCACCTGCAACCCGTGCGACTCGGATGTCGCAGACGCCGCCCGCCGCTGGGCAGACGAGATCGACGACGCGGCGCGGACGGCGGCGGACTGACTTCCCGGAACCACCCCTACCCAGCGCTCGTCGAGGAGAGAATTGGTGAGGGCTCGGTCACGGCCGGACCATCACGTAAAGAAGCCGTCCGCGTGTGCCATTGTGGAGGTTCGCGCAGTACGCGCTCTGCAGTCCACCGCGCTGAGGCGCGTCAGGAGGGAGCGAACATGCCACACGTCGACGTAGGCGGACTCACGATCAACTACGACGTGCAGGGAGAGGCGAGCCGCTTCTGCTGATCCCTTACACGTCCGCCGACCACGCCTGCTGGGCGTTCCAACTGCCTGCCTACACGGAGCACTTCAGCTGCATTGCCATCGACCTTCCCGGCACAGGCGAGAGCGACAAGCCGCCGGGGCCGTACTCGACCCACGGCCATGCCGACCAGGTCGCCGCCTTCCTCGGTGCCATCGGAGTAGAGCAGGCACACGTTGCCGGCATGTCGTTCGGGGCAGCCGTTGGCATCCACCTGGCCGCACGCCATCCCGCCCGCGTGCGCTCACTCTCCTTGCACAGCAGCTGGCACGCCAGCGACGACTATCTGAAGGTCGTCGTCGAGCAGTGGCGCACGCTCGCAACCACGCTGCCAACCGTCGCTGAAGTGGTCATCCAAGCCATCTTCCCGTGGTGCTTCACGCCCGACATGTACGTGGAGCGGCCGGAGTTCGTCGAAACGCTGGTGAACTTCGTGCGTAGCCGCCCAGCCCAGCCGGTCGAGGCGTTCCTGGCCCAGACCGACGCGGTACTCGCCCACGACGCCAGCGCGGCGCTAGGCGCGGTCGACGTTCCGACGCTGATCACCTTCGGAGCACGCGACCTCGTCTGCTCCACGCGCTTCGCGGAGCCGCTCAAGAGCGGGATCGTTGGGAGCGAGTTGGTGGTGTTCGACCACCTGTCGCATGCGGGGCTGCACGAGGACCCGGAGACGTTCAACCGCACCACATTGGACTTCCTGCAGCGCCAGTAGTCGTCCACGGCGGCACGTCCAGCGGTCGGTCAGACAGCTTGAACGCGCAGCACCCCGTCGATGAGGTCGAGCGAGCTCGTACCGCAGTTCTCGATCGGATCGCCCGGGTCGCCGTCGGCGTAGCGGCGCAGCGCCCGGATCGCACCGCCGTGCGTGACGACGAGAATCGTGTCGTCGGGATGCTGGGCGGCCATCCGCTCGACGGCGCCGACGACCCTTTCCGTCAGCTCCTCCCGCGTCTCCCCGTCGTGGCCGATCTCACCCTCGAGCCAGCGGGCATACCCCTCGGGAAAGCCCTGCTCGACCTCCGCACGCGTGAGGCCGGACCACGAGCCGACGTCGATCTCGCGCAGCCCCGCATCTTCGACCACGGCGAGCCCCAGCCGGTCGGCGACGACGCGTGCGGTCTGGCTCGCGCGCCTGAGGTCGCTCGAGTAGATCGCGGCGATCCCGTCGCCGGCGAGCCGCTCCGCGAGCTCCGCCGCCTGGCCTCGGCCGTCGTCGTTGAGCGGGGGATCTGCATGTCCCTGCCAGCGTCCGACGCGATTCCAGTCGGTCTCGCCGTGGCGTGCGAGGAGGATCCGCGTCACGCGACTAGGCTAGCCGCGTGGATCTGGGGCTCACGGGCAAGGTCGCACTCGTCACCGGCTCGAGCCGGGGCATCGGCCGGGGCATCGCGACGCGCCTCGTCGAGGAAGGCGTCGACGTCGTGTTCTGTGCCCGGGGCGAGGAGGCGCTCGGCGAGGCGATCGCGGCGGTCAGTAGGCCCGGGCAGGCCCACGGGATCGTCGCCGACGTGACGACGCCCGAGGGTGCAGTGGCAGTGGTCGACGGTGCCGTTCAGATGTTCGGCGGGCTCGACATCGTGGTCAACAACGTCGGCGGGTCGGGCGCGCGGACGATCGACGATCTCGACGTCGCAGATCTCGACGACGTGCTCGGGCGGAATCTCGTTCCTGCGCTGGCCGTCTCGCGCGCGGCGCTCCCGGTGCTCCGGAAGCGAGGCGGCGGTGTGATCGCGCTGATTGCCTCGATCTGGGGCCGCGAGGGAGGTGGAAGCCCGAGCTACAACGTCGCCAAGGCGGCGGAGATCAGCCTCGCGAAGGCGATGGCGTCCGATCTCGCGAAGGACGAGATCCGCGTCTTCAGCGTCGCGCCCGGCTCGACGCTGTTCCCGGGCGGGAGCTGGGAGCGACGCGTGCGGGACGACCCCGAGGGGATGGCTGCCTTCGTCGAGCGCGAGCTTCCGTGGGGCCGGCTCGGCACGGTGGACGAGGTCGCCGACGTCGTCGCGTTCCTCGTCTCCCCACGTGCCTCGTGGGTCGTCGGCACGTGCGTCGTCGTCGACGGCGGTCAGTCCCGCTCGTTCTGAGACGGCACGGCGGCGCGTACGAAGAACGCGCCGCGGCGGCGACTACCCTGGACGCATGGAGGTCGCAGGCCGGATCGCCGATACGTTCGCCGAGCGTCAGCGCGCGCTCGAGGAGGTCACCCTGTCGCCGCTCGCGGTGCGCTCCTACGAGACGCGCGGTCGCGAGCGGGACGAGGAGCCGTGCTCCGTGCGGACGCCGTTCCAGCGAGACCGCGATCGGCTCGTCCACTCGAAGCCGTTCCGCCGGCTGAAGGGAAAGACGCAGGTCTTCATCGATCCGGACGGCGACCACTACCGGACCCGGATGACCCACACGCTCGAGACGACGGCGATCTCGCGCGTCGTCGCGCGGGCCCTCAGGCTCAACGAGGATCTCGTCGAGGCGATCGGGCTCGGGCACGACACGGGTCACACGCCATTCGGCCACGCGGGCGAGGAGGCGCTCGACGAGGCGCTCCGCGAGCGTTTCGGCACCCACTTCCTCCACAACGAGCAGTCGTTCCGCATCGCGCGGCAGCTCAACCTGACCCAGGAGGTGTGCGACGGCATCCTCACCCACACGGGCGAGCGCGAGCCTGCGACGCACGAGGGCAAGATCGTCCGCATCGTCGACCGCATCGCCTACGTCAACCACGACATCGACGACGCGCTCCGGTACGGGCTCCTGACCGAGCGCGACCTTCCCTTCGACGAGATCGAGCTCCTCGGCGCCACGGGCTCGGAGCGGATCGACACGCTCGTCCACGATCTGGTCGAGGCGTCCGAGGCCGCCGGCGATGTCGTCCAGGGCCACGAGGTGGGGGAGGCGATGCTCTCGCTTCGCTCCTTCATGTTCGAGCACGTCTATCTCGGCCCGCACGTGATGCCGGAGCACGAGCGCGCGCGGCGCGTGGTGCGCACGATCTTCGACGCGCTCGTCGGCGAGCCGGAGCGGCTGCCGCCGGGCGACGGGGAGGTCGCGACGCGCGTCACCGACTACCTCGCGGGCATGACCGACCGGTTCGCGCTCCAGTACGCCGCCGCGCTCGGGGCCGAGTAGGGTCGCGCCGGTGGCGCGCATCAAGGACGCGAGCGTCGCGGAGGTCAAGGCCGCGGCGGACATCGTCGACGTCGTCTCTGCGCGGACGTCCCTCCGGCGAGCGTCGAGCTCGCGCTTCACGGGGCGCTGTCCCTTCCACGAGGAACGGACGCCGAGCTTCTCCGTCGACCCCGTCGACAAGCTCTACTACTGCTTCGGATGCGGGAAGGGCGGCGACGTCGTCCGCTTCGTCCAGGAGACGGAGAACCTCGACTTCGCCGAGGCGATCGAGTGGCTCGCCGACCGGTTCCGGGTCACCCTCGAGTACGAGGAGAGCTCGCCGCGGGCCGACGCCGCGCGACGGCGCCGCGAGCGGCTGACCGCGCTGCTCGAGCAGGCGACCTCGTACTTCGAGCGCACGCTGTGGGAGACCGAGACCGGCGCCCCGGTGCGCGAGTACCTCGCCGGCCGCGGGCTCGGCGACGAGATCGCGAAGGAGTTCCGGCTCGGGCTGTCCCGCGGCCAGGGGCTCGTCGCAAAGGCGCGCGAGAGCGGGTTCACGCCCGACGAGATACGCGCCGCAGGGCTCGCGAACCAGCGAGGCAACGACTACTTCCCGTTCCGGCTCATGTTCCCGCTCGCGGACGCTCGCGGGCGCGTGATCGGCTTCCAGGCGCGTCGCCTCCGCGACGACGACCCGCTCAAGGGCAAGTACGTCAACACGCCGGAGAGCGAGCTCTTCAAGAAGGGCAACGTCCTCTATGGGCTCCACCTCGCCCGTCCGGCGATGGCGAAGCAGGATCGCGCGATCGTCGTCGAGGGAAACACCGACGTGATCGCGCTCCGCCAGGCCGGGGTGGAGGCGGTTGTCGCCTCGATGGGCACCGCGCTCACCGAGGCACAGGTCCGCGAGCTCGGGAGGCTCACGAAGCGGCTCTTCCTCTGCTTCGACGCGGATGCGGCCGGCCAGGAGGCGACGTTGCGTGGAATGGAGCTGGCGGTCAAGCAGGGGTTCGACGTCCGGGTCGTCGCTCTGCCGAAGGGCCAGGATCCCGCCGACGCGCCGGACGCGTTCGCCGCGCGCCTGGGGTCGGCCGAGAGCTACCTCCACTACCGCGTGCGGATCACGCTCGAGCGCACGCCCGACCGGCAGGAGGCCTTCGTCCGTGCGCGGGAGATCCTCGCGCCGGTCGAGGACTCACCCGAGCGCCAGGAGGCTCTCCGGCTTCTCGCCGACCGGCTCGACCTTCCGCGCGAGACGCTCGCGGGGCTGGCGCCAACTCGGGCCGGTGCGGCCCGACGCCCGGTGGACGGGTCGACGCCGCGGCTGCTCGAGGCGGGGCTGCAGCGCGAACGTGACCTGCTGGCGGCCGTGCTCCGTCATCCGGTGCTCGTCCCCGAGCTCGCCGCCCTCACGCCGGATCACTTCGACGACCCGCTCCATCGCCGCTTCCGCGAGGTGCTCGTCTCCGGCGCGCCGGAGGACGAGGAGCTCGTCGCGCTGCGCGCGGAGCTGGGCGCGCGGGCCGATCGCGACGAGCTGGACGAGCGGACCGGCAAGGAGCTCCTGCTGCGGCTCCACGAGCGGCGACTGCGGCGGGAGGTCCAGGGCGCCGGCCTCCAGAAGGTCACGGAGCTCCAGGCACAGCTCGCCAAGGTGTCCAAGGCCCTGGCCGAGCTCGATTAGTCTGAACCCGTACGCCGGCACGGTGCGGACGCTCGGCCGCACGCGCGCCTTTGCGTGGCTCTTCTCGCGCGTGCTGCCCCCGATCGACGCGCGCTTCGCGCGGCGTAGGCGCTCGCTCACGAGCCTGGGTACGGACCTCCCGCTCTGCTACCTCACGACGACGGGCCGCCGAACCGGCGCGGAGCGCACCGTGCCGCTGCTGTATGTCGCGGACAGCGAGCGGGTGGTTCTGATCGCCTCGAACTGGGGACAGCGGAATCACCCTGCCTGGGCGCTCAACCTCGACGCCGACCACGAGGCGCGCGTCTCGGTCGACGGTGTGGAGCGTTCCTACCGCGCGCGACGGGCGACCTCCGACGAGGAAAGCCGCTACTGGCGCGAGGCGGTCGCGTTCTGGCCGGGCTACGACGACTACCGTGCGCGCGCAAGAAGAGAGATCCGGGTGTTCGTGCTCGATCCTGCCGCGGAGGAGGCTCGAGGCACGGACGGCGTGCGCGACAAGGGCGGGATGCACGGCGGCCGCCCCGACGAGGGAGTGGACACGGTCGTCTTCGGCCGCGTGGCTCTCGAGTGCGAGTGGGCGCGCGGCCACGCGAGCTGACCCGGTGGCACGTCGCCGCCGCAGCGACGATGCTGGCCGTCGTCGCGGGGTCGGGGATCGCGTGGGCGGTCTCGCGAGCAGAGCCGCCGGACGAGAGCCTCGGCGCGCTGCTGGATCACGTGATCGAGGAGGGCGCGCCGGGCGTCCTCGTCGTCGTCCGAGACGGCGATGCGACGCGGGCCGAGGCACGCGGCCTCGCCGACCGTGCTCGTGCGATGCCGATGGCCGCCGACGTCCGCTTCCGCGCCGGGAGCATCACGAAGACGTTCGTAGCTGCCCTCGTGCTCGACCTCGTCGCGCAGGGCAAGCTGCGCCTGGACGACCCCGTCGCTCGGTGGGTGCCAGGCCTCGTCCCGCGGGGGAACGAGATCACCGTCAGGCAGCTCCTCCGGCACACGTCGGGGCTTGCCGACTACGTCGACGACCCGCGCGTCCTCAGGGCTCCCACGCGACGGTGGCGGCCCGAGGAGCTCGTCGCCATCGCGGCCGCGCAGCCGGCGGCAGGCGCGCCCGGCGAGAGGTTCGCGTACGCGAGCACGAACTACATCGTGCTCGGCCTCGTCGCCGAACGGGCCGGGCGCGCTCCTTTGGCCATGCAGCTCGCCCGCCGACTCTTCGCGCCGCTCCGCCTCCGGCACACCGCATACGTGCCGGGTTCCGTCCCGGGCCGGAGCGTCCACGGATATCGCGCGCCGTCGCACCAGGGTGGTCACGGGGGACGCGGTCGAGGTGGGCACCGCGGCGTGGTGGGCGGGAGCTGCCGGCGCCGTCGTCTCGTCTGCGGAGGACGTCCAGCGTTTCTTCGCGGCACTCCTCGGCGGACGGCTGGTCCGCCCGCAACTCCTCCGCGAGATGGAGACGCTCGTCCCCGCCGGGCGGAACCGCTACGGCCTCGGGATCGCGGTCTTTCCGACCCCGTGCGGCCCGGCGTGGGGGCACACGGGGAACGTCCAGGGCACCGTCGCCGTCGCCTGGAACACGCGCGACGCGTCGCGTCGGGTGGTCCTCGTGGTGAACACCTACCCACTCTCGGCCGAGCTCGAGGCCGCCGTCCGGCGCGTCCAGATCGCAGCGTTCTGCGGGGTCGCGGCGACACCCTGAGGCGTGGACCAACGGCACGGTCTAAAGGTCTTTCCAGGTTCGCTCCGGCCTGCGGCCCGCTCGTCCGCCGCCGCCCCGTCGGCAAGATCCTCGGCGTCCGTTGACGCTGCTAGACGCAGTTGGCCGTCAGGTGACCCGACGCGGACGCGCCTTCGGCGTCCGTCGCGATGACGTCCTCTATGAACTGGCCGACGAAGGGGCCGTCCCCGAAGTCGCAGGGGATCGGCCCCGTGAACGACCAAGAGCCGTTGGCGTCCGTCATGGCGAAATCGGGTATGTCGGTGCTGCCGGTGAACGGGCTGCTGATCTCCACGTGCAGCGTGATCGAGCTGTTCGGATGGAACCCAGTCCCAACCGCCGACGCCACGCAACCGGGACAGTCACCGGAGACACCCACGGTCAGAGTGGGACCTGCCGGACCCGGAGGCGCCGGCGGCACGTAGAAGCCGCTGAACACGGCGGTGACATCAGCGGCCGCGCCAGACGGGCTCAGCTTGCAGGGATTTGGCTGGCCTTCGCAGGCGCCGGTCCACGACTCGAACGTGAAGCCCGAGGTCGGGTACGCCGTGAGCATCAGCTCGCGTCCCGGTGCGAGGGGGCGGATGCACGCGAGCGGGCAGTCGATCAGATAGGGCGTGCTTCGAACGTAGCCGCCGCCCCACGGCTGGACATCGACCCTCACCAGGGTCGCTCCCGGCCAGGTGTAGGTGGAGCCGTCATCCTCGGGTGGCAGCCGCGTCTGGCCGGAAGCCGGCAGCACGAGAATGATCACCGCCAAGAGGGCTGCCGCACGGCCAATCTGCCTCACCACCGTCACCGTGCACACGAAGCTACCCCGCTAGCCGGACACTTACGCCACCCGGACAGGCGATCCTCAGGCTCTGCCCAAGGCCACGACCCCGCGCAGAAGCTGACCGCGCCGGCGCCGCCTGGGTCGACGGCGAGTGGGTGCCGGCGCCAGAGCTGTGGGACGAATGAGCGAGCGGCTTGTCCACGCGGCGCACGTTTCGCGTCGGGACAGACGGGAATGCTTGGGGTATGGATACCGCTGGTTTCACGATCTTCGTGATCTCGATCGTGATCGTCTTTGCGATCGCGTTGCGCGAGTTCAGCCGCCGCAGGCGCTAGAGCCCGTCGCGGCCGCGGCCGACGTGCTCCTCGAGCAGGACGGCCCGGAGCTCGGCGAGCGCCTTCGACGGTGGGTCGTCCAGCGCCCAAATGATCGTCTGCGCTCCGGGACGTCCAAGGCGAGGATTCGGGCGCCGTTGCCGTACGCGGTCTCGAGCCGTTCGGCCAATCGGGGTCGTTGACCAGGCGGGCGAGCTCGAGGACGTCGGGGCCGGGGACGGGAAGGCCTGCGAGTTACCTGGCGGAGGCCCGGCTCGAGGCGTGCAGGCAACCGGGGCGGGCGATCTTGTTGCGGAGGCCCGCGGGTTTGGCTTAACCAATCTCGCGCCCCGGCAGGAGTATGCTGTTGTGGACTGGCCCTGCACTTCGGTTTCGGCCTGAGCCCGCAACCCACCAACGCGCGATGCGCGCGAGGCGAGGAGCTTCAAGGCGAACGGACCGTATTGCGGGGCCAGATCGACGCACGGCGAACGGAAGTTCGCCACTCGTTAGCGCGGTAGAAAGTCCGGTAGAACGAAGGGCGCCTCACGGGGCGCCCTTCGCGTTTCTGGCTTGCCTAAAGGGATTTGCAGCTCCCCGGGTTGGACTCGAACCAACAACCCTCCGGTTAACAGGACGACCGACCCACCTCACACTAGGCCCAAACGACGGTTCAAAGCCGTTTCGGGTGCTCCCCGGTCATGCGAGATCACCCCATTCGGGTACCAAATCAGGTACCAAGTTCGCTCAGGTCGCCTGGTCGGGCCGACGTCTACGGGGTGATCCCGTTGACCCAGTCCTCGCAGGCGCCTTCGCTCGCGAACTGAGGGAAGCTCTGCCAGCCACCGTCCTGGCAGTCGGAGATCGCCAAGGGATACGGGACGCTCGGACTGGTCGGCTCGGAGGTCGGCGCGATCGGCTGCGCGGTTCTGTCGAAGAGGTCAGAGATCCGGTCTCCGAGAAACAGCACCGCGAGCACGCAGACGAGCGCAATCCCCCCGAGGATCAGTGCGTACTCGGACATCGTCTGTCCTGACTCGCTCGTGAGACGGCCGCGACCCACGTCGCGAAGCTATCAACGTGTATGTCGACCGCATATCACCCTTTTGGGCTGCGTGCAGGGGGTTTTCCGCTACGGCTTGGCGCCTCGGCCCAGACCGCTTCCCGATCCGGACGACAAGGCAACGGCTGCAGCACGCGGCACACCCTACTCCGTTGTTGCGGTTCGTCCAGGATAATCGATATGCTTGCGGCATGGCTACATTGACTCAGGAGCCGCCGGTGACGGCGATCATCTCGGCCGTCATCCCTCTCACCATGCGAAACGACCTCGAACGGCGAGCCCAGGAGGCCGACCGGAGCCTGTCGAGCGAGATCCGCCGAGCAGTTCGCGCCTACCTCGCGACCGCGGAGAACCAGACCGCGTGACCTCGAGCCTTGAGCGGCCGTTGCTGTCCGTCGCCGCGACCGCGGCCGTGCTCGAGTGCCCGGTGTGGCTGGTCGACGTGCTGATCCAACGCAAGCTGCTGTACGCGACGCCCGTGCAGCACACGGTCGATAGGGAGCTTCACGCGTTCACGCGCCTGGAGCAGCTCGACCGCGCCGACCTCACGTCGGGAGGTACTGGGATCTCGCACGAGCCGACTGGTCGCCGGTATTTCCGCTACCTGGGCTCCATCGAGGCAGGCCCACACCATCCCTGCAGCGCGTTCACCGCGGGCAGCGACGGCGACGTCGTGTTCCTCGAGCCCATCGCAGAGAAGCGGCCCAAGATACCGGCGGCGCGGCGGTGAGCCTGTCGGATCATCGGTACGTCGCCCGGATCGCGCCGGTCTCGTCGACGGCCATGGACGCGATCCACGACGGTGCAACCATCCTCGACGATCGCGGGAAACGCGTCACGGAGTCGTTCGCGTCCGGCGGCCTGATCTGGCCGACCAAGGCCTGCCCGGTCCTTATCGACCACGAAGATCGGTTCCCGGTGGGCTTCATCTCGGGCGTCGCCGAACGAGACGGCTGGATCGAGGCGACCTTTGTGATCGACATGGACAAGCCACTGGCGGACGTCGCGCTCGATCTCCTGCGCGTGGGCACACCGACCTCGCTGGGCGCGAGGTCGGTCCTCAGGGACGAGTCCCTCGCCGACCTCGGCCTCGCCACTCCGGTCACGCGACACACGACCGCCATCCTCGAAGAGATCTCCATCCTCAGCCCTGGAGTGGAGCCCGCCTACAAGGGCGCGAAGGTGATCAGGATCACGGAGCGAGGGACGGCACGCGACCGAATGCGAGAGCGCGAGCTGGAGCTCGAGCGCTCACAGGCCAAGCCCAGCGCCCACCGA
Source organism: uncultured Actinomycetes bacterium (assembly GCA_963710125.1). GTDB lineage: Bacteria > Actinomycetota > Thermoleophilia > Gaiellales > Gaiellaceae > Gaiella. The sequence goes on along the minus strand of CAVPZH010000016.1, from coordinate 7,918 downwards.
ACGCCGGGAACGTGGCCGGCCGGAAGCATCGTCCGCACACTCCCCGACGGCAGCGAGGAGATCACCTACACCACGGCCGCGCCAAGCGTGCGGCGCAACATCGGCAAGATCATCGGCGTCCGCTAGCCGTGGTTCGCGACTGGCAAGCCGTTGTCGGGACGTCGTACCGATCCCAGAGGGCGCGGACGAGCCGGTCCTCGTCGGTCGCATCCGTGGAGGACCTGCTCGGCCAGTCGCTCGCCGACGCCGGCGTCGACGAACGAGCCGAGGCGACTCGCGCGGGTGGCGGGCCTAGGTGGTCGCGAGATGACCCCTGACGCTCGTCGTAACCCGACTCTTGCCGCCGTGATCGCGGACGTCGCCGCAACCACGCCTCCCGGGCCTCGAGAACTCCGGGTGTGGGGAGCGGGTTCGGAACGCGCGGGGCCGGGTGTTGTATGCGGATCAGGCGCGGCGTCGTGCGGTGTGGCGCGCTCGGGTTGCGACTGGGACGGTGCGGTGCGCGCGTGGTGCTGCGTGCCGGTTCGCTCAGGGCGAGCTGGGCGGCTTCATTCGTCCGGGCCAGCTGTGGGATCTTGGCCACGCGGATGGCGAGTCGACGGGCGGTCCGGAGCACCGGGTTTGTAATCGCTCGGCGCCGCAGAGGTTGAAGGGTCGGCGGCGGTGAGCGGACGCAAGACGGCGCTTTGCTGGGGCAGTGAGCCGCCGGTGTTCTCGATCGGGTTCGAGGAGCCGATGTGGGCGAGTGATTCCGGGTTCTCGGTGCTGTTCGATGATGCGCCCGACCCGGAGGATCTTCCCGCGGTCGGGGACAGTCTGCCGCCAGGTATCACGCTCGTCTGCTTGCACTGTTTGGTTGACGAGCATCCGGAGATCGGCCGTGGGCTCGACCTGGCGCGCGTGCACGGGGTCGCTGATCTGGACGACGACGGCGAGTGGGTTGGTCGGCGGTTGGAGGGCGGCGCGTCGTGAACACGCTAGGCGGGTGTGGAGCGCCGGAACAGCTTGGCGATCCATGCGCCTGCACCGATCACGGCTGCGAGCCCGAGTGCCATCAGGTTGGTCTGGACGCAGGTGCGGCAGGCGTTGCAGCAGACGGTGGCCATCGGTGCCTGGTCTCCGAGTTTGGCTGCGGCCTGGTTGATGCGCCCGGTAGCGATGGTTCGCATGCTCTGAGGATACTCCCGCGCGGCCAGGTGGTCGCGTGACCGGGCGGCTCCTCACAGCCGGCGTGAGCAGTTGGCGGCTCGGGAGCCGTGCGGTCAATTCGCGGCACCGCTCTGCTCGATTGTCGCCGTGGCGCGGTGCGTCGCCCGCGCTTCTCGCTGTACCTCGCCGCGAAATAGAGTCCGATCGACTACGCGCGTTCGGCTTGCCGCGATGTTCGTCGCATGTATGGCGACCTGCTTTGCGGTTCCTGATTGCGAGTGATGCCTCGACGCCAGTTGAGTTCGGCGAAGAGCGCAGTCCGCAGATCGACGAGCTCGTCCCGTGGGTGTTTCAGCACCGCGAGGATCGCCTCGCGGTCATCGGCTGTGAGTGCGACGAAGTCGCGAGCGAGTGTGATGGCGTCGACCAGGACGCGAGCTGTGCGATCAGAGCCTTCCCAGGCGAGCGATGCCGCCAGGTCGAGTGTTTGCTCGCGGGAGATACGGGTGCCAGCAACTATCGGCATGGCAGAGAGATCCTACGGGATCGGCAGTGGTCAGTTGAGCCAGGCGATGAGTCCAGTGACGGCCATCGCAAGCGCGAATCCGAGCGCGATGCCCCAAAGCGCGCGTGCGAACAGAAGCGGGTGCCGTCGTTTGCGCCCCGGTTCGAGACTGGTCACCTACTGACTGTATTCGGGGGGGTCTACCAGGCCATCCCGGATGTGGGCCGTCTGTTCCTGAAGGAGCAAGCCTCGGAGCTCGGAGAGCGCGCGGGTCGGCGGCCCGTCCTCGAGCGCACGAAGGATGGTGAGGCGTTCGTCGGTCTCAAGGGCGAGGATGCGGGCGCCGCGGCCGTACGCGGTTTCGAGTTTCTCGGCGAGTGCCCGGTCGTTGACGAGGCAGGCGATCTCGAGAACGTCGGGGCCGGGGATGGGAAGGCCGGCGAGGTACATGGCGGGCATGGTGCGCTCCCTTCGTCGGGGGTGGCGGGGAGCGCCGCCGGAAGCTCCGAGACTACATCGGGGGCGGCGTGACCGAGCGACTGTCACCGGCGGAAGCGCCGCAGGCGCCTTCGTGGTCCGCGCGCCGAGTCTCGAGGGCCGGGGGAGGCTCGTGCGGCCCCCGGCCCCAAAGACTTGGACGTTCCCCCTTCTCGACGCGGAGGATCGATGCGTCGCCCGTGAACCTATGGACGTGTCGAGGCGCATGTGGTGCCGGTCTGGTGTCCAGGTGGATGACGTGACCGAGCGGCTACTCACCGCGAACGAGGTAGCCGAGCTCTTGGCGGTCCCGGTGTCATGGGTGCGCGAGTCCACCCGGTCGGGCGCGATGCCGACGGTGAGGCTTGGTCGTTATTGCCGGTACGACCGAGGCGACGTGGAGGCGTGGCTCACCTCGTGCAAGCGGCCGGGTCGGTCAATCAGCCTACTGGCGGCGCGTGGTTAACAAGCCCTTCCGCAACTCGCCATTCGTGCTCGATGAGCAGCACGCCTCGAAGCTCGGACAGCCCGTACGGGCACTGGTGGAGCGCCCGAAGGATCGCCTCGCGATCGGAGATCGTGAGGCCGACGATGGCGCGTTCGTTGTCGTAGGCGTCCTCAAGTGTTTCGGCAGTGTCGTTGAGCCCGTCCATGCGGAGGCACTGCGCAAGCTCGAGGACAAGTCGATCGGGGATCTGGAAGCCTGCGAGCAGCACGGAAAGCTGAGCGTACTCTTCCGCGCCGCTTGCGACCAGCCGGACCGACGCGCATACTCAGGGGCGTGTGGATTCGGCCCGCACACCTCTCGAGCACGCTGCAAAGATGCGCACGCCCTCCGGGCGCGCGGCCGAATCGCGTCGCCCGGAGGGCGTTGCGCTGAGAGGAGTGCGCCGAATGCCTAGCGGAGCCGCTGTCATCCGCTATGAGGGGCCGCGCGGCGTCGTGTGGCGGATCAAGTACCGCGACGCCGACGGGCGCCAGGTCAAGGAGACGGTCGGGCGCGAGCCTGAGTGGGACAGGAGGAAGGCGGAGCGGGCCCTCGGGGCCCGTCTCGCCGACGTCGAGAAGGGGATGAGGAAGACGCGGCGCCGCACGTTCGCGGACCTGGCCGACGAGTTCGAGGCAGTGGGCCTGACTGCGAAGCCGCGGAAGAAGTCGACGGTGATCGACTACAAGGCCACGCTCCGCAACCACCTCCGGCCCGCGCTCGCCACCCACGACCTCGGCCGGCTGTCGCAGTCACCCGAGCAGTTCGAGCGGTACGCGGCCGACAAGATGGCCGCCGGTCTCTCCCCGAAGACCGTAAGAAACCACCTCGTGTTGGCCGGACTGATGTTCCGGATGGCTAGGCGGTGGCGGTGGGTGCAAGAAAACCCGCTCGACCTCGTCGAGACGCCTGCGATGCGGGACGCGGAGACGGAAACGATCGACGCCGCCGTGATCGCTGACCTGATCGGCGCCTACCGTGCGCTCGAGGCGGACCCTCCAGAGGACACGGAGGCGGCGTGGTTCGCAGCGGCGCGCAGGATGACGGTCGTGGCGCTCTCCACGGGCCTCAGACGCGGCGAAATGCTCGGATTGAGGTGGATGACGTTGACCTCCTAGACCGGCGTCTGACTGTCCGACAGCAGTTCGTGCGGAACGAGATCACCACGCCGAAGTCCAGGGCGGGGAGGAGATCGATTCCGCTTGGGCCGGTCGCGGTTGACGCGCTCGAGGAGCAGTTCCGCGCAACCCGCTATCGGGCCGACGAGTCGATCGTGTTTGCGCATCCGGCGCTCGGGTCGCCGCTCGATCCGTCGAAGCTCGGGCGGCACGCGAGGATCGCGATGCGGAAGGCTGGGGTGCCAGACTCGTTCCGGCCGTGGCACGGGCTGCGTCACACGGCGTTGACGGAGACGGCTGCTGCCGGGGTGCCGGGCATGTTCGTGCAGGCGAAGGCCGGACACGCGCACGGCTCGACGACCGAGCGGTACCTGCACGCGCACAAGACGTCATATCCCGACGCAGCCGAACTTGCCGAGGCTCGACTCTTTGCGCAGGGTTAGCCGGATGTCGAACCAAGAGACGATCGAGCTCAAGGACGACGGCGCGAGACTTGCGCTAGCCGCCTCCGACATGAATCAGGCGGCCGCAGCTGCGCGGCTTCTACTGGAAGGCGGAGACAACGCTGACAGTGACCTTGCCCGCGCACTCGAAACCGCCGTCAGCGTCTGCTATTGGCGGCCATGGCTCCCTAGTAACCGCATTGGGACGCTCAAGAAGAAGTGGCTTCCCGAAGACAACGCGGGCCTCGAGCTACACCAGAAGCTGGGTGAGCTCCGACATCAAACGTACGCGCATACCGAGAGAAACGGCACGCGTTCTCCGTCAGTGACGTACGCCATCGCTGAGGACGGTGAGCCCCTATGGTTCGCAGTTGGAGAGGCATGGCATCCTCTCCCAAGAGAGGTGCTACCGGCGGTCATTGCGCTCTGCGAGCGACAGCACGCACGGTTCTTCGCTGCCGCTGCTGCGGAGGCCGATGCGATCCGCGCTGCGCAGTCGTAGGTACCAAAACGGGTACCAGGAAGGGCGCCCACCTAGGCGCCCTTCGACGTTCTGGCTTGTTTCCTAGTGCTAGAGGCTCCCCGGGTTGGACTCGAACCAACAACCCTCCGGTTAACAGCCGGATGCTCTGCCAATTGAGCTACCGGGGACGGCAGCGAGCGCGAAGTGTAGCCGCCTCGATCGGGGAGGAACCCCGCAGGAGCCGGTGAAGAGGTGAAGTTCCGTGCGCCGGAACGTCGTCATCGTCGTCGCCGTGGTCATCGCCCTGGCGTGGGCGGCGCCTGCCGTGGCCGGGCAGAGCTCGAGCGTGGCCGCGCTGCAGGTTGCCCTCCGCTCGAAGGGCTTCTACGGGGGTGCCGTCGACGGGATCTCCGGGCCGCAGACCCGCGACGCCTTGCTGCGCTTCCAGCGCAAGCACGGCATTCGTGCGACCGGGAAGGTCGGCATGGCGACGCGGTGCAAGCTCGGCAAGCTCGGCGCGCCGCTCCTCGGCCAGCGGCAGCTCGCGAGCGGGCGCATCGGCTGGGACGTCACCTCGCTCGAGTTCCGCCTCCGCGCCTTTGGGCTTCCCGCGAAGCGCGTGGACGGGAGGTTCGATGCGGCGACCAAGGCTGCCCTGGTGAGATTCCAGCGAGCCCGAGGGCTGACACCGGATGGAATCGCCGGCGCGAAGACCTTCCGCGCGCTCGGGCGGGGCGGGTCGTCCACGAAGACCGCCAGGCGGGCGGCGATCGTGCATCGCGTGCGACCGGGGGAGGGATTCAGCACGATCGCGCGCCACTACGGCGTGAAGCCGGCGTCGCTCGCACGGGCGAACGGCCTCACCCTGCGGAGCACCATCGTCCCGGGGCAGCTGCTGCGCGTTCCCGGCAGGTCCGCGCCGGCCCTCGAGGCTCCGAAGCGGCGTTCGACGCCTGCGCCGACGCTCGTGCACACCGTGCAGCCGGGTGAGGGGTTCATCGCGATCGCCCAGCGGTACGGCGTCCGCGCCGCCGTGCTCGCGAACGCGAACGGGCTCACGTTGACGAGCGTCATCGCCCCGGGTCAGCGGCTGCGCATTCCGGGCCGCCGCGCGACGGTCTCGGTGGCACGTTCGTCCGCGAGCCCCGCGCCGCGCCTCCGCCACACGGTCGCGGTCGGCGAGAGCTTCTTCTCCATCTCCCAGCGCTACCACGTCAGCCCGTGGCGACTCGCCCGGGTGAACGGCATGTCCTTGATGGCGACGATCGTGCCGGGCCAGCGGCTCGCGCTCCCGCAGGGCGCTCGCCTTACCGCCGACGGCGCATCGGTCGACCGCGACTCGGTGCGCGGCTCGCTCGACAAGTGGGCTGCCGTCTACGGCGTCGATCCGAAGCTCGCCCGCGCGCTCGCGTGGATGGAGTCGGGCTTCCAGGAGGACGTCACGTCGAGCGCCGGCGCGATCGGCGTGATGCAGCTGCTCCCCGAGACGTGGGAATGGGTCGACACGGTTCTCCTCCGAGCAGACGACACCGCGGACGTACGACGGGAACGTGCGCGCCGGCGTCCGCTACCTCCGCTGGCAGCTCGACCAGTTCGGCGGCGACGTCCGCCTCGCGCTCGCCGGCTACTACCAGGGCGCGCGCGCCGTCCGCGAGCGCGGCCTCTTCGACGACACGAAGCAGTACGTGTCGGTGATCCAGCAGCTCTACGGCTCGGTCTGATCCTCGTCGAGCGAGCGCGCGTCCTTGAGGCGACGGACCCGCCGCCCGCGAGCGGACGTGAGATGACCCCGGAGCAGCCGCTCGCGGATCTCGGCATCGTCGAGGTCGAGCTGCCGCAGGAAGGCCCGGCGCTGCAAGCGGCGCACGGCTTCCTGCGGCGGGCCCAGGCGCTCTGCGATCGCGCCGGGGTCGGTGAGTCTCACGGCCCGCTTCGTGCAGGCCGGAGGTGGAACCGAAGCCACGACGGTGCGCGGCGCCTCCGTCTCCGGATCCGGGTCTCCTTCACGACGGCCCCGGGCGCGTCGGCGCGGAGCGCGTCGCGTGTGAGCTCGGCATGGCGTTCCTGCGCCGGTCGCACCGAGCAGGTCGGCGACGGAGGGCAGCAGAAGTGCCGCGTCCCGGAGCGGCGCGAGCGGGACGAAGACCGTACCGCCGTCCGCTTCCTCCGCGAGCAGGCGCGCGAGCTCCAGCGTGAATCGCGTCTTGCCGGTGCCTCCCGGCCCCACGACGGAAACGACGCGCGGCTCGCGTTCGTACCAGAGGGAAACCGCCTCGAGAAGCTCGCGCTCGCGGCCGAGGAAGGTGGTCGCCGGGATCGGAAGGTCGACCGCGCCGGGCGTCCGCAGCGGCGCGAACGACGCGTCGCCGAGCTGGAGGACCCGTACGAACCCCTCGAAGTCCTTCACGCGATGCTGCCCGAGGTCGGTCACCGCCACGTGGGCGGAGAGGAGCGTTCGGGTCGGCTCGGTGATGAGAACCTGCCCTCCATGGGCGAGCCCGGCCACCCGCGCGCCCCGATGCACGTCCACCCCCACGTAGCCCTCTGCGGTGAGTGTCGGAGTCCCGTGTGGAGTCCCATCCGAACGCTGATCGGGCCGGGCTGCGAGCGCGGCCTGGCCGTCGAGGGCCGCATCGACCGCGCGCTCCGGCGGTCGGGAAGGCGACGAAGAACGCGTCGCCCTGCGTGTCGACCTCGACGCCGCCGTGAGCGGCGAACGTCTCCCGAGCAGGCGACGGTGCTCGGCGAGCGCCTCCGCGTACGCCTCCGGCCCGAGGGCGTGCAGGAGGCGCGTCGAGCCCTCGATGTCGGTGAAGAGGAACGTGACCGTGCCGGTTGGCAGCTCGGAGCGCATGGGCTCGTGATGATGCAGCACGGCGCCATGACGCGGCCGGCCGGCGCGCGCGGCTACCCGTGGCCCAGTGACTCGATTCGCTGGAGCCGCTCGGGCTCGTCGGCGCGGAACGCCGGATCGGCGGAGAGCTCGGCGAACGCGCGAGCGAAAAACGGTCGTGCATCGGCCTCGCGGCCGAGCGCGAGGAGGCACTCCCCGAGCTCCTCGAGGACGTAGCCGTCGCTCTCACCCAGGGCGTCGAGCTCGTCGAGCAGGGTCCGCTGCAGGGCGAGCGCGGCCTCGAGGTCGCCGCGGAAGCGGAGGCAGCGGGCGATCGACCAGCGCGCGATCCGGGCACGATCGTCGCGACCCTCGGCGAGGAACGCGTCGCGGGAGGTCTCGAACAGGGCGATCGCGCCGGCGTGGTCGCCGGCGTCGTGACA
>CAVPZH010000015.1:0-138577 GCA_963710125.1 uncultured Actinomycetes bacterium | reverse complement strand
ACGGGGTCGTGGTCGAGATCGAGGTCTACGGGATCGAGGACGGGGCGCTCGAGTCGCTGCGCGCGATCGCCGGCGTCACCTCGGTGGCGGTGGAGGACCAGGAGCAGGCGCAGGTGGTCGTCGTGCAGGCGACACCGGGTCACGAGCCGACGAGGGAGATCCTCGCCCGTCTCGACGGCGTCGCGCTCGGCCGCGTGACGACGCGCGAGCCGACGCTCGAGGACGCGTACGTCGCGCTCGTCAGCGAGCCCGGGCACGCCGTCTCGTGAGCGGCGGGCCGTGCCCACGGCCGCGCCCGCGCTAGGCTGCCCCTGTGGCAGACGAGCGGCCGTTGCTCCACCGGCTCCACAACCCGCGGAACCACGAGTGCGGCTGCGACCCGCACTGCTGGTGTCGGCGCACGACGGTCGGCCGGCTCGTCAAGTGGTGGTTCCCGGCCCGCTGGTTCGGGATCCGACACGAGAACAGGCACTTCGACGGCATGAGCCGGGACGAGATCCGCGAGTGGAAGCGCGAGCAGGAGCAGCAGGGCCTCTACCCGATGGTCGTCCAGCCTCGCTACGAGAGCCTCGTCAGGCTCGGCCCGCTGCGCTACGGGATGACGGTGCGCCTCCCGGACGGCTCGAGCGCGATGCACGAGCTCGGCCCGCACCCGCGCCGCCTCGGCAGCGGCTCCTGACAGAACGCTCGGCCCGGCCGCCGAGACGACGGTCGCGCGGCTTACAGAGCGTTTACGTCGGTGCCGCGGTTCACTAACCGGAGCGTGTGACGATGCGCGCATGCGGATGGGCCTCGTCGTCGCGCTCGCGGTCGCGTCGCTCGTCGCGGCCGCGCCGGCGCTCGCGTCGGACCGGGTCGTCGAGCGCGGCGTCGTCCAGTCCGCCGGCCCGTCGGCGCTCGTGCTGCGAGGCCTGGACGGCGTCGAGCTCGCGGTCCCGGTCGGTCCCCGGACGCGGGTCCGGCTGAACGGGCTCCGGGCGACGCTCGCCGACATCCGGCCCGGATTCGTGGCCGAGACCGTGCGCGTCGGAACGGGCCCCGCGCTCAGGGTGCGCGCCTTCGGGCACGTCCCGCGCGCGGTCGAGCAGGGCAGGGTCGTCCGCGTGGGCCGCGCCCTGCTCGTCCTGCGGCTCGCGGGCTCCGGCAGGGTGCGCATCCCGCTCACCGACCGGACCCTCGTGCGGCGCGAGGGCAGGCTGGTCGCATTGCGGGCACTGCGGCGCGGCACGCGGGTCGTGGTGGTACGGGCCGCGGACGGCAGCGCGCGAGTGGTGCGCGTGGCCGGGACGGCTGCGTAGTGCCCGGCGCGGGCACGATCCTCCTCGTCGAGGACGAGGAGGACATCGCCGCCCTCGTTCGCGCCTACCTGGAGCGGGACGGGTTCCGCGTCGTCTGGGCGACCCGCGGCACCGAAGGGCTCGCGGCGCTCGAGCAGCACGACGTCCGGCTCGCGATCCTCGATCTCCAGCTGCCCGATGCGGACGGGTTCGACGTGTGCCGCGCGATCCGCTCCTCGTCGCGGCTCCCCATCGTGATGCTGACCGCTCGCGACGAGGAGGTCGACCGGGTTGCGGGGCTCGAGCTGGGCGCGGACGACTACGTGACGAAGCCGTTCTCGCCGCGGGAGCTGGCCGCACGGATCCGCGCCGTGCTGCGCAGGGTCGAGCCGGGCGAGGACGAGGACGTGCTGGCGGCCGGCGACGTCGTCCTCGACCGCGGCGCCCGGATGGTCACGGTTGCAGGGGGCGAGATCGACCTGACCGTGCGGGAGTTCGACCTGCTCTGGCACCTCGCAGCGCGCCCGGGGCTCGTCGTCGGCCGCTCCCAGCTCCTCGAGCGCGTGTGGGGCCTGACGTTCCCCGGCGGCACCCGCACGGTCGACGTGCACGTCGGCCAGCTGCGACGCAAGCTCGGCCGTCCTTCGCTGATCCGCACCGTGCGCGGTGCCGGCTACAAGCTCGTCCCGTGAGCCTCCGCTCGCGGATCTACCTGGGGATCGCGGGCACCGTGCTCGTCTCGCTCGTGGTGACCGTGGTCACCGGGGCGCTGCTCACGCGCCGCTCGCTCGAGGCGACGGCCGTCGCCGCGCTCGAGCGCCAGGTCGCGCTGATCGCCGCGCAACGCGCCGAGGACCCCGCACGGGGCTCGGACGACGAGCTCGGGCGCTTCCTCTCCACCGACGAGCAGCGGCTCGCCATCCTCACGCCTGCCCAGGCCGACGCGCTGCTCCCCGAGGCGGCGGCGCGGCGCCTCCGGAACGACGCGAGCGCGAGCGGTTCGCTCGAGGTGCGCGGCACCCGCTTCCTCTTCGCCGCCCGCGAGGGTGGCGGCGAGGCGATCGTGCTGCTGCGCCCCGCCTCGAGCCAGTCGGCCGACTGGCTGCCCTTCGTGCTCGGGCTCGGGGTCGCGGGTCTCGTCGGTGCGGCGCTCGCCGCCGCCGTCGCCCTCGGCCTCTCACGTGCGGTCGCGCGGCCGGTCGCGCGCGTCTCCGCGGCGAGCCGCTCGCTCGCGGACGGCGATCCTCCTCGCCCGGTGCCCGTCGCCGGGCCGCCCGAGGTCGCCATGCTCGCGGCGTCGTTCAACCACCTCGCGGACGAGCTGCGCCGCACCCAGGACGCCGAGCGCTCCTTCCTCCTCTCTGTGAGCCACGAGCTGAAGACGCCGCTCACGGCCATCCGGGGTCATGCGGAAGCGCTGCAGGACGGCGTGCTCGAGCCCGTCCCGACGGGGGTCGTGATCGAGCGGGAGGCCCGCCGCCTCGAGCGGCTCGTCGGAGATCTCCTCGACCTCGCCCGGCTGCGCCGCCGTGCGTTCTCGGTGCGCAGCGAGCCCGTCGACCTCGAGGAGGTCGCGCTCTCCGCATTCCAGCGGCACGAGCCCGCCGCCCGCGCCTTCGGCGTGGAGCTGCGGGTGCTGGCCGAACCGGCCGCGACGGCCCTTGGCGACGCGGACCGCGTGCTCCAGGCGGTCTCGAACCTCGTCGAGAACGCCCTTCGCTCCACGCCGCGCGGGGGGAGCGTGCAGATCGTCGCGCGGCCCGGGAGGCTCGAGGTGGTCGACGACGGCCCCGGGCTCGCGGAGGCGGACCTGGGCCACGCGTTCGAGCGCTTCTACCTCCACGACCGCTATGCCGGGGAGCAGCGCGTCGGGTCCGGGTTGGGCCTCGCGGTCGTCCACGAGCTCGCGGAGGCGATGGGCGGTGCCGCAGAGGTCCGCAGCGAGCCGGGCGCCGGCGCGACGTTCGCGCTCGCGCTGCCGCTCCCGCCCGGAAGCACCGTCGACCGCGACTCGCAGCCCGCCTTCGTCCGCGTCGCGCGATCGGACGGAGGCGGCGGGCAGTGAAAGTTACAACTTGTAACTAACCCTGGCTCCCCGCCCGGAAGCACTGTTCATGGTGACCGCCGCCCGCGTTCGTCCGCGTCGCGGGATCGGACGGGGGCGGCGGGCAGTGAAAGTTACAACTTGTAACTAACCCTGGCTCCCCGCCCGGAAGCACTGCAGACGAGCAACTCGCGGCCCACGTTCGTCCGCGTCGCGGGATCGGACGGGAGCGGCGGGCGGCGAAAGCTACAACTTGTAACTAGCCCTGGCTCCCCGCCCGGAAGCACTGCAGACGAGCAACTCGCGGCCCACGTTCGTCCGCGTCGCGGGATCGGACGGGAGCGGCGGGCAGCGAAAGTTACAACTTGTAACTAGCTCTGGCTCCCCGCCCGGAAGCGCTCGACGAGCCCGCGCGCGTAGACGTCCTCCCAGCGCTCGTCCGAGCCGCTCGCGAGGTGGTCGCGGTCGAGCTCGACCAGCGCGTGGACGAGATGGCTCCGGACCGGCGCGCGGCCCAGCAGCGTCGGCAGCTCGGAATGGTCGAGCAGCCAGTCCGCGTACCACGAGGCCCAGTCGGGGTCGTCGCCGTCGGTGATGCGCCACACGAGGTGGTGGGTCTCGGCCGCCTCGTGGAGCAGGTCGGCGATGCTCGGCGCGTCGCTCATGTCGGGGTCCCTGGCTCGGGGAACGGGCGGTGCCCAAGTGTACGGCCGCGCCCGAGCTGCGACTACTCTCGGCGGATGGGTGTCGAGCTCGTGATCGCGCAGGACGCGGAGGACGCCGCGCGAATCGCGGCCGAGCGCCTCGCGGAGGCGGCCGCGCGGGGAGCCCACGTCGCGCTCTCCGGCGGATCGACGCCGCGGCGAGCCTACGAGCTCGCGGCCGGCCTCGAGCCCGACTGGTCGGCCGTCGACGTGTGGCTCGGCGACGAGCGCTGCGTCCCGCAGGACGACGAGCGGTCGAACGCCCGTCTCGTCCGCGAGACGCTCGTCGCCCGCGCCGCGCACGCGCCGCGACTGCATCCCGTGGAGACCACGCTCTCGCCCGTTCGGGCGGCGGCCGCATACGACGCCGAGCTGGACGGCGTCGAGCTCGGTCTCGCCCTCCAGGGGCTCGGCCCAGACGGCCACACCGCCTCGTTGTTCCCCGACGCGCCGTCGCTCGCCGAGCGGGAGGCGCGGGCGGTGGCCGCGCCTGCGGGTCTCGAGCCGTGGGTCGAGCGCGTGACCATGACGATCCCGATGCTCTGCGCTGCACGCGAGGTCGTGTACCTCGTCGTCGGCGAGGGCAAGGCGGAGGCGGCGCGGCGCGCGTTTGCCGAGCCGCCCTCGAGCGCCACACCCGCCTCGCTCGTCCGCTCTGCCGCCGGACGGACGCTCGCGATCGTGGACCGCGCCGCCGCCGCCCTCATCTGAGGATCGACGCCGGGAGGCGTTTGGGCCCCGGAGGAAGCGGGAAGCCGACGGCACACGACGACGGAGGACGCCATGACGCTGGGATACGCGCTGTCGAGCGAGGAGCACCGGCCCCTTGACCTCGTCCGCAATGCCGTGCACGCCGAGGAGGCCGGCTTCGAGTTCGCGCTCGTCTCCGACCACTTCCACCCGTGGATCGACCGCCAGGGTCAGAGCCCGTTCGTCTGGGGGGTCCTGGGCGGCCTCGCGCTCGCGACCGAGCGCCTCGTGGTCGGGACGGGTGTCACGTGCCCCTCGCTCCGCATCCATCCCGTGATCGTCGCGCAGGCGGCCGCGACCGCGGCGTCGATGCTGCCGGGAAGGTTCTTCCTCGGTGTGGGCACCGGCGAGAACCTCAACGAGCACGTGCTCGGTCAGCGCTGGCCGTCGACGCAGATCAGGCGCGAGCTGCTCGAGGAGGCAGTCGAGGTCATGCGTCTCCTGTGGGACGGGGATCTGACGAGCCATCGAGGACGTCACTACACGGTGGAGAACGCCCGGATCTACACGCTCCCGGAGGAGCCGATCGACGTGCTGGTCGCCGCCGGCGGCCCCGAGGCGGCCGAGCTCGCCGGTCGGATCGGCGACGGACTGATCTGCACCGCCCCGGACGCAGCGGTGGTCGAGGCGTTCGACTCGGCGGGCGGGGACGGCAAGCCCCGCTATGCGCAGGCGACGGTGTGCTGGGCGGAGCGTGAGCAGGACGCCCGCCGCACGGCCCTGGAGCACTGGCCGAACGCGGGGCTCGCAGGCCCGCTCGGTCAGGAGCTCCCGCTTCCCTCCCACTTCGAGGCGGCGGCGCGGATGGTCACGGAGGAGAGCATCGCCGACGCGATCGTCTGCGGTCCCGACCCGGAGGCGCATGCGCGACGGATCGACGAGTACCTCGCGGCCGGCTTCACCCACGTGTGCCTGCACCAGGTGGGCCCCGACCAGCGGGGCTTCCTGGAGTTCTGTGCGTCCGAGCTCCTCCCCCGCTACCAGCGTCTTCCCGCACGCGCCCGCTGAACGCCGCTCGGGTCGCCGGCAGGCCCGGCCGTCAGCGTCCGCGCGCCTCGGCCAGGCGTGCCTCCGCCGCGGCGACACGCGAACGCGCCGACTCCGCGGCGGCCCGTGCCGTGTGCGCCGTGCGCTCCGCGTCGCGGGCGGCCCGCTCGAGCCGCCGGGCCTCGTCGCGCGCCTCGGCGACGGCGCGCCTTGCCGCCTCGATCCCCCTGCGGTCGACCTTCGGCGTGGCCCGCTGCTCGCGCGGCGATCCCGCGGCATGCCGCGCCCGCCGAGCTGTCGCACCGGCCATCGCCTCGAACCCGGTCGACTCGAGCGGCCGGGTGAGCCTGCCCGCGGCGAGCAGCTCCGGTGCGGTCGCGGCCCCCGCGCGCAGCGTGCTCGCGACCTGCTGGACGACGTCGTCCGGCCGCCGCCCCGCCGCGACCAGCAGCTCCCGGGCGGCGGTGGTGAGCCGGTCGAGCGCCTCGCGGAAGCCGACGTCCGCTCCGGTGCGTCCCGCTCTGACCGCCGCCGCGGAGTCGACGAGGCGGCGCATCTCGCGCCGCTCGTCCCGCGCGAGCCGGTTCACCACCCACGCCGCGAGCACGGGCTTGCGCAGCGCCGCCACCTCGGCCGCCTCGTCGCGACGCCCCTCCGAGCGGAGCCCGCGGACGAGCGCGGCGCGGGCCTCCGTGAACTCGGAGAGCGGCAGCCCGTAGAGCGCCTCGACCTCGGCGGTCGCCATCGCCGCAGCGTACGGTCAGGGACGGCTGCGCGCGCCCGCGCGTTCTCGCGGCCGCCCGCGCCGCCGCGTCTCCGCGTTCAGCTCACCCCCGAAAAGGAGCGAGAGGCCCGCGAGCCAGAGCCAGATCAGCGTCACGATCACGGCTCCGAGCGAGCCCCACGTCTTGTCGTACGAGCCGAAGCGCGCCGTGTAGAACGAGAACGCACCGGAGACGGCGAGCCAGACCACCACCGCGACCACGGCGCCGGGTGTGAGGACCTGCCAGCTCCGCCGGTCGAGGTCGGGGCCGAGGGCCAGGACGACCGCGAACGCGACGAGCATGGCGGCCACGAGGATCGGCCACTGGCCGATCCACCACACCATCGCGACCGTCCCCTGGGCGTCGAGAGCGCTGCCGAGCCACGCCTGCAGGTGCGGCCCCATGATCAGGAGAACGCCTGCGAGCAGGGCCGCTGCGCCGACGCAGACCGCCATCGCCAGCGCCGTCAGGCGCTTCCGCACGAAGCCGCGTCGATCCTTCCGGTCGTAAGCGACGTTGAGCGCGGCCATCACGGTGCTCATCGCGCTCGTCATCGACCAGACGGCGAGGCCGAGACCCACCAGCGTCAGCGTGATCCCGGTCGAGGGGCGGCGGCTGAGCCGGTCGAGGCTGCTGCCGAACAGGGTCGCGGCGTCGGAGGGCGCGATCGCCGTGAGGCGGTCGACGAGATCGGCGATCGTCGCCTGGTCGGCGACGAGCGTGAAGATGCCCAGCACGAGCAGCAGCGCGGACGGGATCGCGAAGAACGCGCTGTAGGCGAGCGCCGAGGCCATCAACGGCACGTCGTCGTCGAGGGACTCCCGCACCGCGCGGGCCCCGATCTCGCGCCACTCGGAGAGCGAGAGGTCACGGAGTCGGGGCGGCGGCCCCGGCTCTGCGAGCCGGAGCGGCTCCTCCGCCCGCGGTGCCCGAGACGGCTCCACCGGCCGCCTCAGTCGGGACGGCCCTCGTCGCCGGCGTCCGGATAGTCGGCCTCGAGCGGGTGCTCGTCCCCTGTTCCTTGCGGGCCGGGGTCGGGCTCGCCCGGCTGGGGCCGCGGCGTGGGTACCGGGTCGGGGCTCGGCGCGGGCTCGGGGATGTCCGGCGGCCTCGGGTCGGGGCTCTCCTCGGTCGCGCGGCTCGTCGTATGCTCTCTCTTCGGTGCCATACCCGACGTGTACCCGGCGGCCCGAGGTTCGAAGCATCGGACCTCGCTCGCTGCGAGACGCGGCGAGTACCCCGGGGCGATTGCGGGTACTGGACGCCCCGTAGACGATCGACCCAAGGAGGAGAGATGGCTGATCGGACCGCAGACCGTGGAGCCTTCGGCATCGGGCTGGGTGGGATCCTCGTGATCGTCGGCGTCGTCGTCGCGATCGTCTGGAGCGTGTGGATCGGGATCCTGATCGCGCTGGTCGGGCTCGTCGCGTTCGGGGGCTTCGCGCGCGGCAAGTGGTACTGAGGGCGCCCGTCCGCTCCCCAGGCGGGTAGCGTGGCGGCGTGACGCTGCGCCTCTTCTGGATCGGCTGGCTCTTCAACCTGAAGACGCTCACGAACTCGCTGTTCTTCGTGCTGATCTCGATCATGCAGCCGATCATCTTCGCCTCGATCGCGTTCTTCATGGTCGATACCGGGAACAGCTCCGGGACGCTGCTCTACGTCGCGCTCGGCGCCGGGCTGATGGGCGTCTGGTCGGCGACGCTGTTCGGGTCGGGAGGCGCGATCCAGTGGCAGCGCTGGCAGGGGACACTCGAGCTCCTGGTCGGCGCACCGCCGCCGTTCGTCGCCGTGCTGCTCCCGATGACGGTCGCGACCGCGACGCTCGGGCTCTACTCGATCGTCGCGACGCTCGTCTGGGGCCGCATCTTCTTCGGCGTGCCGCTCGACTTCGCCGAGCCCTTCCAGCTCGCCGTCGCCCTGCCGACGACGATCCTCAGCCTCGGGATGCTCGGCCTCCTGCTCGCGTCGACGTTCGTGCTCTACCGGCACGCGAACGCCTTCTCGAACCTGCTCGAGTACCCGGTCTGGCTGGTCACGGGTCTGCTCGTGCCCCTGTCGCTCCTGCCGGGGTGGGTCGGCCCGCTGTCGTGGGTCCTCGCGCCGACCTGGGGCATGCGGGCGATCCGCGAGGCCGCGTTCGGGGGAGACGCATGGCCCGAGATCGCGCTCTGCGGCGCGCTCGGCGTCGTCTACGTGGCGCTCGGCGCTCTCGCCCTGCGGAACTTCGAGCGGCTCGCGCGGGATCGCGCGACGCTGTCGCTCACGTGAACGCGACGTCCAGGGTCTTCCTCGTGGGGGGCGTGATCTCGTATCGCGCGCTCTTCAACTGGATCGACCCGATCACGTACGCGACCACGATGCTCGGGGCGCCGCTCTTCCAGATCCTGTTCTTCACGTACCTCGGCCGGTACGCGGGCTCCCAGGACGACGCGTTCTTCATCGTCGGGAACGCGATCCAGGTCTCGGCGCAGGCCGGGATCTACGGGATGACGATGGGCATCGCGAACGAGCGACAGTACGGGACGCTGCAACCGCTGCTCGCGACGCCCGCGAACCGGCTCGCGATGTTCTCGGGCCGGGCGCTGCCCTTCATCGCGAACGGGCTGCTCGTGTCGACGTTCGGGTTCTGCGTCGCGTGGCTCTTCCTCGACTTCAGCCCCGCGGAGGGCAGCCTCCCCGCGCTCGGCGTCGCGATGCTGATCACGACCTGCTCGTGCGTCGCGCTCGGCATGGTGATCGGCTCGATCGGCCTACGCGCGCGCGACGTGTTCTTCGGCGCGAACTTCGTGTACTTCGTGATGCTGCTCGTCTGCGGCGTCAACATCGCGAACCAGGACCTGCCGAACTGGCTCGGCGCGATCGGCCGCTGCCTGCCGCTCACGCACGGGATCGAGGCCGCGCGCGAGATCGTCGACGGCACGCCGCTGTCAGACGTCTCGGGCCTGCTTGCGACCGAGGCGCTGATCGGGCTCGCGTATGCCACCGCCGCGTACGTCCTCTTCCGGGTGTTCGAGGCCGAGGGCCGCCGCCGCGCCTCGCTCGAGACCTACTGACCTCGTAGGCTCGCGGCGTGGAGACCGGTCTCGCCGGACAGGGTGTCGTCGTCACCGGCGCCTCGGGTGGCATCGGGGCGGCCTGCGCCCGGATGTTCGCCGCGGAGGGGGCGCGCGTGCTCGTCCACTACCACCGCGGCGAGGAGCGTGCGCGGGCGCTCGCGGCGGAGCTCGGCGGCGCCCCGCTCGTCCAGGCCGACCTCACGGCCGAGGCCGACGTCGACAGGCTGTTCGCGCAGGCGCGCGAGGCGCTCGGGGCCGTCGACGTCTGCGCGGCGGTCGCGGGCGTCTACCCGTCGGCCGACGAGCCGGTCTGGGAGCTGGGGCTCGACCGCTTCGAGCGGACGATCGCGCAGAACCTCACCGCGACGTTCCTCACGGCGCGGGCCTTCTTCCGCGAGGCGGCCCGTACGGGTCGCGGCTCGCTCGTGCTCGTCGGCTCGACCGCGGGCCGGTTCGGCGAGGCGGGACACGCCGACTACGCCGCCGCCAAGGCCGCGATCCAGGTCGGTCTGCTCCTGTCGCTCAAGAACGAGGCCGCCCGGCTCGGCCCGGGCGTGCGCGTGAACGCCGTCGCGCCCGGCTGGACGGCGTCGCCGATGACGCGCGGGCTGCTCGAGCCCGACGACGTGGAGCGGATCACGCGCACGATGCCGCTGCGCAAGGTCGCGACGCCGGACGACGTCGCCGCGCAGGTCGTCGTGCTCGCCTCGGAGCGGCTCTCCGGCCACGTGACGGGTGAGCTCGTGACCGTCGCCGGCGGGATGGAGGGGCGCGTCGTGCACCCCGAGCCGTAGCGGCGTCTCAGCGAGGGCGGACTCAAGCTCGGCGCGTTCCTGCCGATGGTGGAAGAGAGCTCCTGGTCGGGAACTGACGGCAATCATTTCCGTGGCCGCGGAGTTCGAGACAGGGGCGGCGCTGGCCGCCCCTTCTCGCTGCCCGCGTAACCTCCAGGGCCCCTACCCGCAAGGGTGATCGACCGCCCCGGGCGCCGCGCCGATGGTCGGGAGGCTCGTCCGCCGCGCGGGGCGCGAGGGCGGGCCCGGTTCCCCTCCGGCGGGCCGGCAGCGGACGGAGCAGGGACCGGCGGCAGCCCTGCCTCGTCCGTCTGGACCCGCGTGGCGGGCGCGCGTCTACAGTGGCCGCCGGTGAGCCGCTTCCTCGACCGACTCAGCACGGGCCCGCCGCTCGTCGCAGACGGCGGGATGGGCGCGCTCGTGTCCGGGGCCGTCCACGGTCTCCGCTGTCCCGAGGAGGCGAACCTGCGGGCGCCGGAGAGCGTCGTCGCGGTCCACGCCGGCTTCATCGCCGCGGGCGCGGAGCTGATCGAGACGAACACGTTCGGCGCGAACCGCCGGAAGCTCGCCCGCGTGATGCTCGACGACGCGTTCGAGGAGCTGAACTCGGCGGGCGTCCGCCTCGCGCGCGAGGCGCGTGAGGTCTCGGGTCGGGACGTCTTCGTCGCGGGCTCGATCGGGCCTCTGGGCGAGCTCGAGGTCTTCGAGCCGGCGGAGCACGGGCCGCTGTACGCCGAGCAGGCGAGGGTGCTCGAGGGCCGCGGCGTCGATCTGTTCACCGTGGAGACGTTCTTCGACCTCGACGAGCTGGTCGTCGCGGTCGACGCGGTGCGCTCGGTCTCGTCCCTGCCGATCGTGGCGCTGCTGACGTTCGACGACGAGGCGGAGGTGACGGGAGGCGTGGGAGCGGGCGCGGCGGCAGCGCGCCTCGCCGCGCTGGACGTCGCCGCGATCGGCACGAACCACGGGGCTGGGCCGACGGTCGCGCTCCGGGCGCTGCGGGAGATGCGCGACGCGGGCCTGCCGCTCGCAGCGCTCCCGAACGTCGGGCTCGCGAGCCTCACGGGGCGGCAGATCGTGTATCCGCACTCGACACCCGACTACTTCGCCGAGTTCGCGGTGCAGGCCGTCGCCCTCGGCGCGCGGATCGTCGGGGGCTGCTGCGGCACCACTCCCGCCCAGATCGAGGCGATCCGCAGGGCCTTCGACGCGGGGCGCACGCCCGCCGCGACGCTGCTGGTCGACGAGCCGGTGCTGCCCGTCGCCCCCGCCGCCGACGCGGTGGAGACCGGCCTCGCGCGCGCGTTCCGCGAGGGCGAGTGGGTGGTGTGCGTCGAGCTCGACCCTCCGAAAGGCGGCTCCCTGCACGGGCTCGTCGAGACGACGCGGGAGCTCCATGCGTCGGGAAGGGTCGGGTTCGTCGACGTCAACGACAACCCGATGGCGCGCGCGCGGATGAATGCCCTGATGACCTCCGCCACACTCCAGCGCGAGGTCGGCATCGAGACGATCCCGCACGTGACCCCGCGCGACACGACCGTGATGGGCCTCGAGGGCATGCTCCTCGGCGCGCACGCCGAGGGCGTGCGGAACGTGCTGGCGGTGACCGGCGACCCGCCCCACGTCGGCGACTATCCCGGTGCGCGCGGCGTCTACGAGGTGGACGCGATCGGGCTCGTGCAGCTCGTCTCGTCGCTGAACCGTGGGGAGGACTACGTCGGCAAGGGGCTCGACGCCCCGACCTCGTTCTTCGTCGGCGTGGCGGTGAACCCCTCGGCGGACGAGCTCGAGCTCGAGCTGGAGCGCTTCCGGCTCAAGGTGGAGGCCGGCGCGCACTTCGCGATGACACAGGCGATCTTCGACATCGCGCTGCTCGACCGGTTCGCAGAGCGCCTGGGCGGCTGGCCGGTCCCGCTGCTCGTGGGGATCTGGCCGCTGCGCAGCCACGCGATGGCGCTACGCCTCCACAACGAGGTTCCCGGGATCTCTGTGCCGCCCACGGTCCTCGACGCGCTCGAGGCTGCGGGCGCGGACGCGCCGTCCGTCGGGCTGGACCTCGCGCGGGAGCTCGTCGCCGGATCCCGCACGCGCGCGGCAGGGATCTACGTGATCCCGCCCTTCAAGCAGCCGCTCGCCGCGCTCGATCTCCTCGTCTGAGCGCGCGCCGCCCGCGCGCGGCGCGCTTGGCGTCCGGGCACGGCCTGTGTAACGCTGCTCACCAGCGCTCGGAGGGAGCAGATGCACCGACCCGCTGACGCTGCGGCACGGCGCCCCGCCCGGGAGGGCCCCGCGTGATCGCCGCCACGAGCGAGCCCGACGCGCCGCGGGCACTCGCGTCAGCGGAGACGCGGGCGCTCCACGACCGCGCGCAGGCGTTCTTCGAACGGCCCGCGAAGGAACGTGCGCAGGAGAGCTTCGCGTTCGCCGACGGACCGCTCGCCGACGCCGAGGTGCGGTCGGCCCTCAGGGAGGCGTACGCGGGGAAGTGCGCGTACTGCGAGACGCCGCTGGCCGAGCAGGCGATGTACGTCGACCGCTTCCGGCCGCCGAGCGACGCGCTCGCACTCGACGGGACGCTCAGCCCCGATCACTACTGGTGGCTCGCCTACACGTGGGAGAACCTCTATCCGAGCTGCGTCGAGTGCCTGAGCTTCAAGGGCTCGCGCTTCCCCGTGCGCGAGGCGCGGGCCGCGCCCGGGGCGACCGGCGAGTCCCTCCGGTCCGAGCGGCCGCTGCTGCTCGAGCCGCGCCACGACGACCCCGAGCAGCACCTCGTGTACGCCGAGGACGGGACGGTCGCGTCGAGCACCGAGGAGGGCCGCACCACCATCGACGTCCTCGGGCTGAACCGGGCCCAGCTGGTCGCCGACCGGGTCGCCGCTCTCGCCGACGTGCGGCGCGAGTGGGAGTCCACCGCCTCGGGCGTGGCGAAGAAGGCCGGGATCGACCCGGTCTCGTTCGACGCGCTCTTCGACCGCCGCCTCCCGTTCTCCGGCCTGCGTCGCCAGTTCCTCAACACGTGGGCCAACGCCCGGCGGCCGGAGCTCGACCGCGCGCTGGAGGCCGCCCCCGAGGGGCCGTCGTCCGTCGCCGAGGTCGCAGGCGACCTGCCGGTCGTGACCGGCGCGGAGCGGACGCGGGTGAAGGGCGCGTTCGTCCAGGCGCAGGTCGCGCAGGACGCGTACTCGCTCGCGGGCGAGGCGAACGCGAGCGAGGACTACTTCCGCCGGACGAGGAGGATCGAGCGGATCGAGGTGCGGAACTTCAAGGTGATTGCCCGGCTCGAGCTGACCCCGGCGAGCCTCGCCTCATCCACGGCCACCGCACCGTGGCTGATGTTCCTCGGTGAGAACGGCTGCGGCAAGAGCTCGCTCCTGCAGGCCGTCGCGCTCGCGCTCATGGGGGCCGAGGAGCGGGACGCGCTCGGACTGGACGCGTCCACCTGCGTTCGCAACGGCACGAGCAGCGGGCATGTCCGCGTGCACCTCGCCGGCAGCCCGGAGCCGATCGAGCTGAGGTTCTCGCGCGGGCAGCGGACGTTCGCGGGCGGAGACGACCCGAAGGTGATCCTGCTCGCGTACGGTGCGACGCGGCTGCTCCCGCGCGCGGGCGACCAGGCCCCGCCGCCGGCCTCGGCCCGCGCCCGCGTCCGGAACCTGTTCGACCCGTTCTCGCCGATCGGCAACTCGACCGACTGGCTGCTCTCGCTCGACGACGACACGTTCGGGGCGATCGCGCGGGCGCTCAAGGTCCTGCTCGAGCTCGAGAGCGGCGACAGGCTGATCCGCAACCGGAGGGCCGGCCGCGTCGACGTCGAGGCGTTCGGGATCCGGGTGCCGCTGGAGCATCTGAGCGACGGCTACCAATCGCTCGTCGCGCTCTCGACGGACCTGATGATCTCGCTCCTCCAGCAGTGGCCCACCGTCGACGCCGCCGAAGGCACCGTCCTGATCGACGAGCTGGGCGCCCACCTGCACCCGAGGTGGCGGATGCGGATCGTGACGAGCCTGCGCCAGGTGTTCCCGCGGGTGCAGTTCATCTGCTCGACGCACGATCCGCTCTGCCTCCGCGGCCTCGGCGACGGCGAGGTCGTCGTCGTGAAACGCGACGAGGTGGGGGCGATCGTCGCCGTGACCGACCTCCCTCCGGTTGCGGGACTCAGGGTCGACCAGCTGCTGACGTCGGAGCACTTCGGCCTCAACAGCACGATCGACCCCGAGCTCGACGCGCTCTTCGCGGAGTACTACCTCCTGAAGGCGAAGCCGCATCCCACCGCGGCCGACCGGCGGCGTACGCAGGAGCTCCACGCCCGGCTCGACGGCTTGGAGGCACTCGGCTCGACGAGACGCGAGCGGATCGTGCTCGAGGCGGCCGACGACTACCTCGCCCAGGCGGGCGCCCTGGCGGACCCGGACGCGCGGCTCGCGCTCAGGCAGTCGACCAAGCGCAGGATCGCGAAGATCTGGGAGCAGGCGAGCGCGGGCACAGCGGTCCGGTGATCAGGGTCCGCCTGCCGGGGGCGCCGCAGGAGCTCGTCGACAAGGGCGCCGTCGAGCTGGGCAAGGCGCGCGCGCACTTCGGCGATCCGGCGAACGACGGCACGCCGTTCGCGTTCGGCGTCTACAAGCTCCCCGCGGTGAAGAGCGCGCTCAACGAGACGTTCCGCTTCAAGTGCGCCTACTGCGAGAGCTACTTCGGCGCGACGCAGCCGCTCGACGTCGAGCACTTCCGCCCGAAGAGCGGGGTGCTCGTCGGGACGAAGCTCGTGTGGGGCGTCTACTACTGGCTCGCGGCGAGCTGGGGCAACCTCCTGCCCTCGTGCACCGACTGCAACCGGCCGCGCAAGCAGTCGCTGCCCGACGGCAGCGAGCAGACCCAGGGCAAGGCGAACCAGTTCCCGCTCTCCTCTGAGGACGTGCGCGCGGCGAAGGAGGGAGACGAGAAGGCCGAGTCCCGGCTGCTCGTGCACCCGTGCCTCGACCGCCCGGAGACGCACTTCACCTTCGAGCCCGACGGGATCGTGAGCTGGCGCTCGCGCAAGGGCAGGGAGTCGATCCGGGTCTATGCGCTCCTGCGTCGGGGGCTCGTCCAGGCGCGCCGCGCGCTGCAGATCGAGGTCCTCACGCACATCTCGATCGCGCGGGGGCTCGCGCAGAAGCTCGAGCAGGACGGCCCCGACGCCGATCTCGAGGCGCTGCTCGCCCTCGAGCTCCAGGCGCTGGCCCGCTTCGTCGACCCCGAGCACGAGTACAGCGCCACCGCTCGAGCCCTGATCGAGCCAGTGCTCGAGGAGCTGACGTCGTGAGCGACGACCCGCGCGCCTACGACTACTCGCACCCGACCCTGACCTGCGACGTGGTGATGAAGGGCGGCATCACGAGCGGCGTCGTGTACCCGCACGCGATCTGCGAGCTGGCGCGGACGTACCGGTTCGTCAACGTGGGCGGGACGTCGGCCGGCGCGATCGCGGCGGCGGGGGCGGCGGCGGCGGAGCATGGTCGCGACCGGGGAGGCTTCGAGTGGCTCGCCGCGCTGCCCGCCTGGATCGGTGCCGGCGGGAACCTCCTGGGACTGTTCCAGCCGCAGCGGGGCACGCGCCCGTACTTCCGGCTCTTCACCGCGGGGCTCGGGAGCACGGGCGCGGGGAAGTGGCTCCGGCTGGGCGGGGCGGCCGTACGGGGTTTTCCGCTCACGGTGCTCGCGGGGCTCGCCCCGGGGGTCGCGCTCGTGGTGCTCGCCGCGTGGACGGGCTCGGGCGCCCTGGCGGTCTGCGCGATCCTGGCGGGCGTGGTGCTCGCGGTGCTGGGCCTCGGCCTCGCCCTCGCGCTCCGCCTCGCCGTCGGGCTGCCCCGGGCGGTGGGTCGGAACGACCTCGGTCTCTGCACGGGGAACTCCCCCGAGGGGAGCGATGCTCCCGCCCTCACGCCGTGGCTCGCGGGCCTGATCGACGACCTCGCGGGCAAGGACGGCGACGACCCGCTCACCTTCGGCGACCTGCGAGCGAAGGGCATCCGCCTGCAGGTGATGACGACGAACGTGACCCACAGGCGGCCGCAGCGCATGCCGTGGGATCACCACCAGCTGCTCTTCGACCCCACCGAGCTGAGGCGGCTGTTCCCCGAGCGCGTCGTCGCCTGGATGGAGGCGCACCCTCCCGCGGCCGGGGACGGCGAGGAGGGCGAGCGGAGACGGAGGACGCTGGACGCGCTGGCGCCGCTCCGGCCGTTCCCTGACCCGGACGATCTCCCCGTCGTCGTGGCCGCGCGCATGAGCCTCAGCTTCCCGCTGCTGATCAGCGCAGTGCCGCTCCACGCGCTCGACCTCACGCGCGCGAGCACGCGCGACGCGCTCGCGGCGGTCGAGGCCGGTCGCGTGCCCGCCACGCCCCTGGAAGCCGACGTGTGCTGGTTCTCGGACGGCGGCATCACCAGCAACTTCCCCGTCCACTTCTTCGACACGCCGCTCCCGACCCGACCGACCTTCGCGATCGACCTCGACGGCTTCCACCCCGACTTCGCGCGCAGCGACGACCAGGCCGAGAACGTCTACCTGCCGTCGACCAACGTCGGCGGCCTGCTGGACACGTGGCACCGCCTCGATCCCAAGCCGGGGCTGGGCAGCCTCACCGGCTTCCTCGGCGGGATCGTCCGCACCATGCAGAACCACGTCGACGCGGCGCTCACGCATCAGCCCGGCTACCGCGACCGGATCGTCCACGTCCACACCGCACCGGACGAGGGGGGCATGAACCTCACGATGCCGGCCGCCGTGATCGAGGCGCTCACGTCCCGCGGCCGCGCGGCGGGCCGCGCGCTGGTCGAGCGGTTCGCGGAGACGCCCGGCACCGCGCCCGGCCTCTCGTGGGACAACCACCGCTGGGTGCGCTATCGCAGCGCGGTCGCCGCGCTCGCGATGCAGCTCGAGCAGTTCGCGCACGCCTGGCAGTCGCAGGCGGACGGCGAGCGCTCGTACCCGGAGCTCGTCGACCGGGCCGACGACGTCGGCCCCGCCGGGTACCGCCTCGCGTCGGAGGAGCAGCGTGCGCTCGTGCGGTCGCTGACTGCTTTGCTCGCCGAGGCGGGCGCGCTCGCGGAGAGCGGGCCGGGCGACGCCGCGCGTGGCGCACCACGTCCGGAGCCGGTCGCCCGGATCGTTCCACCGGACTGAGCTTCGGAGCTAGCGCTCGACGCAGGCGGTGCTCAGCCCGCGCGAGGCGACGTTCCCGAGTGCCCCGCGCACTGCGGCATTCGGCACCGCGAACCCGTCGTCCGAGCTCTGGCGCCGCGCGAACGCGGTCGCGACGACGTTGCCCTGAGGATCGACGATCGGCCCACCGGAGTTCCCGCTCCGCACCCCGCCGCGGAAGCCGACCACCGAGCGTCCGAGCTTCAGGCGCCCGTACGCATCGCGCGCGGCGACGCGCGACGTGCGCCCGAGGCGGACGGGCGTCACGACGTACGGCCCGTCGAGGGGGTAGCCGAGCAGCGCCGCCGGGTCGCCCCGCTGCGGATCGGCGAGCGACAGCGGCCTGCCCTCGAGGCCGGGGACCTTCAGGATCGCGACGTCGTTCGAGGCGTCGAACGCGACCACCACGCCGGGGGTGCCGCGACCGTCGCCGCGGTCGACGACCGGCGACCGGATGCCCGCGACGACGTGCGCGTTCGTCACGACGAACCCGCGTCGCACGATCCATCCCGAGCCCTCGATCCCGAGGCCGCATGCGAACCCCCGCACGCGCACGACCGAGCTCCGCGCCGACCTGATCTCGGCGTCGCGGGCGATCGCGGGATCGGGCTCCGAGACGCCCGAGGCTGGGCCGACGATCGCGGAGAAGGTGTCGATCTTGTCGAGCGCGTCCATCACGCGCTCCGGCGGAAGCGCCTCGGTGAGCCCCGAGAGGATCGACGACTCCTGCGCGAGCCGCCGCAGGTTGCTCTGGCCGGGCATGTAGAGGAGGGCGGCGCCGACGACCCAGCAGAGCGCGATCCCCGTGACGGCGCCCAGCAGCACCCCGCCGGCCGAGTCGATGATCCGCAGCGGCGGCACCGGGAGCAGCGAGCGCCGAGCGGTGTGGCCCACGAACAGCCCGACGTACTGCCCGAGGATCCCGCCGAGGGCCGCGCCGGCGAGGGCGACGAGCGGCGTCCACCCGCCGAGCCCGCCCAGGAACCCGGGCGCGAGCCGCGACCCGGCGATGGCGCCCGCGACGAGCCCTCCGAGGGACAGGACGCCGGTGATCAGACCGCGGCGCACGCCCGCGACCCCGGTGAGGACGATGACCGCGAGCGCGATCCAGTCGACGAGATTCATCCTGCAAAGCATGCACATCGCGGGGCCCGTGTCCTCGCCCGATCGCGGCACGGCTACAATCACGCGGCCCTGGGGGCGTAGTTCAGTTGGTTAGAACGCCGGCCTGTCACGCCGGAGGTCGCGGGTTCGAGTCCCGTCGCTCCCGTCTCGGAAACCCGCTCCTGGAGCGGGTTTCTTCGGTTCCGAGCTCGTCATCGGGTTCCCAGAAGACGCGGTCTGGGCAGGTAGAGCGTGGTGCAAGGGGTGTCGAGCAGACAATTGGCGAGAGCCGTGTCGTCGTCCGACATCTACTCGTCCTTGCTCACAGTCACAGTCGCTCTTCAGAGCGCTTCTCACGTCGGTGCTGCTCGCGCCGCCACGACCACGTCGCACGGCCGAGCAGGACGAGTCCAGCGGCCAGAACCCCGAGGCCGAATCCGGCGACGACCCCTGTGAGGTCTACCCATGCCGGGAAGCCGACTTCTGGGTCCGAGATCGACGCGCCGATGACCCCTGTGGCGCTGCCGAGGCAACCTCCGACGAGGAGCGCCCGGATCACGTCGTCCGCACCAGACGTCTCTCGCGGTGCCGACGCACGCCGCGCAGCGCGAGCGCCGTCGCGAGGCCGAGTACGACGAGCGCGAGCAGCGGGTGCAGGCCGCCGACCCATTGGTGTGCGCTTGCGAGGAACGCCTGGAGGAAGCCGACGATCGCGACCAGGAGCGAGAGCAGCAGGTCGATCCGAGATAGCCACGCGACGAGCGCGGTGAGAAGGACGAACAGCTCGGGGCCTTGCAGGGCAAAGCCGACTGTCCGGTGCGCGTCGAGTGCTCCCGTGCCGGCGCCGAAGATGTAGGAGCCGACCAGGTAGACCTGCAGGAAGACGCCCACGACGATCGCGGACGCGAACGTGAGGTGGAGCCAATCGGCGGCGCCTCGGACGAACCTGCGGACTCGGTTCCAGTGCCGCTGATGTCGCGGCGCAACGTCGATCGGTGCCGTCGCGCCGCGCCGCTCGGCCGTCGCGTCCGTCGCCGAGGAGGTGTCGCTCACGCGCCCTGCTCCTGGCGCTGCAGCGGCAGCTCGGTGGCCGAGGACGGGGCCGGCTGCGTGTAGAGGGCGACGCTCATCGCCAGCAGGCAGAGGCCGTAGACGGCGACGGCGGTTGGCAGGGCCTTGGTCAGGTTCAAACCGAGCAACGCGGTCGTGCAGATGCCGACGCCGAGCGGCGCGTAGCGGCGCCATCCACGCCAGAGCCGCGCCCGCACCGTGGCGATACCGGCGGAGAGGAATCCGGCCGCCGAGAGCACGATCGCGACGGCGAAGATCGCGCCGACGATCTCCGCGCCCGTGTCGTCCACTTGCTGGTCGCGGACGGCGATCGCCGCGAGCTCGCCGACGAAGAGGAGGGCGGTGCCCGCCAGGGCCAGGGAGACGCCGACGCGCGCGCCGCGGCTCGGGCCGGCGAGGCCACTGCGCGCGAACCCGAGGACGCCGACGAAGACGAGGACGTGCAGCGACGCCCACAGGATCGAGACGGGAACGAGCGAGGTGCTCGACCACGGGTAGCTCCACCTCTCGTCCGAGACCGTCGTCGAAGGCTGCACGATCGCCTGGACCGCCAGCCCACCGATCGCGGTCGCCGCGGCTCCGAAAGAACCGGCGATCGCCGCTCGTCGCAGAGAATCGATGTTCGTGTTCGCCATGTCGTCTCGCCTCCGAAGTAGTCGTGGCGCTCCTCCTGCCACGACGCTACGAGGGAGCCGGGCCGGCGTCATCGGCAGCACCGCTCGGCGTGCCTCAGCGCCAGCACGTATGCACGCGGCAGTACCACCGCTCTGGCAAGGCCGAGACCGCGGCGCGAGAATCCCCTCGATGGACGAGAGTGCGTCGTCGGCCGTAGCCGGCCCGTCCGATCGCCTCGGGAACGCCGCTTCCTCGGGGACCGGCCCGGCTGCAGAAGGCAGGCACGCGACCGCGCGTCGGATCGCCGCGTTCGGGTGGGGCCTGTGCGTCGTGATCGCCGTCGCGACGCTCGTCTTGCTGACAATCGGGCCGGATCGCGTACTGCCGAGCGACGTCTTCTCGGGAGTGGGCGGCGCCTCGTTCCTGATCCTCGCGCTCACCTTCGCGTCCGTGGGGGCGCTCGTCGCGCGCCGCGTGCCGGAGAACGGGATCGGCTGGATCTTCCTGTTCACCGGTCTTGCCACCAGCATCCAGCTCTTCAGCTGGCAGTACGCCGACGTCGGCCTTCACACAAGCCATCGCTTCCCGGGCGCACACGATGCGGCGGTGTTCAACACCGTGATCGGCGAAGCGACCGCGGGGCTCCTTGGCCTCTCGCTTCTTCTCTTCCCCGACGGACGGCTTCCCTCCCGGCGCTGGCGACCGGCGCTCGCGAGCCTCCTCGTCGGGATGGCGCTGCTCGTGCTTGCGGGCACGCTGCGCCCCGGGCCGTACGCCGAGCCGTTCGCGCAGGTGTCGAACCCGTTCGGCCTCGCGGGTGCGCGTGGGGCGATGGATGCCGTCGACGTCGCCGGCTGGCTGTTCGTCTTGGTGGGGATCGGGCTCGGTGCGGGGGCAATGGTCGTCCGCCTGCAACGCGCGCGCGGCCCCGAGCGCCAGCAACTCAGGCTCGTGCTCGAGGTCGGTACGGTCGCGACCACCGTAGCCGCGCTGGTGATGGCGACGTGGCTGGTCTGGCCCGAAGGGCATCTGCAGGCGCGGATTGCCCTGCTCGGCGTCTGCTTCGCCAGCGTCCCGCTCGTCGCCGGAGTTGCGATTCTCCGCTATCGCCTCTACGAGATCGACGTCGTCGTCAACCGCACGCTCGTCTACGGCGCGGTCACGCTCGTTCTGGCCCTCGCGTTCGCAGCGACGATCGTGTTGCTCGGGACCGCGCTCGGGCAGGGATCCGGGTGGGCAACTGCGGCGGCCACGCTCGTCGTGGCGGTCGCGTTCCGCCCTCTGCGTGCCCGGGTTCAAGACGGGGTCGATCGCCGCTTCAACCGGGCGCGCTACGACGCGTTGCGGCGGATGACCGACTTCCTCGAGGACTTGCGCGCCGGGCGGGCAGCGCCGGAGGAGGTGGAAGGAGTCCTGCGGGAGGTGCTGTCGGACGCGCACCTGGAGCTCCGCTTCTTCCTACCGGAGAGCGAGCTCTACGTCGACGCGCGTGGGATGCCCGTCTCCGACCTCGCTGACGATGGGCGGGAGCGTATCCCGATCGAGCGCGGCGGCCAGCCGCTCGGGATGGTGCTCCACGATCCCGCGAACGAGGAAGATCCCACCCTGCTGCGAAGGGTCGTCGAGGCCGGCGGCCTCGCGGTCGAGATCGCGCGGCTGCGGGTCGAGCTGCGCCGCCAGCTCGGCGAGGTCGAAGCGTCGCGCGCTCGGATCGTCACCGCCGCCAACGAGGAGCGGCGGCGGATCGAGCGTGATCTCCACGATGGCGCCCAGCAGCGGCTCGTCTCGATAGGGCTGGCGCTCCACCATGCGCAACACGAGCTCGGCACCGCCTCGCCCCAGAGCGCCAGCCACACGCTCGACGGCGCGCTCGCTGAGGTCGCGGTCGCGATCGACGAGCTGCGCGAGCTCGCGCACGGCCTTCCTCCCGCCCAGCTCGACGCCGGGTTGGGCCCTGCGCTGCGCGAGCTCGCACGCCGCACACCGTTGCCGGTCGAGGTGGAGGCGACGGGCGAGCGGTTCGACCGCGGCCTCGAGACCGCCGCCTACTTCATCGCCTGCGAAGGCCTCACCAACGCCGTCAAGCACGCCAACGCGACCAGGATCGCGCTCAATACGGGACGGGAGGACGGACGGCTCGTCGTCTCGATCGCAGACGACGGCGTCGGCGGCGCCACACGAATCCCCGGCTCCGGCCTGGCCGGCCTCTCCGACCGCGTCGCCGCGCACGGCGGCACGCTTCGCATCGAGAGCAACCAGGGCGCGGGCACGACGCTGACCGCGGAGTTGCCGTGCGAGTCGTGATCGCCGAGGACCAGGTGCTGCTTCGCGAGGGGCTAGGGCGCCTGTTCGAGGACGCCGGACACGAGGTCGCCGCGTCCCTGGGGGATGCAGACGGGCTCCGGCTCGCGGTCGCCGAGCACCATCCGGATCTCGTCGTCCTGGACATCCGCATGCCACCGACCTTCACGGACGAGGGCGCGCGTGCAGCCAGGACGCTCAAGCAGCTCCATCCAGAGCTGGGTGTGCTCCTCCTCTCCCAGCACATCGAGACGACGAACACCGTGGAGCTCGTCACCCTCGGCGGCTTCGGCTACCTGCTCAAAGACCGCGTACTCGATGTCGATGAGTTCCTCGCAGCTGCGGACCGCGTCGCCAACGGAGGTTCGGCGCTCGATCCTCACGTCGTCGGACGTCTCGTCGGAGCGCGCGGCGAAGACGACCCACTCGCGGAGCTGACGGAGCGCGAGCGCGAGGTGCTCGAACTCGTGGCGGAGGGCCTGACCAACGCGGGCATCGCCAGGCGGCTCCACCTGAGCGAGCGCACGGTCGAGGCGCACGTGCGCCATGTGCTCATGAAGCTCGGGGTTCCCGAGAGCGAAGACGATCACCGCCGGGTCCTCGCCGTGCTGACCCACTTGCGTGCCGCGCCACCCCTTGACTGGCCAGGATCCTCATCTACTCGGCGGACGTGGCCCAGTAGTGCCCCGAACGCCTGAGGTGAGTACCTCCACTGCTCGCACGAACGGGGTTTTCACGGATGCGGGGAACGACGCTCCGCGGGATGCTCGGTGGGAAAGGAGGCGCGTATGACGACCCTCACCGAGACGCAGTGGGAGTACGTCGTCGTTCCGCTCCAAGAGGCGAAGGGACTCAAGAAGTCCGACGATCCCTGGGACCCCGAGCGCCTCAACGAGCTCGGCAGGGAGGGCTGGGAGGCGGTGGGAATCTCGCTGAAGTACGGCGATCTCATGGCGTGGCCCGTCGTCCTGATGAAGCGCCCGCTCGGCTGAGCGCAAGCGGAATCGACTCGCGAGAGCAGCCCGGATGACGAGGCTGCTCTCGTCGTCTCGGCCGGTCTACCCCGCCGCCGCCCGAACGACTGCCGCTCCGCCTCAGATGCGTCGCGTTTCGTACCGAGGCGGAACACCATGCTGCAGGGAGCGTGCCCCTCACCCGCCGAGCCGGACGGGCGTCGCGTCCAGGTCGATCCCGAAGGCGGATCCGCTCTATCGTCGGCTCCTGCGATTGCCTCGCGAGCTGCCCCGAACCCCGGACGTCCGCGCCGACGACCTCGTGCCGACGGCGTGGCGCAGTCCCGCGGGGCTACGCACCTGCCCCGCCACGGTGGAGCTGCGCGGTGCCTGACTTCCGGGCCGCCTACCGGCTCCAGCTGACCCCGAGCTTCGGCTTCGCGCAGGCGCGGGCGCTCGTGCCGTACCTGCGCCGCCTCGGGGTCTCCCACCTGTACCTGTCGCCCGCGCTCCAGGCGCGGACCGGCTCGGAGCACGGATACGACGTCACCGACCCGCGCCGCATCTCGAGCGACCTCGGTGGCGAGGACGAGTTCAGGAGCCTCGCGTCCGCCGGGCTGGGGGTGATCCTCGACATCGTCCCGAACCACATGCTCGCGAGCGACGAGAACCCGTTCTGGCGCGACGAGGGCCTCCGCGCCCGATTCTTCGACGTCGACCCGCACACCGGCTTCCACCGGCGGTTCTTCGACATCGACGACCTCTGGGGCGTGCGGCAGGAGGAGCGCGCGGTGTTCGACGCGACGCACGCGAAGGTGCTCGAGCTGGCACGCGACGGGCTGATCGACGGTGTCCGTGTCGACCATCCCGACGGCTTCGCCGATCCGGCCGGCTACTTCGGCCGGCTGG
This sequence comes from uncultured Actinomycetes bacterium, assembly GCA_963710125.1. Classification (GTDB taxonomy): domain Bacteria; phylum Actinomycetota; class Thermoleophilia; order Gaiellales; family Gaiellaceae; genus Gaiella. Next base: position 114,063 of record CAVPZH010000015.1, on the reverse strand, counting down.
CGGACACGGGCGTCCGGCACGTGTGGGCGGAGAAGATCCTCGAGCCGGGCGAGGAGCTCCGCGACTGGCCCGTCGAGGGGACGACGGGATACGAGTTCCTGAACGACGTGATGGCCGTCTGCGTCGAGCCGTCCGCCGAGGAGCCGCTGACCGCCGCCTACGAGGAGATCACCGGCGACGGGCGGACGTTCGGGGAGATCGCGGCGGTCTCGAAGCACGAAGCCGTCGCGAGCATGTTTGACCCGGAGCTGCGCCAGCTCCGGCAGGCCGTGGACGAGCCGGATCTCGCCGCCGCGCTCGCGGCGTTCCACGTGTACAGGACGTACGTCCGGCCGACGGACGGCGCCGTCTCGGACGCGGACCGGGAAGAGGTCGAGCGCGCCGGACTGACCGGACGTCTGCGGGACATCCTCCTGCTCCGCGAGCGCGGACACGACGACTTCGTCGTCCGCTTCCAGCAGACGACCGGTCCCGTGATGGCGAAGGGCGTCGAGGACACCGCGTTCTACCGGTACTTCCGGCTTGCCGCGCTGAACGAGGTCGGCGGAGACCCGGCTCGGTTCGGGATCGGGATCGACGCGTTCCACGCGGCCAACGCGCGTCGCGGCGAGCGCTTCCCGCTCCACCTCCTGACCACGTACACCCACGACACGAAGCGGTCGCCGGACGTCCGGGCCCGCATCGTGGCGCTCACCTGGCTGGCCGACCGCTGGCTGGAGCGCCTCGAGACGTGGCGCACGCAGCTCGGCGGGCTCGAGGATCCGCGGGAGGAGCTGCTCGTGCTGCAGACGCTCGCCGGGGCGGCGCCGATCGACCGCGAGCGGCTGGACCGATACGTCACGAAGGCCCTGCGCGAAGGCAAGGTCACGTCGAGCTGGCTCGCACCCGACGAGGCGCACGAGGCGGACGTGCGCGGCTACGCCGCCCGCGCCGCCGCGCTCGTGGAGCGCGATCCGTTCCTCGCAGAGGTCCGCTCGGTCGGGCGCCACATCGCCGCCGCCCAGCTGCTGGTGAAGCTCACCGCGCCGGGCGTGCCGGAGCTCTACCAGGGCGACGAGCTCGAAGACCTCTCGCTGGTGGATCCCGACAACAGGCGACCCGTCGACTGGGACGCCCGCCGCCGATACCTCGACGCGCTCGTCGCCGGCGCGCACCCGACCGACGAGACGCTGAAGCTCTTCCTCGTCTGGAAGACCCTCAGCCTGCGGGCGGAGCTGCCCGACGTCTTCGCCGGCGCGTACGCGCCCTGCGACCTCGGCCCGGGCGTCTGCGCGTTCACCCGCGGAGGGAAGCTCCTGGTCGCCGCTGCGGTTCGACCCGGGGCCCGCGTCGACGTCCCCGAGCGCTGGCGACCGGTGATCCGCCGGCCGGGGCTCGTTCTCGCGGTGCGCTGACCGTGGGCCCCTGCCGGTGGCGGCCGAACGGCGCGTCGGCAGTCAGCGCGACAGCTCGTGCGCGATCCCCGCAGCCACCGGCAGTGCGTGGGCGTCTACGGCCGTGCGCTCGCCTCGCGCAGCGCCCTCGGCCAGATCCCCTGCTTGCCGGGCGAGAGAATCCCGCCCGGGTCGACGGCGTCCTTGATCGTCTCCGCGAACCGGCGGTACGCGTGGTCGCCGAACGAGTACTGCTCCTGGGCGAGGTCCATGAAGTCGAGATGGGCGCGGTACTCGCCGTACCCGTGTTTCGCTGCCTCCTCGACGAGCAGCCGGCTCGTGTCGTACGCGCGCCGCGCCTCAGCCTCGTTCTTCGTGTCGAAGATGACGAGCGTCACGTGGATGAAGCTCCGCGCGTTCGTGGGGATGAGGACGGCTGCGTAGTCGAGGCGCGCCTCCCGCTCGACGAGCCCGCGGATCAGGTCGCGGAGCGCGACCGCATCCGGCCCGGTGAGCCGCGCGACCGGCGAGAAGCCGATGTGCCCGCCCTCCTCGCCCCCGTACCACCCGGTCATCTGGTTGAGCTCGAGGTTCGGGACGCCGGCCTGGACCCGCTCGTGCGGGTTCTCGAGCCCGGCGACGTCCTCCGGCGCGTGCTTCTCGCCCCACACCTCGGCGCCCGGGATCCGCTCGAACGCCTCCTTGACCTTGCGGAAGCGGTGGTCGACCACCGCCTCGTCGCCGTAGAGGGCGAAGCGCATCATCCAGCGCCCGACCTCCAGCTCGCGGGCCATCCGGTCGATCACGTCGTCGGGGATCGGGTCGTCGCCCTCGTACCAGAGCGAGCGCGACGACATCACCGACGCGAACGCGATCGTGTTCCAGAGCTGCGGCACGTTCTCGATCGTGCGCTCGAGCATGAGCACCCGCAGGGTCTCGATCACCGCCGCGAGGTCGTCCTCGTTCCAGACCCGCAGCCAGAGCGGCATGTAGCACTCCGGGTACGGCATGAGCCAGAGGCCCATCTTCGTGACGATCCCGAAGTTCGACTGCATGAAGAGCGGATCGAGCCCCGGGCCGAGGCTGCGCTTGTAGACGTGCCAGGCCTGGTTGCCCGGCATCGCGCCCATGCCGGTGCGCAGGACCTCGCCGTTCGCGAGCACGACCTCCATGCCGCAGGCGGCGGCCATGTCCGCACCGGTCGGGAGGTACGTCGCCCCGTTCTCGAGCGTGTTGCCGACGACGCTGCCCCAACCCGAGGTCGGGGACGGCGACCATGAGCCTGTGCCCGCCGGCCTGGAGCGCCTCGTACAGGTCGAACCAGCGGACGCCCGGCTCGACGACCGCGTACGCGCTGTCCTCGTTGATCTCGAGCACCCGGTTCATCCGCCGCAGGCTGACGATCACGGAGCCCTTGAGCCGCGGAGCCGGGCCGCCGTAGCCGTTGTTCATCCCGGTCCCGTGCGTCCAGAGCGGAACACTGTGCTCGTTCGCGATCCGCACGATCTGCTGGATCTGCTCCACCGTCTCCGGCATCAGCACCGCCGACGCCGCTGTAGTCGTCCCAGCTCGCGTACGCGAACGGGTCGCGGAACTCGCGCAGCTCGCTCTCGCCCGTGATCACGGCGCCGGAGCCGAGCGCGGATCCGAACGCGTCGAGTGCGCGCGCGACGGTCTCCTCCGACAGGTGAGGCGTCGACATGCTCGTCATCGGGCACCTCCGGGTTCGGCGTCCTCGGCGCGACCTGTGCAGCCCGCCGATCCTGCAACGACGCTGGTGCGCGCGGGCGGTCGGCGCCCACGGGGAGATCATATGACGGCGACCGCCCGCGGCGCGTGCGGCCCGCTTGCCATCGCCCGCACGATGCCATTCGCGTCGCGTGGCTCGACGGCTCCCATCCACCTGTCGGAGTCGGTCGGGGGGTCGCCGTCGCGCTCGGGCTCCGGCTGGCTTCTACTCAGCCGAGCGCCGCGGCCGTGGCGGGAGTCGCGGCGACGGCGGCCAACATCCGGCGCGTCACGTGCTCGAGCCTCGCGGCGGACCCCGGCGTGAGCCGGTCGCAGACGACGTCCCAGTGGAGCGACACCCAGTCGCCACGGCGAAGGCCGGAGACGAGGGCACGGCCGTCGTCGCGCCACCGGACGTCGCGCGGCGCCCATGCTCCGAGCGCCAGCGTCCGCCCGTCCCAGACGAGCCCGCGGGCGAGCACGCGCGCCGCGTCGCCGTTCGTCGACTCGACGAGCGCGGCTGTCGTCCGGCACTGGTCGAGGACGTGGAGCGGCTGCTCGACGATCCCGGTCCGCAGGAGTCCGAGCCAGGGGTACACGGCGAGGACGTGGAACGAGTGGTGCGGGACCGCTCCGGCCGCCACCGTGTCGAGCACCCGTCGCCAGGTCCGCCCGATGCGGCCGCGGAACCGGTCCTCGACGTGTCGCGCGAGATCGTCGGCCCGTACCCGGTCGAGCAGCTCGTTCCCGACCCAGTAGGCCTCGACGACCCGGGGGTCGAGCGGGTCGTCGATCCTGTTCGCGGCTGCGATCAGCGAGAGGTACGGCCACGCCCCCTCGAACGTCCGAGCGAGCTCCGCCAGCCCGCCGTCCGACGCGCCCGCCGCGCCGTACTCGAGCAGCGTTCGTGTCTCGTCCGCGCCGCAGTAGCCGAGCGCGTTGGGCGGATACGCGTAGCGGGCGAAGAGGAGCGGGCCGGCGGTCATGTGCCCGCCAGCCGCGACCGGCGCCCCGGAGCGCTGCCGTCGCTGCGACGCCGGCGCCGAGGGTGATCACGACGAGCCCGAGCCCGTCGACCGGCACGCCGTCGGCGGCGCCCGAGAGCACGGCCGTGACCACCGCGCCGAAGACGAGCACGGCGGTGACGTCGATCGCCGGCGCGCGGGCGAGCGCCGCGTACCACGTCGCGACGTAGGCGGCGAGCACCGCGCCCGTGAGGAGCGCCCAGCCCCACTGGCCCGCGCCGAGGCCGAGCAGCGCCGAGCCGCGCCCCGTGACCGCCACCCACACGAGCAGCACGACCCGTGCCGAGTGCCATCCGTCCCGCCGCGAGCGTCCGCGGCTCGATCCCGACGACGAGCCGCTTGACGAGAATCACCTCGATCGCCCAGAGCAGCGTCGCAGCGAGGATCATGACTTCGCCCGTGCCGAACGTCACGACGCCGACCCTCGGCACGAGCAGGACCTGGCCGGCCATCAGCAGGCCGATCGCGACCAGATGGAGCGGGCCCGAGGCGCTCCCTCAGCAGCACGACCGCGAGCACGGCGACCCACACGACGAGGGTCTTGTGGACGAACGCGGCCTGCGTCGCGCTCGCACGCGAGAGGCCCTCGAAGAAGAGAACGAACGGGATGCTGCCGCCGATACAGGCAACCGCGACCAGCCCGACCCGCTCGCGCCCCCTCTTCGGCCAGGACGTGCGACCCGCCGGCCGGCGCGGGCGGGCGAGCAGCGGCACCGCGAGCAGCAGCAGGAGCGCGCCCGCGACGGCGTTCTTCGCAGTCGTGTAGACGGTGGGGTCGTCGAAGCGGGCGACCCCTTTCGCGTTCACGTACACGGCGACGCCGCTGACGCACGCGGTGACGAACGCCAGCGCGACACCGGCGGCGCGAGTCGAGAGGCGGACGCCAACGGCTGCTGCGAGGGTGCTCATGGTGATCCTCCGTCGTCGTCGACGATCGTGGCGCCGCGGAGCGCGAGCGCCTCTGCCGCGGCGTCCCCGTCGAGCACCTCGACCGGGATGCCGAGGTGCACGAGGAGCGCCGAACCGGGCTCCGCGCCGGGCGCGAACGCGAGCGGGACGACCGAGCCGTCGTCGAGTCGACCGAGCCGGGCGCCGTCCTCGTCCCACGCCTCGACGAGCGTCGCGATCGCGCCGAGGCACATCAGCGCTCGACCTCGACGGACTCGAGCACGACGTCCGCGGCCAGCGGGTCGGCGATGTCGGCCTCGAGCGTCGCCTCGACCGTCGCGCCGTCCGCGACCGTGCCCCGCGCGGCGTCCTCGAAGTGCTCGCGGAAGTGCTCCGGCGTGAAGTGCGAGAGCGCCCCGAGCCGCACGCGCACGAGCGTCACGTGGGAGGCACCTTCCTCGCGGGCGACCGCCTCGACCCGGGCGACGACGTCGCGCATCAGCGCCTGCTCATGCATCCGAGCCGTCCGGGTCGAGATCGCCGGCGATCGCTTCGCGCGACGCCGGCCACGGCGGCTGCGACGGGCGGGCTGAGCCCGGCCCCGGAGGCGAAGTCCTCGCCCTCGACGCCGTAGACGACCAGGCGACCCGGCAGCCGCCCCAACGCACGCGCGAGCTCGACCGCGTCACCGACGCCGAATGCATGCGTCGACGAGCGGAAGCCCCGGGCGGGGAGAGGTCGGTCGCCGACGTCGAATCGATGGACGGAGCCGGGTACGGCGCCTCCCGCGCAGGCGTCGACCACGACCGCGACGTCGGCGCCCTCCCAGGCGTCGACGAGTCGCGTCGGCTCCTGCTCGCACTCCAGCACGACGACGTCCTCCGCCGTTGCACCGCGAACCTGCTGCGCAACCGCGAGCCCGACCGCGTCGTCTCCCCGGTACGCGTTCCCGACTCCGATCACGACCCGACGCATGCTCACGTCCGCTCCACCTCGAGCTGCAGGAAGTGCGTCGCGCAGGAGATGCACGGGTCGTAGTTGCGGATCGTCTGCTCGCAGAGGCCGCGCAGCGCGTCGTCGGGCAGGGACGCGTGGCGACCCACGACGCGACGCAGATCGTCCTCGATCGCAAGCTGGTTCTGCGAGGTCGGCGGGACGATCTTGGCGTCCAGGATCGTCCCGTCCTCGGCGAGCTCGTAGCGGTGGAAGAGGAGGCCGCGGGGCGCTTCGGAGACCCCGTAGCCGACTCCGGCCGCGGGCTCGACGGGGACGGCGGGCGCATCGGGTTCCTCGTACGCCTCGATCAGGCGGAGCGCCTCGTCGCACGCGTGCACGATCTCGACGCTGCGGACGACGATACTCCGGAACGGGTTCCGGCACGGCCGCTCGAGCCCGACCTCGCGCGCGACGTCGAGCGCCGCCGGCGCGAGGTGGTCGGCGTGGAGCGAGAAGCGCGCGAGCGGCCCGCACAGGTAGGTGTCGCCGTTGCGGCGACGCGAGTGGAGCGCGTTCGAGCGCTCGACGTGCTCCTCGGCGAAGTGCTCGTCGTACGCGCTCGGCGCGATGTCGAGGCCGCGGTCGGAGGTCACCCTGCCGTTCTCGATCGCGTACCCGTCGGGTGTCGCGAGCGCGACGAGCTCGCAGTCGGCCTCGTACTCGGGGAACTCGAAGCCGGCTGTCCAGCGCACGGTCTCGAGCGCCGCCTCGAGGGCGCGCTCGAGCGGGTCGCGCAGCGCGCGCAGCGCCCGCCGGGTCGGCGCCTTGTAGAAGCCGCCCACGCGGACGTTGATCGGATGGATCTCGCGGCCGCCGACGAGCGTCATCAGCTCGTTGCCGGTCTTCTTGAGCGCGAGACCGCGCTCCACGAGCTCGGGTGCGTCTCGTGCGAGCTCGACCGCGCCGTCGTACCCGAGGAAGTCCGGCGCGTGCAGCATGTAGACGTGCAGCGTGTGGCTCTCGATCCACTCGCCGCAGTAGAGGAGCCGGCGGAGGAGCCGGATCGGGTCGGGTACCTCGACCCCGCACACGTCCTCCATCGCGTTCAGCGCGCTCACCTGGTAGGCGACCGGACAGATGCCGCAGATGCGCGCCGTGACGTCCGGCGCCTCGCGGAACGAGCGACCGCGCAGCAGCGCCTCGAAGAAGCGCGGCGGCTCGAAGATGCGGAGCTCGACGTGCTCGACCGTCCCGTTCGCGAGCCGCACCGTCATGGCGCCCTCGCCCTCGACCCGCGCGAGGTAGTCCGTCCTGATCGTCCGCCGCTCAGCCACGGCCCGATGCCTCCCGGAACGCGGGGGCGTTGACGTTGAAGGTGCCGAATACCCTCGCGATGTCGGGTTCGCCCATTCCCAGGACGTGCAGCTGCCGCGTGAGCGAGCGGGTGTTCGGGGTCTCCATCGGCCCGAAGCAGCCGTAGCAGCCACGGTCGTAGGACGGGCACAGAGCGCCGCAGCCGGCATGGGTGACGGGGCCGAGGCACGGCGTGCCGTGCGCGACCATCACGCAGACGTTTCCGCGCCGCTTGCACTCCATGCACACGCTCGCGTTGGAGATCCCGGGTCGGCGGCCGCGGAGAAACGCCGTGATCACTTCGAGCAGCTGCCGCTTGTCGATGGGGCAGCCGCGGAGCTCGAAGTCGACCCGGACGTGCTCCGCGATCGGGGTCGAGGTCGAGAGCGTCGACACGTACTCCGGCGAGGCGTACACGACGCCCAGGTACTCCTCGACGTCGGCGAAGTTGCGCAGCGCCTGGATGCCGCCCGCGGTCGCGCAGGCGCCGATCGTGACCAGCGTCTTCGAGGCGCTCCGCACCCGCTGGATCCGCTCTGCGTCGTGCGCGGTGGTGATCGAGCCCTCGACGAGCGAGAGGTCGTACGGGCCCTCGACCTCGCCGCTCGTCGCCTCGAGGAAGTACGCGATGTCGATCTCGCGCGCGAGCGGCAGGAGGTGCTCCTCGCAGTCGAGCAGCGTCAGCTGACACCCGTCGCACGACGCGAACTTCCAGACCGCGAGCTTCGGCCTCGCGCTCACAGCTCCCTCACCTCCAGCCACGGCGCCGCGGTCTCGTAGGAGTAGACCGGCCCGTCGCGACAGATGAGCGTCGGGCCGAGCTGGCAATGCCCGCAGTGGCCGAGCCCGCAGCGCATGTTCCGCTCGAGCGACACGTGGATCCGGTCGGGCGGGACGCCGCGGTCGAGCAACGCCTTGACCGTGAAACGCATCATGACCTCGGGGCCGCAGACGAACGCGACCGCCCTCGTCGGAGCGAAGTCGGCACCCGGCAGGAGCTTCGGTACGACGCCGACCTTACCGCGCCAGCCGATCTCCGCAGCGTCGACGGTGACGTCGATCGAGGCATGACGCCGCCACGCGTCGAGCTCGGAGGTGTAGAGGAGGTCGGCGGGCGTGCGCGCCCCGTAGAGCACGACGACCGAGCCGTAGTCCGAGCGCCGCTCGAGTGCGTGCAGGACGACGGGGCGGAGCGGCGCGAGGCCGATCCCGCCGGCGACCACGACGACGTCGGCGCCCGACGAGGCGCCGATCGGCCACGACGTCCCGAACGGGCCGCGCACGCCGAGCACCCCGCCGGGCTCGGTCGCGCAGATCGCCTCGGTCACCGCGCCCACCGCGCGCACCGTGAGCACGACGGGGCCCGGGCGACCGGGCGGGCCGCTCACCGAGATCGGCACCTCGCCGACGCCGAACACGTACACCATCACGAACTGACCCGGGCCGATCGCCGGGCCCTCCCCGTCGAGAGGCTCGAGCACGAGCGTCCACGTGTCGGCCGTCTCCCGCTCCCGTCTCCGCACGACGAACGAGCTCGGTGCCATCGCGCCCGGCCGCGAGAGCTGCTCAGCCGTCGCCGCGCCCATACACATCCAGCAGCCGAAGCCGCGTCCACTGGAGCCGCTCGATGATCACCTGCGCGAAGCGGCTCATGAGGTCGTAGCCGAGGGCAGGGTCGTCGTCGCACTTGCCGCGCAGGCACGCGCCGTCGATCGCCGTCGCACGCACCCGCGTCAGCGCGCGCGCGTCGAAGTGCCAGCGGTACGGGGGGAACAGCCACGACCAGCCCAGCACGTCCCCGGCCTCGAGCGTCTCGATCGTCATGCCCCCACGAGCGGGCGCGAAGGCCTCGAGCACGACGCTGCCGCCCCGGATCACGTAGAACGTGCTCGCCTCGTCTCCCTCCCGGAAGATCGTGTCGCCCGGCTCGAACCGCACGTTCGAGGCGCAGCCTGCGAGAAGCTCGAGGTGCGCCGTGGGCATGCCCTCGAGCACCGGCACCTCGGCCAGCACCGCATCAAGCCCGTGCATCGTCACCCTCCTCGGTCGCGCGGATCGCCGCCACCTCCTCGGTGATGTCGATGCCGACCGGGCACCAGGCGATGCAGCGGCCGCAGCCGACGCAGCCCGACGTCCCGAACTGGTCGTGCCACGTCCCGAGCTTGTGGGTCATCCACTGCCGGTAACGCGAGCGACCCGACGACCGGATCGCCCCGCCGTGGATGTACGAGTGGTCGAGCGTGAAGCACGAGTCCCACTCGCGCCAGCGCTCTGCGTGCTCGCCCTCGAGATCGGTCACCTCCTCGACCGTCGAGCAGAAGCACGTCGGGCACACGAGCGTGCAGTTGCCACACGTCAGGCAGCGCTCGGCGACGTCGTCCCAGCGGGGGTGCTCGAGGTTGCGCTCGAGGAGGTCGCGCAGGTCGGACGCCTCCATGTGGCGGCCCATCTTCCCTCGCGCGGCATCGGTCGCCCGCCCGGCGGCGTCGCGGTCGGAAGCCCCGGCTGTCCTGCCGGGAAGCTCACGCAGGATCTCGGCACCGCGCTCCGAGCCGGCCTCGACGAGCAGTCGGTGCTCGTCCTCGAGGATCTCGGTCAGCACGAGGTCGTACCCCGAGTCGACCTTCGGGCCGGTTCCCATCGAGACGCAGAAGCACGTGCCGCCGGGCTCGAAGCAGTTCACCGCGACCACGAACACGTTCTCGCGCCGCAATGCGTAGTCGCGATCGACGACGCGACCGCCGACGAAGATCCGGTCCTGGATCGCGATCGCATGGAGCTCGCAGGAGCGGACGCCGAAGAACGCGAGCGGCGGCCCGTCGTGGGGCTCCTCCTCGACCTCGATGTCCCCTCGCCCGTTCCGCCGCGCCTGCCAGAGGCGGACCCGCGGCGGGAACAGAAACTGCTTCCACGAGTGCGGTCCCACCGCGTAGCCGAACCGGGCCTCGTCCTCGCGGCGCTCGAGCCGGTACGTGCCGCCGTCCTGCCGATCGGTCCAGCCGACGGGGAGCTCGTCTGCGCGCTCGAGCTCGTCGTAGACGATCGCCCCGTCACGGACGATCGGCCCGAGGACGGCGTAGCCGCGTTCGCGGAGCGCGCCCACGAGGCGTTCCAGCGCCTCGGGCACGATCACCACGGACTCCTGGACGTTCGTCACGCTGCCGCGAGTCTCGCAAGACCGGGGCCGTCCGGCCAGTGGAGGAACTACGCACCCGTGCGTCGGAACACCGCAAGGCAGGCGTGGAGGCACGGAGGCGCCGAGCTGCGGGTCGCGGTCAGACCCGCTTCACGTACCGCCGGCCGAGCCGTGCTTCCGTCTCGACAGCCGAAGGGCAGCTCGACGACCGCGGGCGCATCGTCCTCGGTCTCTCGGCGGAGCCCGAGTTCCGTGTCCCGCGGCATCGGGCTCAGCCGTCGCCGCCCGCCCGCGCCCTCGCCTCCCTCGCCCGAGTCAGGCTCTCGGCAGGCCACAGGGTCTTCGGGTCGTAGAAGACGTCGAAGGCAGGCGTGGAGTCGGGCAGCTCGACCCAGTCGACTTTCGAGCGCGTGAAGATGTGGACGTCGGGGGCCACTCCGGTCGGCTCGTCGAGCGTGCCGCCGCGGACGAACAGCAGCTCGGGACGGGTGTAGGTGCTGAACACCGCCACCCGGCAGGTCGGGCAGCGATGGATCACCTGCTCGCTGCCGTCGTCACGCGGGACGGGGACCGGCTGCGGGTCGCCGGCGAGGAGCTCCACCCGGTCGGCCTCGATCAGGAGGTTGATCACGAAGGCGCTTCCCGTCTGCCGCTGGCAGTTCAGGCAGTGACAGCAGTGGACGAACAGCGGGTCGGACGTCAGCCGGTAGCGGACTTCACCGCAGGAACACCCGCCTTCGTGCGGCGCGCTCATGAGCACCTCCTCTGGTCACGACGGTCGGCCCCGACCCTACCGTCGCGTCACGACCGGCTCGGTCTACTCCACCGACATCATCCGTCCCGGTCGCCCGGTGATCGGGCGAGCCGGCCGAGCAGCGCCCCGAAGAGCGCGTGGCGCCACGTCGCCTGGGCGAACGCGCGCGGATTCGTGAGCAGCGGCGGGACGCCCCGCGTGCCGCGCGCGGGGTGGTGTCGATCCACGACGAGGCAGAGCGGGTAGAGCGCGACGTGCTCGGCGAGGGCCATGCCGAGCGCCAGCCTCGCGGGGTCGACGCGAAACGCGCGGCGCGCCTCGTGGTACGCGAGGCCGAACAGCGCGCCGTTCACCGTGTGGATCGCGAGGCCCGCGGCGCGCCAGCCCCGGCCCCGGGTGACGGCCTTGCCGAGCACGGCGACGTCCGAGTAGTCGCAGCGGAGGAGCCGTTGGTCGATCGGCTCCTGGAGCGCCCAGACGAGCGCGGCGGCCGCTCCGGCCGTCGCGGCTCTCGAGCGCCCGGTCAAGGCCACGGCCTGACAGGGAACACGTGCGGCGCGGGGGAAGACGGTGCCAAGACGGCCGGGGGGGACGTCCGGCGTGCCGGCGTCGCCACTACGAGCGGTTGCGTCGCCAGATCGCCAGGTTGAGCGCGGCCGCGAACGTCGTCCAGGCGACGTAGGGCGCGTAGAGGATCCCGGCGGGGCGGTCGACGCGCGCGCTTGCGGCGGCCGTCGCCACGATGGCGGGCACGAGTGCGCAGATCACGACTGCGGCGGGCCCGGTCCGACGGGCACCGAAGAAGATCGGCGACCAGACGGCGTTCAGCCCGAGTTGCAGCCACCAGAGAGCCAGCGCACGCTCGCGGTCCTGGCTGGACGAGCGCGCGACCCGCTGCGCCGAGTACGCCATCTGTGCGTAGAGCACCGTCCACACCGGCCCGAATGCCTGCGCCGGTGGCGTCCAGTCCGGCTTGCGCAGGCCCGCGTACCACGTTCCGACCGAACGGCGACTCGCCGCGCCACCGCCTGCGGCGGCCGCCGTGACCGCCGCCGCGTACCGCAACGCCCTCACGTCTGGAGAATACGGGAGCACCAACGACCGCACATACACGTCGGCCCAGGAGCGTCGAAGGCAAAGCTTCGGACGTCGGTGGCGACGGCTCGTCATGCCTGGTTGCCGCCCGGCGCCGTCGGCCGGCGCCGGGCGGCGACCCCTCCGCTAGGGGATGAGGACCTTGTTGACGACGTGGATGACGCCGTTGGAGGCAATGACGTCGGCCGTCGTGACGCGTGCACCGCCGACGGTGACCTTGCCGCGGCTGACGCGGATCGCCACCGGCTCGCCGTTCAGCGTCTTCGCGGTGCGGAGCTTGACGACTTTGGCCGCCGTGACCTTGCCCGCGACGACGTGGTAGAGCAGCACCGAGCGGAGCTTCGCCTTGTTCTTCGCGAGCGCCGCCAGCGTGGCCTTCGGCACCTTGGCGAATGCGGCGTCCGTCGGTGCGAAGACCGTGAACGGCCCCTTGCCCTGCAGCGTTCCGGCCAGACCGGCTCGCTTCAACAGCGTGGCGAGCGTCTTGAACGTGCGTGCCGCGACGGCGGTCTGGACGATGTTCTTCGGCTTCGTCGCTGCGGCCTTCTTCGGGATCAGGACCGAGTCGATCACGTGGATGACGCCGTTCGAGGCCATCACGTCGGGCGTCATGACCTGCGCGCCGTCGACCAAGACCTTCCCGTCGACGACCTTGATCGCGACCGACCGGCCGTCGAGCGTCTTGGCCGAGTCGAGCTTGACGACGTCAGCAGCCGTGACGCGGCCGGGGACGACGTGGTACAGCAGCACCGACCTCAAAGCGGCCGGGTTGGCCGCGAGCGCGTCGAGCGTCGCCTTGGGCACCTTCGCGAACGCCGCGTCGGTCGGGGCGAACACCGTGAACGGACCGCCGTTGGCGAGCGTGTCGACGAGGCCTGCCTTCTCGAGCAGCGAGGCGAGCGTCGTGAACTGCCCGGCACCGATCGCCGTCTGGACGATGGTGTCGTTGCCTTCTTCTCGCGCCGCCGAAGCGGATACGCCGAGCGCCGAGGCTGCGAGCGCCCCGACGACGAGCAGGGCGAGGATGGCGCGAATGCGCTTCATCTCCGATCTCCTTCCGTTGGTTCGGGCAGCCGCGGGGCAGCAGCCCCGATCGATGACCTGGGCCTCTGCTGCATCTACCCTCTCTATACGAAACCTGTACCTAAGTTGTACGAGAGTAGCCGCGACCGACACTTGTTGTCAAGTATTTGTCCCAGGTATGTATAGTCTGACGGTGTCCACCGATAGCGGACCGCTTCGCATCGGCGAGTTCGCCCGCCGGGTCGGTGTCAATGCCGAGCTGCTGCGCGCCTGGGAGCGCCGCTACGGACTGTTGACCCCGATCCGCTCGCCCGGCGGCTTCCGGCTCTACACGGCCGAGGACGCCGAACGCGTCGCAGGCATGCGCCGGTCGCTCGATGCGGGTCTGTCCGCCGCCGAGGCCGCACGCGTCGCGCTCGAGGACAGCCGCCCGACGGATGGCCTCCTCGACGACGCCGCGGCTCGCCTGCTCGCACGCATTCGGGATTACGACGAGGCGGGCGTGCAGGGCGTGCTCGACGAGAGCTTCGCGGCGTTCGGGGTCGAAGCCGTCCTCGGAGAGGTGATCTTGCCGGCGCTCACACGGGTCGGGGACGACTGGGCGCAGGGGACGCTCGACATCAGCCAGGAGCACTTCGCGAGCAACCTCATCCGCGGGCGGCTGCTCGCGCTCGCGCGGCTCTGGGGTCGGGGAGGCGGACCCCTCGCCCTCCTCGCCTGCGCTCCCGGCGAGCAGCACGACATCAGCCTGCTTGCCTTCGGGCTCGTCCTGCGTTCCCACGGCTGGCGCATCCTCTTCCTCGGCGCCGACACTCCGATCGCGACCCTGATGGAGGCCGTCAAGACGACGGAGCCGGCCCTGGCGGTCGTCACGAGCTTCGACCCCGCCCTCCTCGAGGCGGAAGCGGACGCGCTTCGCCGGCTGGCCCGGCTGGTCCGGCTCGTCCTCTCCGGGCCAGGCGTCTCGGACCCCTTCTGCGCGCGGCTCGGCGTCCGTCGGCTCGACGGCAACCTCGTCGCTGCCGCGAACGAGATCGCCGCCGCCGGCTGAGGCTTCCCCCGGCCGTCACGGCCGGGGGGAAGCCGTCAGTCAGGCGGAGACGGGGGTCGCGGTCGGCTCGGCCGGAGCCTCGCTCTCGGAGAGGCCGATCCGGGGGAGCCACCGGAGCCACGAGGGCACGTACCAGTTCCAGTCTCCGAGCAGCGTCATCGACGCCGGCAGGAGGACTCCCCGGACGATGGTCGCGTCGAGCAGGATCGCGGTCGCGAGCCCGACGCCGAACTGCTTGAACATCAGCATCGAGAGCGTCGCGAAGATCGCGAAGACGCCGACCATCACGATCGCCGCGCTGGTGACGACGCCTGCCGTCGACCTGATCCCCTGCGCGACCGCCTCGTCGGTGGTCGCGCCCCGCTGCACCGCCTCGCGGATCCGGCCGAGGAGGAACACGTGGTAGTCCATCGAGAGCCCGAACAGGATCACGAACAGGAGCAGCGGCACCTCCGGGGAGATCCCCGCCGTCGAGCTGAAGCCGAGCAGGCTCCCGCCGAGCCCGTGCTGGAAGACCAGCACGAGCACGCCGTAGGCGGCGCCCACGGAGAGCAGGTTGAGCACGATCGCCTTCGCCGCGATCACCGGCGACCGGAAGGCGACGAGCATCAGCGCGAACGCAATGGCGAGCACGAACGCGAACACGAGCGGCAGCTTGGCCTTCATCTCGTGGGTCGAGTCCGTCCACTCGGCGGTCAGGCCCGTGACGCCCGCGTCCACGTCCGGGACGGCGCCGACGGTCGCTGGCACGATCTCGTCGCGCAGCACGGCCAGTGACGCATTCGAGACGGCATCGGTGCCCTTGCCGTCGATCGGCACCGTGATGTTCGCGACGGTCCCGGCCTCGTTGACGTCGACCGTGATCGGCTCGTGCATGCGACCGCTGGCCACGGCGCGCTGCTCGAGCCGTCGGATCGCCGACCGCACCGCCGGCGCGTTCACGTCCGGAGCCTTCACCACGACGCTGGCGGGCAGGGCGGTGCCCGGGAACGCCTGCTGCATCGCGTTGTACGCCTGGACGGCGGGCAGCGACTGCGGGAACGTGTCGGGCCCCGGCTGCACCATGCGCAGCTGGAACGCGGGAACCGCGAGCGCCACCAGCAGCCCGCCGGCGACGATCACGGACAGCAGCGGGCGACGAAGGACGCCCGTCACGATCGCGCCCCAGATCCGACCCTCGCCGTTGTCGCGGCGCAGGCGGCCGACGAGCGGGACCCGCGCCCGATCGACGCGGTCGCCCAGCTTGGAGAGCAGGGCGGGGAGCACGGTCAGCGAGCCCAACATCGCGACCGCGACCACCGTGATCGTCGCGAGGCCGAGCGAGGCGAAGATCTTGTCGCCGGTGAGGAACAGGCCGGCCATGGCCGTCATGACCGTGAGGCCCGAGACGAGCACGGAGCGCCCCGAGGTGGCGGCAGCGACGGCGAGCGCGTCGCGCGCGTCGCGCCCGGCCGCCCGCTCCTCGCGTTCGCGCCTCAGGTAGAAGAGCGAGTAGTCGACGCCGACCGCGAGCCCGATCAGCAGTACGAGCGCGCCGGCCTGCATGGCCATCGGCACGACGTGGCTCGTCGCGGCGACGAGGCCGAAGGTCGCGAAGACCGCCGTCAGCGCGAGCAGCAGCGGGATGCCCGCGGCGACGAGGGCGCCGAACGCGACTACGAGGATGGCCAGCGTGATCGGGAGCGACAGAAGGCCCGCCTTCCCCAGGTCGTCCGCGTACGCGGTCTCGACCGCCTTCACCGCGCTGGCGTCGCCGAACTCGCCGATGAAGAGCCGCGGGTGGGCCCGCTGCGCCCCGGCGACCCGGTCGAGGACCGGCGCGATCTTCTCGGCCGCCTGGTCGGCTGCGCCACGGATCTCGAACTCGACCAGGGCCGCGCGCCCGTTGCGCGCGATCTGACCCGCGTTCGACGGATCGAGCGGCGAGCGGACGTTCTGGACGGCGTCGAGGCCCGAGATCCGCGCGACGACGTCGCCGACTGCGGCCCTGAAGACCGGATCGCTCGTGCTCAGCGAGCTGCTGCTGATCAGCACGCTCTCGTCCGCGGGCCGCCGGAAGCCAGCGTCCAGGATGCGGTCCATCCGGCCCGACTCGCCCGGGCCGGCGGTGTTCGGGTCGATCGCCTTCGTGCCGGCGATGCCGCCCAGGCCGAAGGCGACCAGGACGAAGGCGAGCCAGCCGAACGTGGCCGTCTTCCAGTGGTCGGCGCTCCAGCGACCCATGCGGGCCGCGAGATTGTCGGGGTGTGTGGTGCTCGCAGTCATGGCGTTCCTCCTTCTGCGTGGGCGATCTGCATCGCTGCTGACGCTAGGAGGCCAGGGGCGGGGCCACATCGTCGGGAGGGCCGATTCGGGCTCGGTCTCCGGGACGATCGCGAGTCCATCTCAGGTAGGAGGCGGTCGCCGAGGGGGTGGAGTACGGTCAGCGCGTGAGCCGGATCGGGTACGTCGCGCGCAGGTACGGGTTCGACGCACTGGTCGTGCTTGCCGCTCTCGAGGGCATGCTCGAGGTCGCGTTCCGGCAGGACGCGCCGGACGCCCCGCAGACGACGCCCTGGTTCGCCGCGCCGGCCATCGCGGTCGTCGTGCTCCCGCTCCTCGGGCGGAGACGCTTCCCGTTCCTCGCGCCCGTCTCGGTGTGGTTCCTGGGCGCGGCGCTCTCGTTCGTCGACGGGCGGCTCGTCGTCTTCACGACGGCCATGACCGTGATCGGTCTCGCAGCCGCCTTCCTGCTCGGCAACCTCGACGACGCCGTGCAGTCGCGGGTCGGCCTGGCGGTCGTGGTCGGCAGCGCCGCGACGATCGTCTACAACAACCCCGACCACGCCTCTGCGGAGCTGTTCTTCGTGCCGCTCCTGTTCGCGATTGGCTGGCTCGCGGGCTTCGCCGTGCACGAGCGCGCCGAGCAGGCAGAGGCGGCGGAGGGGCGCGCCGTCCAGGCCGAGCGGGAGCGCGAGGCCGCCGCCCGCATCGCCGTCGCGGAGGAGCGCGCGCGCATCGCGCGCGAGCTCCACGACATCGTCGCCCACTCGGTGAGCGTGATGGTGCTCCAGGTCGGCGCCGTGCGGCACAAGCTTCCCGCCGCGCTCGCAGAGGACCGCGACGCGCTCAAGGGCGTCGAGCAGACCGGGCGCACGGCGCTTGCCGAGATGCGCCGACTCCTCGGGGCCATGCGCCGCGACGGCGACGAGCTCGAGCTCGTCCCTCAGCCCGGTCTCGACGGCCTCGACGCCCTGCTCGCGGAGATCGGCCGGGCGGGCCTGCCCGTGAGGCTGCGCGTCGACGGCGAGCCGGCCCCGCTCCCGCGTGCGCTCGACCTCTCCGCCTACCGGATCGTGCAGGAGGGCCTGACGAACGCGCTCCGACACTCGCACGCCAGCCATGCCGACGTCGCCCTCCGGTATGCCCCCGACGAGCTGCAGATCGAGGTGCGCGACGACGGCGACGGAGCCGCCCGCAGCGACGGCTCGGGGTACGGGCTCGTCGGCGTCCGCGAGCGCGTCAAGCTGTTCGGCGGCGAGATGTCGGCAGGCACGATGCAGGAAGGCGGCTTCGTGCTCCGCACCCGTCTCCCGCTCGGCGGGGAGCGGCCGTGACGATCCGGGTGCTCGTGGCCGACGACCAGTCGATGGTGCGCGCGGGCTTCCGGATGCTCCTCTCCGGCGAAGAGGACATCGAGGTCGTGGCCGAGGCGAGCAACGGGCTCGAGGCGGTCGACAAGGCGAGGAGGTTCGAGCCGACCGTCGTGCTGATGGACATCCGCATGCCCGAGCTCGACGGGCTCGAGGCGACGAGGAGGATCCTCGCCGCCGACGGGGCACCGAGGATCCTGATCCTGACGACGTTCGACCTCGACGAGTACGTCTACGAGGCGCTTCGCGCCGGCGCGAGCGGCTTCGTCCTCAAGGACGACCCGCCGGAGCAGCTGATCGCCGCGATCCGCACGGTCGCCGCAGGCGACGCCCTGCTCTCGCCGACGATCACGAGGCGGGTGATCGAGCAGTTCGCCCGCACCCCCAGGCCGACCCCTCCGAGGGAGGTCGCCGACCTCAGCGACCGCGAGCGGGAGGTCTTCCGCCTGATCGCGCAGGGCCTCTCGAACGCGGAGATCGGGCAGGAGCTCTACATCGGCGAGACGACCGTCAAGACGCACGTCACGCACATCCTCCAGAAGCTCGGTCTCCGCGACCGCGTCCAGGCGGTCGTGCTCGCCTACCAGGCGGGCATCTTCGAGCCCGACGCACCGCCGACCGCGCGGGACGGGAGCCCGACCGGCTGACTCGGGGCGGGTGAGGCTCGTCCGCGAGTGCCGGTGCCGCCCGCGAGCGCGGGCGGCACCGGACGTGTCGGCTGCGGTCAGCTGACCCGGCCCAGGGCGGCGGCAGCCGGACCGGGATCCGGCTCGTCGACGACCGCCGAGCCGCCGTGCTCGAGGTGAGGCAGCCAGTCGAGCCACCGCGGCAGGTACCAGTTCCAGTCGCCCAGGAGCTTCATGGACGCCGGCAGCAGCACGCCGCGGACGAGTGTCGCGTCGAGCAGGACGGCGACGGCGAGCCCGACGCCGAACTGCTTCAGCTCCATCATCGAGAGGGTCGCGAAGATCGAGAACACCGCGACCATCACGATCGCCGCGCTCGTGACGACACCCGCCGTGCTCTTGATCCCGTGCGAGATCGCCTCGTCGTTCGTCGCGCCGCGATCGAACGTCTCGCGGATCCGGCTCAGGATGAACACGTGGTAGTCCATCGAGAGGCCGAACAGGATCACGAACAGCAGGATCGGGAGGAACGCGACGACGCCTGCCGTGGACTCGAAGCCGAGCAGGCCCCTTCCCCACCCGTGCTGGAAGACGAGCACGATCGCGCCGTACGCCGCGGCCACGGAGAGGAGGTTGAGCACGATCGCCTTCGCCGCGATCACGAGTGAGCGGAACGCGACCAGCATGAGGAGGAACGCGAACAGGAGCACGAACACGAACACGCGTGGCGCGACGGACTTCATGAGGTCGTTGAAGTCGGTCGAGCCGGCGGTGAAGCCCGTGACGCCGTACTCGACGTCGGGGAGCGTGCCGATGGTGTCGGGAAGCACGTCCTCACGCAGGGTCCGGAGTGCCGCGACCGAGGCCTCGTCGGTGCCCTCGCCGTCGATCGCGATCGCGATGTTGGCGATCGTGGCGTCCTCGTTGACGTCGATCGAGATCGGGCGGTAGAGCTGCCCGGTCGCGAGTGCCGCGTCCTCCATCCGCGTGATCGCGGCCTTTACCTCGGGTGCGTTGACGTTCTCGGCCTTCACCACGACGTTCGCCGGGATCTCGGTGCCGGGGAACGCCGCCTGGATGCGGTTGTAGGTCTGGATGGCCGGCAGGTCCTGTGGGAACGTGTCCGGCCCCGGGATGACCGTGTGCATGTGGAGCGCCGGGAGCGCGAGCGCCACCAGCGCGCCTGTTGCGACCGCCGCGGACAGCGCCGGCCGACGGAGGACGCGGTCGATGATCGCGCCCCAGATCCGGCCCTCGCCGTCGTCCCGGCGAAGGCGGCCGACGAACGGCACATGGAGCCGGTCGACGCGGTCGCCGAGCCAGGAGAGGAGCGCCGGGAGCACGGTCAGCGACCCGAGCATCGCGACCGCGACGACGATCATCGTCGCGAGCCCGAAGGACGCGAAGCCCTTGTCGCCGGTGAGGAACATCCCCGCCATCGCGACCATCACCGTGAGGCCGGAGATGAGCACCGACCGACCCGAGGTCGCTGCGGCCGCCTCGAGGGCCGCCTGCTCGCTGCGACCCGCGGCACGCTCCTCGCGCTCGCGCTTCAAGTAGAACATCGAGTAGTCCACCCCGACCGCGAGGCCGATCAGGAGGACGATCGCGCCGACCGCGTCGCTGACCGGCAGTGCGTGGCTCGACGCCGCGACGATGCCCAGCGTCGCGAACACCGCGGTGAGCGCGAGCAGGAGCGGGATCCCCGCGGCGACGAGAGCGCCGAAGGCGACGACGAGGATGATCAGCGTGATCGGGACCGAGAACAGGCCGGCCTTCTTCAGGTCTTTCTTGCCGACACCGCTGAGCTGCTTGTCGGCGCTCGCGTAGCCGAACTGGCCGATGAACAGCCCCGGGTGGGCGGCCTTGGTGGAGTCGACGGCCGCGACGATCGGGTCGACCTTCTTCGCCGCGTCGTCCGAGTCCCCGCGGATCTGGAAGTCGACGAGTGCCGAGCGTCCGTCCTTCGAGATCTGACCCTGGTTGGCAGGGTCGAGGGGCGAGCGGACGTTGGTCACGACGGCGAGCCGGGAGACGGTCCCGACGACGTCCTCGACGGCCGACCGGAACGCCGGGTCGTCGGTGGTCAGCGAGTCGCTCTGGATCAGGACGCTCTCACCCGCGGGCTGCTTGAAGCCCGCGTCGAGGATCTTGTCCATCCGCCCCGACTCGCCGGGGCCGGCGGTCGCGGGATCGATCGTCTTCTGGCCCGTCATGTTTCCCAGGACGAACGCGACGACGACGAAGGCGAGCCACCCGAAGATCGCGGTCTTGCGATGATGGGCGCTCCAGCGACCCATCCGGGCCGCGAGGTTGCGATTGTGCGTTGCGGTAGACATCGTTCCTCCTTCAGCTCTGCAGCTGGAGTTCGGTGGTGGCGCCCGCGACGCGGCCGGGACGGGTCGCCCCGGGGGCCGCGTACGCGAACGGGTGGTAGAAGGCCGCGAGCGCATCGGCGCACTGCGACGTGGAGCTCGAAACGGTCACCGACCTTCGCGTCCGAGACCGCGACCTTCACGCGACCGGAGGACCTGCTCCAGAGGAGCGTGACCTCGAGGCCGTCGTTCGTCCGGCTCGAGAGCTCTGTCCAGGTGGTGTGGGAAACGTCCATGGCATCTCCTTCGGGAGGGGTGTGAGGGGCGGCGGTCACGGGATCGAGACCTCGCCGACGGCGACGACGGTCGTCCGCTCGGCGACGAACGGCGGCAGCAACGCCAGCGCCGCATCGGCGTCGAGGGCCTCGACGTCCCACCAGATCGCGTGGTCGCCGTGGAGGCACGAGCCCAACGTGGCGTGGCGGCGGAGCGGGCTGTCGAAGCCCTTCCAGGCCGCGAACGCGGGGCCGCATTCGCGGGGCATGTGACTGTGGTGGAGCAGGTAGCGGGCCATGGGACGAGGATCGCGCTCCTCGTCCTCCGCCGAATCGGGCGGACACCCTGAACCGCACCCTGAACTTTCGCGCCGGCATCCCTGACTATCGCGCCGGGCGCCCCTGACCTATGCTCGGATCCCTTGGAGCGACAGCGGGCGGTGCGTGGCGGTGCGCTGGTCGGGCGGGCCGACGAGCTTGCGGTCGTCGACGGCGCGCTCGACGCGACCGGCGACGGCGGCGCGCTCGCCCTTCAGGTCTCGGGTGACCCGGGGATCGGCAAGACCGCGCTGCTCACCGAGCTCGGACGGCGCGCCGATGACCGCGGCAGGCTCGTGCTCGTCGGTCGCGCCTCGGAGCTCGAGAGCGACCTGCCGTACGGCATCTTCGTCGACGCGCTCGACGAGTACCTCCAGACGCTGGACCTCGGCTGGCTCGAGAGCCTCGACGGCGCGTCGGCAGGCGAGCTCGCGCGCATGTTCCCCACGTTCCCCGGCGGTAAGGCGCACGCCGTAGCCGTCCTCGACGAGCGCTACCGGGCGCATCGAGCCGTCCAGGCCCTCCTCGCCGCGCTCGCTGCCGAGCAGGCTCTCGTCCTCCTGCTCGACGACCTCCACTGGGCCGACCCGGCGTCGATCGACCTCGTGGCCGCGCTCCTGCGCCGGCCGCCTCGCGCACCGGTGCTGACGGTCCTCGCTCTCCGCACGCGTCAGGCGCCCGCGCGGCTCGCGAACGCGCTCGAGACGGCGGCACGCAGCGGCGAGCTCGAGTGCATCGAGCTCGGGCCGCTGCGGCGCTCGGACGTCGGCGCCTTGCTCGGGACCGACGTCGGCGAGACGCAGGCCCGCGCCCTGTACGACGAGAGCGGCGGCAACCCCTTCTACCTCGATCAGCTGGTGCGCGCAGGCGCCTCTTCGGTCCGCGGGACGGCCGTTCGCCGCCCGCTCGAGATCGAGGACGTGGAGCTCCCACAGGCGATCGCCGTGACGCTGGCCGAGGAGCTCGGGCGCCTGTCGGTGGGTGCGCGGACGCTGCTCGACGCCGCCGCCGTCGTCGGAGACCCGTTCGAGCTCGACCTCGCCGCCGCGGCGGCGGACGTCGACGAAGCCGCGGCCCTCGCCGCGCTCGACGAGCTCCTCGACGCCACCCTCCTCCTCCCGACCGACGCGCCCCGGCGGTTCCGGTTCCGCCACCCCATTCTCCGCCGGGCGGTTCACGACACGACCCGGCTCGGCTGGCGCGGAGCGGCCCACCGGCGCGCCGCGGAGGCACTCGCGGAGCGCGGCGCTCCTGCGACGGCGCGGGCACACCACGTCGCCCACTTCGCCTCCGCCGGCGACCGCCGGGCGATCGACACGCTCCGCGAGGCGGCCGACGCGTCGGCCGAGCGCGCCCCCCAGAGCGCCGCACGCTGGTACCGCGTCGCGCTCGAGCTGCTCCCCGTGTCCGAGGAAGACGGGCCCCTGCGTCTCGCGCTCCTCGAGCGGCTCGCCGACGTCCTCGCCGGCAGCGGACGCTTCTCCGAGAGCCACGCCGTGCTCGAGCAACTCCTCGAGCTCGCCCCCTCCGACGCCCCCGAGCGCCGGAGGGCGGTCGTCGCCTGCGCGCGCGTCGAGCACGCGCTCGGCCGGCACGAGGACGCGCACAGACGCCTCGCCGCCGCGCTCGAGCGCATCGGAGAGCGAAGGTCGCCCGAGGCCGTCACTCTCCTGCTCGACCTCGGGATGGACGCGTTCTACCGGCGGGAGTACGAGGACATGCGAAGGTGGGGCCTCGAGGCACACGAGGCCGTGACCGGAATCGACGAGCCGCAGCTCCGCGCCGCTGCGAGCGCGATGGCGAGCGTCGCGGACGCGTTCACCGGCCGGGTCGACGAGGCGCGCGCGTACCGCGACGAGGCGGCCGCGCTCGTCGACTCGCTCCCGGACGAGCGGCTCGCTCTGCGCCTGAACGCGGTCGCGAACCTCGGGAATGCGGAGACGTACCTCGACCGGCTCGCCGACGCGGTCGGGCATCTCGACCGCGGCCTCGCCGTCGGGCGGGCGACGGGCCAGGGCCATCTCTTCCCGCTGCTCATGCAGCGGAAGGGGTTCGCGCTCTCGCTGCTCGGTCGCCTCGACGACGCGGTCGAGGTGCTCGAGCAGGCGGTCGAGGCGGCACGCCTCTCCGAGAGCCCGCAGGCGATTGCGTGGGCCCTCCTCAACCGCTCGTGGGTCGCGACCATGGTCGGAGAGCTCGACACGGCGTTGGACGCCGCGGAGGAGAGCGTCTCGCTGGGCCGGCGGCTCGACGACAACCCGGTGCTGACGTGGTCGGCGTGCGCGCTCGGCTCCGCGCTCGTCGACGCCGGCGAGCCCGAGCGGTGCCTCGAGGCGCTCGTCCCGGCCGGCGGCGGAGACGATCTGCCGCGGATCCCGGGCGTGCTCCGCTGCATCTTCCAGGAGCGGGTCACGCAGGCATTCCTGGCGCTCGGCCGCCTCGACGACGCCGACCGGGTGGCACGCTCGGCCGACGCCCTCGCGCGCGAGCTCGATCTCGACCTCGCCCGCGCCATGGCCGCACGGGCGCGCGCCTCGGTCGCCCTCGCCGCCGGGGACACGGCGACCGCCCTCGAGGCGGCCCGCGACTCGGAGGCGGCCGCCGCGCGGATCGGCGCACGCATCGAGGCGGCGCGCTCGTGCGCGCTCGCCGGACGGGTGCTCGCCACGTCCGAACGTCGTGACGAGGCGATCGGGGCGCTCGAGCACGCCGCGGCCGCGCTCGCCGCGTGTGGCGCGAACCGCTACCGCGAGGATGCGGAGCGGGAGCTCCGGCGGCTCGGCAAGCGGATGCGGCGGAGATCGGCGGCCGACGGATCCCGCCCCGTGCCGGCGGGTCTCAGCGGTCGCGAGCTCGAGATCGCGCGGCTCGTGGTGGATCGCAAGACGAACGCCGAGATCGCGGCAGAGCTGTTCCTCAGCCAGAAGACGGTCGAGTCGCACCTGAGGAACACGTTTCGGAAGCTCGGCGTGACCTCACGCGTCGAGCTCGCGCGTGCGGTGGAGCGCGCCAACCGGGAGCGCTGACCGTCCTCGAGCCGTGCACGCACGCGGCGACGCTCGATTATCGTTCGCGTACCACTCAACGCATGACACTCTCCGGGCATCTCGTCGGGCGCGCCGAGGAGCTCGGCTCGCTCGACCGCGTCCTCGGCCGGCTCGACGACGGCGAGCCGGCGGCAGTCGAGGTGGTGGGCGAGCCGGGGATCGGCAAGACCCGGCTTCTCAACGAGCTGGCGCAGCAGGCCGACGCGCGGGAGCACACTGTCCTTCGGGGGAGCGCCTCGGAGCTCGAGCGGGATCTTCCCTTCTCGGTGTTCGTGGACGCGCTCGACGAGTACCTCCAGTCTCTCGACCCGCGCCGTCTCGACGCTCTCGACGACGGAGTGCAGGCGGAGCTCGCGACCGTCTTTCCGTCCTTTCCGGCGCACACGGACGGACGGCCCGTCGCGATCCAGCAGGAGCGCTACCGCAGCCATCGCGCCGTCCGCCGGCTGCTCGAGCTTCTCGCCCAGCGACGTCCCCTCGTCCTCGTGCTCGACGACGTCCACTGGGCGGACGCCGCCTCGGTCGAGCTCCTCGGCGCGCTCCTCCAACGCCCGGCGGCGGCGCCGGTCCTTCTCGTGCTCGCCCTCCGACCTCGCCAGACGAGCGAGCTCCTCACGGTCGCGTTGGAGCGTGCGTACCGCGCAGGAGCCGTGGAGCGCCTCGAGCTGGGACCGCTCACGGCCGCAGAGGCGCAGGAGCTCGTCGGCGGAATCGTCGTCGACGGTGAGTCGCGACGCTTCTACGAGGAGACCGGCGGGAATCCCTTCTACCTCGAGCAGCTCGCGCGCACCGCCGGCAGGTCGGCGGGCGGCCCCGGGCGCCACCCTCGGGTGTCCCTCGAGGGCGTCGACGTGCCACCGGTCGTCGCGGCCGCGCTGAACGAGGAGCTCGCCCTACTCTCGCCTCCGGC
This sequence comes from uncultured Actinomycetes bacterium, assembly GCA_963710125.1. GTDB lineage: Bacteria > Actinomycetota > Thermoleophilia > Gaiellales > Gaiellaceae > Gaiella. Next base: position 88,578 of record CAVPZH010000015.1, on the reverse strand, counting down.
GCGCGTGGTTCTCGAAGGGGCATCGGTCGCCGGCGACACGTTCGACCCGGAGCTTGCGGCTGCGACGGCGGACGTCCCGGAGGACGAGGCGCTCGACGCGCTCGACGAGCTACTCGGCCTGGATCTCGTGCGTTCCACCGAGATCCCCAGACGGTTCCGGTTTCGCCACCCGCTCGTCCGTCGCGCCGTGTACGAGCTGACCCCCGGAGGCCGCCGGTTGGCAGCGCACGAGCGCTGTGCCACCGCGCTCGCAGAGCGCGGCGCGCCGGCCTCCGCCCGGGCACACCATGCCGAATTCGCCGCGCGAGAGGGCGACATGGCGGCCATCGCGCTGCTCCGGGAGGCAGGCGACGCAGCGACCCGACGGGCACCGGCGAGCGCCGCGCAATGGTTCGGAAGCGCCCTTCGCCTCCTCCCTGCCGACGCGGCCGGGGAGGAGCGGATCGAGCTCCTGCTCGCCCGGGCAGCTGCGCTCTCGGGGGCGGGTCGCTTCGGCGAGACCCACGGTGCGCTGCTCGAGGCGATGGAGATCGTCCCTTCCGACGACGAGGGGCTTCTCGTCCGCGTGACGACTGCGTGTGCGACCGTGGAGCACCTGCTGGGACTCCAGCAGGATGCGCAGGCGCATCTGGAGACCGCGCTCGCCGAACTCGGTGAGCGGGACTCGCCGCAGGCCGTCGAGCTCATGATCGAGCTCGCCGTCGACAAGTTCCACGTCGCCGACTGGGCGGCGATGCGCGAATGGGCTGCGCGCGCCATCGACGCCGCACGAGCGCTCGACCCCGCCCTCCTCGCCGCCGCGCTCGCAGTCCAGGCGTGGGCAGCCTCGCTCGCCGGCGCAGGATCCGAGGCGCAGTCCCAACGTGACGAAGCAGCCGACGTCGTCGACGGGCTCCCGGACGACGTGCTCGGGCGCCGATTGGATGCACTTGCGCATCTCGCGGCAGCGGAGATGTACCTCGACCACTTCGAGTCGTCCCTCGAGCATGCCCGGCGCGGAGTCGAGATCAGCCGAGCAACCGGCCACGGAGACCAGTTCCCGCTCCTGATCCCTGCGCTCGGATCGTGCCTCTGGATCCTGGGCAGCCCCGCCGAGTCCGCCGAGGTCTTCGACGGGGCGATCGAGGCGGCACGGCTCATCGGCAACCACCACGCGCTCGGCTGGCACCTCTTCAATCGGACGTTTGCGGCCGTCGCAGAGGGCGATCTCGACACTGCCCTGGTGACGGCCGAGGAGAGCGTCGAGCTCGCAGTCGGCCTGGTCCCGGGCCCGGTGCGAGGGCACGCGTACGTCGCACTCGCCTACGCGCACCTCGCACGCGGAGAGCCGGCCCGCTGCGCGCAGCTCCTCGTCGAGAACGTCGGCGGAGAGGAGCTGCGCATGATCGGCGGGGGGTGGCGCGCGCACTACCTCGCGTTCCTGACACAGGCTTGGCTCGAGATCGAGAAGCGAGCTCCGGCCGAGCGCGCCGCCTCGGCCGCCCTCGCCTGCGCCCAGGAGGTCGGCCTGCCGAAAGCCGCCGCCATGGCGCAGCGAGCGTCCGCACTGATCGACCTCCACGCAGGGAACCCGCTGGCCGCGGCCGAGCGCGCAGAGGCCGCCGCCACGCTCCTCGACGAGGTCGGAGACAAATTCGACGCTGCCCAGGCGCGTGTGCTCGCGGGCCGCGCGCTCGCAGAGGCGGGAGAGCGAGAACGCGCAGTCGAGCGGCTCGCCGCCGCGGCTGCTGCATTCGACGCGTTCGGCTCGATTCGCTATCGAGACGAGGTCGAGCGCGACCTTCGGGCGCTCGGGGCGCCCGTATCGCGACGGCGCGACGACCGCGCGAGCACCGACGGGCTGACGATGCTCAGCCCGCGCGAGTTGGAGGTCTCGCGGCTCGTGGTCGACCGCAAGACGAACCCGGAGATCGCGGCCGAGCTGTTTCTCAGCCAGAAGACCGTCGAGACGCACCTGCGCAACGCCTTCCGCAAGCTCGGGGTCGCCTCACGTGTCGAGCTTGCGCGCGCCGTCGAGCGTGCAGACCGGTCGTCGTGAGCACCGCGACGCCGCGAGGGGCGACGACGGTGCGCGGGGCCGGCGTCAGCCGACGCGCGTCACGTCGCTCGCCACGATCGTCGCGTCGTCGGAGAGGAACCGGTCGCTGAAGAAGTGATTCTCGATGTTCACGTTCAACCGGCCCTCGATCGTCGACCTCGCGAGCGGGCGAACGGTGCCCTCGACGCGAAGCCTGTCGCCGGGGATCGGGGCGTGAGTCATGCCGGGGTCGTAGATCACGAACAGCTTTCCGTCCGCCATCTCCCAGACCCGGTGGTCGATCTTCTTCGAGACCGTGGTCTCGATCGTGACCTGGTCGCCGTAATACGCCTTGGGTTGCGAGGTGATCTTCTGGACCGTCACGTTCCCGGACGATCCGTTCGAGCCGGACGAGCCTCCGCATCCCGCCGCGACTGGCAGGAGCGTCAGGAGCGCGCCCACCACGAGCGCCGAGCGGCGGGCGCGACGCCCGCGCACGTCGAGGATTCGCCGCATCGACCAACGCTTGCCCACGTCGGCCCTGCCGCAAACACGGGCGACGAGACCGACGTCGACCAGCTGCTCGCGCGGGTGTCGGGGCCGAAGCAGGCGGTGCTCGTGGACGGCTCCGGCCAGGCTGGGACCTGCTCCAGGGAGCCGCCGCCGACGCCTCGCTACAGCACGCCCTCGACGAGTTCCTGACCCGGGCGGGATCCCCGGTCGCAACCGGCTGCGGCTGACCGCGCGCCCGAGCGGCGGGCGGCCGCAGGATCTCCGTGACCGGAGCGGAAGTCCGCGTCGTGCTGAGTCGCGCGAACGTGTGGTGGCACAACGTGCTCGAGGGGTTCTGGTTCGTGCCCGGCACGGTCGTGCTCGGCTACGTCGCGCTTGGCCTCCTCCTCGTCGAGGTCGACCGCGCCGGCGACGAAAACGGGCTCGGGCTGGGCTTCGGCGGGGACGCCGAGGCGGCGCGGGGGATCCTCTCGACCATTGCGGGCTCCCTCATTACGGTCGCCGGCGTCGCGTTCTCGCTGACCATCGTCGTGCTGGTGCTCGTGTCGAGCCAGTTCAGCCCGCGCACCCTGCCGCAGTTCCTGGGCGATCGGCTGAACCAGGTCACCGCCGGAACGTTCGTGGGCGTCTTCGCCTACTGCCTCGTCGTCCTGCGCACGGTGCGGTCTGCGAACGGGGGCTCGGGCGCGTTCGTGCCGTCGCTCAGCGTGACCGTGTCGATCGTGCTCGCACTGGCGGCGCTTGCGCTGCTCCTGGTCTTCATCCATCACATGGGCGTCTCGATCCAGGCCTCGCACCTGGCGGCCCGGGTCGGCCGGGACAGCCTCGCCGCGGTCGAGCGCCTGTACCCCGAGCGCTACGGGGAGCCGGAAGACGACAGCCGCCGTGACGAGCTCCTGCGCTCATGGCACAACGGTGGAGAGCCGGGGGGCGTGTCGCCGGGGCGGACGGGCTACGTCGCGGCCGTCCAGCTCGACCGGATCGCCGAGCTCTTCGACGGGAGCGAGGTCCGTCTCCACGTGGCCGTCTGTCCCGGAGACTTCGTCACCTCGGCCAGCCTGCTCGTCTCGGTCTGGCCCGCCGACGCGCTCGACGACGAGCGCCGGGCCGCGGTCCGGCAGTGCGTCGGGCTCGCGAACGAGCGCGACCTGCGCCAGGACGCGCTCTACGGCGTGCGCCAGCTCGCAGACATCGCGGTCAAGGCGCTCTCCCCGGGCATCAACGATCCCACGACGGCGACGACGTGCATCGGCTACCTCGGCGCCGTCCTCGAGCAGCTCGCCGCGCGCGACGTCCCCGCGCAGGTCCGGCACATCCGCGGGACGACGGTGATCGCGGTCGGCCGCACCTTTTCCGACTACGTCGAGGTGGCCTTCGCCGAGATCGGACGCTACGCGACCGACAACGCGCGCATCGTCGTCGCCTCTACGGCCGCGCTGGCCCGCGCCGCCGAGGCGGCGCGGGCTGCGTCGGCGGTCGATCGTCTACGAGTCCTCGCCGACACGGCTACGGCTCTGGCGCAGCCCGCGCTGGAGGACGCCCGGACCGAGCGCGATCGTCGGCTGATCGCCGCGGGCGTCGCACGGGTCGAGGCCGTCGCACGCTGAACGCCTAGCCCACTACTCTCGACGGAGCACACGGTCCACGAAGTCGAGGACGGCGGGATCGGCGGGGTTCACGAGATGACCTCCTGCGACCCACGCCACCTGGGCCGAAGGCATTGCCGCGGCCATACGGCGCGTCACCTCGGCGAAGGCCGGTGGCGAGTCCCTGCCCGCGACGAGCAACGTGGGACGGTCGATCGTGGCGAGCTGTTCGGTATCGACGTCGAGAACGCCGCCACGGAGCTCCGCGACGATCGCCGGGCCGTTGCCGACGAACATCTGCTTCGCCGGCTCGGGGAACCCGTCCCAGGCCGCATCGCCCAGGACGCGGCGCAAGAAGGTCTCCGCGACGGTGCCTACGTCATCGTCGGCGGCGGCGAAGACGAGCTCCTCGATCTCCGCCGCCCAGCGGCTCGCGCCCTCGCTCAGGGTGAGCAGCGCTGCCTCGAGCAGCACCATGGCTCGGACGCTGTCGGGAAAGCGCAGCGCGAGGTCGATCGCGGTCTCGCCCCCGTAGCTACGGCCGACCACGATCGCCGGCGCCGCCCCGAGAGCGTCGATCAGCGCTGCCGCGTCGTCTGCATGCTCGTGCACGTTCGTCGTGTACGGCTCGGGACGCTCGCTGCGAAAGCACCCGCGTCGGTCGTACAGGATCGTTCGGCCGCGACTCGCCAGCTCCGTCGCCGCGTCGCCCCAGACGGCGGCCGAGCTGCTCGTCCCGTGGATGCAGACGATCGGCGCCCCGCTCCCGTGCTCTTCGTAGTAGAGGCGCATCCCGTTGACGCTCACCTCGGGCATCCGAGGAGTATGCAGCGGATAGAGCGGTCGAACGCTGGCAGTACGCTGCGCGCGTGCAGAACGGAGACACCGCCTCGAGCGCCACCTCCGTCGACGGGCGCCACTTCTTCAGCGACGTGGCCACGGACCGGCTCGACCTCCGGGTCGGCGAGTACGTCGTGGTCGGAGAGGACCGGCTCGGCCTCGTGACGAGCGTCGCCCTCCTCCCGCACGACGCGGGTCACGTGAGAGTCGAAGGACGACTGCTCCGGGGCCACGACCGACCGTTCGGGCCGACACCGCTCCGGCCCGCCCAGGCCGGTGACGTCGCCACATGGCTCGAGGCGATCGGGCCGGCCCGAGCGACGCTCGACGTCGGCTCGCACCTGTTCGCCGACTCGGTGCCGCTCGCGCTCGACGCGGGCGGGTTCGACCGGCATACGTTCCTGTGCGGCCAGTCGGGCTCCGGCAAGACGTACGCGCTCGGCACGGTGCTCGAGCGACTCCTCGTGGAGACGTCGCTGCGCGTCGTGATCCTCGATCCGAACTCGGACTTCGTTCGGCTCGCCGAGGTACGCCCGGACGTCGAGGGCGCCACGCGGAGGCGGTACGAGCGCGCCGCGCGTGGGGTCGAGGTTCGCCGCGCCGGCGCCGCCGGAGCGGAGCGCCTCCACGTCCGGTTCCGCGACTTCGACGCCGCCGAGCGGGCAGCGGTGCTCCGCCTCGACCCGATCGCGGACCGCGAGGAGTACGCGGCGCTCGTCGACGCCGTCGAGGCTCCTGACGCGCTGGTCGCGGACTCCGTCCAGGCGACGGTCGACCGCCTGCGAGAGGCACCCGAGCCGCTGCACTCCCTGGGCGTGCGGGCCCGCAACCTCGGAGTCGACCGCTGGCAGGTCTGGTCGGGCACGGACGCCGGCTCGCTCGAGGAGCTGGCCCAACCGGGTGGACCGCGGTGCCTCGTCGCCGATCTCGGCTCGCTCGGCAGCCGCGAGGAGCAGGCGGTGGCCGCGGAGGCGATCCTCGCTGCGCTCTGGCGGCGCCGGGCCGCGAAGGAGCCGGTGCTGATCGTGATCGACGAGGCGCACAACGTCTGCCCGGCGGTTCCCGACGATCCGCTCACCGCCATGGCGACCGAGCACGCGGTCCGCATCGCGGGCGAGGGTCGCAAGTTCGGGCTCGTCCTGCTCGTCGCGACCCAGCGCCCTCAGAAGGTGCACGAGAACGTCGTGTCGCAGTGCGACAACCTCGTGCTGATGCGGATGAACTCGCGCTCGGATCTCGCGCTGCTCACCGAGACGTTCTCGTTCGTGCCGGCGTCGCTGCTGGCCCTCTCGCCGGAGCTCCGCCAGGGCGAGGCCGTCGTCGCCGGCAAGCTCGTGCCGAGCCCGACGGTCGGTCGCTTCGGCCCGCGGTGGTCGCGCGAGGGCGGTGGGGACGTCCCGACGGACTGGGCCGCCCCCCGGGCTCCCGTCAGCGACGGCTCCGGCTAGGACGAGGCGGGGACCCCGGGGCGAACGTCAGGGTCGGCCGCTTCGCCTGGCTGCCTCGTCGGGATGCGCTGCGCGAAGAAGAGCGCGACGACGACGAGCAGCGCGAGGATCGCGAGCGCCGCCTGGAGGCCCTCGAGGCGCGCCTCCCGGTAGGCGCCGAGCGCCGCCTCGGTCGTCCGGGGGCCGACCCGGGCGTCGTCGAGCGCCGCCTCGAGGTCGGCGTCGGAGACGAACGGCACGCCGCCCGCGAGCTCCACTTGCGCCTGTGACTTCACTCGCTCGGGGATCGCGGGGCTCTGCTCGATGCCCGCGAGGAACGACGACGCGACCGCCGCGATCATGACCGACCCGGCGAGCGCCGTGCCGAGCGACGCGCCGAGGTTCGTCATCGTGTTCTGCACGCCTCCGACCTCCGGGCTCTCCTCGTCCGGCACGGCCGAGACGGTGATCGCACCGAGCTGAGAGGCGAGCGCACCGATCCCGAGCCCGATCAGGAGCATCGGCACGAGGACGATCTCGGGGCCGGAGTCGGGCGCCAGCGCGCCGAGCAGCACGACCGTGCCCGCGAGCAGGGCGAGCAGCCCGCTGCGGACGATGAGCCGCGGGGAGACGCGCGGGAGGAGACGCGGGATCCCGATCGCGGCGACGAGCAGCGTGAGCGACAGAGGCAGCAGGCGGACCCCGGTGGCAAGCGCTGACAGGCCGAGGCAGACCGAGAGGTAGAGCGGGACGACGAAGAACAGCCCCGCCTGGGCGAGGTACTGGAAGAAGAACATCACGAGGCCCCCGCTCAACTGCCGGTTGCGGAGCATCCCGGGTCGCACGAGCGGCTCGTTGCCGCGGTCGTGCCAGCGCACCTCCCAGCGGGAGAAGAGCCAGATCACGAACAGCCCGCCCACGAACAGCCAGACGGTCGGCGAGAGGCCCGCCCACGACGGCCCGTCCGCCTTCGGCTGGATCCAGCCCCATTCGCTCGAGCGGAGCACCCCGAAGACGAGCATCCCGAGGCCCAGCGCCGAGAGCACCGCGCCGACGACGTCCAGGCGCGGACGTCGCTCGACCGGCGCGTCCGCGATCCGGCGCGCGAGCACGAGGATCACGGCCACCAGCACGACCTCGCCGGCGAACACCCACCGCCACGAGAAGTAGGTCGTGCAGAAGCCGCCGATCAACGGGCCGACCGCGACGGCGACGGCCCCCGCCGCGGCGACCAGGCCGTACGCGGCCGGCCGGCGCTCGACGGGGAAGTTCCCGGCAACGAGCGCGACGATGGCGGGCAGGATCAACGCCGCGCCGACGCCCTCGAGGAACGACCAGCCGAAGAGGAGCACGGGCAGGCTCTGCGCGAGCGAGGTCGTGAACGAGCCGCAGGCGTAGATCACGCAGCCGATCGCGAACGCGCGCTTGCGCCCGATCAGCGCGCCGATCTTCGCGCCCGTGATCATCAGCGCCGCCATCACGAGCGTGTAGGCCGTGATCGCGCCCTGGATGCCGGTCACGGTCGTCCCGACGTCCTTCGCGACCGTCGCGATCGAGACGTTCATCACCGAGCTGTCCAGGGTCATCAGGAACTGACCGGCGGCCAGCGTGAGCAGCACGAGCGTCGCGCCGCTCGCCCGCGGCGAGCCGGCGTCGCCGGAGGTCACGACGCCTGCGCGGGAGGCGGGACGGCCTCGCCGGACGTCGGCGAAGACGGTCTGAATCGCTTCCAGACGAAATCGAGCAGGACGGCGAGCAGGGCGATCGCGACGATCGCGGCAAACGTCTCGGGCGCGTTGCGCAGGGTGTCGATCGCGAAGAAGACGAGGACGATCGCCGTCGCCGCCATTCCCGTCAGGACGATCGCACCGCGGGCGCCCGTCTCCGAGCGCAGCCGATACCCGGAGGCCCCGACGAGGAGGAAGATCATGAGCGAGCAGGCGCTGCCGACCGACGCGATCGCGGAGAGGTCGACGACGTTGGCGACGACGAGCACCAGCCCGGCTGTGATCAGCACCCCGGCGTGCGGCCCGAGTCGCGAGCCGCGTCCGAAGAAGCTCGGGAACTGCCCGGCGTGGGCGAGCATCGCGGTCAGCCCCCCGGACGCGTAGAGGGTCGCGTTCACCGACGAGGCGGTGGCCAGCAGCGCGGCGACCGCCATCATCGTGAAGCCGGCGTCGCCGAGCGACGGTCGCGCCGCCTCGGCGATCGCGGTCTCGCCGTAGCCGATCGCCTCGTCGACGGTGAGCGTGCCGAAGACTCCGAGCGAGATGAGGAGGTAGAGCGCAGTGGTGACGCCGAGGGCGGCATACATCGCAAGCGGCAGCTCTCGCTTTGGATTGCGCAGGTCGCCGGCCGCGAACGTGATCACGCTGAAGCCGAGATACGCGAAGAACGTGAGCGCCACGCTGGCGACGATGTCCGAGAACGCGGGGTAGCCGCTGAACGCGAGCAGGTCGAAGTCGATGTCGACGAGCGTCACGACGATGAAGACCGCGAAGACCGCGAGCAGTGCGACCACGATCAGCGACTGCGCCCGATCGACGACCTTCGAGCCCACCATGCTGATTCCGGCCATCGCGACCACGATGATCGAGGTGAAGACGTTGTCCCAGCCTCCCCAGGCGTCGTCGCCGACGAAGAGGGACGTCGCGTAGCTGCCGAAGGCGACGGCGACCATGGAGCAGACGATCACGATCGCCGCGAAGTAGCCGAGCCAGGCTGCGATGCCGACGAGGCGCCCGTTGCCGAAGCCCTGCATCAGATAGGCGAAGAGCCCGCCCGAGGACGGGTAGCGCACGCCGAGCTTGACGACCGTGTAGCCGAGCAGCGCCGCAACGACCCCCGCGAGGAGGAACGACAGCCAGACCGCCGAGCCCGCGACGACGGCAGCCTCGCCCAGCAGCGCGAAGATCCCCGCGCCGACCATCGCCCCGATGCCGAGGAACGCGGCGCCCCGGACGGTCATCTCACGGGGCCGGCGTCGCCGGCACGGGCGGCGCCGGCGTGTGGCCGCCGAAGAACAGCCAGGCCACGGACGTGCTCGATCACAGGCTCCTCGTGACGCGAGGGACGCGCGATGCGCGTCAGCGACTCGAAGTGCGCCCAGAAGGACACGGGCTCGAGATCCGCGAGCGCTGCCTTCTCGGTCGCCGTCACCCCGCGCCTCCTCGTGGTGTCGCAACTCTGCCTCGGGCCATGACCGACCCGAAGCTAAGTCACTCCACGCGACATTTACAAGTGGCCGCGGAGGCGCACATGCGTACTTCACCGCAGTTGGGCTCGCAGCCGCCCCCGATGCCGCGGCGGCACCTGACGGCGACCCTTGGGGCAGATCGATGAGCCTCACTGCGACAGCCCGCTCGATCCCCGGGACGCTCCGTCAGGAGGTCGTGATCGACGGCAGCCACCGTCTGATCACGGACGAGCCGGAGGCCGTCGGCGGGGAGGGGAGCGCGCCGGCTCCCCACGAGCTGCTGCCCGCCGCCCTCGCCAGCTGCATCTCGACGACCCTCGTCATGTACGCACGGACGAAGGGATGGGACCTGAGCGAGGTCGGCGTCGACGTCGACTACGACCACCGCTCGACGCCCCGGGTGTTCAGGGTCGAGGTCCACGTCGCGGGCGAGCTCGACGACGAGCAGCTCGAGCGCCTCGAGCGGGTCGCGCGGGCCTGCCCGGTGAGGCGCGCGATCGAGGGGGGGATCGCGTTCGAGGAGACGATCGAGCATGTGCAGGGCGTCGATACGCGCCGGCTCGTGGCAGGAGGTGCCCCGTGAGCAGGAAGCAGATAGTGATCCTCGGCGGCGGCACCGGAGGGACGATGGTCGCGAACCGACTGCGACGCCGCTTCGACGCCGAGAAGGCCGAGATCCACGTCGTCGACCGGGACGACCGGCACGTCTACCAGCCGGGTCTCCTGTTCGTGCCGTTCGGGCTCGCCGACGTGGACTCGATCGTCCGGCCCCGCCACCGGCAGCTCCACCGTGACATCTCGTTCCACGAGCGGGAGGTCGACGAGGTCAGCACCGCTCGCAACCAGGTGCGGCTCGCCGCCGGCCCCGTCCTCCACTACGACGTGCTCGTGGTGGCGACGGGCGCGCGCCTCCAGCCCGAGGAGACCGAGGGGCTGCTGGGCCCGGGCTGGAACCAGCACGTCTTTACGTTCTACGACCCCGTCGGGGCCGACGAGCTCCGACGCGCGCTCGAGTGGTTCGAGGGGGGCCGCGTCGTGGTGAACCTCGTCGACATGCCGATCAAGTGCCCGGTGGCCCCGCTCGAGTTCGCGTTCCTCGCCGACTGGCACCTGCGCGAGCGCGGCCTACGCGCGCGGACCGAGCTCGTGTACGCGACTCCGCTCGACGCCGCCTTCACCACCCCGGTCGCCGCCGCCGAGCTCGGCTCGCTGCTGGCCGACAAGGAGATCGAGCTCGTCACGGAGTTCAACGCGGGCGAGGTGGACGGCATCGGCGGGACCCTGACCGCCTACGACGGCCGCACGCTCGACTTCGACCTGCTCGTGACGGTGCCGCTGCACGGCGGCGCGCCCTACGTGGAGCGCTCGCCGGGCCTCGGCGACGCGCTCGGCTTCGTGCCCACCGACCGGAGCACGTTGCAGACGGCGGCCGCACCGAACGTGTTCGCGCTCGGCGACGCGACCGACCTGCCGATCTCCAAGGCCGGCTCGGTCACGCACTTCGAGGCGGCCACGCTCGTCGAGAACGTCGCCCGGTACCTCGACGGAGAGGAGCTCGGGGCGGGCTACGACGGACACGCGAACTGCTTCGTCGAGACCGGCCTCGGCAAGGCGCTCATGATCGACTTCAACTACGACACCGAGCCGCTGCCCGGCCACTTCCCGACCGCGCTCGGGCTGCCGCTCCTGCGCGAGTCGCGGCTCAACCACCTCGGCAAGCTCGCGTTCGAGTGGATCTACTGGCACGCGCTGCTGCCCGGGCGCGAGCTGCCGGTGATCGGCCCTGCGATGCCGAAGGCCGGCAAGCAGCACGTATCCGCCCACGGCTGAGAGAGGAGGAGACGATGACCGCGACGCTGATCGCCGACACATCGGTCGACCTCGACGCCGAAGGCTTCCTCACCGACCCCGCGCAATGGAACGAGCGGATCGCGGGAGAGATCGCCGCGGAGCACGGGATCCCCGAGCTGACAGACCGTCATTGGCTCGTCGTCCGCTTCATGCGCGAGCGCTACCTCGCGACGGGAATGGCGCCTTCGATCCGCTCGCTCGGGAAGGAGTCCGGCGTCCCCGTCAAGGAGCTCTACCAGCTCTTCCCGAAGGGACCGGCCAAGCTCGCCGCCAGGATCGGCGGCATCCCCAAGCCCAAGGGCTGCATCTAGCAGGAGACACCATGGACGCACTGCTCGAACACCCACGCACCCGACTTCCCGCCGAGCCGGAGACGATCGAGAAGGTCGCGATCGTGATCTCCAAGGGCTCGCTCGAGGGCATCTACCCCGGCCTGATCATGGCGAACGGCGCCCGCATGGAGGGCATCGAGGCCGAGCTCTTCTTCACGTTCTTCGGCCTCGACGCGATCCGCAAGGACCGTTACGAGAAGATCAAGGTCGCGACGGTCGGCAACCCCGGCATGCACCTGCCGACGCTCGTCGGCGCGCTGCCCGGCTTCTCGGCGCTCGCCACCCGGATGATGAAGCGGCAGATGGAGAAGATCGACATCCCGCCCGTCCCGGAGTTCGTCGAGCTGGTCTCCGACTCGGGAGCCCGGCTCTACGCCTGCAAGGCGTCCGTCGACATGTTCGGTCTCACGATGGACGACTTCGTCCCCCAGGTGGACGACATCATCAGCGTCGGCGAGTTCTACGAGAAGGCAGCCGGCGGGCAGATCGTCTTCACGTAGACCCGTTGAGGCCGCACGGACCCTTTCGCGGGCCCGGAACGGGGGCGGCGTGGGGGGCCGCCGCCCCCTTGTGCGCCGCGTACGCGGCGGCGAGCACTAGCGGGCGCTCACTCCGGGCCTTCGGGGGAGAGCGCTCTTGATCTCACACCAGGGGCCGGCCGCGGCGATCCGTCCACAGCCCGCGAGACGAACTTTCCGCAATCTGCGGAAAACGCCGGTTGGTCATCCACACAGGTCCCACAGGAGCGCATGCGGTCTGGGGACGAATCGGGACGCGCGAGCGCCGAGGGAGGTGCGGCGGCCGGCGGACGGCGGCCGGTAGCGTGAGCCCGTGGACGCCGTTCGCCTGGGCCGCACCGGACTTCGCGTCTCGCGCCTCTGCCTCGGGATGATGAGCTTCGGCCCGCACGAGAGCCGTGAGTGGGCGCTCGACGAGGACACCGCGGAGCCGATCGTCCGACGCGCCGTGGAGGGCGGGATCACGTTCTTCGACACCGCGGACGTCTACAACGGCGGCCAGAGCGAGGTGATCACGGGACGCCTGCTCAGGAAGCATTTCGGCACGCGCGAGGAGTACGTCGTCGCGACGAAGGTGCACGGGCGGACGATGCCGGGCCTCAACGGGCGGGGCCTCTCGCGCAAGCACGTGCTCGCCTCGATCGACGCGTCGCTCGAGCGGCTCGGGCTGGACTACGTCGACCTCTACCAGATCCACCGCTGGGATCACGACACGCCGATCGAGGAGACGATGGAGGCCCTCCACGACGTCGTGAGGTCGGGCAAGGCGCGCTACATCGGTGCGAGCAGCATGGGCGCCTGGCAGTTCGCGAAGGCGCAGCGGGTCGCCAGGACGCCGTTCGTCTCCATGCAGAACCACTACAACCTCGTGTACCGCGAGGAGGAGCGCGAGATGCTCCCCCAGTGCATCGACCAGGGCGTCGCGGTGCTGCCCTGGAGCCCGCTCGCACGCGGCCTCCTCGCCGGAAACAGGACGCGGGAGGGCGAGCGCCTCACGGTGAGGGCCCGGACCGACTCGTTCGGCGACAGCCTCTACACGCCCGAGGTCGACTTCGCCGTCGTCGACCGCGCCGTCGAGGTCGCGGCGGAGCTCGGCGTCCCGACGGCCCAGGTCGCGCTCGCGTGGCTGCTGCACCGCCCCGGGGTGACCGCTCCGATCGTCGGCGCGACCAAGGTCGAGCACCTCGAGGACGCGCTCGCCGCGGAGCGACTCCCGCTCAGCGTGGACGAGGTCGAGCGGCTGGAGGAGCCGTACGTCCCCCACGCCGTCTCGGGTCACTGAGACTGCGGCGCCCGGCGGGCCGCCTCCGCCATGCTGGAGGCGAGCGACGGAGGAGGTCGAGATGAACGTGGACGAGCTGCTCGGCGGCGTGCGAGATTCTCTGCGCGCCCAGATGGTGTTCGGCGAGCCGATCGAGCGGGACGGGACGACCGTGATCCCCGCGGCTTCCGTGCGAGGCGGCGGCGGCGGAGGTGGCGACAGCGAGCACAACGGCGGCGGCGGGTTCGGGGTCAACGCGCGGCCGGCCGGCGCCTACGTGATCCGCGGCGGCGAGGTCGAGTGGCGGCCGGCGCTCGACGTGGACCGGATCGTGCTTCGCGTGCTCGCCGCGACGGCCGGGGTGATCGTGTTGCGGATGCTGGTCGCGTCGCGCCGATGAGTCCGGCCGGCGCCGCCCGTCTACCGCCCAGACACCCGAACCAAGGAGGAAACGATGGGCAGGATCGTGGTCAGCGAGTTCGTCTCGCTCGACGGCGTGATGGAGGATCCGGGCGGAGCAGAGGAGTACCGGTACGGCGGGTGGACGTTCGAGTACGACCGCGGCGAGGAGGGCAACGCGTTCAAGCTCGACGAGACCGTCCGCTCCGAGGCGCTGCTCCTCGGGCGCGTGACGTACGAGGGGTTCGCAGCCGCCTGGCCCAGCCGGGAGGGCGAGTTCGCGGACAAGTTCAACGGCATGCCGAAGTACGTGGTCTCCTCGACGCTGAAGGCGCCGGAGTGGAGCAACACGACGGTGCTCGACGACGACCTCGCCGGTGCGGTGCAGCGAGTGCGGGACGCACACGACGGTGACGTCGTCGTACACGGGAGCGCCAGCCTCGTGCAGGGCCTGCTCGAGCACGACCTCGTGGACGAGCTGCGCCTGATGGTCTTCCCGGTGGTGCTCGGCACCGGCAGACGCCTGTTCGGCGAGACGAGCGACAGGAGACGCCTTCGCCTCACCGACTCGAAGACCGTCGGCGACGGCGTCGTGATCGTGACCTACGAGCGGTCGCCGGGCGACGAGGGCTGAGAACCAGGGCCCGGCGGGGCGGGCGGGTCGCGACGGACGAAGAGGCCGAGCACCGCGTCGCGCACCTGCTCGCGCAGCGGCACCGGTGGCCCCTCGTCGGGGGGCGCTGACCAGACCGCCGCGAGCGAGGCGCCGAAGAGGACCGCCGACGCGTAGAGGTACACCGAGTAGAGGAACACGAGCACGACCGTCAGCGAGCCGTAGATCACGGACAGGTCGGAGACCTTCTGGAAGATCAAAGCCGACGCCGCGGAGATCCCGACCAGGAGCACGCCCGTGACCAGGCCGCCCGCGACCGCGTCGCCGAAGCGGAGCCGCCGTGCGGGCACGAAGCGATAGAGCAGCATCACGACGACCGTCGTGATCGCGAGCGGGACGCCGATGCGCGTGAGCTCGGCGAGGACACCGCCCCGGAGGCCGAGGTCGTCCGCGACGCCGCCGACGAAGCGGGTGATCACCTGGGCGACGACCGAGACCGCGATCGTCGCGATCAGGAGCGCCCCGGCTCCGGCGACGAGCACCAGGTCGACGAGCTTCGCGCGGACGGCGGGGCGCCGCCGCTCGACGTGGAGCGCGGCCTCGAGCCCCGTCCGGAGCGCGCCCATCATCCCGGAGGCCGCCCAGAAGAAGAGCACGAGCGACACGAGCCCGAGCGCGCTTGTGGGGCTCGCGAGGCGCGTGATCGCGTCGTCGACCGAGCTCGAGCCCTCCTCGCTGAAGGGGAGCCAGCTCACGATCGAGTCGATCACGTCCTGGCGGCGGGTGTCGTCCTGCAGCACGACGCCGGCGATCGAGACGAGCACGATCGCGAGCGGCGCCAGCGAGAACAGCACGCGGTAGGCGATCCCCGCGGCGTGCTGGGAGAGGCGGTACCTGAAGTAGCCGTCGACCGCTGCGGGCACGGCGCGCACGAGCTTCCCGACGACCCCGAGGGGCCAGCGGGCGAGGCGGGTACGCCACGAGCGCCTCCCGGGCTCGTCGACTTCGAGCTGCGCCATCGTGGCCGAGTGTAAGGAGACCTACGCTGATCGGGAGGCCGCGGCGCCGGGCCGGCCGGGTGGACGTCAGTGCAGCGCGCCGTACCCCGCGAGCCCGCCCTCGAGCCGGCTGAATGCCCGGGTCGCCTGGACCCGGAGATCGCGTGCAAGCCGGGCGAAGTCGTTTTCGCCGGCGAGTGTGCGCAGCCGGACGTAGTCGATCAGCGCCCGGTGAACCCCCATCAGCGCGGTGGCGACCACCCGCGGCTCGATGTCGTCCTGTGGTCGACCCGCCTCCTCCGCAAGCAGCGATGCGAGCGACGCCGTGAAGCGGGCGAAGACGCGCTCCTCGCGCGCGAGGAGCGCGGGGCTCTGCGTGATGACCCTCGTGACCGTGCGCAGCTCGTCAAGGGCTTCTGCGGAGCCGTTCTCCGCGAGCCGACCGAAGACGCCGCGCCGGGCGAGGAGGAATCCGCGGAAGGCGTCGACGATCGTCCGGCCGTGGGCCCGGCCGCGGATCGCGGCGAGGAGATCCTCCTCGAACGACTCGAGCCGGGAGTAGAAGAGATCCTCCTTGGTCGGGAAGTAGTTGAAAACGGTCTTCTCCGAGACCTCCGCCGCCCGCGCGATCTGGGCCACCGTCACGTGCTCGAAGCCCCGAAGCGCGAACAAGCGCCGCGCGGCCGCGGTGATCGCCTCTCTCGTCTGCTCCTTCTTGCGCTCGCGTAGCTCGGTTTGCGTAGCCATCCGACTCGTTGCTACAGAGACAGTGAATTTACGAGTAGTGAATCCAGAGCGGGGACCCTGAGGAAGTATGGCACTGACACGGCTCGACGCGGACGTCACTCCGCAGGCGCGCCGGGCGCCCCGGGCAGACCTGGGTCTGGGTCGCGCTAGGGTCATTCGCCGCGGCGTTCGTCGTTCGGGGCCGGTCTCCAGACCGCGCCGACGCTGTCCGGCAGCTGCGCCGCTGGTCATCGGGCATGAGGGCGATCCCGCTGCTCATGCTCGTGATCGCCCGGGACATGGTCTCGAGCCCGAGCTCCGAGCGAGAGTGCTACTCGCCGAGCACGCGACGCGCGATCGCGAACGCCGAGTTCGCGGCGGGCACCCCGCAGTAGACCGCGCTGTGCAGGAGCACCTCGCGGATCTCCTCGGCGGTGAGCCCGTTGCGCACCGCCGCGCGCAGGTGCAGCTCGAGCTCCTCCGGGCGGTTCAGCGCGATCAGCGCCGTGAGGGTGATGCAGCTGCGCGTCTTCCGGTCGAGCCCGGGGCGCGACCAGATCTCACCCCAGGCATAGCGGGTGATGAGCGACTGGAAGTCGGCGGTGAGCTCGGTCGTCGAGCGAATCGCCTCGTCGACGTGCTCGTCGCCGAGCACCTCGCGCCGCACGTGCATGCCCTGCTCGTATGCGTCGTCGCTCACGCAGCCTCCTCCCGGGTCTCCGTCAGACGGCGAGGAAGACCGTCTGGCCCTCACCCTGGAGCCTGATGTCGAAGCGCAGCACGTCGCCGTCGGGGACCGCGACCAGCGTCGCCCGCTCGTCCGCGGCGAGCGCCGAGAGGAGCGGGTCGGCCGCGTTCGCCTCGTCCTCGTCGGGGAAGTAGATCCGTGTCACGAGGTGCTTGAGCAGGCCGCGGGCGAAGACCGAGACGTCGATGTGCGGGGCCTGGAGCGCGCCGCCCGGTCCGGGCACGCGGGCGGGCTTGACGGTCACGAACGAGAAGCCTCCATCCTCCGTCCCGCACCGCCCGAAGCCGCCGAACCCGGCGCCGTCCGGCTCGCCCCGGTCGGGTCGCGGGTCGCGCGGGCCGCCGTGCCCACCGGCTGCGTCCGCCTGCCAGAGCTCGACCATCGCGTCGGGGACGACCTCGCCGTTCCCGTCGGTGACGACCCCCTCGATCCGGATCGCGCCCGACGTCCCGGGCGCGACGAGCTCGCTGCCGATCGGCCCGAGGAGCGCGTACCCGAAGAACGGGCCGACGGTCTGCGACGGCGTCGCGCCGAGCGGCACGTGTCCTACTCCTCCAGCGGGGTCGCGGCCGGCCCGCCGACGACGATGTCGAACGAGTAGCCGTGTGCCCAGCTCGGCTCTGTGAGGGAGATGTCGAACGCGCTGATCATGCGCATCCGCGCGTCGGGGTCGCGCACCGACTGGAAGATCGGGTCGAGGTCGAACAGCGGGTCGTCGGGGAAGTACATCTGGGTGACGAGCCGGTCGGTGAACGCCCGCCCGAAGACCGAGAAGTGGATGTGGGCGGGCCGCCAGGCGTTGTCGTGGTTCTGCCACGGGTAGGAGCCGGGCTTGATCGTCACGAACCGGTACCGCCCCTCGTCGTCCGTGAGGCACCGCCCGGCACCGGTGAAGTTCGGATCGAGCGGGGCGGGGTGCTGGTCGACCTTGTGCACGTACCGGCCGGCCGCGTTTGCCTGCCAGATCTCGACGAGCTGGCTCCGGATCGGCCGGCCGTCGCCGTCGAGCAGACGACCGCTGACGATGATCCGCTGTCCGATCGGCTCGCCCTCGTGCTGGCGCGTGAGGTCGTGGTCGAGCTCGCCGACGGCGTCCTCGCCGAACGCCGGCCCGGTCAGCTCCGTGAGCGTGTGCGGCAGGATGACGAGCGGCTGCTTCGGTGCCCTCAGCCTCGTCGCGACGTAGTCGGGATAGAGGTACGGCGGGTCGTCGGTGCCGCCGTCCGCGTCCGCGACCCGTTCGCCCAGTACCCGCTGGTTCTCGCCGCTCACGTCGCGACGAGAACCTAGCGGAAGTCGCGCGAGACGGCGGCGGCGCCGTGCCGTCCGCTCGGCTTCACGCCTCCTCTGCCCGCCGGCTCACCCGGCTCCGACCGGTCGCGCGTGAGCAGCTCGAACTGGACGAGAGCCGCGCCCGCGAGGACCGCGATCGTGATCGCCATGGGAAGGGCGTCCTCGGCACCGGCGAGCCCGACGAGCGGTGCGGCCGCCGCCCCGACGACGAACTGCATCAGCCCGAGCAGCGCCGAGGCGCTCCCCGCCGTCTCCGGGTGGTCCGCGAGCGCGAGCGCCGTCGCGTTCGGCATCACCAGGCCGACCGCGGTGACGACCGCGAACAGCGCGATGCAGACCACGACCACGCCGAGGTCGAGGACGACGGCGAGCAGGAGCGTCGCCGCGCCCGCGCACGACTCGACGAGACCGGCCCTGAGCAGCGCCCCCGGGGGGACGCGGCCCACGACCCGGCTGCCCAGGACGCTCGCCGTGACGATCCCCAGCGCGTTCAGCCCGAAGACGAGGCTGAACCCGGCCGGCGAGAGGCCGTAGATCTCCTGCAGGACGAAGGGCGAGCCGGCGATGTACGCGAACATCGCCCCGAAGACCAGCCCGGTGGCCAGCCCGTGGCCGACGAACCACCGGTCGCGCAGCAGCCCCCGGAACACGGACAGCGTCCTCCTCAGCCCGTCGCTGCGGCGTCGGGAAGGCGGCAGCGACTCGGGCAGGCCGACGAGGGACGCGACGCAGATCGCAGCTCCCGCGGCGGCGAGCGCGACGAAGATGCCCCTCCAGGAGCCGAAGTGCAGCACTGCCGCGCCGCCGATCGGGGCGAGGATCGGCGCCGCCCCGGTGACCACCATGATCAGGCCGAACACGCGGGCGGCGCCCGTCCCGTCGTGGTGGTCGCGCACGACGGCCCGGGCGATCACGATGCCGGCGGCGCCGCAGAGGCCCTGGAGCAGGCGCAGGACGACGAGCGCCCATACGGAGGGCGCCAGCGCGCACAGGGCGCTCACCACGGCGTACCCCGCGAGACCGACCAGGAGGGGTCTCCGGCGGCCGAGCCGGTCGCTGAACGGGCCGGCGACCAGCTGCCCCGTGGCGAGCCCCAGCAGGCACGCGGTCACGGTCAGCTGCACCGCGGCCGCAGACGCGTCGAGGTCCTCGCTGAGAGACGGGAGCGCCGGCAGGTACGCATCCATCGACAGCGGCCCGAGCGCGGCGAGCGAGCCGAGGATCACCAGCATCTGCCCGCGACGGGCTCCTCCCCAGCCCGCCGATGGGCGCATCATGGCCGGAGCTTGCCAGCGCGCCGCCGGCGAGGCGGCAGCCGGTCGCGTCAGCCGTCCGGCGCGCGGCCGCCGTCGCGCTCGAGCGCGGCGACGTACCGGTCGGCGGAGCGGCGCACCGCGTGCTTTCCGTCCTCCACGACGCGGCCGTACCAGGCGCCGTAGATCCGCTCGAAGGGGAACGGCTCGAGCGCCTCGGCCATCCGGGTGACGGTTGGGCCGGGGAGCGGAACGAGGTTCGGGTAGCTGTACATGAAGCTGACCCAGCGCCTGTCGGCGACGACCTGGACGATGTCGCCGGAGAGCAGCACGCCGCGCCCGTCGAGGCCCGCCGCCCAGTGCAGCACGGTGCCGCCTGCGAAGTGGCCTCCGAGCCGGAGGAGCGTCACGCCGTGGCTCGAGCTCCCGGGACTCTCCGTCCCAGAACACGATCGACGGGTCGGGGCGCATGACCCATTCGCGATCGGCGGCGTGGAGGTAGACGGGCGCGTCGAACGCCCGGCTCCACTCGACGAGCGACGAGTAGTAGTGCGGGTGCGAGATCGCGATCGCGGCGAGGCCGCCGCGCGCCTCGACCGCCGCGACGAGCTCGTCGTCGAGCAGCGAGATGCAGTCCCAGAGGACGTTGCCGCCGGCCGTCTCGACGAGCAACGCCCGCTGGCCGATCGCGAACGGCGGGTCGCAGCCGATCCCGGTCAGGCCGGGCTCCTCCTCGCGGATGTCGGCGCGGTGCCGCTCGCGCAGCTGCTGGATCGTCGTCCACTGCTGGCCCCCCTCGCCGACGTACTGCCGCTCGTCCTCGCAGATCGCGCAGTGCGCCGGCGGCTCCGCCGACGGGGCGTGCTGCGTCCCGCACGTCACGCAGACGAATGCGGGCTCTCCGTCGGGGCGGCGGCCCTCGGCCGCCCCGACGGAGAACTGGTCGCGCTGCCCGCTCAGCGCTCCCCGACCGGGGTCGGGGTCGGCGTCGCCGCCTGGCCGTGCCTGTCCTCGCCCTCGTGCGGCGCCTCGACGGTGAGGTTCGGCAGGATCCGGTCGAGCCAGCCGGGGATGTACCACGTCTTCTCGCGCAGCAGCGTGAAGAAGGACGGGACGAGCGTCATCCGCACGATCAGCGCGTCCGTCAGGATCGCGACGGCGAGCAGGATCCCGAACTCCTTCGAGACGCGGTCGCTGCTCAGGATGAACGCGGAGAAGACCGTGCCCATGATGATCGCCGCCGCGACCACGACCCGGCCGATCGCCGCGATCCCGTGGGAGACCGCCTCCTCGGTCGGAAGCCCGTGGACGTGCTCCTCGCGGATGCGGCTCATCAGGAACACCATGTAGTCCATCGAGAGTCCGAACAGGATCGCGAACGCGATCGGTGGCACGAACGTCTCGATCGGCCCCGTCCGGTCGAGCCCCGTCAGGCCGAGCAGCCACCCCTCCTGCACGATCAGCGTGAGGACGCCGAAGCCGACGAATGCCGACAGGATCGTCGTTACCGCCGCCGTCAGCGACACGACGATCGAGCGGAAGGCCATCGCGAGCACGAGGAACGTGACGCCGATGATGTAGAGCAGGAACAGCGGCGTCCGGTCGGTGATCCGCTGGCCGATGTCCTTGAACGCCGCCGTCTGGCCGGAGACGTACGCGAGCGCGCCGCCGCCCTGCACCGCCTTCGGCACGACGTCGGAGCGCAGCCTGTCGACGAGGGTGTCGGTCGCCTGGTCCTGCGGGGCCGTGGTCGGGGTGACGAACACGATGCCGACGGTCTTCTGGTCGTTGAGCTGTGGCTCCCTGACGGAGGCGACGCCGGGCAGGCCCTGCACGTCGTCGTAGATCCGCTGCGGCGCCTGCTGGTCGCCGTTCAGGTCCACCACGATCGGGATCGGGCCGTTGAAGCCGCGTCCGAAGCCCTCGGCGAGCAGGTCGTACGCGCGCCGCGCGGTCTGCTGCTTCGGCTGGGTGCCCTGGTCGGAGGCGCCCAGGCGGACGATCGACGCCGTCGCCGCGAGCGCGAGCACCCCGACGAGCACGACCGGGAACACGATCCGCGCCCGGCTGGTCACGAAGCGGCCCCAACGCGCGACGAGCGTCTTCTCGCGAGCGGACTCCGAGTCGTCGAGCGGCCGGAGGAACGGCACCTTCCACCGGTCGACCTTGTGGCCGAGCAGCCGCAGCACCGAGATCAGCATCGAGTTGGCGAGCAGCACGGTCGTGAGCACGCCGAGCGCGCTCCCGACCCCGAGCTTCGTGACGAAGTCCAGCCCGAAGAAGGCCAGGCCCGAGACGCCGATCGCCACCGTCGCGCCGGCGAAGAGCACCGCACGGCCCGCGGAGGCCCCCGCCTCGGCAGCCGCGTCGACCGGGGAGATGCCTTCGTGCAGCAGCTGCCGGAACCGGGTGACGATGAACAGCGAGTAGTCGATGCCCACCCCGAGGCCGATCATGCTCACGAGGATCGGTGTGATCGTGTTGATCTCGGTGAGCCCCGCGAGGATGAACAGCAGCAGGAAGGCGGTGATCAGGGCGCCGATCGCGAGCATGATCGGGATGAACGCCGCGACGAACGTCCGGAAGACGATCAGCAGCACGATCAGCGCGGCGAGCAGGCCGAGGAGCTCGGAGGTGCCCTGCTGGATCGGCGGGAACTCCGCCTCGCCGTTGAACTCGACGGTGACGCCCACAGGGGCGAGCGCCTCGCGCGCCGCGTCCTCGACGTTGACCACCGCGTCGCGGTCCTTGTCGTAGATCACGCGGTCGAACTGGGCCTCGGCGTAGGCGATGCGCCCGTTGTCGGAGAACGTCGCGTCGCTGAACGGGTTGCCCACGCTCGTGAGCCCGGCGGTGTCCGTCGTCGGCTTGAACTCCGACGAGCGGAGGTCGGCCATCGTCTTCTGGATCGCCGCCTTCCGCTCGGGCGTGTCGAGCCGCTGCCCCTCGGGAGCAGCGAGCACGATGTTGAGCACGCTGCCCTGCTCGGACTGGAACTGCGACTCGATCAGGTCGGTCGCCTTCTGCGTGTCGGAGCCGGGGATCTCGAACTTGTCCCGCAGCCCGCCGCCGACGGTCGCGACGAGGCCGATCAGGACGACGACGATCCCGAGCCACCCGAAGATCACGCGCCACGGGTGGTTCGCGCACATCCGCGCCCAGCGCGCAAGCGCTCCGGTCGCGAGCCGCTCGTGGGCGGCACGCCGCCCGTTGGCCGGGGGCTCCCCGGCGCCGTTTCCGTGTGTCTCGGTGTGTGTGCTCATGGTGAAACCTCGTTTGCAGTCGGACGTCTCGGGGTGAGACTCCCGGCCGGCCCGGAACTCATCGACCGCGGCTCGGGAGGAGCGCTCGTCACCTTCACGCAGCTAGCTTGACGCTCCCGGGGAAAGGGACGGGTACGGCTAGCCGCACGTCGACGGAGCGGTCGTCCTCACGATAGCGCCCGACGGGTCAGGCCCGAGCCGGTGCGCTCTCGGTCTGTCGGTCGAGCACGTCGTTGAGCTCCGCGAGCAGCGCCACGAGACGGTCGCGATCAGCGACCGGCATGGCGGCGAGACCCTGCTCGAGCGTGTCGACGAGCCGCGCGCGGCGCTCCGCGACCAGCGTCACGGCCTTCGGGGTGGCGACCACGAGCACCCCCCGCCCGTCGGCCGGGTCGGGCTTGCGGCGCACGAGGCCGAGCGCAACGAGCGCGTCGACCGTCCGGCTGGCCGTGGCGTCGGTCGTCCCGATCCGCTCGGCGAGCACCCCGAGCCTCAGCCGGGACGCGTCGACGACGATCGAGAGGGCGAGCCGCTGCGTCGCCGCGAGGGGCGGGTCGTGGGCGTCCGCCGGGCCGCCGCGCCGACGCACGAGCGTGATCAGCCGCTCGAGCTCGACCGCGAGCCGTCCCGGATCCGAGCGCGTGGTCATCGGCCCCTCGCGGGAGCGCCGAGGCCGGGCTCGCCCGGAAAGTCCTCGCCCAGCTCGTCGAAGAGCTCACGCGCCGGCTCCGCGGGCCCCTCGTGCACCGAGCGCCGGAGCTCGCGCCGCTCGACGAGCAGCGTCGCCGCGAGCGCGAGCGCCATCAGCGGGATCCCGAGCGCGAACACCGGGTGGATCGCGGCGCCGAGCGCGTCGCGGAGCGCGGCGGCGACATCCGCCGGCAGGCCGGCCGCGCCGCCGGCCACGAGCGCCCCGGGCGACGCGGTGCCCCCGAGCCGCGCGAGCTCGGCCGGCGAGAGCCGTCCCGCCAGCTCGTCGTGCAGCCGTGTCGTCAGGAGCGCGCCCATCACGGTGACGCCGATCGTGGCTCCGATCGTGCGGAAGAACTGGGTCGAGGCGGTCGCCACCCCCATCATGCTCCGCGGCACGGCGTTCTGGACGACCAGCACGAAGGTCTGCAGCCCGAGCCCGAGCCCCAGGCCGACGACGATCATGTCGCGGGTCGTCTCGTGGAGCGTCGAGCCCGCGTCGAGCCGGGACAGCAACGCGAAGCCGATCAGAAGGACGATCGGGCTCGTGAGCAGGACGGCCTTGTAGCGGCCGGTGCGCGAGACGATCTGCCCGGCCGCGACGCTGGCGCCGATCAGCGAGAGCATCAGCGGCGTGAGGATCGCGCCGGAGCTCGTGGCGCTCTCGCCGAGGACGCCCTGGACGAAGAGCGGGATGTAGATGATCGTGCCGAACATCGCCGCCCCGATGAAGAAGAGGGCGACCTGGGAGGCGGCAAACGTGCGGTTGCGGAACAGGTCGAGCGGCATGATCGGCTCGGGCACGCGACGCTCCCAGAAGACGAACGAGACGAGCAGGACCACGCTCGCGACGAAGAGCCCGACGATCTCGGGCGACCCCCATGGATACTGCGCGCCACCCCAGACGGTCGCGAGCAGCCCGGCGCTGAGACCCGCGCTCAGCAGGGCGGCGCCCGTGTAGTCGATCGTGTGGTCCCGGTGGACCGGCTCCATCGTGAAGCCACGCTGCACCACGACGAGCGCGAGGAGACCGAAGGGGAGGCTGACGAAGAACGCCCAGCGCCAGCTCGCGTTGTCCGAGATCCAGCCGCCGGTCGCCGGGCCGACCACCGAGGCGACGCCGAACACGGCGCCGGTGAGCCCCTGCCACTTCCCTCGTTCCCGCGGAGCGATCAGGTCGCCGATCACGGCCATCGCGAGCGGGATCAGTCCGCCTGCGCCGAGGCCCTGGATGGCACGTCCGACGATGAGGACGGTCATCGACGGGGCCAGGCCGCTGACGACCGCCCCGACCATGAACAGGACGATCGCGAGCAGGAAGAACGGTCGCCGCCCGTAGACGTCCGAGAGCTTCCCGTAGAGCGGCACCGTGACCGTCGACGCGAGCATGTAGGCGGAGAACACCCACGAGTAGTGGTCGAAGCCACCCAGGTCGCCCACGATGTCGGGCAGCGCGGTCGCCACGATCGTCTGGTTGAGCGCAGCGAGCAGCATCCCGAGGAGCAGCCCCGCGAAGACGATCAGCGTCCGGCGCCTGCCGAGCAGGTAGGCGTCGTCGCGCGACTCGTCCACGCGATCATTTTACGTTACGTAACGAAATCAGCGACCCGGAACTCTCCGGGAGACGCCTGTAAGGTGTGCCTGACAAACGACCGAAGGAGTTCCTGCGTGGGCGCAGGGGTGATCACGCTGAGGGAGGGGTTCGAGGCCGCGCTGGTGATCTCGATGGTGCTCTCGTTCCTCGAGGGGACGGGGCGCCGCGCGTGGTTCCGGGCGGTCTGGCTCGGCGTCGCCGCCGGCCTCGCGGTCAGCGGTCTCGTGACTCTCGTGCTGTTCGTGGTCGGCGCAGAGCTCGAGGGCCGCAGCGAGGCGATCTTCGAGGGAATCGTGATGCTCGCCGCCTCCGGCCTCGTCGTCTGGATGGTCTTCTGGATGCGGAGCCGCTCGCGCACGATCAAGCGGGAGCTCCGGTTGCGGGTCGACGACGCCGTGACCCAGGGCTCGGCCGCGGGCGTGGCGCTGCTCGCGTTCGCGGCGGTCGTCCGCGAGGGCGTCGAGAGCGGCCTCTTCCTCGTCGGCTCGCTCGGCGACTCGAATCCCGTGGTCACCGTGCTCAGCGCGACGCTCGGCGCCGTCGCCGCGCTGGGGCTCGGGTACGTCTTCTACCGCGGTGCGGAGCGGCTCGACCTACGGAAGTTCTTCCACGTCACCTCCGTCCTGCTCGTGCTCGTCGCCGCCTGGCTCTGCTCGGGCGGCGTCCACGAGCTCTCGGAGTCCGGCGTGCTCCCCGACGTGGAGGCGCTCGCCCCGCTCGCGTTCCTCGCCCTGTCGCTCCCCGCCCTCTACGTCCTGCTCCTCCGCGACCGCCCACGCACGCGCCCCGCCGAGGCGCCCGGCGACGCGAGCCTCTAGGCGCCGCCCCCGGAGGGCGGCGGGCCGGCTAGCCGAACGAGGCGACGAGCACGATCACGACGGCGGCGATGCCCGCGACGGCCACGGCGAGCACGTTCGCGACGAGCAGCCACGTCAGCCTCCGCGTCGCGCCGTCGGTGCCCGTGGTCGGTGCGCCGTCCTCGGGGGAGCGCCCGACCGCCTCGCCGAGGCGCGCGATGATGTACCCGTTGAGGCTTGTCCCGTCGCGCTCGGCCGCGCGCGCGAGCTCTCCGTGGAGGCCTGGCGGCATCCGCAGGAGAAGTCGCCCGCTCGGTGTCGCGGGCTTGGGGGGTGTCGTCTCGGCGACGGCTGAGGGGGACGGCTGCGCGCTCACCCTGGGCTCATCGTACCGAGGCGTGACGAAGCGCACAATGACCCGGTCTCAGGGCTCCTCGAGCACGCGACGCAGCTTTGCGAGGGCCGCCGCGAGGATGCGCGAGACCTGGGCTTGCGAGAGACCGAGGTCGTCGGCGATGCGCTGCTGCGTGAAGTCGCGGTAGAAACGCAGCGCGACCACCTCGCGCTCGCGTCGTGTTAGCACCTTGAAGGCCTCGCGCAGGGCGGCGCGCGTCTCGCTGCGGCGCAGCTCGAACTCCCCCACGGGGCCCTCGACCGCGCACTCGTCGAGCGTCGTGACGACCGGCGCGCGCCCGTCGGGTGCCGCCTGCCACCCCCTGCGCGACTGGTAACGGCGCAGCTCACCGACGATCGTCGGCACGGCATACGCGCCGAGGTCACCGCCGCGCTCCGCCCTGAATCCGTCCACGGCCTTGATCAACCCGATCGAGCCGGCCTGCACCAGCTCGTCGGTCTGGTCGGGCGAGCGCGAGAACCGCCGCGCGAGCGCGCGAACGAGCGGAAGGTTCTGCTCGATCGCGCGGCCCCGCGCATCCCAGTCGTCGTTCTCGCGGTACCGGGCAAGAAGCTCGAAAGTGTCCACCACCGTCGTCACGAGAACCAGACCCACCTCCCGAAGACACCCTACACCGAAATCTCGAGACTGACCAGCGCATTGCCGGAAAATTCATGCATGAAATCGACCGGAACTGCGCATAGATCATTTCGACATGTCTCGACCGCTCGATCGGCGCGTCTGCGTCCCCGCCCTCGCCGTCTCGCTCGCCGCGCTCGTGGCGACGTCCCTGCCGGCGACCGCGCGCGCGGACGAGAGCATCCCGGAGCCCCTCCCCTCCGTCGCCGCTCTCACCGAGAGCGTCGCGCCGGCCGTGACGGAGGCCGTCTCGACGGCGGCGGATTCGCTTCCAGCCACCACCCCGGCCGCGTCGGACGCACCGCCTCCCGCGGTCGATGTCGCCCTGGCCGCCGAGCCCGCACCCGCGGCCGAGGACGCGGTTCCCGTCGTGACCGCCCCCCCGGTGGACGCCGAGCCTCAGGACCTCCCGCAGGTGGCACCGCAGCCGGAGAACGCCCCTCCAGAGCGGGCGCCGAACGACGGTATCGCGACGAATGCAGGTGATACCGGTGCCGATACTCCCTCCGTCGCCGAGAATCCGGTGACGGTCACGCCGCCGGCGCCCTCGGCGGCCGTCCAGCCCGCGGCGACGGGTGCGGCGAACATCAACGTCAGCATCCGGATCGACAGTCCGGGCGACAACGGGACGCTCACACAGCTCAACGTGGGCGCCGGCGCGGCGGCGGCTCCGACGCAGACGTCGAGCGCGGCGCGGCCCCAGGCGGCGACCACTGCGCCCACGGCTCCCGAGACGCCCGCGAGCAGCGCGCCGAGCACGGACGCGACTGGCTCCTCGGACACGTGGTACTGGAACTGGGACTGCCTCGGCGCAAACCCGATCTCTCCGATATCACCGGGCGCTTCTGCAAACGGTTCAATGCCGAGCTCATGGACATGGATCTGGAACTGCGGCGGTAACGACTCGCAGTATCAGAGCGAAACTCCTTCTGGATATCAGCAGATCAATGCAAACGTCGCAATTCGCATCTCGAGCCCGGGGAACGACGGGAACGTCACCCAGATCAACCTCGGCACACGGGCATCGGTGGTCGTTCCGACACCGACCCGGATCGTCCCGCCGATACCGCCGCGCGGAGTTTCCGCGCCCTCGGTGGACTCGCTGCCCTCGGCTGCCTCCGTGCCGTCGCTCGCACAGGCGCTGATCGATGCACTCGGCCCGCCGGAGGACGCCTCGACGCGTCCGGCCTCTGATATCGCGCTCGTGCCCATCACTCAGAGCGCGCCGGTGGCGACGATACCGCCGGCCCCCACGACCGCCCTGGCGCCCGCCGCTCCGGAGCCCGGCCTCCTCGGATCGCTCGGAGCGACCGGTCTTCCCGCCGGGGCGGGCCTCCGCGCGGCGTGGGCGGAGGGGGGCACGGCACGGCCGTACGCCGACGCGGCCGCGCTCGCCCGTGAGACGGCTGCGGCGTGGGCAGCGGACGGATCGCAGCCGGCGAGGCCGACCGCGTCCCACCCGGCCGCCTCCCCCGCCGAGAGCAAGTCGGTCGCCTCAGCTCCGCGGTGGAGGCCGCCGCTGCCCGAGCCGGCCGTCCCGGCTCCTCTCTCCGGCGTGAGCGCCGCCGCCGCCACCGGCGGAGGCGGGTCCTCCGGAACAGGTCTTCTCTTCCTCCTCGCTCTCCCGTTCGTCGCCGCGCTGCTCGACCTGGCCCGGCGCGTCGCACTCGAGCATGCGACGTGGCCGCCCGGGCACCGGCGACGCCCTCCCGACAGGCCCGGCTAGGTCGTTCCTCCGTCCCCGAAAGCCGCGGGGCGCCGGCTCCGCGAGTGCAACTCGACGGAAGGAGCAATCTTCCATGAAACGCCTGTCAGCCCTCCTCGCGACGGTGGTGCTCGTGCTGTGCTTCGGCGCGAGCCAGGCCGTCGCGGCGGAGGGAGACCAGGGCGCCGGCCAGGCCGCGGGCCAGTCCGCAGGAAGCGGACAGTCCGCCTCGGGCTACGGCGGCGCCTACCAGGCGGGACCGACGAACAGCGCGGGCTCGATCCGCGTGCTCAGTCCCGGAGACAACGGCAGCGTGACGCAGTCGAACGACACGACTGCAGCCGCGATCGCCGCGAACGGCAACAAGACGACCCAGGGAGTCGACCAGTCGCAGATGGGCGGCTACGGCTCCGACCAGACCCAGATCGCCGGCCAGGAGGCGAAGAACGCGCAGCACGCCGACGCGGACGCGACTGCACTGCAGATCGCGCCGAAGAACGAGGCGGGCTCGCTCCGTGTTCTGAGCCCCGGTGACAACGGCGACGTGACACAGTCGAACTCGGCAGGCGCCGGCGCGCTCGCCGCGAACGGCAACTCGACCGACCAGACCGCCGATCAGTCACAGGCTGGCGGCGGCTACGGGTCGGACGCCACGCAGATCGCAGGTCAGGCGGCCGACAACCACCAGTCGGCGGACGCGAACGCGACCGCCGCGCAGGTGAAGCCGACCAACGATGCCTCCTCGATCCGCGTGCTGAGCCCCGGCGACGACGGGAACGTCACCCAGTCGAACAACGCGACCGCAGTCGGGATCGCGGCGAACGGCAACAAGACGGACCAGTCGATCGACCAGTCGCAGGGTGGACAGCAGAAAGAGGACGCAAGGCCGGAGGACGCGAAGAGCGTCTATCCGTCCGGCTCGAGCTCGACGCAGATCGCGGGCCAGTCCGCCGACAACAAGCAGTCGGCAGACGTCAACGCCACCGCGGTCCAGTACAAGCCGAGCAACACTGCGACCTCGATCCGCGTGCTCAGCCCCGGCGACGACGGGAACGTCACCCAGTCGAACAACGCGACCGCAGTCGGGATCGCGGCGAACGGCAACAAGACGGACCAGTCGATCGACCAGTCGCAGGGTGGACAGCAGAAAGAGGACGCAAGGCCGGAGGACGCGAAGAGCGTCTATCCGTCCGGCTCGAGCTCGACGCAGATCGCGGGCCAGTCCGCCGACAACAAGCAGTCGGCAGACGTCAACGCCACCGCGGTCCAGTACAAGCCGAGCAACACTGCGACCTCGATCCGCGTGCTCAGCCCCGGCGACGACGGGAACGTCACCCAGTCGAACAACGCGACCGCAGTCGGGATCGCGGCGAACGGCAACGAGACGGACCAGTCGATCGACCAGTCGCAGGGCGGCGGCGGTCACGGGTCCGACTACGCGCAGATCGCGGGCCAGGAGGCCGGCAACTACCAGTCGGCGGACGCCAATGCGACCGCCGTGCAGGTGAAGCCGAGCAACTCGGTGACCTCGATCCGCGTGCTCAGCCCCGGCGACGACGGGGACGTCACGCAGTCGAACAACGCGACCGCAGTCGGGATCGCGGCGAACGGCAACGAGACCGACCAGTCGATCGACCAGTCGCAATACGGCAAGGGCTATGGCTCCGACAAGGGCCACGGGTCCGACTACCTCCAGATCGCCGGCCAGGGCGCATGGAGCGGACAGCACGCCGATGCCAACGCGACGGCCTTCCAGTGGGGGGCGAAGAACGAGTACACGCCGGTGCGGGTCGGTAGCCCCGATCGCAAGGACAGGGGCAAGGACGAGCACGGCAAGAAGGACGGCAAGGACAGCTACGGCAAGAAGGGCGACAAGGGTGGCTCCGTCGAGCAGACGAACTCGGTCGGGGCCCTCGCGGCCGCTCTCAACCTGAGCGCGACGGGACAGGGCCTCGAGCAGAGGCAGATGGGCCACGGCTCGTCCCTGCAGGTTGCCGGCCAGGGCTCGTGGTCGGGCCAGGGTGGCTCGGCCGAGGCCTTCGGATACCAGGGGGTGATGCACTCGAAGAAGTAGGGGAGGGGCCCGCGGGCGGCTTCTCGTGCACGAGGGGCCGCCCGCCCCCACGCCAGGAGTTGACCAGGAGGGCCGTCCGTCGTACGGTGAATGAGCGAGAGGAGGGACAGATGTCCAGAGGGACCTCGTCTCTGCGGCACACAGCGCGAAAGGGCGGGCTGCTGGCCTGTGCATGCGGTTTCGCGCTCGCGTTGACGTCGCCTGCCTCCCCCGCCTCGCTGCCGACGCCCGACGATCCACCGAACGGCACGCGTGAGGAAGCCGCCCCCGTGGCCGGTACGACCTCCGTCCCGCAGCCAGCGCCGCGCACTTCGGGCTCGGCCACCCCGACGCCCGACGCGCCCGCCGCGCAGGCAGCGAGCACCACAACGACCGTCGCCGTGCCGTCGGCGAGGCCGTCTCCGAAGCACGTCGCGGCATCCAGCCCGGCGTCTGCCCCGACGCCGACCGCACCGTCTTCGGCGACGGCGAGCGCGCACGCGCAGGGGTCGACGGTGAGCCCGAGTACGACGAGTACGAGCCCTCCCGCGCGCGCCGCGCGCACCACGCCGCCGAAAGCCAAGCCGGCGGCGACGCCGAAGCGCAAGACGAGACCCACTCACCATCCGACGCCGACGTCGAGGCCGCACCGGGCGGCTCCTGCTGAGGTGGCCGCCACGGGGCCCCCGCACGACCGCACCACGCTGGGCTTGCCGGTCGGGACGCCGATCGTCGTCGCGATCCCGGCCGACGGAACCCCGGACGGGGCGCTCCTCGCCGCCGCGGCCCTCCTGCTCGCGGCCGCGGCCGCGGGAGGGCTCGTGGTGGGAGTGTTCGGACGGCGTCTCGCAGGGCCGGCGTGACGCGCGTCTGCCTCCTCGGCGTCGTGCTCCTGGTCGCCGGCGCATCGGCCGTGATGCCGTCGCCGGCGTGCGGCAGCATCGATTCCTTCCCCGTCGTGCAACGGCGGCGGCTGCGGTGGCTGGTTCCGGTCGAACGTCACCGTCACCTGGTCGTACGACGCCGGCGGCGTCTCGAGCGCCTCAGGCTGCGGCTCGACGACTGTCACGGAAGACACCTGCGGGGACGACGTTCACATGCACCATCACCTACGCGGCCGGCGGCTTCACTGGGAACAGCGTCACGGTGAAGAAGGACTCGAGCCCGCCGTCGGTCGAAGCGTCCTTCGCGCGCGCCCCAGACGTGGAGGGTTGGTACACGAGCCCGGTCGCGGTCTCGTTCAGCGGCGACGGCGGCCCGTCCGGCATCAGTTCGTGCACGTCCGGAACCTACGGCGGGCCCGACGGCGCCGCCGTGAAAGTCTCGGGCTCGTGCACCGACGGCGCAGGCAACGTCGGCTCGACGTCGGTGAGCATCCGCTACGACGCAACGGCCCCGACGGTCACGCCCGTGCCCGACAGGCCGCCCGATACGGACGGCTGGTACAACCACCCCGTCAAGATCGCATTCAGCGGCGGGGACGGGGGCGGCGCGGGGGTGACACAGTGCACCGCACCGGTCACGTACGGCGGCCCTGACGCAGACCCGGCACACCTCGTCGGCCAGTGCCGCGACGGCGTTGGCCACGTCAGCCCTCCCGTCGCACTCGACCTCCGTTACGACTCCACGAAGCCTGCGCAACCGAAGGTCCACGCGACACGAGGATCCGGCGCTGTCACGCTGTCGTGGACGTCGGCCGCCGACGCGGTGCGCGTCGAGGTCGTGCGGTCTCCGGGCACCAAGGGCAAGAAACCGGCGGTCGTCTACAGCGGCAAGGCACGTCGCGTGGTCGACAAGCGCATAACCGCCCACGCCCGGTACTGGTATCAGGTGCGGTTGTACGACCGGGCAGGCAACGTCTCTTCGAAGACGCTCGCCGTCAAGCCGTCGACAGGCATCCTCTCACCGGCGGCAGGAGCAGTCGTCCGCCGCGCGCCACTCGTGCGCTGGGCACCGGTCAAGAAGGCGCGGTTCTACAACGTGCAGCTCTGGCGCAAGCGCGTGAAGGTCCTGACCACCTGGCCTTCGGGAGTTCGTCTCCGGCTGAACGACACATGGCGCTTCGCGGGTAAGCGGCAGCGCCTCACCGAGGGCCCGTACCAGCTCTACATCTGGCCGGCCTTCGGGACGCTCGCCAACCCGAAGTACGGCAAGCTCGTCGGTCGCGTGAACTTCGTCGTCAGGCGGGGTCGAGCTGCGACGCGCGCAGCTTCGCGAGGAGCTGCTTGACGCGTCGCAGGACGTCCGCCTCCTCGTGGCCGAAGTCGTCGAGGTAGGTCCGTACGGCCGACTCGAGGAGCTTCAGCTCCTCGTCGGTGAGCTCGAGAGTCCTCATTTCGGGAGCGTACCCCTCCCAAAAGCGTCATCCCCGGCCGACGCGGTCGCGTTGCTTGGTCGCGTACTTCACGAGCTCGCCGCGGACGCGGGCCGGTGAGAGCGTGAGTTCGCCGTCGGCCGCCACCTCAAGGCGCCAGACGACCCTGTTTCGGCGCACGAGCAGCCGCCCGGAGTCCGTGTCGCCGCTCAGGAGCCCGACCTGCTCGTCCCCGAAGCGCGGCAGCCGCAGCCACGTGTCGCCCCGCCGGCGCCGCAGCGCCGTGCGCTTCTGCCAGGCGAACACCTTGCGCGCCTGCAGGGGGCTCGACGTCGTGACGACGAGCCCGGAGACCGTCTGTGCCCGTTCGGGACCGAACGGGATGCTCGCGAAGAAACGGGCGCCGCGCCCGACCGCGTGGATCCCGCGCAGCTTGCGCGCGAACGAGGGGGGCATCGGGCCCGCATCGGCCGGATCCGCGTTCGCCGGGAAGTCCGAGGGCGTACCCGGGAAGGCGGAGGGCGTCAGGACGACGCGCAACGGATTCGCGGGCGGTGCCGCGCCGGCTGCCGTGGTCGCGAGCCCGGCGCCGGTCGACACGATCGTGGTGGCCACGAGGACGACGACGCCGCACGCTACGAGCTGCAAGTTGCCCCCTCGCGCGAGCGCTCGTCGCATGTCTGGAACGATAGTCCGGCTCAGCCCGGTCGGCGGGCACGGACGAACGCGTCGATCGCGACCGCCTCGTCCCCGTCGAGGGGAACGGTCCGGTGCACCTTCTCCGCACGCTCGACCCGGAGCTCGTCGAGCTCCGCGACGACGTCCTCGGGCGTGTAGAGGACGCGGGCGTCCTTGGGGCCACCGTGGCCGTCGGTGAGGTTCGTGGTGTCGTGCCCCAGCACGATCAGCGTCCCGCCCGGGGCGACGGCAGCGGCCGCGCCGTTGAGCGCACGCACGAGCTCCTCGTGCGGCAGCTGGAGGTAGAGGATCGCCACGAGGTCGAACGACTCGGGCGGGGGCGCGTGCTCCACGACGTCGGCGAGCACCCAGTCGACCTCGACTCCCCGGCTCTGCGCCAGCCGCTCCGCCTTCGCGAGTGCGACGTCGGAGAAGTCGATCCCGGTCACCCGCCACCCCCGCTCGGCGAGCCAGACGGCGTTTCGCCCCTCGCCGCACGCGAGATCGAGCGCGCGCCCCGGCTCCAGCTCTTCGACCTCCGAGGCGAAGAGACGGTTCGGCTCCGAGGTCCAGACGAGCTCGGAGGCCGAGTAGCGCGCGTTCCAGTCCTCACGGGCGAAGCCCGGACGGACCGATGCCGACGGCCGCTGCCGCTCGGTCATGCCGCCCACCCGCCGCCGCCGCACGACGGGCGCCACCGCAGGATGTGGCCGCGCACGTCGGTCATGCGTCGTCCAGCCGGGCCGCTGCGGTCTCGGCCATCAACGGCACGCTGCGCTCGTAGGCCGCGGCGCGGGAATCCTCGGCGCCCAGCTCGCCTCGCTGGAATCGGCCGAAGATCGCCTCGCAGAACACGGCAGCCTTCCAGAGCGCAAGCGCCTCGAACCACCCGAGCGGCCCGATCGCCCGGCCGCTCCGGGCGCCGTACCGCTCCACGAGCTCCGCCTTCGAGGGGAAGCCGTCGAGCGCGGTCACCGGCGAGACGCCGAGCGGACCGGGCTCGCCCCCGGGCTCGGCGTACGTCGCGAGCAGGTAGCCGAGGTCGGCGCGCGGATCCCCGATCGCGCCCATCTCCCAGTCCAGCACGGCCTGGACGCGGTCCGGCCGGTCTCGCTCGACCATCAGGTTGCCGAGCCGGTAGTCGCCGTGGACGACGGTGCTCGGGAGCGGGTCCGGGAGCGTCTCCGCGAGGCGGCGGCCGACCTCGGCGACGACGGGGAGCTCCCGTGTGGCGTTGATCTCCCAGAGCTGGGCGAACCGGCGCACCTGCCGCTCCAGGTAGCTCCCCGGCCGGACGAACGCCGCGAGCGCGGGAGCGTCCACGTCGGCGGCATGGATCTCCACGAGCGCGTCGACGAGCTCCTCGCCGAGCCGGTGGCGGGCAGCCGGGTCCTCCAGCCCGGGCGGCAGCTCGCTCGTCACGATGTGCCCGTCCAGGAACTCCATCACGTAGAACGGGACACCGAGCACGTCCTCGTCCTCGCACACCGCCACGATCGCGGGTAGCCGGATGCCGTGCGGCGCCAGCGCGAGCTGGAGCCGCGCCTCCCGCACCATGTCGTGGGCCGACGGGGGCAGCGGCGGACGCGGCGGGCGGCGCAGGACGAGACGCACCGGGCCGCGCTCGACGAGAAACGAGAAGTTCGAGCCGCCGCCGTCGCCGATCCGCTCCGCCCGCGCGCGGCCCGTGCCGAGGCCCTGCGAGTCGAGGAATGCCTCGAGGCGCTCGAGCACGAGCAGCGGCGGCCGGTCCGCGGCCTCCGCGTCCGCGACGCTGTCGACGATGTCCGCTCCGCCGGCCACGGGACGATCCTGCCACGACCGCCCCGCCGCCACGAGAGTTCCTACGAGATCGACGCTCTCGCCATGCAGAGCTCGCCCGTGCGGCTCCTCGCCCGCGCGACGAACCGGTCGGCACCGGCCCGGCCGCCCCTCACGAAACGCGCCTCGAAGGATCCGCTCGGCGCCCGTGTGACCCGGACGCGGTGCGCCACCTGCCTGCCGTTCTGGACGAGGACGACGCGCCAGGCCACACCGTTCCGGTTCTGGTCGACCTCGAACTCGACCTCGACGCCGCGATCCTCGCGACTGAGCTTCAGCTTCGAGGTGCTCGACGCGGAGCACGTGCCCGCGACCCGCACGTCGCCGTCCTTCGCGACCGCGGTGGGAGCGAGCAGCAGCGCCGCTGCGAGCGCCGTGACCGCTGTCCAACCGGCTGTCTTGCCCATGGTGATGCTCCTTCCGTGGAGGTTCGTCCGATGCATCGAGACTGCCCGGGCAGTGGTCGGGGCCACAATGGGACCTTGGTCGTAGGCCCGGGGCGATCTCCATGAGCCGGCCGGTCGCGCAGTTCGCGGCTGCGGGTCTCGCCGTGCTGGCAGTGTTCGGCGCCGGCTCCGTCCTCGCCCTGCGCGCGCTCGCGCACGACGAGGCGCTCCGCGACGCGCGTCAGTTCGCCTCTCTCGCGGGACAGGGCGTCGTCGAGCCGGCGATCCGACCGACGCTCCTCGCCGGCGATCCCGCGGCGATCGGCGCGGTCGACCGGATCGTCCAGGAACGCGTCCTCGGCGAGCGGGTCGTCCGGGTCAAGCTCTGGGACCGCGACGGGCGGATCGTGTACTCCGACGAGCCGCGCCTGATCGGGTCGCGCTTCCCGCTCGACGCATCGAAGCGCGACGTGCTCCGCACGGGAACCACCCGCGCGGAGCTGAGCGACCTCTCGGAGCCGGAGAACCGGCTCGAGCGAGGGCTCGGGCCACTCTACGAGGTGTACCTCCCGGTGCGGGCGCCGGACGGGACGCCCCTGCTCTTCGAGACCTACCAGCGCCAGGCTGCGGTGGCGGCGACGGGCCGCCGCATCTGGGCGCCGTTCGCGGTCCTGCTGCTGGCCAGCCTCGGGCTCCTGTGGCTCGTCCAGGTGCCGCTCGCGTGGCGCCTCGACCGGCGGCTCCGCCGTACGCAGCAGGAGCGGGAGACGCTGCTCGTCCGTGCGGTCGAGGCCTCGGCGGACGAGCGTCGCAGGATCGCGGCGGACCTGCACGACGGCGTCGTCCAGGACCTGGCGGGGATCTCCTACTCACTGAGTGCGGCGGCACAGGCGGACGGGTCGCCCGAGATCCGCGAGACGCTGGACGCCGCGGCGGTCGGGACGCGCGAGGCCATGCGGCAGCTCAGGTCGCTCCTCGTCGAGATCCATCCGCCGAGCCTGCGGGCGAGTGGGCTGGAGGCGGCGCTCGCCGATCTGCTGGCCCCGCTCCGGGCACGCGGGATCCGGACCGAGTCGACGGTCGAGCCCGACCTCGAGCTGACCGACGAAACCGAGCGCCTCCTGTACCGCGCAGCTGCCGAGGCGATCCGCAACGTCCAGCGCCACGCCCGGGCGCAACGGGTCGTGCTGACTCTCCGCCGAGGCCCCGGGGGCGTCCGACTCGAGGTCGTCGACGACGGCGTCGGCTTCAGCGCCGAGGACGCCCGGCAGCGCAGAGCCGAGGGGCACGTCGGGATCGTGCTGCTCGAGGAGCTCGCGGCCGGCGCCGGCGCGACGCTCGCTGTACGCTCGATGCCCGGCGCCGGGACGACCGTCGCGTTGGAGCTGCCAGGCCGATGATCCGACTGCTCATCGCCGACGACCACGCGGTCGTGCGCACCGGCCTCCGTCAGCTGGCGGAGACCTTCGACGGCGTCGAGCTCGTCGGCGCGGCGGCGAACGGCGAGGAGGCCGTCGCCCTCTGCGCGGCGCACGACCCGGACGTCGTGTTGATGGACCTCGAGATGCCCGTGCTCGACGGCATCGAGGCGACCAGGCGCATCAGGAAGGACCGGCCCGGTGTCGCGGTCGTCGTGCTCACCTCGTTCTCCGACCGGAGCCAGATCCTGCGGGCGCTCGACGCCGGCGCGACCGGGTACCTGCTCAAGGACGCCGCGCCCGACGAGATCGAGAAGGCGATCCGCGCCGCCGCGCGGGGCGAGGCGCCGCTCGACCCGCGGGCGGGGAGCGCGCTCCTCGGGGCACGAACGGCAGGCTCGCCGGCCGACGCGCTCTCGGAGCGGGAGCGCGAGGTACTCGCAATGGTCGCCCGAGGCCTGCCGAACAAGCTGATCGCCCGCGAGCTGTCGATCAGCGAGAAGACGGTCAAGGCGCACCTCACGAGCGTGTTTCGCGCGATCGGGGTCACCGACCGGACGCAGGCGGCGCTCTGGGCCGAGCGGCACGGCGTTCCCCGCGCGGAGTCCTAGGACCGAAGTCCCATTGCGCCTCACTGGGCGCGGCTGCACCATCGGGCCATGAAGCGCGCGGCTCTGCTCTGGTTCCTCGCGGCGCTCGTTCTCGCCTGCACCTTCCCCGGGCTCGCCGCGGCGACGGGCGACGACGGCGGCCCCCGCGACGAGGTTCGCGTCGAAGGGACCTGCTCGGGAGCTGCCGACGTCCAGTTGCGTGTCCGCCGGGAGGACGACGCCGAGCTCCGGGTGGACCTCGTGCTCGACGCCGGTCGGCGCGGGGAGCGGTGGACGGTCGTGATCGTGCACGAGCGCCGGCTCGCGTTCCGCGGCCGGCTGCGAGCGAGCGGGGGCTCCGGCAGGATCGCGCTGCGGCGTATG
The DNA here is from genome assembly GCA_963710125.1 of uncultured Actinomycetes bacterium. GTDB lineage: Bacteria > Actinomycetota > Thermoleophilia > Gaiellales > Gaiellaceae > Gaiella. The sequence goes on along the minus strand of CAVPZH010000015.1, from coordinate 50,281 downwards.
CTCGACGACCTCTTCGGACGTGACACGGTGAGCGTCCGCGCCACCGGCCCGCGCGGAGCGACCTGCCGCGCGTCCGCCGGGATCAGCGAGCCGGCGGAGCAGCGAGAGTCGCCCGGCCGGGGCTGACTACCCCGGCAGAAGGCCTCCTGTCGTCGGCGACGTCGTTGGGGCTTCCGTATCGTTGGCCCCGTGGCCTCACGCGTCGCCCACAGCGGCAGCGTCGTCCCCGAGGCGAACGCCCGCCACGAGCGCCTGGGGCTCGTCCCGCCGGAGCGGGGCTCGGAGCTCGCGCTCGACGCCCTGACCCTCGAGCCGGATGCCCCGCTCGACCTCCTGGACGAGCTGCACGACACACTGCTCTACGTCCACGCCGGCTCGGGCTCGCTGAGCGGCGTCGCGCTCGCCGGGGAGACGGCCGGCTTCGTCGGCGCGGGCTCGCTCGCAACGCTGGAGGCCGGGTCGGACGGTCTTTCGTGCGTCCGGGCGACCCTCGGCGCCGCGACCGACCTCCACGCGCCGATGGGCGCCGCCGAGACCGCCGTCGCGCTCGACCACGTCGAGCCCGGCCAGGCCACGGGCGCGCGCTCGTTCCAGGTGCTGTTCGGCCCGCAGAACGGCTGCGTCCGCGCGACGATGTTCGTCGGCTACATCCCGCCCGGCAAGGCGCCGTGGCACTACCACCTCTACGACGAGATCGTCTGGGTGCTGCGTGGCGAGGGCAGGCTGCACGTGGGCGACGCGGTCGAGCCGCTCGCACCGGGCAGCGCGTTCCGGCTCCACCCGCGCGAGGTGCACATCGTCGAGAACACCAATCCGGCCGAGGAGCTCGCGGTGCTCGGGATCTTCACCCCCGCGGGCAGCCCCTCGGCGGCGTACCTCACCGCCGACGTCGCCGCGAGCTACGCCGTCGCCGGGTAGGCGCCCGCGCCGCGGCCGGAGTACGATCAGCGGGCGATGGGCTCGCCGGTCATCCTCGCCGTCGACCCCGATCCCGTGGCCCTCGGCGGCATCGAGCGGGAGCTCGTCGACCGCTACGAGCGCCATTACCGAGTCGTCTGCGTGGCGTCGCCGGCGGAGGCGCGCCGCCTCCTGGCGGAGCTCGACGCGTCCGGCGAGCCGCTCGCGCTCGTGCTGACGGGGCAGGGCCTCGGCGAGGAGACGGACGTGCTCCTCGGCGAGGTGCGACGAGCCCACCCGCACGCGAAGCGGGCCATGGTCATCGGCTGGGGCGAATGGGGCTACCGCGGGGCGGGTGACGCGATCCTCGAAGCGATCGAGCACGGGCGGATCGACCACTACGTCGTCAGACCGGTGGCTCCGCCCGACGAGCAGTTCCACCAGGCGATCGCCACGTTCCTGCTCGAGTGGGCGGAGGAGCGACGGACGGCGCCGTACGCGATCCACGTCATCGGCGAATCATGGTCGGGTCGCGCGTTCGAGCTGAGATCGGTGCTCGAACGCTGCGCCTTCCCACACGCGTTCTCCCTCGCCGACTCGGCCGAGGGGCGGAGCCTGCTGGGAGCCTCTTCCCCGGACGAGCTGCCGGTCGTGATCCTGCCCGACGGCACGACGCTCACGAACCCGAGCGACGTCGAGCTGACCCGGGCCACCGGCACGTCCGTCGAGCCGGAGGACAGCGAGATCGACCTGCTGATCGTCGGCGCCGGGGCCGCCGGGTTGTCGGCTGCGGTCTACGGCGCATCCGAGGGCTTCCGCACCCTCGTGGTCGACATCGTCGGTATCGGCGGGCAGGCCAGGTCGAGCTCGATGATCCGCAACTACCTCGGCTTCCCGCGAGGGATCAGCGGCGCCCTGCTCGCCCGGCAGGCGCACGAGCAGGCCTGGATCCTGGGAGCCCGCTTCGTGTTCATGCAGAGCGCGACAGCTCTCCGGGTCGACGGTGACCGGCTCGTCACGACGCTCTCGGAGGCGGGGGACATCCGCGCACGCGCGATCGTGCTCGCAACGGGCGCCGACTATCGCCGCCTCGGCGTCCCGGCCCTCGAGGCGCTCGGCGGCGCCGGTGTCTTCTACGGCGGCGCGGGCTCGGACGCGAACCGCGTGGCGGGCCGGGACGTCTACGTGCTCGGCGGCGCGAACTCCGCGGGGCAGGCGGCGCTCCACCTCGCGCGGTACGCCGGCCGCGTGACGATCGTGGCGCGCGCGTCGTCGCTCGAGGCGGGGATGTCGCGCTACCTGGTCCGGCAGCTCCGGGCGACGCCGAACGTCGAGGCCAGGCTCGGTACGGAGATCGTCGGCGGGGGCGGCGACGGCTGGCTGACGCACCTCGTTCTGCGCGACCGCGCGAGCGGTGCCGAGGAAACCGTGGCGGCCGACGAGCTCTTCCTCGCGATCGGCGCGCACCCACGCACCGACTGGCTGCCGGAGACGATCGCGCGAGACGACCAGGGCTTCTTGCTCACAGGCGCGGACGTGCCCAGCGAGCACGTGTGGCCGCTCGAGCGCGACCCGTTCCCGCTGGAGACGAGCATGCCCGGCGTTCTCGCCGTCGGCGACGCGCGGCACGGGTCGATCAAGCGCGTCGCCTCCGCGGTCGGCGAGGGCTCTGTCGCGATTCGGGTCCTCCACCGCCTGCTCGACCCCACGGCGAGCCCGGCCGGCGATGTGACCGAGTCGCGCGTCTAGCGTCGGAGCCCGCGCTCGATCATCCGCGCGAGATGCGCCGCGGTCAGCGGCTCGCCGGTGGCCTGCTCGACGAGCCTGTTCCACCGTACGGACTGGCCGGGCGCGAAGACACGCTCCGAGAGGAACGCGCCGGCCGCGGGACAGCCGACGAGCCCGCCCGCGTCGCGCTCGAGCGCGGCGCGCAGTTGCGCGGCGACCAGGTTCCCGTAGAGGTACGTGTGGTAGTAGACGGGGCTGCAGGCGACGTGGATCTTGGCCGCCCAGTCCGGCTCGGTACGACCCTCGGGCGGCGTCAGCAGCTGGTAGCGCGCGACGAGCTCCCACCACGTCGTCGCGAGGTCGGCGTCCGGGTCGGCGTAGAGCGCGCGCTCGAAGTTCGTCATCACGAGCACCCAGCGGGCGAACACGAGAGCCTCGGCCGCCGTCTGGCGGCGAAGGCCGGCGTCGAGCGCGTCGACGTCGCGCCCGTCGATCCCGACGACCTCGCCGAGCCACGACGCGTCCTGGGCGAGGCTGCCCATCATGATCGCGATCCCCTCCGTGATCGTCAGGTGCGTCTCGCGCAGGAGCCACGGGAGCGAGCGGTCGAGGCCGAGGTCGAACACACCGTGCCCGAGCTCGTGCAGCATCGTGTCGGCCCAGTAGGAGTCGTGCTCGACGTTCGCCAGCACCCGCACGTCGCCCTCGCGGTCGACGTCGATGCAGAACGCGTGCTGGGACTTGCCCGGTCGCGGGAAGAGGTCGCTGCGCTCGATGATCGACCGCGTCTCGAGCTCGAGCCCGTCGAACGTGCGGCGCGCGAGCTCGACGACGTCCGCCCCCGCGAAGAGATGGCTCGTGTCGAGCCCTCCCGTGACCGGCACCTCCTGGAAGAACACGTCCTCGTAGTGCCAGGGGCGAAGCTCGTCGACCGCGCAGCCGAACCGGCGGGCGAGCTCACCGTCCACCTCCGCCTTCCACGCGGCGAAGGGCGCAGCCGTCAGCGCGTCGCACTCCCCGAGCGTGGCGAACAGCCGGTCCTCGCGCATCTCCATCGTCTCGATCGCGAGCGCGAACCAGTCGCGATACCCCAGCCCGCGGGCCGCCTCGTTCCGGAGCCGGGCGAGCTCGCGGACGTCGTCGGCCACGGCGGCGCCGACCGTCTTCGACGCCTCCCAGGCCTCGCGCCGCTCCGCGACGTCGTCGCTCTCACGGAGAATCCCGCGGATCGCGTTGTCGTCCAGCTCGGCGCCGTGCACGACTCCGCGATGGCGCGCGAAGCGGGACTCGACCGAGGCCTCGAGCGCCACGATCCGGTGCCTGAGCGCCTCGGGCACCTGGTTCGGGACGAGGGCGTCGTGCAGCACGTCGAGCTGCCTGCGGGCGAGGCCCTCTGCGCCGTTGGCACGGGCGGACGAGACCGCGCCGTACAGCTCGCGGTCGGCCAGGGCGTCCGACAAGGCGAGCTCGGCTTTCACGCGTTGCCGTTCGTGCTCGTCTGTCGCAGCGGTGTTCGCATCCCACCAGGCGCGCGAGGAGGCGAGGTAGAGGGGCCGGATCGTCTCCTCGGCCCGTGCGAGCAGCGGCTGTGGGTCGCCCACGGGGCCGCAGGGTATCTACGATCGCCGGCGTGGGAACGGACGCGCACAGGGCGGCCGCCGCCGCGGAGGGCCCGATCCCGATCGGGATCGTGACCGTCAGCGACTCACGGACGCAGGAGACCGACACCAACGGGCAATGGCTCCGCACGCGGATCGAGGCGAGCGGCAACCTCGTCTCGGGCTACCGGCTGGTGCGCGACGAGCCGGACGAGGTGCGGGCCGCGGTCGACGCACTCGTCGCCGAGGCCCGCATCGTGCTCGTGAACGGCGGCACCGGCATCTCCCGTCGGGACACGACCTACGACGCGCTCGCCGCGCTGCTGGAGAAGACCCTCCCCGGGTTCGGCGAGCTCTTCCGCCTGCTCAGCTTCGAGCAGGTCGGCGCGGCCGCGATGTTGTCGCGGGCGACCGCGGGCACCTACAGGGGCTCGGTCGTCGTCTCGACGCCCGGCTCGCCCAAGGCTGTCGAGCTCGCCTGGGAAAAGCTCCTCGAGCCGGAGCTGGCGCACCTCGCCTGGGAGCTCGGGCGGTAGCCCGGGCTGCGCGACGTCGTCGAACGGAAGGGCGCCTGCCGGGGCGCCGGTGGTGTGGTCCACGGTGACCGCCCAGGCGATCCCTCGGAGATCCGTTGCGAGGCCCCCGTCGGTTGCCAGCCCCCCCGTCGGTTGCGAGGCCCTGTCGGTTGCCAGACCCCGTCGGTTGCCAGGCCCCCGTCGGTTGCCAGACCCCGTCGGTTGCCAGGCCCCGCTCGGTTGCCAGGCCCCGTCGGTTGCCACGCCCCATCCGTTGCCAGGCCCCCGGGAGTCGTGCAGGGAGACGCCAGGCACGAGCGGCAAGTTACAAGTTGTAACTTGCTCGTTCGCACCCGGCTCCGTGCGGGTCGGACGGGTGCGGCAGTCGCTTCCAGAGGGTTGCGCCGGGACGGTCTCGGCCGCCTATCCTCCCCGGATGACCGTCGCCACGCGGACGCTGCCCTACGCCTGGTACGCGGATCCCGCCGTGCTGCGCGTCGAGCAGGAGCGTATCTTCGCGCGCTCGTGGCAGTACGCGGGCCGCGCCGACCAGGTCGCCGAGCCGGGGAGCCTGTCCCCGGCGTGGGCCGGCTCGCTTCCCGTCGTGCTCGTTCGTGGACGCGACGGCGAGCTGCGGGGTTTTGTCAACGTCTGCCGCCACCGCGGGCACGTCCTCTGCGACGCCGACGCCCGGCGTGAGACCATCCAGTGCCCGTACCACGCGTGGACGTACGACCTCGACGGGAAGCTCCGGAGCGCCCCGCGGGCCGACCGTGAGGAGGCGTTCGAGACAGCCTCGATCTCGCTCGTGCCGGTCTCGGCCGAGGCGTGGGGCCCGTTCGTGTTCGTGAACCCGGACCCTGCTGCCGCGCCGCTCTCGTCCGCGCTCGGCGAGCTTCCGCGGCTGCTCACGGAAGGCGGCGTCGAGATCGACGCGCTCCGCTTCCACGCGCGCGCCGAGAGCGACGACTACGCCTGCAACTGGAAGGTCTGCGCGGAGAACTACCTCGAGTGCTACCACTGCGCGGTCGCGCATCCGAGCCTCGCGCGGACGATCGACGTCTCGCCGAAGACGTACGCGCTGCAGGGGGACGGGACGCTCCTCTCGCAGTTCGGCCCGCCGCGGGCCTTCGGCGGCGGCGCCTACGACACCGAGGGCTCCGTCGAGCGAGGACAGTTCCACTTCCTCTTCCCGGGCACCGTGGTCAACGTGATGCCGGGCCGGCAGAACCTCTCCATCGGCCCACTCCTGCCGCACGGGCCCGAGCGCACGTACCGGTTCCTCGACTACTTCTTCGGCGAGGACGCCGACGAGGAGTGGCGGCGCGGCTTCCTCGAGCTCGACGACCAGGTCGGCATCGAGGACCGGGCACTCGTCGAGTCCGTGCAGCGTGGGATCTCGAGCGGCGCACTCGAGTCGGGCGTGCTCCTGCCGGAGTCGGAGCAGCTGATCGCCGGCTTCCAGGCGCTCGTGCTCGAGGCGCTCGCGGACTGAGCCACAGGTGTCCGACTTCAGTCGGACACCTGTCCTGCGCCGGGCTCAGCCGGGGCGGACGAGGGGCTTGTAGGCGATACGGTGCGGCTCGAGGGCCTCGGGGCCGCGGGTCTCGCGCACCCAGTCCGCGTACTCCTGGTGGGAGCCCTCGAACCACGTCACCTGCGAGTCCCCTTCGAAGGCGAGCATGTGCGTGGCCACGCGGTCGAGGAACCAGCGATCGTGCGAGATCACAACGGCGCACCCGGCGAAGTCGACGAGCGCCTCCTCGAGCGCACGTAGGGTGTCGACGTCGAGGTCGTTCGTCGGCTCGTCGAGCAGCAGCAGGTTCCCTCCCGAGCGGAGCAGCTTCGCGAGGTGCACGCGGTTCCGCTCTCCCCCGGAGAGATCCTTGACGAGCTTCTGCTGGTCGCCGCCTCGGAAGTTGAACCACGAGACGTACTGGCGCGAGTTCACCTCCCGCTTGCCGAGCAGGATCGTGTCCTGGTTCCCGGAGATCTCCTTCCACACCGTGTTCCCGCCCTCGAGCGCGCTCCGCGACTGGTCGACGTACGCGAGCTCCACGGTGTCGCCGATCTCGAGCGCGCCGCCGTCGGGCTGCTCCTCGCCGGCGATCATCCGGAACAGGGTCGTCTTGCCCGCCCCGTTCGGGCCGATCACGCCGACGATCCCGCCGGGCGGGAGGTCGAACGTCAGGTCCTCGACGAGGAGCCGGTCGCCGAAGCCCTTCTGCACGTGCTCGGCGCGGACGACGACGTCGCCGAGCCGCGGTCCGGCGGGGATGTGGATCTCGACGGTGTCGAGTCTCGTCGCCTGGTCCTCGGCGAGGAGCTTCTCGTAGGAGGCGAGGCGCGCCTTCGACTTCGCGTGGCGCGCGGTCGGGCTCATGCGCACCCACTCGAGCTCGCGCTGGAGGGTGCGACGTCGGGCCGCGCCCTGCTTCTCCTCGGTCGCGAGGCGCGCCTCCTTCTGCTCGAGCCAGGACGTGTAGTTGCCCTGGAACGGGATCCCGCGACCGCGGTCGAGCTCGAGGATCCAGCCCGCGACGTTGTCGAGGAAGTAGCGGTCGTGGGTGACCGCGATCACGGTGCCGCGGTAGCTCTCGAGGTGGCGCTCGAGCCAGGCGACGGACTCCGCGTCGAGGTGGTTCGTGGGCTCGTCGAGCAGGAGCAGGTCGGGCGCGGAGAGGAGCAGGCGGCAGAGCCCGACGCGGCGGCGCTCGCCGCCCGAGAGCGTCGTCACGTCGCGGTCGCCCTCGGGCAGGCGGAGCGCGTCCATCGCGCGGTCGAGCGTCTGGTCGAGGCTCCAGGCATCGGAGCGGTCGATCCGCTCCTGCACCGTCGCCTGCTCTGCGAGGAGCGCGTCGAAGTCGGCGTCGGGCTCGGCGAACGCGGCCGAGATGGCCTCGAAGCGGTCGAGCAGGTCGCGCAGCTCGCGGACGCCGTCCTCCACGTTGGCGCGGACGTCCTTCGCGCGGTCGAGCTCGGGCTCCTGCGGCAGGAAGCCGACCGTCGCCTTCGGGTCGAGCTCCGCGACGCCCGAGGACGGCTCCTCGAGCCCGGCCATGATCCGGAGCAGCGTCGACTTGCCCGCGCCGTTCGGCCCGAGCACGCCGATCTTCGCCCCGTGCAGGAACGAGAGCGAGATGTTCGCCAGCACCTGGCGTTCGGGGCCGAAGAACTTGTCGGCCCGGTACATCGTGTAGATCACGTCGCTGCTCACGCCCGCGAGGCTAGCCGACGTCGACGCAGCCGCCGCTGTCCGACTCGAAGTCGGACACCGGCCCGGTTGCCCGGATGACCGCCCTCAATGCGCTGGTGCCCGACTCGAAGTCGGACACCAGCCCGGTGCCCGGCGCGTCCGACCCCAGCCCGCCGGTGTCCGGCTTCAGTCGGGACACCGTGGCGGGCGCGCGACGCGCTTCGGGACGAGGAGTGTGATCCCGGGCAACACCCGAGTTTCGAATGTGTCGTTTCGGTTAACGTCTTCGCCCGTGCGCCTCTCGCTCACGCCGAGGACGAGCGAGTTCTACGTCCTCTTCGCCCGCGCCGCCGAGAACGCCCTCGAGGTGGCCCGTCTCGTGGAGCGCCGGTTCCGCGAGCATCCCAACTCGGGGATCACGCAGGAGCAGGTGAAGGCCGCCGAGACGGTCAACGACGGGGTCACGCACGACATCATCACGCTGCTGAACACGCAGTACCTGACACCGTTCGACAGGAACGACATCTACATGCTCGCGATCCAGATCGACGACGTGGTGGACGAGCTCGAGGAGGCCTCCGACCTGCTCGGCCTGTACGGGATCGAGCTCCCCACGAAGCACGCCGTCCAGCAGACCGGGCTGCTCGTCCGCGCCGCCGAGCAGCTCTCGATCGCCTGCGACAACCTCAAGGGCTTCTCGGGCGTCCAGGAGGCGCTGATCGAGCTGAAGCGGCTCGAGGACGAGGGCGACCGCGTGCTCCGCGACGGCCTGGCCGCGCTGTTCCGGGACGACGGGATCGACCCGCTGGTCGTGATCCGCTGGAAGGACGTCTACGACGGCCTCGAGCGAGCGCTGGACAGCTGCGAGACGGCGGCGAACACGATCGCGAACATCGTCGTCAAGAACGCGTAGGGCCGCCGGGTGGACCTGACTCTGTGGGCGGTCGTCGCGATCGCCCTCTTCTTCGACTTCACGAACGGGTTCCACGACAGCGCCAACGCGATCGCGACCAGCGTCTCGACGCGCGCGCTGAGCCCGCGGATGGCGGTGTTGAGCTCCGCGGTGCTCAACTTCGCCGGCGCGTTCGTCTCGATCAAGGTCGCGGCCACGATCGCGAAGGGGATCGTCGATCCCTCGGCGATCACGCTCGAGATCGTGATGGCGGGCCTCGTCGGCGCGATCACCTGGAACCTCATCACGTGGTTCTTTGGCCTGCCGTCGAGCTCGAGTCACGCGCTGATCGGCGGCATGATCGGCTCGGCGATCGCCGCCGATGGGATCGACGTGGTGCTGTGGGGCGGCATCTGGCACGACGTGCTGGTCCCCTCGCTCGCCGCGCCGTTCCTCGGCATCGCGTTCGCGTTCGCGCTCGTGCTCGCGATCACGTGGCTGATCGCCCGCCGCTCGCCCTCGAAGGTGAACCGCGGATTCCGCCACGCGCAGCTCGTCTCGGGCGGGTTCGTCGCGTTCACGCACGGGACGAACGACGCGCAGAAGACCATGGGCATCATCGCCCTCGCCCTCGTCGCGTCGGGCCACCTCGACGCCGACTTCACGCGTCCCCCGACGTGGGTGATCGCGTCTGCGGCCGTCGCGATGGCACTGGGCACGTACGCCGGCGGCTGGCGGATCATCAAGACGCTCGGCCAGCGGATCGCGAAGATCGACCCGCCGCAGGGCTTCGCCGCCCAGACCGCGGGCGCGTCGATCCTGTGGACCACCGCGCACCTGGGCTTCCCGGTCTCCACGACCCACACCGTCTCGGGCTCCGTCCTCGGTGCCGGCGCGATCCGCGGCTTCTCCGCGGTGCGCTGGGGCGTCGCGGGCAACATCCTCATCGCGTGGATCCTCACGATCCCCGCCGCGGCGCTGGTGGGCGCCGCGATGGAGCTCGTGACGCGGCTCCCGGGCGGTCACGTGATCGTGTTCCTGCTCGCCGTCCTGATCGCGGTCGCCGCGTTCGGCGCCCGCCGCTGGGAGACGCGCCGCCTCACCCCGCGCGAGCCGGCGCCGGCGGCGACTCCGGCCTGAGCGCAGAGCGGGCGAGGCACTGCGCTCGCCTGGACGGACGCGGCCCGGGACGCGCGGCGCCGGCGAGCGATTCGGCGGGGCTGCCTCCCCCCGCCGCGCACGCGAGCGATCCGGCGGGGCTGCCTCCCCCGGCCGCGCGGTCGAGAGCGAGACGCCGCTGCGGCGGTGCCGCAAGTTACAAGTTGTAACTTGCGGGTCTCGGCGCACGCGCTCCGCCACGGCGCCGCTGCATCACCACCACGCGGGCATGGCGTGGATCGGCTGGCACGCCAGACGGACACGGCGCTGCCCGGCACGGGTGCGGCGCTAGTCGAGGTCGATGCGGTCGGCGCGGAGGTGCGCGAGCCGGGCCTCGCGGTCCTCGCGGAGGAACGACTCCATCGTCTCCCGCATCGTCGTGCCGTCGTACGCCCAGATCTCCGGGTGGATCAGAAGGTGCAGCCACTCGAGCTCGCCCGCGGCGAGCGCGGCATGAGGGCATTCGTCGTGCCGGCCGCCGTGGCTCCAGTGCTGGTTCGAGTCCGAGCGGAAACGGAGCGGGTCGTACCACGGCTCGCTCATCGCGTTCGTGGCGCCCTCGATCGGCTGCGTGAGGTACTCGCGGTCGGGGTTGTGCCACGCGACGGTCGGCTCGAAGCGTTCGTCGAGGTCGACGTGCGGCCAGACGGCGTGGTGGGCGATCCGCCCGCCGAGCTCGCGCAGACGTCCGATCGCCCAGTCGCCCTCGTCCGAGTCCAGGTTGTAGAACACCGACCGCGTCATCAGGCACCAGGTCGACCACACGCCCGAGTCGGCCTCCACCTCCGCGACGCGAACCGCAGCGGCGAGAGACAGGTCGACGTCGTGCCGGATGATCAGGTCGCCACGCTCGGGCGGCCGGTCGAAGCCGGCCAGCCGGTACCCGCCCGTCTTCGCCGCTTCGAGCAGCTCGCGGTAGTGGTCGAGCGTGAATCCGCAGCCGCGCATCAGGCCGGCTCAACCTCGATGTCGACGAGCGCGGTGGCCGCGTCGGCCCGCTCGACGGCCTCGTCGCGCGTCTCGCCGGTCGCGATCACGTAGCCGCGACGGTCGGAGATGATCGTCACCGGCCTGATCGTCTCGCCCACCTCCGCGTACACCTCCGCGTCCAGCACGCCGGGCGACGCCAGGACGTCGTCGAGCGGGCCGACGCGCGTCACGCGGCCCGTCGTCAGGGTGCCGGGCTCGGCAGTGAGGAAGCGGATCGCCACCGGCCGCTCGAACCGCGGGCGCAGGTCCTCCGAGCGTCACCTGCTCTCCGAGCGAGAGCCGCAGCGCCACCTCGAGCAGGTCGATGCCGAGCGCGTGGCGCAGATGCTCGGCCATCATCCCGCCGATCCGCGCGGCGCACTCGACGAGCGCCACCCCTCCCGTCGGCTTCGCGATCAGCTGCGGGAACCCGATGCCCGTCTCGAGCCCGAGCGCCCGGACTGCGTCGGCCGCCACGCGCTCCGCCTCCGCGCGCCGGTCGCCCGCCACGCTCGGCGGGTAGACGTGGAGCCAGCTCACGCCGAAGCCGCGCCCGGGGGGCCGGAGCCGGTCGCAGAGCACGGTCGCGAGCACGTCACCCTCCTGCACGACCACGATCCCGTTCAGCTCCGTGCCCTCGACGTACTCCTCGAGCACCGCCTCACCGGAGGGCGAGGCGGCGACGGCGCCCGGGAGGCTCTCCTCCGCGTCGTCGGCGGACATGATCCGCGCGAGCCCGACCTGCCCGGCCGAGTCGGCGGGCTTGAGCACCGCGGGGAAGCCGATCTCCGTCGCGGCCCGCCGCGCCTCCTCCGCCGTCCGCACGGTCGCGAACCGCGGCTGCGGCAGACCGGCCTCCGCGAGCCTCGTGCGCATCGCGAGCTTGTTCGTCAGGAGGCGCGCAGCGTCCACGCCGATCCCCGGCAGCTCCAGCGACTCGGCCAGCGCAGCGACCATCGGCACGGCGCGCTCTGCCTGGACGGTGAGCACGCCGTCGATCCCGAGCTCGCGCACCTGCTCGAGCACGGCGTCCGGGCTCGCGAAGTCGACCACGCGGGGTACGTCGGCCATGCCGAGACCCGGGGCGTCCGGATTGCGGTCGACGGCCACGACGCGGAGCCCGAGCTCGCGGGCGCGGCGGATGACCGAGCGCTGGTAGCGGCCGGCTCCGACGACGAGGACGGTCTTCATCGCGCGGCAGGCTACCGCTCGGGCGCCGCGCCGCCTCGGTGCAAGGGACGACCTACGCGGCGCAGTAGAGACGTGCGAGCGCCGCGGCGGCGCTCCCGTCCCCGAACACCTGCGCCGAGCCGCCGACGCGGCCGTTGAGCAGCAGGACGGCGACACGCGAGCCGTCCCCCGACACCCAGACGTTGGTCTTGTACCCGTTGCCGCCTCCGCTCCAGCCGTAGGCCGGCCCCGCGCAGCCGCTCGGCTGGCCGCCGTACCAGAGGCCCGCCCCGCGCAGCTCGACCAGCCACCGCCGGTCGAGCAGCTTCCCCTGCATCAATGCCCGCAGGAAGGCGGCCGTCTCCTCGGCGCTCGAGACGATCCCGCCGCCGGCGCCGATCGCGACGTGCCGGTCGGTGACGTCGATCGGCGCTCTGCCCGCCGCGAGCAGGTAGCCGCGCACGTGCGGCCCTGCGATCGGCCCCTGCGGGTCGTACGCGGTGTGCTCGAGCCCGAGGGGCGCGAGGATGCGATCGTGGTAGAGCACGCCGAGCGGAGCGCCGGCAGCGCGGACGGCGATCAGCCCGAGCACGTCGTAGCCGATGTTCGAATAGTGCGACTCGGTGCCGGGTGGGAAGAGGAGCGGCTGCCATGCCGCCCAGCGGATCCACCAGACGGGGGAGACCTCGAGCGCGGGGTTCGCCGAGATGCGCCGCGCGAGCGAGTCCAGACGCTCCCTCAACCGCACGTCCGCGACGCGGGCGAGGTAGAAGGCGGGGCGTCGGCCGAGGTCGTTCGTGTCGATCAGCCCGCTGCGCATCGTCAGCAGCTGTCGAACCGTGATCTCGTCCCCGTAGGGGAGGATGCCGGGCAACCAGCGCTCGACGGTGTCGCCGAGGCTCAGCCGGCCCTCCTGCGCGAGCCGCAGGACGAGGCTCGCCGTGTAGATCTTGCTGACGCTCTCCAGTCGCATCCGGGCGTCGACCGGCATCGCCTGGCCGGCTCGCACGTCTCCGACGCCGGCCGACCCCAGCCAGACGTCGTGAGGGCCTGCAACGTAGGCGGTCGCCCCGGGTGCGACCCGGTCCGGTCCGGTCACGAGCCCGTCGAGGACTCGCTGGAGCTCCGGTCGCGCGGGCCGGTCCCCACTGGAGAGGGAGCGGCCCGCGAAGACGGCGAGCCCGACGGCAACGAGCAGGCCGAGCAGGGCCCACAGCATCCACCACCCTTGGTGCCGGCGAGCCGGGCGCGGGAACGGCTGCGTGCTCGTGGACACCCGATCAGGCACCTCCAGTCGCCTGCACGCTCCCACGCGTCCCCGTCGCGCGCATCGGTGCCCGCACCGAAGCGTCGGTGGGGAACTACCGACGCGGCTCGGGGCCCGAGCGCAGAGCGGGCTACCGCTGGTTGCGACGCCGCGAGAACAGCTTCGCGGCGATGTTCATCACGAGCACGAACCCGATCAGGACGAGCGCCGCCGCCCAGCCGGCGGCCTGCTCGCCGGGATCGGGCGATTCCGAGAACACGAAGATGCTCACCGGGAGCGTCGGCAGCGCGTGCGTGACGTCGGCCGAGATCTGGTTCGCTGCGATCGACGACGTAAACAGGAGCGGCGCGGTCTCGCCGGCGACGCGGGCGACGGCGATCACGACGCCCGTGAGGATTCCGCCGATCGCGGACGGCAACACGACCCCCAGCGTCGTCCTCCACTTCGTCACGCCGAGCGCGAGGCTCGCCTCCCGGAGGCTGCGCGGGATCACGTCGAGCACCTCCTGCGTTGCCCGCGCGACCATCGGCAGCATGAGGATGGCGAGCGAGAAGGCGCCGAAGACGGCGTTCTGGCCCCGCCCGACGACGAGGATGCCGAAGACGAAGATGCCGACGACGATCGCGGGGACCCCGTTGAGGACGTCGAGCACGACGCGAAGGAGCTTTGAGACGCGGGGCCTCGCGTATTCGGCCATGTAGATGGCGACGAGGACGGCGACGGGGATCGCCATCACCATCGCCATGCCGACGATGATCGCGCTCCCCACGAGGGCGTCGGCGATGCCGCCCTGCTCGCCGAACAGCGGCCTCGGCTCGGTGAAGAACGAGAACGACAGCGCTCGAAAGCCCCTGGCGAGGACCGACCCGAGCACCAGGGTGAGGATGCCCACCGCCACCAGCGCGCTCGCGACGCCGAGCGAGGCGAAGAGCTTCTCCGTTACGCGCCGCCGGCCGAGCCCGTTCGAGCGCTGCGTGATGTCGTACCGGTCGCCGCCCGTGTCCGCCGTCGTGGTCGACATCAGTACGCCCTCCGTGCGCGCTCGAAGCGTGTGACGATCACCTGGGCGACCACGTTCGTGGTGAGCGAGATCACCATCAGGATCGCCGCGAGGTAGAGGATCGACCCCGCCTGCAGCACGCTCGTCGCGCCCTGGTACTGCGCCGCGATGCGCGAGCCGAGCGTGTCCGCGGGCTCGAACCACGACGTCGGGATCACGTTTCCGCCGCCGATCACCTGGTTGACCGCGATCGCCTCGCCGAACGCCCTGCCGAGGCCGAGCAGGATGGCCGCCGCGATGCCCGGCGCCGCATAGGGGAGCAGCACCTTGCGGATCGCCTCCCAGCGGGTGGATCCGACCGCCAGCGACGCGTCGACGAGGTCGGTCGGCACGCGCACGAACAGCTCGCGGCAGATCGCCGAGGTGATCGGGATGATCATGATCGTCAGCACGAGCGCGGCCGGCAGCAGGCCCGCCTGCGAGGGCCGGCCGGAGAAGATCGGGAGGAACCCGAGCACGTCCTGCAGCCACGGCTCGAGGTGGTCCCGCACCCACGGGCCGAAGACGAGGATGCCCCACAGGCCGAGCACGACGCTCGGGATCGCGGCCAGCAGCTCGACCATCGTCGCGATCGGGCCGGCCAGCCGGCGCGGGGAGATCTCGGTCAGGAACAGGGCGATCGCGATCGAGAGCGGCGTCGCGAGGACGAGGGCGATCAGCGACGTCGTCACCGTGCCGTAGATGAACGCGAGCGCGCCGTACTGGTCGGTGACGGGGTTCCAGGCCTCGGTCCAGACGAACGAGAGTCCGAACTCCTTGATCGCGGGCCACGCGAGGTCGATCACCTTCCACGCGATCAGCCCCAGGAGCGCCGCCGCGGCGAGGGCCGCCAGCAGAGAGACGCCCTGGAAGAGGACGTCGCCCAGCCGGAACCCGCGGCGCCGGAGCTCCTCGGGCTCCGGCGCCGCCGGGGTGTATCCGGTGGACGTCATCCGATCAGTGCGCGTCCGTCGCGGGCCGCGCTACGCCCGGATCTGCTTGATCTGACGGTAGACGTACGCCTTGACCTGGTTCGGCAGCGGCACGAAGAAGAGCGGCGGCCCGAACTTCTGGCCCTGGGTCACGGCCCAGTAGATGAGCTTCCGCATCTCGGCCGCCTTCGAGCTTCCGTTCGTCGCGACGATCACGTACGTGAACGTCGAGATCGGGTAGGCGTTCTTCGGCGCCGACTTCGGCGGGTCGACGACCTTCAGCTGCGCCGGGCCGGTGATCTTCTTCGGCAGCACCGAGACCGCCGAGGAGATGCCGCGGAGACCCGGCAGCGTGTAGTTGCCGTGGCGGTTCCGCACGAGCGCGAACTGCAGGTGGTTCTGGATCGAGTACGCGGCGTCGACGTACGTGATCGCTCCCGGGGTGTTCTTGACGACGCCGCTGACGCCGGAGCTGCCGCGCGCGCCCACGCCGCCCGGCCAGTCGACGGCCGTGTTGGTGCCGATCTGCGACTTCCACTTCGGGCTCACGGCCGCGAGGTAGTCGGTGAACGCGTACGTGGTGCCGGAGCCGTCCGAGCGGTGCACCGGGGTGATGTCCATGCTCGGCAGGTTCAGGTTCTTGTTCAGGGCCTGGATCTTCGGGTCGTTCCACTTCGTGATCGAGCCGTCGAAGATGCCGACGATCGCCGCCGAGTTGAGCTTCAGACGGCCGTTGACCCCCGGCACGTTGTACGGCAGCGACACGGCGGCGAGTGCCCACGGGATCACGAGGCAGCCCTTGCACGCGGCGAGCTGGTCGGGCGACAGCGGCGCATCCGACGCGCCGAAGTCCACGGTACGTGCGGTGATCGCGGCGATACCGGCACCGGACCCCGTCGGCGAGTAGGTCAGGTTGTATCCGTAGGCCTTCGCGACCTCGGGGATCCACTTCGAGATGAGCGGGAAGACGAAGCTCGAGCCGGTCCCCACGATCGGGGTGTCGGTCTTCGCCTGGGGGGCCGCGGCCGCGCGGCCCGCGACGAGCGCGATCGCGAGCAGCGCGACGATCGCGAGCGTCGTTACGAGTGCCTTCTTCATGGTCGTCCCTCTCCCTTTCATGCTGGTCCGTTGCGGTGTCGAGCTCGGGCGCTCACGGGCGCAAGGGTCGCGCCGCCGCGTCTGCCGGTGGGGCGCACGGTGGTGAACATGGGGTGACGGCGTGGTGAAGGGCCACGGTCAGTGCGACGCGTCCGAGAACTCGTGGAACTCGCCGGTGACCACGAAGGCGGTCTGCTCGCCGATGTCGACTGCGTTGTCACCGATGCGCTCGATGCAGCGCGCGACGACGATCATCCGCATCCCCCACTCCTGGTTCTCGGCCGAGCCGGCGGACAGGACCTGGTCGACGACGCGTCGGTTCGTCCGGTCGATCAGCTCGTCCAGCTCGACGAGCGATCGCGCCCGCGCGACGTCCCGCTCGGCGAACGAGTCGAGCGCGATGCGCACCATCTCCTCGGCGCGGTCGCCCATCTCCTGGAGCCCCTCGGCCAGGTCGTGGTGCCGCTCGAGGCCGTGCGAGAGCTTCGTCAGCTTCGCGATCGTGACGGACTGGTCGCCGACCCGCTCGAGGTGAATGGAGTCGTGGAGGATCGCCAGCACGAGCCGCAGATCGGTCGCGACCGGGGACTGCTGGGCGAGGAGCTCCTCGACCATCTTCTCGATCCGGTGGTAGCGGGTGTCGATCTCGTCGTCGAACCGGATCACCTCGTCGCAGAGCTCGATGTCCGCGCGCTCGAGCGCGTCCATCGCGCCGCGCACGGCGCGGAGCACGACGTCGCCCTGCTCCTGGAGGCTCGCCTCGAGCGTGTCGAGCTGCGACTGGAACTCGATCCGGGCCATCAGCGCCTCTACCCGAACCGTCCGGTGACGTAGTCCTCGGTGCGCTTGTCCGACGGGTTCGTGAAGAGCTTCGTCGTCGGCCCGTACTCGACGAGCGTCCCGTGGCGCCGGGCGCCGCCCTCGTCGACGTCGACGCTGAAGAACGCCGTCATGTCGGCGACCCGCGCTGCCTGCTGCATGTTGTGCGTCACGATCACGATCGTGTACTCGCGCTTGAGCTCGTGGATCAAGTCCTCGATCCGCGACGTCGAGACCGGGTCGAGAGCAGAGGCCGGCTCGTCCATCAGAACGACCTCCGGCTCGACCGCGAGCGCACGGGCGATGCAGAGCCGTTGCTGCTGGCCGCCCGACAGCGAGAGCGCGCTCTCGCGGAGGCGGTCCTTCACCTCGTCCCAGAGCGCCGCGCTGCGGAGCGCCCGCTCGACCCGTGCGTCGAGGTCGCGCTTGAGCCCGAGCACGCGCGGCCCGAAGGCGATGTTGTCGTAGATCGACTTGGGGAAGGGGTTCGGCTTCTGGAACACCATCCCGATCCTGCGGCGGACCTCGACCGGGTCGACGTTCGCGCCGTAGAGATCGCGTCCGTGGTACCGGACGCTGCCCGTCACAGTCGCGTCCGGAATCAGGTCGTTCATACGGTTGAAGCACCGGATCAGCGTGCTCTTGCCGCACCCCGACGGGCCGATGAACGCGGTCACGAAGTTCTTGCGGATCTCCAGCGTGACGCCCGCCAGGGCGAGTGCGCCCCCGTAGGCCACGTCGAGCCCCCGGACGTCGAAGACGACCTCGCGGCCTCTCTCGTCCGCCGCGTCGGAGCCGGCGGCGAGCTGCGCGATGCGCAGGTTGTCGAGCTCTGGCGCTGTCACGGCCAATCCGGTACGAGTCTCGCGGCCCCGCCCTCCCGGCGGGGCTAGGCACTGGTGAACGTCTGGTGTCGGAGTGGTGAAGGGCTACCTGCGAGCTCGGCCCTGGGCCTGGTGCTTCTCGCGTCAGCGAGAAGTGCCCGTCGGGAACGTGCAGCGAATCTCCAACCCGGCGCCGAGGCCGCCGGCAGCCTCGACGGTGCCACCTGCCTGGTTGACGATGTGCTTCACGATCGCGAGACCGAGGCCGGTTCCCCGGGAGGCACGTGCACGGTCGGCGCGGAAGAACCGCTCGAACAGGCGCGACAGCTCCGCCTCGTCCACGCCGACCCCGTCGTCCGTGCCGCGCAGCACGACCCCGCCGCCCTCCGGCTCCACGGCGAGCGTGAACGTCGCGCCCGGGCCCGCGTAGCGGATCGCGTTCTCGGCGAGGTTCTCCGCGACCACCCGGAGCATGCGCGGCCGGAGCGCGACCGTGATGGCCGGGTCGCCCTCGACCACGAGGGCCACGCCGGCCCGGCGCGCGCGCTCCTCGAGGTCGCCGATGGCCGCCTCGAGCTCGGGCAGCACCGGCACGGCGCCGAGCGAGACGACACGCGTGCCCGACTCGAGCTCGGAGAGGAACAGCACCTCGTCGATCAGCTCGCGGATCTGCTCGACCTCGGCCCGGGCGTGGTCGACGAGCGCGGCCACGTCCTCCCCGGGGAGCGCCGCCGTCTCGAGCAGGGCCAGGAGCCGTGCGAGCGGTGTCCGCAGCTCGTGCGAGACCGCCGCCGTGAAGCCGGCCCTGAGCTCCTCGTAGGCCGTCAGGTCGCCGCTCCGGCTGAGGTAGACGAGCCGCTCGCGCCTTCCCCGGAGGTCGTACGGCACGACGAGCGGGATGATCCCTCCCTCGCCCGAGAGCAGCCCGTCGGGGAGCCGCTCCCCCTCCCGCAGCCCCTCGATCGACTGGCGCGCCCTGCGGCTCGCGCCGATGACCCGGTCCGCGTCGTCCAGCACCACGACGGCTTCCCTGCTCTCCTCGAGGAGCGTGCGGCCGCGGATCGCGTCGCCGTCCATTCCACACGCGGTTCTAACAGACGGCTGACCCGGAGCTTGCGCTCGACACACGGGCAGCTCATGCGGGAGGGGGTGAATGGGGCCGACGCCCGCAGCAGACGGGCAGGCCGAGCGAAGGGAGACGAACGATGAGGATCAGGGCACTCGCGGTGGCAGCGGCTCTCGCAGGCTCGCTCGCGCTGGCGGCGGGCGCGCTCGCGGCGATCGTGGAGGGGACGGCGGGCGACGACAGCCTGCGGGGCACGGTGCACGCCGACGTGATCCGCGCGCACGACGGCAACGACCTCGTCGCCGCCCGGGCCGGCAACGATCTCGTCCGCGCGGGCGGCGGAGACGACGCGGTCGACGGCAACTCCGGCAGCGACATCGTCTTCGGCGGCGCCGGGAACGACAGGCTCGCCGGCGGCCACGCGAGCGACGTCGTCTGGGCAGGCTCCGGGAACGACACCGTGCGCGGCGGGCCCGGCGACGACGAGCTGCACGGCGGCTCGGGTGACGACCTGGTGGCCGGGGGGCCGGGCGGCGACAGCCTCTGGGCAGGCGCCGGCACCGACGTCCTGCACGGCGGGCCGGGGCGCGACACGCTGCAGGCGCTCGCCGCCGACGGGAACCCCGACACGCTCGACTGCGGGCCGGGCAGGGACAGCGCGCGCGTCCGGCAGTCGGAGCGGTCGACGACGACGTTCCACGGCTGCGAGGTGATCGTGGTCGTCGTCGCGCCGTCCGCAGCGGACGAGGCCGCGGAGGCGGATCGCGACACCGACGCCGAATAGGTTGGGGGGCAGTTCCGGGCTTGCCCGGAACTGCCAGTTGTCTTATCTAGGGGGCTCGCTCGCGAGCCCCCTTACCACCTCGTTACCATCCGTTCACCGTTCGTCGCCCGGCCGGGCGACATCCCGACGCGACACTACGGGCACGTGGCGAAGATCCTGATCATCGAGGACGACGACGTCATTGCGCGTGGCATGGCGCGTCACCTCGAGTCGGCCGGCTTCGACGCGCTCGGCGTCGCGAACGGCGAGACCGGGCTCGCCCGACTCCGCTACGAGCGCCCGGACGTGTGCGTGCTCGACCTCATGCTCCCGGGGGTCGACGGCTGGAAGGTGATCGAGCAGGCCCGTGCGGAGGGGATCGGCACGCCGATCCTCGTCGTCTCCGCCCGCGGGACCGAGCACGACCGCATCCACGCGCTCGAGATCGGTGCCGACGACTACCTGGTGAAGCCCTTCTCGATGAAGGAGCTCGTCGCCCGCGTCGGGGCGGTCGCGCGGCGCGGGACCCGTGCGCAGCAGCCCCGCCGCGGCGAGGAGATCGTGATCGAGGAGCTGAGGCTCGACCCGCGCAACGTCCAGGCGTACGTCGAGGGGCGCAGCGCCGACCTGACGCCGACCGAGTTCCGCCTCCTCTACGCACTCGCGCTCGAGGAGGGCCGCGTGCTCACGCGCGACGAGCTCCTGCAGCGCGTGTGGGGGCGCCGTGCGACCCATCGCGACCGGACCGTGGACGTGTTCGTCCGCAAGCTGCGCGAGAAGATCGACTCACGGGCGCCGCGACACACGTTCCTCCAGACGCGCTACGGCGTCGGCTACAAGCTCGAAGCAGAAGCCAAGTAGGCACTTCTCTCGCTGCGCGAGAGAAGTGCTGGTGCACCACCTCTCCACACCACGCCGTCCGGTGTCCGACTTCAGGTCGGACACCACCTCCTCGCACCGCGCCGTCGGACCTCCTCGCACCGCGCCGACCGGGTGTCCGACTTCAAGTCGGACACCACCTCCTCGCAGCACGCCGACCGGTGTCCGACTTCGAGTCGGACTCCTTATGTTCCTCGCACCGCGGTGTCGGGCCAGAGGTGTCCGACTCCAGTCGGACGCTTTCAGATATAGTTAGCCTCACTAATGGTTAGTGAGGCTATTCTTTCGACGCACGAGCTCGCGGAGGAGCTGCGCCCCGTGGTCCTCCGGATCTCGCGGCACCTCCGGCGCGAGACCGAGGAGCTCGGCGTCACCTCGCACCAGGCGACGCTGCTCTGGCTCGTGCGCACCCAACCCGGCCTCTCGCTGCGGGAGCTCGCGCAGGAGGAAGGCATCTCGGCACCGTCGCTCTCCGCGCACGTCGACCGGCTCGAGGCGCTCGGCCTGATCCGCCGCGTACGCTCGAGCGACGACCGGCGACGCGTCGGTCTGGAGCTGACACCCGACGGTCGCACGACCCTGAGGCGCGTGCGGGCGCGCCGCACCACCTGGCTGGCGGGACGGCTCGGCGGGCTCTCCGACGACGAGCGCGAGAGCCTCGCTCTGGCGCTGCCCGCCCTGCGGGCGCTGCTGGAGCCGGCCGGATGAGAGGCCCCGCGTCGACCTCTGACTCCCGCGCGCACCTGCCGCGAGCAGCCCGGCTCCGCCGGGCGGGAGCGGCCGCCGGCCGCAGGCGGGCGTGAGCACGCTCGCGCTCACGTTGCGCGGCCGGACGTTCCGCTCGCTGCGGCATCACCGGAACTACCGCCTGTTCTTCACCGGGCAGCTCGTCTCCGTCGCCGGCACCTGGATGCAGAACATCGCGCTCGCCTGGCTCGTGATCCAGCTCTCGAGCTCCGCGCTCGCGGTGGGGACACTCGCGTTCTGCCGCTTCCTCCCGTTTCTCCTGCTGGGTCTGGTCGCCGGCGTCGTGGTCGACCGGCTCGACACGCGCCGCCTCCTGATCGCGACCCAGGCGACCGCAATGGTCGTCTCGATCGTCCTTGCGATCGTGACGCTGGCGGGCGTCGCAACGCTGCCGGTCGTCTACGCGCTCGCCACGCTCGGCGGGCTGATCCTCGTGTTCGACGCGCCCGGGCGCCAGACCCTGACGTTCCAGATGGTCGGCCCGCGGGAGCTGCCGAACGCCGTCGCGCTCAACTCGGGGCTCTTCAACGCGTCACGCGTCATCGGCCCGGCGCTCGCGGGGCTCATGATCGCGGTCGTCGGGGTCGGGCTCTGCTTCGTCGTCAACGCGATCAGCTTCCTCGCCGTGCTCGTCGCGCTCCGCGAGATGCGCGTCGACGAGCTGACGCCGGTCACCAGGAGCCGGGAGACCAGGGTGGTCGCCGGGATCCGCGAGGGCGTCGCGTGGTCGCTTCGCTCCCCGCTGGCGCTGACCGTGCTGACCGTCGTGACGATCGTGTCGACGGTCGGCTTCAACTTCAACGTGCTGGTCCCCCTGCTCGCGTCGCAGACGCTGCACGTCGGTGCGGGGATGTTCGGCATCCTCTCCGCCGGCTTCGGCCTCGGAGCGCTCGCCGGAGCGCTCGCCACCGCGACCCTCCGACGCGCGCGGGCCCGGACGTTCCTCGGCGGCGCGCTCGGGTTCAGCGTCACGCTGCTCGCGCTCGCGCCCGTACAGACGCCGGCGGTCGCGCTCGTCCTGCTGTTCGCGCTCGGCCTCAGCTTCTCGCTCTTCACCGCCAGCGCGAACGCGCTCCTGCAGCTCGCCGCTCCGGATCACCTGCGCGGCCGCGTCGTCAGCCTGTATCTCTTCGCCTTCGTCGGCCTCGCCCCGATCGGAGGGCTCGTCGCGGGCTGGCTCGCGGAGATCGGCGGCACCGAGCTCGCCTTTACGGTCGCCGGCTGCGCAGGCGTCGCGGCCGTCGGCTGGGCGTCTCTGCGCCTGCGGGCGGCCCGGGTCGAGCCCGCCTCTGCCTGAGCCATGCCTCGACCGGGGGACGGCCGGGGCACGAAACGCCGTGATCGACTACCGTGAGACTCCGGCATCGCACGGACGTGACCCCGCCGCCGCCGCGGCATCCCGGACGTGCGATGCCACTTTTGCTCTCCGGCGTCTTTCCGCTGGCGTAGAGCGGACGCCGCGAGCTCCCGGGCCCGGCTGCACTGGGCCGCGGGCACATCTTTGAAGCGGGCTGCCGGCTTCGCCGCCGCCCGTGCGGACGCCGGTCGGCGGGACGAGGCCGCTGGCTAGGCTGCCGAGCGTGACCGCCGGGCGTCAGCACTACGGGCTCACGCTCGGGATCCTGAGCCTCGCGGCGACCGCCTACGCGCTCCAGCAGACCCTGGTCGTGCCCGCGCTGCCGGAGCTCCAGCAGGAGCTCGACGCGTCGACCACCTGGGTGACCTGGGTCCTGACCGGCTTCCTGCTCTCGTCCGCCGTGCTGACGCCGATCCTCGGCAAGCTCGGCGACCGGTTCGGCAAGGAACGGCTGCTCGTCGCGTGCCTCATCGTGTTCCTCGTCGGGTGCATCGGCTGCGCGGCGGCGCCGGACATCTGGACCCTGATCGCGTTCCGCGTGGTCTCGGGCGCGGCGGGGGCGGTGTTCCCCCTCAGCTTCGGGATCATCCGCGACGAGTTCCCGCCCGACCGGGTGAAGGTCGGGATCGGCCTCCTCTCCGCGGTGTTCGGCGTGGGGGGCGGACTCGGGCTCGTGCTCTCCGGTGTCGTCGTCGACAACTTCAGCTGGCGCTGGTTGTTCGTGATCGGCGCTGCGGTGGTCGCCGTCTCGGTCGTGCTCGTCCATCTCTTCGTCCCGGAGTCGCCGGTTCGCTCCACGTCCCGCATCGACGTCCCGGGGGCGGTCCTCTTCTCGACGGCGCTGGCGACCCTCCTGCTCGGGCTGTCCGAGGGGGAGAACTGGGGCTGGACGTCACCTGCCGTGCTCGGCCTGTTCGCGATCTCCGCCGTCGCCGCGGTCGTCTGGGTCGTGTTCGAGCTGCACGTCGACGAGCCCCTCATCGACATCCGCGTCCTCGCCGAGCGCGCAGTCCTGCTCACGAACGTGACGGCGCTCATCTCGGGCTTCGCGATGTTCGGCGCGTTCGTGCTCGTCCCGCGCTTCGTCGAGGCGCCGGGCGACCTCCCACAGGGAATCGCGTCCCGGCTCGGCTACGGGTTCGGTGCGAGTGCCACGCTGACCGGCCTCTACCTGCTCCCGGGCGCGCTGCTGATGCTGTTCGCCGGGCCGCTGGCCGGCCTGCTCGGCCGCCGTGTCGGCTCCAAGTGGCCGCTCGCGATCGGAATGGCCCTGATCGCGGCGTCCGCCGCTCTGCTCGCCGTGCTCCACGGGGAGCCGTGGAACATCGTCCTCGCGATGGCCGGCCTCAGCGTCGGCGTCGGCTTCGCGTTCGCGGCGATGGCCGCGCTGATCGTCGAGGCGGTCGCGCCGACGGAAACCGGGATCGCGACGGGGATCAACACCGTGATGCGCACCGTCGGAGCCGTGATCGGCGCACAGGTCGGTGCGGCGATCCTGACCGCCGACACGGTGGCCGGGACACAGGTGCCGAGCGAGAGCGCCTACGTCGCCGCCTTCGTGCTCTCCGCCGCCGCGGCCTCGGTCGCGGCCGTCACCGCCGTGTTCGTGACGCCCGCCCGGAGGCGGCAGGTCGCCGTCGCGGTCGAGGCCGGCTGACCTCAGCGGCGACGACGCCACGAGCGGCCGGCCCGGTACTGCCACTGCTCGATCTCGTCGGCCAACTCCTCCGGGTAGCCCAGCGACGAGACGATCTCGGCGATCGCCGCACGCGACTCGGCTCGCGCCGCCTCGGGACGCGTCGGGGAGACCGCGGCCGTCACGGTGGAGACGAGCTCCTCGACGGCGAAGGGCTTGCGCAGGCAGGCCACGGCGCCCGCCTCCAGCACGTCGTTCGCGAGCCGCGGCGAGCGGCCCGTCAGCGCGACGATCGGGACGTCGCGCTCCTCGAGGATCCAACGCGCGGTCTCGACGCCGTCGAGCCTCGGCAGGCCGAGGTCGAGCACGATCACGTCGGGCGAGTGGAGCCGGGCGAGCGCGACCGCCTCGAGCCCGTCGCGCGCGCTCGCGCAGACGTCGTAGCCCGCCTCCTCGAGCACGAGGCGCAAATCGGAGCGGACGATCGGGTCGTCTTCGACGGTGAGGATGGTGGCTACTGCGTTCACGGACGTTCCTTTCGGTCGCTGGACCACGAAAAAAGGCCCCGGCACGCGTGTGGCGCGCGAGGCCTCGAAGCCGATGCGGCCAGCGTCGTCGCCGACCGTCGTCCTCATGCTAGCTCAGACGTCGGTCCCTCCCGCCGCCGCGCCGCTAGGACGGCTACGAGATCGACCAGGTGTCGGCGCCGTGCAGCAGCGTGGCGAGGTCGCCTTCGCCCCGCTGCTCGACCGACGTCCGCACCTGCTCGTGCACGAGGTCCTCGTACACCGGTCTCGACACCGACCGGAAGACGCCGAGCGGCACGGCTCCCGCCGACTCCCACGTCAGGCGTGCGAGCGCGAAGGCGAGCCCCGGGTCGTCACGGAGCGGATCGTGGCGCAGGAGCCCGCCGACGGACGCGTCGACGATCTCGAGCGTCCCGTCGGGCCGCATGCGCACGCCCTTGTCGCCCCACCGCACCTCCTCGCCCGCGCGGAGGTAGAGGCGGTTGTCCTTCTCCTCGCGCACCGTGTCGAAGGCACCATCGTTGTAGATGTTGCAGTTCTGGAGCACCTCGACGAACGCGGCGCCCCGGTGCTGGGCGGCGGCGCGGAGCACCTCGAGCGAGCCCTGCTTGTCGGTGTCGATCGCCCGCGCCACGAACGTCGCCTCGGCTCCGATCGCGATCGACAGCGGGTGGAACGGCTGGTCGACCGAGCCGAGCGGCGTCGACTTCGTCACCTTCCCGAGCTCCGAGGTCGGCGAGTACTGCCCCTTCGTGAGCCCGTAGATGCGGTTGTTGAAGAGCAGGATCGTGATGTCGACGTTCCGCCGCAGCGCGTGGATCAGGTGGTTGCCGCCGATCGAGAGCGCGTCGCCGTCGCCCGTCACGACCCACACCGAGAGATCCGGCCTGGCCGTGGCGAGGCCGGTCGCGATGGCGGGCGCCCGCCCGTGGATGGAGTGCATCCCGTAGGTCTCCATGTAGTACGGGAAGCGGGCGGCACAGCCGATGCCCGACACGAAGACGAGGTTCTCGCGTGGGACGCCGAGCTCGGGGAGGAACGACTGGACGCCGGCGAGGATCGCATAGTCCCCGCAGCCGGGGCACCAGCGCACCTCCTGGTCCGACTTGAAGTCCTTCGCCGTCAGCTGCACGAGCCCGTTGCCGCTCATGTCCCCTCCACCATCGTCGTGATCGCCTCCTCCAGCTCGGCGGCGCCGAGCGGCCGGCCCCGCACGCGGGTGTACGAGACCGCGTCGACGAGGAACTCGGCGCGTAGCAGCAGCGCGAGCTGGCCGAGGTTCATCTCGGGGACGAGCACCTTCGGGTAGCGGCGAAGCACCTCGCCCGTGTTGCTCGGGAACGGGTTCAGGTGGTGCAGGTGCGCGCGCGCGACGCGCAGGCCGCGCTTGCGCACTCGCCGCACACCGGCCGCGATCGGCCCGTAGGTCGAGCCCCAGCCGATCACGAGCAGCTCCGCGTCGCCGTCGGGGTCGTCCAGGTCGAGCTCGGGGATGTCCGTCGCGATCCCCGCGACCTTCCGGGCACGGAGCCGCACCATCAGATCGTGGTTGTCCGGGTCGTACGAGATCGCGCCGGTCACGTCCGCCTTCTCGAGCCCCCCGATCCGATGCTCGAGCCCCGGCGTGCCGGGGATCGCCCAGGGGCGGGCGAGGGTGTCGGGATCACGACGGAACGGATCGAAGGGCCCGTTGCCGGGCTCCGCGAAGCCGGTCGAGATGTCGGGCAAGTCGGCGACGTCCGGAATCAGCCACGGCTCGGAGCCGTTCGCGAGGTAGGCGTCGGAAAGCAGGTAGACCGGCGTCCGGTACTTGAGCGCGATGCGGGCCGCCTCGATCGCCGCCTCGAAGCACTGCGACGGGCTCGAAGCGGCGACGACGGGAACCGGGCTCTCGCCGTTGCGGCCGAAGAGCACCATGAGGAGGTCGGCCTGCTCCGGCTTCGTCGGCATCCCGGTCGAGGGGCCCGCGCGCTGGATGTCGAGGATCACGAGCGGGAGCTCGAGCGCGATCGCGAGCCCGACGGTCTCCGCCTTGAGCACCACGCCGGGCCCGGCCGAGGCCGTCACGCCGAGCGCACCGCCAAACGAGGCGCCGACGGCGGCCCCGACCGCCGCGATCTCGTCCTCGGCCTGGAACGTGACGACACCGAACTCCTTGCGCCCGGCGAGCTCCTCGAGGATCGACGACGCGGGCGTGATCGGGTAGGCCCCGAGGAACAGCGGCAGCCCGGACAGCTTCGAGGCCGCGATCAGGCCGTACGAGAGGGCCGTGTTGCCCGTGATCTGGCGGTACGTGCCGGGCGCAAGCGGCGCGGGCGCCACCTCGTACGAGATCGCGAAGTCCTCGGACGTCTCGCCGTAGTTCCAGCCGGCGCGGAACGCGCGCGTGTTCGCCTCCACGATCTCCGGCCGCTTCGCGAACTTCCGCTCGATGAACGCGATCGTGCCCTCCACGGGCCGGTGGTAGAGCCACGACATCAGCCCGAGGGCGAAGAAGTTCTTCGAGCGCTCCGCCTCGCGCGGCGTGATGCCCTCGATGCCTTTCAAGGCGCCGACCGTCATCGAGGTGAGGGCGACCTCGTGGACGTGGTAGTCCTCGAGCGAGCCGTCCTCGATCGGGCTCTCCTCGT
This sequence comes from uncultured Actinomycetes bacterium, assembly GCA_963710125.1. Lineage (GTDB taxonomy): Bacteria > Actinomycetota > Thermoleophilia > Gaiellales > Gaiellaceae > Gaiella. Next base: position 22,574 of record CAVPZH010000015.1, on the reverse strand, counting down.
ACCCCGCCTTCTTCAGGGTGCGGTCGCCGAACGCGTCGGTGTTGACGATGATCGTGGCGCCCTTGGGGAGGTCGCCGAGGTTCGTCTTCAGCGCGGCCGGGTTCATCGCGACGAGCACGTCCGGCCGGTCGCCGGCGGTGAGGATGTCGTGGTCGGCGAAGTGCACCTGGAAACCGGAGACGCCCGGGAGGGAGCCGGCGGGCGCGCGGATCTCGGCGGGGAAGTCCGGGAAGGTCGCGAGGTCGTTGCCGAGCGTCGCGGTCTCGCTCGTGAAGCGGTCGCCCGTCAGCTGCATCCCGTCACCGGAATCGCCCGCGAAGCGGATGATCACCTGCTCGAGCTGCTCGACCTTCTTCGTGGCCACTCCCTGCAGGGTAGCGCGGCCGTCCGGTGATCAGCCGCGGGGCGGACGCTGCGTGCGCTCACGCGTCCGCCGGTGTCGGACTCAAGTCCGACACACGGCCATGCGGTGTCCGACTTCAGTCGGACACCAGTCGTCTGCGAGACAGCCGTGCGACACGCAGGTGTCGGACCCGAAGTCCGACACCGCTCGTCTCAGACCGGCCGGCGGACGAGCCGGATCCCCCACGCGGCGCCGGAGGCGAACAGCTCGTCGGGGTCGACCTCGCCCACCCAGCCGAGGAAGTGCCTCTCGGGGTCGTCGGGTGTCGAGCCCTCGACCGCAAGCCGCGTCACCCGCGGGCGCTCGGCGCCGCCCGCCGCGAGCTCCTCGCGCCGACGCTCGGCCTCTTCGGCCGCAGGTCCCTCGGCGTAGCCCTTCGCCATGGGGGCAGTGTGCCGCCAGCGCGGCGTCTCGTGACGTTCGGTCCGACGCCGGCCGCCCCCCAGGAGGGATTGGCGGAACGCCCGTATGGGTTGAACCCGTCGTGCACACGGCGGACGCAGTTCGCCCAATCTTGGTCCATCGCGGGATCCGAGCTGCCGTCATCGGCCCAGACGGAGCCTCGATCAAGCCAACTCAGGAGTTCTTCGATGTCGCCGGACGCGCATCCGCCGCGCTCCCAGAAATCAATTTTGTTGCAGTTGCGACCGCGAATGCGGGCGCCTTCAAGGGTTTGCCCCGCCGCAGGCGGGGATCAAGCGGCAGAAATCCGCGCAAGCGGATTCCCGCTTCGCGAACAAGCCCAGAATGCAGTTGCGGCGGCGAAGCCGACGCCTTCAGGGATCTGCCCCCGCCGCAGGCGGGGATCAAGCGGCAGGAATCCGCGCGAGCGGATTCCTGCTTCGCGAGCAAGACTAGGTGCCGTACTGCTCGACCGCGCGCTGGAATGCGCGGAAGCTCGCCTTGTGCTTGCCGTCGGCGGTCGTGAGACCCGACTGCCACCCGCCCAGCCGCTCTTCGTCTGTGAGGAGGAACCAGAGGAACATGTCGACGCGCGGGTGCTTCCGCGCCCAGGCCACGGCCTGGGTCAGGTACGTCGCCTGCTTGCGGTACGTGACGCCGAAGATCCTGTCCGGCGGATTCGTCTGGTAGCCGTACTCGGTGACCCAGATCCGCATCTTCTTGCCGTAGAGCCGGTCGATCTCCTTCACGAGTAGGTCGAAGTTCCCGAGCGTGACCGCCGTCGGGGGCTGCCCCCGCTTCCCGGGCGGCGGCTTCGTGCTGGGCGTCTCGGCGGGCGAGCCGTAGTACGGATGGTGGGCGTAGGCGTCGAAGCCGCGGGCGCCGCCCTTCTTCATGGCCCGCAGGAACGCGATCGGGGACACGGATGGGCGCTTCGAGTTCGGGTTGTTGTTGCCGCGGGGCCCGGTCGCGCCGCACGCCACCTTCGAGTCGCGGTCGACGGACTTCACTCCCTGGACGACCGCGTTGCAGATCCGGGCGTAGTCGCGGCCCGACGCGATCGCCCACTTTCTCCCGGTCCTGCGGTACTGCGGCTTGAGGAAGACGGGGTTGTTCGGCTCGTTCCAGGCCATCCAGAGGCCGACGCGCGGCAGCGTGATGCCGTCGGCGTTCACGAAGGTGCCGCTGTAGCGCTTCTGAGCGGCCTTCGCGAAGAGCTTGAGGTCCTGCGCCTTGGTCGGAGCGACGTTCCAGCCCTTGGCGGCGTTCGCCCACGGCGGCGTCCCGACGATCGAGAAGACGGGCTCCATCCCGCTGACGACCGCGAAGCGCACCGTCCGGTCGTACGTGTCCCAGTTGTATGCGGGGTCGTTCGGGTCGGCGGGGTGCTTCGGCCGACGGGTCGCGACGCGGATCGAGGGGCCCGACCACCAGAGGTTCACGCGGACGAGCTGCGTCTCGGTCTTCTCGAGCTGCGAGAACACGACGTCGGGCTCGCCGTAGAGCACCATCCCGTCGTCGAAGATGCCGATCCGGAGCGAGCTCGAGGCCGACGCGGTGGGCGCGAGGCAGAGAGCGAGGCCGACGGCGGATGCGACGAGCGCCGCGGCGAGGCTACGCACGTGCCGGGTCTCCCTCGAGCGACGCCAGCGTCCGGCGCAGCCCCTCCTCGAGAGACACCTCCGGCTCCCAGCCGAGCAGCTGGCGGGCGCGCGTGATGTCCGGCTGGCGCACCTGCGGGTCGTCGATCGGGAGAGCCTCGAACACCACCTTGCTGGAGGACCGCGTGACCGCGATCACGGCCTCGGCGAGCTCCAGCAGCGACATCTCCGCCGGGTTGCCGATGTTGACCGGCATGTGCTCGCCCGACTCGGCGAGCAGGATCAGACCGCGAATCAGGTCGTCGACGTAGCAGAAGCTGCGCGTCTGTGACCCGTCGCCGAACACGGTGAGCGGCTTCTGCTCGAGCGCCTGGCGGATGAAGGTCGGGATCGCCCGGCCGTCGTGGGGCCGCATCCGGGCGCCGTACGTGTTGAAGATCCGCACGATCGCCGTGTCGACCCCCTGCTGGCGGTGGTACGCCATCGTCAGGGCTTCTGCGTAGCGCTTCGCCTCGTCGTAGACGCCGCGCGGCCCGATCGGGTTCACGTGCCCCCAGTACGTCTCGGGCTGGGGATGCACTTGCGGGTCGCCGTACACCTCGCTCGTCGAGGCGAGCAGGAAGCGGGCGCGGTGCACCTTCGCGAGGCCCAGCGCGTTGTGCGTCCCGTGAGAGCCGACCTTGAGCGTCTGGAGCGGCAGCCGCAGGTAGTCGATCGGGCTCGCCGGGCTCGCCAGGTGGTAGACGAAGTCGAGCGCCTCGGGAAGGTCGACGTGCTCGGTCAGGTCCTGCGGCAGGAACGCGAAGCGGTCGCCGCGGAGGTGCTCGACGTTCGCGAGCGAGCCTGTCTCGAGATTGTCGAGACAGACGACGCGGTGCCCCTTCTCGAGCAGCGCTTCGCAGAGGTGAGAGCCGAGGAAGCCGGCGCCGCCGGTCACGAGGGAGGTCGGCATCGCGCGCGATCCTACCCGCCTCGGGCGCCGTCAGAGACCGAGCTTACGAAGTCCTCACGCCGCGCAATCGCTGGATCGAGGGTGGTGCGCGATGACAGGCGTTGTTAGTTTCGCGTCGTGGGAATGCCGCCAGCCCACGCCGGACGCGATCACGCCCGCCGCTCGATCGCAATCGCCTCGATGCTCGCCGTCTGCGCGCTCGCCGCGATCCCCGCCGTCATGGCGGCGGGCCAGGACAACGAGAAGCAGGTGCGGATCTGCCACGCGACGAGCTCGGACACGAACCCGTACGTGGAGCAAACACCGGCGATCGCGAACAACGGCGACCTGAAGGGCGGCCACCTCGGGCACCCGGACGACATCATCCCGCCCTATGTCTACGTCGACAAGGACGGCAACACGCAGTCCTACCCGGGCAAGAACTGGGACGACGACGGCCAGGCGATCTGGGAGAACGGCTGCCAGCCGACGACACCGCCCGAGCCGCCCGCCCCCGATCCGGTCACGCCGTACGTCCAGTGCATCGAGGTGCACGGCAGCGGCTTTCTGGCTCACTTCGGCTACGACAATCCGAACTCCGGCGGCGTGACGCCGCCGCATGACCGAAACCTGTTCGACCCTGCGCCGGCAAATCGCGGTCAGCCGACCACGTTCGAGCCTGGACGACACGACGATGCCGTCGCCGCGGAGTTCTCCGGCAGCCTGACGTGGAACCTCACCGGCAAGAGCGCGACGGCGAACGACAACTCGCCGCGCTGCCAGGGATCGATCACCGTCGTCAAACATCTGGTTCCCGCCGACGACGCAGGGCGCTTCGGTCTGAAGATCGACGGGCGGATCGAGGGCAGCGCGGAGGCCGTCGGCGACCAGGGGACGACCGGCACGATCGCCGTGCCGGCCGGGACTCGCACCGTGAGCGAGTCCGGGGCGTCCGGCACGTCGCTCGGCGACTACACGATCGAGACCGTCTGCCGCGACGGCGAGACGGTCGTCGCCGGCTCGAACGGTCCGACGGTGGACGTCCAGGTCGGTCGAGGCCAGGCGATCACGTGCGTGATCGAGAACACGGCGAGCCCGAAGCAGAAGACGGTCTCGCCCGTGCTCGAATGTGTCCTGTTCAACGACGGACAGCCGGATGTCGCGTACTGGGGCTACAGCAACACGAACGGCCACGAGGTGTCGATCCCGATCGGCGACCGGAACGAGTTCACGCCCGCCCCGGCCGACAGAAAGCAGCCGACGACGTTCGCGGACGGTCGCAAGGTCGGCGTCTTCCAGACGTCGTTCGACTCCTCGGCAGGCAACCTCGTCTGGCATCTGTCCGGGAAGACGGCAACGGCATCGTCCGGCTCGCGGGCGTGCAACCCGACGGTCGAGCTGCGCAAGGTCACGATCCCGGCCGATGACCCGGGCGCGTTCCAGCTCCGCATCAACAACGCGGTCGTCGCGACGGGGGGCGACGGAACGACGAGCGGCCCACTCCGGACGGGGATCGGCGAGGGGACTGCGAGCGAGACGGCCGCGCCCGGAACGAACCTCGTGGACTACGAGTCGCGGGTCGAATGCACCCGGAACGGCGCCGTGGACGTGTCGGTGCCCGGAACGAAGGTCGACGGCAAGGTCGCGCAAGGCGACACCGTCGTCTGCACGTTCACGAACACGCGGAAGGGCACTCCGCCGGCCCCGCCGGCTCCGCCGACGCCGCCCACACCCCCGACACCGCCGACGCCCCCGGGCCCCCCGACACCACCGCCGGTACCGCCGCCGCCGCCTGGGCCCGCGCCGACGCTCGACCTGGTCGTCACCAAGACCGTCGAGCCGACCACGATCATCGTCGGCGGGCGGCTGACCTGGACGATGACCGTCACGAACCGTTCCGCCGTCGCCGCGGCGGACGTCAACGGCCTCAAGGTCAACGATCGCCGCGCGTCGCGGACGAAGCTCATCTCGCTCGTGGCGTCGCAGGGAACGTGCGCGCGGTTCACCTGCAGCCTCGGTCGACTCGCGCCCGGGGCGTCGGCGACCGTCGTCGCCGTGACCGAGGCGACGCGGGTCGGCACGGTCGTCGACGTCGTCCGCGTCGAGTCGGAGGAGCCGGAGTCGAACTACCGGAACAACGTCGCAGCCGCGCTCGCGCGTGTCATCGGCCCGTTCACCCCACCGGTCGGCCAGAGCCGCTGCGACACGTTGACCGTCGCCCCGGGGGCTCTGCAGAGCGGGCGATCGTCCGTCGTGCGGCTCACCGCGCGCAATCGACAGGGTCAGCGTCTGGCCGGCATCCGCGTGCGCGTCCGCTCTGCGGGCGCCGAGCGGAGCGTCACGACCGACCGCCGAGGCACCGCTCGCCTCACCGTCTTGCCGAGGCGGGTCGGGCTCGTCTTCTTCAGCGGTAGCCCGAGAACGCTGGCCGGCCGTGGTCTGCATTGCCGGACACTGCTCGGCATCGGCCAGGCGAAGCCGACGGCCGTGACCGGCTGAAAGCCGCAGCTACGGGGCGATGTCGATCGGGGTGCCGAGCGGGGCGAGGCGCCCGAGCCGCCGCGCGACGTCGTTCGAGACCCGGATGCAGCCGTGCGAGACGGCCTCACCCAGTAGCCGCGGCTCGTCGGTGCCGTGGATCCCGACCACGTCGGTCGGCCAGTCGGTGACGCTGGCGTAGGCGCTCGTCTCGAGCGCGAACGCGCCGTAGAACGGGTCGAGCGGGACGAAGGCCGACTGGACGTAGAAGTCCCGGCCGCTCGGCGTCTCCGCGCCGGGCCTGCCGACGGCGACGATCCCGCGGAGGAGGAGCCGCCCGTCGCGGATGCGCCGGACCTCGATCGTGCGCGCGGCGAGCCGCACGACGATCCGGTTTCGCACCGGCCGGACGTCCGCCGCGTCGGCACGCACCCAGCCGCGTGCTCCGTTCGGCCTGCCGGGCAGGCTGAGGCGGTACCACCACGCGCCGTCGGCGCCGCGCCGCGACCCGAGGGCAAGCACGATCTGGAACTGCCGGTCGGGGCGGAAGCGGCGCAGGCTGCGGACGACCGGCGCCGCCGGATCGGGTGCGTCCCGGGCGGCGGCGGCGCGCAGGAGCTCTCCGGCCGCGGGGAAGCGCACGGGCAGCTCCGCCGCCGCGCGGACGGGTGCCGCGACCGCGAGCACGCTGCCGGCGATCGCGAGCAGCGCGGCTAGGACGCGCACGGAAGGCTCCGGACGGCGCCTGAGAGGCGCACGAGGCCCGCGTCGGTCCGCCACACGGAGAGCGGCGCCCGCGTGCCCGAGCCGAGCCGCGTGCACTCGAGCACCACGCCTGCGCGCCGCGTACACGCTCGACGGGACGAGGACCGCGAGCGCCGAGGCGACGAGCGCGAGCCGAATCCCGCTGAGCCGTCGCGCGAGGGGGAAGACCGGCACCGGCCGCCGATCGTACGCCGCGGGGCGGGCAGCGGCCGGGCGGAGCGCACGGGACCGCCGCGGACGCCGACCTCACGGCGGGGCGGACGGGGCGCGGCACGGGCGAGGGGAGCCAGGCCCGAGGCCCGAGCCGGCGCGGTCGCGCGGGCGGCGCGGTCCCGCCCGACTGCACGCCGCGCGCCGGGTCGGTGCGCGCGACGTGCGGCCGGCCTGCGGCGACGCCCCTACTTGTTCGTGATCTTCTGGGTGACGTAGGCGGTGACGTCCTGGATCTGCTTCTCGCTCAGCTGCCCCTTGAAGGCGGGCATGCCGCCTCCGCCGTTCTCCACCTGCTTCATCACCGAGGCGGCCTCCTTGGCGGAGGGGATCGAGGTGAGGTCGGGCCCGCCGTTCCCGCCCGTGCCGTCGACGCCGTGGCAGCCGGCGCAGTTGTCGGCGAAGACGGTGGCGCCGGCCGCGGTGTCGCCGGCCGTCTGGTTGCCGCCGCCCTGGTTGCCGCCGCCCTGGTTGCCGCCTTCGCCCGCGTGCTCGGTGCCCTGACCGCCGCCCGGCGCCGCGGCGGGGCCCATCGTGCCGTCGAGCGAGAAGAGCCAGAGGCTGTCCCCGTGCGGCGTCGCGGCGAGCGAGTTGCCGGCCGAGAGGAACGCGACGTACTCCTTGCCGTCCTGCTCGAAGACCGAGACGGTGTCGTTCGCGCCCGCACCCGTCTGGAAGCTCCACAGCTGGTCGCCGGTCTCGGCGTTGTACGCCTGCAGCTCGCCCCCGTTGCGCCCGACGAAGACGAGGTTCCCGGCCGTCGTGACCGTGCCGCTGTAGCACGGCTCGTCCCACGTCTTCTGCCAGGTGACGCTCCCGTCGGTCGCGTCGATCGCGGTGAGCGTGCCCTTGGACTCGCCGAATCCGGCGCCGGCGATCGCACCGACACCGGCGAAGCTCTTGCCCGGGACGTAGTTCAGGTCGGCGGCCACGACCCCCACCGTCTGCCAGGCCGAGCAGACGTAGAACATCTTCGTCTCGGGGTTGTAGCTCGACGGCTCCCAGTTGTTGCCGCCCTGCGGGCCGGGCGAGTAGATCAGCATGTGCTTCGTGCTCGGCGGCGTGTACATCTCCTTCGCCACCACCACTGGAAGGTCCTTGGCCGCGCCCGTGATCTCGCTCTTCACCCGGGCGACCTCGGCCGCGGAGGGAGTCGTGTGCGGGATGAACTCGCCGCTACGGGGAATCGGCTGGGTCTTCGCCGTCTTCTGCTCCTCGCTCTGCGGCACCGGCTTCTCGTCGATGCCGTAGAGCGGCTCGCCGTTGGTCCGATCCAGGAGGTACAGCCAGCCGGTCTTCCCGGGCGCCCCGATCCCCTTGACGGTCTTGCCGTCCTGCTCGACGTCGAAGAGCACCGCCGGGCTCGGCGTGTCGTAGTCCCAGATGTCGTGGTGCACCTCCTGGAAGTGCCACTTCACGGTGCCGCTGTCCTTGTCGATCGCGACGATCGATGCCGCGTACAGGTTGTCGCCCTCGCGGTCGCCGCCGAACCAGTCGTTGCCCGCGTTGCCGGTCGTCACGTAGAGCAGGTTGAGGTCCTCGTCGTAGGCGGGCGTCGACCAGATCGACGCGCCGCCGCGCAGGTAGGCGGGCGACGCCTCGGGCCACGTCTCGCTCCCGGGCTCGCCCGGCGCCGGCGTCATGTACACGCGCCAGTCGCTGTCACCGGTCTCCGCGTCGATCGCCTCGAGGAAGCCCCTCGTGCCGAAGTCCGCGCCGACGACGCCGAGGTAGAGCTTCCCGTCGAGGAAGAGCGGCGCGCCCGTGATCGTCTGCCCCTTCTGCCACTGCACCAGCTGACGCGACCACACCTCGCCGCCCGTGTCCTGGTCGAGCGCCACGACCTTCCCGTCGAGCTGGCCGAGGTAGACGCGGCCGTCGCCGATCGCGACGCCCCTGTTCAGCCACCCACAGCAGACGGTCGAGATCTTCTGGCTGATGTTGGAGGTGTGCTCCCAGACGATCTTGCCCGTGTCGGCCGAGACCGCGTACACGTCGTCGTTGCCGGTCGTGATGTAGATCACGCCGTCCTGCACGATCGGCTGGCTCTCACCCGAGTACTTCGCCGCGACCCCGGAGCCGTTCAGGTGCGTCCGCCACACCCCCTTCAGCTGCGCCACGTTCGAGGTGTCGATCTCGTCGAGCGTCGAGTAGCGCTGGTTCCAGGTCGCGCCGCCGTTCGTCGGCCAGTCGGATCCCGCTCCCGTCGTCTGACTCGACGACCCGCCGCAGGCGGCCGTGAAGACGGCGACGGCGGCCGCAAGGGCCGCCAGCAGGACGATCGTGGAACCGCGCACTCGTCTGCGGCGCTCGGGCATCTCGACCTTCTTTCTCTCGTCGACGGCAGCTCTTCCAGCATCGGTTCCCCGCAATCGGCGGAGGGAAACCGGTCTCGCCACCGCAACCCGCCGCCACCCGGGGGCCGTCCCCTCCCCGGCCGCGGAGGCCGGCCGGCGCACCCGGGTCTGCGGGTCGCGACGTCAGGCCGCTCTGCGGAGCGCCGGCTCGCCGTGACCGACGAACAGACCGCCGAGGAGCATTCTGAAGACGAGCCGCCCGCTGCTCACGCGGATCGATCCGCCGGCGAGCCGACGGATGCCCTCTGACCGGCGTGTCGCCCCTCCTCGAACTCCTCCACGAGCTTCGCGCAGAAGGCGTCGAGGTCGTCCGGCTTGCGGCTCGTCACCAGCCCGCTGTCCACGACCACCTCTCGGTCGCGCCAGGTTCCGCCCGCGTTCCGGATGTCCGTCGCGAGGCTCGGCCAGGAGGTCAGCTCTCGGCCTCGCACGACGTCCGCCTCCACCAACATCCAGGGGCCGTGGCAGATGACCGCCACCGGCTTGCCCTGCTCGAAGAATGCGCGGACGAAGTCGACGGCCTCGCGGCGCGTCCGCATCATGTCGGGGTTCGCGACGCCGCCCGGGACGACGAGCGCGTCGTAGTCGTCCGCGCCGACCTCGGCCACCGCGCGGTCGACCTCGAAGCGATCGCCGGGGTCGAAGTGGTTCATGCCCTGGATCGAGCCGTGCTCGAGGCTCACGAGCTCGGGCTCCCAGCCCTCCTGCTCGACGGCCTCCCAGGGCCTCGTCAGCTCGACCTGCTCGACCATGTCCGTGGCGAGGAACGCAACTTTCATCTCATCCTCCTTGGGAGCTCGATTGCCAGGCTGCGTCCCCCGGATACCCGTGCTCCCGGTCCGAAAACCTGGCCTCGAGCGACGGCGGCGCGACCTCCCCGACCGCGGGCCCGGGTCTCGTGCCGGGGGTGAGCCGTACCACGAGACACCGGTGCACCGCCCCTGCGGGCATGCGCGCACGGTCAGGATGACGAAGCATGTACACGCGTGTCCTCCAGCCGAAGCACGCTCCGCGCCTGCTCGTGCGGCCGTTGCGCAACGGCGACGTCGAGACGGTGCTCGCGGTCTTCGCGCGTCTCGGGGAGGCCTCCCGTCGCGCGCGCTTCAACGGTCCGAAGCCCCGCCTCGCCGCGGCCGAGCTGGAGCAGCTGGCGACGGCCGACGCGACACGGCACGCGCTCGTCGCGTACGTCGACGGCGACCCGCTGCCGGTCGCCCTCGCGCGGCTCGTCCGCGACGGCCCGAGCGCAGAGATCGCGTTCGAGGTCGCCGACGAGTACCAGCAGCGCGGCATCGGCTCCGCGCTCACGGCGGAGTTGCTCGCCGACGCGCGGGCGGCCGGGGTCACGGAGATCACCGCCCTCGTCTCGAGCGAGAACCGTGCCGCGATGGCGCTGCTCCGGCGGATCCTGACCGCGCTCGAGATCCGCTTCGAGGGCCCGGAGCTCTCGATCCGAGCGGCGCTCGCCTGAGGCAAGCCGCTGCCGGAGCCCCCTGCGGGCGCGAACGCCGGCCTGACTCTGACTCCCCCGCACAGACCGGGGACGGCGCCTCGCCACGCCGCAGCGGCACGCGCAGACGCTCGTACACGACACCCACGCGCTCGGCATCGCCGTATCGAACGACGCGCACGGCGCGCTCCCTCACAGCAGCGACCCGCGCACGGGCACGTTCGAGCCGGCCGAGCCGCCGCGGCGCACGGAGTGGCGCCAGGTCGCCACGCCCGACCAGGCGTGGCGCGCCCCCGAGGCTCTCACCGTGCTACGCCGCGTTCGGCTTCTCGACGACGCAGAACCGGTTGCCGTCGGGGTCGACGAGCACGACGAAGTCGTCGTCCGGTCCATATTCGCGGTCGTAGCGGGTCGCACCGAGGCCGAGCAGTCGATTCACCTCAGCTGTCTGGTCGGAGGTGTAGAGATCCAGGTGCACGCGGCTGAGCTCGCCGAGCGGGGGCAGGCGGTGCTCGTCGACGCGGTCGAGGGAGATGTTGGGGCCCGCGCCGGCCGGGTCGGTGAGCACCACCCAGCCGTCTCGCGGAGGCTCGCGCGGGACGTAGCCGAGCGCGGCCTGCCAGAACGCGAGCAGCTCGTCGAACCGCACGCAACGGACGACGATCGAGCCGACCCTCGCCGTCATCGGCGAGACGCGCACCTCACACGAACCGGTGCTCACGCAACGAGCGTACCCACACGGCGTTGGCTGTCGAGGCGGTTTCCTGCGCCGGGAACCTGCTTCCCGGCGCAGCTCAGCGAAGCTCTTTGTTCGCGTCCTCGGTCGGCGGTCCGCCTGTCATCACTTGTTCACGAACGGCGGTCGGTGTCGACCAGCCCGGCTCGGAGGAGTTCAGCGCCTCTCGTGCGCGAGTCTTCGAAGGCGTCGGCTCGACGGGTGGCTACGTCCAATCGATGCTGACGATCTCGACCGGCTCGGAGAGGCCTTTCAACGCGACCACTCGAGGACTCGTGAAGTCGACTCTCCCAGCCTCCGCTGTTTCCCGGCTCGCGACGATCTCGTTCGCCTCGGCAAGCGCTCCCACGCGTGCCGCCGCATGTACGCCCTTGCCGCGATAGCCGCGGCCGACGGAGATCGCTTCGGCCGCGTGGACGCCGATGCGAACCGACGGCGCAAAGCCGTGATTCCGGCGATGCTCGGCCAGGGCTCGCTGGATCGCGACGCCGCAGGCGAGCGCCGCAGCCGGCTCCCGGAAGGCGACGAAGAAGCCATCGCCTGCGTGATCGATCTCCTCGCCCCCGTGCTCGTCGAAGAGCCCACGGAGCGTCCGATCGTGCCATTCGACGAGGTCGAGCCACGCTTCGTCACCGATCGCCTCTATGAGTCTCGTCGACCCGCAGATGTCGCTGAAGAGGAAGGTGCCTGTCGCCGGGTCGGCGTGGCCGCCCCGCAGGAGCTCTGTGGCGCGACGCGCTGCTGCAGCAGCACCGAGACGTTCGAAGATCGTGAGCGCGGCTTCCAGCTCCAGAACCGCCGCGTCACTCTCCCCGACCGCCTCGTAGGCCTCGGCGAGCGACGCCCGTGCTCGCGCGGCTTCGTACGGGGCGCCGATCGCGTGCCAACGTCGAACGGCATCCCGCAGCGGGGACACCGCCGAAGCACTGTCTCGCTCGGCGAGCAGCACAACCCCTCTCGCCCACCGGGCGGTTGCCGTGAGCGCGTCAGAGCCGTAGAGCATCGCCAGCGCCTCGAGCTCATCGGCGGCGTCGCGCGCGGCGCCAACGCGTCCTGCTGCCACCGCCAGCTCGACGAAGGCCGGCAGAAGTCGCGCGCGCTCGATGCGAGCGTCTGGAAGATCAGCGAGCGCGCGGCCGAGCTCATCGAAACCGACGACCGGCCTCCCCTCGGCGAGCCGGAGCAGCGCCAGGCCGGGTTGCGGTTCCGCGCCCGCTTCCAGCGCGCGGCGGAAGGCGTCCCTTGCTCCGGCGAGGTCACCCCGACGGAGCCGGAGCTCCCCGATCTCGTAGGCCGCCGGACCGATCTCGGCGGGCATGTCGAACCGCAAGAAGTCCTCGGATGCCGACTCCGCCTCCTCTTCTGCCTCTGTCCACCGGCCCTGGAGCCGCAGCAGCTCGGCGCGATGGACACGACAGTCGCCCCTCCAGCCACCCGGTAGGGCCGTCCGTTCGCACCACTGCTCGAAACGTGCGGTCCATTCACCGGCGCGGCGCACCTCCAAGAGGTCACGGCAGGTGCTGATGGTCCAGCAGTACACGCTGCCCGTCGCGGTCGGCCGCAAGTCGCCCGTCGCCGCCGCCGCCGCCGCCTCGTCGATCAGCGCCCAGCCTTCGTCGACCGCGCCCTCGGCGATGAGCATCGATCCCTTGTTGTGCAGCACCAGAACCTCGAGATCCCGGTCGCCGAACTTCTGTGCGATCTCGAGCGCCCGCTGAACAAGCCCGCGGACGTCGCCAGTGTCGCTCGGAGGATTTGCCGTCTGCCCGCGTTGGCGCCGCTTGCCGAGGCGGATCCGGATCAGAGCGAGGTACCCGTGTTCGGGGCACTCGGGCTCTCCCTCCAGCAGCCGCTCCGCCTGCTGGAACCATCCTGCTGCGACCGAGCCTGCCTGCTTGAGGGTGTAGTCGCGCACAAGCGCCAGGGCCAGACGCGCCGCGGCTCTCCGCTCCCCATTCGCGAGGTACGCTCCGAACGCGCGCTCGCGAGCCTCGATGCACGACTCCGTGGGCCCAGACCACGACGTCGCCTCGCCTATCAGCTCCATTTCCGCCGGTGATAGCTCCGCGACGTTTGCAGCACTAAGGAGGTCGTGGGCCTCGCGCCAGGACCCTCGGGCAGCTGCATCGCGGCCTCGCTCGAGGAGCTCGTGGATGTCGCCCGCCTCGTCCACTGCGTGAGGAATCTTGGCGGTAGCACGAGTTCCCCACAACCGACCCCCGGATCGCCGGTCATCGCCGAGCGCGGCGAGCTCGAACGCGCAGCGCGCCTCCTCGCCTACGCCGTGCGTCGCCTGCGCGAGATCGAAGCAGACGTGCCCCGTGGCTTCGAGGGCGATTTGCACGAGCGCGCGCTCGCCCGTGTCCGCCGCGAGCTCCCTGATGTAGACACCGTGTGGGCCGCCGGCGAGGCGATGACGCAGCACGAGGCCATTGCACTAGCGCTCGGCGCCCAGATTGGAACGCCCTCGCCGCCGGATGTCATCCTCGAGTGACCGACGAATCGTCGAAGCGGACGCAGCCGCTGCCCCGCTATGGGCTCATCTGGCCCATCTGGGACATCGAACCGCCTCCCGGGATCGTGAGCGCCGGAATTGCGTCGGGAGCGGCGACGAGCAGCACGCCGAGCACGAGCAAGACGGCGGCCGTCCCGTAGGTGGCGAGCCGGCGGGAGGGAATCAACTTCTCGAAGGTGATGAGCCCGGCGACGACCGCCATCCAGACGATGCTCATCACTCCGAGCGCGAACAGCGATGCCATCAGCGCCCAGCAGCAGCCGATACACCAGGCCCCGTGCCTCCCACCCATCTGGAGGGCGCCTGAGGGTCCGCTGCGCCAGGAGCCGAGCAGGAACCCGAGCGGGCTCCGGCATTTCCCGAGGCAGGCGTCCTTGAGCGGCGTCAGCTCGTAGACGGCGGCGACGATCAGGGTCGTCCCTGCGATCCAGCGGCCACCACGATCCCACGCGAACTGGTCGCCCGGGATCCGTCCGCCGGCCGCCGCGGCGGCGAAGGCAAGGACACCGATGGCGGCCCAGGCGACCAGATAGCCGCTTGTGAAGAGGAGCGGCGCCACCGGAGAGCGGCTCCTGGTCATGCGCGAATACAGCGCAACGGTCGGCGCCACAGACGGGAACATCATCGCCGCCATCATCACGATCCACACCCCGACGAACCAGGCGAGCGTGCCCAGATCCGTCCATGGCCCACCGTCCATGCCCTGCATCTCGTCGACGGTCCACCACCAGCCGACTGCGGCGAGAACCAGGAGGAGGGCGACGAGCCCGAGCCTGGAACGCGCCGCGAGCAGGGCCGGGGCAAGCCCGCCGGTGCCCGGAGCAGTTTCGTTTGCCGAGGCGATCAAGTGCTCAGGCGGCCCAGGAGAACTCCGCGGTCGAGAGCCCCGACTTCCCCTCGTACGCGATGCCGAAGGCGTTGATGCTCGACCGCGTCGCCTCCGCCATCGTGAGGTTCGGTGCTACGGGGTGGAACATCCCGTCGAAGCGAATCGGCTGCCCGGTCTCGATGCCGAAGGGGACGATGTCCTCGATCTCGAAGTCGACCGCGTCGCCGATCCGGACGCTGTGCCGGAGACCGTCCTCCATCACCTCGATCGCGGCCCGCTCGACCCCGAGCATCTCGCCGATGAGCGGTGCCAACCCTGCCATCGGCCCACCCTTCTGCCCGCCGAAGACGGCCGTCAGCTTGTCGACTTGCTCGTCCGTCGCGTCCTCGTCGACGAACATGCCGAGCCGCCAGTTGCCCTCGGTCATGACCTTCGGCGTATCCGCGATCACGGCGAGCTTGACACCGCTGACGTCGGTGCCCTCGATCTCGCCGTCGGCGATCGCGAACACGAGAGTGACGCGGCAGTAGTCGTACGTCGCTCCATGGTCGAAGGACAGATTGCACGGGCACATGAGCTCGCACGAACACGTCTCGAAGTAGCTGCCCTTGAGACTCCAGGACACATCGACTCCCTTCTCCGGGGAACGAGTCCGGGCGATTCTCAGCCCGTGAGCGGGCTGTGTCAACCGCTCGGATATGGATCCGGAGCTTGACGTCAGACACTCGTGTCTGATATTTAACTCGGACACCATCGTCTGAATTAGGAGGCAATCGGATGTTCGAGCATCGCAGCAGCAAGGGTCATCGTCCGGCCGAGTCGGGCGACAACGAGCAGACGCACCAGGCACCTCCGCTCCCCCGGCGCCCCGCGACGTCGGCCGGCCACTCGCGATCCGGCCGCGTCCTGCTGGGCGTGCTCCTGATCGCCCAGCTGATGGTGATCCTGGACATCACGGCCGTGAACATCGCGCTACCGAGTCTCGCGACGGACCTCGAGCTCCGTGGGTCGTCGGTCAGCTGGACGATCACGAGCTACTCGCTGATCTTCGGCAGCCTGCTCCTCCTCGGCGGCCGCGCGGCCGACCTGCTCGGCCGACGCCGGATGTTCCTGACCGGGCTCGGCATCTTCACCGCCTCCTCGTTCGCCTCCGCGCTGGCCGGCACCGCCGGCGCCCTCTTCGCCGCTCGGGCGGGCCAGGGTCTCGGCGCCGCGATGCTCTCCCCCGCGGCGCTCGCGATCATCATGTCCGCCTTCCAGGGCCACCAGCGTGCCAAGGCGCTCGCAGCGTGGGGAGCCGTCGGCGGCGCAGGTGCCGCGATCGGCGTCCTCGTCGGCGGCGTCCTGACCGAGTACGCCGACTGGCGCACGATCTTCTACGTCAACCTCCCCGTCGCCGCCGCACTCGCGCTCGCCGCACTGAAGGTCGTCCCGGCAGACACCGAGAAGCCGCGCTGGAAGGGCCTCGACCTCCGCGGCGCAGTGCTCGCCACCACGAGCCTCGGTGCAATCGTCTTCGCGATCACGCAGGCCGAAGGTGCGGGTTGGACCTCGGTCCAGACGCACCTGTTCGGGATCGGCGGTCTCGCCGGCCTCGCAGCCTTCGCGGCGCTCGAGCGCCGCACCGCCGCCCCGCTCCTGCGCGTCGAGCGGATTGCAGACCGCGCGGTCGGCGGCGGGCTCTTCCTGATGCTCGCCGCAGCCGGCTCGATCTTCGGGCTCTTCCTGCTCACATCGCTGTACCTCCAGAACGTCCTGGGCTGGGGGCCGCTCTCGACCGGCCTCGCCTTCATCCCGCTGGCGCTGGCGGCAGGGGCGGGTGCGCACGCGGCGGGGCACATCGTCGGCAAGCACGGCGTCCGCGGCCCGCTCGCGGGCGCCTTCCTGCTCGGGGCGGCCGGCATGGCGCTGCTCGCCCACGTCGGCGAGCACGGCAGCTACGTCCGCGATGTCCTGCCCGGAATGCTCGTCGCCGGGCTCGGGCTCGGCGTCGCCGTCGTGTCCGTCTCGATCGCCATCCTCACCGGGGCCCGCGAAGAGGAGTCGGGCATGATCTCCGGGCTCAACTCCACCGGCCACGAGATCGGCGGCACGCTCGGCATCGCGATCTTCTCGACGATCGCGGCCGGAAGCGGCGCGATCGCCGGCCCGCAGACAGCAGCGGGGATCGCGCACGCGTTCGTCGCAGCAGGTCTCCTCGCCGGTGTCGCCAGCGTGGTCGCCCTGGCCGTCCTGCCGCGGGCGCGACACTTCGTCCCGAAGCTGCGGCTGAGCCCCAGCGCGATGCCGAGCCACTGACGATGCCGAAGCCGCCGCAGACACCTACCGAGCCGCCCGCCCACAAGCGTCTCCGGGCCGACGCCGAGCGCAGCGTCGCCGCCATCCTCGACGCCGGCGTCGAAGCGCTGGCGAGCGATCCCGACAGCAGCATGTCGGAGATCGCTCGCCGCGCCGGGGTGGTCAGAGCGACCATCTACGTCCACTTTCCGACGCGTACCGCTCTGCTCGACGCCGTGATGGAGCACGCGGTCGCACAGGTCGTGGAGGCGATGAGCGGTGCCGAGCCCGGCCGTGGCGAGCCGGTCGAGGCGCTGGAGCGCGTGCTTCGAGCCACCTGGCGCGAGCTCGCCCGCTTCCACGGTCTCCTCGCGCTCAACACCGCCCGGCTCTCGGCGGAGGAGCTCCACCGACGTCACCTCCCCATGCTCGACCAGCTCGAGCCCCTGATCGAGCGCGGCCAGAGGCAGGGCGTCTTCAGAAGCGATCTCTCCATCGCCTGGCACCTCGCGGTGATCCGAGCGATCGTCCACACCGCCAGCCACGAGATACAGGGCGGCCGCATCCCGGAATCCGAGGCCGAGGCGGCGATGCTGAGCACGGCGGTCGCGGCGATCTCGGCACCGAAAGCCGGGCCCGATTTGCGATCGACCTAGCGACCCGTCGAACCCGTCGCCGACATCGATCGACGATGTCGGCGAGAAGTGCCCGTCCTCGCGCGTAGCTGGCCCGAGGTGAACCCGCTCAGGAAGTCGACGCCGAGGCGGTGTCGAGGCGATACGTGTTGTCGAGTTCTCTTCCTCTTTGCGGTCGCGTTCGCGCAACACCGCCTCCGGGACACGGATTGGGAGGCACGCGACCTCACCCGAAAAGACGGGGCGGCGGCCGCCCCGTCTTCACCCACCGATGGAGATCCCTTCTACGGAAGCCCGACCTGGATCCCGTGCGGGAGCAGGGCCTTCTCGTGCCGAGCCTGGCGACCGGCGACCTGCGACCTGTTCCCCAGGTAGCTGAGGTAGGGGAGGGCCCGCGCGACCTGCTTCTGACGCGTGCCGGCCCCAACCGCCTTCGTGGCCAGCGGCGAAACGTGTGAGCGCGCCTGGATCGCGGCCTTGATCGCGGGATCGAGGGTCGCGTAGACCTCGGGGTCGACACCGAAGGTCCCGCTCGCCTGTGGAGTCTGCTGTTCGGTAACGACTGTGGGGGACAGGGACGCCGCGTAGATCGCGGGGTCGATACCAGCCACGACCACCCACGCGGCCTCCTGCTCGCTGACCACCGTCGGGGACGTGGACGCCGCGTAGATCTCCGCGGGCACGCCGGGCACACTCTCGGGCGCGGCCTGCTGCTCGCTCACGACCGTCGGGGACAGCGACGCCGCGTAGATCTCCGCGGGCACGCCGGGCACACTCTCGGGCGCGGCCTGCTGAAGCTGCGGTGACTGAGCCGTGACGACCTTCACGACGTCACCCTCCGGGATGCGCGCGTTCGCGGTGCTCGCGAGCAGCGCCGCAAACGCGGAGAGCGCGACGGCAGCGAAGAGCATCCGTGTCGCCTTGCCGTTCATGATCTCCTCCTTGTTCCGCCTCGACCGACCATGAGGCGACGATAGGAAGAGACGCGCTCCGCGTCGTTCACCGCTGCACCACCGGCTGTGTCAACCATGCGACAAACTCGGCGCGGTCAGCGGTGGAGCTCTGACCATGGCGGTCGGCCCGCCGAAAGCGTGCCGCTGCATCGCGTCCGAGCCGCGTGGCTCTTGCGGACACATCCAGTTCGGCCCCGCTTCAAGGGCGGTCAGCGCGCGTCGAACGGATTGATGTCGCTCTGGCCGCTGACGAAGCTCTGCGCTTCAGGGTCGCCATGCCCGGCCATGCGAGCGGCGCGCCGGTAGGCCATGGTGCCGTGGGTGGGCCAGACGAACGAGCGGCTGCCGTTGGACCGGACGACGGGTGCGCCGGCACGCAGCGGAACAACAGAGGAGAAGCCCCGGTCGCGCGTGAGTCCCGCACACAGTGACGGGTCGACGCCGATCCCGCGGCGGAGGTAGGGGACAACGATCCGCCGCGCGACGACTGTCTGGGGCGTGAGCCGGGTGCCGGTGCCCTCCGGGACACGCGCGTTTGCCGTGCTCGCGAGCGCCGCCGCAGGCACCGAGAGCACGACCACGGCGAAGAGCATCCGTGTCGCCTTGGCGTTCACGATCTCCTCCTCGTTCCGCCTCGACAGGCCATGAGGCGACGATAGGACGAGACGTGCTCCGCGTCGTTCACCGCTGCGCCACCGGCTGTGTCACCCATGCGACAGCGCGGCGCCCGCACCGGTGCGACGGGGAGCTCATCGCGGGGGAGCCGCGGCCTGAAGCTCGGCGAGCCGGGCCCGCAGCTGCGAACGAGGTTCACACTTGCGCCGTGACGGTTGAGTCCCTCGACTTCGAGGCGCTGATCGGCGGGTGGCGACGCGCGTTCGAGGCAGCCAGGATCGCGCTCGACGCAGCGCGGCACGAGCTTCCCCCGGCCGAGCTCGGCACGCGAAGCCGACGCCTCGCCGACGAGCGCGTGGCGACCGCGCGGCTGCTCGAGTCCTTCGCCGGCGAACTCCACGTGAAACAATTCCTCGTCCGTCTCGTCGCGTCGCCGTGGGAGGCGAAGCGCCTGCTCGGCCTGCCCGCGGACGCGGTCGCCTGCGTCTTCAACGTGGACGGCGTCCTCGTCCCGAGCGCCTCGATCCACGCCGAGGCGTGGAAGGCGATGTTCGACGAGTTCATCGCGATGGAGATCGAGCGGACGGGCGTCCCGTTTGCCTCCTTCAGCATCGGTGTCGACTACCCGAGGCTGATCCACGGCAGAACGCGCGTCGCCAGCGTCCGCGAGTTCCTCGCCAGCCGAGGGATCACCTTGCCGGACGGTAGTCCCGAGGACCCGCCGGGGACAAAGACCGTGCGCGGACTCGCCAACCGGAAGAACCAGCTGCTGATGGAGATCATCACGCGCCATGGTGCGCATGCCTTCCAGGGGGCGCGTCTCTACCTGGAGCTCGTGCGCGACGCGGGGATGCGCTGCGCTGTCGTGTCCGGATCCACGAACACACGGATCCTGTGCGAGCGAGCTCGCCTCGGCACACTGATCGACGAATACGTAGACGGAAACACGGCCCGCAGCGAGCGGCTGCCGCGAAAGCCCGCGCCGGACATGCTGCTCGCCGCCTGCCAACGCCTCGCCGTCGATCCCGAGCGAACCGTCGCCTTCGAGACGGGGATCGACGGAGTCGAGGCGGGCCACGCCGGCGGCTTCGAACTGGTCGTTGGCGTCGACCGGGACAGGGCCGCTCCAGGGCTCCGCGCGCACGGGGCCGATCTCGTCGTCGAGGACCTCGGGGAGCTCCTCCAGCGACAGCTCGTCGCTTGACGACGATCGTCAGCGGAGCCCCGACCATCCCCCGGTTCGCTGTGTTTGCGAGACGTCCTCCCGAAGCGCAAGACCGACGACGACACGGTTCAGCGCAGGTCCTTGTTCGCCTCCTGGGTCAGTCGCACCCCCGCCGCTGTGCGTCGCTCGAGGATGAGCCGTGCTGCTGCGTCCGTCGTGAGCGGTCTTCATCTCCAGCGGCGAAGATGGCATGGCCATGGCCACATCGTCGCGCCGAAACCCGCGCCGCCTCAGACAAGCGACGATGAGGTCGTGACATCGGTCCAGTGCGTGGCTAGGTGACCTCGCGCACGAGCGATGCGGACCGTCGGACTGCCGTGAGGAGCTCGCCGACAAGCTCGTCGCCGACGCCTGACCGCGCCGGGGGGCGGCCAGGGTCGCGTGCGGTCTTCCCGCAGCGCGTGTACGGGTGCCACCGGATTCCAGGTGACGGCCCGCCTCCTATCGTCGATCTGCGATGAACGGTTTGCCGACGGTGAGGCAGCCGGCGCGGAAGGAGGCGTGCGATGGAGTGTTACGAGTGCGCGATCAGGGGCGAGGCGGTCGCGGCCGTCGCCACCTGTCGGCACTGCGGTGTGGGCCTTTGCCTCGAGCACCTGGCTGAGGCGCAGCTCCATCGCCCCGGCGGCACACTCTACGGATGCCCGCATGATCTGAATGCCGCCGCGTCGTCCCATGAGCTCGCTCGGGTCGCAGGCGGAAGCGGACACGCCCGCCTGTCCGCCGGGGCCGGACGGTGAGCGTCGCGGCGGCCCCGCCGCGGACGTTCGAGCCCCCCGAAGAGGAGAGGCAGCTCGCCACGCTTGCGAAGGCGCTCGGGCATCCCGCACGGGTGCAGATCGTGCGCCTACTCCTCTCCAGGGATGCCTGCTATTGCGGCCAGATCGTGGAGGAGCTCCCGCTCGCGCAGGCGACCGTCTCGCAGCACCTCAAGGTGCTGAACCAGGCGGGCCTGATTCACGGGGAGATCGAGGGGCCACGCACCTGCTACTGGCCCGACCGCGAGCGACTCGCCTCCCTCCACGGGCTCGTCGGCGCGCTCCTGCGAGACGCGGTCGCACTGAACGAGGACGGGTGCGGTGCGGACTACTGACGCCCGCCCCCGACCGGTGGCGGCCCCGCCGTCGGCCGCGCCGCGGTCGTCGGGGGTGGTGAAGCAGCTCTCGCGGCTCGACCGCTTCCTCCCGCTCTGGATCGCGCTGGCGATGGCGGTCGGCCTTCTGCTCGGCACGGCGCTCACGAGCCTCGACGCGTGGCTCGGCGCCCTCCAGGTCGGCACGGTCTCGCTCCCGATCGCGGTCGGGCTGCTCGTGATGATGTACCCGGTCCTCGCGAAGGTCCGCTACGAGGATCTCGGCCGGATGAGCGACGACGGGGTCGGGAACGGACGCTTCTTCGGCTCCTCGCTGGTCCTGTCCTGGGTCGTCGGACCGGCGCTCATGTTCGCGCTCGCCTGGATGTTCCTTGCCGACCAGCCCGCGTTCCGAACCGGCGTGATCATCGTCGGCCTCGCCCGCTGCATCGCGATGGTGCTCGTCTGGAACGACCTCGCGCTGCGGCGACCGCGAGCGCGCCGCCGTGCTCGTCGTCTTCAACTCGCTCTTCCAGGTCGCCGCCTACGCGCTGCTCGGCTACTTCTACTTGACCGTGCTCCCGGGCTGGCTCGGCCTGGACACGCAAGGGTTCGAGGTCGGGATCTGGGAGGTCGCCCGCACGGTGCTCATCTTCCTCGGCATCCCGCTCGCCGCCGGCTACCTCACCCGCCGGATCGGGCTCGGCGGCGGGGTGGCGACTGGTACGAACGAGCTTTCTGCCGCGGATCGCGCCGATCACCCTCTACGGCCTGCTCTTCACGATCGTCCTGCTGTTCGCGATCCAGGGCGACAGGATCACCTCGCAGCCTCTCGACGTCGCCCGAATCGCGCTGCCTCTGCTCGTCTACTTCGCGGTGATGTGGATCGCCGGCTTCGCCGCGGGCAGGCTGCATGGGCTCGCCTACCCGCAGACGGCGACGCTCGCCTTCACCGCCGCCAGCAACAACTTCGAGCTGGCGATCGCGGTCGCCATCGGCGTCTTCGGCGCCGACCTCCGGGCAGGCGCTCGCCGGAGTCGTCGGCCCGCTGATCGAGGTGCCGGTGCTGGTCGGGCTCGTCTACGTCGCGCTCTGGCTGCGCCGCCGCCTCATCTGGCCT
>CAVPZH010000014.1:0-17127 GCA_963710125.1 uncultured Actinomycetes bacterium | reverse complement strand
TCCGGCCAGTGCCGGGCGAGCTCGCCGTCGGCCGCGGCCCGGACGCGGATCCCCGGGCCGAGCTCGCGCTGGATCCCCGTCGTCAGCCCGACGAGCGGCGCGACCGCGGCGTAGGCGCGGCTCTCGCCGAACAGCGATTGTTCGAGCTCCGCGTAGCAGCGGTCGAACGCGTCGTCGTCCCAGTCGAAGCCGCCGCACGCCTCCGCGACCCGGACGAGCAGGTCGACGAGCACCGTGCGGAACAGCGCGTCGTCCTCCGTGGGCTCGAGGCCCGCGTGAGCGCGTGCATAGATGGCGGCTGCGCGCTCCCGGTGAAGCTCGTCGAGCGCGATCGTCGCGTCGTCGCGCCCCCGGAGTCGCGAGGCGCGCGCCTCGACGAAGTCGCGCACGAGCGGCCGGTACTCGTACAGCGCCGGCCCCTTGTCGCCGCCGTGCTCCTCGAACGCGAACGGGAGCGACTCGCCGGCATCGTCGAGCTCGCGGAGCAGATACGCGAACGCGCCGAGCGTGAAGGCACGAAGCGCATGGTGGAGCTGCGGCGCACGGACGCCCATACGCCTCCAGTTACGGGTACGCCGCGGGATTCCTGTCGGGCGAGCGCGCCAGTCGCGCGAGGGCTTCCTCGTCGAGCACGACCGTCCGCCCGCGCCGGAGCTCGACGATTCCCCGTCGCTCGGCGTCGCGCAGCACCCGGTTCACGGTCGCGCGGGACGTTCCCGACAGCGCCGCGATGTCGTCCTGGATCAACGGAATCGCGACCGGCGGGGGGCCCGCGAACACGCGGGCCAGCTCCAGCACCCGTCGCGCGACGCGCGTCTCGGCTCCGACGGTGTAGGCCTCCACGAGCCGTTCGGAGAGGAACGCGACGCGCTCCGACAGGAGCCGCACGAGCACCTCGTCGACGGACGGGTGGCGCCGTGCGAGCCGGCGCAGCTCCGAGCCGCGCACGACCAGGGTCTCGCCGGGCTCGAGCGCGGTCACGGTCGCGCTCCGCTCGCCCTCGGTGATCACCGCCAGCTCCCCGAACGTGTCGCCCGGCCCGCGGATCCCGAGCGCCACCGTGTCTCCGAGCGGCGTGCCGATGCGGACGTCGAAGCGGCCCTTCGCGACCAGGTGGACGGAGTCGGCGGGATCGTGGCGATGGAAAACGACCTCTCCCCGCCGGTACGTGCTGCGCCGCGCGAGCGCGAGGACGGCGCGGACGTCATCCACCGGGATCCCCTCGAACAGCCGCCATTCCATGTTTGTCACAAGCGTTACACAGCGGGCGGCGCAACGGCGAACGACGTGGGGCGCGCGCCCTCGTACCGTCGTCACATGGTCGAACGGTCGAGGCGGAAGAAGGAGGAGGACATGTACGACAGGGCGACACGGATGGTCTTCGCGACGGTCGCGCTCTCCGCGCTCGCGGTGCTGCTCACTGGCCCCGCGAACGCGTACCTCGCAGAGGGAGACGGTGTGAGCCCCGTCTCCGCGCAGTCGCAGCAACGCCAGCAGTCCCAGGTCTCCGGCCCGGGCGCGATTCCCTACCTGAGCCACGGCACCGGCGTCGACACCTCGCTGTTCGCAGGGCAGTCGTCCCGGCAGGTCACGAGCCAGCCGGCCCAGCCGGGCCCGATTCCCTACCTGAGTCAGGGAATCGGCGTCGACACCTCGCTCTTCGCCGGGCAGTCGTCCCGGCAGGTCACGAGCCAGCCGCAAGTCTCGCGGGCGAGCATCGGCCTCGATCCCGCGATCAAGACCGCAATCGGGGCGCGGGCAGGCCTCAGCGGCGTGCACGCGGCGCTCCAGAGTCGGCACGAGACGGCGCCCGTCGCTCCTCTGCCGCACGGGATCCAGGTCGTGCTCTCGCCGCCGAGCGAGGAGCCGCAGTCGCTCGGGCTGACCGGTGACTCGGCGCTGACGCGCACCGCCCCGGCCGCGGAGCCGCTGGGGCTCACCGGCGACAGTGCGGCGACGAGGTACCTGCAGCCGGTCTCGACGCCTGCTACGCCGACGGTGTCGAGCGGCAACGACTTCGACTGGGCCTCCTTCGGCGCCGGAGCCGGGATGGTGGCCCTGCTCGCCGCAGTGCTCGGGGGCGCGCTGCTGACGGCGCGCAGGCGTCACTCGGTCGGTCTCCCGTAGTCCGGCCACCCTCGGGGGGAGAGACGGGGCGCCGGTGGCGCCCCGTCTTCGTGGGGGCCGACGTACGCAGCCCGAAAGCCCGGCGACGCGCCTGCGAGGAGCGTGCCGCCGGCGACCGTCGCGGCGGCTGTTTGAATGCCCCGATGACCGACGGACTGGTCGGGCAGCTTCGCTGGCAGGCCGAGGCATGCGCCGCGCTCGGGTCTCCCTTCTACGCGGAGATCCTGCGGCGGCTTGCCGACGACGCGCAGGCGGGCGGCGTCACGGCGCGGGTCCTCGCGGGGCACGAGGACGATCCGGTCGACGCGATCCTCTCGCTGCGACTCCTCGGCGGCGTGCACCGACGGGTGCTGGCCGGGCTCGAGCCCGCGCTCGCGGCCCGCTATCCGAGCACGGGCGGGGACGGAGACGCGGATGCCGCCGTCGCGCCGCTGCTCGCGGTGCTCGCGGCGAACCTCGACCAGCTGAGACGTGGGCTCGCGCAGCCCCCGCAGACGAACGAGGTCGGACGCGCCGCGCCGCTCGTCGGGGCGCTGTGGCACCTCCAATCGATGCACGCGCTCCCCGTACGCCTGCTCGAGATCGGCGCCAGTGCGGGGCTCAACCTGCTCGCCGACCGGTTTCGGTTCGAGACGGCCGACGGCGGAACGGGCCCGCCGGGGTCGCCGGTGGTGTTCCGGGACGCGTGGCACGGCGCCGTCCCGCGCACGGGCCCCCAGCTCGAGGTCGTCGAGCGGCTCGGCTGCGACCCGGCCCCGGTCGACGCGTCGACGGAGGAGGGTGCGCTCACGCTGATGTCGTACGTCTGGCCCGATCAACTCGAGCGGCTCGCGCGGCTCCGCGGCGCGCTCGCCCTCGCGCGAGAGACACCGGTGCGCGTGGTCGAGGGAGACGCCGCGAGCTTCCTGGCCGACCTGGCGCCTGCCCCGGGCGCGTGGACGGTCGTCTGGCACTCGGTGATGTGGATGTACCTCGAAGAAGAGGAGCGCACGGTGGTCCGCGCGCACCTCGAGCGCGCGGGGACGGCCGCGACGGAGGACGCGCCGGTCGCTCACGTCTCGCTCGAGCCCCGCGCCCTCGACCCGCAGACGAGCCTCGCGTTCCACGTCGCCGTCCGCGTCTGGCCGGGCGGGCCGGAGCAGACGATCGGCCACGCCCCGGCCCACGGCGTTCCCGTGCGGTGGGGATTGGAACTCGGCTCAGGGTCGTAGCACTGCGCGCCGAGGACCGGCGAGGAAGCCCGCGTCGACGAGCAGCGGGAGCACGTCGCTCTCCACCACCGGGCGTCCGTCGAAGCGCTCGACCGACAGGCGGCGCCCGCGGTCGGCGCGCACCCACGCGACCAGCGCGGCGAGCGCGGGCCGGAGCCAGTCGGGATCCGGCTCGCGGAGCGGGAGCAGCGAGCGGCCGCCGCGCTCGACGTACAGCGCCGCCTCGCCTCCGAGCAGCACGACGTGGGCGCCCGCGACCCGCGCCGCCCGTGCGGCGGCGCGCCTCGGCCACGGCAGGACTCCCCCGTAGGGCTGCGCGGGATCCGCGGCGGCGAGCACGAGCGGCTCGTCGTCGTCGGCTCGACGCAGCTCGCGCAGCCGCTCGACCGCGCCCGGGAGCGCGAACTGGGCGCCGCCCAATCCCTCCACGAAGTAGCCGCGCCGGCAGGCCCCCACGGTCTCGAGCGCCCTCAGCTCCCCGTACACCGCGCCGTACCCGCCGGGGATGCCCTCGGCGCGCACGCCGTCGCGCGTCACGATCCCCTGGCGCTCGAGGAGCAGCTCGGCCAGCGGCCGGCGGTCGCCTGCGCCCGGCGGCGACGGCGTTTCGCCCGCAGCGAACAGCCGCGCCGCGAGCGACCAGCGTCCCGCCGTGGCGACCTGGCCGGAGCCGCGGGAGCGCGAGAAGCGGCGGGGGCGCCGCTCGGCCGACGGGATGCCGTAGCGTCGCTTTGCCCGCAGCGGCGCCCACGCGTCGTTCGTCACCTCGCCCGCCCACACCAGCTCCCAGAGCGCGGGCAGGGCGTCCGCCGCGTCGACCTCGGCCGCGACGACGAGATCCGCCCAGAACTCGGCGCTCGACGCCAGGGCCCGCCGCACGGCATCGTGAACCGGCCCGGCGAGAGGCTCGGAGACGGCGGGGGGGCCGAGCAGCGGCGCGTCCTCGCGGAAGTAGAGGGCGACCCGGTCGAGCCCCGCGCCCACCCAGACGACCTCGCCGGAAGCGCAGATCTGGTCGAGCGCAGCCGGCTGGTAGCCGGGCACGCGCCTCGGCAGGACCTCGGATTCCCAGAGCGGCACGGGAAGCGCCACCCCCTGGAGCGGCACGAGCGCCTCCCGCAGCGAGGCCCTGCGGTCGATCCCGTGCCAGCCCGGGAGGAAACGGCCGAGCGCCGCCTGCTCCGCGGGCTCGATCTCGCGCCGCAGGGTTGCAAGCGTCGCCCTGCGGATGCGCCGCAGCACGTCCGGGTCGCACCACTCGCGCTCGACGCCGCCCGGCCGGAGCTCTCCCCTGACGAGCAGGTCTCGGGCCTCGAGGGCGGCGAGCGTCGCCTCCGCCGCGTCGGGCTCGAGCGCGTAGCGGCGCGCCAGCTCGCCGGTGGTGAACGGCCCGTGCGAGCGGGCGAAGCGCAGCACGATCCGCTCGAGCGCGTCGTCCACCGGCTCGAGGAACGCCTCGGGCAGCCCTCCGGGCGGCATCACGCCGAACGCGTCCCGGTACAGGCCCGCGTCCTCCGCCGCGACGAGCACCGCGACGGCGCCGACCCGGGCGCGGAAGGCACGCCGCTCCCGGACGAGCGTCTCTGCGAACCCGGGGTCGACCTCCGTGTCGCGCAGCTCCCCCGAGCGCCGGAGGGAATCGTGCACCTCGTCGGCGTTGCGCGGGACGGGACGCAACGACGCCTCGACCTCAGCGAGAGCACCGGGGTCGACCAGGTCGCGGAGCTCCTCCTGGCCGAGCAGCTCGCGCAGGAGCTCGCGGTCGAGCGACAGCGCCTGCGCCCGCCGCTCGGCCGCAGGCGTGTCGTCCTCGTACATGTAGGTCGCGACGTAGTCGAAGAGCAGCGAGGCGGCCATCGGCGACGCGGACGGGGTCTCGAGCTCGACGAGGTCGAGCTCGCGTGCGCGGAGACCGTGGAGGATGCCGCGCAGCGCCGGGAGGTCGAACACGTCCTGCAGGCACTCGCGGTAGGTCTCGAGCACGATCGGGAACGAGCCGTAGGGCCGTGCGACCTCGAGGAGGCTCTGGGCCTTGAGGCGCTGCTGCCAGAGGGGCGTGCGCTGCCCGGGGCGCCGCCGGGGGATCAGGAGGGCCCGCGCGGCGTTCTCGCGGAAGCGGGCGCCGAACAGCGCCGTGCGCCCGACCTCCTGGACGACGAGGTCCTCGAGCTCCTCGGGCTCGACGAGCAGGTCGGCGAGCGAGGGCGGCACGTCGGCGTCGGGCAGGTGCAGGGCGATCCCGTCGTCCGACCAGAGCGACTGCACCTCGAGCGACAGCGTGTCGCGGAGCTTCGCCTGGAGCGCCATCGCCCACGGCGCATGGACGCGCCCGCCGAACGGCGTCAGGACGCAGACGCGCCAGTCGCCGATCTCGTCGCGGAACCGCTCCACCACCACGGTTCGGTCCGTGGGCAGCGCGCTCGTGCGCTGCTGGTCGCGCAGGAACGCGAGCAGGTTCCTCGCAGCGAGCTCGTCGAGGTGGTACTCGTCGCGAAGCCGTGTTCTGGCACTTTCGTCAGAAAGTGCCCCGAGCTCGCGCGACGCCGCCCCGATCCTCGCGCCGAGCTCGTAAGGACGCCCCACCCCCTCGCCCTTCCAGAACGGGACCGCGCCGGGGACGCCCGGCGCCGGCGAGACGAGCACGCGGTCACGCGTGATCTCCTCGATCCGCCACGTCGACGCACCGAGCATGAACGTCTGCCCCTCGCGCGCCTCGTACACCATCTCCTCGTCGAGCTCGCCGACCCGGCCGCCGTCACCGACCTGGAAGACGCCGTAGAGGCCGCGGTCGGGGATCGTCCCGGCGTTCGTCACCGCGAGGCGCCGCGCCCCCGTCCGGCCGCGGATCACCCCGGCGGTGCGGTCCCACACGATCCGGGGACGCAGCTCGGCGAACTCGTCCGACGGGTACCGGCCGGCGAGCATGTCGAGCACGTTCTCGAGCTGCTCCCGCGACAGGTCGGCGAACGGGTGCGCGCCGCGGACGAGCGCGTGCAGCTCGTCGACAGCGATCTCCTCCTCGGCGCAGATCGCGACGACCTGCTGCGCGAGGACGTCGAGCGGGTTGCGCGGGATCGCGGTCTCCTCGATGGCGCCCTCCCGCATCGCCTTCGCGACGACGGCGCACTCGAGCAGGTCGGCCCGGAACTTCGGGAAGATGCGGCCCTTCGAGACGGCGCCCAGCTCGTGCCCGGCACGGCCGACCCGCTGCAGCCCCCGCGCGACCGACTTCGGGCTCTCGACCTGCACGACGAGGTCGACGGCCCCCATATCGATCCCGAGCTCGAGGCTCGACGTCGCGACGAGGCACGGGATGCGGCCCGCCTTCAGGTCCTCCTCGATCAGCACCCGCTGCTCCCGCGCGAGCGACCCGTGATGCGCCCTCGCGACCTCCTCCTCCGCAAGCTCGTTGATCCGCAGCGCGAGGCGCTCGGCGAGCCGCCGGTTGTTGACGAACACGATCGTCGAGCGGTGCGCCCTCACGAGGTCGAGCAGCGCCGGGTAGACCGAGGGCCAGATCGAGCGCGAGTTGGCCTCGTAGCCGGAGTCCATCTCCACCCCGTCCTGCACGACCGGTTGCGAGAGCTCGTTGCGCGCGCCCAGCTCCCGCAGGTCCTCGACCGGGATCACGACCTCCAGGTCGAGCTCCTTCCGCTGGCCCGCGTCGACGAGCGTGATCTCGCGTCCGCTGCCGGCGACCCAGCGGCCGATCTCCGCGAGAGGACGCTGCGTCGCCGAGAGCCCGATCCGCTGGAACGGCTGCGTGGCTACGCGCTCGAGCCGCTCGAGCGACACCGCGAGGTGGGCGCCGCGCTTCGTCCCGGCGACCGCGTGCACCTCGTCGAGGATCACGGTCTCGACGCCGCGCAGCATCTCGCGGCCCTGGGAGGTGAGCAGCAGGTAGAGCGACTCGGGGGTGGTGATCAGCACGTCGGGCGGGTTGCGCAGCATCCGCTGGCGGTCCCGCTGGGACGTGTCGCCGGTGCGCACGCCCACGGAGAGGCTCGAGCCGAGCCCTGCCAGCGGCCCGCGCAGGTTGCGCTCGATGTCGTAGTTGAGCGCCTTCAGCGGCGAGACGTACAGCAGGCGCAGCCCCTCGCCGGGCGTCCCATTCAGGCGGTCGATGCCCTGCAGGAACGCCGCGAGGGTCTTGCCCGACCCGGTCGGCGCCTGCACGAGCACGTGCTCGCCGGTCGCGATCGCAGGCCAGGCGAGCTCCTGCGCCGGTGTCGGGCCGTCGAACGCACGGGCGAACCAGGCCCTCGTCGCGTCGGAGAGCGAGGCCAGCGGGTCCACGCTGCGAGCGTAGCCTCCGCGTCCTCTCGCGAGCCTACGGTTCGCCGTACGACCATGGATCGAGGCACGCCACGCCGACACGCTCCGCCGTCGTCGTGTCACGTGACACCACGACGAAGCCGTGGACGAGCGCGGTCGCAGCCTGTAGGCCGTCGACCACGGGGAGCGGGTCGTGGACTCGCAGTCTCCCCCACGCCTCGGCGACCGGCTCCGACACAGGGAGCACACGATCCGCGAACTGCCCGCGGAGGTCGGCGAGCCACTCTGCCAGTCGGGTGCTCCGCTCGGGATCGCGGCGCCGCAGACGCTCCGCGCTGCATCGGAGCTCGCCGATCACGAGCACGCTGACGTAGATCGATTCCCTCTCGGCCTGTTCGTACCAGGCGACGACGCTGGGACTGGGAGATGGCTTGCGGAGCTCCGAGAGCACGTTGGTGTCGACCAGATGCATCAGAGCTCGACCTCTCGCGGCAGATCCTTCGACCGCTCGAGCTCGAGATCGTCGATTCGCGGCATCGTCAGCAGGAAGTCCTTGAAGTCGAGCGGCACTCCCTTGAGCCGCCGATACTCCGCGATATCGAGGACGACGACCGCCGACTTGCCGTTGCGGGTCACGAACTGCGGCCCCTCGTCGAGCGCGCGCCGCACGACTTCGCTGAACCGCTGTTTCGCCTCTTGGAGCTGCCAGGTCATGATCTTGAGTCTAATTGAATCTGTCTAGACAGATCGCCAGGAAGCCGGGTCGGGCTAGCATCGAGAAGTGGGCTCCCCCGCCGCGATCCACTTCACGGGCGACGCAGAGGCCGACGCTCTGCTTGCCCGCGAGCCGCTCGCGCTGCTGATCGGGTTCGCGCTCGACCAGCAGGTGACCGTGCCGACGGCGTTCTCCGGGCCACTCAAGCTCGAGCAGCGCCTGGGGACGCTCGATGCGGCGGAGATCGCAGCGACCGACCCGGCTCGCCTCGAGGAGGTGTTCCGCGAGCGCCCGGCGATCCACCGGTTCCCCGGGTCGATGGCGCGCCGCGTCCAGGAGCTCTGCGCGCTCGTCGCAGCCGAGTACGACGGTGACGCCTCGCGGCTGTGGACGGAGGCCGAGGACGCGGCCGACCTCGAGCGCCGGATCCGTGCGCTGCCGGGCTTCGGCGACATGAAGGTGAAGGCGCTCGGCTCCGTGCTCGCGAAGCGGCTCGGTGTCGCGGCCGCAGAGCCGCTCGTGCCGCCCCATCCGACGCTGGGCGACGTCGACTCGGTCGAGGCGCTCGAGGCGTATCAGGCCGCGAAGCGCGCTTACCGCAGCGCCCGTCGAGGGGAAGCTACGAAGGCCTGATTATCGCTGACCGCCTCGTCGGAGCGGCCACCTCTCGTGGAGCGCGTGCTGCCGAAAGCGTGCCGGGGCTACGCACATCCGAGACAGTCGGACGCCGGCCGGGCTTGCGCCGGTGCCGGCGCTACGCTCCCTGGTCATGCCTGACCTCCTCAAGTCGCTCGGCATCGACGTCTATGCCCTCACCGACTCGGACACAGACGAGGCGCGGACGTTCACGACGTACGCGGGCTACTGGTCAGCCCTCCGCGAGCATGTTCAGGAGGAGTTCGGCCCGTATCCGTACCCGCGGCTGCTCGCGGAGCTCGAGGCCCGCGGACTCGCGCGGCTCGCGTCCAAGCCCGCGGCGTGCGACAAGGACAGCCTTCGGAAGCTGTTGCTGAACGCTTGGAGCAGCGAGCTCGCGCTCCACAGTGTCGACCTTGACGACGCGAAGCGCGTCTGGCTGGAGAACCAGTGGGCGCACGTGAAGGCGTACTACGCCGCGAGCCGCATGGCCGGCGCGTGGCTTCTCGCCCGCGACGGCCATGTCCCCGACACCCACTCGGGCCTGCTCCGCGCGATCTCAGCGCAGGTTGCCGGGACCCGCCTCTACCCGGCTCCGTGGTCGCTTTGCTGCGTGGCGCTCCACCCTGGGCCGGGATACCTCGGATTCCCGCGGAAACCCGCGACGGGGGGGCGCCCCTCGCCTCGCCCCCACGGCCTCCGTTCGGCGGTGAGCTGGGGGTGGCCGGCTCGAGCCGACACGCCCCATGGCGGAAAGCTCTGCTAGTGCGGGGCTTTCGTCGTCTCGGAGAGAAACGCTCCGGCGGTCATGTCCTGGAGAGCCGGTGAGGTCGCTTGATGGTCGTTTACTCGTCCCCGAGCAGCGCCCGGTCGAAGAAGCCGGTGACGCGCCGCTCGTACGCGCCCGGCCGTGCCTCGAACCCGCCCACATGGCCCGCCTCGGGGATCAGCCACAACGTCTTCGGGGCCAAGGCCGCTCGGTAGAAGTCAACGTTCAGCTCCTCGCTGTCGACGCCGCGACCGGCGTAGATCAGGAACATGGGGCGAGGCGCGATCCCCCGCACGAGGTCGTCGAGCGCCGACGGGGGCGCCGTGCCGCTCATGACGGCGACGGCGGCCGTTTGCACGGCGGCCTCCGGTAGCGCGAGCCAGCCCCGCGGCCCCCTGAGCACGTCCTCACGCACCGAGCGCGAGCCGGCTCCCTCCGAGACGACCGCACGCAGCCCCCGGTTGGAGGCCGCAGCCTGGAGCATCATTTCGCCGCCGACCGAGAATCCGATGCCGCCGATCCGGCCCGCTTCGACATCCGGCCGTCGCCCGAGCCAGGCAACGGCAGCGTCGATGTCCTTCTCGCCGGCCCAACCGAACACGTTCGCGTCGCCCTCGCTCCCGTCGTAGCCGCGTGCGTCGAGCAGCAGCACGCCGTAGCCGTGCCGGACGAGCATCCGCGCCTGCGGCAGCTTCCCCTGCCGGGTCGGGTACGAGATCACGGCCGCGCCGTTCAGCGACGGGACGTACCAGGCGGCGAGGTTGAGGCCGTCGCTCGTCCGAAGCGTGACATCCTCGTACGCCCGACCGAGCTCGGCAGGCTGGACGGCCGCCCGTGGGCGGTGCGTCGCGAGGATGGCGATGCCGAGCGGCAGGAGGAGCACATAGCCCGCCATCAGCGTCGCGAGCACGATCGTAACGCGACGGACGTAGCGAAACCGGCCCGGCTTCCGCGAGCGCCAGAGCAACACGGCGGCGAGCCCCAGCAGCACAAGTCCGACAGGGAGGAGCAGGAAGCCGGTCCAGTCCTCGCCCCGCGAGCCGACCGCGCGAGCGTCGGCGATCGCGAGGCCCGCGCCTTCCAGTGCGAGCACTCCGAGCGCCGCCGCGATCGCGGCGCGCGCGCCCGCGCGAACGCGTGGGAAGACCACGATCGCCAGACCGAGCATCGCGAGCGACACCGAGCCGCGCACGAGGTGGTCCTCCGGGCTCGTGCCGGGCTCGGGCGCAAAGAACGAGTCGACTGCCGCGTGCACGGCGACGATCGCCGCCGAGCCGGTGAACAGGAGCACGTCGAGGCGAACAGACGCAACGTGTTGCGCGAACGGAAGCCGCGCGCCCCGGAGGACGCGCGGCAGCTCGATCGCGGGTTCATGCATAGCGGAGGGCCTCGCCGGGCTTGTAGCGAACCGCCCGCCGGAGCGGGATCCGCATGATCAGCAGCGCGAGCACGACCGTTCCGACGAGGGCGATGAGCACGTTCAGCGGTGGGAAGGTGAACGCGAACTCGATCTTGACGACCTCGAGCAGCAGCCAGTTCAGCAGCCGTGCCAGCGCGTAGCCGACCGGGATGCCGAGCAGCCATCCGAGTAGCGAGACGGTCAGGCCTTCCACGGCGAAGATCCGCCGGATATCCCGGCCGCGTGCGCCGATGCAGCGGAGGACGCCGATCTCCCGCGTGCGCTCGAGCACGTTCATCGTGATCGCGTTGACGAGCCCGACCATCGAGATCGCCACGATCAGGAAGCCGAGGATGCCGATCGCCGAGCTGATCTGGCGGTTCGCGTCGACGTTCCGGGCCTGGTCGACGTACCGGATGTTGGTGCCAACCGAGTAGCCTCCAGCGGCGAGGCGGTCCTCCAGCTGTGTCGTGGTCCGGTCGATCAACGCGTGGTCGGTCGAGCTCGTCCGCACCCAGTAGGCGTTGACGTTGTCCGGGCTATGGAGGATCGTCCGAAGCGTCGACAGCGGCGTTAGGAAGAGAAGGCCGTTCTGCATCTGCGTGCCAGTCATCCCGACGACGCGAAGCCTGGTCGGGCCCGACGCGGTCTGGATCGTGACGGTGTCGCCGACGTCCGCCCCGATCGCCCTGGCGATGTTCTTCGCGATCACGGTCACGGCAGCGCTCCCTCTCTCCTCGCCGGCCGTGAACCACCGCCCGGCGACGACTTTCTGATCGAACATCGGCCGTGGCGGGAGCCCCCACAGCGACGCGTCCTTGCCATCCGCCTTCACCATGTTCATGAGCACCGGCTGGGCGACTGCCACGCCGGGTGTCGTCCGGATCAGTCGATCCGCCTCCTTGTCCAGCGGCTTCCCGACGACCGTGTTGAGGTCGAGGTCGTAGTGGAGCTGGTTCCAGGCCGCTTCGGTCGTCGAGGTGACGCTGTTCATGAGCGCCAGCACGCCGATCAGCGTCCCGACCGCAAGCGCGATCTGCACGACGGTCGCGAGGCTCCGTCGGGTGCGGCGGGTAACGCTACGAACGCCGATCTGCGCCGTCCGCGGCAGGAAGGTAACCCGCCGGAGCGCCCTGTCGACGATCCGCGCGCCGCCCTCGAGCGACGGGACCTCCTCGAGCGCCTCGCGCACAGGGACACGCGTGCCGCGGCGGATCGCGGGCAGCGCCATGAGAGGCGGGCCGACGAGACCGAGCACCAGGCTCACGACCACCACCGGCACGCTGATCGCCCAGCCGGGCGAGATGGCGAAGAACGACGAGCCGAAGAAGCCCACGATCGCGTTTGAGATGACCACGCCGAGGCCGACGCCAAGCACTGCCGCGATCCCTCCGAGCAGGAGGGCGGTGAGCAGGTAGACACGGCGGATCTGGCTGCGCGTGCCGCCGATCGCCTTCATCATCCCGATCTCACGGCGCTGCTCACCGATCAGCGTCCCCATCGTGTTCGCCACCAGCACGCTCGCCGCGAGCAGCGCGAGCACCGTGAACACATTCATCAGCGAGGCGAGCTGATCGAAGAGCTCCTTGCCCGGGTACGTCCCGGGTTCGCGGATGCTCGGCAGATCCGAGAAGCGTGTGAACGACGTGTTCGCGCGCAAGTACTCTCGTACGTCGTCCACAGTGCGGTTCGCGGCCGTCGTCGATGCGTCGGCGAGCTGGAAGGCGAGCAAGCTGTATCCGGGCTGCCCGGCGAGTTCCGCCGCCGTCACGGGCGTCGAGTAGAGGACGACGAAATCGCCGTTCACGCCCATCTGGCTCCACTCGAGGTTCCGGCCGACACCGGTCACACGCAGCGAATGGGTGCGGTCACCGACAGCGACGACGCGGATGCGGTCACCGGCAACGCCCTTGTAGCGGCCGCCGCTCGCGTTCTGGGCGTCGGTGAGCACCGTGCCAGCTCCCGGCGCCGTCCCCGATGTGATCGTGACTCGGTCGACCGGTTGACGACCGAAGTCCGGGACGCCGACGACGAGCGCCTTCTGACGCCGCTCGCCGATCCAGACGCGGGTCTGGACGACGCTCAGCGCCTGCACGCCCTCAACGTTCGGCAGCCGTCCGAGCGCGGCGAGATGTGTCGGTGTCACCACGAGCGGCTTCGTCTGGAGCGTGAGATCGGCGAGCCGACTCGCACGCACCTCGCCCTGCATGGCGCGGTCCATCAGAGGCGAGGCAGCGAAAATGCCCACGCTGGCGACCGCGATCGCAAGTGTCAGCACGGCGAACACCGCTCGTGCTTTTCGCCTAGTCAGATCTGTGATCGACTTCTTGAGAAGGGTGGAGGCCATGTCCGCCTCCTCACTGACCCACGACGACGCCGTCGCGGATCGTCACCACGCGCCCGGCGCGCGCCGCCAGTTCGAGATCGTGGGTCACGTAGAGAACGGTCTTGCCCTCGTTGTTGAGACGCTGCAGCAGCTCGAACATCTCGGCCGCCGTCTGCGTGTCGAGGTTGCCAGTCGGCTCATCGCCGATGATCAGCTTTGGATCGGATGCGAGCGCGCGTGCGATCGCGACCCGCTGCTGCTCCCCGCCCGAGAGCTCGCTCGGCAGATGGTCGAGCTTCTCACCCAACCCGACCAGCTTGAGATTGTGCACTGCGATTCCTGGTCGCTCGCGCTTGGGGATCCGGCGCGCGAAATCGAGCGGCAACATCGCGTTCTCGAGCGCCGTGAGCGTCGGCAGCAGCTGGAAGAACTGGAACACGATGCCGACGTTCTGGCCGCGCCAGACCGCGAGCTGCTCTTCGCTGAGCGCATCGATCTGCTGGCCGTCCACCGTCACCGACCCGTCCGACGGACGGTCGATGCCGGTGATCATGTTCATGATCGTCGTCTTGCCGCTCCCCGACGGGCCGACGACCCCGACCATCTCGCCGGCGTCGATGGTCAAGTCGACGCCGCGCAAGGCCGGGTACTCGAGCTTCCCGGTTCGGTAGACCTTCACGACACCCACGAGCTCGATCAGAGGTTCCGCGGTCGGTAGCTCGACCGGGGCCTCCCGGATCATCGTCACTGTCATCCAGACCACCTCCTGGGCATGCGGCCAGCAGGGCCGCGCTGTCAAGTCCACCGTGACCCAGCCCGTCCCGAACGCCATCCGCGTTGCTACCGATCAACCGGTTGCGAACTACCGAACCAGCGATGGGTCGCGGCGGCCGGCGCGCTGGCGCCCGTGCAGCATCACGCGGCGTCCTCGAGCCCGGTCTTCCGCCGGCCCGGGAGCTCAATGTGGAATCGGTTCTAGGACTCAGCGGTCGACGGGTGCCGATCGGCGCAGGACGGTGCCGTCGGCGGCAAGCGCCACGACGGCGAAGGTCGCGGCGGTCGAGCTCACGGTCACGTGCGTCTCGAAGCCATCCTTGGCGACGGTCGCGACCGGCGAGAGGCGCGAGGCGTCGGGCCCGGCGAGGATGCGCCAGCCGGCGACCTCGGTCGCGCCGTTCCAGCTGGCGTAGACGGTCGTCCGGTCTGCGCCGGGCCGCAGCGCGACGGCGGGCGGAGTAGTGGGCAGCCCCGTCCAGGGGAATCGAAACGCGCGGTAGGAGTCGACCCGTCCGACGCCGAAGCGCAGGTCGAAGAGGACGTTGCCGGCGCGGTCGTACTCGGTCGCGTACGGGTTCGAGCCCCAGCCAACGAATATGTGGCCGCCCGGAAGCAGCTGGGCGTTGCCCTGACTGGTGGAGAGCAAGGGCGGCGAGTGGACGTAGCTGCGCGCGAGGGTCGCCGTGCGCCGCTGCTCGTCGACCCGCAGGACGAGCACCTTCGACCTCGCCTTGCCCGGGTCGGAGGCGGCGTTGTCGAACAGCATGATCGTGCCGTCCGGTAGCCGGCGGGCGTCGTGCTGCCAGGCAAAGCGCGTCCGCGGCCCCGACGTGAAGTCGCTCTTCTTGCCGCCTAGCCGCCACAGGACTTTGCCGTCGCTCGTTCGGATCGCGTAGACGGTGTGCGTGTGCCGCGAGGAGACGAGCAGCCGGCCCGACCCGTCCGGGTCGATCGAGTTGACGTGGAAGTAGTCCCACGCCGTGCTCGTGTCCTTCGGCAGCGGCTGGTACGACTCGGAGGGGTCGACGTGGCCGGCGCTGTGCCACTCGAACAGCACCCGCCCGGTCGCGATGTCGATCTCCTGCACCACCCCCTCGTTGAGCGTCCCCTGCTTCGCGCCGCCCCACGGGCTGAGGTCGTAGGGAATCTGGCGGTAGACGGTGATCAGCGCCGTGTTCTGCCGCGTGATCAGGAACTCGTGGATGTCGCCGTGCAGACCGCTGCCCGCCCGAACGGTCGCGATCTGCCGGTAGTGGCGATCCATGATCACGTAGTGGCCGTTGCCGATGCCCTGGTCGGATTGGCCCTGCCACCAGGTGAGAACCCGCTTGCCGCGGTAGCTCTGGACCCGGAAGTCGGTGACGCCGTGCGTCTCAAGCGGGTCGAACCAGGCGACCTGCCCGCGCTCGTCGAGGATCAACGGCCCGGCCTGGGCGACGTCCTTCTTCGGTGCAAGAAACACGTACCCCGGCGCCGTGCCATGCGCCGGCGTTCGCACCGACACCGGCACGGGACGCAGGTCGGGCCGCGAGACAAAATGCTGCGACCGCGGCGGCGGTGGGCCCGCTCCGGCGCCGGAGCCGGAGCCTGCGCAGCCCGAGACCAGGCCGGCGGCCGCGAGGACGAGGCCCAAGCCGCGCACCCTGGCCCGCCACCCGGGCTGCGCCCACTCGAGTCCCACGATCGTGGAGGCTACGCGCAGCGAGAGTCGACCCGGACCGATGTCCCTGACGGCGGAGACACGAGGGCGCCTCCCGCGCGCGAGGAACCGCCCGGGTTCTCCTCAGTCGCGGCAGCGGACGATCAACGCTGGGTGCTTGTCGATCATCGCGTTTTAGAGACGCCGCGCCTCCTCGTACTCGGGGGTTTCCGGGCTCGAGCGCAGCACCGCGGAGTCCTGCTCGGAGCGGCTCGATTGCCGCAGCGTCGCCGCCATTACCTGCCTCCTTCCGTTTCGAAGGTGTCGATCTCGCGACTCGGCGCGACGCCGGCTTCACTCAGCGCAGCCAGTGGGGGATGCTCGGCCGCCCACGCCGCGATCCGCGTCGAGCCGGCGATGAACTTTCCGTCTTCGAGGACGAGGACAGGGACGCCGTTCTGCCCGCTCAGCTTTCTAACCTCGACGCGGTCGCGGCGCCGCGAGATCCAGGTCGTCGATCGGCGCACTCAGTGAGCGACTCTGCCCTCCTTGCCCCCGACCGCGCTCGTGGCGTTCGCCTGATCGCCGGCGTCGACGAG
Organism: uncultured Actinomycetes bacterium; assembly: GCA_963710125.1. Classification (GTDB taxonomy): domain Bacteria; phylum Actinomycetota; class Thermoleophilia; order Gaiellales; family Gaiellaceae; genus Gaiella. Next base: position 654 of record CAVPZH010000014.1, on the reverse strand, counting down.
GTGGGGGCCGGCGGATGCTGGGCCGGCCCGATCGTGGCCGCGGGGGTTCTCTTCGATCTGGAGCGGCTCGCCTCCGGCGCGGGCAGGGATCTCCTCGACGAGGTGAACGACTCCAAGCGCCTCGCGCCTGCCAAGGGCGCGCCAGGGCCGAGCGCATAGCCGTCCACGAGACGAAGCTCCGCCCGCTCTCCGACGGCGCGCAGGGCTCGCGCCAGGCAGGCCAGGGCGGCGCGAAGGCCGATCCGGTCGATCTGGCCCGCCGGGAAGGAGACGAGCGGGCCTCAGGACGCGCATGCATTGCACTACGATCTGCCTCCAGTTCCTCGGTGGATAAGGTCGTGGCGGCCTGTCGCTGGACGTCGCTGATCGTCCGCGCAGTCATCGGTCCGACCGTACGCCCGAGCGCTCCAGGAACGCTCCAAGACCGGGCGGCCGGCACACCGAAGCGCCCAGCTCGAGGTGAACCCGAGTCGAGCTGCCGGCTCCGTCGCCGTCCTCACTCTTCCGAGCGCCCTGTTTGATCGTTCATGGCCGGATGACGTCCGGCCATGCGTCCGTCGTGGACGGGACCGAGTTGCGCACCTGGGCTTGGTTGACCGCCAAGCGCGCGCTGCGAGCCGACGCGGCGGCGTCGTGATCGGCGCTCGGACCTCG
>CAVPZH010000013.1:0-380346 GCA_963710125.1 uncultured Actinomycetes bacterium | reverse complement strand
TCGCCTCGCCTCGCCGTCTCGTCTCCGACCGCGCTCGCGCCCCTCGGCATCCCCCAGCTCCTCGTGCACGGGACGGAGGACGACGTCGTCCCCGTCTCCCAGAGCAGCGGCCATGCAGAGCGTGACCCGCTGGCGGAGCTCGTCGAGCTGGAGGGAGCCGACCACTTCGACCTGATCGAGCCGGGCGGCGCCGGCTGGGAGGCGGTCGTCGACTGGCTTTCGCCGCTGCTCCGCGGCTGAGATACTCGTCGGGTGGGCGACGTGGACTCGGCGGCCGCGCTGGAGCGCACGATCGAGCGTTACAACGAGGCGTGGAACGCCCAGGACCTCGACGCGATCCTCTCCTGCCACGCGCCCGGGATGGTGTTCGAGAACCACACCGCGGGGGAGCGGGCCGAGGGGGAGGAGGTGCGGGGGCACATCGCGGCCATCTTCGCGAAGTGGCCCGACCTCGCCTTCGCGGGTCGGCGCCTGTACGCCCGCGACGGCCTCGTCGTGAGCGAGTGGACCGCGACCGCGACCGCACCGGACGGCCGCCGGCTGACGTGGGACGGCATCGACGTGTTCCCGTTCGAGAACGGCCTGATCCTGCGCAAGGACGTCTACTCGGCCGCCCACCGCGCCCGGACGCTCGACCCGTAACCGCCGGCCGGTGCCGCGACCGCGGATCCACGTCACGGCGCCGGTGCCTGCCGAGGTCGCCGACGCGCTGGGGACGGACTTCGAGACGAGCGACGCCCCGGAGGGCGTGGACGGGATCGTCTCGATGCTCACGACGCGCGTCGACGGGGCGTACCTCGACCGTGCCGGTCCGCAACTCCGGGTCGTGGCGAACTACGCCGTCGGCGTGAACAACGTCGACCTCACGGCTGCGGTGGAGCGGAACGTCGTCGTCGCGAACACGCCCGACGTCCTCACGCGCGCGACGGCCGAGCTCGCGGTCGGGCTGATGCTCGCGCTCCTGCGCAGGATCGTGGAGGGCGACCGCTTCGTCCGGCGTCGCGACGAGTGGGAGTTCTCGCTCGAGTTCATGCTCGGCGCCGGCCTCGAGGGAAAGCGGCTGCTGATCGTCGGACCGGGGAGGATCGGGCGCGAGACCGCGCGCCTCGCCGAGAGCTTCGGCGCGCGACCGGTGTTCGCGGGCCGCGACGCGGTGCACGGGATGCTGGGCGAGGCGGACATCGTGAGCCTGCATGTCCCGCTGACGCCGGAGACCAGGCACCTGATCGACGGGCCCGCGCTCGCGGCGATGCGATCCTCCGCGATCCTCGTCAACACCGCACGCGGTCCGGTCGTGGACGAGCGTGCGCTGGTCGAGGCGTTGCGGGCGGGGACGATCGCGGGCGCCGCGCTCGACGTGTTCGAGCGCGAGCCGCAGGTCGAGCTGGGGCTGCTCTCGCTCGAGAACGTCGTGCTCACGCCGCACCTCGGGAGCGCGACCCGCGACACGCGTGTCGCGATGGGAATGCTGTGCGTGGAGGCGCTGCGGGCGGTGCTGCTCGAGGGGCGCAGGCCCGCAAACGCGGTCGTGTAGCCTGCGCCGGCCGTGGGCGCCTACGGGAGCGCATCGATGTGGGGCGAGCTCCGCCGGGTGCTCGTGCGGCGGCCCTTGCCGGCCGACGCCGGCGCCTGGGAGGCCTACGGGTGGCGCGCGGCTCCCGACGTCGCCGCGGCGCAGGCGGAGCACGAGGCGCTCTGCGCCCTCCTCGGGGAGGCGGGCGCGGAGGTCGTGGTCTCCGAGCACGATCCGGGCAACCCGGACGCGATCTACACCTACGACCCGACGCTCGTCGGCCGGGAGGGTGCCGTGCTGTTGCGCCCCGGCAAGGACGGCAGGCGCCGCGAGCCGGAGGCGACCGTCGCCGCGCTCGAGGCTGCCGGGATCCCGGTCGCGGGACGGATCGACGCTCCGGCGACCGTCGAGGGCGGCGACACCGTCTGGCTCGACGAAACGACGCTGCTCGTCGGGATCGGCTACCGGACGAATCCCGCTGCGCTCGACTCCTTGCGGGACGCCCTGCCCGGCACCGAGGTGATCGCGTTCGACCTCCCGCACTGGCACGGCGCTGCCGAGGTCATGCACCTGATGAGCCTGATCTCGCCGCTCGACCGCGACCTCGCGCTCGTCTACCCGCGCATCGCGCCGACGCGGCTGCTGTGGCTGCTCGCCGAGCGGGGGATCGAGGTCGTCGAGGTGCCCGACGAGGAGTTCGAGACGATGGGGCCGAACGTGCTCGCGCTCGGCCCGCGGCGGGCGCTCGCGCTCGAGGGGAACGACGAGACGCGTCGCCGAATGGAACGGAAGGGCGTCGACGTCGTGACGTACCGGGGCGACGAGATCTCGCGCAAGGGCGACGGCGGGCCGACCTGCCTCACCCGTCCGCTCCTGCGGGACGCGTGATCCGGCGCGGGCTCCCGCGGTTCCGCGGGCGAGCAAGGGCGACGGCCCGACGTGCCTGACCCGCCCCGACCGGTCCTCAGAGCTCGTCGAAGGTCAGCTGACGCACGCTCGTGAGCCCCGAGACGCCCACGCCGAGGAGCCGGAGCGCACCGGGACGGTCCTGGAGGCCGCGGTCGAGGAGGCGGCAGGCGAGGTCGCCGATCCGCTCCGACTCGTCGATCGGCGTCGGCAGCGTCGTGGAGCGCGAGCGGATCGAGAAGTCGGAGTAGCGGAGCTTCGTGGTCACGGTCCGCGCGGAGATCCCGTCCCGCTGGAGGTAGGAGGCCACCTCGACCGCCATGCGCCGGAGCTCCGCGTGCATCGAGCCCCGGTCGGTGAGGTCGCGCTCGAACGTCTCCTCCGTCGAGATCGAGATCCGCTCGGCGTCGAGCTCCAGGTCGCGGGGATCGATCCCGCGGGCGCGATCGCGCAGCAGCCGACCCACCTGACCGGGGAGGAGCGCCCTGAGCTCGGCGTCGGAGAGCGCCGCCAGCTCGCCGATCTGCTGGACGCCCGCGCGGGCGAGGCGCTCCTCGGCGCGCGGCCCGACGCCGGGGAGGAGCCGGGTCGGCAGGGGCGCCAGGAAGCGCGCCTCGCGTCCGGGCGGCACGACCGTGATCCCTCCCGGCTTCCGGCGATCGGACGCGACCTTGCAGACGACCTTGGACGTCGAGACGCCCAGCGAGCACGACAGCGAGGTCGACCCGCGGACGGCGACCTGCACCGCCTCCGCGAGCCCCCTGGCCTGGGAGAACTGCTCCGCGACGGAGCCGAGATCGAGGTAGCCCTCGTCGAGGCCGGTCCGCTCGATGCGCGGTACGACCTCGCGGATCGCCGACCAGACGGCCTGCGAGTACTGACGGTAGAGGGCGTGCCGGGGCCGCAGGAACACGGCGTCGGGGCAGCGGCGGAGCGCCTCGGCCGCGCTCATCGCGGAGCGGATCCCGAAGCGTCGTGCCGCGTAGTTCGCGGTCGCCACCACCCCGCGGCCTCTGGGGTCGCCGCCGACGACGAGCGGGCGCGCCCGCAGGGCCGGGTCCTCGAGCTCCTCGACGGCGGCGAAGAACGCGTCGAGATCGAGGTGGGCGAGGATCGGCACGGCTGCACGCAAGGCTACGGTTCGCCCGTGATCGACGTGCCCCCGACTCCGCCTCCTCCACGGCCGCCGGCGATCGAGCGGCCGGCCGCCTACCAGGTCTCGTACGGGCTCGTCACGGGAACCGCGGCGCGCGGCGCCCGCCGCGTGATCGTGCGGGTCGACGGGGAGGTCGTGCGCGACGTCCGGTTGCGGCAGCGGTCGTTCTCGCTGGACGTGCCGCTGCCCGCGCGCGAGGTGCGTCTGCGGGTCGAGACGGTGGACGGCCGAGGTCGTCGCGCGGGCCGGACCGTGACCCACGTGCTCGGCCTCCCGCGCGCCGCCCGCCCCACCGAGCGGCCGCTGCGCCTCGAGCCGCGTCTCGAGCGCGACGTGACCAGGCTCGCGGCCGGGTACCCGGGCACGGCCGCCGTCTACGTCGAGAACCTCACCACGGGAGCCGGAGCAGCCTGGAACGCCCGGGCGACGTTCCCGGCCGCGTCCACCCTGAAGCTCGCGATCGCCGTGACGCTCCTCGCGCGTGTCGACGGGCCGCCCCCACGCGGCAGCGAGCTCGACGGCCTCCTGCGGCGGATGCTGATCCCGTCCGACAACGAGGCGGCGAACACGCTGCTCGTCCGCCTCGGCGGGTCGACGAGCGGCGGCGGTGCCGTCGTCGACGACGAGATGCGGGCCACCGGTCTGGAGCGGACGGTGATGTACGGCGGGTACCTCCTGGGCACGTCCTTCGGCGCCCCGTCCCGCGCTCTCGCCTCGGCTGGAGTGCCGCTGAGGGTCGTCTCCCAGCCGCAGTGGGGGCCGGGAAAGTCGACGACCGCGCTCGACCTCGCGCGCCTCTACCGTGCGCTGTGGCTCTCGAGCGGCGGGCTCGGCCCTCTCGTCCGCAACGGGTCGGGCGTCAGCCCCGCGGAGGCCCGCTATCTCCTGTACCTGCTCGCGCTCGTCGCCGATCGCGGCAAGCTCGCGCGCACGGTCGCGTCCCTGCCGGGCGTGACCGTCATGCACAAGGCGGGCTGGGTCGACGCTGCCCGCCACGATGCCGGGCTGATCGCGTGGCAGGGGGGCATCGTGGTCGCGGTCGTCATGACGCACCGCTCGTCGGGCGCGGGCTCACGCGCGGACACGTTCGCCGGGCGGGTCGCCTCGACGGCGCTGCGCCGCTTTCGCGGCTGAGCCCGGAGGCGGGCAAAGAGACCGAGGGAGGCGCGAGGGCGCGGCCAAGACGGGCCCGCACCCTCGCTGCGGGCCGGCGGGCGCCCTCGGAGTGCGCTACCGGCCCGTCCGGCGGATCCCTGGGAGGCGGTTCGGGATCGCAGGGCCTCGTCCGTCATTCGACCTGCGGCCTGCGAAGGCTTTGTGAGGTTTCGGTACGGGTGTGGTCAAGATCGCCCGCTGCGCGAGCCGGGCGCGGCGGGCGGTCGTACGCGACAGCTATCTTTTCTATATCTAGTAACTGAGAAGATCCGTGAGGAGCGTGAGCCGGTGAGCAAGCTGTTGCTCGTCCCACTCGACGACATCGTCGTCTTCCCCCACATGAACGTCACGCTGACCGTCGACGTCGGCGACGAGAAGCGCGTGCTGCTCGTGCCCAAGCACGAGGGCGAGTACGCCGCCGTCGGCACGGTCGCCCTGGTGACCGACACGGTCAAGCTGCCCGGAGGCGCCGTCGCGGTCGCGGTGGAGGGCCTCCATCGCGGCGTCGCGGGCGCGGCCGAGACCGATCCGCAGGGTCGCCTCTTCGTCGAGGTCGAAGACCACCCGGACGGGGCGCGCGCCGACGAGCGCACCCGTGAGCTCGAGACCGAGTACCGCGCCGTCGTCGAGGAGATCCTCGAGCTGCGCGGCGACGACGGCCGCGTCCAGGCCTTCGTCCGGTCGATCGGCGAGCCCGGCGCGCTCGCGGACACCTCCGGGTATGCGCCCGACCTGAGCTTCGAGCAGAAGCTCCAGCTGCTCGAGACGCTCGACGTCACCGAGCGGCTCGAGCTCGCGGTCGCCTTCCAGCGCGAGCGCCTCTCGACCATGCAGATCCGGCAGAGGATCCGCGAGGACGTCAACGCCGGGATGGAGAAGCAGCAGCGCGAGTTCCTGCTCCGCCGGCAGATGGACTCGATCCGCAAGGAGCTGGGCGAGGACGACGCGTCCGTCGTCGAGGAGTACCGGACCAAGATCGCCGAGGCGGGCATGCCGGAGGCCGTGCGCGAGCAGGCCGACAAGGAGCTCGCGCGCTTCGAGCGGATGGGCGAGAGCTCACCCGAGTCGCAGATGATCCGCAGCTACCTCGACTGGCTGCTCGCGGTGCCCTGGGGCGTCCGCTCCGACGAGGTGCTGGACCCGCAGCGCACGCGTGAGGTGCTCGACGCCGACCACGCGGGGCTCGAGGACGTGAAGAACCGGATCGTCGAGTACATCGCGGTCGCGAAGCTGCGCAAGGAGCGCGGGATCGAGCCGGACAAGCGCGCCGGGGCGATCCTCACGCTGATCGGGCCGCCCGGCACAGGCAAGACGTCGATCGGCGAGTCCGTCGCGAAGGCGCTCAACCGCGAGTTCGTGCGCATGTCGCTCGGCGGCGTGCGCGACGAGGCCGAGATCCGAGGCCACCGGCGCACGTACATCGGCGCCCTCCCGGGTCGCCTCGTGCGCGCGCTGCGCGACGCGAAGACCATGAACCCGGTGATCCTGCTCGACGAGGTCGACAAGGTCGGCGCCGACTGGCGCGGCGACCCGTCCGCGGCCCTGCTCGAGGTGCTGGATCCCGCCCAGAACTCGACGTTCCGCGACCACTACCTCGACGTCGAGGTCGACCTCTCCCAGGTCTTCTTCATCGCGACCGCGAACATCGCCGAGACGATCCCCGGGCCGCTGCTCGACCGCATGGAGGTGATCCGCTTCGACGGCTACACCTCCGACGAGAAGGTCGCGATCGCGCAGGGCTACCTCTGGCCGCGGCAGCGTGAGCGCGCGGGGCTGCGTGAGGACGAGGTCTCGATCTCGGACGGCGTGCTCGAGACGGTGATCTCCGAGTACACGCGCGAGGCCGGGGTGCGGCAGCTCGAGCGCGAGCTCGGCTCGATCCTCCGGAAGACGGCGACGCGGATCGTCGCCGACGAGGCCGAGACCCCGGTCGAGGTCGACGTCGCGGCAGTGCGCGACGCCCTCGGCCGGCAGAAGTTCTTCCGCGAGGCGGCGGAGCGGACGGCGGTGCCGGGTGTGGCGACCGGGCTCGCGGTGAACATGTCGGGCGGCGACGTGCTGTTCGTGGAAGCGACGGCCGCCCCCGGCGAAGGCCTGGTGCTCACGGGCCAGCTCGGCGACGTGATGAAGGAGTCCGCGCAGATCGCGCTCTCCGCCGTTCGCTCGCGGGCCGACGCGCTCGGCATCGACCAGGATGCGTTCGAGCGGAAGTTCCACGTGCATGTCCCGGCCGGGGCGATCCCGAAGGACGGGCCGAGCGCCGGCATCACGATGGCGACGGCGCTCGCCTCGCTCCTCACCGGGCGCCCGGTCAAGCACACGGTCGGGATGACGGGCGAGCTGACCCTCCAGGGCCGCGTGCTCCCGATCGGCGGGCTGAAGCAGAAGGTGCTCGCCGCGCACGCGGCGGGCCTCACGGACGTCGTGCTTCCCGAGCGGAACCGCGGCGACCTCGACGACGTCCCCGAGCACGTCCGCGAGGAGCTGACGTTCCATCCGGTGATGTCGCTCGAGGAGGTGCTCGGATTCGCGCTCGAGCCGGCGCAGTCGTCCCAGCGCCATGTCTCGGTGTAAGCACTGCCCCCCGGTGCCCGAGGAGGTCCGCCGCGCGGCGGGCCTCCTCGAGCGGCGCTGGACGGTCTCGATCCTCTGGGCCTCCGTCGAGGGAGCGAGCCGGTTCAACGAGATCAAGCAGGCCGTCGGCGAGATCCCGCCCCGGACGCTCGCCCAGCGGCTGCTCGAGCTCGAGGCTGCCGGGCTGCTCGAGCGCCGCGTGATCGACGCGCGGCCGCCGCGCGTGGAGTACGTCCTCACCGACGACGGGCGCCGGCTGCGGTCGGTGCTCGACGCGCTGGCCGCCTACGCGGCGCGGTGAGATTCCCCCTATAGCTCGATCGAGGGACTGCCGATAGACAAGGGGATGAACCTCCCCGAGGCCGTCTCCAACAGACGTATCGGCGCGCTGTTCGTCGAGCGGGGGCTCGTGTCCGAGAGCCAGCTGATCGTCGCGCTCGAGCTGCAGCAGGAGACCGGGCAGCAGCTCGGGCAGATCCTCGTCGAGCGCTTCGGCGTGCAGCGGGCGGAGCTGGCGAAGGTCGTCGCAGAGCACTGGGCCCGCATGGGGCAGGGCGAGGACGCGGCCAACACGCGCGCGAACGAGTCGTGGCGTCAGCTGGGCGAGATCCTCGTCTCGCGCGGCTTCGTCACCCGGGAGCAGCTCACACAGGCGCTCGACCGTCAGCGCCAGACCGGCGAGCGCCTCGGCGAGGCACTCGTCGGTCAGGGCATTTTGAGCAAGTTCGAGCTCGCCGGCTCGCTGGCGGAGCAGGCGTCGACGGTCGATGCGCCCAAGGAAACCGAGTCGGAGCCCGCTCCGGTCGTGCCGCTGGCACCATGGCTCGCCAAGCCGGACGAGCCGGGCGACGCACAGAGACCGGCGAGGCCGCCCTGGGCGATCACGCCGAGCCGGCCCGCCGAGGACTCGGAGACCGGTGAGGCAACGAGGGAGGAGCCTCCCGCAACCGCCGAGCCGGATTCTCTCGAGCAGCAGGTGGCCGAGGAGCAACAGGCCGAGCCGAGGCGGTCGAGCAGGAGCCCGCCGAGCCGGATTCTCTCGAGCAGCAGGCGGCCGAGCAGCAACAGGCCGAGCTCGAGGCGGTCGAGCAGCAGGCGGTCAAGCCGGACGCGGTCGAGATGCCCGTAGGGGAACCCGTCGACCCGATCGGGCCCGAGCGGGTCGAGACGCCCGAGCCGGTTGCCGCCACGTCTGCGCACGAGGCTCCCGCGACGGGTGAGGGGCCGCAGCAGGTGGCCGTGGCCACGTTCGTCGCCTTCGCGTCGACGCCGCGCGGCTACCGCCTCGTCCCGCTCGAAGCTGGAAACGCGCCAGAGGTCGGAGAGCGGATCGAGCTGCCAGAGCTCGGCGAGCTCGTCGTCCTGCGCCGCGGCGCCTCCCCGCTGCCGCTCGACGAGCGCGTCTGCGTCTTCCTCGAGCGCCCCGTGCCGGCCGCCCACGCCGGCTGAGCGTCAGCGCGGGCTCCGGGCCGGCACGCCGACCGGCCGGGGGGAGACGATCTGCGTAAGCTCGACCGCGACCGTCCGTGAGCGACGCACTGCGCGACGAACACCCGATCGGGCCGGCGGGGCGCCCTGACCCCGAGGTGCCCGTGTGACCGCCCTGCTCGCGCAGCCGCCCCTGGCGGCGGCCGGCGTCTGGGGCCTCGTGACCGCGACCGCCCTCGCGTCGTTCGTCGAGTTCGTGGAGGCCTTCACGATCGTGCTCGCGATGGGCCTCACGCGCGGCTGGCGCTCGACTGCGATCGGCGCGGTCTCGGCCCTCGCGGCGCTCGTCGCCGTCACCGCGGTCGCGGGCTTCGCGCTGATCCGGTGGGTGCCCGAGTCCGCGCTCCAGCTCGTCGTCGGCACGCTGCTCCTGATCTTCGGCCTCCAGTGGCTGCGCAAGGCGATCCTCCGCTCGGCGGGCATCGCCGCGCTGCACGACGAGGAGGCGGCGTTCCGGGAGGAGCGCGAGGCGGCGCTGCTGGCCGGCGGCGACCGCCGGCTGGGGCTCGACTGGTTCGCGTTCGTGGTCTCGTTCAAGGGCGTCTTCCTCGAGGGCCTCGAGGTTGTGTTCATCGTGATCACGTTCGGCCTCAACGCGGACGACGTGCCGCTCGCGGCCGCGGGTGCGGCGGCGGCCGGAGCCGCCGTGCTCGTGCTCGGCGCGCTGGCCCACCGCCCGCTCTCGTCCGTGCCCGAGAACACCCTGAAGTACGTCGTGGGCGTGCTCCTCGCGACGTTCGGGACGTTCTGGGCGGTCGAGGGGCTCGGCGCGTTCGCCGCCGGCAGGGAGAGCCTCGCATGGCCCGGTGGGGACTGGGCGCTGCTCGTGCTGCTCGCGTGCTGGCTCGTCGTCAGCCAGGGCTCGATCCGGATCCTCCGGCGGGCGGTCGTGCCGGACCGCGCCCGATTCGCCGGCGGGAGCGCGTAGCGGTGCGACACGTGCGCGGGTTCCTCCGGTTCTGGCTCGAGTTCGTCGTCGGCGACGACTGGCGCATCGCGGCGGGGGTCGTGGCGGTGCTCGCGGTCGGCGCCGTGCTCGTGGGGACCGATGCAGTCGGCCACGCGCTCGTGGCGCTCGTCGTGGGTGCCGGGGTGATGGCCGTCGCGGTCACTCGAGTGGTGGTCGGCGGAGTCGCCGCCGCCCGGCGTGCGCGTCCCGACGCGTAGTCCCGCGCATCTCGTCGAGCGTGGACGCGCTACCCCGCCGCCGAGTTCCGGGTCGCGTGCTCGCGGCGGCGGCGCCCGGTGCGCGCCGCCGCGAGCACGACCGACCCGGCGACACCGTGTCGGCTACAACCGTGTCGGCTACACCGTGTCGGCTACGAGCGTGTCGGCTACGCCGTGTCCGCTACGCCGTGTCCGAGCGCATCAGCGGCGTGGAGGCGAGACCGTAGACGACCAGCACGGCCAGCGTGATCATCCCCGCCGAGAACCACGGGGTGATGTTGATCGTGAGGAAGCCGTTCACGATCACGAGGATCGCCCAGATGTACGCGATCACACGGCCGAACTCACCGCCGCCGAGAAGAGAGTAGGCGGCCCAGATCGCGACCGCTGCAATCCCGAGGTCCCAGAGCCCCCAGAGCCACATGTTGTCCCCGAACAGCCCGAGCGTGTAGTCGCTGATCCTGTGGCTGTTCACGAGGTAGCTGATGCCCGAGATGATCCTGAGGAAGCCGACCGAGAACATCACGATCGCCGCGAGCATGATCCAACCGGTCCGGTTCGCGTAGGACTGCATGGACTGCATCGACACTGTGCCTCCCTTCGTAGCGGAGTCGCGACTCTAACACTGTGCGGGCGAGAAAACATGCTCCTCCGGGCCACCCTGGCAGCGCGGGTGGGACTCTCCGCACCACCAGATCGCGTCGAGATTGCGTACACGGGTTGTATAGTGACGCGGTGGCCGACGCGACGCTTCGGATCGGCGAGCTGAGCCGGCGTTCGGGCGTGAGCCCCGAGCTGCTGCGTGCGTGGGAGCGGCGCTACGGCCTGCTCTCGCCCACGCGGTCGGCGGGAGGCCTCCGCCTCTACTCCCTCGACGACCTCGAGCGGGTGCGCGTGATGCAGCAGCACCTCGCGGCGGGCTTGGCGGCCGCCGAGGCCGCCGCCGAGGCCTCGCGGGCAGCCCCCGACGGGGAGACGCGCGGCGCGTCCTTCGCGCCGGACGAGGTGCGCGCCGAGCTCGGCGACGCGCTCGGGCGGTTCGACGAGCCGCGTGCCCAGACGGTGATCGACCGGGCGCTCGCCGCGGCGAGCCTCGACGTGCTGCTCGTGGACGTCCTGCTCCCGTACCTGCGGGAGCTCGGCGATCGTTGGCAGCGGGGCGAGGCCTCGGTCGCGGAGGAGCACTTCGCGTCGGGCGTGATCCGCGGCCGGATGCTCGGGCTCGCGCGCGGCTGGGGGCGCGGCCTCGGTCCTGCGGCAGTGCTCGCGTGCCTCCCGGGCGAGCAGCACGAGCTCGGCCTGATCGCGTTCGGGCTCGCGCTCCGGGAGCGGGGCTGGCGGGTGGCGTTTCTCGGCGGCGACACGCCGCTCGAGACCATCGAGCACGCGGGCGCGGCCGAGCCCGAGCTGGTCGTGCTCAGCGCGGTGACCCCGGCGCGCGTGCGGCCCATCGCCGCGCAGCTCCGGGCGGTTGCCGGACGCCGGCGGGTCGCGCTCGGAGGCGCCGTCGCGACCCAGGAGAACGCGGAGGAGCTCGGCATGCTGGGGCTGCCGGGCGATCCGGTCTCGGAGGCGGGAAACCTCACGAAGACGTGGCTCGCCGCCTGAGCGCTCTGCCGACGGGCGCGGAGCTCCGCCGCACCGGCCCGCCGGGCCCGCGCGCCGTGGTCTGCGCGAACGGCGGCCAGGCAGCCGCCGTGCCGGGCACCTGGAGCGCCTCCCTCGAGTGGCTCGTCGACCGGCTTGCGCCACGGTTCCCCGGCCTGCTCTTCGCCGAGGTGCGCTACCGCGTGAAGTCGTGGCAGAGGCTCGACTGGTGCGAGGAGGACGTTCGCGCCGCGGTCGCCGAGATCGCGGCGGCCCGGACATTGCTCCTCGGGTTCTCGATGGGGGGCGCGGTGTCGGTGCTCTGCGCGGACGCGCCGGGCGTCGACGCGGTCCTCGGGCTCGCTCCGTGGCTGCCCGACCGGCTCCGGCTCGACCACCTGCGAGGCAGGCGGCTGGACGTGCTGCACGGTGCCCTCGACCGCCCGCTCCCCGGCGTGCCGGGCGTCAGCCCGGCGAGCTCGCGGCGGGGCTTCGAGCGGGCACGGGCGATGGGCGTGGATGGGAGCCACACCGTCGTGCACGGCGCCCTGCACGGCATCGCCGTGCGCACGCCGCTCGGGTTGCTGCCGCTGCCCCGGGCGTCGCGCTGGGCCCGGCTCGCCGGCGAGCGGATCGCCGCCTGGGTCGGGCCGCCGGTCGAGGCGGGAGCGCCATGAGCACGTCCGTCGGCACGGTCGCCCCGCGTACCGGCCGGGTCAGCCGGATCGTGACCCTGGTCGCCCTCGTCGTGCCGCCGCTCGGCATCGCGATCGCCGCGGGCGAGCTGTGGGGGACGGCGTTCCACTGGGTCGACGTCGCCGTGCTCGTCGGCTTCTACGTCGTCTGCGCGTTCGGCACGACGATCGGCTTCCACCGGTACTTCACGCACAAGGGATTCGAGGCGCACGCGCCCGTGAAGGCGACGCTCGCCGTCCTCGGGTGCATGACCATGCAGGGCCCGCTGATCCAGTGGGTCACGGACCATCGCAAGCACCACGCACTCTCCGACAGGCCGGGCGACCCCCACTCGCCGCACGTCGGTCACGGCGACGGGCTCGGCGGGGCGGTCAAGGGCTTCGTGCACGCCCACGTCGGCTGGCTGTTCACGAGCCTCGGGACGGAGGAGGGCGGGGAGTACGGCCGCGACCTCCGTGCCGACCGCATGCTCGTCTGGATCGACCGGCTCTACCTGCTGTGGGTCGCGCTCTCGCTCGCGCTCCCCTTCCTCGCCGGCTACCTTCTCGGGGGCACGTGGGCGCGCGGCGTCGAGGCGATGGTCTGGGGAGGTCTCATCCGCATCTTCCTCTACCAGCACGCGACGTTCGCGGTGAACTCCATCTGCCACATGTACGGCCGCCAGGAGTACCGCTCGCGCGACGAGGCGCGCAACAACTGGCTCGTCGCGCTGCTCGTGCTGGGCGAAGGCTGGCACAACAACCACCACGCCTTCCCGGCGTCCGCGCGCCACGGGCTCGGACGCTTCCAGGTCGACGTCTCGTGGCTCGTGATCCGCGGGCTCGAGCGGCTTCGCCTCGTGTGGAACGTCCACGTTCCCTCCGCCGGCCAGCGGGACCGCCGGCGCATCGAGTCGGCCTGAGCTTCTCTCTTCCGGACACGGCGATGTGCGCCGGCACGCATTCACCGTCCAGAGGTTGTACATATTTGGTATAATCATCGTACAGATGGTGTACACGCGCTCCATCGAGGTCTCGCGCCCGCCGGCGACGGTCTTCGCGTATGTCGCCGACCTCTCGCACGCAGCCGAGTGGGATCCGGGTGTCCTGGAAGCGCGACTTCTCGGCGACGGCCCGGTCGCCCTTGGGAGCAGGTTCGAGCTCGTCGCGCTCTTCCGCGGCCGGCGCCGGCGGTTCGAGTACGTGGTCACGTCGCTCGACGAAGGCGACCGGATCGAGCTGCTCGGCACCGGCGACCAGGTAACGTCGCGCGACGCCATCGCCGTCGAGCCGCGCGGCGCCGGCGCGCGGATCACCTACAGCGCGGAGATCCGGCTCGCGGGGCTCCGGCGCGTGGCGGAGCCGTTTCTGCGGGGGACGTTCCGGCGGATGGGCGACGAGGCGCTCGACGGCCTGCGCGCCAGGCTGGAGACGCTGTGAGAGTCGCGGTCGTCGGGGCCGGCGTCGCCGGGCTCGGTGCCGCGTATCTCCTCTCGCGCGCGCACGAGGTCGAGGTGTTCGAGCGGGAGGGCCGGGCCGGCGGCCACACGCGAACCGTCCGGCGAGACGGTCTCGCGCTCGACACCGGGTTCCTCGTCCACAACGAGCGCAACTACCCCTTGCTGACGCGTCTGCTGGGTGAGCTCGGCGTCGCGACCCAGGCCTCGGAGATGTCCTTCTCGGTCACCTGCCCGTGCGGGCTCGAGTATTCGGGCAGGAGGCCGTTCGCGCAGCCGCGCCGCGCGGTCGACCGCCGGTTCCACCGGCTGCTGTGGGAGATCGGCCGCTGGCTTCGCACCGCTCGTCGGTCGCTCGACGAGATGGACTGCGAGCGCTGGACGCTCGAGCGATACCTCGAGGAGCGCCGCTTCTCCGGCGAGTTCAGGCGCCACTTCCTCGTGCCGCTGACGGCCGCGCTCTGGTCGACCGCGCCCGGACGCGCGCTCGAGTACCCGGCCGCGGCCGCGATCCGCTTCTTCGACAACCACGGCATGCTCGGCCTCCGCCGCTTCCGCTGGCGGTACGTGACCGGTGGAAGCGACACGTACGTGACCGCGCTCGCCCGCGTGCTCGGCCCCCGCCTCCGGCTGGGCGACCCCGTTCACTCGCTCCGCCGGGACGCCGACGGCGTCGAGCTCACGTCTGCGGACGGCACGCGGCGACGGTTCGACGCCGTCGTCGTCGCGACCCACGCCGACCAGGCTCTGGGTCTCCTCGAAGACCCCTCGGCCGACGAGCGCAGGGTGCTCGGCGCCTTCGGGTACACCCGCAACGAGGTGACGCTCCACACCGACTCCTCGCAGCTTCCCGGCACGCGCGCCGCGCGCTCGTCGTGGAACTACCGGCTCGGAGACGGCGGGCGGCCGACCGTGACGTACTACCTCAACCGGCTGCAGCGACTGGAGACGGACCGGGACTGGTGCGTGACCCTCAACGGCGAGGTGCCGGCCGAGCAGGTCGTCGACCGCACCGTCTTCCGTCACCCGCTGTTCACGATCGAGAGCATCGCCGCGCAGCATCACCTCGCCCGCGTCTCCGGCGCGCGCAGGACGTGGTACGCGGGCGCCTACCACGGCAACGGCTTTCACGAGGACGGGCTCGCATCCGGCGTCCGGGCCGCGGCCGGGCTGGGGGTTCGCTGGTGAACTCGGCGCTCTACGAGGGGACACTGGTGCATGCCCGCAGCGACCCCGTCGAGAACGTCTTCCGGTACCCGGTCGCGTACTGGCTGCTCGACCTCGACGAGCTCGACGAGCTCGGCCGGCGGTTCGGGCCGATCGGCGTGAACCGGAGGGGCCTCGTCTCCTTCCGCGACCGGGACCACTTCGACGGTGACGACACGCCGCTCAAGGACGCCGTGGTCGCCTTCGCCGGCGACGAGTCGATCGAGCGCGTGCTCGTGCTCACCCAGCTCCGTGTGCTCGGCTACGTCTTCAACCCGGTCTCGTTCTACTGGTGCTACCGGGGTGACGGGTCGCTCGCCTGCATGGTGGCGGAGCTGAACAACACCTTCGGGGAGCGACTGCCCGAGCTCCTGCCCGGCGGCGGGCTCGTCTACGAGCACGACAAGCGGCTGCACGTGTCGCCGTTCATGGGGCTCGACCAGAGGTACCGGTACTCGTTCTCGGAGCCGGGTGAGAGCGTCCACGCCCGGATCGAGGTGCACGAGGGGGAGCGCATGCCGCTGCAGGCTGTCCTCTTCGCGCGCCGGCGCGAGCTGTCGCGCACCTCGCTCGTGCGATTCCTCGTCCGCTACCCCCTGATGCCGCTCCAGGTGATCGGGCTGATCCACTGGCAGGCGCTGAGGCTCTACCTCAAACGGGTGCCGTTCCGGCGCAAGCCGCCGTTCCAGCCCGGGCAGGGATCGATCTCCGCGTGAGCGTCGCGCTTCGCCACGAGCCCGCTGCGCGCCTGCCGCTCGTCGAGCGACTCGGGACGCTGGCGCTCCAGCGCGTCGCCGAGGGGATCGAGGGCGGCACGCTCGCAGTACGGACGCCCGACGGAGCCGAGCTGCGCTTCGGCTCGGGGCCGTCCGTCCACATGACGATCGACGACAACCGCCTGTTCCGCCGCCTGGCGACCCGGCCGACGGCTCGGGCTCGGCGAGTCGTACCAGGCAGGCGAGTGGCGCTCCGACGACCTCCCGGCACTGCTCGAGCTCCTCGCCCGCAACGCGGACAGGGCAGCCGCGCGGCACCCTCGGCTCGGGCGTCTCGCCCGCCTCGCGCCCCGGCTCAACAGGCGGACCGGCCTGCTTGCCGCGCGACGCAACGTCGAGTACCACTACGACCTCGGCAACGAGCTGTTCGAGCTCTTCCTCGACGAGACCATGACCTACTCGTGCGCGATCTTCGCCTCCGAGGAGGAGCCGCTCGCGGCCGCGCAGCGTCGCAAGCTGCGCCTCGTCTGCGACAAGCTCGACCTCGGTCCCGACGACCACGTGCTCGAGATCGGCTGCGGCTGGGGCTCGTTCGCGCTCGTCGCAGCGGGCGAATACGGCGCGCGTGTCACCGCGTTGACCCTCTCCCCGGCGCAGGCCGAGCTCGCCCGCGCGCGTGTCGTCGAGCACGGGCTGGACGACCGCGTGACGATCCGGCTCCAGGACTTCCGGGCCGTCCAGGGGATGTTCACCAAGGTCGCGTCGATCGAGATGATCGAGGCGGTCGGCGAGCGCCTGCTCGCGCCGTTCTTCGCCACCGTCGACCGTGTCCTGCTGCCCGGAGGCCGCGCCTGCATCCAGTCGATCCTGGTTCCCGACGAGCGCTACCGGCGCTACCGCTCGAGCCCCGACTGGATCGAGCGCTACGTGTTCCCCGGCTGCCTGATCCCCTCGCTCGGAGTGCTCGCCGACGTGTCGGGGCCGCTCCGCATCACGGGCGTCGAGCACATCGGCGGCCACTACGCCGAGACCCTCGCGCGGTGGCGCTCGGCGTTTCGCTCACGGCTCGACGCGGTGCGCGGGCTCGGCTTCGACGAGCGCTTCGTCCGGACCTGGGACTTCTACCTCGCCTCGTGCCAGGCGCTCTTCTCGGCCGGGCTCCTCGACGACGCACAGCTGGTCCTCGCGCGATGATCGATTCGCGGATCCTCCTCTTCCTGCTCGCGTGGGCGCTCGCAGCGACGATCCAGGCGGCGCTCTACGTCCGTCAGCGGCAGACGGGAGACGCGACCGCGGTCGACGCCGGCTGGGCCGGCTCGCTCGTCGTGATCTCCGTCCTCTACGCCGTGCTCGCGCCGGGGAGCCTCGCGTATCGAGTGCTGATCGCGACGATGTGCGGGCTCGAGAACCTGCGCGTCGGGCTGCTCGTACGGGCACGCGTCGGCGCCGGCGAGGACGAGCGGTACCGGGAGCTCCGCCGCCGCTGGAGCGCCAACGGCAACGTGCAGCTCCGGTTCTTCGTCTTCTTCCAGGCTCAGGCGTTGCTCGCGGCGGTCCTCTCCGCTCCGGTTCTCCTCGCCTCGTTCGACGCGTCGCCCCGGCTCGGGCCGCTGGCCTGGACGGGAGGAGCGCTCTGGCTGGTCGCCGCCACGCTCGAGCGGACCGCGGACCACCAGCTGCGTCGGTTCAAGCAGGAGCCGGCCAACCGAGGCACGACCCTGGAGAGCGGCCTGTGGCGCTACTCGCGCCACCCGAACTACTTCTTCCAGTGGCTCACATGGGTCGCGTACGCGCTCGTCGCGCTGGAGGCTCCGTACGGCTGGATCGGCCTCGTCGCGCCGGCCCTGATGCTCTACCTCATCCTCTTCGTCACGGGCGTCCGCCCCGCCGAGGAGAGCTCGCTTCGCTCGCGCGGCGAGGAGTATCGCCGCTACCAGCGGCGGACGAGCGCGTTCGTCCCGTGGTTCCCGCGGGAGCAGCGGGCATGAGTCTCGTCGACCGGATCGTCGCCACCGACGCCGTGCCCGAGCCCGTGCTCCGCCTCGGCATCCGGGCGAACCTCGCGGCCCGGCTCCGCCGCGAGCGAGCGCGGGGTCAGGTCGAGCGGGAGCGCTTCCGCGCGGAGCTCCTGCGGGCGCCGATCGCCGTCGTGCCCGCAAAGCCGAACGAGCAGCACTACGACGTCCCGGCCGAGTTCTTCGAGCTCGTGCTCGGGCCGCGCCTCAAGTACAGCTCGGGCTACTGGCCGGGCGGGGTGGAGACGCTGGCCGAGGCCGAGGAGGCGATGCTCGCCCTCACGTGCGAGCGTGCCCGGATCGAGGACGGACAGGCGATCCTCGACCTCGGCTGCGGCTGGGGCTCGTTCACCCTCTACGCGGCCGAGCGGTACCCCGAGGCGCGTATCACAGCGGTCTCGAACTCCCACTCGCAGCGGCGCTGGATCGAGGCGCATGCGCCCGCGAACGTGGAGGTGATCACGGCGGACGTCAACGAGCTCGTCCTCGAGCGCCGCTTCGACCGCATCGTCTCGGTCGAGATGTTCGAGCACCTGCGGAACTACGAGGTGTTGATGGCACGTCTCGCGGCGCTGCTCGACGGCGACGGCCTGCTCTTCGTCCACCTCTTCTGCCACCGAGAGCTCGCGTACCCGTACGACGACGGCTGGATGGCGCGACGCTTCTTCACCGGAGGCACGATGCCGTCCGCCGACCTCCTGCCGTCGTTCGACCGCGATCTCCGGCTCGTCGAGCGCCGCCTCGTCGACGGAACGCACTACGCCCGCACCGCCGAGGCATGGCTCGCGCGCCTGCGCGCGCACGAGGACGAGATCGCCGACCGCTTCGGGCGCGCGTTCCTCGCCGACTGGCGGGTGTTCTTCCTCGCCTGTGCCGAGCTCTGGGGCTACCGCGGCGGCACGGAATGGCTCGTCGCCCACTACCTCTTCGCCCGGTGAGCGCCGGCGGGGCGATGCTCACATCGCGACGGGCGTGAGACGCGTTCCCGACGGCTGGAGCTCGATCGAGCGGCGGGGTCGCGACGGCACGATCGAGAGCGAGCAGCGGGCGACGGCGGTCGCGCCGCCTGTCGAGCCCTCGGAGGCGGGGGCGGCCCTGCTCGGGGCGAGCTACTGGCGCGCGGTGACCCGGGCGAGCGCCGGGCTCGTCCACTGCGTCACCACCGACGACGCGGTGACCCTCCGTCTTCTCCGCCGGGGCCCCAGGCTGCTCGTGCTCGGTCCGGTCGAGCTCGCCGTCGACGGCGACGAGGTCGCCTGGCGCGCCCGCATCCGCGGCGGCCTGCTCGTGAGGCGGCGAGGGGGGACGTTCAGCCTGGTGCAACGCGGCGTCGTCCTGGCGGTGCGCGTCGAGGGCTTCGTCCCCCGCCTCGGTCGGCTCTACGCTGCGCTCTTGCAGCGCTTCCACCTCGCCGTCAGCCGTCGCTACCTGCGCGCCTTGGCCACCGGAGGCCGGCGGTGAGGGTCGCCGTCCTCGGGGCAACCGGTGTCGTCGGCCGCGCCCTCGTCGACGCGCTCGCCGAGCGACACGACGTCGTCGCGATCTCACGGCATCCGGGCGCGGTGCCGCCGGGCGTGCTGCCCGTCGCCGCGGACGTCACCGACGCAGACGCGGTTGGCCGGGCGCTCGACGGCGTCGAGGTCGCCTACTACCTCGTCCACTCTCTCGGCTCGCCGGACTACGCGGCGCGCGACCGTCGCGCGGCGCACACCGTCGCGCACGAGGCCGAGCGCGCGGGCGTCTCGCAGCTCGTCTACCTCGGCGGCCTCGGCGACGACCGCCCCGACCTCTCGCCGCACCTCCGCAGCCGGATCGAGACCGCGGCGGCGCTCTCCTCCGGCAGCGTGCCGGTCACGACCCTGCGCGCCGCCGTCGTCGTGGGCCGCGGCAGCGCCGGCTTCGAGACCATCGTCGCCCTCGTCGACCGGCTCCCCGCGATGGTCGCCCCCAGGTGGATCTCGACGCCGACGCAGCCGATCGCGCTCGCGGACGTCGTCGCCTACCTCGCCGGTCTCGCCGGTGAGTCGCGCGCGCTCGGCCAGACCTTCGACGCGGGCGGGCCCGAGGTCCTCACCTACAGACGGATGATCGAGCGGATCGCCCGGATCCGTGGACGCCGACCCGTGATCGTCGAGGTGCCGGTCCTCAGCCCGCGGCTCTCCTCCTACTGGCTGCACCTCGTCACCCCGGTGCGCGCGAACGTCGCGCGGCCGCTGATCGAGGGCCTCCGGAACCCGACGGTCGCCCGGGACGACCGCATCCGCGAGCTCGTCCCGATCGACCTCACCCCCTTCGACGACGCCGCCCGCGCCGCGCTCGCGTAGCGGCTCGGGCCGGAGTGGGCCGGGCTGGATTCGAACCAGCGACCATGGATTATTAGTGGATGCAGCCGGGTTCGTGTGCCCTCGGGTGAGCTCGCGATCCGGCACCACTGAGCCAAATCGACTCCGATGAGATCGGACCCGCTAGAGCCGCGGTGTTGAGCGCGCGATCGTCACGGATGCGAGACGGCGCGAGGCCTTTGCGATCGAGAGTTGTTGGGGTGCTCGTGCTGGTCGAGTTCGTCGTCGAGAGCCATTTCGCCGGGGTCGGTGGTGGAGACGACGCGCCAGGAGTCCGAGGTGATCTTGAGGATGACGAGGGTGATCCCGAGGCCGATGATCGGGTCGGCGATGCGGGCGCCGAGGGCGACGGCGATTGCGGTGGCGACGACGCTCAGGGAGACGAAGCCGTCGATGCGGGCGTGGTTGCCGTCGGCGATGAGGGCAGGGCTGGAGAGTCGGCGGCCGCCGCGTAACCGGACTTGGGCGGCGAGTTCGTTGCCGAGGAACCCGATCACGCCGGCGGCGGCGAGTACCCAGAGGTTGGTGAGGGTCTGAGGGTGGATGAAGCGCTGGATTGTCTCGTAGAGCGCCACGGCGGCGGAGACGAAGATGGTCAGGACGACGAAGAGGCCGGCGAGTTTTTCGCCGCGGAAGGAGCGGAGGAAGAAGGCGATCCCGAGCGGCAGAGCAGTGAGCGCGTCGCCGAAGTTATGGATCACGTCCGCGAGCAGCGCGACCGAGCCGGAGAGGGCGAAGATCGCGACCTGGATACCGGCGGTCGCCGCGAGCAGAGCGAGGCTGATCGAGACGGTCTTGACGCCGGCGCGGGAGCGAAGGATCGAGCGATCGACGAGTCCGTGCGTGTGGCCGTGCTCGCCGTGGTCGTGCACGTGGTCGTGGCCGTGTTCGGTCTCGTGCGTGTCGGCGCGCTGGGCGTTGTGGCTCACGATGCTTGCTCGATCCGTTCTGCGTAGCCGAGCCGGAGGTGTTCGATGTGGAAGACGGCTTGATCGAGCAGGTCGGCGACGTGTGAGTCGTGCAGGGCGTAGATGATGCTGCGGCCGCGGCGCTCGCCGATCACCAGGCCGAGATGGCGCAGCACGCGCAGCTGGTGCGAGACGGCGGATTGCTCCATACCGACCGCCCCGGCGAGCTCGCCGACCGAGCACGGTGCCTCGCGCAGCCGTCCGAGGATCCGGACACGGGAGGGGGTCGCGAGCGCTTGCATCGTCTGTGCGACGTCGCGCGCGGTGGCCGCGTCGAGCTTGCCAGCGTGCGCTCGCCCCTGAACCCCGTGTGCCATCGTTTGAAGGATAGCATGAACACTCGTTCATATATTCGCACCGCGGCGCAGGGAGGGTTGGCGCTTCCTGGTAGACGCGGCCACTGCGTCTCGAGCAGCCGCTCGACAGTCGACGAGCGTTTCCTCGCTGCTGCGCATGCCGCGGGCCGGGCGCCAGCGCCATCACGACGAGCCCGGCAGTCAGACCTCATCGAAGCTCTCGGGGCGGCGCCGCGAGCGACCGTAGCCGACGAGCGGGTGGGCAGCCGTCGTGTTCGTCGTCCCAGCGGCGGTGGAGCGCTCTCTTGCGGCTTCCTCGCCAGCCGATGCTTCTGCCGTCGAATCAAGGGGCTCGCATCGTGCGTGGCCGAGGCGGGCGACCCGAGCTGGTACGAATGGACAACGGGCCCGAGTTGACCGCGAATGCCCTGCGCGACTGGTGCCGCTTCGGCGGCTCGGGCACCAGCTACATCGAGCCGGGCTCCCCTGGCAGAACCCGTTCGTCGAATCGTTCGGCTCGCGCGTCCGCGACGAACTGCTGGCCGTCGAGGCGTTTGACTCGCTGCTCGAGGTGCAGACCGTCATTGAAGAATCACCTACAACCACAGGCGGCCGCACTCAAGCCTTGGCTGGAAGACCCCACTTGTATGCCGACGCTTCGGGATTCGCCCGGAGCGCCGAGGATGCGCTTCAAAGCGCGATCTTCCTCGGCTCTAAGTCGGCCTATATCGGCGATAGGTTTGACCACGATGAAGCCGCGGGCGTCATCAGCATTCCGGCCCCCGGATTTCTGATCCAACGGATTTCGCAGGCGGTAGAACTCTTCGAGAGGACGCGGCAGCAACCCTTGAGTGCGGCTGCCGCGAGGGAGGGACGGGCACCTGCACGCTGACGATAGGCCTGCACCAAGCAGTCTGCGAGAACAACACGTGCAGCACCTGCGGCTGGCTGACGACGGTGCCGAGCGTCCTGAAGCCAGAGGTTCTGGAAGCTGAGTGGCTCAACGCAGGCACCAGAAGAGCAAATTCCATAGGGGTCGCGTTACCGTCCAAGGCGCGACACCTAAGGCAACGAGTGACTCGAGCCCAGACCCCGGTGTCGGCCGGTTCCCCTTTGGGTCGAGATGAGTCGTGCTGGCTCAGGTCCCATCGTGATCATCACGCCGAGGGGGGATGGGTACCAGCCCCGCGTGCGCGCGCGGAAGTGGTTAGGCGTTCGGGAGGAGGCCCGGCGTCGTGCTGGCTTTTCTGCGACTGCTCACCACCCGCCAGGGCTTCCTGGGTCACCCAGCCCGGCGTCACGATGCCACGGATCACAGGTCGCGTCGAGATGGCCGTTGGGGGCATGTCCCGGCCACAATTCAGGTGAAACGATCTGCGCATTCGGTGCGTCGGGGTAGACCCTGGACCTGCCCCCTATCGCTTCACCAACACCTCGTATTCGTCGCGTGCTGGCCTTGAACACAGCGATCGTGGCCAGCAGGGGGCGCCACCAGGTCACCACATGATCGAGCCCACTTGGCGTGGAACGGCTTAAACACAGCGATCGCGGCCGCCTACAAACGGCAGAGACGCAACCCGCCGTGACGGAGATCGTGAAGATGCCGAACGGACGCCACTCCCTCGGTTCGGGTCAACCTCGCCTCACCATCAAGACGTCCGCCCTCGGGAATCCTGCGGCTGTCTTGGCTGACCTACGATGGCGACGAGGCACTTAGGTGCGATTCTCCGCAGTCAAAGCCGCGAGCCTGCTCACTACCGTCGTAGTTGTAACCGTCGGTTGCTCGTCCCAACGCCACGCCGCGGTGGTGTCGCAAGCCGAGACGTCCCCGCCTACCCCCCGGACCAACCGGCCCGATCCCCGCCGATTCCTCGAGTCGAACGTGGCTGCGAGACGGGTGAGGCTCACGATGCTCGGGGCTCTGGGCTCGTCCAACAACGGCTTCAACTTCGACGGCTATGGGCGCGGCGAGCTCCTGGCGTCGGTGCCGCAGGGCTGGCGCGTGACGGTTCAGTTCGAGAACCGGGGTTCACGTCGCACCTCGTGTGCCGTCGTCACCGGCGCGCGAAGCGCCACGCTCGCATTCCCTGGTGCCTCCCTGCCCAACCCGCTGCAGGGCCTCGCTCCGGGCGGCAAGGCGGAGTTCTCGTTCATCGCATCGCGCGTCGGCTCGTACCGGATCGTGAGCCTCGTTCCGGGGCAGGCCGAGGCGCGGATGTTCGCCGTCTTGGTGGTGACTCCGGCCGGCCGGCCGTCGATCACAGCCCGGCCGGGGCCCTAGATGCAGTTCCTGAGGAACCACGACTAGAGCTCCTCTTCGAACCCCCGGGTCATGAGTACGACAGCCCAGTAGATGCCGACCACCGCGAGGATCCCGACCGGCAGCACCAACGTGAGGATCGCGCCGGTGGAGAAGGAAGCGATGACCTGTTCCATGCGTACTCCTCTCCTTCGAGGTTAGTGGCCCCCGGCGGCTCGGAGCGGGTGGCCGTTGCTTCCGGCCAGGAGTGACGGGTCGGGCGTCGGCTCGAGCCAGCGGTAGAGGGCCCAGATGATGGCGATCGTGAACGGAATCGACCCCGGGACCCACATCACGCCGGCGGCGAACTGCTGGTCGGCGAGCGCGGAGAGCCCTCCCGGCCGGTGGCCAAGATGCGAGTAGGCGCCGTAGAGCGGCGTCGAGGCGAACGCCAGCACGATCGCAAGCACCCAGCTGACAAGGAGAGCTGCGGTCAGGTAGACGGCGCGGGCACCGTACGTCAGACGGGCCGGGACGGGCGGCGAGTCGATCACCTGCAACCAGAAGAGGACCCCCGCCGCCAGAAAGGTGGCGTGCTCGAGGTCGTGCATGGCCTGGCTGGACAGCGTCGCGTCGTACAGCACCGGCACGTGCCACGCGACGAGGACACCGGTGAAGACGATCCAGGCCGCCGGGGGCCGCGAGACCAGCCTGCCGAGCGTTCGCAGCGGAGCGGACCAACGATCACGCGCGATGCTCTTGGCCACCGTGCGGCGAACGCCCAGCGGCAGCGGCTGCCAGAGCTGCAGGAACGGCGCCGAGAACACGATCAACGGCGGCGCCACCAGCAACAGCAGCACGTGTTGCGTCATATGCGCGGCGAATAGCTTGTCGGAGAGCGGGTCGAGCGGCGTGTCCAGCGCGACCAGGATCGACACGAGACCTGTATAGAACGCGGCGTCGCGTAGACGGCGCTCGCGGGGGTCGCGGTGCCCGGGCCCGCGCCTCGCTGCACCGCGCCGGTAGAGCACGGCGGCGGCGAGGGCGAGAAAGAACGGCGCCTGCACCGGCCAGGCGGCGGCGCTCGTCAGGCTCGGCACGAGGGAATCCCCTCAGACGAGGTAGAGGATGATCCAGGCGATCACGACGAGCGTGGCGAAATAGATCCAGTAGAAGGCGACCGCCTCGAGGCTCGGCGGGACCAGCGAGAGCGGATCTTGGATGTCGTGCGCGACCCGGTAGACGTCGCCGGAGGCTTCGCCCGGCTCGGGAGACCCCAGCAGAGTGTCTCGGTAGCGGATCGACGTCGCGAGCGTCGTCTCGAGCCAGAAGGCGGCGCCGAGGCCGAAGAGGACGAGGAATGCCGTCCAACCGAAGAAGACGCTCGCGTAGCCGCCCTCGGTGGGGCCGAAACCGAGGGTGGACCACTCGAGAACCTGGAGCACAATGCCGGCGATCCCCAGCGCCAGCGCAACCGCACCCTTGACGCGCCACCGGGAGCGACGGTCGGCGCGCCGGTCGCGGAGGCCGAGCCAGAGCACTGCCGCGCCGAGGACCCAGGCGGCCGTCACGAGCGTTCCCAGCGTCATCGACGGGTCTATGTCCTTTGGCCGCCAGAGGTCGTTGCTGTTCAGCGACCGGAGGTAGAAGTACGCGAAGATGAACCCGAGGAAGAACATCGCGGTCGCGCTCGCGAACAGGTGGGCCGCGGAGGCGAGATTGCGGGCGAGGACGCGTGGGTCCTCCGCTTCGACGATCTCGTACGTCGTCCCTTCGCGAACCCATTCGATCTCACCCACGGGTCAGCCCCCTGTGGCCGGGGCTTCAGCCGGCCGGGCGACCGGAACGGCACCGTCGCCGTAGCCGTAGGGGTCGCTCTCGAACGTCGGAATACGGTCGAAGTTCTGCACCGGCACCGGCGAGGGCAGTTGCCACTCGATCGACAACGAGCCCCACGGGTTTCGCTCTGCTTGCACGCGCGCGAACAGCAGCGAGTAGATGAGGTTGCCGATGAAGACGAGCATCGAGAGTCCGAGCACGAAGGCCGAGACCGATGCCCAGTCGTTGAGGAACTGCAGGCTCGGCGCATACGTGACCACTCGCCGCGGCATGCCCTCGAAGCCGACGACGAACAGGGGCATGAACGTTGAGTTGAAGGCGAGGAACATGCTCCAGAAATGGATCTTGCCGAGCCGCTCGTTCAATTCGAGGCCGGTCATCTTCGGGAGCCAGTAATAGATCGCGGCGAAGAACGTAAAGATCAGGCCGCCCATGATCGTGTAGTGGAAGTGCGCCATGACGAAGAAGCTGCCGTGTTCGGTCGTGTCGCTCGGCGTGTCCGAGTTGAAGATCCCCGAGAGCCCTCCGATCAGGAAGTTGAAGAACCAGGCGAGTGCGAACAGCATCGGGACCGTGAAGCGAATCCTTCCTCGCCAGAGCGTCATCAGCCCGCACAGAAACGTGAAGCCCGTCGGGATCGAGATCAGCTCGGTCGAGAGCATGTAGAAGGGACGCAGGTTGCTGTTGATGCCGCTCACGAACAGGTGGTGCTGCCAGACGAGGAAGCTGAGGAGCGTGACCCCGAGCATCCCGGCGACGGCCAGGCGGTAGCCCCACAACGGTTTCCGCGAGAAGACAGGCAGGAGTTCGAGCAGGACGCCGAACCCGGGCAGAGCGAGGATGTACACCTCCGGGTGGCCGAAGAACCAGAACAGGTTCTCGTAGAGATACTGGCTGCCGCCCGCGCTCGATAAGTAGAAGCTCGTCTGAGCGGTCCGGTCGAGTATCGACATCGATAGAGCGGCGATCAGCACCGGGGCGGCGAGCAGGTTGAGGATCGACGTGGAGACGACCCCCCAGACGAAAATCGGCAAGCGCGACCACGTCATACCCGGTGCGCGCATCGTCACGACCGTCGCCAGCATGTTCAGGCCGAGCAAGCACATCGAGACGCCGACGATCGCAAAGAACATGATGTACGCGTCCATGCCGTAGTTCGCCTGATCGTTGAGCGGCTCGTAGCCGGTCCAGCCGGTCGGGAAGCCGCCGAAGAAGACCGTCGTGACCAGGATCACGCCCGCGGACATGAGAAGCCAGAATGTGAGCGACTCGATTCGCGGGAACGCCATTCGACGAGCGCCGATCATGATCGGAACGAAGTAGTTTGCGAATGGCCCGAGAATCGCGCTCGTCATCATCCCCATCATCATTGTCCCGTGCAGCCCCACAAGCGTAAGGTAGTTGCCCGCGTTGAATACGGGCGTTGGACGCAGGAGCTCGAAGCGGATGAGCATCGCGTTCAAGCCGCCGACGAAGAAGAAGAGCCCGATCCCGAAGAAGTACTGGATGCCGACGACCTTGTGGTCGGTGCAGAGCCCGAAGTAGCGCCCGATGCCTTCGGTCTCCTTTTCGCGGAGTGAGGGCGGGTAGCCACGCAGACGGGCGAGCGGGTACTGCAGGAACCCAAGCCCGATCAGGAACCCGATCACTCCGAGGATGTAGCCGAGGAAGACGGAGATGTCGTTCTGGTCGGTGTCGCCGAAGTAGTCGAGGCTCGCGCCGGCGAACTGGTGCCCGATGTACCAGCCGAGGTACCAGCCGCCGACGCCGAGGAGGGCGGCGGTGAGCAGGTTGAAACCGATCAGGCGCCGCCAGAGCGGCCGCTGCTGGACGTGGGCGGTGCCCCCGGTCATCCGGCCCTCAGCTGCGGGTCGGGCGCGTACGTTGTCGAGTACGGAGGCAAGTACTTGAGAATCGACCCGTAGAGCGCCTGTTGCTGCTTGATCCAGGCCTTGAACTCAGAGGGCGACACCACGCGGCCCTCCCCGTCGAACATGTAGCCGTGCCAGAGGCCGCAGAGCTCGGCGCAGCGGATGTTGAGGCTCAGCGGCTTTTTCGTCTCGACGTAGACGACATTGTCGGTTCCTGGGTTCGCGTCGGCCTTGACGCCCAGATTGATCGCCCAGAACGAGTGGATCACATCGAGCGAGGTGACGTGGAGCCGGATCAGGGTGTTGGCGGGCAGGTAGAGGTGAGGCGTCTCGAGTCCGCCGTAGGTGGGATAGCGGTAGGTGAACTCCCATTGCTGTCCGATCACCTGGACGTCCATCGCCTGGTTGTGGTTGGCCGGCAGGAACGTCGCGCTCGGGCCCTGGCCACCTCCTGCCCCGTCCTTCACCAGCTCGTACGTACCGAATGCAGCGAGGCAGAGCACCGTCACCGACGTGATCACGATCCAAAGCAACTGAAGCTGCGAGTCGCCCCGGGCCTGCGGGCCTGCAAGCGCGGCGTCGCGTTGCCTGAAGACGATCAGTGTGTACCCGAGCATCACGATGACGAAGGCGATGATCGGCGCGGAGACGGTGATCAGCACCTGGTTGTCGAAGACCTGCCCCTGTGCCTGCACGCTCCCGTTGCCAGGCGGGATCAGGGGGCCGATGACGAACGCGGCGATCGGGGTCACCACTGCGCTGACCACGAGCCAGAGGATGAGAACGCGGCGTCCGTGGGGGACGTCCCCGCCCGGGGCGGGCTGGTTTTCGGCGACCGTCATCGCGCTAGACCACGTTCACGAAGCCGTCCATGTAGCCGATCGTCTGCATCGGCCCGCCGAAGCCGAACTGGAACCCCGCCGCGCAGGGGACGAAGCACTGCCAGCGGAACTTGCCCTTGTCGCCGGTCCGGAAACTGAACGTGATCGTTCGGTGGGCCATCGTCGTCGGATCGCACGGCGCGTAGCCGCACTGATCCTTCGCGTCGTCGGGGACCCCCGCGAGCGGCACGAGCACTCCGAGTTGGGGAATCGCGAAGGTGTGCGACGCACTGTCCGGGTCGATCTGCTCGAAGGGCTTACCGTCGAGCGTTGCCGAGCCGACCAGCCCCTGGGACTTTGCGAGGAAGGGATTGCGAAGACCGCTGTCGCCGTCGAACTGGAACACCTTGACGTGCACCACCGCATGCGCGGGCACCGTCCAGATCGTGCTCCGCTCCCAGGCCCCCGACGGCTTACGGATCAGGTACGAGACCCAATCGGCGTTCGGGGAGAGCTGGGGCCCGACAGCGGCGACGGTCTGGATGGTGATGTTCGCGCTCGTGCGACTCGTCCGCGCGTCGTAAGTGGGCGGGCCGCTGAGCAGCCAGTTCGCGATGTAGAAGCCGATCAGGATGCCCCCGACGGCGACGCCCAAGGCGACCCCGGTGAGCTTCCAGATCACTGCGAGCCGAACCCGTGCCGTGACCCGTACATCGTGTGCCGACATTATTTCCCGGCGCGACTCCACCCGCTTGGAAGATGACGAAACTGTCATGAGCCTGTCATCTGTGGGATAGTTGCGCGGCTCAGCGATGGAGATCCTGCTCATCGAGGGAGAGCCCAGCACCGCCCGGTTCCTGACGCGCGGGCTCGCCGCGGAAGGCTTCCGGGTCGCGCACTACGACGACGGCCGCGCCGGGCTCGAGCGGGCTCTCGAACATCGTTTCGACCTCGTACTCCTGGACCTCGTGCTGCGAAGCCTCGACGCGTTCAATGTGCTCCGCGTGCTGCAGGCGGCACGCTCCGACGTACCGGTGATCCTCCTTGCCCGTCGCTCCGATCTGTCCACCAAGCTCCGGGGGTTCGAGCTTGGCGCCGCAGACTTCGTCGAGAAGCCGTTCTCACTCGACGAACTCGTTGCGCGCCTTCGAGTTCACCTCCGTGAGCGGGCACGGCGTGACGACGGGAAGATGCTTACGACCGGGGGGGTAGCCCTCGATCCGACCCGGCACCAGGCACGCGTCGGCGACCAGGTGATCGAGCTCACCGGCCGCGAGATCCAGCTGCTGTCGCTCCTGCTCGAGGGCCGAGGCGAGGTCGTGAGCCGAGAACGGCTTCTCTCCGGGGTCTGGGGCTACGACTACCACCCCCAATCGAACGTCGTGGACGTGTGCGTCGGGCGCCTCCGGAAGAAGCTGGGTCCCGAGGCGCCCATCGAGACGGTGCGCCGGGCGGGGTACCGCCTTGGCTCCGCCTAGCCGCTACGCAGCGCGCTCGAGTTCGGGGTCCGCGGCGGTCAGCAGGTCTGGCTCGAGCGGATGCGGCCGGCGCGCTGCCCCGGCGGTCTCCGGCAAGCCGGCGACACGATGGCCCAGGTACATGACGAGCGTCAAGGCGGCCAGCAGACCGACCGCGAGGATGCAGCTCAGGAGGATCACTGTCGTCGTGTTCATGGCCCCACGTTCGCGTGCGGAGCTAGGACGCGGGTGAGATCTCGCTGAGAGCTTCCTGAGCGTTACAGAGTCGCGGCGGAGCGCTTCGGCTCAGCGGCGCCCAAGAGGCTCGTTAGAGAGCAATCGCCCAAACGACCCTGACGACCGCGAGTTAGACGCCGAACAGCACTCAGGCTCGTGGGTGCCGTTTCCCATCTGCGGACACGCGTTCGACGGGCGGCCACTACCACGAGCCCGTGGCTGTCCGCAGCCGCGAGTGCAGAGGTGGCCCTGGCGCCCGCAGCCGCCGGCCCGGCGCGCCGGCCCCGATGCGGAGCGCTGCAGAAGCGAGAGCGGCGGCCCGCACGGGCCGCTTTCGCGCCGCCAAGTTGATCGACTCGGGCATGGTTCGGGATCCGGCACGCTTGCAGACGCGAGCCGGGGCCACTTCCGCGCGCTCGCCCTCCGAGATGTACGCTCGGGCCCAGCGGATCTACTCGAACCCTCTTATGTCGGCGAATCATCCCACCCCCGCCGATCAGACCGGTGTCCTGCAACGGCCCGGTGTCTCGCAACGGCGCGCGCGATGGATCCTGGCTGCACTCGTCCTCGGCGTCGTGCTCGGCGCAGCGCTCGGGATCCTCCACAGCTCTCGTCGAGGCACGACACTCCAGAACTCCCCGCTTCCCGGCCGACCGGCCGCGACCTGGGCACCGGGTGCCCAGCCGGCTCCGGATTTCCGGCTCGTCGACGAGCAGGGCGCACCAGTCTCCCTCAGCGATTTTCGTGGGAAGCCTGTGATCGTCACATTCATCGACCCGGTTTGCACTGATCTCTGCCCGGCCGAGGCGAAAGAGCTGACCGACGCGGTCGCGGCGACTCCCGCGGCGAGCCGCCCGACGATCATCGCCGTCAGCGTGAACCCCTGGGAGGACTCCCGGGCGATCTTCCTGCAGGACAGGAAGAAGTGGCACTTGGTGCGGCAGTGGCGCTGGGCGGCGGGACGCTACGCCCAGCTCGCCGCGGTATGGAAGCGATACCAGATCGGCGTCGTGGCGACAAAAAGGGTGACCGCCGGTGTCACGGAGCACGAGGTCGCGCACACCGAGGCCTCGTACATCGTCGACTCGAACGGCTACGAGCGCGCACTATTTCTCTTCCCGTTCGGTGGGGAGGACGTCGCCACCGAACTGAGACAGCTCTCCGCCAATCACTCGTAGGGATCGCGGGCCGGGCGAGGCCGCTCGATCTGTGTCTCGCCGTCGCCGGGCCGCGTCGGCCCTGCCTCCGTCACAGGCGGGGGGGCACACGGAGGCCAGTGAGCCCAACAGCCACCCGGGCCGCGATTCCCCCGAGGATCGTCTCCTTTCAGCCGCAGAGGGCTATAGCAGAGGTCGCGCAAACCACCTGTCGAAGGGCCGCTGGGCGAGCTGGGTGCGACATCGCGGAGCGCTCGCGCTGCATGTCCTCCAGCCGAAGTCGCGGAAGCTTTCGAATCAAGGCAGCGCCGGGGAATGTCAAGAAGGTCGGGCTCGTGATGGTCTTCTGCCGCTGCGGACCTCCGACGAGATAACGACTCGCCCTCGCTCGCCCGGCGTACGGCCCGTGGGGTGCGGGCTGAAATGAGCATCCGGTAGCTCCGTCGTTCGGGACGAGGGGGGCTCCTGCGAGTTAGTCGACGTCGCGACGGGTGGCGAGCGTGATGCCGGCGAGGGCTAGCGCGATGGTCCACCCGAGCAGGACGAGCCCGCCGGCCGTGGCGTGCAGGAGGTGTTTGGTGGTGAGCCCGATGAGTGCGTCGCCGGCGTGGACGGGGGTGTAGCGGCCGGCGGCTGGGAGGAAGGCGAAGAGGAGGTTCTCGGCGACAAAGCCCCAGGCGAGCAGGCCGATGATCGCGCCGACTTGGCTGCGGATGATTGCCCCGAGGCCGACGCCGATCGCGCCCCAGAGTGCGGTGCCGGCGACCGTGCCGAGCAGGAGAAGCGCAGTTTGGTTGCCGTTGAGGGCGATATGGATGCCGCGGCTTCTGAGGGCGGCATAGCCGATGCCATAGCCCAGCCCTTCGCCGGCGATGCCGAAGAGGAGGCCTGCGAGCAGGCCGGCGGCGAGCTTGGCGGCGAGCACGCGGGGGCGTTTTGGGGTGAACAGGAAGGTGGGGCGGATGGTGCCGTAGCGGTATTCGCTCGTCACGAGCATGATTCCCCCGAGGGCGGAGAAGACACCGGCGAGGCTGCCGACGCTCAGCACACCGCGTTGGTCGTCGGTGCTGGTGAGGTTCGGGGTCTTGGTGAGTAGGCCGGAGAGGAGGGAGAAGAGGAGGATCAGCGCGATCATCCCGAGCACGAGCCCGATCGTGGTGCGGGTGGAGCGGATCTTGAGCAGCTCCGCTTTGAACTGGCCGTTCACGTCTGCGGCTCCGCGGTGAGCTCGAGGAAGATCTCTTCGAGCGAGGAGCTGTCGGCGATCAGTTCGTGGATGGGCACCCGGGCGGCAAACGCGATGTCGCCGACCCGCTCACTCGAGGTTCCGTGCGCCAGCAGGGCGTGTTCGTTGCTCGCTGTGGTCTCGATGCCGGCACGCTGCAGCGCTTCGGTGAGCCTCTCTGGTTCGGGTGTACGTATCCGGACCGATCCGCCGACGCGCGCGGTCAGCTGCTCGAGCGAAGACTCGACGACGAGCTTGCCGCGGTTGATGATCAGCACCTGATCGACGGTCTGTGCGACCTCGGCGAGGACATGGCTCGAGATCAACACGGTTCTTTGGCCGGCTGCGAATGCGCGGAGGAAGTCGCGTAGCCAGCGGACGCCTTCCGGGTCGAGCCCGTTGGCGGGCTCGTCGAGGATCAAGAGCTCCGGGTCGCCGAGCAGCGCCGCGGCGAGCCCCAGCCGCTGACGCATGCCGAGCGAGTAGCCCTTGACGCGACGGCCAGCTGCCTGCTCGAGCTCCACGAGTCGGAGAACGTCCTCCACGCGGGAGCGTGGCAGGTCGACTGCCGCGCCGAGCATGCGCAGATGGTCGCGGCCGGAGCGGCCCGGGTGGAAGTCGGTCGCTTCCAGCACCGCTCCGATCCGACGCGCGGGCTGCGCGAGCGCCGCATAGGTTTGGCCGAAGACGAGCGCACGGCCTCGCGTCGGCGCGGCGAGCCCCAAGAGCATCCGCAGCGTCGTGGTCTTGCCGGCGCCGTTCGGGCCGAGGAAGCCGGTGATCGTCCCCTGTTCGAGTTCGAAGGAGAGATCGTCGACCGCGACGATGCGTCCGAACCGCTTCGTCAGCGACTCCGCGCGCACCACTGAGGGCGAAACAGCGTTCTCTGTGGCGATGTCTTCGATCATCGGCGCAAGCTTCCAAGCATGAGTGCGGATGCCGCCAAACGGGTGATGAGAATGATGGCCGCGAACCACGTTACGCGGGCAATAAGGGCCTATCCCGGTAGGGCATGTGCGAGTCGGGCGGCGTGGGCTTTCTTGAAGGCGATCAGTCGACAGGCGAGTTGGAGGAGCGCGAGGTGGTTCTCTGGTTTCTTCGACCAGCGGATCAGGAGCGCGCGGTTGCGGTTGAGCCAGGAGTGGCAGGCCTCGACGACCCAACGTCGCGCGCGCCGGCGGGGCCGGGTGCGTTTCAGTTCGAGTTCGTCGCTGCGCCGACGGATGTGCGGCGTGAAGCCGCGGCCGAGCGCGAGTTCGTCGACCCACGGGTAGGCGTAGCCGCCGTCGAGACACAAGCCCTGCGGCTGCTCGGGTGAGGGGCTCGGGCCGATCGATTGGCACCGAGTCGAGTGTCGGGGCTAGGAGCTTGGAGTCGTGGCGGTTGGCGCCGTCATGTGCCACCCCGATCGGGACCCCTGCCGCCTCGCAGAGAAGCGAACGTTCTCGCCCCCCTTTTGCTCTATCAGTCGGATTCGGACCGGTCGTCTGGCCGCCGAGCGGCGCCTTGCCGGTCGCGCCGTCACACGACAGCCAGGCCCAGTCGATCCCGACCGTCTTGTCGTAGTCGAGCAGCCCCTGCCGCCAGATCTCGTGGAACCGAACGCAAGCTCCAGGCCGCGAAGACGGAGGGCGCGTTTCCGGTCTGACGATGCGCCGTACTGAATCCGTACTGAGAGCCGCAGGAAGTGAACGCATCACGACGCGAGAAGGGCCTTCCTGCAGGAATCTCTCGGATGGGCCGGGCTGGATTCGAACCAGCGACCTTGGGATTAAAAGTCCCCTGCTCTACCAGCTGAGCTACCGGCCCCAGGAGCGGAGTGTAGGGGTGGCCGCCTGGCGCATCGTCCACCGCGCGAGGGACAAATCGCCGGGGCGCAGGCAGTCTCCGTAGACTTGCCGCGTGGACACACGGACGACGCGGACGTCCCCGAGCCGCGCGGCGCACGCCCCCCAGGGCGCGGACGGCGACGCGACCGACAAGATCGACCGGCTGCTGCGCGAGATCGACGCGCTGATCGACGGCGACGAGGCGGCCGACCGCCGCATCACCGGTGCCTGGAAGACCTTCGCGGACATCACTGCCGCGGCGCACGCGCATGCCTGGGATGCGTACAGCGTCGACCTCTCGGTCGACGCCGCGAGCTACCGGGCCCTCGAACGGGACCAGCAGGAGGCGCTCCTGCGGGTGTTCGGCACCATCTACCGGGCCGAGTCGGTCGTCGACGACTGGATGGGCAGGATCGTCGCTGCGATCCCTCGCGAGCCGAGGGACGGTGGCCCGTCCGACGGGCTCGGGTACGACGCGATGCGCACGGCCCTCGAGGGCCAGGAGCACGACGAGAAGATGCATCGCGGCAGCCTCGTCCGCGTGGCGGCCGAGGTGCTCGGGATCGACGCCGACGACGTCGAGCGCGTCGCCAAGAAGTACGACAACTTCGTCGCCGAGACGCTGTTCGCACGGTTCGACCAGCAGATGGGGCACCTGCTGCGGCCCGACCGTCCCCTGGAGGACGTGTACACGGCGATCTTCATCTACGGGATCCTGAGCGAGGACGTCGTCGCCAACAGCGACGTCGTCATCCGACGGGCGAAGGGCACGAGCCTCTACGACGGCTACAACCTGCCGGGCATGAAGGAGGGCCAGACGAACGTCCGCCGCGACGAGGGACGCCACGTGCGGATCGCGGTGCTCTCCACCCATCGTTACCTGGCCGAGTACGACGGTGCCGC
Source organism: uncultured Actinomycetes bacterium (assembly GCA_963710125.1). Lineage (GTDB taxonomy): Bacteria > Actinomycetota > Thermoleophilia > Gaiellales > Gaiellaceae > Gaiella. The sequence continues at coordinate 345,548 of CAVPZH010000013.1, read as the reverse complement.
GGCGCGGCTCACGAGCGTCACCGCGGAGTACATGGACCTGGCCGACCGGTTGCTGCGGGCGGCGAAGCGATCGCACGGCGTCATCGACGCGCACCTGCGCGAGTCCTACGGCCCGGACGTCGACTCGCTCTACTACTACGTGATGAACATGAAGCGTCTGGCCGTCCGGCTCGACGAGCTCGGCCTCCACGAGAGCGTCAGGGACGTCCAGCGGCGCGTGGATGCCGCCGTGTCGGAGTACACCGACGACCACCGCCGGCCGATCGTCGAGACGCCGAACGTGATCCTGCGGAAGTTCGGCCCCACGATTCTGAGGCTCGCGGCGACGCGCGACCAGGCGTAGACGGCCCACACGACCCCATCCGCGGTTTCGCATGCGAGAATGCACCGGTGCAGCTCGAGTCCCGGCCGCGACTGAGGGGCGTGTTCCACCTCTGGGCGTTCGTCGCGGCGATCGCCGCAGGGGTCGTGCTCGTCGTGCGGGCCGACGGCACGCTCGCGACCGTCTCGTCGTGGGTGTACGCCGCCGCGCTCGCCGCGATGTTCGGCGCGAGCGCCCTCTACCACCGGTTCCCGTGGCGCAGCGCCGCGAGGCGGGTCTGGGCGCGACGGCTCGATCACTCGACGATCTTCGTCTTCATCGCGGCGACCTACACGCCGTTCGCACTGCTCACCCTGGAGGGGCCGACACGCTGGCTCGCGCTCGGCGCGGCGTGGGCGGGCGCCGTCCTCGGGCTCGTGCTCGAGCTGGCCTGGATCGACTCGCCGCGCTGGCTCAGCACCACGGCCTACCTGCTGGTCGGCTGGGTGGGGGTGCTCGTCGTCCCGCAGCTCTTCGCGCGCGTGGGGGTCGCGGTCGCGGTGCTGCTCGTCGTCGGGGGAGGCCTCTACTCGCTGGGCGCGGTGATCTACGCGACCCAGTGGCCGAACCCGTTCCCGCGCACGCTCGGGTTCCACGAGCTCTTCCACCTGCTCGTGGTCGCCGCGGCGGTCACGCAGTTCGTCGCGGTCTCGCTCGTCGTGATGTAGCCGACGACGCCTACGCGTTCTCGGACGCCGCTTCCACCGCGAACCCGCCGGCCTCGAGCCGGTTCTGCTCGCGGGAACTCCCCGAGGAGCGAGGCTCGCGCTCTTCGTCCGACGAGCGGCACAGCTCGAAGCTACGTCCACGTCCGGCCCGACTCGAGGGCGGCCCGACTACACGCTCTGCATGCACAATGCGGCCGTGGACGACGGAGCATCTCGAATGACGCGCCGGGTCGAGCTGACCGACGACGAGTGGCGCGCGCGACTGACGCCCGAGCAGTACGCGGTGCTCCGCCGTCAGGCGACCGAGCGGCCGTTCACGGGGACCTACACCGACACCGAGGATCCAGGCGTCTACCGGTGCGCCGGATGCGAGGCGGAGCTGTTCCGCTCGGAGGCGAAGTTCCACTCGGGCTCCGGCTGGCCGAGCTTCGTCGAGCCGACGTCGCTCGAGGCGGTCGAGACGCGCACGGACACGAGCCACGGGATGGTCCGCGTCGAGGTCGTCTGCGGCACCTGCGGCGGCCACCTCGGCCACGTGTTCGACGACGGGCCGCGGCCGACAGGGCAGCGGTTCTGCATCAACTCCTGCGCGCTGCAGCTCGATCCCGCTGCCGGCGACGATGGGTGAGCTGCCGGCCGAGACCCGCCTCGGCGCGATCCGCCTCCGTGCCGGCGACGTCGGTCTCCTGCGCGACTTCTACGAGCGCGCGATCGGGCTGCGCCCCGTCGCGGCGGACGGCGGGATCGCCGCCCTCGGCGCGGGCGACGGGGCGCTGGTCGAGCTGGTCTCCGACCCCGAGGCGCCGGCGCGGCCGCCACGCACGACGGGCCTCTTCCATCTCGCGCTGCTCGTCCCCGGTCGGGTCGACCTCGCCCGGGCGCTCCGGCGGCTCTTCGAGACCGGCTGGCACCTGAGCGGTGCGTCCGACCACCTCGTCAGCGAGGCGCTGTACCTCTCGGACCCGGAGGGGAACGGGATCGAGCTGTACCGCGACCGCCCGCGCGAGGAGTGGCCCCACGCGGGCGGCGAGCTCGAGATGGCGACGTTGCCGCTCGACCTCGAGAGCCTGCTCGCAGAGCCCGGAGGGGATACGGACGAGGCGGAGATGCCCGAGGGGACCGTGCTCGGCCACGTGCACCTGCAGGTCGCCGACCTCGCGGCGGCCGAGGCCTTCTGGGTCGACGCGCTGGGCCTCGACGTGACCGTGCGGGGGTACCCCGGAGCGCTCTTCGCGTCGGCCGGTGGCTACCACCATCACGTCGGCCTGAACACCTGGGCCGGCGTCGGGGCTCCGCGTCCGCCGGCGGGGGCGCGCGGGCTCGACCGCTTCGAGCTCCTCCTCCCGGATCGGGACGACGCCGACGCGGCGCGCGGGCGGCTGGCGGCGATCGCCGACGTGCAGGAGGTCGACGGCGGCGCGCTCGCCGAGGATGCGGCCGGGAACGCGGTGCTCGTCCGCGCCGGCGGGCTCTAGGCCTCGAGCAGCCCCCGGACGCCGCGGGCGATCATCACGTCCTCCCGCGCGTGGACGACCACTGTGCGGAAGTTGCCCAGGAGGGCGAGCCGGTCGGCCACGGCGTCCCGTACGTCGGAGCGGTTCTCGCCGACGCCGCCCGAGAACGCCAGGGCGTCGATCCCGCCCAGCGCGACCGCCATCGCGGCCGCCGCCTGCGCGACCCGGTAGGTGAAGACCTCGAAGCCGAGCGGCGTGTCGAGACCGCCGAGCGCGGCCAGGCCCGAGTCGTGCTCCAGCGACCGCTCGAGCTCGCCGAGCTCGACGTTCCGCTCGCGCACGAGATAGACGAGCGCGCCCGGGTCGACCGAGCCCGAGCGCGTGGCCATCGGGACTCCCTCGAGCGGCGTGAAGCCCATCGTCGTGTCGATCGAGCGCCCGTCCCGCACCGCCGTCACGGAGCACCCGCCCCCGAGGTGGCAGACGACCAGCCTCGGTACCGGAACCTGGTCCGCCGCCCAGGCGACGGCGAGCCCGTGGAAGCCGTAGCGCCTCACGCCCCAGCGGTCGCGCCAGGTCGCGGGCAACGCGTACGTGACGGCGCGCTCCGGGAGCGTCGCGTGGAAGGCGGTGTCGAACACCGCGACGTGCGGCAGGTCGGGCAGCGCCGCACGCGCCTCGCCGATCGCCTCGAGCGCCGGTGCGTTGTGGAGCGGGGCGATGGAGGAGAGAGCGTCGATCTCGGCCAGCACGTCGTCGTCGACGACGACGGGGTCGACGAGCCGCGGGCCACCGTGGACGACGCGGTGACCGACGGCGTCGAGGCCGGCGGGGGGATCCTCGAGCGCGGCGACGGAGGACGACGATTCGTCCTCCTCCACGACGGAGAGCTTGAGGCTGGTCGATCCCGCGTTGACGACCAGGACGCGGCTCAGAAGGGCCACGTCCAGTCGCGGATCTCCGGCTGGTCCTCGCCGTGCTCCCGTGTCCAGGCGCGTGCCGCGAGACGCGTCTCCTCCATCTCCTGACGCAGGTGGGCATCGGCCGACGCGAGGCCGGGCACGCGATCGACGACGTCCGTCACGAGTCGATACCGGTCGAGGTCGTTGAGCATCACCATGTCGAACGGCGTGGTGGTGGTGCCCTCCTCGCGGTAGCCGTGCACGTGGAAGCCCGCGTGGTTCGCACGCCGGTACGTCAGCCGGTGGACCAGCGTGGGGTACCCGTGGAAGGCGAAGACGACCGGCCGGTCGGTCGTGAAGAGCGCGTCGAAGTCGCGGTCCGCGAGCCCGTGGGGGTGGATCGACTCGGGCTGCAGCCGCATGAGGTCGACCACGTTCACGACCCGGACCGCGAGGTCAGGCAGCCGCTCGCGGAGGATTGCCGCCGCGGCGACGGTCTCGAGCGTCGGGATGTCGCCGCAGCACGCGAGCACGACGTCCGGCTCGCGGCCCTCGTCCGTCGAGGCCCAGTCCCAGATGCCGAGTCCCCGCGTGCAGTGTGAGATCGCCTCGTCCATCGGCAGGTACGAGAGGGCGGGTTGCTTGCCGGCCACGATCACGTTCACGTAGTCGCGGCTCCGCAGGCAGTGGTCGGCCACCGAGAGCAGGGTGTTCGCGTCGGGGGGGAGGTACACGCGCACCACCTCCGCGCGCTTGTTCACGACGTGGTCGAGGAAGCCCGGGTCCTGGTGGGAGAAGCCGTTGTGGTCCTGGCGCCAGACGTGGGAGCTGAGGAGGTAGTTCAGCGAGGCGACGGGCCTGCGCCACGGGATCCGGCGTGAGGCCTCCAGCCACTTCGCGTGCTGGTTGAACATCGAGTCGACCACGTGGATGAACGCCTCGTACGAGTTGAACAGCCCGTGGCGCCCCGTCAGCAGGTAGCCCTCGAGCCACCCTTCGCAGAGGTGCTCGGAGAGGATCTCCATCACCCGGCCGTCCGGCTCGAGCCGGAGCTCCTCGTCGACGGGCTCGACGGCGGCGTCCCAGGCGCGGCCGGTGACCTCGAACACGGCGCCGAGCCGGTTCGAGGCGGTCTCGTCCGGCCCGAACAGCCGGAAGTTCCGCGGGTTGCGGTCGATCACGTCGCGGAGGAAGCCGCCGAGCACGCGGGTCGCCTCGCTCCAGGTCGCCGCCGGCCGGTCGACGGGCACCGCGTAGCCGCGAAAGTCGGGCAGCTCGAGCTCGCGGAGGAGCTCGCCGCCGTTCGCGTGGGGGCTCGCGCTCATCCTGCGCGGCCCCTCGGGCGGGAGCGCGGCGAGCTCGGGAACCAGCGCTCCCGCCTCGTCGAAGAGCTCCTCCGGCCGGTAGCTGCGCAGCCAGCGCTCGAGCTCGCGCAGGTGCTCGGGATCCTCGCGCACACCGGTGATCGGGACCTGGTGTGCGCGCCAGGTGCCCTCGACCGGCTTGCCGTCCACTTCCTTCGGCCCGGTCCAGCCCTTCGGCGTGCGCAGGACGAGCATCGGCCAGCGCACCGCGGCCGTCTTCGACGCGCTGCGCGCGCGTCGCTGGATCGAGCCGATCTCGTCGAGCGCGTCGTCGAGGGCGGCCGCCAGACGCCGGTGCACGGGCTCCGACGGCTCCCCGTCGAAGCCGCCCGAGACGACCAGCGGCTCCCAGCCGTAGCCGCGCAGCAGCGAGACGAGATCCGCCTCGGGGATCCGCGCGAGGATCGTCGGGTTCGCGATCTTGTAGCCGTTCAGGTGGAGGATCGGCAGCACCGCGCCGTCGCGCCGGGCGTCGAGGAACCTGCTCGAGTGCCAGCTCGCCGCCAGCGGTCCGGTCTCGGCCTCCCCGTCGCCGACCACGCAGGCGACGACGAGGTCGGGGTTGTCGAACGCCGCGCCGAAGGCATGGACGAGCGAGTACCCGAGCTCGCCGCCCTCGTTGATCGAGCCCGGCGTCTCCGGCGCGGCGTGGCTCGGGATCCCGCCCGGAAACGAGAACTGGCGAAAGAGCGCCCGGAGCCCGTCCAGGTCCGGCCCGATCCCCGTGTACCGCTCCGTGTACGTGCCCTCGAGGTACGCGTTCGCGACGCATGCGGGGCCGCCGTGTCCCGGGCCGACGACGAGCATCGCGTCGAGGTCGCGCGCGACGATCGCGCGATTCAGGTGGACGGTGACGAGGTTGAGGCCGGGCGTCGTGCCGAAGTGCCCCAGCAGCCGCGGCTTGACGTGCTCGGGCCGGAGCGGCTCTCGGAGCAGAGGGTTGTCGAGGAGGTAGATCTGGCCGACGCTCAGGTAGTTCGCGGCGCGCCAGTACGCGTCGATCAGCCGGAGCTCGTCGTCGTCCAGCACCACGGCGTCTCCGGCGTCAGCGGCGGCGGTCGTCCGCGCCATGAGACATGTCTACCACGCCGCCGAAACGCGGAGCCGCAGTCGCCCCGGGGGTCGCCCGGTGCGGTCCCGCCGGCGGCCGCCCGGACGGTGTCCGACTTCAGTCGGACACCAGCCTTCCTTGGAGGGTCGCTCTCACGCGCAGGTGTCGGACTCGAAGTCCGACACCACGAGCGACGCGACGACCGCGGCGGGCGTCGCGCTAGCCGCGGCCGACCGCTCGTGCGAGCTCGGCCTTCGTCATCTTGGAGCGGCCCCTCACGTTCTTCCGCTTCGCCTCCTCGTAGAGCTGGTCGCGGGTACGTCCGCGAGGGCCGCCCGGCCTGTTGGCGCGCAGGCCGCCGCGGCGGCCGGAGGAGATGTCCTCGCGCGAGAGCCGTGACGACGACTTCGCCTCGCCGTGGCGGGCGCGCTCCTTGTTCACGGTGCGCGCCGCGATCTCCTCGGCCGTGTCCTCCGAGCGGCCCTGCTCCTCGAGGGAGTCCTTGATGTGCTCGTACTGGCGGGCCCGCTTGCTGCCCTTCTTCACGCCACGTGGCGGCATGGCCGTCTCCTTTGTCCGAACTCGACAGTCTCTCGCGCCACGTACCCGCGGACGGCATGCCGAAAACGCCGTCAGCGGGGGGAGGCCGCCTTGCGCGTCGCGCGCTCGCCCAGACGGACGCGGACGAGGGCGAGGTCCTCGAGGAGCTCGGCGCGGCGCTCCCGGCGGCGCTCGCCGGCCCGGAGCACGGCCGACGGGTGGAGCGTCACCACGACGGGCGCCTCGAGCTCGGGCGGCTCGAGCACCGACCCGCGCAGCGTGTTGACCCGCGCGCTCCGCCCGAGCACGGCCTGGGCGGCGGTTCCACCGAGCAGCACGAGAAGCTCCGGGCGGACGCTCGCAAGCTCGAGGCGCAGCCAGTGGTCGCAGGCGCGGACCTCCGACCAGCTCGGCGTGTCGTGGATCCGTCGCGTCCCCCGCGGCCGCCACTTGAAGTGCTTCACGACGTTCGTCAGATACAGGTCGCGCTCGCGGAGGCCGACCTCGGCCATGAGCTGCCGCAGCAGCACGCCCGACGGTCCGACGAACGGGCGGCCCTCCTCGTCCTCCACGTCGCCGGGCTGCTCGCCGACGAGCATCGCCCGCGCGCGGATCCCGCCCTCGCCGAACACGACCTGCGTCGCATCCCGCCACAGGCTGCACCGGCGGCACGTCCCGGCATCGCGCCGCGCCTGCTCGAGGTCCGAGGTCCTGCTCAGGACGCCCACCGCCGGTCGAACATGTCGCGCTTGTCCCCGCCGTCCGGCCGCCACAAACCTCGGGCCGGGAGGCGTGGTCGTTTGCCGCTCCCCCGAGGTGGGAACCTCTGTCCGGGTGAGTGCGACCCCGCGACCGCCCGACTTCATCTCGCTCGCCGCTCATCGTGACCACGAGCATCGGGTCGAGCGGTGGGTGCGCTGGCTGTTCGTGCTGACGGTCGTCTCCTTCGCGGTCGCCGCCCTCGCGAACGTGTTCGGCCAGCGGCCGACGACGACGGAGGCGGCGGGAACGGGCGCGGTGCTGCGCGTCGAGGCGCCGCCCGCCGTACGCGGCGGCCTCCTCTTCCAGGCGCGGTTCGAGCTCCGCGCCGAGCGAGCGCTCCGAGCCCCGACGCTGGCGCTCGACGCCGGGTGGTTCGACGGCCTCACGCTGAACACCGTCGAGCCGGAGCCGACGGCGACGACGAGTGAGGACGGCGGGGTCGCGTTCGAGTTCGGCCGGCTGGCGGCCGGCCGGACGTTGACGGTCTACTACGAGTTCCAGGTCAACCCCACGACCGTGGGCCGGCGCTCGCAGGACGTCGTCGTGCGGGACGGGACACGGCCCGTCGCGGAGCTCGCGAGGACCATGACGATCTTCCCGTGAGGTGACCCATGGACATCGTCCTGCGTGCAACCGCCGCTTTCGCCTTCGTCTTCGTCCTGCTCCGCGTCCTCGGCCGGCGCGAGCTGTCGACCCTGGAGCCGTTCGACGTGATCCTCCTCGTCGTGATCGGCGACCTCGTGCAGCAGGGCGTCACGCAGAGCGACATGTCGCTGACGGGGATGACGCTCGCGGTGGGCACGTTCGCGATGCTCGTCGTCGGCACCTCGTGGCTGAGCTTCCGCTTCAAGCCGGTGCGCGCCGTGCTCGAGGTGGCGCCGCTCGTGGTCGTCGAGCACGGCAGGGCGATCGAGCGCAACCTGCGCGCCGAGCGGCTCACGCTCGAGGAGGTCGCGGCGGCGGCCCGCATCCAGCAGATCACCACTCTCGACGACGTCGAATGGGCGATCGTCGAGGGCTCCGGTCAGATCAGCTTCATCCCGCGCTCGAGTCCTCGCTGATCCGGGCCCCGGGGCTCGTGCCCGGGATCAGACCCGGATGAGCGCGAAATCGGCGTCGATCACGTGACGCGCGACGTTGTAGACCGGAACCGACCCGATCGCGCCGACCGGGCGTCCGTGGTGCGCGTGGCCGTGGAAGACCGCCTCGGGCCGGTGGGCGCCGATCGGCCCCGCAAGACGCCCCGAGCCGAGGAACGCCCAGATTCCCTCCGGCTCGCCGATCAGGGTCTCGGTCACCGGCGCGTAGTGCAGGAGCACGAGGCGTCTGTCGCAGCCTGCGATCGCCTCGAGCCCGGCCTCCAGAGACTCGACCTGGCGCGACGTCTCGGCGTAGAGGTCGCGGAGCAGACGCTCGCCGAAGTCTGCGATCTCCGCCCCCGGAAACCCTCCCACAAAGCCCTTGGTGCCGACGACCCCGACCTGCGTCCCGCCCGTCTCGAGCACGGCGTGCGCCTCCCGCAGGACGACGACTCCCGCCTCCTCGAGCTGGCCGGCCACCTCTTCGGCCGACTCGCTGTGATGGTCGTGGTTCCCCAGCACCGCGACGATCGGCCGGGTGACCGTCCGGCAGGCGTCCGCCAGGACCGAGGCCTCCTCGGCGAGCCCATGGGTCGTCAGGTCTCCCGCGAGCAGCAGGAGGTCGGCATCGTCGCTCAGGTCGCCGAACGCCTGCGCCAGATGTGCGCGGCGCTCCTCGGAGGCGTGTACGTCTCCGACCGCCGCGACGGTGAGCCCTGCCATACGCCCTCTGTACCCGCTTTTCGATTCGCCCCATGCGGCGACGGGTACTGAGTGGGCGTGGGCTCCCAGCCGACCGACGCCTTCCTCGACGTGGTCGACGCGATGAAGCGGAGTGCCGCCGCGCTCCGCGACGACCGAGTCCCGTTCCTGCTCGGCGGCGGGCTCGCCGCCTGGGCGCGCGGCGGGCCGCCGACCGACCACGACGTCGACCTCCTGCTGCGCGAGCGCGACGTCGGGCGGGCCGAGAGCGCGCTCGCGCGGGCGGGCATGCGCCTGGAGCGGCCGCCCGAGGGCTGGCTGGTCAAGGCCTGGGACGGCGACGTCCTGATCGACCTGATCTTCAACCCGGCCGGGGGGCCGATCGGCGACGAGCACTTCGCCCGCGCTGCGGTGCTCGAGGTGGCCGCACTCCCGCTGCCGGTGGCCTCGATCGAGGACGTGCTCGCCGCGAAGCTGCTGGCGCTGTCGGAGCAGGAGCCCGACTTCGGACCGGTGCTCGAGCTCGCTCGCTCGCTCAGAGAGCAGATCGACTGGGCCGAGGTTCGCGCCCAGGTCGGCCACACGCCGTTCGGCGCGGCGTTCTTCACTCTCGTCGAGCGGCTCGGGATCGTCGGCGAGCCGCTGCCGACCCTGTAGCGAGGCCCTCGCCCGCGTCTCGTTGCCATGCGAGCTCACTCCTCTCGACTGTTCGTCGGGCCCGGTGCCACGGCTCGGGAAGCCGCAAACATCGCGGGCGTGGGGTGGTGGGTCGCTCAGCCGGGGAGCGCGGTCGCTGCGATTCGCTCGAGCGCGTCGGCCACCTCGCCGAGCGGCGCCCGGGTGTCGAGCTCCGCGGTCGCTCCCGCCCGGAGCAGCGGCTCCACCGCCTCGAGGTCCCGCACGATCAGCCCCCGCTCGGCGTCGGTCTTGCCGTAGTCGTTGGTCTCGCGCGACGCCACCCGCTCGAGGATCGTCTCGACCGGCGCGCTCAGCAGCACGACGGCGTCGAAGCGTGGATAGAACCTCCCCTGGTTCGCGACGCAGCCCGCGACGAAGAGCGCGCCGTCGCGGTGCCCCGCCAGCAGCGCGTCGATGGGCTCCTCCCGCCACAGTCGCTCCGATTTCGTCCCGTCCGCAGACGGGACGTCCTCCGTCCAGCCGCCGTAGTCCGTGTCCACCACGCGGTGCCCCCGGCGGGCGAGCTCGGCCAGCGTGGTCGACTTCCCGGTCCCCGACATCCCCGTCACGAGCACGACCGCCACATGCCCCCAGCGGGATTCGAACCCGCGCTACCACCTTGAAAGGGTGGCGACCTGGGCCGCTAGTCGATGGGGGCGGCGCGCCGAGGATAGCTGTGGTCGGAGCTACCATCCGTGGCCGCCCGGGCGGTTAGCTCAGCTGGTAGAGCGCCTGCCTTACACGCAGGTGGCCGCAGGTTCGAGTCCTGCACCGCCCATAGCTGATTTGCAGGGATTTTGCGGAGAGGCTACCGCTCGGTAGAACCCGCCATCCCACATACATCCCACACGAGAATCGCGAGCGAGGCTCGAAGGACCCGTCTTTTGCACGCTTCGGCCCGCTACGCGGCGGCGAGAACGGCGGCAAGGTCGTCGCCGTCGACGCGAAGCTGGGGTGGGGTGACGACGAGCGACCCCTGCTCTTCGAGGAGCCGTCCGGCACCCACGATCGTGACCCCGACGAGCCGGCCGTCCGAGTCGTAGCGAAGCGCATGTCCCTCGGCCGACTCATCGAACTCGACCGCCCGCTCCGGATCGCCGACGCTCAGGTAGAGGACGTCCGCGTCGCGGTCGTATGAGACGTGGTCGAACGTGATCGAGCCGATGGTGAGCGTCATGGCATGAATCTCCGAGCGAACGAAGTGACGATTCGCCCACGTCCGCTCTCGAAGTGTACGACCACCTTGAGCCAGCGACTCGGCCCGGCGCCCTCGAGATAGAACCACTCCTCGGCCGCGCTCCGGCCCGCCATCCTCCGGTCGGGATTGCGCACCGCCTCCATGACGCTTTGCAGGTGGGGCTGAAGCTCGGGGTGGCCGGCGACGATGTGTTGCCAGCGCTCCTCGGTGAGGTCGACGGGACGTCCGTCGGGATCGAGGGTGGACGCGAGGACGGTCCGGTCATCAGCCACCGCTCGCCCCGGCGGCCGGCTCACGTTGGACGTGCGCTTCGAGCGCGAGCGCGGCCTGCTTGCGGGCGCCTTTGTAGAGATGGCCGTAGCGTCGGAGCACGAGTGCGCCTCCATCCGAGTGCCCCATCTGCTCGGCGATCACCTTGACGTGGCAGCCAGCCGCGATCATGAGCGACGCGCCAGTATGTCGAAGGTCGTGGAACGTGAGCTCCGGGACACCGGCTGCGCGTGCAGCGGGCTTGAAGACCCGACCCATGAAGTGGCTCCTGTCGAAGAGCTCGCCCGTTCTGGTCGGAAAGAGCAGCCCTCCCTCGTTCGGTGTGCGGGCGAGCTGCTGCTCTCGGAAGAGGCGGAGCGCCAGCGGCCCGACGTCGATGGTCCGCCGGCCAGCGCGCGTTTTCGGCTGCGCCCTACCCGAGGCATTCGCCTGCGCGGAGACCGTCACGGCACCCGCATCGAAGTCGACGTCGCGCTCGCGCAATCCGAGCAACTCACCCTGGCGGCACAGGGTCAGAACCGCGATCGGAACGATGCGGCCGATGTACTCGGGAATCCACGATCGGAGCTCGTCGACCTCCTCCCAGGTGAGGAAGACGGGCTCGCGCTCATCGGGTCGCCCGATGCGAGCGCGGAGGACGGCCTGGTCGATGCGGTAGCCGCGCTCCTCCGCGCTGCGGAGGATCCGCTTGAGGAGAGCTAGCGTCATCTCCGCGCGGCGCGGCGCCTCGGTGGCGATCTGCCCGACGAGGTCCTCGGCGACCGGTCGCCTTACCTGCTCGAGAGGCAGCGCGAAGAGCGGCGCCAGACATCGGAGGGTCTCGCGCGTTACGGCGACCGTCTTCGCTCGCGGTCGCACCCGACCCTCCGTCCCGCGCTCGAAGCGCTCGAGCCACGCCTGGGCGAGCTGGCCAAAGCGCACTCGTGGCGCTTCGTACAGCTCGCCTGCCTGGCGTCGCCGCTCGACGTCGAGCCTGAACGCGAGGGCGTCCTTGTGCACGGAGAAGGCTCGGGAGCGCTGCCGTCCGCTGCTCTCGCGGTAGCGGACTTCGTAGCGGCGGCCTCCGGCCGGTGTTCGGTAGGGGCGGATCGAGGCCATGTCAGCCCTCCTTGGCGGGGTCAGTCGGCGCGTCCCAGCGTACGCCGTCGCGTCGGGCTCGAAGCCAGCCGAGGATCTCGTCGAGGTTGAACAGGCGGCTGCCCTGGACCTTGTAGGAGGGGAGCTCGCCGTGTGCGGCGAGGCGGTAGACCTTCTCGGGTTGGCAGCGGAGCATCACTGCCACCTCGTTGACGGTGAGGAAGCTCGGCAGGTCGGTCATCGCACTCCAGCCTGGGTCGCTCGTAGAACCGTAAACACATATTGTAGCAGATACGGTTCGTACCTAAAATAGAGACCCAAACCCGTATGCTGTCAGGGCGGTGCGTGGAGGCGAGTTGATCCGGGAGGCGAGGCTGCGGGCAGGACTGACGCAGCAGGAGCTGGCCGAGCGCAGCGGCCGCGAGCGCTCCGTGATCGCCCGCTGGGAGCAAGGCGCGATTTCCCCCGGGGTCGACAACCTGCTGGAGGTGATCCAGGCCTGCGGGTTTGAGCTGCCGCTCCAGCTTGTCCCCCGCGACGAGAGCATGCTCGAGCGGCTTCGCAAGAACGTGAGCTTGTCACCAGAGCGGCGCGTGCAGCGGATCCTGCAGGCACGAACGAGGGAGATCGGGGAACGAGAGGACGAATCGGGGCGGTTCGACCCGTTCGCGATTCTGGCGGCCCTCGACCAGCGGCGCGTCGCTTACGTTCTCGTCGGCTCATTCGCGCGCGCCGTGCGTGGCGCCGAAGAGCTCCCCGAGGGGATTGCGGTCGTTCCCTCCACCCGCGGCGGCAACGTCGACCGCGCCACCCAGGCGCTCACCGACCTCGGCGCCGAGCCCGTCGACCAACGGGAGCTATCGCAGACGGAGATCGCGAGGGTCGCGAGCCCAGCGGGCAAGATCACGCTCGTGCTCGAGCCCGCCGGCACCCGCGGCTACGACGACCTGCGCCGCGCCGCCACACCCGAATACCTCGGCCGAGGCCTCCGCGTACCCATCGCCTCGACTGGCGACCTCGCCCGCATGACCTCCGCCCTCAACCCCGAACAGGACATCGCGAGATTGCACGAGCTCCGCCGCATCACCGAGCTCGAACGCAGTCTCGGCCATGAGATCGCATTCTGAGCAGAGCCGCTCAGAGCGCAGAGGCATAGCCCCCACACGATACGACCCGAGCCGCCGTGCCCCTGGCAGCGTTGCTCGAGGTGGCCGCGGTAGAAATCCAGCCTCACGTGTGGCCGTCTCGTATCCGGAGTCGGTTGGTGGCGACTAGCATCCCCCCTCGTGGTGTACGAGCCGGGACGCTACTCGCCACGTCGCCGCACGCTGGAAGAGATCTCCGCCGGCCCCCAACCGGGGGATGCCGGCTGGTCTCTCACGGTCTAGCGTTCCTCGCAGTTTTCCGATCCATGGCCGCGCTTTCTCAGGCGACAGTCGGCAACCCGACTGAGCCGATGCGATTCATGGTCGAGGGCCGCAAGACAGCCCAAACAAAGGGAGGTGGCTACCGATGTCCTTCGACATTGGCAGGATCCAGCCAGCCATTCTGCCGCCCGACTATTCACTTCGGGCCACGCGAATTGGCGACGAGGTCGACGGCTTTCTCGGTGCGACCGACCAAGTAGCATTCATCTACACGTTGGCGGATGACTGGACCCATCCCCTCATGATCAATTTTGCCACCGGCGGAGGATCTTTGGATCTATTCGCAACTGAAACCAGACCGGGAGAATCAGTTGCGCTCCGCTCTGGCACCGTGCAAGCGAGATATCACGACGGAATGTGGGCGCCGGGGCCAGGGTTCGCGGAACAACAACTAGGAGAGCTCCTCATCCACTGGATGCAGGACACGATGCACTCACTGACCGTGAACGGGCAAAACCAATCCATCGGCGTGCGTGGATCTCGCGCCCGTGGTATACGGCTAACGGATCTCGTCACCGTCGCCGAGTCGCTACCGACGCTTGCCGACTAAACATCGCCAAATGATTACGATACTTCAGGTCGCCGTCGGAACGATATTACTCGCCTCGGGAATCTCGAAGAAGGTCGGTAGAGCATCAATGGAGCCATTCTTGATGGAAGTAGGTTTCACGCTGATGATCGCTCGAGGACTCAGTCGAGCGGCGCCGATCGTCGAGGCCGGTCTAGGGCTTCTCTTGATCTTCGGTCTAGCCACACATGCGACGCATTGGTTTGCGCTGCTTAGCGCTGCCAGTTTCGTCGTATTGCAGAGTAGAGCGTGGCGCCGCGACTCAGACAAGCCGTGTCATTGCTTCGGGCAGTTCGACCGAGGATATTCCCAGAGAGTGGCGTTCGTCAGGTCAGTTGTATTCGCGACACTCTGCATCAGCCTTTCGACCCTGATCCTCGTGTCGCCCGACGCGGGCGAGGGAGACTTCGCGGCCTTTGCGGTTGGGGTGAGCGTAGGGATCGTACTCATCCTCATCTTCACGCTAGCCGATGAAATCGTCGGATTCGAACTGCGGCGACCACGTGCGCTCCGGCCCGATGACCAGGGGCGTCATGGCTCGCCTACTCAGTGGAGGCCGCATGTCGGAAGCACTCCTGGTTAGCTACGCCGCGCTCTGGGCGCTCGTGCTCGCCATTGCGGTCGGACTGCTTGCTCTGTACCGGCATTTCGGGGAGATGTACCTGACCAGCCGCGAGGGGCGAGTGACGCAAGGACCCGAGATCGAGGCGGCACTCCCGTCCGCCCGTGTCGAGCGGGTGGATGGCACGAGCGTGCAACTCCCACTTTCTGGGACGGCAAGTCTCATGCTATTCGCAGCAGCCGACTGCCCATTGTGCAAACGTGTGCTTCCGGACGTGATGGCGTTCGATTCAAAGACCCTTCGGGTCGTCGTGATCTTCGCGGGACGGGATGAAGATATCGACTCCACAATGCTGACAACAGATACGAGCGTACCAATCATCACGGATCCCAATCGGAAACTAACGGTTCGTTACGGCGTCGGCGTCACACCGTTTGCCGTGGCGGTTGATGCGCATGGTGTGGTTCGTGCATCTGGGATCGTTAACGACATGGCAGCGATACGCTACCTGGCCGCGACCGTTGCCATCAGTACCGCCGCGGAGGTTGCGACGGCAATGGGAGGTGCAAGATGATCGGTGTTCTGAAATGGACGGCGCTCAAGACGAGCCGCCGGAGGCTCATCGGAGGGGCGCTGGCGGGCGTCTTTGGCTACTACGCCGGTGCCGCAGCCGGAGGTGGTGGTTTCGTTTGCCCGGTTCCTTGCATCGGCCCCGGCGGGAGTGGACCGTGCAACTCATGCAACTGCAGTGGTCATTCGTGCACAAGCGGTTGCGGGGCATCGTGTCAGGGAACGACATGTTGCTGCGGCGGATCGAACTTTTGTTGGACGAGACTCGGCACGACGTGCTGTGATTGCAGTTGTCTCTCCGGCTCCTTTCAGTGGTATTGCTATTGCTACTCATGATCGTATATTGCAGCCTAATTCTTCTTCTCGCGTCTATTGTCGCATTTCGGGGAGTAGGGACCGACTGAGGGCGCAACGCCGTATTCGTGACGGCGTGGCCTCCGGGTCGGAGGTACGACAGACGATTTGTCGGCCGAGTGTTTCTGATGGGCGGCTCGGCTGCAGGTGGCGGTGCACTGATTGGACTTGCGTGTTTCGTAGTGAGCAACGTCAATCCCATCCCTGGCAATGACGCCGTCCCAATAGCGGCGCTGTTGGCAACTGCGTGGACCGTTACGGGTCTTCGCGTGCCAGGCAGCGGATGGCGCGTACCCAGGGCGTGGGGTCGATTCGGGCCAAGTGCTTACAGCGCACTGTTCGGCCTCGTGTTGGGATCGGGTGTGATGGTCGCTCTGCCATCGGCGGGCTACGTCGTGCTCATAGTCGCCGGGGTTTCAGAAAACTCTTGGCTCCTCACAATTGCGGCGTTCAGCCTTTTTGGACTACTTCGCGTGATCCCAGTGATCATCGTGGCAAGACAAGTGCATCGGCACGCGGACGGCGAGAGCGCGCTTGATAGACTTGGGGTTCTTGCCGGACGGGCGGCCACCGCGGAGATCGCGACAAGCATTGGTCTCGCGCTCCTGGTGCTCGACTCTGTTTAGGACGAAACCGAGCGCGACTCCGGAACCTGGTGGGTCATT
Source organism: uncultured Actinomycetes bacterium (assembly GCA_963710125.1). Taxonomy (GTDB): domain Bacteria; phylum Actinomycetota; class Thermoleophilia; order Gaiellales; family Gaiellaceae; genus Gaiella. The sequence goes on along the minus strand of CAVPZH010000013.1, from coordinate 329,296 downwards.
GGATTGTACTCGGAACATGAAGAAGCTTCTCGTGTTCGCGTTCACTGGGCTAGCGCTAAGCGCGGCCACGCCATCGGTGGTACACGCTTCCAGCCCGTCCATCGTCGTCTTCTACGGCGGTCGGCTTGAGTCTCCCGTTGTAATGACGGACGCGGAAGACATAGCACTACTGGTCGGAGAGGTTGCCGCAGCTCGCTCAACTCGACGTAGCAAGATCGTGGATCGGGCGTATGTAGGTATCGCGCTCTTCTGGGGGGACACGAACATCCCCAGAAAAACACGCCGCGGACCGCTCGACGGGCTACGAATCACTGACGCCGACCAATTCGGCCGCGTGTTTCTAGGCGTCAAGACGGAACCCCCCGCGATCGACCTACCGTGGTACGGACAGTGGCCGAGAGAGCTAAGTCTCGCTGCTCAGCAACTCCTTGCGCGTTACGGCGTTCCGATGTCATCCCCGTCATCTGATGGTCTTACCTGGAAACAACGATTCAGATCGCTCGCAATTGGCTTCGGTTCAGCGGTCGCGCTCGCCGTGCTCGGCGTTACGGTCGTTGGGAAGCATCTCCGATCACGACCCCAGCCCAAGGTCTGAGCAGACCAGCACGGCGCGCTTCCGACAACATCCGCCCGGCGACCTGGCATACTGGCCGACGCCGAACGCACAGCGGTGCGGTCCGTCGTTTCGCGCCGGCTCCGGACGTCATCTGGTCGGGTGACCTGCGAGGGGCGGTGATAGGGCGGCCCGCAAGGCTGGTTCGCTCAGTCAGACCGAAGGCGTGATGGCGCAACGGATTGGATTGGTCTCGGCGGCGCCGCCCCGGGCCTCTCCGGGCCAAAACGCAGCAGCGCGGTCCAGACCAGATGCGCTGGGGTGGCCGTCGCCGACGTTCGGAAGGGGATGTCCTCTTCTCCGCTGACGCGCGCTGACACACGCTGGGTTTGTGAGCCGCAGCGAGTCCGCGGCCGGCGGGAGCTCACAGCTCGAGCCCGCGGCCGGGTTCGCGTTCCAGGCGCGGCCGCGTCGGCTCCGGTCGCAACGACGGCGCCACTTCGTCCCGCTCGCGAGAGAGCGCGAGGAACTGCAGTCGCCGTTGAGCGTGTTGGTGAAGTTGGTCGCGTTTCGCTTCTGCACGCTGGAGCGCGAATCGGTCGCGTGCGACTTGGCTTTCGAGCTCGGCTCGACTGCCGCGGTTCCACCAGTGGAGGGTCTTTAGCTCCTGCCGGCCGGCTGTCAGCCGCTCGGCCATGCGCTCGCGTAGTTCGTCGAGTTGCTCCCGTTGCTGGTCGAGGATCTTCATTTTCGGGTCGCGTCGCTTTCGACTCTGGTCGATCGCGAGCGGTTCGGCGGCTGAGCGTTCGAGGGCCCGGGCGGCGCGTTCGGGCGGGGTCGTGGCACTTGGATCGCGGAGCGGCGTTTCCCGCTCGAGCGGGTCGCGCTCCGCGAGGTACAGGTTTGTGTCGGTGCGTGCGCGTGAGAGGGCGACGTAGCCCCATTCGCGGAGGTTTCCGTGGTCTTTGAGGAGGACGTAGGCGTGGTTGAGGGTGGCGCCCTGTGCGGCGTGGCCGGTGAGCGCGTAGGCGTGCTCCAGCTGCTCGGCGGCGTAGTCGAGAGGGAGGGAGCGCAGCGAGCCCGTATCGGTCCGCAGCGTCAGCTGTGTGGGGCCGAGGTCGACGATGGTGGCGCGGGTGCCGTTGGTGACGCCGAGCGCGCGGTCGTTGCGGCGGCACAGGACGCGGTCACCAACCCGAAACTCTTTTCCGGGCGTCTCGACGGAGTCGGGTCCGAGGCGGCCGGCGCGCGCGAGCAGCGTTCGCGCGGCCTCGTTGAGGTCGCGCACCTCGTCGCGATGGTAGGCGAGCATCACGCTGCCCGAGAGGTCGTGCCGGGCGGTCTGCCACCAGTCCTCGAGCAGACGTTGCTTCGCGTCGGTCGGATCGTGCTCGAGGTGGAGGCGTCCCTGGCTGGCGGCGTGGGCGAGGTAGGCGGCGGGGTCGCCCTGGCGCAGCCGGGCGAGCGCTTGGCGCTCGGAGACATCGCGTTGGCGTCGGTTCTCGTCCACGCTGATCGCGCCGATCCTGTGGCAGAGCGCGGGGAACAGGCCGCCGGCGCCGACCGGGGGGAGCTGGTGCGGGTCGCCAACCAGGATCGCCCTGCCCTCTGCTTCGTGGACGAGCTCGAGGACGGGTGCGAGGACGCGTGTCTCTGCCATCGCGGCCTCGTCGACCAGGAGTACGCACCCGTGCGGGAGGCCGCCCTCGCGCTCGGCGTCGAGGAGCAGTCGGTGGAGTGTCGAGCTTGGGACGCCGCTGGCGGTCTGGAGCTCGTCGGCCGCGCGACCGCTCGGGGCAGCACCAAGCACCAGGACGCCTTCCTCCTGGTACGCGCCTGCGAGGACACGCAGCGCGGTTGTCTTGCCCGAGCCGGCGGCACCGGCAACGCACAGGATGGTTCCGCGCTCGGCGGCGGAGGCGTGCAGAAGCATCCGCTGGTCACCGGTGAGCCCGCGTCCTGATTCCATCAGCGTGCGCGCGAGGGTCGTCCTGTCCGGGCGTGGCGCGTCCGCGTTTGTGCCGGCGCGGGCGAGATCGAGCGATTGCCGTTCGATCGCGAGCAACTCCCCGGTCGTGAAACGCGCCGGCCGGCCAGGAGCCGCACCCGGCTCGAGCCGCTCGATGCCTGGAAGCCGGGAAAGCGCCTCCGCCTCCTCGAGAACCCGCTCGATCGGAGCGCCGTCCCGTAGCGAACCCGCGACGGCCTGCACGAGTTCCGGCGCCGCGAATGCGGTCTGTTTCGCGGTTAGCCCCTCCGGGCCGAACAGGCGCGCCGCAAGAGCGTCGCGATCGATCAAAGGAACCTCGAGCCGCGGGTGCTCGTGCCCGAGCCGCTTGAGCTCCGGGCGGCCGAGGCCGTGCTCGGCGGCGCGTGCCTTCCAATCCTCGCGCAGCCGCGGCAGATCAACCTGCTCCTTGGTCTCGCGGGTCGCGAGCGCCGCCACGCGGGAGGCGGCGAAGCCCTCCGTGCCCATCGCCTCCATGTGCTCGACCAGCGACTGGCGGCGGCTCGAGAAAGCGCGAACCGCTTCCTCGGGCACGCGCTCGAGCTCCGCCATCCCCTTCGCCGGCTCTGTCCAGGACAGCCCCAGCCGCTGTGCGAGCTCGTGCCGTAGCTGCGCCTCGTACAGATACCCGGCGGCAAGCCGGTAGGTCTGCAGGATCGCGGTGCCGTCGAGTGCCAGCCAGGTCCCGTCCTCGGCGCGGGCCATGTTGGCGACGATCACGTGCGTATGCAGGTGCGGCTCCTGCGCCCGTGAGGTGCGGTGTCGGAACGCAGCCGCGACAAACCCCTGACCGTGCTCGCGGCGCTTGCCGCCCTTGCCGCGGCGGACGACGCACGCCTCCCGCTCCAGATAGCCGAGCGCCGCCTGCCAGGAGGTCTCGTGCGCGGCGCTGATCTCGCGGCGCACGCGCTCGTCGTCGGTTAGCGCATGCAGGAGACTGACGCTCTTCGGGCAGGAGAAGACGAGGTCGTACCCGGACACCGGCCGGTGGGCCTTCCAATCCTCCACCCAGCGACCGGTGGCGAGGTCGAGCGTGCGGACAGCGATCGTCCGCTCCCTGACCGGCTTCCGAAGCGGCTTCTCCGTCGCCGGGTTGATCCCACGAAGCAGCGTCCCCAGCTCGCCGTCCTCGACAGCGCCCGAGAGCTCGAGCTCGGCTGCACCCCGGCCTGCCCAGATCCCCGGCGACTCGCCCCGACCCGCGTAGTAGTCGTCTAGCCCGCGCACGACCTGCTGCTCGTAGTAGGCCTCCTGGCCCAGCGTCAGCTTCGCCACGCTCAGCACGGCGACCGCACCCCGAAACCCACAGGAGCCGAGACGCATATGCACCCAAAGGTGCGAAAGCGTTGTCTGTTTACAGAAAAGCGGACAACACCATCCCACATACATCCCACAACAGGTGCGCAGAATGGCGCTTTCGTCGGCAGAAACGACAACGCCAATACACGTAAAAAGGCCTGCTCAGAAGTATTTTCCGCAGGGAATCCTGCGACCGCGCAAAGCGGCCCGGGCTGCCTTACACGCAGGTGGCCGCAGGTTCGAGTCCTGCACCGCCCATACGTCTCAGCGCGCGCCCCGAGCGGGATCACGTTCCAAACCGCTGTCTGCGTCCACGAAGCGCGCCGTTGACTCCGTCGCGCGCACGAGCGGAACCGCCGCCGCGATGCGGCGTGTCCGTCAGACGGTCGCGCGTCGCAGCGCCGAACGGGCGGCCGAGGAGATTCGCACGCATCGCTGAGTCGCGCCGGTGCGCGGGAGCCCGCAAGGTCATTCGCGTCGGGCTCGGGATCAGTACGCGTGAGTCTCGACGACCTCGACGACGGTCGGTGGCGTCTTGACGTTGAAGGCGTCGAGCACGCCCACGCCGAGCAGGCGGTCGCGGAAGCCCTTGGCCTCCGCGACCGACGCGAACTCGAGGCGGACGAAGATGTCGTTGGGGTTGTCCACGCCTCTGGCGATGCTGTACCCCTTCGCGGACTCGCCTCGCCCGGCGGGGTCGGCGTCGAAAGCTCGCTTCCACGCCTCGAACTCGGCGTCGAAGTGAACGAGAACGAAGGCCATATGCTCGTCCCTTTCCCGTGCTCGCGTGCACTCGCAGTGGGCGCCTCAGGGAGTCGCCCACAGGGAGTGCCGCGGGACGCCCGCCCGGATGTTCGCATACTCGGGCATCGGCTCGGTGAGAGGACGCTCGCCCATCGTGGGGAGCCCTCGCGCATCGCCGCTAGGAGTCGCGGATCTTCCAGAAACTGTCTTTGCGTGCGACCAGTCCGTCGGAGTCGAACGTCCAGACGTCACATCCGCGCACGTCGATCGAGGCACCGTCGACGGTCGTGCCCGTGATCGTCCATTCCGACACACCGCGAGTGCCACAGGCGAAATGATCGTCGTCGCCGTAACGCACGTTCGGGATACCCTCGAAGCGAGCAGCAAGACCGCGGCGTACTTCCTCCTTGCCCACGAAGCGGCGGCCGCCACGTTCGGGCCCACGCGGAGCGTCGAACACGCAGTCGTCCCGGAAGTGAGACATGATCGCATCGAGGTCGTGTCTGTTGAACGCCGCGATCACCTCGCGTAACCGTTCGACCTGACGGTCATCGGACATCGGGCGCCTCCTCGATCTCGCGGCCTCGGCGAGTCTATGCCGCGAACACAAGGTGCGCGTGTCCTCGCTGCTATCCCCCGGACGCCGACCCCGGCGTTCGTGGAGACCCACCGAGCCGGCACCCGCTCAGAGGCGTTGCTGAACGCAAGCGCAGGCGCCTGCGTGGAACCGCCCGGGCAACGACACCCTTTAGGATCGCCAGGGTGAACGTCTCGCTGAGGCCGCTCGAGGACAGGGATCTCGACACGATCTTTCGACAGGTGACGGATCCGGAGTCGATCCGAATGGCCGCCTTCACGGCCGAGGACCAGACCGATCGCCGCGCGTTTCTCAACCGGACGTCGCGCCTGCGGGCCGACACGAGCGTCTCGCACCGGGTGATCGACGTCGACGGGGCGGTCGCCGGCACGATCGGGTTCTTCCGGATCGACGATCAGCCTGAGGTGACCTACTGGGTGGACCGAGCGCAATGGGGGAAAGGCATTGCGAGCGCAGCACTCCAGATTCTTCTTGCCGAGATCGCCGAACGCCCCGTGTACGCGCGAGCAGCCTCGGACAACGTCGGTTCGCTTCGAGTCCTGGAGAAAGCTGGGTTCCGGCGCGTCGGCGTCGACCGCGGCTTCGCACGCGGTCGCGGTGAGGAGATCGAGGAAACGATCCTGCGCCTCGACTGACGTAGGAACGGAACTGTGTGTGTCGTCGTAGGGCGGCGTGTCATCGCAGCCGCCCGTGTCGCTGCGGATCGCGCTGCACGTCGGCGGCAGGGCGGGCTCCATGCTGGCGGGCCGCCCGGGAACCGCGCCCGGCGTACGGGGACGCTCTGGCGTGACTCCGGAACGCCGACCCAGGCTAGGGATCTGTGGGCGCGACGGTCGGCGGCGACCAGACGTATGCCGTCGTCGTCGTGACCGCGCTGAACCCGAGACGCTCCAGGATCGGGCGGCTGGCGCTGGACGCATCGACCTCGAGGAAGCGGAAACCGCGTTGCCTGGCCAGGCTCGCCCTGTACGCGACGACCGCCCGGTAGATCCCGCGCCCGCGCCACGCCGGCAGCGTCGTGCCGCCCCACAGTGTGGTGAAGTCGGTTCCGTGCTCGAAGCGTGCCCAGCCCGCGCAAACGATCGCGCGCCCGGCCTCGGCGACGACGATTACGAGCCCCTGCGGGTCGGCAGTCCGTTCGGCCTCGAGGCTCTCGGCGAGCCAGCTGCGGTCCTCGCCGTCTCCCCACGCGTCCTGTTCGAATGCGGCGATACGGGTGAGGTCGTTTCGCTGGGTCACCTCCCGCAAGGACACTCCCTCAGGGAGTAGCGGCCGGCGCGCGACATCGTCGACCGACGCGATCACGACCGTCTCCTCGTCCTCGGGGACGAAGCCCGCCAGACGCAGTCGGCGCGCGATGTCCGGCGGCCGGTCGTGCGCATGCAGCTTCCACTCGAAGGGCTCGCCGCGCTCGGCGAACAGACGCACCTGGCGCGCGATCAACTCATCGAGGCGAGCGCCGTCGAGCCCTTCGAGGTCGCGGTAGCCGACGAACCCGCGGTTGTCCAGACCGAAGAAACGCAGGAGTGGCCCGTCGCGGTCGACTGTCACTCCGCGCGGCAGCCGCTCGGGAACGCGGGCACGAAGCTGAGCGTCGTAGACGGAAAGCAGCTCTGACGCGTCAGCCACCAGCCAACCCTAGACCGCCCCCCACACGTCTTGCTCGGGGCGACACCGGCGCAGGCCGGCTCCTCGCGCCCGCCTCCGGGCCGCTAGGTGACGCGGGGCGTCGAGCGCGCGCCGGGGCTCTCGGGCGGGGGGTTCGAATCCATGCGCTTCATCGCCCAGTAGACGAGCCCTCCGGTCCACGCAAAGCCGATGACGCCTCCGAGGTACACGTTCATGGCGCCATCGGGTGCAATGAAGCCGGACTTGCCGAACACCGTGACGGTCTCGATGGCCTGCTCGACGAAGAAGAGGACGCTCAACCACATCAGCCAGCGTGGGACGAGCGGTGAGGCTCCGAGTCCCAGGGCGGCGACGGCGATCGCCATGGCCGTGGTCGATCCGTTGACCAGCGGCCCCCAGTAGTTGGGGATGTCGAAGATGGTGCGAGCGGCCCCGGGGTCGAGGCCCTCCGGATGGAGCGCCAGGCCCGCCCAGAACCAGGCGGCCGGTCAACCTGCGGTTCGCCGGGCCGCCTCGCGCGCCTGGCGCTCGTACGGGCTGCGCCAGTACCCGGTACGCAGGTAGCTGAGCGGCATCCGGACGGGGCGATGCTGCATCTGCCAGACGTGGCAGAGCTCGTGGGTGACGAGGTCGTCCGAGAGGTCGGCCCGGCGCAGGAAGATCACGACGTGCGTCGCGAAGCCGTCGAACTGCCGCCACGGACGGAGCCGGAAGAGCCAGGGTGTGACGACGATGCGCACGTGCTCGATCCGGACGGGGCGCGGCCACCAGTCGAGGCGGTCGAGCCGCGCCTTGGCACGCACGAGCCGTGGATCGGCGGGTCCCGCGGCCGCGAACGCGGCCAGCTTCAGAGCTGGCCCCACCGAAGGCCGGGGATTCCCGCGGCCGGAATCAGGCGACGGGATCGAGGACGAGGACCGCGGAGAGGTCCTGTGCCTGCGTGTACTGGAACTGGTACAGGCGCGCGCGCGTGATCCGGTTGAGCGTCTGCAACTCCTCCGCCTTGATCGTCCCGACGGACGGCGTGAGGGGGGAGAGCGTCTGCGCGAGCGGCTTCGAGAGCTCCGGGCCGATGTCCTTGCGCTCGAGGAAGACGGCGGTCGCGGGCGACTGGCCGCCGGGCGGAGGCGGGAGGAAGACGGTCACCGAGTCGACGCCGTCGATGTACTTGAACGTGTAGAGCGCGAGCTCGAGTGCCTGGCGGCGGAGGAGCGTGTGCCGCGCCTCGGTCGGCGGCCCCTGGCTGAGCGCGCAGCCGTCGCCGAGGCCGCAGAGCACGAACTGCATGCTCTTGGATGCGTCCACGATCTTGATGTCGCTCTCCTCGGCCTGCCCGGTCGAGGTGTCGGGCCTGACGGCGATCGCCGAGATCGCGATGGGGCTCGACCCGTCGCTGCCCCCACCGGCGGCGACGCTCGGCGGCCCTCCGAGCGCGACCACCATCTGCTCGCCCTGGAAGCGGTACTCCTTCGCGACGTGGTCGGCGATCTGCTTGATCCGCGCGTTGGAGCTGCCGTTGGGCTCCCACGCCGACCATGCGGGCGTCGGCACGACGTCGGGCCGGCCGAGCAGGACGACGAGCGCGCCGATCGCGATCCCGCCGATCAACGCGAGCGCGCCGTAGATCAGCCCGAAGCGACGACGGTACCCACTCCGCCGGGCCCGCTCCTGGCGCGGCACCTGCTCGTCCTCGCCGACAGGTTTCGCGAGCTCGGCGTCGATCAGTGGGCGCGGTTGGACGCCCTCGCTCACTTCGCCTCGATCTCCTTGCGCGGCCGGTCGGGCATGCTGACGGCGAAGAAGGGGGGCGGCCAGATCGACTCGTCGCCGTAGTCGAGCTCCGGGATTCGCAGCCCGACCGAGTCGAGCAAGTCGAGCAGGTCGTCCCCGAAGATCTCCTTGCGCTCCATGAGGACGTCGGCGATCCGGCCGAGCCCCTCCTGGTTCGACTTCGCGAGGTTGTGCGCGACGACATACGCCTGCCCGATGATCTGGCCGGCGGCACGTCGCTTGGACGGGTCGGAAAGGGCGCTGCTGATCGGGTCCGAGCCCATCGGCCCGCCGCCGCCCATGCGATTCATGATCTGCAGCCCGATGCCCTCGAGCCGCTCGAGCACACGCCTGCGCGTCTCCTCCTCCGACTCGCCGTCCTTCGGCGTCGCGAAGAACGGCTGCGGGCCCATCGCCGCGGCTCCGACCATGCCGGCCGTCTGGGCGGTCACCGACATGACGTCGCCGCCGACACCGGTCGAGTTCTCGTTGTAGAAGACGCGCTCGGCGGCCATCGCGCCGAGGCCCCACACGAGCTGCGCGAACATCTCGCTCTGGAAGCGCGCGAAGCGCTCCTCCTTCTCCCGCGCCTGGTGGTGGCCCCCGGAGTCGCCGCGACGCCGGATCGACAGCCGTGTCGACTCGAAGTCCTTCATGAACGCGTGGCCCGCGATCGCGTGCCCGGCCTCGTGGATCGCGATCGCACGGCCTTCCCGCTCGATGTACTCGATGCCGATCGCGGTGCCCGACTCGAGCGTGGTGATCGACTCGACGAGGTCCTCCCAGCTGAACCGCTCGCGACCCGAGTGGTGCGCGATCGTCAGCGCCATCGAGGTCACCTGCTCGATCATCGCGGGCGAATAGCCGTTGGTGACGCGCGCGATCTCGTCGCGCCGCCTCGGCATGTCGAGGTCGGGATCGTGCGAGACCTTGTTGATGTACAGGTCGATGATGTCGAGCCGGTCGTGCTTCGTCGGCGTCCGGAACCACACGTGCCGCCCCATCCGGCCCGGGCGGATCAGCGCCGGGTCGAGCCGGTCGATCGGGACGTTCGTCGCTCCGATGAAGTAGACCTGCTCGCTGCGCGGCCGGGGCGCGGGCAGTCTGAGCGACTTGCCCTTGATGCGGCGCGGGACGATGAACGTCGCGTCGAGCAGCGTGTTCGTGCGGTTCGTGATCACGCGTCGCATGAACGGCGGGTTGTCGATGCCGTCCATCACGACGAGCAGCTGGTTGAGCGCCATGCCGCCGCCACCCATGCCCATGCCGCCGGGGAACATGAAGCCGTAGAGCCGCATCATGGTCGCGCCGAAACCGCTCATCCCGAACGTCGGCGACTCGCGGCTCTCGAAGAGCTTGTCGCGCCACGCCTTCGTCTCGAGCACCAGGTCGCCCGTCGGGTCGAGCGACCCCCACGGCCCGTAGAACAGGTCCTCGTGGACGCTCATCGGGTTGAGCGGCGGTGCGGTCGTCGAGCCGCCGAAGCCGGTGCCGAGCGCCTGACGGCGCATGCCGACCGCGTCGATCTCGTCGATGAACACGATGCACGTGCCGCCCCACTTGCGGGCCGCCCGCTTCGCCTTCCAGGCGAGGTAGCGCACCACGATCGCGTCGATCCCGATGAACGTCGCCGCGAAGCCGGAGCCGGGAATCGAGACGAACGGCGAGTTGAACCCCGTCGCGAGGGCCTTCGCGAGCATCGTCTTGCCGGTTCCCGGAGGCCCGAAGAACAGCACGCCGCGCTCCCGCTTGCCGCCGTGGCGCTCGAACTGCTCGCCCGACTGCCAGATGGAGACGACCCTGCGCACCTCCTCCTTCGCCTCGGCCTGACCGCGGACGTCGTCGAGCTTCACGCCCCACTGCGCGTCGCCCGGCTCGAACGTCTTGACCTGGGTGAGGTTCATGGCGAGCAGCGGGCCGAACAGGATCCCGAAGTTCGCGATGAAGAGGAAGAAGACGAAGACGACCTGGATCCAGAGCGTCGGCGACGAGAGGATGTTGCCGAACCCGGCGAAGATCCAGCTGATCGTCCCCACCCACGAGCCGCCGCGGAAGAGCCAGAGGACCGTGATCAGGACGACGAAGTAGGCGAAGATCTTGAACCAGAAGCGCCAGAACCAGGCACGACGCCGGCCGACGATGTCCTCCTCCCGCAGCGACTTGCTCTCGACGCCGAAGAGGCTGGGCGCGGGGATCAGGCGCCGGAAGAGGAGGTCGCTGAAGCCGCGGAAGACGACGACGATCGCGACCGTCGCGAGGAGCGCCTTCCACCACACGAGCCCGCTGTGCTGCGTGAACCAGATGTAGAGGACGGGCGACGTGAGGACTGCGACGATCGTCGCCGCGCGCGTCAGCTTGCGCCAGCTACGCGCCAGCTCCTGCGACGCTTCCGCCTGGGGCAGCCCGGAGAGCGTTTCCGCCGCGGTCGCCATTGCGAAAGTGTACGCAGGGCCGTGTGCGCGCAGATGTTGGCCGAATGTTAAGGCCTTGGCGCGATGCGACCTGCCGCCTGCTTGACGGCCTCCACGAGTGAGAGGTAGCCCGTGCACCGGCAGAGGTTCCCGGCGAGGGCGGCGCGAATCGCGCTCTCGTCGGGATCCTGCGCCTCCCTGAGGAACGCGCCCATCGACATGAGGAACCCGGGCGTGCAGAAGCCGCACTGAAGCGCGTGCGCCTCGTGGAAGGCTGCCCGGAGCTCCGGCGCCTCGAGGCCCTCGACGGTCGTGACTCGGTGCCCGTCGGCCTGGACTGCCAGCAGAAGGCACGCACGGACGGCTTCACCGTCGAGGTGCACCGTGCAGGCTCCGCAGACACCGTGCTCGCAGCCGATCTTCGTTCCCGTGAGCCGGAGGTCGTGGCGCAGGAGGTCGGCGAGCGACAGGCGCGACTCGACCTCCCGCTCGACGGTTTCGCCGTTCACCTCGAGCGTGATCTTCACTCCGCCCCCTCGAGCGCACGGCGGACGAGCGCCTCGGCGAGCGCGCGTCGATGTCCCGGCTCCAGATCGCGCACCGCGAGCGAGGCGGCTTCGCCTGGGTCGGCGGTTGCCTCGGCCGGCAGGTCGACGCGCAGGGGTCGCTCGGCGACGGCGAGGAGCGAGACGACCAGCCCGTCGGGCCGCGCCACGACGGCGGCGCCTGCGAGTGCGAAGTCACCGTGGATGCGGGAGTGCTCGGCGAACCCGACGCGGGTGCCGGCGGGCTGCTCCGGCACCTCGAGCTCGAGGAGCAGCTCGTCGGGCTCGAGCGCGGTCGAGAACGGGCCGACGAGGAAGTCGTCGAGCAGCAACTCGCGCTCGCCCCGGGTGGAGCAGAGTCTCACCCGTGCCCCGAGCGCGAGGAGCGCGCAGGGCAGCTCCGCGGCGGGATCCGCGTGGGCGACCGATCCGCAGGCCGTGCCCCGCGCGCGAATCTGGGGATGACCGACGAAGGTCGCGGCACGCCGCAGCAGCGGCTGCGCCGCCTCGCGCTCGACCCGGCGGGTGCGCACGAGCGCCCTGATCCTCCCTCGCTCCAGACCGTCGAGGCCCTCGACGCGGTTGATGTCGACGAGCAGCGCCGGCCTGGTCAGCCGGAAGTTGAGCAGCGGCACGAGGCTCTGGCCTCCGGCGAGCACCTTCGCGTCGTCACCGTGCTCGGCGAGGAGCGCGAGCGCCTCGTCGAGCGAGTGCGGCGCGGCATACTCGAAGGGAGGAGGCTTCACCGCAGCGCCTCCCAGAGCTTGGCCTCGGTGAACGGCGGGTCGACGGAGACGCCGTGGAGCGCGTCGACGACGGCGTTCGCGATTGCCACGGGGGCCGCGATCGAGCCGCCCTCGCCCACCCCCTTCGCGCCGAGCGGGTTGAGCGGCGACGGCGTCTCGACGAATGCGCTGCGAAGCTCGGGCATCTCCCACGCGGTGAGCAGCGGGTAGTCCACGAACGAGATCGTGAGCGGCTGCCCGCTCTCGTCGTGGCGGACCGCCTCGACCAGCGCCTGCCCGAGCCCCTGCGCGGTCGCGCCCACCACCTGGCCGTGCGCGAGGAGCGGGTTCACGATGCGACCCGCGTCGTCGACGGCTGCGAGCCTCAGGATCTCGAGCACGCCCGTCTCGGGATCGATCTCGACGACGGCGGCGTAGCAGCCCGACGAGAAGAGCAGGCCCGACTCGAAGACCGCCGCGGCCTCCATGCCCCCTTCTTCGCGCAGCCGGCGGGCCGCCTCGAGCACTGCCGAGCCACCCATCGCGGTCGAGCGGCTCCCGAACGTGCCGACGCCGGCCGGCCCGGCTTCGGTGTCCCCCCAGAGGATCTCGACCGCAGTCGGCTCGATCCCCAGCTCGTCGGCGACGATCTGCGCGAACGTCGTCTCGTGCCCCTGACCGTGCGGCGAGGACCCCGTACGCACCACGACGCGCCCGTCGGGCTCGCGGCGGGCGACGGCGCTCTCCCAGTTCCCGCCCGAGCGCTCGATCAGCATCCCGACGCCGAGGCCGAGCCGCCGGCCCGGTCGCTTCTCCGTCCGGAAACGGTCGAGCTCCGCGAGCTCGACCGCACGGTCGAGGCAACGCTCGTAGTCGCCCGAGTCGTACGTCCAGCCGAACGGCGTCTCGTGCGGGAACGCGCGGACGAGGTTCCGTCGCCGCAGCTCGACCGGGTCCACGCCGAGCTCGCGTGCCGCCTCGTCGACCATGCGCTCGATCAGGTACGCGGCCTCGGGTCTGCCCGCACCGCGGTACGGCCCGGTCGGGACCTTGTTCGTCCGAGCGCCCACGATCGCGACCTCGGCGGCCGGGATGTCGTAGGCCCCGGTGATCAGCATCGCGGCCGTGTGCATCGGGATCGCCGTCGTCGAGATCAGGTATGCGCCGAGGTCGGCGTAGAGACGCGCACGCACGCCGAGGAGCCGGCCTTTCCGCGTCACTCCCAGCTCGACGTCGGCCTCGAGGCCACGCCCCTGGTAGGCGGCGAGGAAGTTCTCGAGCCTGTCCTCCGCCCACTTCACAGGCCGCCCCAGCCGTAGAGCGGCGACCGCGACCGCGACGACCTCCGGCCCGACGGCGCCCTTGCTCCCGAACGCCCCGCCGACGTCCGGGAGCACGACACGGATCGACTCGGGCGGGCGACCGAGGCAATGGGCGAGCTGGTCGAGCGGGCGGTGCGGGTCCTGGAACGAGAGCCAGACGGTCAGCAGGCCGCCGTCGGGGTCGTGCTGGGCGATCGCGCCACGAGTCTCCATCGGCGCCGCGACGAGCCGGGGCAGCGCAAAGCTCCGTGCGACCACGACGTCGGCCTCCGCGAAGGCGCGGTCGACGTCGCCGCCGCGCTTCTCCCAGCGTGTCAGCGCCTCGCCCGCCGCGCGCGGGTCGACCACCGCCTGGAGCGGCTCGTAGTCCGGCTGCACGAGCTCCGCCGCGTCCTCCGCCAGCGCGCGGCTCTCGGCGACGACGAGCGCGATCGGCTCACCGGCGTAGCGCGCGGTGCTCGCTGCGAGGATCGGGTGCCCGGCGTCGGCGACCCACATCCCGGGTGGCTCCACCACGGGGGGCGGGAGCACGTCGGCGAGATCGGCAGCGGTGAGGACCGCCACGACCCCGGGCTGTGCGCGGGCTGCCTCGACTTCGATTTCCCCGAGGCGCGCGTGGGCGAGGAGGCTGCGCGCGAACGCGGCGTGGAGCAGATCGTCGGGATGGAGGTCGTCGAGGTAGCGAGCGCGTCCGCTCAGGAACCGCTCGTCCTCGCCGCGTGCGAGCGGCCGGCCGACGTAGCTCATCGGGCGGGAAGCGCGTCGAGGATCACGCGGAGAGCGGCGATGCCCTCGTCCGGGCCGGTCTCGAACACGACCTCGCCGCGTACGGCGCGCGCGAGCTCGTCGAGCTCCTCCGCGAGCGGGTCGCGCCGCTCGAACCCGACCCGCTCCGTCCAGTCGGGGGAGCGCAGCGTCAGCGTCGTCGCATCGTCCGCCTCGTGGGCGCGCGGCCAGACGGCCATGTCGATCTCGTACTCGAGCGCGGCCTTGTCGCCGTAGAGACGCAGGAAGTACGTCCGGGGCGAGACGTAGCTGCCTGTGATCGCCCCGACGGCACCGGACTCGAATTCGAGCCCGACGACGCCGACGTCGTCGCTCTCGGCGTCCGTCGCGACGCGGGCGAAGGCGCCGAACGAGCGCGCGACGGCCCCGAGCCAGTACGCGAGCGTGTCCGCGTGGTGGATCCCGAGCTGGATCAGCGGACCGCCCTGCGCCCGGTCGCGGTACCAGCGCCAGGCCTGAGGGGTGAGGCGGGACGGAAGCGACCAGTTGGCCTCGGCCAGGACGACCGTGCCGAGCGCGCCCTCGTCCAGCAGCTCCTTGACCCGCCGGGCCGCCCCCAGCCGGCGCATGCCGTGACCGACGGCGAGCACGAGCCCCGCCTCGGCGAAGCGGTCGCGCATCCGCTCCGCGTCGGCCACCGTGCTCGCGATCGGCTTCTCCACGAAGACGTGCGTGCCGCGGTCGGCGCAGAAGAGCGCCTGCTCGGCGTGCAGGTCGTTCGGCGTCACGAGGAGCGCGACCTCGACCCCGTCCGCCTCGATGGCCTCCTCGAGCGACGAAGCGGCGTCGAGACCGTGTGCCTCTGCGAACGCCCGGTTCTTCTCCGCGTCACGCGCGTAGCAGCTGACGAGCCGGAGGCCCGTCGTGCGCGCGGCCGCCTCCGCGATCCGCGCGCCCCACATCCCGGTCGCCCCCACGAGCGCCGCGCCGACGGTCATCGCGCTCCTCCGACGAGCGGCTCGAGCGGAATCGAGTGCAGCGACTCCGCGCCGTCGTCGCGGACGATCGTCAGCGCCCCGAGCTGCAGGCCCATGCGCTCGTCGGGTGTCACCGGATTCGGCTGGATCACGATCGACATGCCCGCCTCGATCGTCCAGCGTGGCTCGTCCGGCGGGTCGGCGAACTGCGTGCGGTCGACGACGGGCGGCTGGATGTCGACGCCGTAGCCGTGGACGAGGTCGTCGTAGATCGTGTAGCCGGCCTCGTGGATCGGAGCCGCCGCGGCGAGAATGTCCAGTTCGGTGGCGCCGGGCCGCAGCGCGTCGGCGATCCCCTGGTACGCGGCCCGTGCGACATCGACCATCCGGGCCCAGTCGGCCGCCGGCTCCGCCTCGACGAAGACCGGCCGGTGTATCTGCCCGGTGTAGCCCCAGTACGAGGCGCTCAGCTCCGTGATCACGACGTCGCCGGCGCGCAGGCGACGGGCCGACGGATTCTGGGCGGGCAGGCAGCCGTTCGGCTCGTCCATCGCCATCGAGCGGAGGAACGTGATGCGCGGCATCCCGCCCCGCGCGCGGTACGCGGCCTCGGCGGCGGCGACGAGCTCGACCTCGCTGGTGCCGGGCACCGCGGCTTCGGCCACGGCCCGCATCGCGTCGTCCGTCAGCACCGCGGCCCTGCGGAGCCATTCGATCTCCTCCTCGGACTTGACGAGGCGGAGACGCTGGAACGCCGCAGTGACGTCGACGAGCTCCGCGCTCGGAAGCCCCTCACGCAGCCGCTCGTGGTGCTGGTAGGGCATCCCCATCGAGAAGGTCGCGTTCGCGCCGACGAGCCCGACGCGCCCGCCCGCCGCGCCGATCTCGCGCAGGCGGGCCGCGATCCTGGTCGCCGGGTCGTACCCGCCCCATTCGACGACGGGCACGTCGCTCACCTCGCGCGCGTTCGGCACGTGGTTCGTCAGGCCCGTGAAGAGCACCGTCTCGTATTCCTCGTCGAGCGACACGACCACGTAGCAGTGGTGGAGGTCGAGGTGGTTCGTGAGCCAGAACGGGTTGGCCATGCTCGCCCGGTTCGTGGCGGACGTCCCGAACACCACGAGGGCCGCAAGCGCCCGCTCGCCCATCAGGTCGCGCGCAAGCGCGAGACGGCGCGCCATCTCGGCGGGCGAGAACCTATCCCACACGCGCGAGCGTCTCCGCGAGCCAGTCGCCGACGAGTGGGCGGTAGCGGTACGGGAGGTTGTTGCAGACGTGGCTGCCGTGCTCGTAGAGCACGAACCGGGCATTCGGCGCCTCCCGTGCGATTCGCTCCGTCTGCTCCCACGGGATGATGCGATCGAGCTTGCCGGTGACGAGCAGGGCCGGCTGCTGGAGCTCGCCGATCACCCCCGCAAGGCTCAGCTCGTGCGCTCTCCGGCGCGCGTCCTCGTCGTCGGTCGCGCCCGAGTGGTGCCGGAACGTCTCGCGGGTGAGCTGCGGCAGCCCCTCCCAGCACTCGCCGAAGTCGAACGGGCCGCTGACACCGGCGACGGCGGCGATGCGCGGCTCACGAGCGGCAGCGCGAGGCGCGTAGTAACCCCCGAGCGAGACGCCCGCGGCGCCGACGGGCGCCGGCCAGTCGAGCACGTCCAGCGCCGCCGAGACCGCGCGCTCGTAGTCGCCGCGGATGTGCGTCCCGAAGCCGCTCTCGCCCTGCCCCGGCCCGTCGAGCGAGAAGGTCGCCAGCCCGCGGCGCAGGAATACCTCCTCCCAGTGGAAGAACTCCTCCTTCGTCGAGTCGAGCCCCGGGATCAGGAGGACGAGCGGCGTGTCACGCGGGCCGCGCAGATTGCCGACGAGCGTCGCGCCCTCCCACGGCACCTCGATCCGCTGCGCCGACGGATCGAGGTGACGGTGGGCGGCGTAGAGCGCCTCGCGCGCCCTGCGCGTGGTCTCGTGGTTTCGCTCGACGTCGACGACCCAGACGAACTTCGCGAAGTGGTACGCGAGGGCAGCTCGCACCCAGGCCTCGCCGCCCGTCAGCGACTGCCCTTCGGCCTCGGCCTCCTCGGCGAGCGCACGGTGCTCGTCGCCCGTCGCGACCCACGCGGGCAGCCACTCCTCCCATGTTTCGACGCGCGCAGACGTGCGCCTGAAGTCGTTGAAGTCGACGCCCTGCGTGACGAAGCGCGGCGCCCAGTTTGCGACCGCAGCCTCGACCCTCGCGTCAGGCACGGGCTGCCGCTCCGATCGCCTCGTCCAGCGAGCTACCGAGGGCCTCGAGCACGACGATCGCGGTGTTCCGCCCCGGCGCCGCCGAGACCGAGCCGCCCGGGTGGGTCGTGGCGCCCGTCTGGAAGAGGCCCGGTATCGGGGTTGTCGGCGCGAACCGGTGCGCGCCCGACTGGGAGGGGCCGAGGTCGCCGCCGTGGCACGTGCCGTGCCAGTTGTGCGGATTCATCCGCTCGAGGTCGAGTGGGCTCTTCACGACCCGGGCGAGGATCGTCTCCTCCGTGAGGTTGGGCGCGAAGCGGCGGAGCTGCTCGAGGTTCCGGCGGGCGACCTCTTCCTTCACGTCGTCCCAGCGCTCGGGTCCGCCCTCGGCGAGCGTGTAGGGGTGGAAGCCGATCACCTTGAGCACGTGCCGGCCCTCGGGTGCCCGCGACGGGTCGGCGACGGTCGCGCAGACGACGAGGAGCACGGGGTCGTCGTCCGCGAGGAGGCCGCGCTCGACGTCCGAGCCGAGCCTCAGGAGTCGGTCGACGGACGGCGCGATCCCGGAGGCGACCGGCGCCAGCTCGTCGCCGTCGACCGGGAACGCGGGCGCCACCGTGGTCGCGAGATGGGTCGGGAAGAGGCACACGCCTTCGCGCCAGGTATCTGCGGTGTGCGTCCACTCGTCGCCCCAGACCTCGCGCGGTGCCATGTCGAGCAGGTGCGCGGGATGCACCGTCGACACGACGGCCCGTGCTGCCAGGTGCCGTTCGCCGTCCTCGGTCTCGACACCGACGCAGCGTCCGTTCTCCAGCACGAGGCTGCTCACGCGCCGCCCGCAGAGGATCGTCCCGCCGTGGTCCTCGATCAGGTGCGCGAGCGCAAGGGGCAGCGCGGCCGAGCCGCCGCGCGGGAGCGTCCACGAGTGGTGCTGGCGTCCGTAGACGAGCGAGTAGGCGAGCGCCCCCGTGCCCGGCCGGTCGGCGGGCTGCACGGTCATGATCGCCATCCAGAGCATGAACGCCCGCACGTGCCAGTCCTCGAACTCGGCCCGGATCACGTCCCACGCCGACGAGGCGAGCCGTCGGCGCCAGCGCCCGTCGAGCACCTCCTCCGGTCGTGGGGCCCGCCCGACGGGGCTGTTGCGGTATGCGCCGAACGCGGCCTTGGCGGCGTCGTACTCGGCGATCAGACGGCGATACGCATCCGCGTCGCGGCCCGAGAACCGCGCGAGCTCGTCGCAGGTGCGGTCGAGGTCCCGCCACTGCGTGATCGAGGTGCCGTCCGGGAACGGCACGTGCACGACCGGGTCCGGGCGGATGTACTCGAGGCCGTATTCCTCGAGCCCGAGCTCCGCGACGGCTGGGCTCGACTGGATGAGGTTGTGGGCGGTCGAGCAGGAGTCGTGGAGGAACCCGGGCAGCGTGAGCTCCTCCGTCGCGGTGTTGCCTCCCACCACCGGGCGCGACTCGAGCACGCGCACCTCGAAGCCGGCCTTGGCGAGGTACGCGGCCGCGACGAGGCTGTTGTGCCCCGCCCCCGCGACGACGACGTCGGGCCGCGGGCTCACCGGGTATCCTCGGCGTCGTGGCCCGGATCAGCTACGTCGATCCGCAGTCTCTCACCGACCCGGAGCTGGTCGAGTACCTCGAGAACGCCCGCCGGTTCGGAACCCCGCGTCCCGAGACGCAGGCCATCCGCTCCAACGTTCCCGCGGTCGCCAAGGCGTTCTCGCGACCGTGGGAGTCGATCTTTCGACGGGGCGGGGTCGAGCACGCGCTGAAGGAGCTCTGCCGGGTCTACGTCTCGAAGACGGTCGAGTGTCGGTACTGCGGGTCGCAGCGGTCTCTCCGGGCCCGCGAGCAGGGGCTCGCCGAGACCGACTACGAGGAGCTCCTCGAGTTCGAGCGCTCCGACCAGTTCACGGCCCGACAGAAGGCGGCGCTCCTCTATACGAGCATGCTCGTGTGGAACCCCGAGGGGGCCGACGAGCGGGTCTGGGCGCAGCTGCGGGAGCACTTCTCCGACGAGGAGATCGTCGAGCTCGGTCAGTTCGTCCAGCTCACGTACGGCCAGCAGAGCGTGATCAGGACGTGGGACGTCGGGCACCGTGAGTTCCTCGCCGACACGACTGCGGGTCTCGCGCCGGAGCGGGTGGAGGGCTAGGTGGCGCAGCCGATCCCGGGCACTGCGGACGAGATCCGTGCGCTCGTGCCAGCCGCGCTCGAGGCGTACGAGTTCACGCGCGACAACGTCCTCCGCGACGGTGTCGTCGATCCCGGGCTGAAGGAGCTCTGCTTCCGCTACCTCGCCGAGGATCCGGAGACGCTCGACCTCTCCCGCTTCGAGGGTCGCGAGCGGGTCGCGCTCGAGTGGGCGCACGCGATCGCCTGGGACTCGAGTCTCGCCGACGACGCGCTCTGGGAACGCCTGCACGCGCTGTTCTCCGAGCAGGAGCTCGTGGAGCTCGGGTGCGCGATCGGATTCGAGCTCGGCCAGCAGCACTGGCGTCGCACGGTCGGGCTGCCGGCGCGCGACTAGCCCCGGGCCGGGAGTCGGGCGGACGCTCGCAGAGCCGGCTCCCGGGCACTGGCGCGCGGCACGCTCCGCACCCTCTCGCTCGGCGCGGCCACCGCCCCACGGCGGGCAACGCTTGTGTTGATTCAACACAAGCGTTGTCCGGTCGCCCGCCTGACGCGGACGCCGTGCGCTCGTGGCCGACAGGCTCACGCCGTCACCTCTCGGCCGAGCAGGCGGAGTGCGTTGCCGCCGAGGATCGCCGCCTCGTCCGCAGCGGCCAACCCGAGCGAGCGGACCAATTCGGCGGGGTGCTCCGAGCCCATGTCGAAGGGGTAGTCGGAGCCGCAGAGGACGTGGTCGGTGCCGGCGAACTCGACGAGCGCACGGAGCACCTCGGGGTCGTGGACGACGGTGTCGTAGAAGAGGCGCCGGAGCGCTGCGATCACGTCCCGGCCGGGCGGGTGGAACGTCTGCTCGTGCGCCAGACGGCCGCGCAGGGAGGGAAGTGCGCCGCCGCCGTGGGCGAGGAGCACCCGCGCCTGGGGATGCTCGTCGAGGACGCCCGAGAGCACGAGGTGCGCGCCGGTGATCGTCGTCTCGACCGGGTTTCCGACCGTATTCCAGAGGTAGTGCTGCTCGAAGACCGGGTCCGCGAAGCCTCGTGTGGTCGGATGGACGAAGACGAGCGCGCCGGTCTCCTCGGCCGCCGCCCAGAAGTCGCGGAAGCGTCCGTCGCCGAGGTACGCCCCGCCGGTCGACGCGGGGATCTCGACGCCCGACAGGCGGCCGTCGGCCATCAGCTCCCGAAGCTGTTCGGGCCGCTCGAGGTCGACGGTGCCGAGCACCGCTACGCGGTCGCCGGCCAGCTCGGCGAGCGCCTCGTTCTGACGCTCGGTCTCGTGCCCGCAGAGGTTCACCCAGGGGCAGAGGACGACGACGTCCACTCCGGCGCGGTCCTGCTCGGCGAGGATCCGCCCCAGGTCCGTGAACTCGCGCACCGCTGCGCGAATCTCCCGGCCACCGAAGCGCACGACCTGCCCGCCGTCGACCCACTCGACCTCGGCTCCGAGCCCGGGGACGATCACGTGCGCGTGCGCATCGACGACCATCAGTGCCCCCTCCGGTGATGCGACCTCGTCAGGGACCCGGAGGGCATTGCCGGCAGGGGCACTTACGCCACCGCGATCAGGAGGAGGGCTCCGCCGACGACGAGCGCGGCGCCGGTCCACACCGCGGCGGTGACCCGCTCGACGTGACGGCCCATCAGGAGCGGGGAGCAGAAGAGGACGACCGGCACCGACAGGAGGCCGAGCGCGAGCACGATCGCGATCCCCGCGGAGTCGAGCGACTCCCAGCGCGCCCACACGGAGAGCCCGACCAGGAGACCGGCGGCCAGCTTGAACGCGAGTGCCTCGCGGGAGCCGGCGAGGCCGCCCCCGGCCTGCGGGCGCAGCGGCAGGACGGCCGCGTACGCGACCAGCGCGACCGCCATCCCGAGCGTCAGCCCGAGCAGTGGCGAGTCGAGCCCGTCCAGTCCCTTCTTGATGAAGATCGGACTGATCGACCAGGCGAGCGCCGTGGCGAGCCCCGGGAGCGCCGAGCCCCAGCCGATGCCCCAGCCCGAATCGCCGACCCGCTCGAGGGCCACGATGAGCGCGCCCGCGACGATCAGGGCGACCGCGCACCAGGCGGCGACGGAGGGCACCTCGCCGAGCCACACAGCGGCGAAGGCGGCGCCCCACACGGGATTCGTCGAGAGGAGCGGGCTCGTCCGTGCCGCGCCGATCCGCATCTGGCTCATGTTGAGCAGCGTCCAGCCGACGAAGAAGTGGACGAGCCCGGCGGCGGCGAACCAGAGGAGGGCGGCGGCGGGCGCACCCCGAAGCGGGCCGAGTCCCTCCGTCGCGGCGCTCGCGACGAGCAGCACGAGCAGCGCCACGAGTAGCTGGAGGAACGTCGCGAGGTAGGCGTCGTTCATCCCACCGACGGCGCGACGGTTGAGCGTCTGGAAGGCGCCGAAGCCGACGCCGGCGGCCGCGGCGAGCAGGGGGCCCGTCACCGGCTGTCCTGGCCGTTCGGCGTCACCGCGGGCCGTTCCCGGCTCTCGCCCGTGTACCCGCCGAAGAACAGGTCGGCCATCTCCGGGTTGTCGAGCAGCACGCGGGCAGTCGCGGACATCAGCACCCGCCCGCTCTCCATCACGATCCCGTGCTCGGAGAGCCGCAGACCGAAGCGGACGTTCTGCTCGACGAGCAGCACGGTCTTCCCGGCCTGCTTCATGACCCCGATGGACTCCGAGACGCTCTTCAGCACCTTCGGGTCGAGCCCGAGCGACGGCTCGTCGAGCAGCACGAGTCGTGGCTCGAGCATGAGCGCCCGGGCGAACTCCACCATCCGGCGCTGGCCACCCGAGAGATTGCCCGCCTTCTCCTCGCCGCGGCTCGCGACCAGCGGGAACATGGTCTCGACGGTCTCGAGCCGCTCGCGCACGAGCGCTCTCTGCCGGCGGATCACGTAGGCGCCCATCAGGACGTTCTCGCGGACGGTGAGGTTCGGGAACAGGCCCTGCGACTGGGGTACCTGCACGATGCCGAGCTCGAGGATCGTCGCCGGGTCGCTGCCGCCGATCGCCTGTCCGGCGAAGCGCACCGTTCCGACGCGCGGGCGGAGCAGGCCGCTCACCACGCGGAGGACGGTCGACTTGCCGGCACCGTTCGGGCCGACGATGCAGGTCACTGTGCCGGGCTCGAGCGCCAGGTCGACGCCCTGCAGGACGTCCCCGCCCCCGTAGCCGGCGAACACGCCCTCCAGCTCGAGCACGCTCACCCTCCCACCGCCTCCCGCTCGAGGAGGTAGTCGTCGCCGAGGTACGCGTCGAGCACCGAGGGGTCGGCCTGCACGGCCTCCGGTGTCCCGGAGCAGATGCACGAGCCGCGCGCCAGCACGTGGATCGGGTCGCAGAGGCCGAGCACGAGCGGCATGTTGTGCTCCACCACGAGAAACGTCGTCCCGCGACGGTTGAGCTCCCGGATCATCTCGGCCATCTGCCCGACGAGTGTGGGGTTGATGCCTCCGGCCGGCTCGTCCAGCAGGATCAGCTTCGGGTCGAGCATCAGCACCTGGGCGAGCTCCACGAGCTTCTGCTGCCCGAAGGACAGCTCCTCCGCGCGCCGGTCGACGAAGCGCCGCATGCCGACGAAGTCGAGGAGCTCCTCGGCCCGCTCGGCCTCGGGCCCGGTGACGGCGACCGTGGCGAGGTGGCGCCACGAGAATGCTTGCAGCGGCGCGACGACGTTCTCCAGCACGCTGATCCCACGGAAGAGGCGGGTCGTCTGGAACGTCCGCCCGAGGCCCCGGTGCGCGCGCTCCCACGTGTGGAGGCGGTCGATGCGCTGCCCGTCGAACCAGACCTCGCCCCGGTCGGGGCGCATCGTGCCGTCGATCACGTTGAACAGGGTCGTCTTGCCCGACCCGTTGGGCCCGATCAGGCCGGTGATCGTCCCTTCCTCCACCCCGACCGAGCAACCGGCGAGCGCCTGGATGCCGCCGAAGCGCTTCTCCACGCCCTTCACCTCGAGCAGGATGCGGCCGCTTCCCCCCGAGGCCGGGGAGGGCCCGGCCCGGTCGCTCGGTGAGACGGCCCGCTCGAGCCGCGTGCCGACCTCCGCCGCGGTACCGGCCTCGCGACGCCGCGCGAGGCGCTCCTCGACGCTCGGGATGATCCCGCGCGGCAGCACGAGCACGACGAGCGCGAGCAGCCCGCCGAAGAAGATCAAGCGCTCGTTGCCGCTGCCGAAGTGCTGGTTCGTGGTCTCGTTCAGGGGCTCGAGCACGAACGCCCCGAGCACGGGTCCCCAGATCGTGCCTCTTCCGCCGAGCAGGACCGCGAGGACGATCTGCACGCTGACGATGATGTCGAACATCCCGCGTGGATCGATGAACGTGAGGTAGTACGCGTAGATCCCGCCCGCCGCGCCGATCCAGATCGCGCTCGCGACGAACGCGAGCACCTTGTAGATCGGGGTGTTGACGCCCACCCCGCCCGCCTTGTGCTCGTCCTCTCTGATCGCGAGCAAACCGAGCCCGAGCTTCGTGCGCCGGATCCACCATGCGGTCGCGACGGAGATCAGCATCAGCGCGAAGAGGCTGTAGTAGAACGGCCAGTCCTGGTAGTCCGTGTTCCACTGCGGCAGCGGCAGCGTCACACCGTGGTTCCCGTTGGTGAGCGCCGACCAGTTGAGGACGATGAGCTGCATGCAGAACAGGAACGCGATCGTGAGGATCACGAACGAATGGCCCCGCGTGCGCATGAGCACGGCGCCGACGACGGCTGCGAACGCGCCGGCAACGACCGCGGAGACCGGGACGAACCAGAACGGCGAGGCGCCGTCGAACACGCGCACGGAGAGCAGCGCCGTCGTGTACGCGCCGATCCCGAGGAACGCGCTCTGGCCGAGCGACACGTAGCCCGTGAACCCCGAGATGATGTTCCAGCCGCTCCCCATCACCGCCAGGAGGAGCGAGAGGATGATCATGTTCTGGTAGTAGAGGTTGTCCGAGACGAGCGGGTAGACGGCCAGGAAGAAGAGGCTCGCCCCGAGCGCGAGGTGCCAGCCGTGGCCGCGCAGCCGCTCGCTCACAGGACGGCGTCCTCGCGGAGCCTCACGCCGGCAATGCCCTGGGGGCGGGCGAGCAGCACGACGACGATCAGGACGTACGGCACCATCGTCGCCCAGCGCGGCGAGATGTACGTCGCCGTGGTCGTCTCGGCGACTCCGAGCGCGAGCGCCCCGACGACGGCGCCCGGGAGGCTCCCCATACCGCCGAGGACGATCACTCCGAGCAGGCGCGAGATCCACTGGTAGTGCGAGCCGGGGAGGAACGGGTACAGCACCGAGACGATCGAGCCCCCGGCTCCCGTCGTCGCGACGCCGACCGCGAACGTCAGCGCGGCGACCTTCTTCGGGTTCACGCCGACGAGTCGCGCGGACGTGACGTTCTCCGAGACCGCCCGGATCGCCCGGCCGAGCCAGGTGTAGCGGAGCAGCACATAGAGCGCCGTCAGCACCCCGACCGCGATCACGCAGCCGTACACCTGTGCCTTCGGGAGGTAGAACGCGCCCGGCCGGAAGGACTCGGCGAAGTAGCCGGGGGTCGAGGCGTGGTACGTCGTCGACCAGAGGATGCCCATCGTGCCCTCGATCACGAGCGCGAGCGCGAACGTGAGCAGCACCGACATCGAGGCGGGCTTCCCGGCGAGGAACTGGATGGTGAGCATGTACATCGCCCACCCGATCGCGAACATCACCGGCGTGGTGATCAGCACGCCGAGGAGCGGGTCGATCCCCAGGTCCTTCCACAGTGTCCAGGCGACGAACGCGGCGAAGATGAGCAGCGCCCCCTGGGCGACGTTGATCACGTCCATCACGCCGAAGATCAGCGTCAGGCCGGCAGCGAGCAGGGCATAGACGCCGCCGATCAGCAGACCGAGGATGATCACCTGCACGAGCTGGGTCATGCCGCCCTCTCCGGGTCGTCCGGGCGGGAACGCGAGTCCCGCCCGGACGTCCCGTCGATGGTTACTTGGACCACGCGGGCTTCGGATTCACGATCGTCGTGCTGGTCGCAGCCTCCTCCGGCAGCACGATCTCCTCGTTGCCGTTCTGCCACTGGGCGAGCAGGAACGCCTGCTGCGGCGCACCTGTCTCGTCCCAGGACAGCGTCCCGAGGATCGTGTCGACCGAGTTCGAGTGGAGCCAATCGCGGATCTTGTCCTGGTCGACCTCGCCGACCGCTTCCACGGCCGCCTGCAGGACCTGGGCGGCCGCGTACCCGTCCGCTGCGTCCTCGGGCGGATCGGTGTTGTACTTCGCCCGGTACGCGGCGAGGAAGTCCTCGTTGCCGGGTGTCTTCGCGTCCACGTGGTAGCTGACCGCGTAGAAGATCCCCTCGGTGTTCTTCACGCCGATCGCGTTCGAGAACTGATCCGCGAACGACGGCGACGACGCCTGGAAGAACTGCTTGGGGCTGTACCCGACCTTGATCAGCGCACGGTCGAGGTTCACGCCGTCGGAGAGGCCGGCCGAGCCCTGCGCGATCACGTCGGGCTTCTTCGCCGCGACCGCAGACGCGATCGCGTCGAAGTTGACGGTCTCCGGCGGGTAGACCTCGCTGTAGACCGTGTTGACGCCCGCCGCCTCGAGCTTCGACTTGATCCCGTCCGCGACAGGGCCACCGAACGGGTCGTCGGCGATCACGTACGCGGCGGTCTTGGGCCGCTGCCCCTCCGGAAGGTTCGTGACCCAGTCCGCGAACAGGTCGGCCTGGTGCGGCGCCGTGGCCTGCTGCGCGAAGAACAGGTACTTGAACCCGCGGCTGAACATCTCGGGGGAGCCGCCCGCCGGCTCGACGTACACCATCTTGTTCCGCTCGGCGACCGCCGAGGCGGGCAGGTTGAGGAGCGACGAGAACGTGCCGAGCAGCAGGTCGACCTTGTCCTGCTGGATCAGCGCGTTGTAGTCGGTGACGACGATGTTCTGGTCCGACTGGTCGTCCTTGATCACCATCTCGACGTCCTTGCCGAGCAGACCACCAGCGTCGTTCACCTGTTTCTGCCAGATCTCGTAGCCCTGCCGTGCCGCGGTTCCGGGCTCCGAGAAGTCGCCCGTCAACGGCAGCGAGGCGCCGATCTTGATCGTCCCGCCGCCTCCGCCCCCGCCGCAGCCCGCGGCGGCCGCCGCGGCCGCCAGAACCACGAGTACCGCGATGACCCATCGGAGTCGTCGCATGGAATGTCCTCCTCCTTCGACATGGTTGACGTACCGTCCGAACGCGCCTGCTGACGCCAACTGCCTTCCTCCTCCCTGGCGAGTGCTCGGGTGACGGTGAACTCGATCGGGACCGGTCATTCGCGCTGGGTCCATCTCAGGGCACCACCTCCGCGGGCTGCTCTGCGAAAGCGGCGAGCGTGGCGAGGAACTCTGCCCCGCGGGCACCGTCGACGATCCGGTGGTCGAACGACGCCGCGATCGTCATCCCGGGCCGGACCGCCGGCTGCCCGTCGACCGCCACGACGCGGTCGGCGATCCGGCCGACGGCGAGGATCGCCGCCTGGGGCGCGTTCACGATCGCGAGGAACGCGTCGACGCCGTACATACCGAGGTTCGAGATCGTGAACGTGCCGCCGGTCACGTCCTCGGGCCGCAGGCGTCCCTCACGCGCGGCCGCGACGAGCGCCGCGCGCCGCGTCGCGACCTCGTCCAGCCCGAGCCGGCTGGCTCCGTGCAGCACCGGGACGACGAGGCCGTCGTCGACCGCGACCGCGATCCCGACGTTCACGTCGGCCGCCTGGCGGACGTCGCCGTCCCCCCACGAGGCGTTCACGCGCGGGTGTCGCTCGAGCGCCGCGGCGACCAGCGTGACGAGGAGGTCGGTGTGGGTGACGGTCTCGTGTCCCGGCCGCGAGCGGATGCGCTCGCGCGACTCCACGAGCCCGCTCGCGTCGATCTCTCGGAGCAGGAAGAAGTGCGGGGTCGACTGCCAGCTCTGCGTCGTCCGCTCGGCCATGCGGCGCCAGATCGCCCCGTGCGGCGTCGCCACCGTCGGTGCCGCGTCGAGGTCATCCGCGACGATCGCCCCACCCGGGCCCGAGCCGGGCACCGAGTCGAGGTCGATCCCCCGCTCGGCAGCGAGCCGGCGGGCTTTCGGCGAGGCGAGCGAGCGTCGCCCCGGATGACCCCCGCCGGCGCCGGCGCCCGAGTGGGGGGGCGGCTCGGTTGCGGTCGGCGCCGGCGAGCTTGGGGGTGCGATGGCCGGAGCTGGCCCCGGCAGCCGTTCCCCGGGGGAAAGCA
Organism: uncultured Actinomycetes bacterium; assembly: GCA_963710125.1. GTDB lineage: Bacteria > Actinomycetota > Thermoleophilia > Gaiellales > Gaiellaceae > Gaiella. The sequence continues at coordinate 301,402 of CAVPZH010000013.1, read as the reverse complement.
GGTACGCGACGGTCGTCCCGACGGGCACCTCGTCGCCCTCGGCGGCGCCGATCCCGGCGAGCACGCCGTCGGCGGGCGCCTCGACGTCGACCGTGACCTTGTCGGTCTCGATCTCCATCAGCGGCTCGCCCTTCGCGACCTCGTCGCCCTCGACCTTGAGCCAGCGGAGCACTCTGCCGGTCTCCTGGGCGAGCTCGAGCGCGGGCATGATCACCTCCGTCGGCACCGTCGCCTACGCCCGCTCGATGCCTGCGGAGGCGACCACCGCGTCCACCGTCGGGTTGTTGAGGTGCGACTGGGTCTCGCGGAGCCCGGGGAGCGTCCCGAACGCGGTCGGGTGCCCTCCGCCCGCCACGAGGAGCTCCTCCGCGGGGAAGCGTGTGATCACCTCGCAGCCGTCCGCGGTGACGACCAGCTGCTCCTCGATCCGCGCCGCCGACCAGCCGTCGGAGGCGGGCCAGAACGTCTCGAGCGCGAACACCATCCCCTCCTGGATGGTCTCCGGGTAGTCGAAGGAGACGAGCCGGCTGAAGATCGGCTTCTCCCAGATCGAGAGGCCGACTCCGTGGCCGTACTGGAGCGCGAACGCGGCCTCCTCGTCCGGGAAGCCGAACTCCTGGGCCTCGGGCCAGATCGAGACGACCTCCGCGGTCGAGACCCCGGGGCGGATCATCGCGATGGCCTGGTCGAGGATGTCGCGGCACCGCTTGTAGGCGTCGGCCTGAGGTCGGGAGGCCGACCCCACCGCGAACGTGCGGTAGTAGCACGTGCGGTAGCCGTTGTACGCGTGGAGGATGTCGAAGTACGCAGGGTCGCCTGGCCGCAGCATGCGGTCCGTGAACACGTGCGGATGCGGGCTGCACCGCTCGCCCGAGATCGCGTTGACGCCCTCGACGTGCTCCGAGCCGAGCTCGAACAGCACACGGTTGACGAGCGCGACGCACTCGTTCTCGCGCATGCCCGGCCGCAGCGCGCGGAAGAGCTCCTCGTACGCGGCGTCGACCATCGCGCAGGCGGTCGTGAGGAGCGTGATCTCGTCCTCCGTCTTGAGCATGCGCACGTCCTGCATCAGCGCCTGGCCGTCCACGACGTCGATGCCCTCGTGGCGGAGCGCCTCGAGCACGGGGAGCTCGATCACGTCGACGCCGAGCGGCTGGCCGGTGAGGCCGCGCTCGTCGAGCTCGACGCGGATCTTCGCCGCGACGTCCTCGGCGCGCCCCTTCACCGACCCGCGCAGCGTCGAGATCCCGGCCCGTGAGCGCTCCTCGCCGAGCCACGGGCTATAGAGCTTGTGGTGCCGCGCGGCCGAGCCGAAGTCCCACAGGATCGGCTCGTCGCCCTGCGGGAGGAGGCAGAACCTGATCAGCTTGTCCATCGCCCACGTGCCGATGTGCGTCGCGGTGAGATAGCGGATGTTGCTCATGTCGAAGCAGAGGAGCGCGCCGAGCTCCGAGTCGGCGAGCGCAGCCTTCGCACGCGCGAGCCGCTCGCGACGCAGCCGGTCGAGATCCGCACGCTGCTCCCAGTCGACCTGCATGGTCCCGTACGTCTTGAGCGCCATGGCTACCTCTTTCCGAGCAGGGTCTTCGCGGTCTCGACGAGCCGCTCCGGTGTGGGCACGGTCAGGTCCTCGAGCACGGGCGAGAATGGCACGGGGACGTCCATCGCGGCGAGCCGGGTGACCGGTGCCTCGAGCTCCCAGAAGGCGCCGTGCGCGATCACGGCGGCGATCTCCGCCGACGCGCCGTAGCTCTCGTGGCCCTCGTCGACGACGATCGCTCGTCCTGTCTTCGCAGCGGACGCCACCAGCGCGTCGCGGTCGAGCGGCGCAAGCGTGCGCGGGTCGACGACCTCGACGGCCACGCCCTCCGCGGCGAGCAGCTCTGCCGCCTCCAGTGCGACGTACACCATCGAGCTCGTCGCGACGATCGTCAGGTCGTCGCCCTCGCGCTTCACGTCCGCGACCCCGAGGGGGAGGGTGTACTCGCCCTCGGGCACCGGTCCCTTGCGCGCGAACATCATCTTGTCCTCGAACACGACCACCGGGTTGTCGTCGCGGATCGCGGACTTGAGGAGCCCCTTCGCGTCGTAGGGCGTGGCGGGCAGAGCGACCTTCAGCCCCGGCACGTGCGCCGGCCACGCGTGCAGGCTCTGGCTGTGCTGCGCCGCGGAGCGTCGCGTCGCGCCGAGCGTGGTCCGAACCGTCAGCGGGGCGCGGAGCCGTCCTCCCGACATGTAGTGGACCTTCGCCGCCTGGTTGGCGAGCTGGTCCATGACCAAGGTCATGAAATCGCCGAACATGATGTCGACGACGGGGCGCATCCCCGTCATCGCCGCCCCGAGCCCGATCCCTGTGATCCCAGCCTCCGAGATCGGCGAGTCGATCACTCGCTCCGGGCCGAACTCCTCGACCAGGCCCGACATGACCTTGAACGGCGTGCCGGCCTCGGCGACGTCCTCGCCCAGCACGAAGACCGTCGGGTCGCGGCGGAGCTCCTCCGCGAGAGCCTCGTTGACCGCCTGGCCGAGCGAGAGCTCACGGGTGCCCGCCTCCGCGGCGGCTGTCTGCTCGACGCTACGCGTGGACATCCTGGGAGTGCTGGTTAGGCAAAGACGTCCTCCGTGACTTCGCTCGGGGCGGGGAAGGGCGCCTCGAGCGCCCGCGCGACGCTCTGCGCCACTTCCTCGTCGATCGCTGCGTCGATCTGCTCGAGCTCGCCCGCGCCCGCGAGCCCGCGCTCTGCGAGCCAGCGGGCGTGGAGCGTGATCGGGTCGCGCTCGGCCTTCCAGAGCTCCTCCTCGTCCTTCGCGCGGTAGTAGCCGCGGTCGACGTCCCCGACGTGATGGCCGTGGAAGCGATAGGTCGCGGCCAGCACGAACGTCGGGCCGCCTCCCGCTCGCGCGCGGCCGACGGCTGCCGCCGTTTCTCGGTGAACGGCGCGAACGTCCTGACCGTCGACCTCGACGACGGGGATTCCGAACGCACGCGGACGCGCGGCGATCTCGCCGGCGGTCGTCTCGGAGACGTGCGTGTACTCGTTGTAGAGGTTGTTCTCGCACACGTAGACGACCGGCAGCGTCCAGAGCGCAGCCATGTTCATGACCTCGTAGAGCACCCCCTGGCCGAGGGCGCCCTCGCCGAAGAAGCAGACCGCGACCTGGTCGGTGCCACGCGCTCGGGCCGAGAACGCGGCCCCGGTCGCGATGCCCGCCGAGCCGCCGACGATCGCGTTCGCGCCGAGGTTGCCGTGCTCGTGGTCGGCGATGTGCATCGAGCCGCCCTTGCCGCGGCAGTAGCCGGCCTCCTTGCCGAGCAGCTCGCAGAACATCCGCTCGACCGACGCGCCCTTCGCCAGGCAATGCCCGTGGCCGCGGTGCGTGCTGGTGATGTAGTCGTCTGTCCGGAGCGCTTCGCAGACGCCGACGGCGACGGCCTCCTCGCCGACGTAGAGGTGCGCGAGCCCGGGCATCCTGCGCGAGCGGTAGAGGTCGTCGACGTGCTGCTCGAACGTCCGGATCCGGCGCATCTGCTCGTACATCCGAAGACCGAGCTCGGCGCCGACCTCGATGGTGCCGGTGTCCGTCTCGACGGTCATCTACGTCCCGACCTCCGTCCTCCCCGCCATCCGCGCGAGCGCCTCGTAGACGATCGCGAAGTCGTGCTCGGCCAGCCCCATGCCGCGGGCCGCGGTGAGGAGCTCGTTCACGACCGCGGTCGTCGGCATGGGGACGTCGAGCTGACGCCCGGCCTCGAGGGCGAGCAGCATGTCCTTCTGCATCATCCCGACGTCGAACCACGCCTCGTCGGGCATCCCGAGCACGAACGGCCCGCGGTACTTGAGCATCGGCGAGGCGATCACGCTCGAGAGCATCACCTCCACCGCGCGCTCGCGGTCGATGCCGTCCTTCTCGGCGAGCAGGAGGCCCTCCGAGAACGCCACCATCTGGACGCACAGGCTGAGGTTGATCGCGATCTTCATCAGCAGCGCCTGGCCGTTGTCGCCGACGCGGTGGACCGTCGGCCCGATGTCGAGCAGGAGCGGCCGGACCTGCTCGTACGTCGCCTGGGGCCCGCCCACCATCACCGACAGCCGGCCTTCTTCGAGCGTCGACACGGAGCCCGAGACCGGCGCGTCGAGCATGTCCGCGCCGATCGAGCGCGCCCGCTCGGCGAGCTCGCGACTCACGGCCGGTGCGGCGGTCGACATGTCGACCCAGACCTTCCCCGGGCCGAGCCCTGCGAGGATCCCGTCCGGGCCCTCCGCGACCGCGTGCAGCGCGGCGACGTTCGTGACCATGCTGAACACGACGTCGGCCGCCGCTGCGACCTCGCGCGGCGTGTCCTCGAGGAGCAGGCCCTGCTCGACGAGGGGCACGGCCTTCTCGCGTGTCCGGTTGTAGCCGTGCACCTCGTGCCCGGCCGCGAGCAGCCGGCGCGCCACGCCACCGCCCATCACCCCGAGCCCGACGAAGCCGAGGCTCGCCATCAGCTCCGCGTCCCCGAGATGTCGCGCTCGACGCGGGCGACGTGCTCCTGCATGCGCTGGCGCGCCTCCTCCGGACGGCCGGCTTCGATCGCGTCGAGGATCAGACGATGCAGCTCGATCGCGCCCGCCGGGCTGCCCTCGATGTGGTAGCTCGACGAGAGCGAGCGGTGCAGCAACATCCGGATTGCTTCCATCAGATGGAGCAGGACGCGATTGCGCGTCGCGTGCGCCACGAGCAGATGGAAGCGGAGGTCGGCCGTGATGAACGGCTCCTCCGAGTCGAGGCCGCGCTCCATGTCGGCGATCGCGCCCGCCATCGAGCGAAGCTGGGCCTTCGTCCGGCGCGAAGCGGCGAGGGCGGCCGCCTCACCCTCGAGGATGCGTCGCGTCTCGAACAGCTCGCTGTAGTCGGCCGCATCGACCGTGATCAGGAACCCGAGCGAGCTGCCTAGCGTGCTGCCGAACTCGGCGACACGGAAGCTGCTGTTCGCGCCGCTCGCGATCACGCCCTGCGTCTCGAGCATGCGGAGCGCCTCGCGCACTGACGAGCGTCCCACGTGGTACAGGTCGACGAGCTCCCTCTCCGACGGGAGCGCATCGCCGGGGCCGAGCCGGCGAGAGCTGATCAGAGCCAGCAGGCGCTCGGCGACGAGCTCATACGTCTTCTGCCGCGCGATCGGCTCGTAGAGACCGTGGTCAGACAAGCGGACCGACTATACGACATGGTCTGGCGCCGTTCAAACGACCGGGCGCGGAGACTTTCGGGGCGCTGCTAGCGTCGCGGGCATGACACAGGCGACGCTCCACACAAGCGAAGGGCCGATCGCGATCGAGCTCTTTCCCGAGGACGCCCCCAAGACCGTCGAGAACTTCACGCGGCTCGCGTCCGACGGCTTCTACGACGGCCTCTCCTTCCACCGGGTGATCCCGGAGTTCATGATCCAGGCCGGCTGCCCCCGCGGCGACGGAACCGGCGGCCCCGGCTACACGTTCGAGGACGAGCCCAACGAGCATCCGGTGGCGCGCGGCGCGCTCGCGATGGCCAACGCCGGGCCGAACACGAACGGCTCGCAGTTCTTCATCGTCACCGCGGAGGCCTGCCCCTGGCTCGACGGGAAGCACACCGTCTTCGGCCAGGTCTCGTCAGGACAGGACGTCGCGGACCGGATCTCGCTCGTCGATCGGGACTCGAGCGACCGGCCGACCGAGACCGTGACGATCGAGCAGCGTCGAGCTCGCCTAGTTTCGCGAAGCAGGAATCCGCGGGAGCGGATTCCTGCCGCTTGATCCCCGCCCTTCGGGCGCGGCACGTCCCTGAAGGCGCCCGCTTCGCGGTCGCGATGCCTCTCATGGTTTCGCGAAGCAGGAATCCGCGGGAGCGGATTCCTGCCGCTTGATCCCCGCCCTTCGGGCGGGGCACGTCCCTGAAGGCGCCCGCTTCGCGGTCGCAAAGCCTCTCGGCCTCTCACATGGATCCTTCTCGCGTAGCACGGGAAGCTGGTGTCCGACTTGAAGTCGGACACCAGTCGGGTGTCGCGGGAGTCGGTGTCCGACTTGAAGTCGGACACCAGTCGTTAGGCTCGCGGCCATGGAGCTTGCCGGCAAGACCGCCGTCGTCACGGGCGCGTCGTCCGGCATCGGGGCGTCGACGGTGCGCAAGCTGCGCGAGGCGGGGGTCCGCGTGGCCGCCGGGGCGAGGCGCGTCGAGCGCGTCGACGCGGACGTCGTGCTGCCGCTCGACGTGACCGACGAGGCCTCGAGCTCCGCGTTCGTCGACGCGGCGGTGGCGGAGCTCGGGGGGATCGACGTCCTCTTCAACAACGCGGGCCTCGCGCTCGGTCGGGTTCCGTTCGACGAGTCGACCGAGGAGGTCGAGGCGACCGTGCTCCACACGAACGTCGACGGCGTGCTCCGGATCACGCGCCTGTGCCTGCCGCACGTGCGGGACGGGGGCCACATCGTCTTCATGGGCTCGATCGCAGGGCGGCAGGCATATCCGCACGGAGCCTCGTACATCGCCTCGAAGTTCGCGGTGCGGGGCTTCTCGTACGCCCTGCGCGAGGATCTCCTCGGACGCCCGATCAGGGTCACGACGGTCGACGCCGGCCTCGTCGAGACCGAGTTCTCGCTCGTCCGCTTCGGCGGCGACCGGGAGCAGGCCGACGCGGTGTACGACGGGGTCGACCCCGTCACGCCGGACGAGGTGGCGGACTGCGTCCTGTTCGCGCTGACCCGGCCGCTGCACGTGAACCTCGACGAGATCGTGATCAAGGCGCTCGCGCAGTCGAGCGGCGCCCGGGTGGTGCGCAGGGATCCGCCGTAGTCCCGTGTCGTTGACGATCCTCGAAGGCTCGACGTTCTGCATCAGCGACGACCTCGGGGACCTCAGAGGTGGCGTCGACGGGCTCTACGCCCACGACACGCGGTTCCTCTCGACGTTCACGCTCACGGTCGAGGGTCGTCGGCCGCTCCCGCTCTCCTCGGGCACGGTCGAGTACTTCTCGGCGGCGTTCTACTCGCGCAACGCGCCGGTCGACGGTCTCGCGCAGGACGCGCTCTCGATCGCGCGTCACCGCTTCGTCGGCCCCGGTATGCAGGAGCACATCGTGCTCCACAACGAGACGCAGGCGCCGATCTCGGTCACCCTCGCGCTTGACTTCGGGACGGACTTCGCGGACATCATCAGCGTCAAGCAACACGACTTTGCCTTCGGGGACCCTCGCCACGCGCCCGACCTGCCTCCGTCCGCCGAGATGAGCTTTGACGAACGGGAGGGGCGGGTGGTGCTTCGGGAGCGCGGGGGCCGCGGGGGATGCACGCAGGTCGTGCTCTCGCGGGAGGGTTACGGCGAGGCGGGCGCCGTCCACTTCCGGGTCGCTCTCCCGCCGCGCGGCTCCTGGGACCTGCGCGTCGACGTCGCGCTCTCGCTCTCGGGTGAGGTCGAGGACCCCATGCTCGTCGAGCGACGATTCGCTTCCGAGCGGGCGCGTGTGCGCGAATCGCTCGACACATGGTCTCACCGCCTGCCGCGACTCACGACGTCGTGGGACGAGCTGCGGCACTCGTTCGACCGGTCCGTCGCAGATCTCGCCGCACTGCGCCTGCGCCACGGCGACGGGGCCGAGCAGCTCCCCGCAGCGGGTATGCCCTGGTTCATGACGGTGTTCGGCCGCGACACGATCATCACGAGCCTGCAGACCATGCTGCTCGGCCCCGAGCTCGCCGTGAGCGCGCTCGACGCCCTCGCCGAGCTGCAGGCCGACGTAGACGACCCGACGATCGACGCCGAGCCCGGCAAGATCCTGCACGAGCTTCGCACGGGCCGGGCGGCCGAGAAGTGGTTTCCCCGCTACTACGGAACCGTCGACGCCACCCCGCTCTTCCTCGTGCTGCTCTCCGAGGTCTGGCGCTGGACCGGTGATGCGGAGCTCGCGCGGCGCTTTCGCCCCCCGGCGCTCGCAGCGCTCTCGTGGATCGACCGGTACGGCGACCGCGACGGCGACGGCTTCGTCGAGTACGAGCGGCGCTCCCGCGGGCTCGAGAACCAGTCGTGGAAGGACTCGGGCGACTCGCAGCGCTTCCGGGACGGCCGGTTTGCCGTGCCACCGATCGCCCCGGCCGAGGTGCAGGGCTACGTCTACGACGCAAAGCGACGCCTCGCCGAGGTTGCGGGCAGCGCCTGGGGCGACCACGAGCTCGCGGCGCGCCTCGAGCGGGAGGCTTCCGATCTCCGGGCCCGGTTCGACGACGTGTTCTGGGTTCGTGACCGTGGGGGCTACTACGCGCTCGCGCTCGACGCCGACAAGCAGCAGGTCGACTCCCTGTGCTCGAACATCGGGCACCTGCTGTGGAGCGGCATCGTGCCGGACGAGCGCGTCGACGCGGTGGCGGACGCGCTGATGCGGGACGAGCTCTGGTCGGGGTGGGGGATTCGCACGATGGCCACGACCGACGCCGCGTACAGCCCGCTGAGCTACCACAACGGCACTGTCTGGCCGCACGACACGGCACTCGCCGCCTGGGGTCTCGGGCGGTACGGTCGGTGGGACGCTGTACGGCGGATCGCGCTGGCGTTGCTCGAGGCGGCGGGCCATTTCGCCTGGTCGCTGCCCGAGGTCTTCGCCGGGTTCGACCGATCGGAGACGCCGTTCCCGATCAGGTATCCGACCGCGGCCCGCCCGCAAGCGTGGGCTGCGGGCACGCCTCTGCTTCTTCTCCGGCTCTTGCTCGGGCTCGAGCCGGATGCGACCGAGCTTCGGCTGGGAACTCTTCCGGGCGTGGAGCCGATCGACGGGATCTCGTTGTCGCTGGACGGCGTGCGCGCGCTTGGTCGTTCGTGGCGTGTCGCGTGGTCGGCCGACGGCACGCGCGTCGAGGCGACGGCTTGAGGATCGCGGCCCCGAACCCGGTCCCGCTGCCGGTGGCGCCGTCCTCCGCGACCTGAGGGCGGGATGGGCCTCCGCTCGGCGTACGACCGGGAGATCTTCCGGCTGGCGCTCCCGGCGCTCGGCGCGCTCGCCGCCGAGCCGCTGTACGTGCTCGTCGACACCGCGATCGTGGGCCATCTCGGCCGGTCCCAGCTCGCAGCCCTCGGCGCCGCTGCGACCGTGCTCGCCGTGCTCGGGATGTTCAACTTCCTGCAGTACGCGACCACCGCGCAGGTGGCGCGCGCAAGCGGTGCCGGCCAGGACGAGGTCGCGCGCAGGCTGGGCGCGCAGGCGTTCTGGCTCTCGCTCGCGATCGGCGTCGCGCTCGGGGCGGCTCTCGCCCTGCTGGCCGGGCCGCTGGTCTCGCTGGTCGGCGTCGAGGGCGGGACGGCCGACTACGGGGAGTCCTATCTGCGCATCGTCGCGATCGGCGTGCCGTCCTTCTTCCTCGCGCTCTCCGGCCAGGGGTTCCTGCGCGGCCGCTCCGAGCTGACGGCGCCGCTCGTCGTGATCGTGCTCGGCAACGTGCTGAACGCGGTGCTCGAGGTCCTGTTCGTCTACGGGCTCGGCTGGGGGATCGAGGGCTCCGCCTGGGGCACTGCGGTCGCCCAGTCGTGCATGGGCGGCGCATTCGTCTGGCTGATCGTCTCGCGGGCCGGTCGCGCGAACATGGCGCCGGTGGTCGGCCTGGCGCGCCGGCTGCTCGCGGTGGGGAAGTTCATCTTCGTGCGCACCGCCGCGCTGATCTCCGCGTTCCTGCTGGCCGGCGCCGTCGTCGCCCGCTTCGGCGACGCGCAGCTCGGCGCGTACCAGATCTCGTTCCAGCTCTTCCTCGCCCTGGCGCTCGTCCTGGACGCGGTCGCGATCGCCGGCCAGATCATCGTGGGGCGAGAGCTCGGGGGCGGGCGACCCGAGCGCGCCTACGAGGCCAGCCTCCGCATGATCACGCTGTCGGTCGTGACGGGCGCCGCGTTCACGGTCGCCCTGCTCCTGCTCCAGAACGAGCTCCCTCGTCTGTTCACCTCCGATCCGCGCGTGCTCGCCGAGTGCGCTGCGCTCTGGCCGATCTTCGCGTTCCTGCAGCCCGTCAGCGGTGCCGTGTTCGCGCTGGACGGGATCCTGATCGGAGCGAGCGACGGGCCGTACATCGCAGGCTCGATGGTTGCCGCGTTCGCCGTCTGCGCGGTCGCGCTGGCGCTCGCGAGCGCCGGCGACTGGGGCGTCCGCGGCGTCTGGGCGGCGCTCGCCGCGCTGATCCTCGTGCGCGCCGCCACGATGGGGATCCGGTTCGCGGGCCGCCGCTGGCTCGTCACCGGCTGGGCGTGAAACGGGATGCGTGCCGGACCGAGCTCGCACCCATACTCTTCCCTGCTGTGACCGAGGGAGTCAACGTGCTCGGCGGGCCGCTGGAGCCGTGCGGCTTCGACCCGGTCACCGGATTCTGGCGTGACGGCAGTTGCCGCACCGGCGGGCAGGACCTCGGCGTGCACGCGGTGTGCGCGGTGATGACAGACGAGTTCCTCGCCTACAGCGCCTCGGTCGGGAACGATCTCTCGACGCCCCGTCCGGAGTGGGGCTTCCCCGGGCTCGACGCCGGCGACCGCTGGTGCCTGTGCGCGGATCGCTGGCAGCAGGCGCTCGAGGCCGGCGTCGCGCCGCCGGTCGTGCTCGAGGCGACGCACGCGCTCGCGCTGGAGTTCTCCTCGCTCGACTCCCTTCGCGCCTACGCGGTCGACGCCTGAGGCGCGCTCAGACGGTGACGGCCTCGGCGCGCTTGCGCCAGTAGCGCTCCAGCCCGAGGAAGCAGTGCCAGTAGGGCGCGGCACGGTCGTACGCGTCCGCTTCGTCAGGCTCGGCCGCCGCGACGTCGGCACGGGCGGCCGCGACGAACGTCGCCTCGTCCATGCCGTGCCCGACCCGCTCGCCCCACTCGTGCATGGTCTCGCGCAGCGCCGCCAGGTGGCGCTCCACGTCGTCGAACACCCCGAAGTGGATCAGCGCGAGCGCTCGCGGCTCGCGGCGCTCGAGCTCGTCCAACGTCGCGTCCCACGCCTCGAGATCGAGATCGGGAGGCGGCGTCGGCGCGAAGACGAAGCTCCCGGGCTCGATCCGGACACCGGCGGCGTCGCCCGCGTAGAGCGTCCCGTCCTCGTGGAGGTAGGAGACGTGATGACGGGCGTGCCCGGGAGTGGGGAAGCACCTGAGCCCCGCGACCGTGTCGCCGGTCGCGCGGATGTTCTCTGCGGGTACGGGCGCGAGCTCGCCCCACAGGTCGTCGAACGCCTCCCCGTACAGGCGACGCGCGCTCGTCTCGAGCCGCGCGGGATCGACCAGGTGCGGAAGACCGACGTCGGAGACGTGCACGGTGAGCGCGGGGTTCGCGCGGACGAGCGCCCCTGCGGCACCGGCGTGGTCGAGGTGGATGTGCGAGAGGAGCAGGTGGCGCAGGTCGCCGAGCTCGACCCCCCGCTCCTCGAGGGCGTCACGGAGCGCCGGGAGGCAGCTCGTCGGGCCGCAATCGAAGAGCGCAAGGCCGTCGTCGGTCTCGACGAGGTAGACGCCGATCCGGCGGCGGTCGCCGCAATGCAGGAGGTCGAGGGGGTCCCGGGGCACGACATGGACGCTAGCGGGTTATCCGTACCCCTCCGACCGCGTGGGCGTCCTACGCTCGAACGAGTGCGTGAGCGATGACTTCGTCGCTGCCCTCCGGTCATCACCCACGAACGGTCAATCGGACGAAGGAGGCAACCCCCATGCCCACACCGACGCTGACGATCGGCGCGCCGTGCTGGATCGACCTGTACAGCTCGGACACGGACAGGGCGATCGAGTTCTACGGCGGGCTCCTCGGCTGGAAGGCCGAGCCGGCCGACGAGCGGTTCGGCGGCTACTTCACGTTCACGAAGGACGGGAAGCACGTCGCCGGCTGCATGGCGAACGACGGCTCCACGGGCTATCCCGACGCGTGGGGCGTCCATCTCATGACCGACGACATCCAGGCGACGGCCGATGCCGCAGCCCGCCACGGCGGCGCGGTCGAGATGCCGCCGATGGAGGTCGCCGAGAACGGCAGCTTCGCGATGATCAAGGATGCGGGGGGCACGATCGTCGGCGCGTGGCAGCCGAACGAGGTCAAGGGGTTCGAGGTGACGCGCGAGCCCGGCACACCCGCCTGGTTCGAGCTCCACTCGGCCGCCTACGAGGCTGCGGTGTCGTTCTACCGCGACGTGTTCCGGTGGGACACCCACGTGATGAGCGACACGGACGAGCTCCGCTACACGACGCTCGGGGAGGGCGAGAGCGCCCTCGCCGGGATCATGGACGACGCCGGCGAGCCGTCCGGCTGGAACGTCTACTTCGAGGTCGCCGACGTCGACGCGTCCCTCGAGCAGGTCACGCGGCTCGGCGGCACGATCCTCCAGCCCGCCGAGGACACCCCGTACGGCCGGCTGGCACGGGCCGCCGACCCGACCGGGACGGCCTTCCGGCTCGTCACCTCTCCGTAGCGCAGCCGCATCCGGGGGCCCGCATCCGCGTCGACCGGTGCGGGCCCCGGCGTCCCGCCGGTCCGTGGTCGCACCGTGGCGGACGCCGTTCGGGGCTCCGAGCCCTTGGAGCGCGCCGGGAGGCCCTCGCTAGGCGTGGCCGGGCGTGGCGGCGAGGGCGCGCTCGAGGTCGGCGACGAGGTCGTCGGCCGACTCGATTCCCACCGACAGGCGCACGAGACCGGGCGGCGCGGCGAACGGCCCCGTGGCGGTCGAGGCGTGCGTCATCCGGGCGGGATGCTCGATGAGGCTCTCGACGCCCCCGAGGCTCTCGGCGAGCGTCCAGAGGATGGTGCGGCCGACCAGCTCGACCGCCTCGGCCTCGCTCTCGACGAGGAACGAGACCATGCCGCCGAAGTCCCGCATCTGCCGGGCGGCGATCTCGTGTCCCGGATGCTCGGGCAGGCCGGGCCAGAGCACCTGCGTGACCCGTGGGTGCTCGGAGAGGAACGCGACCACGCTCCGTGCGTTCGCGCAGTGGCGCTCCATCCTCAGGGCCAGCGTCTTCAACCCCCGGAGCACGAGCCACGCGTCGAACGGGCCGGGCACGGCCCCGAGCGACTTCTGCAGGAACCGCAGGCGCTCCGCGATCGTGGGGTCGCTCGTTCCGGCGAAGCCGCCCACGACGTCCGAGTGACCGCCGAGGTACTTCGTCGTCGAGTGGAGGACGACGTCCGCGCCGAGGTCGAGGGGCGTCTGGAGGAAGGGCGTCGCGAACGTGTTGTCGACCACGAGGAGGGCGTCCCCGGCGCGGGTCGCGCGCGCGACTGCGGCGATGTCGACGATGTTGAGGAGCGGGTTGGTCGGGGTCTCGATCCACACGAGGCGTGCACCCTCGACGTGGGCCTCCGGCTCGGACGAGAGCTCCGCGGGCGTCACGTACGAGAACCGGTAGCCCTTCGGCTCGTACACCTGGGAGAACATCCGGTACGTGCCGCCGTACACGTCGTTCACGCACACGACGTGGTCGCCGGGGTCGAGCAGATGCACGAGCGCCGACGTCGCCGCGACCCCTGACGCGAACGCGTGCCCGTACTCCGCGTGCTCGAGCGAGGCCAGGCACTCCTCGAGCGCCGTCCTCGTCGGGTTCGCGACCCGCGCGTAGTCGTATCCCTTGTTGACGCCGACGGCGTCCTGCGCGAACGTCGCCGTCTGGTAGATGGGCGTGATCACCGCACCCGTGGCGGGGTCGGGGTCCTGGCCGACGTGGATCGCGCGCGTCTCGAACTCCATGCGCGGATCGTAGTCGGGACGGCGTGCGGCCTTCGCGGCCGGTCGGCGGCGCGGACGGCGGGCGGAGGCTGCCCGGCGTGCCGGCGTGGCGGCGGAGCTCAGCGGATCACCGTCTCGAGCCCGATCACGCGTCGGAGCCGGTCGAGGGCGCGCTCGAACGCCTCGTCGAGCGCCGCCGAGGCGCGCACGCCGTGCTCCCGGTGGAAGGCCCTGACGACGAGGGCGCCGGCGGTCCGGTCCGACTTCAGGTCGGCGCGGCCGACGATCCGGTCGCGCCACAGGAGCGGCAGCACGTAGTACCCGTAGCGGCGCTGCGGGGCCGGCTTGTACACCTCGATCAGGTGGTCGAAGCCGAGCGCGCGGCGCACGAACGGCCGGTCCCAGAGCAGGTTGTCGAAGGGCGAGAGCAGCACCGCGGCGGACGGCGCGGGACGATCGAGCTCGGTCCCCGCCGGAACGAGCACCGGCTGGCCGCCGTCCTCGACCGCGTGCCGTTCGAGCAGCCCGTCGGCGACGAGGGACTCGACGGCGTCGCGGATCCGTGCCGAGCCGCCCTTGAGGCGCCAGTGCTCGACGATCCCTCGCTCCGTGAGCACGCCCCGTGCCCGTACCGCCCGCTCGGCGAGCTCGCGCAGGCGCTCCGGCTCGGCGGGCGTCGGCGCGCCGAGGAGCTCCTCCGGCAGCACGCGCTCGGGAAGGTCGTAGAGCCGCTGGAAACCCTGTCGGCCCGCGACGACGAGCTCTCCGTGGTTCCAGAGCAGCTCGAGCATCCGCTTCGCGGGCTTCCAGCCCCACATCTCCCCCTGTCTGGCCGCGCCGTCGAAGTGGCGGGAGCCCAGGGGGCCGCGCGCGCGAATCTCCTCGAGCACGTGCTCCCGGAGGTGGGGGTGCGTCCGGTCGACCTCCCCGTACCAGCGACGTCCGCCGACCTGCATCGCCGGCCGGAAGAGCCGCCAGTCCGTGGCGGGCAGCAGGCACGCCTCGTGTGCCCAGTACTCGATCAGGCGGCCGGCGCCGAGCAGGGCCGAGACCGCCTCGGGCGGGTACGCGCCGACGCGGCAGCCGAGCGCGATGCGGTGACTGCGCTCGACCGTCGAGATCGAGTCGAGCTGGACGCACGACAGCCGGCCGACGGCCGCCTCGACCTCCGCGCGCGTCCCGCCCCGCGCACGCGGGGCGTACCCCTGCGCGTCGATCGCGATTCGCCGGACGGTCGTGAGGGAGAGACGGGGGCCCCTGATCGAGGGTTTCTACCCCACGACGACCGGTACAGGTGTCACGCTTTCCGCCGTGCGCCGGATCGTGATCATCTGCGCAGTCGCTCTGGGGCTCGCGTACGCGATCGGGATCCCGGCATTCCTCCAGCGGGACGACGACCCGCTGCCCCCCAAGGCGGACGCGATCGTGGTGCTCGCGGGCTCGAAGAATCGGCTCCCGGCCGCGCAGGCGCTCTTCGGCGGCGGCCTAGCGCCCACCCTCGTCGTCTCGGCGGATCGAGCGGGCCGCGACCCGCGCCGGGCCAAGCTCTGCCGGAAGCCGCCGACCGGCGTCGTGTGCGTCCACGCGGGGCCGTCCACGACCGAGGGCGAGGCGCAGGCAGTCGGCGAGCTCGTCGACCGGAAGCACTGGAGCTCGATCATCCTCGTCACCTCCCGCTACCAGATGTTCCGCGCGAGCCGGATCTTCGGGCGGTGCGTCCACGCGAAGGTGGCCGAGCACGGCGTCGACGAGCCGTGGTGGCGCAACGCGATCGCGGTGCCGCTCGAGTGGCTGAAGCTCGGGATCTCCGAGACCGTCCGCCGCCGCTGCTGAGACTGCCCGACACTCCGTAGTACCGTCCTCGTCGTGGATGCGGAGGAGCTCCGCGAGAAGCGGGACCAGGAGCTCATCGAGCTGCTGAACGAGGCGCGCGTCGCGCTCTCCGGCGCGAGCGTTCTCTTCGGGTTCCTGCTGGTCGTCCCGTTCAGCGCGCGCTGGGACCGGACGACCGACGTGCAGCGTGCGGGGTACCTCGTCGCGTTCCTCTCGACGATGCTCGCGGTGCTCGCGCTGATGATGCCGACCGCGTACCACCGGCTCCGCTGGCGCGAGCGCAACAAGGAGCGGATGCTGCGCGTCTCCCATTTCGGCGCGCTGGGCGGGGTCGTCTGCCTGGCGGTCGCGATGACCGCGGCCGTCTACCTCGTGGTCGACACCATCGTGTCGACGCCGTGGGCGATCGGCGTCACGTCCGTCGTCGGCGCGGCGTTCGCGCTGCTCTGGTTCGCGCTGCCGCTGCTCCAGCCGTACGAGCGCTGGGACGAGGAGGTCGACGTCGGGGCGGACGAGACGGCACCGCCGTCCTGACGCCGCTACGACTCCGGCTTCTCGCCTGCGAGGATCGCCGAGAGCGCCTCCGGGTCGATGTTGCCCCCGGAGACGATGCAGACGACGCGGCCTGCGCCCGCCGTGCCCCGCGAGCGCGGCGGCCAGCGCGAGGGCACCGGCTCCTTCGGCCACGACGTGCGCACGGGTCGCGAGCAGTCGGACCGCCGCGGCGACGTCGTCCAGCGGGATTGCCGTGGCGCCCGCGAGGAGGGCCTGTGCGCGCTCCCACATCGCGGGCAGCAGCGCCTTCGACCCCGCGCCGTCGACGAACGAGGCGGTGTACTCGACCTGGACTGCCTTCCCCGCCGCGAAGGAGGCGCTCAACGGCGCGCCCGTCTCCGGCTCGCACGCGACGATCCGCGTCGACGGCGACGTCGCCGCGAGCGCGCTCGCGATCCCGGTCGTGAGCCCGCCGCCGCCCCAGGGGACGAGCACGGCGTCGATGCCCTCCAGGCGCTCGGCCAGCTCCAGGCCGATCACCCCGTTTCCCGCCATCACGCGCTCGTCGAGCACCGGGTGCACGAAGAGCCCCTCGACACCGGGGTAGGAGCCGCTCTCCATCGTCTCCCACCACGTGTCGAACGGCACCGCGACGACGCGGCCGCCGAGTCGGTCGATCGCCTCGAGCTTCGCGCGTGGCGCGTGGTCGGGGGCGACGACCGTCGCGGGCACGCCGAGCTCGCGTGCGACCCAGCACACGCCCTGGGCCATGTTCCCCGCGCTCGTCGTCCAGACGCCCGAGCGCCACTCCTCCGGCCGGGCCTGCCGGATCGCGCTCGCCGCACCGCGGAGCTTGAACGAGCCGATCGGCTGGAGGCATTCGAGCTTCAGCCAGATCTCGCAGGGCGCCTCGACGTCGAGCCGTACGAGCGGCGTCTCGCGCACTACGTCGGCGGTGATCACCCTGGCGCGCTCGATCGCGTCGAGCCCCACCGGCCCCGGTGCGGCGCCGCTCAGAACGGCACCTCGGAGCCTGCGCCGCGCTCGCGTGCCCGCTCGACGCAGAGCGCGGCCGCGGCGAGGTCCTCGACGGCGAGCCCGAGCGACTTGAAGACGGTCAGCTCCGTCTCGTCCCGCCTGCCCGGATGCGTGCCGACGAGCAACTCGCCGAGCTCGGCGAGGATGTGGTCGGGTCCGATCCCCGCCTCCGCGACGGCGCCGAGGTAGTCCCCGGACTCGTTGAGGGTCGACTCGCGCCTGTCGACGAAGAGCGAGGACGCCGCCACGACCTCTGCGTCCAGCTCGCGGGCGGTCGGGATCGAGGAGCCGACGGCGTTGACGTGCGCGCCGGGGGCGAGCCAGGCCAGCGACACGATCGGGTCGCCCGCCGAGGTGCACGTGCAGACGATCTCGGCGTCCCCGAGCGCCTCCTCGATCGTCGCGCAGGCGACTGCGTGGGACTCCAGGGCGAGCGCCTCGGCGTGCGCCGGCGTCCGGCTCCAGAGGCGGAGCTCGGGGTCGTCGACCACCGTCCGCATCGCGAGCGCGTGCGAGCGGGCCTGCACCCCGGCGCCGAGGATCGCGACCCGGCGGGCACCCGGCCGTGCGAGCAGCTTCGTCGCCACCGCCGACACCGCGGCGGTGCGGATCTCCGTGATCGCCGACGCGTTCACCACCGCCTCGAGCACGCCCGTCTCGCCGTCGTGGAGCAGGACCGCACCCTGATGGGGGTCGAGGCCGCGCGCGCCGTTCCCCGGTGCGATCACGATCTCCTTGAGCGAGAACAGGGGCGAGGCGCCGCCGCGATGCGCGGGCATGAGGCCGAGCAGCTGCGTGCCGGGCGGCCGGACGACGAACCGCAGCGGCATCGTCAGCTCATCGCGCGCGAGCGCCGCGAGCACGTCCTCCATCGCGGCGATGCACGACTCCATGTCGAGCAGCGTGCGGACGTCCGCGTCGGAGAGGACGAGCACGCTCACGCGAACAGCGCCCCGATCCGCCCGTGCTGGTCCGGGTCGAGGCGCAGGTCGAGCGCCTCGCGCACCGGTCCGAGCTGCTCGACGCGGTTCGGGCCGACGACGACCGCGGTGAGCTCCGGAATGGCGAGGAGCCACGCGAGCGAGAGGCCGGCCATCGAGACGCCGTGCTCCCGCGCCTCCTCCTCCAGGGCCTCGAGCGCGTCGAAGGTCGCAGCCGTGCGGTACGCCTCGCCGCCCTCGGGCCTGAGCGTCATGCGGGACCCGGGGGGAGGGGCCTCGCCTCGGCGGTACTTGCCGGTCAGCCAGCCGCCCGCGAGAGGGCTGAAGGGCGTGTAGCCGAGCCCGTGCTCGTGGCAGAGCGGGAAGACCGTCTCGCGGTCGCCCTGTTCGAGGAGCGAGAACGAGTTCTGCACCCACTCGTACCGTGTGAGCCCCTCGAGCGCCGAGAGCTCCAGTGCCTCGGCGAGCTGCTCGGCCGTGAAGTTCGACGCGCCGACGGCGCCGACGATCCCTTCGCGCACGAGCTCGTCGAACGCTCCGAGCGTCTCCTCCTGCGCCACGTCCGGGTCGAACGCATGCGTCATGTAGAGCGGGACGCGCTCCACACCGAGGCGCTCGAGGCTCGACGCGAGCTGCCGGCGGATGCGCGCGCGGGACAGACCGCGGTCACCTCCTTCCGTCATCGGGTTGAACGTCTTGGTGACGATCACGACCCGCTCGCGGACGTCCTCGCCCTTGGTGCGGAGCCAGTCGCCGATGAACGACTCGCTGCGTCCGCCGCCGTACGCGTCGGCCGTGTCGAGCGTCGTCACCCCGAGGTCCCAGGCGGCGTCGAGCAGGCGGAACGCCTCGTCCCGTGTCGTTCCCTGTCCGAAGAGCGCGGGCTTCGAGCCGATGCCGCCGAAGTTGCCGCAGCCGAGCACGACGTGCGTGACGGCGACGCCGCTCCTCCCCAACGCACGCTGCTGCACGAGACGATCGTATGCGGCCGGGCCGCATGCGACGCGGCCAAGGTGCCGGCTAGGCGCTCAGAGCGTGACCGACCCGTCGGGGCCGAGCGTCCAGTACGGGTTGTGGGCGATCTCCCACGGGTGGCCGTCCGGGTCGACGAAGACACCCGAGTACCCTCCCCAGGACGTCGGCGCCGGCTCGCGACCGATCGTCGCGCCCGCGGTTCGCGCCTCGTCGATCACGGCGTCGACCTCCGCGGGCGAGGCGACGTTGTACGCGAGCGTCACGCCTCCCCAGCCGCCGCCGTCGACGACAGTGCTGTCCTCGGCGAGCTGCTCGCGACCCCATAGCGCGAGCACCATCGGGCCGGCCTGGAAGAAGACCACGTCCTCCGTCGGGCGAGGTGCCGGACGCCAGCCGAGGGCCTCGTAGAAGAGGCGGGCGGCGTCGAGGTCGCGGACGCCGAGCGTTACCAGGCTGACGCGCTGCTCCATCCCGAGATCATGCCGTTTGCCGCCGAGTCGCCGCGAATGCCTCGTACGCCGCCTCGAGCGCGTCGGCGAGATCAACGCCTCCGGCCCGGATGCCGCTCCGGCCGAGCCGCCGCAGCACGGCGCCCGGAGGGAGGGCGCGCGTCGGCCGGGGGTCGGGCAGCGCACCCGCCCGCCACGGGTCGGCGGGCCGCGGGGCGACCGGCGGGCAGCCGCGCCAGAGCAGGAACAGCGCCGGCTCCCGGTCGACCGCGTCGGCGACGGCGAACGCGACCGCGGCCACGTGCTTGCAGGCGCCGACGGGCTCGGTGTCGGGGCACGTGCAGCGTCGCCGCACGTCGCGGGACGCAGGCGCGAAGCGGGCGCCGACGCGCGTCTCCATCAGGTGGGCGAGATGGACCGATTGCGCGGTGCCGGCGGCTCCCTCCTCGAGCGCCGCCCGCCCCCGCGCGGCGCGTGCCGTCGCCTGCCACGCAGCTTCCCCGACGGGAACGGCCGTGATCGACACGTCGTACTCGTTGCCGGTCGACCCCGTGACCCGCGCGGTGATCGACCCCGGTGACACCGTGACGCCGCTCACCGCCCCGGCCCGCGCGAGCCTGCGGCCCCGTTCCGCCCGGTGCGTGCTCTCGTCGGGGACGGCGGCGCTCGCGAGCCAACGCGCCCACGGCCCTGCGCCGATCCGCTCGGCGTGGTCGGCGACCACCAGAGGCGCGCCGTCGGCGAGCACGCGGGGGGTCACGCGGCTTCCTCCGTGGCCTCGGGCGACAGAGCGACGGCCGCGCGCAGCGTCTCGAGGTCCAGCTCGGCCAGCCAGTCGTCTGCCCGTCCGGCCATCACCTGGTCGGCGAGCTCGCGCTTCGCGTCGAGCAGCTGGTCGATCCGCTCCTCGACGGTCGCGGTGCAGACGAGGCTCGTCACGTAGACGTGCTTCCGCTGGCCGAACCGGTGGACGCGATCGGTCGCCTGTTGCTCCACGGCCGGGTTCCACCAGCGGTCGAAGTGGACCACGTGGTTCGCGACGGGCAGGTTCAGGCCCCGGCCGCCGGCACGCAGCGAGATCACGAGCACCGAGGGCCCCGCGCCGGAGTCGAAGCGGGCGAGGAGCTCCTCGCGGGCGCGGGCCGTGAGCCCGCCGTGGAAGAAGCCGACCTCCGTGCCGAGCTGCTCGGCCAGGTGCGGCGCGAGCCTCCCGAACCCGGGGTACTGGGTGAACACCAGCGAGCGCTCTCCCGAAGGCACCGCACGGAGGATCTCGACGAGCCGGTCGAGCTTGCCGGAGCGTCCCTCGAGCGGCCTGCCCGTCGGGAGCACGAGCTCGGGGTGGTTGCAGACCTGCTTGAGCTGGCCGAGCATCGCGAGCACGGCCCCCCGACGGTCGAACCGGCGCTCGTGCGCTTCGATGCGCGGCATCCAGCGGTCGACCGTCGCGCGGTAGAGGCTCGCCTGCTCGACCGTGAGCAGGCAGGGCAGCTTGGTGATCGTGATCGGCGGCAGCTCGAGCTCGACCTCCGGCGCGTCCTTGGCGCGGCGGAGCAGGAACGGGCCGACGAGCCCGCGCAGCCGCTCGAGGGCTCGTGCGTCGCGGTTGACCTCGATCGGTCGCGCGAACGTCCGCTCGAACGCCTGCCGCGAGCCGAGGAGCCCGGGGTTGACGAGGTCCATGATCGCCCAGAGCTCGCCCAGGCGGTTCTCGATCGGCGTCCCGGTCAGTGCGAGCGCGCGCCTCCGCGGGATCCGCCTCAGCGCCCGGTGACGCTTCGTCGCCGGGTTCTTCGCGTCCTGGGCCTCGTCGAGGATCAGACGGTCCCACACCACGCGCTCGAGCGCCTCCACGTCACGGGTCGCCACGTCGTAGGACGTGACGACGACGTCGCAGGCGCCCGCCCGGGCGGCGAAGGCGTCCCCCGCGAGGCGGTCGGGGCCGTGGTGGAGATGCACGACGAGGCTCGGCGCGAAGCGTTCGAGCTCGCGGGTCCACTGCCGGGTGACGCTCATCGGACTGACGACGAGCGTGGGGCCTGTGCTCAAGCCCTCGTCGCGCTCCGAGACGAGCGTCGCGATCGCCTGCACGGTCTTCCCGAGGCCCATGTCGTCGGCCAGGATCCCGCCCGCGCCGAGGTCGCCGAGCAGCCTGAGCCAGCCGTGACCGCGCTCCTGGAACGGGAACAGCCCGTGCCGCATGCCGGGCGGGGTGGGGCGGGGCCGGTAGCGCCGTTCCTCCCCGTCGACGAGCGCGGCGAGCTCGTCGTCGAGCGTGACCGTGCCGAGCTCGAGGCCGGCGTCGTCCGTCTCCACGCCCGAGAGGGCGCGGGCCAGGTCGACCACCGATGCATCCCCCCGGCGCCGCTCGAGGAAGCGGAGCGCGCGCTCGACCTCGGCCGCCCGCGGCGCGTGCCAGCGACCGCGGAGGCGCACGAGCGGCTCCTTCGCGGCCGCGAGCTCGACCAGCTCCTCCTCGGTCAGCTCGACGTCGCCGATCGCGACGCGCCAGTCGAAGCGCGCCAGCGCCTCGTGCGAGAGGGCGCCGCTCGACCGCGCCGGCGCGGTGGCGACGAGGTTCAGGCGGACGCGGCTCTGCCTCGCCATCCACTCCCGGGGGAGCAGCACCGGCACGCCGAGCTGCTCGAGCCGCGGGAGCGCGTCCCGCAGGAGCGCGCGGACCTGGGCGTGGTCGAGCGCCGCCTCCGGGTCGGCCTCGTCGAGCAGGGGGAGCCCCGCCTCACGGAGGATCGGCTCGATCGCAGCCAGACGCCGCTGGATCGCCCCGCGGGGGTCCCCCTCCCGGAGGAACCCGAACACGTCCTCGCCGCCGTCGGCGAGGAGGCTCGCCGGGAGCGCGAGTGTGGGGTCGTCGGCGGCCTCGAGCCACAGCTCCGCGACGACGACGTCCTCGTCGTCGCCGCCCCGGCGCTCCGAGAGGCGGAGACCGACGTTCCACGGAGCGCGCGAGCGTCGTGCGAGCCCTGCGTCGACCCAGCCGCTCAGGCGGCGCTCGAGCGCCGCGTACCCACTTTGGGCCGGTAGCTCGGAGGTGCCGCCGGAGAGGAGCCCGTCCAGCATGTGCTCGGCCGCGCCCGCCGTCCGGAGCCCGACGGGAGCCCGGGGCGCGGCAGCACGCAGCGCGCGGCGGGCGAGCTCGTCGACCGCGCAGCCGTACAGATCGTGGACGAACGCGTCTGCGTCGCCGTCGAAGGGGTCGGCGCAGACGGCAGGGGCTGCGGCCGCGATCCCCGCCAGCTCTTCCGTGACCACCTCGTCGAGCGTGGCGCCCCAGAGTGCGTGCCAGCGGCCGTCGCTCGGCTCGAGATGCGGGTGGACGAGGCCCTCGCCGACCGACCGGCGCGCGCGCTCGAGGATCGCGAGCACGACCTCGGCCGTGCCGCCCAGCCGGAGGCCGTCCGGGGCGACCTCGAGCAGGTCGGCGAGCGAGAGCCGGCGCCCCGGGACGCCGTGCCGCTCCCGGGCGACGTCGGCGATCGCCGCGGTGCCGGCCGCGAGCGGCGCGGGGGACAGCCCGCCGTCGGCGCTACGGAGCACCGCGAGCGCTGTCGCGTCGTCCTGCCACAGGAGCTCGAGGGTCGCCGAGGCCGGGTCGTGAGGATGGGTGGACGTCGCGGGCAGAACCCAGCAGCATAGGCACCGCGGCCGCTGCCGCCTGGGAGGGCTCTACGAGCTCGAGCCGGAGACGAAGGCCGCCACGTCGCGGATCTCCTGCTCGGTGAGCTGATCCTTGAACGCCGGCATCGGCCCACCGCCGTTCGTGACCTGGCGCACGACCCTGTCGAACGAGGGCGAAAGGTCGTCGAGGTTCGGCCCGACGCTCCCGCTGGAGCCTGCCTTCGAGAAGGTGTGGCAGCCACCGCACCCGGCGCTCGCGAACACCTTCTCTCCGTTGGCGGCGTCGCCCGCCGTCGCGCCCGTTGTGGTCGGCTCCGTGGACGTCGCCGTGGTCTCGGTGGCGGTCGTCGTCGTGGTCTCGGTCGTCGTCGTGGTCTCGGTCGTCGTCGCCGGGGGCGAGGCCGACCCGTCGCCGCCTCCGCAGCCCGCCGCGACCAGCGCGAGCGCAGCGACGAGCGCGGCGAATGCGATGACCGGGCGCATCACAGAAGACACTACCCCGGAGCCTTCGGGTGCCAAACGGGCGACGCGCGCGGTGGCTAGCCCGAGATGAACTCGGTCAGGAACTTGATCTGGACGCCCTGTTCCTGCGACTGGAACTTCACGACGTCCCCGATCGACACGATCCCGGCGAGCTCGCCTGCGTGATCCAGGACGGGCAGGTGGCGGAACCGGCGCTCGGTCATGATCGCCATGCACTCGTCGATCGAGGCGTCGGGCCCCACGTAGGCGAACGGAGCGCTCATGATCTCGCGCACCGGCGTCGTCCGCTCGTCTCGCCCCTCGAGCGTCACGCGCCGCATGTAGTCGCGCTCGGTGACGATGCCCGCCAGCCGCCCCGTCTCGGTGACGAGGAGCGCGCCGACGTTCCCCTCCACCATGGCCTTGACGGCGTCGAGGACCGTGGCGGACCCGTCGATCGTGAGAACGTCGTGGCCTTTCACCTCGAGGATGTCGGAAACGTGGCCCATGGTGCGGCGTCGCAGTGCCACGATCCTGTACGAGATCCGTCTTTCTCGCAAGCCCCCCAAGGGGTGCGCGCGCGCGCGGAGGTCCCGTGGTGGAAGGATTCGGCTCGTGAGCGTCCGGCAGCCACAGGCTCCGCCCGAGTTCAGGTTGTCGATCCTGCTGCTCGTCCTGGCGGCCCACCAGCGCCTCGGCCAGCTCATCGAGCGCGAGCTCGCAGCGGACGGGGTGGGTGTCGCCGACTACGGCCTGCTGAGCCTCGTCGGGGTGCGCGGGCCGGTGAGGCTCACCGAGGTCGCCGCGGAGCTCGGGATGCCGCTGACGACGGCCTCGGACGCGATGCGGCGTCTCGAGGCGCGGGCTCATGCCACGCGCGAGCGGAACCCCGACGACGCCCGCTCGGTGCTGTTCGCGCTCACGGCCGCGGGCGACGCGGAGTGGCGGCGCGGCTGGCCGGCCCTGCGGCGCATCAATGCGCTGCTGGCGGAGGAGCTCGGCGACCCGGAGGCGGTCCGGGCTGGGCTCGAGGAGCTGGGCGCGGCGTTCTCGGAGGGTCTCGCGCGGCCGGCGCTCGAGAGCAGCAGTACGGATCCGTAGCATCTAGTCCGAAAGCGTAGTATCCTCCAAGTACACATGCGCTCCGCCGTCGGACTCCTGCTCGTGCTCGCCGTCGTGGTGGCGGCGACCGCCGGCGCCGCGGACGGGCCGGCCGTCACCGCGAGGGTCCGCGTGCCGTCCACGAGCCAGCCCTGCGCCGCCGCTCCGGCCGGCCGCTTCGTCTGGGTGAGCACGTTTGCGTCGTCGTCCCTCCTCCGCATCGACCCGCGCCGGAACGTCGTCGTGGGCAGGACGCCGATCGGCGCCGGAGCGTGCGGGCTCGGCGCCGGGGCGGGATCGCTCTGGATCGAGGACACGTACTCGGCCACCGTGAGCCGGGTCTCGGTCCGGTCCGCGAAGCGGATCGCCGCGATCGAGGTCGGTGCGCAGCCGTACGACGCGACGTTCGCCTACGGGTCTGCGTGGGCGACGGTGCACGGGGACGGGACGCTCGTGCGGATCGATCCCCGCCGCAACCGCGTCGTCCAGAGGTTCCCGGTGCCGCAGGCGATCGGCGTCGTGGGCGCGTTCGGATCCGTCTGGGCGACGGGCTCCGACGGTGTCGTCCGCATCGACCCGGCGACGAACCAGGTCGTCGCCCGCATCCCGCTCGAGACCGCGGGCTGGACCGCCGCCGGTGCGGGTGCGCTCTGGATCACGACGCAGAACGGGCTCAGCCGGATCGACCCGGCCACGGATACCGTCTCGGCGACGATCGCGCTCGCCGGGCCGCTCGGCGACCCGGCGGTGGTCGCCGGCCAGGTGTGGGTGCCGCGGGTGCGGGCGAACCGGATCGCGATCGTCGACCCGGCCACGAACGCCGTCGCTCGCGTCGTGAAGTCCGGGGTCGGCCCGTTCGTGATCACGGAGATCCGCGGCGAGGCCTGGGTGCCGAGCTGGCACGGGAACGACATCCGCAGATACCGCCCCTGACGCCCAGCAAGCCCGGCTGTGCCTGGCTCGAGTCCACCTGGGGCGCGCATGGGCGGTTGCCGGACGGGTCGCGCTCCGTCCCTGCCGCGCTAGCGAGACCGGCGGCGCGGCCCGAGCAGCTCCGCGAGCGGCCGGGTGTTGAGGACGGCGTCAGCCGTGGCCCAGCCGCGTCGCGCGGTCGCGACGGCGAGCTCCATGTTCCCGAGCCCCCTCACCGAGTGGGCGTCCGTCGAGGCGACGAGCTGTACGCCGGCCTCGACCGCGCGCCGCGCGTCTTCCCCCGAGAGGTCGAGCCGGTCGGGGAGGCCGTTGACCTCGAGCGCGACGCCGTGCTCGAGGGCGACCGAGAGCACCTCGTCCAGATCGAGCGCGTTCGGTGGACGGTGGTTGACGATCCGCCCCTTGGGGTGGCTCAGGCAGCGGACGGCCGGATGCCGCATCGCCTCCGTCACCTTCCTCGTGAGCTCCCCGCGTGGCTCCCGCTGGCCGGCGTGCAGGCTGAGCTGGACCCAGTCGAGCTCCGCGAGCACGTCGTCCGGCAGGTCGAGCGTTCCGTCCCGTCGGATGTCGACCTCGATTCCGCGCAGCACGCGGAACGGAGCCAGCTCGTCGTTCACGGCCGCGATCTCGTCGCCCTGACGACGCACCGCGTCCGCATCCAGCCCGGGGACCACCCTGACGTTCTCCGTGTGGTCGCAGATCGCGAGGTACTCGTAGCCGCGCTCGCGGGCCGCGAGCGCCATCTCGCGCACCGTCGCCCGTCCGTCGGACCACGTCGTGTGGCTGTGGAGGTCGCCGCGCACGTCGCCGAGCTCGACGAGCGGCGGCGGCTCTGCGCGGAACGGCCCCTCCCGCAGCTCGGGCGGGCACCACGGGATGCCGAGCGCGGCGTAGAGCGTCCTCTCGTCGGGCGCGTCGGGGAGCTCGCCGAGCGCCTCCACGTACTCCCGGGAGCCCGTCAGGCGGACGAGCTCGGTGCCGAACCGCTCGGGCGCCGCCACGTGCAGCACGACCGGGACGCCTTCCACCGTGACGCCGGTGGCGCGGCTCTCGTCCCGCTCGACGAGCGCCACGATCTGCGGAAGCTGCGCGAACTCGGCGACGACGGGGGCGGCGTCGGTTGCCGGGACGACGACGGCGAGGTCGAACGAGACGTCCGCCCAGCGCCGCGGGTCGCCGGCGAACTCGCCGCCGAGCGCGGCCCGCGATCTCCCCGACGAGCTGCCGGGCCCGGTTCAACGTCAGACCGCGTGGCGGCCGCTCGGCGCGGGAGCGAAGGCGCTCCCGGATACGCGCTTCGGTGACCGGGCCGACACCCGGCGCCCTCCGGAGCTCGCCGGCGTCGGCGGCGCGGCGGAAGTCGTCCGGCGTCGCGACGCCGAGCGCGGTCGCGATCCCGACCATGCGCTTCGGGGCGATCCCGAGCATGCGGCCGAAGCCGACGAGCTCCGGCCGGACGTCGCGCCGCAGCTCGTCGAGCTCGGCAATCGTCCCCGTCTCGGCCAGCTCGCGCAGGCGCGCGCCGATCCCGGGCCCGATGCCGCGCAGCTCCTGCGCGCGCCCCTGGCGGGCGAGCTCGAGGATCGGCACGGGTGTCTCGCGGATCGTCTCGGCCGCGCGCCGGTACGCCCGGGCCGTGTAGCTCGAAGCGCCTGCGAGGTCGAGCAGCGCTGCGAACGCCTCGAGCCGCTCCGCGACGGCGACGTTGTCGAGCTCGGCCGGCACGCGCGGAGTGTGCCCGGACGAGCTGGATCCCAGTCGGCGGGCGGTACGCGAGCCCGTGGACAGTTGGCCGTAAACGATCATGTACTTCGAGGCGGCGTGGTCGTCGACGCCGTGTTCAGGCTGCGTCCCGGAACCGCCCGAAGCGGACGGCGAGCCGCTCGGGATCGGGATGCCAGGCCGTGCGGCCGGGTACTTCGATCGTGCCACCGTGGAAGCCTTTGAGGAGGTCGAGCATCGGCCCGTCCTCGTCCTCGAGCAGCTTCCGGGAGACGTGAACGGTGAGATCGGGCGCGATCCCGACGAGGTTCTCGTCGAACGCTCGATGGTGGATCGAGCACAGGCTCAGCCCGTTGCTGACCACCGGCTCCCCGAGCTCCTCCACGTCACCCACGATGTGCGCGGCATCGAGCAGCTGACCCTCGCGAAGCCTGCAGACCGCGCAGCGGTTCCGGTAGGCAGGGAGCACGGCTCCGCGGAACCGACGTTGATGGACACGTACTCGGGTCGTCCGGAACGCGTACTGGCGCTCGATCGGGTCGGCGAGCGGCTCGGAGCGCTCGAACGTCCCCAGGCTGACGACATGTCCCGGCGTCACGGTCACCTCGCGCTCGATGGGATCGTCCGAGTCGACGTACCAGGGGAACAGCGGCTGGTAGACGCCCGGCTGGATCGGTACGAAGTAGACGATCGGCACCTGAAGCTCGTACGCCGAGCGGAGCGCACGGTTGTCGGGCTGGTCGATCGTCCCCGTCCGGTAGCTGTAGACGTACCCGTCGGATGTCGCGCGGTCGCGGTAGGGCGAGTCGTACGACGTGTTGATGGAGAGAGCGGCCGGCCCCTCCTGCGCGCGAGCCCGGTAGATCCCCTTGTACGGCGTCAGGAACGGGAATGCGACCTCCGTGGAAGGGGAAGCCCGCGTCGAGTCCGCCGCGATAGGGGATCTCGGGGCCGTGGACGGTCGTCAGCCGCCGGAGCTCCGCGAACGCTGCGCCGCGGAGCTCCTCGTCCTGCATGGCCGATTGTCAACATGCTCGCTCGGACCTGTCAATCTGCTCGACGTCCTGACGGGCTCACGCGGCGATCGCCTCGCGGGCATCCGCGAGGGCCCCGACCATGCGGCGCTCGAGGAGTCGAGCTCCCGAGTCGGGGGGCGGCGGCGGGCTGTGAGGCGTGCCCTCGGTCAGCGGCCGCCGATGGCGGTCAACGCGTAGCCGCCCTCGAGCATGGCCGGGGCGCGTGCCGCCAGGCGCTCGCGGCTCGGCACGTCCCAGCCGAACGAGTCCGCGAGGCGGACGATCATGCTGAACAGCGCGCACACCCGTGCGGCATCGCGCAGCGCGCGGTCGGACACGCCCGCCGCGCGCGCGGCGTCAGCGTCCGCGGGCTCGAGCTCGTCGGGGCGGAGCGTCAGCTTCTCGAGAAAGGCGAGCGTCGCCTTCAGCTCGGGCCGAAGCGGCGCGGTCCGCCAGTCGGCGACGACCGCGTCCCATTTGTCGTCGCCGAGCGCATACGACGCGACCGCGCCGTGAGAGCCTGTTCAGAACGGACACTGGTTGAGGAGCGAGGTGAACCCTGCGAAGAGCTCCCGTTCACCCGGTGTCCACTCGGACTCGCCCCGCATCGCCACGTCCAGCGCCTCCGAGAACGGCTGCCCGAAGAGCTCCGGCCGGTACAGCAGCGTCTTCACGACCCCGAGCGGCTCGTGGCCGCTGCGCTCGCGGATCGTGTCCAGCACCGCCGCCTGGGCCGGCGCATGGCCGCTGTCCACGACCGAGAGCCTCATCCGATCGCCTCCTCCGCAGCGTCGAGACGCCGCAGCCCCTCAGCCGCGGCGACCGCGACCGTCGCCTCGAAGATCTCGTCCTCGGAGATGCCCGAGCGCCTCAGCTCCGCCACGTCGTCGTCCGTGATCCGGTACGCGTGCGACCTGACCTTGTCGAGGTACGGCGCGAGCGGCGTCCCGTCCGGCGGGGCGGTCGCCGCGAGCTCCCGCAGCTCCTCGATCGGCTCCGCCACGAGGTGCAGTCTACGCGTCGTCGAGCCGGCGATCGGAGCCGTCAGTCCGCCTCGAGCCGCAGGTCGAAGCCCGCCGGCGCGTGGACGTTCGCGAAGCGCGCGATCTCGTCGCTGCGGTTCTCGAAGGTGTGCTCGACCCCGGGCGGGACGAGCAGGAACGTTCCCGGGCCGGCGACGACCTCCTCGCCCTCGACGGTGAACACCAGCTCGCCCTCGAGCAGGTAGAACGCGTCGTCCTCGGCGGCGTGCCGGTGCGACGGCGGGCCGTGCCGGCGCGGCTGGATCGTGACGATCGCAAGGTTGAACCGCGGTGTGTCGGCGCTCCGCGCCAGAAACTCGACGTTCCCCACGCGATGCCCCTCGCCGGGGCGGACGACGACTGCGCGCTCAGCGCCCATCGCTTGCTCCTTTCGATCGGCTGATGCCGAGGTCGCGCAGAAGCCCGTCCTCGAGCCCGTAGACGACGCCGTGCACGGCAAGGTCGTCACCTCGTCCCCATGCGTCCTCGACGATCGTGGTGCGGCAGAGGCTCGCGACCTGCTCGGCGACGTTGAGCTCGCACAGGCGCGCGAGCCGCCGCTCTCCGGTGAGCTCCCCGAGCTCGTCTTCGTGCTTCTCGGCGACGTCGGCCACGTGCCGGAGCCAGTTGTCGACCAACCCGTGGCGTGTGCCGCCGAGCGCGGCTGCCACCCCGCCGCACCCGTAGTGGCCGCAGACGATCACGTGCCGGACGTGCAGGACGTCGACGGCGTACTGGAGCACGGAGAGGCAGTTGAGGTCGGTGTGGACGACGACGTTCGCGACGTTGCGGTGGACGAAGACGTCGCCCGGTGGGAGGTCGAGGATCTGGCTGGCGGGGACGCGGCTGTCGGAGCAGCCGATCCAGAGGTACTCGGGCGACTGGCGGCGGGCGAGCTCCGCGAAGAAGCCGGGCTCGGCGGCGACCGTCGCCGCCGCCCACGCCCGGTTGCGTGCGAACAGCTCGTCGAGACCGGCCACCGCGGGAAGCTACCTCGTGCCCGCACGCACGTATCCCGACAACATGGATCGTTTCACGAGGTAAAATCGTGGTGTGACGGCGCCGTCGGCCACCTACCGCGCCCCGAGCTGGTTCGACAGAACCCTGATGAATCCGGTGATCGCCGGCCTCACGCGGCTCGGGCTGAGCGCGTGGGGATCGCGCGTGCTCGAGGTTCGCGGTCGAAAGACCGGCGAGCCCCGACGCGTCCCGGTGAACCCGTTGACGCTCGACGGGTCACGCTACCTCGTCGCCCCGCGGGGCCAGACGCACTGGGTGCGGAACCTCCGCGCGGCCGGGGAAGGCCACCTGTTGCTGGGTCGCCGCCGCGAGCGCTTCACGGCCGTCGAGCTCGTCGACGCCGAGAAGGAGCCGATCCTGCGCGCGTACCTGCGCCGGTGGAAGTGGGAGGTCGGTCAGTTCTTCGACGGCGTCGACGCCGACTCCCCCGCAGACGCGCTCGGGCGCATCGCGCCCGACCATCCGGTGTTCCGGATCTCCACCTGACGCGCCGACCGGTTGCGGCGTTCGCCGCCGTGACGACGTATTCGCGGACATGACGCCGGAG
The DNA here is from genome assembly GCA_963710125.1 of uncultured Actinomycetes bacterium. Taxonomy (GTDB): domain Bacteria; phylum Actinomycetota; class Thermoleophilia; order Gaiellales; family Gaiellaceae; genus Gaiella. The sequence goes on along the minus strand of CAVPZH010000013.1, from coordinate 270,538 downwards.
CCGTCAACGGCCGGCGCTTCCGCCACACCGGCGCATGCCGGGCACCGCGTCCGTCCTACGCGGGCAGGACGTCGAAGCTGAACATCATCCCGCTCTCGTGATGCTCGGCGATGTGGCAGTGCGCCATCCAGCGGCCGGCGTTCGTCACGTCGAGGAGGATGTCCACGGTCTCGCCTGTGCGCAGGAGCACCGTGTCCTTCCAGACGTAGTTCTCCTCCGGGACGCTGTCGCGGGCGAGCACGACGAAGCGACCCGCGCCGTGGACGTGGAACGGGTGGTGCATCGGATGGTCGGAGTCCATCTCGTTGACGAGCCGCAGCTTGACCCGATCGCCGACGCGGAACTGCCAGTCGATCGCATGGTTCGCGGCCCCGGTCTCGTTGTCGACGAGGCTCCAGCGCGTGTTCGCCGGAGTCGTGATGCGGTTGACGTCGACCATGTCGTCCTCCCACTCGATCCCGCCGGCCTCCGCGTGGTCGTGGTGGTGTTCGTGGTGCTCGTGCTGCTCGTGCGTGTCGTGCCCCGACGCCGAGGCGACGACCGAGGCGGGCAGGAGCTTCATGCCGCACTCGGGGCACTTGTCCGGCGCGTCGCTCGTGACCTCGGGGTGCATGGGGCAGACGTAGCTCTCGGGCGCCGCGGTCGCGAGGAGCTTCATCCCGCACTCGGGGCACTTGCCGGGCTCGTCGCTGACGACCGCGGGGTGCATCGGACACGCATAGACGACCGGGCCCTCCGGCGTCCCCAGGTCCATCTCGGCGACGAACGACAGCGTCTTGTCGGGCGGCGCGTCGACGTACGGGCGCGAGTCGCTCGCGCTCGGCCGCCCATTCCCCGTTGTGGCGGAGGACGTCGAACTCCTCGCGGAGGGACGACGAGGCGGGCTCCGCGTCGACGTCGATCGTCGCGAGCGCGTACGTCCGCTCGGGCGTGCGGTGCTCGAGCGTCAGCTGTCCCGGCTCGTCGAGGAGGACGTCCACGACGACCCGCTCCGACGGCGCGAGCACGACCGAGTCGACGAGCTGCTCGTGCTCGCAGCGGCCGCTGTCGCCGCCGACGAGCTTCATCCGTGCCTCCGGCAGCGCGACGTTGAACACGCGGGTGTTCGCGGTGTTCGTCAGGTAGAGGCGCACGACCTCGCCGCGCCGCGCGCCGAGCGCGAGGTCGGTCTCGCCGCCGACGAGCAGGACGTTGCCGAACCGCCCCATGGCCGCGTAGGTGGTCTCGGAGCGGCTGAACGGGGCGATCGCACCGTCCTCGACAGCACGTCGTCGAGCGTCAGGGCGAGCTCGCGGTGGGCCGGAGGCCAGTAGCCCTCCTCGGCCGGGACGACGAGGATGTTCCCGTAGAGGCCGAGCTCCTGGCCGTAGTCCTCGCGGATGTGCGGGTGGTACCAGTAGACGCCCGGGTCGGGGAACTCGATGCGGTACGAGAACGTCCCGCCGACCGGGATCGGCGCCTGCGTCTCGTGCGTCCCGTCGTAGCGGTTGTCGAGCCGGAGCCCGTGCCAGTGCACGGTCGCCTCCAGGTCGCCGTCGTTCGTGACGTTCACGACGAGCTCCGAGCCTTCGCGGACGCGGAGCGTCGGGCCGGGGATCGAGCCGTTGTAGGCGAGCATGCGCACCGTCGACTCCCCGATCCGCTTCGCGACCGGGCCGATGCGCAGCTCGACTGCGTCGCCGTCGGCGAGGTCGACGACCTGCGTGGCCACCGCCTCGGGCAGGCCCTCGGTCGCGGTCGGGAACTCGTCAGCGGCGTGCGTGTCTCCGTGTGTGTGCTCCATCGTCAGGCCTCTCCCACGACGCTCTTCCGCCCGGCGGCGTCGATCTCACCGGCGACGAAGTCGGCGTCCTCGCCGACCCAGCCGATGAGAGCCGAGCCGCGGGTGTGCTGCCAGGATAGACCCAGGAAGTACAAACCGGGAACCTCGGTCACCCCGCGGCGGTGGCGTGGGCGACCGGTCTCGTCGAAGATCGGCAACGTGATCCAGGAGTAGTCGGGTCGGTAACCGGTCGCCCAGACGACGGCGTCGACGTCGAGCTCGCCCCCGCCTTCGAACCAGACCCTGCGGCCGTCGGCGTCGACGAGTCGCGGCTTGAGCTCGACGCCGTAGCGCTTGGTCATCTCGCGAGGGCTCGAGCCGATCAGCGTGTCGCGGGTGCTGAGCTTGCGCCCCAGCCGCGACTCGACCGTCTTGTTCAGGACGCGCGCTTTCGTCAGCCACCAGAAGAGATCGCGCCCGAGCGGGCGCTGGGGCAGTGGCTTCTGCGGGGAGCCGATCGAGAGCACGACCTCGTGGGTCGCCGAGAGCTCCTTCGCGATCTGAAAGCCGGTGTTGCCGCCGCCGACCACGAGGATCGTCCCGTCCGGCACGTCAGCCGGCCGGCCGTAGCCGACGGCGTGCGTCTGGAAGACATCGGCGGCGAGCTTCTCCGCGAGCCTGGGCACGTAGGGCGTCTGGAACGGCCCGGTGGCGACGACGACCTGGTCGGCCAGGATGATCCCTCCTTCGACGTCGAGGCGGAAGCGGCCGTCGTCGCCACGCCCGAGTCGCTCGACCTCGGCGTTCAGTCTCACCGGAAGCCCGAAGGTCTCGGCGTAGCGCTCGAGGTAGGCGATCACCTCGTCGCGGGTCGGGTAGCCGTCGGGGTCGCCAGGGAAAGCCAAGCCTGGCAGCGCGCTGTAGCGCCGCGGCGTGAAGAGGGTCAGCGAGTCCCAGCGCTCGCGCCAAGCGGGAGCGACCGCGCCAGCTCGCTCGAGGATCAGGAGCCGATGTCCCCGGCCCGTCAGAGCCTGGCCGATGGCAAGGCCGGCCTGGCCGGCACCGATCACGACGACATCGACGTCGTCGGCGGCTTCGGACGGTTGTGTGGAAGAGGCGCTCATCTCGCTTCACTGCATTCGCGTTCCCGGCCTCGCGCTCTCCAAACTCGTGGGAGGCGTGAGCCGGCTCCAGCGGCTGCCGCGAAGGGCTTGGGGCGATGCCCGGCCGCCAGCTTCGCGACTTCGACCGGGAGCGTACGTCGCGATCGGCAAGGATGCGCGGGTGAAGAAGATCGGCTTCCTCTCGTTCGGCCACTGGTCGGAGGCACCCTCGTCGGAGGTTCGCTCCGCCTCGGACGCGCTGATCCAGTCGCTCGAGCTGGCCGTCGCGGCCGAGGAGCTCGGCGCCGACGGCGCCTACTTCCGCGTGCATCACTTCGCGCGGCAGCTCGGCTCGCCGTTCCCGCTGCTCGCGGCGGTCGGCGCGCGGACGTCGCGGATCGAGCTCGGCACCGCCGTGATCGACATGCGCTACGAGAACCCGCTCTACATGGTCGAGGACGCCGGCGCAGCCGACCTCCTCGCCGGCGGCCGGCTCCAGCTCGGCATCAGCCGTGGGTCGCCGGAGCAGGTGATCGACGGGTGGCGGTACTTCGGCTACCAGCCCGCCGAGGGCCAGACGGACGCCGACATGGCGCGGCGTCATGCCGAGGTGTTCCTGCAGCTGCTCGAGGGAGACGGCTTCGCCCAGCCGAGCCCAAGGCCCATGTTCCCGAACCCGCCGGGCCTGCTGCGCCTCGAGCCCCACTCGCCCGGCCTGCGCGAGCGGATCTGGTGGGGCGCCGGGTCAGGCACGACCGCCGCCTGGGCCGCCGGCCTCGGCATGAACCTGATGAGCTCGACGCTCGTCGACGACGACGCGAGCGGCGACCCGTTCCACGTCGTCCAGGCCCGCCACATCGAGGCGTTCCGGGAGGCATGGAAAGACGCCGGGCACGAGCGCGAGCCGCGCGTCTCCGTGAGCCGCAGCATCTTCGCGCTCGTGAGCGACCTGGATCGCACGTACTTCGGTCGCGGCGACGACGGCGACCACGTCGGCTACATCGACGAGACGACGCGGGCGATCTTCGGCCGCACCTACGCTGCCGAGCCGGACGTGCTCGTCGAGCAGCTGGCCGAGGACGAGGCGATCGCCGCCGCCGACACGCTCCTCCTCACCGTCCCGAACCAGCTCGGCGTGGAGTACAACGCGCACGTCATCGAGAGCGTTCTGACCCACGTCGCGCCGGAGCTCGGCTGGCGCTGACCAGCTGAGCGGTTACTGCGTCCGGCGGCGTTACGCTCGCCGCCCTTGTAGACGAGTCGAGGGAGGGCTGTCGTATGTGGGCACGCATTGCGAGATTCGAGGGCGATCCGGCGGACATGGACGCGAGGATCGAACGGCTGCGCTCGACTTTCGAATCCGACGGCCTGCCGCTGGAACTGGCCGGCGCGAAGTTCCTTTTGCTCGTCGATCGCGCCTCGGGCGGTGCACTCGGGGTAACCCTGTTCGACAGCGAAGAGGCGATGCGTCGAGGCGACGAGGTGATGAACGCCGGGCCGGGTCACGGAGGCGGCCGTACCTCTGTCGCCTTCTACGAGGTGCCGCTCCACACGCTCGGGTGACGCGGAACACCCGACGCCCGAGGCGGCGATAGCGAGACGCCTCGATTGCTCCGCCGGGGTGTGGGTGTCGTCGGTCAGCGAACCAGCGCGGCGCTCGGACGGAGGACGGCGACCACCGACGCGCCGTCGGCGAAATCGGCACCGCGGCCGTCCATCCCCGCGCCCTGCCGCCCGATGCGGAGAATGGTGACTGGCGCCCCGACGAGATCGCCGTCGGGCCGGAAGCGCACGGGCCCGGCGATGCCGTCTCCGAGTGTCGTCTCGCCCAGACGGGCTGCGACGGAGGCCCGACTTCCGTCGGATCGTGCGATCGCATCGAGTAGCAGCTCGCCGGCCTGCGCGCCGTAGAGCCCCCAGAAGACGCTCGCGGGGGCGCCGCCGGGGCGCGAGCGCCGCAGCTTGTCCGCAAGCCGCTGGCCACGCGCTCCGAGCCGGTCGACGGGGGTCCCGGACACGGTGACGTAAAGGCCGTCTGCCACGTCTCCGGCGGCGGTACGCGTAGCGGCGACACGCGAGAAGGATTCGGGCGTGACGATCGGCACGCCCGCTGGGAGCAACGCTCGCAGCCTGCGCAGGAGTCTGCCGGCCTCCGGGGTCGGGAAGGCGGCGAGCATCACGGCGTCGGGACGGGTGGCTGCGACGGCTGCCGCAGTGGAGCCGTCCGTCGCCCCGGGCTGCCATCGCCGTGTCCCGACGACGTCGAGGCCCAGGCGACGAGCGGCCCGATCGAAGGCGTCGGCGACGTCGCCCGCGTACGTCGCGTCCATCTGCTCCTCGACGACGGTCACCCTCCGTGCGCGGAGGCGGCGGACGAACTCGGCCCCTGCTGCTGCCTGGACGTCGACGGGGGTGTAGACACGGAGGTAGTTTCGAGACCCGGACGGGTAGAGCCGCTGGAGCTCCGCGCGGGGGGATCGGGACGAGCGGGTCGTGAGTCCCGGGTCGCTGTTGGACGCGGAAACCATCGGCAACCCGCCCTGCGCTGCGATCGGGATCTCGATGCTCGAGCAGCCGGAGTTGTAGGCGCCGATGATGCCGATCACGCGCGCGGTGTCCGCGTACGCCCTAGCGTTCGAAGCGCATTTCTCCACCTCCCAGCCCGCCGCCTGGGCCGTCGCGTCGTCGCAGAACTGATAGCCGACCGTGAGCCGACCTGCCCGGAAGCCGCGCTGCTGGAGCATCGCGTCGACTCCCTCGATGAGCGACAAGGCGTTCGTTCGTGATCCGCCGCGGAGGGGAGCGTCGACGACGATCAAGCGGTCGGGTGAGCCCGCTCCCGGGTAGACCACGCTCCCGCACGGCGGCTGGGGCACCGCCCAGTCCGGGGTCCCGGGCGCGGTGCCGCCGACGGTTACCCAGAGGTCGTCGCCGTCGGCGACCAGGTTCTGGGGCGGATTCCCAGTGGCGACGCTCGAGACGACTCTGTTCGTCGCCGGGTCGATGGCGAGGAGCTCGGAGTCGACGGGGTTTACCGTCCAGACACGCTGGGCGCCGAAGGCGATCCCGGCGGCGCCGAACGCGACCGGAACGGTGCGCATCACGAGCCGTCCGCGTGCGTCGTCGATCCGCCACACGACTCCGTCGAGCGGGTCGCTCACCCAGAGCGCGCCGGCTCCCGTCGTCGCGGCCGTGAGACCGGTTGCGGGCACCCGGATCGAGCGGCGGACGGAGCCCCCACGAGGGTCGATCAGAAGCACCCGATTCCCGCGGGTGACGACCCACACCTGGCGCCCGCCCACTGCCACGTTGGTTGCACCGACGTCGAGCACCCCGAGCGAGTGTCCCGTGCGTGCGTCGACACGGATCACGCGTCCGTCGGGACCGACAGCCCAGACCGTTTCCTGGTCGATCGCGATCGTCGTTCCAGCTGACGTCGTGCCGCCGCCGCCCGGGACGCCCGCGGATGCAAGTGGGATCTCCTGGTCGATGCTGCCGGTGTCCGGGTCGATCCGGGCGAGCCTCGTGCCGCGGTCGATCGTTACCCAGACCGAACCGTCTCCCGCGGCGAGCTCCGTCGGCGTCCGCCCGATCGCGAAGGTCCTCGTCATGCCCGTCTCCCGGTCCAGCCGGGTGATCGTCTGGTCGTCGGCGTTCAGGACCCACACCCGATTCGCGTCCGTCGCGACGCTCGTCGGGTGCGTCCCCACCGGCGCGTGTCGCACGACGTGCCCGTGTTGGCCGTCGACGAGCGCCACCGAGTTCGCGGGGACGGCGCCGGACGCAGCGCCGCCGACCAGGCTCGTGACCAGCCAGGCCGCCGCCACGGCGAGCATCGTGCCCGCGGCGACCGCTCCTGCGCCAAGAGACCGACGGCGGCGCCTGACCGGCGGCGCGGGAGTGGAAGCAGACCGCTGCTGCGGAGCGCCCGCGTTCGAGGCAGGAAGATCGAGGGCCGGGTCCTGGCGGAGGACGGCGCGCTCGAGTGCTCGGAGCTCGCTGCTCGGCTCGACGCCCGCCTCTGCGACGAGAGTGCCGCGAGCCGCCCGGTAGGTCGCGAGCGCATCGGTCTGACGGCCCGACCGGTAGAGCGCGAGGATGAGCTGGCCGGTCAGCCGTTCGCGCAGGGGATGCACGCGGACGAGTGACTCGAGCTCCGGGACGACGGCGCGGTGCCGCCCGAGCGCGAGGTCGGCGTCGATCCGGTCCTCGAGCGCGGCCAGCCGAAGCTCCTCGAGCCGACTGCGCTCGGCGGCGACGACGGACGTCGTGCCCGCGTCCGCGAGGGCGGCGCCCCGCCACAGCTCCAGCCCTTCCCGCAGGAGGTTGCCCGCCGCGCGGGCGTCGCCGAACTCGAGTGCGCTGCGTCCGCGCGCCGTGAGGGCGAGAAATGCCTCGAGATCGAGCGCACCATCCTCCACCTTGAGGATGTAGCCCGGCGGGCTTGTCACCACGACCGTCGGCGGATCGCCGGCCGGGCGGTCGGGTTCGAGCAGCTTGCGCAGCTGCGAGATGTGCCCGTGGAGCGCGGTGAGCGCCGTCTCCGGCGGATCGTCGTCCCACAACCCGTCGACGAGACGTTCCACGGACACGACCTTGTTGGCGTCGAGGAGCAGCAGCGCCAGCAGGGCGCGCTGCTTGGTGCCCCCGACGGGGAGCGGCATGTCGGCGCTCTGAACGTCGAGCGGCCCGAGGATGCGGTAACGGAGGTTCTCCTGCGTGGCGGCGAACCTATCACCGTTTTCTCGCCGTCTCCGCTGCGGCGGCGGCCGCGCAATCGTCGTGTGCACGTTAGCGGGCCGTTAGCCGGAACACAGCGCCGACGCGCATCGTCTTCCGGGTTCACCGCCCCGATCGAGAGGATGCAACCGTGCCCACTCTCCGCAGCAGACCAGCACTGCTCGTCGTGCGACGGCTCGCCGTGCCGATGCTCGTCCTCGCCGCGCTCGCGCTCGCCGTGGGCGGGTGCGGTGGCGACGGCTCGTCCGACGCCGCCGATCTCGTCGGCACCTACACGACCACTCTGGGGCCGTCCGGGCCGGAGTTGAAGGAACCGAATCCCCCCGGGCGCTGGCAGCTGCTGCTCACCTCGCCGACGGAGGCGTACTTCCAGCCTCCCGAGGGCACGAGCTTCCCTGTCGGCAATCCGGTCGTCACGGAGGACGGTCGCATCACCTTCGCTCCCGACTCGGGCTGCCCGACGCAGACGGGTGCCGCGGGCGACGGCACGTACACCTGGTCGCTCGACGGCGACACCCTTAGCTTCACGGAGGTCGATGACACGTGCCGGGACCGGGTCTTCGTGCTCACGTCGCAGCCGTGGACGAGGGCGGAAGAGGGCTAGCGCTTCTTCGCGCCCGAAGGACGAGGCGATCGCCGCCGCCGACACGCTCCTTCTCACCGTCCCGAACCAGCTGGGCGTCGACTACAACGCGCACGTCATCGAGAGCGTCCTGAAGTACGTCGCGCCGGAGCTCGGCTGGCGCTGACCGGTCGATGCCTGAAGCATCGTTCGGGACACCTGTGGAGAACCGCGTGCAGTCGTGCAACGGTCCGCTCCGAGGATGGCAGGGCCGAGCGACAGCACGCTCGCGCAGGCGAGCCTCCTGTCCCTCGGCGACGAGTTTCGTTGCTGAGGACAAGATGAGAGCCGCGTCTCCGCGGCTCTCATCTCGCATCCATGAGCTGGTAGCTCAGCTGCAGCCGGTGTTGGTGCCGCAGTCGCGGCAGGTGTAGCAGGAGCCCGTCCGGATCATCCGGCCTCCGCAGCGGGCGCACTCGACGGCGTCCTCCCACTGGTTGAAGAGGGCCGTCTGGCCGGGCGGGGCGGACTCGACCGCCGCTGCTGCCGTGCTCGCGCCCGGGTTCTCGGTGTACGCCGCCGCCAGGCGCGCCTTCACCTCGGGCGTGAGGATGCCGGCCTCCTCCTGCTGGTCGGCGGAGAGGAACTTCTTCCCCATCCAGCGGAAGATGTAGTCGACGATCGACTTGGCCGCGCGGATGTCGGGGTCGTTCGTCAGCCCGCTCGGCTCGAAGCGCATGTGGCTGAACTTCGAGACGTACACCTCGAGCGGCACGCCGTACTGGAGCCCGAGCGAGACCGAGATCATGAACGAGTTCATGAGCCCGGCGAGGGTCGTGCCCTCCTTGGCGATGTCCACGAAGATGTCGCCGGGCGTCCCGTCCTCGAACAGCCCGACGTGGATGTAGCCCTCGTACTCGCCGACCTTGAACTTGCGGCCCACCTCGGTGCGGTCGTCCGGCAGGCGCCGGCGCTGCGGGTGCGCGACGACGCCGGTCGCGCCCATCGGCAGCACGATCGCCGGCTGCTCCTTCGACGACGAGAGGGGCTGCGCGACCTTGCAGTTGTCGCGGTAGATCGCGATCGCCTTGACCCCGAGCTGCCACGACTGGACGAACAGCTGCGCGACCTCGTCGATCGTCGTCGACTCGGGCAGGTTCACCGTCTTGGAGATCGCGCCCGAGATGAACGGCTGCACCGCGCCCATCATCTTCACGTGGCCCATGTAGTGGATCGCGCGCTCGCCGATCGCGCAGTCGAACACGGGGTAGTGATCGGTCTTCAGGTGCGGCGCGCCGACGACGCCGCCGCGCTCGTCGATGAACGCGACGATCTCCTCGACCTCACGCGGCGCATAGCCGAGCTCGCCGAGCGCCATCGGCACCGTCTTGTTGACGATGGTGATCTCGCCGCCGCCGACGAGCTTCTTCGACTTCACGAGCGAGAAGTCGGGCTCCACGCCCGTCGTGTCGCAGTCCATCATGAAGCTGATCGTCCCCGTGGGCGCGAGCACGGTCGCCTGCGCGTTGCGGAAGCCGTGCACCTCGCCGATCTCGAGCGCCTCGTCCCACGAGCGGCGGGCGGCGTCGAGCAGGTCGTCCGGCACGGAGTCGGAGTGGTTGATGTTGCCGACCGCGGCGCGGTGCTTCGCGATCACGCCGACCATCGGCGCCCGGTTCTCCTGGTAGCCGACGTGCGGCCCCATCCGCTGGGCGACCTCGGCGGACTTGCGGTACGCGCGGCCGGTCATCAAGGCTGTGATCGCGGCGGCGTACGCGCGGCCCTCGTCGGAGTCGTACGGCAGCCCCCGCGCCATCAGCAGCGCGCCGAGGTTCGCGTAGCCGAGCCCGAGCTGGCGGAACTTCCGTGCGTTGCGGCCGATCTCGGGCGTCGGATACGACGAGTAGCCGACCAGGATCTCCTGGGCGAGGAAGACCACGTCGACTGCGTGCTCGAGCATGTCGACGTCGAGCTCGCCGTCCTCCCGGCGGAACTTCATCAGGTTCAGCGAGGCGAGGTTGCACGCCGAGTCGTCGATGTGCATGTACTCGCTGCACGGGTTGGAGGCGTTGATCCGGCCGGTGTTGGGCGAGGTGTGCCAGGCGTTGACCGTCGTGTCGTACTGGACGCCCGGGTCGGCGCACTCCCACGCCGCCGCCGCGATGTCGCGCAGCAGCCCGCGCGCGTCGGTCGTCTCGACGACGGTGCCGTCGGTGCGCGCCGTGAGCGCCCACTCCTTGCCCTCGGTGACCGCCTCCATGAACGCGTCGGTCACGCGGACCGAGTTGTTCGCGTTCTGGTACTGGATCGACGCCCAGTCGGACGAGTCGAGGGTCATGTCGTAGCCGGCCTGCTCGAGGACGCGCGCCTTGCGCTCCTCGCGCGCCTTGCACCAGATGAACTCCTCGATGTCCGGATGGTCGACGTCGAGCACGACCATCTTCGCGGCCCGCCGCGTCTTGCCGCCCGACTTGATCGTCCCCGCCGACGCGTCCGCGCCGCGCATGAACGAGACGGGGCCCGACGCGTAGCCGCCCTTCGAGAGCTGCTCCTTCGAGGAGCGCAGCCGCGAGAGGTTGAGGCCAGAGCCCGAGCCGCCGCGGAAGATGATCCCCTCGCGCCGGATCCAGTCGAGGATCGACTCCATCGAGTCGTCGATCGAGAGGATGAAGCAGGCCGAGCACTGCGGCGTCTCCTCGAAGCCGACGTTGAACCAGACCGGCGAGTTGAACGACGCGTACTGGTTGACGAGGATCGCCTCGAGCTCCGCGTGGAAGGTGTCGGCCTCGTCGTCGGTCGCGAAGTAGCCGCCCTGCCTGCCCCAGGCCGTGACCGTGTCGGCGACGCGGCCGATCATCTGCTTGACGCTGCGCTCCCGCTCGGGCGACGCCATGCGGCCGCGGAAGTACTTCTGGGCGACGATGTTCGTCGCGGTCTGCGACCAGAACTTCGGGAACTCGACGTCGCGCTGCTCGAAGGCCGGGCCGTTCTTGCCCGGGATCAGGGCGTCACGCGTCTCCCACTCGATCTCGTCGAACGGGTCGCGCCCCGGGATCGTGAAGTACCGCTTCGGGGCGACGCTCGCCTCCTCGTCGAGGACGCTGTTGACGAACTCCTCCTCTTGCGGCGGTGCCTGCGTCGCCTGCTTCGCGGTGGCCATGCTGTCCTCCCGAGCCGAGATGTCGAATCACTCCTCTCGCGGGTCGCGCAACGGGGCGTCCTGCGGGGGGACCGGGCATGCTAGGACGCGGGTCGGACGGCACCGAAATTCCTGCAAATTAGGCAAATCGACGCAGACCCGCACCGCCCTCAGTCTACCTGGTGGAGGCAGCGTCGCGGTCGGCCCCGGCACGGCTGCGAGCGCCCGTGCGGCGAGGGCGCCGACCGTCGATGCCCGGCGCGACCGAGCGGGAGAGAGCGCCGGTGGACCGCGTCAGGCCGGGCCGGGAGGCCCGCCGTTGCGGCGTGCCTGGGCCCGACGGCTGAGGTAGCCGGCGCCGCCGGCCGCGAGGAGGAGCAGGGCGAGCCCGCCGAGGATCAGCAGCGGGATCGGCAGGGACGAGGGGCCGGAGGTGTCGATCTCGCCCGCCGCGGTCGTCCCGGTGCCCGGGTCGCCGGCATGGCCGGGATCGGCGGGCGTGCCGGGGTCGCTCGTGCCACCCGAGCCACCGTCGTTGCCGCCTCCGCCGGTCGAGCCGGGATCCGTGGTGCCGTTGTTGCCCGTCGTCTGCTTGTCGCCCGACGGGCCGGGATCCTGCTTGCCGTTGCGCGCGAAGGCGAGCGCCCGCAGGATGTCCTGCTTCGCGTTCGAGTAGTCGAGCACGTCGACCGGCAGCGAGCGGATCGCCTCCTGGTAGCAGTGCAGCGGGAAGACCTTGTCGACGCGCCCGTCGCCGTACCAGTCGGCGACGACGTCGTCCGCGCACGTCTTGGAAGCCGCCGCCGCGGGCCCGGCGAGCGCGAGGGCCACGAAGACGAGCCCGAGCGCGAGCACGAAGAAGGAGCGGCGGCGGTGGTCGGCGTCAGACACGAAGGGGTGAAGGAGGGAGGGGCTTTGGGGGAGTCTTCCCTTCCTCCGTGGGTCGACAATCATGGAAGGGTAAACGATGTGTAAGACGCCGTACGGCGGAATCGACCGGTCTCCTGCCGGCGGGGCCGGTCGATCGGAGGCCCGTGCTAGCCTCGCGCGCGATGGACGCGGCTCCGCGATCCGCGCTCCCTCCGGGGCGCAGCGCGGAGGCGGCCGTCCTCGTCGCCCTCGGCGTCCTCCTGGTCGGCGCGGTCTTCCACGGCGGCGGCTCGCGCGTCGACTCGCTCGCCTCGGTCGGGATCGCGGCGATCGCGGCCGCCGGGATCTCGCTGGCGCTCGCCCTGCGCGGGCTCGTGCCGCTCCCGCGACTCGAGCGCGGCGCGCTGCTCGCGATCGGCGGGCTGTCGGGACTGACCGTGTGGGCGGGCGTCTCGATGATCTGGTCGATCGCGGGCGATCTCTCCTGGGACTGGCTGGGACGGGGGCTGGTCTACCTGGCGTTCCTCGCGCTCGGGCTCCTCGTCGGCGCCTCGGCCGCGGGGGCGCGGAGACTGTCCGCCCTCCTTGCGCTGATCGTCGCGGCGGCGCTCGGCTGGGCGCTCCTCGGCGTCGCGATTCCGTCCCTCTTTCCGGACGGTGACCGGGTCGCGCGGCTGCGCGAGCCGGTCGGCTACTGGAACGCGCTGGCGATCCTCGCGGACGCCGCGATCGCTCTCGGGCTCTGGCTCGCGAACGGGAAGGGGCCCGCCCTCCGCGTGCCAGGCGCGCTGCTCACCTACGGTGGGGCGCTGGCGGTGCTGCTCACCCAGTCGCGTGCGGGGGTCATCGGTGCGGTCGCGGTCGTCGCGCTCTGGCTCGTGCTCTCCGACGAACCGCTCGCGGACGCGCTGCGCGTCGTGGTGCTCGCAGGCCCCGCGCTCGTCGTCGGGGGCTGGGCGTTCACGCGCCCCGCGCTCGTCGACGACGGCGCGCTCCGGGCCGACCGCGTCTCCGACGGCCGCGTGTTCGCCGCCCTCGCGCTGGTCGGCGCGCTCGCGGTAGCGGTCGCGGCGTGGGGTCTGCCGATCGAGCGGCTCGTGCGTGCGCGCCCCCGCGCGGTGCGCGCCGTCCTCGTCGGCGCCTGCGCCGTGGCGCTCGCCGCCGGCGCGGTCGGGCTGGTGGCCTCGGTCGGCAACCCGTTCTCGTGGGCGTCCTCGCAGGTCTCGGGAGGGGAGTGCGCGAACGCGCCGGGACGGCTGGCCGACCTGTGCGCCAACAACCGCCTCGCGTGGTGGAAGGAGTCGCTCCGCATCGCCCGCGACAGGCCGCTCGCCGGCTCAGGGGCGGGGACGTTCGCCGTGGCGCGCCTGCGGTACCGCGTCGACGCGACCCGGGCCTCCGAGCCGCACAGCGTGCCGTTGCAGGTGCTCGGCGACCTCGGCGTCGTCGGGCTCGCGCTGCTCCTGCTCGGTGCGGTCGGCTGCGTCCTCGGGGCGCGCCGGGGGATCCGGCTGGCCGTCGCGGGCGAACGGCGCGCGGCCGCAGCGCTCGCGTGCCTCGTGCTCGCCTTCGGCGTGCACGCCCTCGTCGACTACGACCTCGACTTTCTCGCCGTCGTCGCGCCCACGATGGCCGCGCTCGGCGGGCTGCTCGCACTCGGACGTCCCCGCGCCGACCTCCGCGCCCGGGCGCCCGAGCTCGTCGCGCTCGCCGCGATCACCGTCGCGGCCGTGCTCGCCGTCGCGTTGCCGGCCCTCGCGGATCGCCAGGTCGACCGTGCGCTCGCGGCCGCCGACGAGGGGCGGGTCGCAGCCGCGATCGACGCTGCGGACCAGGCGCGTCGCCTGAATCCGCTCTCGACCGCGCCGCTCGCAGCGCGGGCGGTCGCCGCGGACGCGGCGGGGGACGAGCGCGCCGCGGTCGCCTGGTACGAGAAGGCGACCCGGCTGCAGCCGGAGAACCCCGATCCCTGGTACGACCTCGGCCTCTACCACGTGATCGCGACCGGCGACCTGTGCGCCGCCTACCAGGCGTTGAACCGGTCGTACACGCTCGACCCTCGCTCGACGCGCTGGTCGCCGGGCGGGCCACTCGACGTCGCGCGCGACGCGGTCAACCGCGGTGCCTGCGAGCGGAGCTCGTAGCGGGCTAGCCGCCGAGGATGAGCACGGCCTGCGCGCCGTGCAGCTGGGCCGGCGTCATCCCGTCGAGCGGGCCGACCACGTGCACGCCGAGGTCGCGCGCGAGCCGCTGCGCCTCCCCCTCGAAGCCGCGGCGGTACATCACGATCGTCTGCGGATAGTCGTGACGCGGCGCGTTCGCGACGACGCCCACGCGGTAGCCGCGCTGCTGGACGCGTGCGGCCGCACTCGCGGCCGCTCCCTGGTGCCCGTTGCCGTTGAGGACGACGAGCTTCACCTTGCCGCGCGGGAGCTCCGCGGCCGGCGCGGGCTGCGGCTTCGCGTGCACCGCGCGCGTCGTGCGTGCGGGCGCGGCCCGGTGCGCCGCGGCGAGGGTTCGCGCCGCGGCCGGCTGCTTGGCGGCCGTCCTGTGAGCTGCGCCGGGCTTGGCGAGCAGCGCGCCCCCCGCGACGATCAGGAGCACGAGCTCGAGCGCCGCGACGACTGCGAAGAGCAGGGTCGCGCGCTGCCAGGGCTGTGCTGCGAGCTGAGGGTCGAGCCGGGCCGGATGATCCACGAGCGAACGGTTCGCCCGTCGCGGCGTCATTCCTCCCGGATCCACTCCCAGGTCCGGCGAAGCCCCTCCGGGAGACCGAGCTCGGCGCGCCAGCCGAGCACGCGCTCGGCCCGTGCCGGGTCGAGGCTGCTCCGCTGGAGCTCGCCCGCGCGCGGCTCCTCGTGAACCGCGTCGGCGTCGATGCCGGTCACCTCCCGGCAGGCTTGCCACAGCTCCCGCACGGACGTCTCGACGCCGGTGCCGACGTTGAAGACGCCGCCCTGCGCGCCCACGGCGGCCACGAATGCGCGGACCACGTCGGCGACCGCGACGTAGTCGCGCGTCTGGCTTCCGTCCCCGAAGATCGTCGCCGACTTCCCGTCGCGGATCCGCGAGAGGAAGATCGCCACGACCCCCGCCTCCCCGTGCGGGTCCTGTCGCGGCCCGTAGACGTTGCCGAGCCGGAGGGCGACGTGGCGCGTCCCGTGGAGGCGGTTCCAGGTCGCGAGGTACTCCTCCGCCGCGAGCTTCGAGGTGCCGTAGGGCGAGACCGGCAGCCGCGGGTCGTCCTCCGACGCGGGGTGCGTGCACTCGCCGTAGATCGCGCCGCCGGTGGAGGCGAGGACGACCTGCGCGCCGTACCGGTTCGCGGCCTCGAGCACGTTGATCGTGCCGACCACGTTCGCCAGCGCGTCGGCCGTCGGATCGGCGACCGAGCGACGCACGTCGATCTGCGCGGCGAGGTGGAACACGACCTCGGGCCGCACGTCGCCGAGCGCGTCGGCGAGCGGCTCCCGGACGTCCAGGACGTGCAGCGCGGCGCCCTCGGGGACGTGCTCGCGCCGACCGGCGCTCAGGTCGTCGACGACGTGCACCTCGTCCCCGCGTGCGACCAGCGTGTCGGCGAGCGTCGACCCGATGAACCCCGCGCCCCCCGTGACGACGGCTCGCACGGCCGTATCCTACGCGCGCATGTTCGTCTCCTTCGAGGGTCTCGACGGGTGCGGCAAGTCGACCCAGGCACGGCTCCTCGCGGAGGCGCTCGCCGCCGAGGGGGCGGACGTCGTCTCGACCCGCGAGCCCGGGGGGACGCCGCTCGGCGAGGAGATCCGCCGGCTCGTGCTGCACGGCGACCACGTTGCGCCCTGGGCCGAGGCGGCGCTCTATACAGCCGCGCGGGCGCAGCACGTCGCCGAGGTGATCCGGCCTGCGCTCGCCCGGGGCGCCGCCGTGGTGTGCGACCGGTACCTCGACTCCTCGGTCGCCTACCAGGGAGGCGGCAGGCAGCTCGGCCTCGACGCGGTGCTCGAGCTCAACCTCGCGGCGGTCGAGGGGCTGCTGCCCGACCGCACCTTTCTCGTCGAGATCGACGCGCAGACCGCCGCCGCCCGGGTCGGCGACCGGCGAGATCGCATCGAGCAGGACCTCGGCGCGCTCTGGGCGAGGATCGAGGAGGCGTACACCGCGCTCGCGGGGCGTTTCCCGGAGCGGTACGTCGTCGTCGACGGGCGCCTCCCGGTCGCCGAGCTCGCGGGGGTGATCCGTGACCACCTTCGCTGACGTCCCCGAGCAGCGCGAGGCCAAGCGACTGCTCGATGCGGCGCTCGCGGACGGGCAGGCGCACGCCTTCCTCTTCCACGGCCCGCGCGGCGTCGGCAAACGGGCGGCCGCGTACGCGTTCGCCGGCGTGCTGCTGGGCGACCCGCGGCGCGTCGACGGGCGCACGCACCCCGACCTCCGGGTCGTCGAGGCGCTCGGCGAGATGATCCGGATCGACGAGATCCGAGCGCTCCACCACGACCTGCACATGCGCCCGTTCGAGGCCGACCACCGGGTCTACCTGCTGCTCGACGCCCACCTGCTGAACCCCGAGGCCGCAGGTGCGCTCCTGAAGGACCTCGAGGAGCCGCCCGGCTACGCGACGATCGTGCTCGTCGCGGACGAGCTGGGGCCGCTTCCGGAGACGATCCGCTCTCGCTGTCAGCTCGTGCCCTTCCGGCGGCTCTCGCGCCCGGCGGTCGAGGGCTGGATCCGCGACCGCGCACCCGACGTGGAGCCCGACGACGCGGCGCTGCTGGCGCGCGTCGCGGGCGGGCGCCTCGACCGGGCGGCACGGCTCCTCGACGCCGCCGCGCGCGAGCGTCGGACGGAGCTGCTGCGCGTCGCGCGCGGGGCGTATCGCGACGACGAGTTCGACGTGACCGCTGCCGCGGAAGTGGTGCTGTCGTCGACCCGGGCGCACGGAGAGACGGCTCGGGCGCGCGAGCAGGGGCTGGTGGACGGACTCGAGCTCACCGCGCGTGAGGCCGAGCAGCGCGTGAAGCGGGCCGAGTTCGGCG
This sequence comes from uncultured Actinomycetes bacterium, assembly GCA_963710125.1. Classification (GTDB taxonomy): domain Bacteria; phylum Actinomycetota; class Thermoleophilia; order Gaiellales; family Gaiellaceae; genus Gaiella. Next base: position 253,347 of record CAVPZH010000013.1, on the reverse strand, counting down.
CGGAGAAGGAGGAGCTCCTCGCCTCGCTCGAGGACGTCGCCGCCTGGTACCGCGACCTCGTCGTCGTCGGGGCCGGCGCGGAGGCGCCGGTCGTGCACGCGGACCGGCTCGACGACCTCCGCGAGGACGCCTCCGCGCACGCAGCCGGCGCGGAGCAGGCCGCCGCGCTCGTGCGGCAGGCGTGGCGCGAGGCGGAGGAGTTCAACCTCAACGCCGGCCTGCTGCTCGAGGCGCTGTTCATCAGGGTCCGCCGCGCCTTCGCCTGAGCGGTTCCCGGGCCTGTCCGGCGTGCGCGGCGCCGGATGCCCGGCGGCCGGCCGGCTGGCACACGATGGGAGCGTCGGAGCCGATCGCGGGGGCCAGAACTTTGTGTTGATTCAACACAAGGTTCCGGGGGGCTCCGCACGGGTCGTCCGGACATGGGGTGTCGGAGCCGATCGCGGCGGGGCGGAGAACTTTGTGTTGATTCAACACAAGGTTCCGGGGGGCTCCGCACGGGTCGTCCGGACACGGGATGTCCGAGCCGATCGCGGGGGCGGAGAGCTTTGTGTTGATTCAACACAAGGTTCGGAGGGTCGCACGCATCCCGGAGCGGCCACCGGCGGAGGGGATGTCATGGGACGCGCTCCGGCGCACGGGGCGACCGTAGACTCGGGAGATGTTCGACCACCGGGAGCGGCGCAGGCGCCTCGGCGAGCGGATGCGGGACGAGGGGGTCGACCTCCTGTTCCTCGGCCTGTCCGCCGACCTCGAGTACCTGACGGGGATCGAGCGCGGCATCCCGTTCTTCGGTCAGAGCTCCTACGTCCACGGCTGGGTGACCGGTGCCTTCTTCCGGCCCGATGCCGAGCCGACCTTCGTGCTCCCGCGAATGGTCGCCGTTTTCGACCTCCACTCCGAGCCGGAGGGCGAGGTGGTCGTCGTGGACGAGACCGACGACGGGCACGCGGTGTTCGAGCAGGTCGTGCGCGGCCTCGGTCCGGCAGGGTGCGTGGCGGTCGGCGACCGGGTCTGGGCCGAGACCACGATCCACCTCGCGCGGGTGGTCGGCCTCGACGCCGCTCCGCACCGGCTCGGCGCTCGTCAACGAGCTCCGCCGCGTGAAGACCGCGGAGGAGCTCGAGGCGATGACGCGCGCGTGCGGCACCGTCACCCGGACGATGGACGCCGTGGCCCCGCGCGTCGTCCCGGGCGTGACGATGGACGAGCTCCGCGAGGAGGTCGAGCTCGAGCTGCGGCGCGCAGGCTCGCTGACGCCGTCGTTCCCGACGCACGTCTTCACCGGCACGTACGCAGGCACGGAGCCGGGCGACCTGACCTCGGGCTCACGATCCGGGAGCGTCCCGCTCGCCGAGGGCACGACGGTCCTGTTCGACTTCGGCGGCGTGGTCGACGGCTACTGCTCCGACTTCGGCCGCACGGTGTACTGCGGCGAGCCGCCACGAGAGGTGCTCGACGCGTACGACGCGATGCTCGCCGCCCAGGAGGCGGGGCGTGCGGCCGCGCGCCCCGGAGCCCTGGCCCGCGACGTGAACGCGGCCTGCCGCGAGCCGATCGAGGAAGCCGGGCTCGGAGAGCACTTCCGGCACCGGATGGGCCACGGCATCGGGCTCGACGTGCACGAGCGGCCGTTTCTCTCGGGCGAGGACGAGACGCCGCTCGAGGCCGGGATGACCTTCACCGACGAGCCGTCGATCGTCGTCCCCGGCGCGTTCGGCGTCCGCATCGAGGACGTCCTCGTCTGCGAGGCGGGCGGCGGCCGCTACCTCGAGGAGTACCCCAAGGAGCTCGTCGTCAACGCGTGAGCACGGCGGTTTGCGCGGGAGCTGACGCGGTCGGGAGGGCGCTACACTTGGCCCCCGCGCCGACGTAGCTCAGCTGGTAGAGCACTTCACTCGTAATGAAGGGGTCCCCGGTTCGAGTCCGGGCGTCGGCTTTCCGGGATTTGCAGGCTCTTCGTCTCCCCACAGCCTGAGCGCGGTCGGCTCTTCGGGTACGAATCGGGTACGTCGCTCCTCGCGGACTGCCTGTCGCGCGCGCCTAATCTGATCCTCCGCTGAGGCGTGGTCGGCTCCGGCGGCTTCGTCGAAGAGGTGCGCGTAGGTAGACAGCGTCACGGTCGGGGAGTGGCCCGCCTGGCGGGCGATCTCGACGACGTTCGCTCCCTCGGCGAGGAGGAGCGAGACGAACGAGTGGCGTAGGTCGTACGGTCGCGGGGACGAGCGGAGCCCGGCGGCGTTGGCCGCCGGCGTGAAGATGCGTCGCCGCCAGTAACGCCATGCGTCGTCGGCCCAGACGCCACCGCGGCGGCCGGGAAAGACGAGCGCCTCGTCGGCGGGTCTCCCCTGGCCGATCCGCCACTCGCGCAGATCGGCGCCGAGTGGCGCGAGCAGGCGGACGGTGCGGGTGCGAGCGGTCTTCGTCGTCTTGAGCTCGCCGAGGGCGACTGCGCGCTCGACGAAGATCGTGCGCTCGCGGATGTGACCCCAGGTGAGGGCGAGGGCTTCGCCGGGTCTGAGCCCGGCGTAGGCGAGGACGGATACGAGAGTCGCGTCACGAACGCGGCCGCCGTCGAGCAGATGCTCTCGGATTCGTTCCACCTCGAGCGGCGGCATCGGTCGCACCGCGCGTTCGCGTCGCTGCGGGGGCTTGCGGACCGCACGCGCGGGGTTGGCAGGGATGCGCTGCCATTCGACGGCTCGCTCGAGCACCCCTTGCAGGATGACCATCACCCGGCGTGTCGCCGCGACCCCGACGCCGGCGTCGGTGAGCTCTGCGCGAAACGAGGTCAAGGTAAGAGGGTCGAGCTCTCGGAGCGGGATCCCTCCGAGGCGGGGCACGACGTGTGCGTCCCAGAGCGAGGCGTAGGAGGCGAGCGTGGAGCGGGCGAGGTTCGGGAGCGCATGGAGTCGCCACCATTCCTCGGCGAACTGCTGGAGCGTCTCGCGGCCTGCTTCGAGCGGTCGGAGGTCGCCTGCGCGGCGTCGACGGCGGACCTCGGCCTCGTAGGCGACCGCGTCGGACTTGCGATCGAAGGTGCGGGCTCGGTTTCGTGCGCCGTCGCGCCAGCGCACCCGCCAGCCGGTGCCGCGCTTGCGAGGGACGCGCTCGATGCTCATGGCTCCGCGAGCAGCCTACGAAGCCCGGTCGTGGCCGGCAATCGGGCGCGAGGCGGTGCGGGAGCCGGACGGTCCGGGTCGACGAGATTCGTGCGGATCCAGGCTTCGACGTCGCGTGGGTCGATCCGCAGACGCGAGAGGATCCGGGCGGCGCGGAGCTCGCCGCGCGCGACAGCCCGGTAGACGGCCTTGCGGCTCAGACCGCAGCGGCATGCGACCTCCTCGGGCGAGAGGAGCGAGTCGACTCGGGATGACTCGGGTGGAGGGGTCGATCTCTCGCTGCCCCGACACGAGCGCGCGGGTCTGCGGTTCTTCGCCGGCGCGGGCTGATGCGGTCGAGGATCCGGTGCACTGGCTGGCCGGAGGTTGTCGACCTCGAAGAGCGAGAGCTGAGCTTCACCGTGCTGCGCGGCCGCGCGACGCGCCATCGCAATAGTGTAGCAAATCAATCAGCGATGTGTGAAGAGCGGCACGAGAGTTAGACTTACCTGCGTGACGAGCGGGACGTTGATGCGGCAGGCACGTTTGCGAGCGGGGTTGTCGCAGGCGGAGTTGGCGGAGCGGTCGGGGAAGGATCGGGCGCAGATCGCGCGGTGGGAGCGTGACACGGTGACGCCGAGTTTGGAGACGTTGCGGGAGCTGTTGCAGGCGTGCGGGTTTGATCTCGAGTTGCAGCTGGTTGCGTTCGAGCCGTACGACCCGAGGGAGGAGGCGGGGCTTCGCAGGGAGCTGCTGCTTACGCCGCAGGAGAGGTTGCAGGCGATGCTGGAGCGGCGTCGGGGGCAGGCGTGACGGCGGAGGACCGGTTCGACCCGTATGCGCTGTTCGCTGTCTTGGAGCGGCAGTTCGTGTTCTACGTGCTGATCGGCGGGCTGGCTCGCGTGTTGCAGGGGTCGGGCGAGGTGACGCACGGTCTTGACCTGTGCCCGTCGTTGAAGGAGGACAATCTGGGTCGGCTCTCGCTCGCGCTCGCAGAGCTCGACGCTCGGACACCACAGGGGAAGCCGGCCGTACTGGAACGCGACCTCGTTGGCCGCGCTGCGCTCGAGCTCGAGACCGAGGCCGGGGCATTGATGATTGTCCCTGAGCCTGCGGGGACGCGCGGCTACGAGGATTTGCGACGGCGGGCGCGGAACGAGCCGATCGGGGATGGGCTGCGGCCTCAGGTCGCGGCGGTCGACGATCTCGCGCGGATGCTGGCGGTGATGGGCCGCGAGCAGGACCTGGCGCCGCTTCGGACGATGCAGCGTGTGATCGAGCTTGGCCCGGAGATCCGGCGTGGGCTCGACCGCGGCATCGACATCTAGCCGAGTTGCGTACACCAACTACTCACCCCAACAGAGGGGGACACAGATGCACCTAGGTGCAGAAACGTCCTAACGTTTGTGTACGGTTGTACAGGTGGCGCGTTGGCAGCGCAAACAGCGGCGAGCTGACCAGACGCGCCGGCTCCAACCGGCGCGTCCGCTTGAACCGGTGTCACCGGCCGGCGAGCCGGGCTGGCCGACCGAGCCCGAGGTCCCGACCCAACGGGTGCAACGGGTGGAGGTGGCGAGCGATGTGACGCGACTCGCCTACACGCCCACGCAGGCAGCGCAGGCGCTCGGCACCAGCCGCTCCACGCTCCACCGCCTGCTCCCGTACCTCGACGCGATCGAGATGCCCTGGGGTGGCACGCTGATCCCCGTTGACGAGCTCGAACGCCTCGCGGCGGAACGTCGGAGGGCAGCCGCTGCCCGCCGTCCAGAGCGGCCGACCGGTCGTAAACCCACGTTGCCGGCCACGGTGGTCGAGCGGATCCGCGCGGCGCGCAAGGCCGGGAAGAGCCTGCGCGAGATCGCGGCTGATCTCAACACCGAGGGCGTACCCACCGCCCACGGTGGCGCGCGCTGGTGGCCGTCCACGATTCGGGCTGTCCTCCGGCGCGCAGCCTGAGCCTGAGGTACACGGCTGTCCGTCGTTCGAGGTCTTTGGCGACCAATGCGGGGAGGTGTTCCGTCCGGCGCGTGCTGTAGAAGCGCGCTGCCTGTTGGACACAGTGATGGGAGGGTCCGGTGCCGTTCTCGCCTCGGTTCTGGGTTTGGCTCTCGCGCAGTTCGGTTGCGCGCGTTGGTGGGTCGCCCGCTGGTTGGTTCGCGGCGGTCGGGGTGCTGTGTGCGGCTGTGCTGCTGCTTCCTGGCCCGTGGGACGCTGATCCTGCCGGCGCCGCGAAGGCCGACCCGGATTCCGAACGTGAAGTGGTGGGGTTGCGCAGTGCGCGGTCGAAGACGTTTGTGCGGGCGGATGGGTCGTTTGAGACGCGGTTGACGCGGCAGTCGCAGCATTGGCTCGACCGGGCGTCGGGGGAGTGGAAGGAGATCGATTCGTCGCTTGTGGCGTCGGCGAAGGCGGGGGTGGGTTGGGAGTCGGGCGCGAATCGTTTTTCGGTCGAGCTCGCGTCCGAGTCGAGGGCGGGGCTGATCTCGTTTGCGTCGCATGGCAAGCGGATGGGGTTCTCGCTGGAGGGCGTTGCACTGGGAAAGTCCGGCGCGAGAGACGGGACGGACGCGGTCGTGTACCGCGGCGTGTACCCCGACGTCGATGTGGAGTACGCGGTGCTGCCCGACGGGGTGAAGGAGACGCTCGTCCTGCGCAAACGCGGCGCGCCGTCCTCGTACGCGGTTCGGCTGCGCCCGGAGAGTGGCGAGAAGTGGCGGGCGGAGCAGCTTGGCGAGAAGGGGCCCTGGGCGTTCTTCGTCGACGGTGCGCCGGAGCCGGAGTTCGTGCTGCTGCCGCCGACGGTGGGGGACTCGTCGTTTGAGACGTCACGCTTGGACGACCCGGCGGGGATTCCGCACGCGATCAGTGCGGCGCCCGGGAAGGCCTCGCTCGAGGTGAGCGAGCAGAAGGACGGCTCGTTCGTGGCGACGGTGGCGATCGACGAGAAGTGGCTGGCGGATCCTGAGCGTGTGTTTCCGGTGGCGGTCGATCCGACGGTGTATTCGCAGCCGGACGTCGCAGACGGCTGGTACGACACCGTGAACGGCGGCAATCCGAGCATCGAGTCGACGATCTCGGTCGGCGCGTACGGTGTCGGCTCGCCGAACCGGATGGGGGTCTTGACGTTTGATGTCGGCTCGATCCCGCCGGCCGCGACCGTCTCGTCGGCGACGCTGCACATGTTCTTCGAGAACTGCTATCCCGGCTCGTGCCAGGGCAACGACGCGGGCACCGTGCGGGTGCGCCGGCTGACGGCGGGCTGGTCTGCGTCGACGCCATGGTCTGCGATCTCGGGGCAGATCGACGGGACCTCGCTAGCGGAGATGACGTTCCCGTATCCGTGGTCGGTCCCGATCCAGACGTGGCGCACCTGGTCGGGCGCGGCGCTGACCACCGCGTTGCAGGGGATGGTCAACGGGTCGATCCCCAACTATGGGTTCATTCTCGACGAGAGCCACGGAAACAACTGGAACGGCTGGTGGTTCCGCTCGTCGCTGTGGGGCGACCCAGGCTCGGCGCCGTATCTTGAGGTCACGTGGTCGAGCGACGGGGTGCAGGTCGACCCGGCGATGAGTGTTCACTCGAACGGCGCGGAGCTCCGGTGGCAACACTACCCGGCCGGCGCGATCCCGGGGTTCAAGCGGTATGAGGTCCATCGCTCGGCGAGCGCCGGGTTCACACCGTCGGCCTCGACGCTGGTTGCGACGCTGACGGATTCGGCGTTGCAGAGCTACCGGGACACGACGGCCAAGCCGAGCAGCACGTTCTGGTACGAGGTCGTCACCGTGATCGACCCCGGCTCGGGGGAGGTGCCCTATTCGTCGAACGAGGTGAAGGCGCTGCTGCCGGCGGCGGGCCAGGCGACGGTGACGGTGCAACCTGGGTTCATCAGCTCGTCGGCGAAGGGAACCTATATCTCGTCGGGATCGCCGAACACGCCGCAGGGCAACAGCCCGTATCTCGTGGTCGGCTCGGCAAGTGGCAGCACCACGCGGACGTTGTTGCAGTTCGATCTGCATTCGGTGCCAACCGGGGTGACGATCACCGACGCGCAGCTCGGGTTGTACGCGCTGCAGTCGACGAGCGCCGGTGCGCTCGAGGCGCACCGGATCTCTGCGTGGTGGGAGGAGGGCGGTGCCACCTGGAACTCGCGCGAGTACCAAGGCGGCGTCGCCTGGGCAACGCCGGGCGGTGACTATGACGCGGCGTCGGCCGGTGGAGGCTCAGGCGGGACGAACGTGCACTGGGAGTCGGTTCCCGTCACGAGCCTGGTGCAGGATTGGGTCAACGGCGCCAAGTCGTATCTCGGGATGATCGTCCGGTACGGCTCCGAGAACGGCTCGCAACCGACCCAGAGCTTCGCCGCCGACGGATACTCGGGGTCGATCGCGTTGCGCCCGAAGCTGGTCGTGACCTTCGAGGACGACTCCACCGCTGTGTCGCCGACGGTTGCGATCTCGCAGCCCCAACCGGACGAGCAGGTGAAGGGCACGGTCACTCTCAAGGCAGGCGCGCTCGACGACGGAACCGTCAAACAGGTTGAGTTCTTCGACGGCGCAACCCCGATCGGCTCACCCGACACCACCGCGCCCTACCAGACGTCATGGGTAACAACCGGGCGCGGCAGCTCGAGCCTGACCGCGAAGGCGACCGACGAAGCCGGCAACATGACCACGTCCAGCGCGGTGACAGTAACCCGCGCGAACTCGAGCTCGCCGACAACGAGCGTGACCTCCGCGACGGCGGGAGGGGGCGGCGCATGGACGGTCAACGCGTCCGCGAGCGACGATGTCAGCGTCTCCAGGCTCGAGTTCTACGTCGACGGCGACCGGTTCGCGACCGACCAGAGCTCCCCCTATTCCGCGACCATGGAGACGCTCGCGCTGCCGGTCTATGACGGCTCGCACACCCTCGCCACGCGCGCGTATGACGCGGACGGGAACGTGACCGTCTCGGCCGGGTATCCGATCAGCGTCACAAACACCACAGGCCAGTTCAAGGCGACCATCTCGGCAACCGGTGTGCCGCTCGAGATGAGCGCATCGGCGGCCGGCGGCGGCGGCGGTGGTGGGGGTGGTGGTGGCGAGCCGACGTTCCCCGTCGCACCGTTGGTCGAGGACTTCACCCACGTAAATGGAGTCCTCGATTCGGCCGATTGGAACACCCCCGACAACGGCTGCACCGACAGCGGCGCCGAGATGCGCTACATCTCAAACGAGGGCGGCTACACCTCGGGCAACTGCTCGGCAGCGACCTACACGAGCGGCCCCTGGGATGACGAGGAGATCTCGCTCGACGTTCCTGACTGGGACGGCGAGAGCCTTTACGTGCACATGCGCGTGCAGCAGAACACCTCGACGGGCTGGGACGGGTCGTACTACATCCTGTTCAACCCTGCCAGCGACCAGATCACGGTCTTCGACTCCTCCTCGAACGACATCCTGACCGAGTCCGCAGAGCTCGACGATGGCTCCTCGATCGGAGTGCGCACCGCCGGCGACCAGCTCAGCCTGTGGGTCAAACCCTCCGGCGGGACGTGGGCCGAAGCGGGGTCGGTCACGATGTCCGACTCGTCCCTTGGCGCGGGTTACGTAGGAATCGAGCTCAGCAGCCCCGACCAGCGGATCGACAACGTCCACGCCGGCGAGCTGATCGGCGGCGGTGGCGGGGCCGCGGACTACGGGGCGACCGTACTTGAGGACGATCCGCTCTCCTACTGGCGGCTTGATGAGACGAGCGGCACGAGCGTGGCCGACGAGATGTCGGCCGTGGTCGGGAGCTACGTGAACACCCCGACGCTTGGTGAAACGCCCCTGATCGACGACGGGACCTCGGTGAAGTTCGATGAGGCGTCGAACGAGCGGGTCGATCTCAACGACCACTACGACTTTACGGGCACGGCGCCGTTCTCGGCGGAGGCGTGGGTCGAGGCGGGCTCGATGGGATCCCAGTACCCGCAGATCGTCTCGAAGTACGCCAGCAACGGCTGGAGCTTCTATTTCGATGGGGACGACGAGACGATCACGTTCGAACGCCACGGCTCCTCGGGCGCCGACCACGCCACCGCCACAGGGCTGATCCCGGGGATGCATCACGTGGTCGCAACCTACGACGGCAGCGCGATGCGGCTCTACGTCGACGGCGCGCTCGCCGACGGGCCGATCGCCTCGACGCGGACGATGCCCGGAAACAGCGCCGACCTCTCGATCGGCGACGACCCTCTCTCGAGCTGGCCCTTCTCCGGCTGGATCGACGAGGTGGCCGTTTACGACCACGCGCTCGCTGCCGGACGGGTGCAGGCGCATTACGAGGCGGGGATCGGAAGCAGCGGAAGCGGCGGCGGAGGGACCGACCCGGGGAATGTGTCGTTCGTCCAGTCTGCGTCGACGACGAACAACGGAGGAGCTACCTCGATTGCCCAGGCGTTTGACGACGATGTCACCGCAGGCGACGCGGTCCTCGTCGCCGTCTCGTGGGATACAAGCGCCACGCAGAGTGTCTCGGTGTCCGACACGCTCGGAAACACCTACACGAAGCTCGACCAGGCAAACGACACAACAAACCAACAGGCGCTCGCTGTCTTCTACGCGGTTTCGGGAAGCAGCGGTGCCGATTCGGTGACCGCCACCTTCGGCTCCTCGAGTTCGTTCCGGCGGATCGCGATTCACGAATACGCCGGCGTCGATCCCGTCTCTCCGATCGACGCGCACGCGATCCGCGCGATGGTGACAGGCTCGAACACGACCGACGGGACAAGCACGAGCTCGATCACAACGACCGGACCCAACCGACGCATCTTCGCCGCGCTTGTCGACACCTCGGGGACGACCACCATCAGCCCAGGAACGGGCTACACGGAGCGCGAGGACGTCGGCGATCTCGAGTCAGAGGACAAAGAGCAGTCCACGGCGGGCTCGGTCTCCGCGACCTGGACCGTCAACCAGGCCAGCTTCCGATACCACGCCGCAATCGTGGCGCTCACACCTACCAGCCTCGGCAGCGAAGAGGACAGCGGCCAAGACACGTTCCCGGTGACCGTCACGCTGCACAACGACTCCTCCCAGACCTGGCCGACCGCCTCGACCAAGCTCCGCTACCGCTGGTTCTCGGCGGACGCGACCCCCACGGTGGTCGACTCGGGTGACGTCTCGATCGGCGCCGACCTCGGCGCCGGTCAGCAACGCAACGTCACACTGGAGATCGAGCCGCCGGCGCTGCCGACAGGCGTGCTTCGCGCGCGGTACCGGTTGCGGGTCGACCTGTACGACACCGCGACGTCGAGCTACTTCGCGGCAAAGGGGAACACGCCCTACGAGTCGTGGGTGACCGTCACCGCCGACACCCCGGCCGAGCTGGGGCTGGAGCGTTACCAGGCCTACGACGAGGACGACCTCGGCGGCGGCTTCACCGATCACGTCAACCTCGCCAACGGCAACAACCTCGTGCAGTGGACACCGTTCTCCGAGCCGGGCCGCGGGATCGACACCGTCGTCAACCTCACCTACAACTCGCTCGAGCACGGCTCCGTCTCCCCGCTCGGGAACAACTGGTCGGTCGCGATCGGCTCGCTCACGCCGTTCGGGCTGCCGCTCGACATCCACCCCAACGCAGCAGACACCGCCGCCGGCCGCACCGACAAGTGGGTCGGGCTCACCGACGGCGACGGCAGCTACCACCGCTTCGAGGGAAACGCTGCTGGCACGTACTACACCGCCCCGGCGGGGGTCGAGCTGTACCTGAAGAAGACCGGCTCGACCGGCTGGGAGCTGTGGAAGCCCGACCGCACCCGGTTCGTCTACGACGAGGACGGCTACCCGACCACGGTCGCCGACGCGAACGGCAACGAGCTCACCTACACACTGGCCACCCCCGGCGCCGGGGAGGACCCGTACGGGATCGGCAAGCGCGTCACCACCGTGACCGACGCCGGTGGACGCGACTTCACCCTCACCTACTGGGCCAACGCGGACACGCCGACCCAGGCGATGCGCGGCAAGCTCAAGCACCTCACCGACCACGTCGGCCACGCGCTCGAGTTCGCGTATTACGAGGACGGCAACCTCCGCTCGATCACCGAGAAAGGCGGCCCCGGCGACGACGGGATGCCCACCCCCGACCGCACCGTGGTGTTCGCCTACCTGAACGCGGCGGGCAGCGGGCCGGCGATCGGCGATCTCGAGGGCCGCCGGGATCCCGACCCTGCCACCGTTCAGTCGTCGGTGCTGTTCTCGGTGATCGACTTCAGGGGGCAGGAGACCCAGTTCGAGTACGGCACGAGCGGCATGAGCGCCGGCAGGCTCGTCGGTCGCACGAACCGGCTCGGCGGCTCGACCAACGAGACGACGTACGCGTACCCGTCGGCGACGAGCACCACCGTGACGTTGCCGCTGGCGCGCGAGTGGCAGTACACGCTCGACGGCGAGGGCAGGGTGACGGAGATCGTCGATCCGCTCGACCAGCAGACGCAGGTCGAGTGGACCGCGGCGGCGCCGCTCAACCACGTCCACAAGCTCGTCCAGCCAACCGGCGAGTTCACCGAGTACGCCTACAACCCCAACGGGCTCCTCGTCTCGGAGAAGGACGAGCTCGGCAACGAGACCACCTACACGTACGCCAACAGCGCGGTCGACGCGAACGACGTCACCGGCAACTGGGAGACAGGCCGCTCGATCGGCCACATCTCCCAGGTCGCCTCGGTGACGAAGCCGCGCGGCAACGCCACCACCGGCAACCCCGACGACTACACGTGGACGTTCACCTACACGGCGACGCCGGGCGACTCGACGACGGGACTTGTGAAGACGGTCACCGATCCGCTCGGCAACGTCACGACGAACACCTGGAACGCGAACGCGACGCTGGCGACGCAGACGCTGCCTGCGAACGGGGACGCGATCACGCGCACGACGACGTTCAACACCTACGACGCGAACGGGCTGCCGACCACGGTGACCGACGCCGCCGGCGGTGTCGCCGAAGCGACCTACCGCGCCGACGGACTGCCCGTGTTCCAGCGCGACCCGGTGCACGCCACCGGCAGCGCGCCGTCGGAGACCGATTCGTCGCACGTGTACTACGACGCGTTCGGGCGCGAGCGCCGCTCCTCCACCCCCAAGTCGTCGACGCTGACGCCGGGCCTGCTGATCTGGCAGAGCCAGGCCTACGGCCCCAACGGCAACGTGACCGAGGTGCAGGCGGCGCACTACGGGCGCGGGGACGGCTCGAACGGGGCCACGACCACGTCGACGTCCGACGCGTTGGACCGCCCGACGCTGGTGACCGGACCGCGCGCCGCAGCGAAGGGTGGCCCCACCAGCGTGAAGAGCGAGTACGACGCCGGCGGGCGCGTAACGCGCGTGACGAAGCCCCGCGGCGTGAATACGTCCCCGTCCGGCTCGGCGTACGAGAACGACTTCGTGACCGAGACAGTGTTCGACCTGCTCGACCGGGCGCTGTCGGTGACGGAGTACGCGGTGGACGGGTCGGGCGACGTCGATAGCGGTAAGACGCGGGTGACGAAGAGCTGCTACGACCTGGCGGGGGATCTGCGCTCGACGACGGCGCCGAAGGGCTCGTCGGGGTTGAGCTCGTGTCCGGATCCGGCAGCCGATCCGTATGTGTACACGACCGCCTCGTACACCACGAAGCTCGAGTACGACGCGGCGCACCGGCTCGTCAAGACCACCGACCCCGCCGGCGAGACAACCGAGACGGGCTACGACGAGAACGGCCAGGTGACGAGCGAGACGGACGAGCTGGGCAAGGTGACCACCACCACGTACAGCGACCGGGGCGAGCGGCTGAGCCTCGTCCAGCCTTATGACACCGGTCGGACGGTGACGACGAGATGGGAGTACGACGCGTTGGGGAACGTGAAGCGGCTGATTTCGCCGCGCGCCTACGACGCCGCCTCCGGCGGCCCCACGTTCACTGACTACGTGGAGTCCTATGCGTACGACGCGCTGGCACGGCCGGTCAAGACCACAGTTCCCGCCGCGACCGGGACGACGCAGGCGTACCTCCACAACGCGTACGACGCCGACGGCCGCCTGTTGTGGACGAGCCTGCCGACCACCGCCTCCACGCCCGGGGCGGTGACCGACGCGGAGAAAACCCAGAACAGCTACTGGGACACCGACTCGATCTACACACAACAGGAGCCGGCGCTTGCCAAGCAGCGGTTCGACTACACCGCGGAGGGCTGGCAGACCAACCGCATCCCCGAGATCGTGGGGCAGCCGGGGGTCCTGGACCTGGCGCGCTCGATGTCCTGGGATTACACGACGGACGGGCTCGTCTCCGCGTTGCTCGACGACGGTGGTGAGCGCGCGACCTACGACTACGACGCCAACGGCAATCTGACGCACGCGCTCGAAGCCACCGGGTTGACGACGAGTGGGCAGGCGCCGTTGCCGGTCGAGCTCGCATACGACAGCCTCGACCAGCAGTCCAAGGTACGCGTCCTCAAGACGGGCTCCTCGAACTGGCTGGCGACGCTCTACGGCTACGACCTGCACGGGAACCGGGCGAGCGAGGAGGCGAACAGGGAGGAGACCACGGGCGGCTCGACGGTGACGGCGGGGCGGGTGTCGACGTTCGCCTACGACCAGCTCGACCGTGCGACCTCACAGGTCGATGACTTCGCCACCGGTGGCACGTCGGACGACGAGCAGCTGTTGTACACGTACACCGACCGCGACGAGCTTGCCTCGCAGACGTTGCAGAAGGGTGGCAGCGGGTCGTGGGCGACGGAGCAGTCGGCGGAGCGGACGTATTTCGACAACGGGCTGCTGAAGACGCTGACGAACAAGAACGCCGCCGGCGCGATGATCGAGCAGCACACGCTCGACTACGTGACAGGCGGGGTGTTCGTGAACGGCAACCGGGTCAGCGACACCTTCCAGCTGAAGGGCCCGGACGCCGCTGCCGCCTGCTACGCGGCGACCTGCACGGCGACCTGGACCTATGACGCCCGCGACCGGCTGACCGCCGAGAACACCGGCGCGGGCCTGTCGACCGCGTTCACGCTCGACGTGGCCGGCAACATCACGACGGAGACGCCGACGCCCGGCTCCGCGATTACCCGCACGTACAGCGGGCTACGGCTGGCGACGCAAACGACGGGCACAACGACGGTGGAGTTCCTCTACGACGGTCTTGGGAATTTGGATTGCGCGGTGAAGTCGACGTATGCCGGCGGCACCTGCCCAGCTTCCGGGGCCGATCTGCTCGAGGACTGGGTGTACGACTACAAGAGCCGGCTTGCGAGCTACCGGCTGTTCAATGGCTCGGGCGGCGTCGTCAACTCGGTTGCGTGGACGAGCGACCCGCTCGACCGTCCCGTCGCGCAAACGAGCACGCTGTCGGGCTCGACCACGAACTACGCGTTCAGCTACGTGGGGGCGAGCAACCGTCTTGCGAGCGAGACCCTGACCGGCGCGACGAACACGACACGGCGCTACGGCTATGACGCGTTTGGGCGCCGCGCGACGATCGCGGACGGCGCAAGCCGGTATAGCTACCTGTACGAGCCGCACGGGTCGGTGTCGCTGCTCGCCGACCAGAGCGGGACGATCAAGGCGTCCTACGGGTACAGCGCCTACGGCAAGAGCGTCGCCGCGCTGACGAAGACGGCGGCGGGGTTCCCGGCGGGAACGAATTCGTACGGCTACACGGGGAAGCGCTCAGACGCTGGCTCGGGCACGCTGGATATGGGTGCGCGGCGGTATGTGCCGGCGACGGGCCGGTTCCTACAGGTTGACCAGTACGACGGGGCGCTCGACAACCTCACGCTCGCCCTAGATCCGCTGTCTGGGAACCGGTACGCGCTGGCGGCGGGCAACCCGGTCAACTGGGTCGAGCTGGACGGGCACCGTCTTGCGCAGGGAGCGATCAACGCCGAGGACCCCCGCGGGACGTTGGACAGCTGCCTGAACGCGGTTGGCCAGAGCGGTTGCCAGTCCGTTGCGCAGTACGAGCTGGAGAACATGCCGGCACCGGGCTGCGGTGTATGCGGCGCCGTCAAGGCGGTCGCGAAGGTCGTGCTCGCGGTCGACGAGTTGCGGCAGTGTGTCGGTGGGAACTCGGCGTCCGAGCACGTCGAAGGCTGCGTGCTGGGAGTCCTCGGCTGGACACCGGTCGGCAAAGGCGGACGCCTCGCCGAGATACTCGGCGGCAGAGGTGTCCCGTGGGTCGAGAGGCTGTTAGCCGGCGGAAGAGCCGCAAAGGCAGTAGATGACCTGCCTCCGGTCTTGCCGAAGGCCCTCGCGGGCGGTCCGGCCGACGTGCACGTCTACCACGGTGTCCGAGATGGAAGGAACGTCTACGTCGGGCTGACGAGTGATCTCGCCCGACGACAGGCTCAGCACGGAGATCGATTCGTGCTCGAGCAGATCACCGATACGGCGGTGACACGTGGGCAGGCTCGAGCGATCGAGGAGGCTCTGATCCTGCGCAACCCGGGATTCGAGAACATCCGGCACTCGATTAGCCCGAGGCTCGCGCATTACCGGCAAGCCGTCGATTGGGGCAACGCATGGTTGCGGAGGAACGGGTACTAGCACGATGGCCGATCCGAACCTCAGGGTGCTCCGACCGTCGAGGAAGGCTCCTCGTCAGGGCGACGTCTTCGCGCTGTCCCCTCGTGCCGGGTTGTTCCTGTTCGGACGAGTCGTCAGCACGAACGCCGTGGCGGGTTCTGCGCTCACCGGGTTGAATCTGATCTACATCTACGACGCGCGACGCTCAACGGCGGATCCGCCGGGAGACGACGAGCTCACGCCATCGAGGCTGCTGGTTCCGCCGATCCTGACAAACCGGTTGCCATGGTCGCGGGGCTACTTCGAAACGCTCGATCGGCGCGATCTCCAGCCGGACGATCGACTCGACGCGCATTGCTTTCGCGATTCACGAGGACGCTGGTTCGATGAGAGCGGCCGTGAGTTGCCTCGACCGATTGAGCCGGTCGGGCAAAGGGGCGTCCACAGCTTCCGTACCATCGACGACCTTGTAAGCGATGCACTGGATATCGCGCGAGCGCCCGAATGAGCCGGACCGCTCGGCTGGGTTTGCCGTCCTTGTTGCGCTCGCCGGGTTGCTGTGCGCCATCGTTGTTGCGAGCTCCGTAGCTGCGTCTATGAGCGATCCCGGGTTTTGTAGAGGCTCGGTTATCTGGTTGCGGTCGTCGGGGTGTTGTCTGTGCTGATCATCATCTCGTATCCCGCCGGCGCGTAGACATCGAGGGCGGAGTGGAGGCGGTGGTGCGTCACCGTGAAATCGACTTCCGTCTCCGCGCAAGACCTGCGCGGACATTGGCATTCCACCCCGATGTGCGCTCGCTGACCTCGCTCGAGCGTGCGCCAGCTCAGCGGGGAGCGGGAGCCGGGTACAAATCGGGTACACGAGGGCGGACACGCGCGGGTTTACGTGTCCTCGCGTCCCGGCGCCGAATCGGCTGCTTTCCAGGCACTTCGTGACGTTCCGTGCTCTCGGGTGGACGGCGGTTCCTCACTCGTCGTTGTCTCGTAATGAAGGGGTCCCCGGTTCGAGTCCGGGCGTCGGCTTCCAGCGTTGATGCGGGATCGCGCCCGTCCTCGTCGACCGCGTCCACCCGATCCGCGTACTCCTCCGCGAACGTCGAACTCGGCGCAGTCCACCGCGTTATCTGACGTACACAGCGCTTTCGGCAGGCACGTCCATCGAGTCTCGGCCGACTGTCCCGACAGTGCACTGAGCGATCCCGGCGGAAACGGCCGGCGGACACGCGATCACACCCTTGAATCCGTCCTCGAGGAACAACTCCAGAAGCCCGATCAGGCCCGGCGACGGCGGCTGGTGATTGATCATCTCCTTCAAGTAGGAGACGTCCCCGCTCGCACGCTTTCTCCGCTTTTCTCCGGCGCCAGCGCTGTCGCTTTGCCGCCGCCGAGGGGAAGACGAGTCTCTCGAGAGCTCGCTCCCCAGCCCACTCAAAAACCACAAGCGGGCAAGGTCGCTGACAAAACAGCGTGTTAGGCGTCTAAGAAATTGGAACGGAAATTGGGGGAGGGACTGCGGCCAGGGTTTCCCCCGGGCCGATTTCAATCGGTTGCAGTTCGGCTCTGCTGGACGTCAGCAGGATGCAACAGAAAAAGGGGAACGGTGACTGGGTGACCAACTTCCTCCACTGGCGCGGGATGACCTGGGTGTTGCTGCTCTGGGGAGCGTATGTCGCAACGTGGATGATGCTCACGGATTCCGGCCTCGCACTCGCAGCCGTGTGGTGGCTCGCGGGAATGGTCGGCCTCACCGTGCTCCGGCCCACCTACCGGATGGTCCTGACTGGAAGACCATCTCCGCCCACCGCCTTCCCCGGCGACGCCGGCGAGCCGCTCGCAACCGACAGCATGCCGCCGACGGACGACTGGCCACCTCGGTGATCGCAACCGCAGGTCTGGACACGGCCTAAAGCCTGTCCCAACTGAGCCGCCGACAGTTGATCGGGCGCGGAGCGGTGGTCCCGACCCTGGGAGGAATCCCGCGAACAGGAGAGACTTTCGGATCCTCCGCCCAGCGTGCATCGGTCACCTGCTCCGGTGTTCCGGACGCGCTGTACGATCGGGCGAGTGGAGAGGATCTCCTCGCTCGTCTCGGCAGAGCCCGGTTGGCGCGCGTTGTTCGCCGATGGCAACGGGGTCGAGACAGGTCGGTCGCGGGTCATCGCGTGGGCATCCCACGAACAAGACGGCGTGGTCCGGATCGTTGGCATCATCGCCGACCCCAATGATCCAAAGTCACTCGTCCCCGCTGATCGCGTCGTCGACGAAGACGGAGGATCGCTCTCGCGCTACGGCTTCGTCGAGCCCACGGCGCCGTAAACGACCTACGCCGTGCGCCGCTCTGCCGGCAGTTTCGAGGCCAGAATGCGTCGAGTGCGGCTGCTGTAGCGGCGAGCTCGGCAAGAGCCGGGCCGCATACCCCTTGTAGCCGGCACGCCCGGGTGGCACACTCATCCTCGGCAAGGGGAGAGGGGAAGAAACGGGGGAGCAGTTCCGTCACCGCGGCGGACGGAGTTGCGGTAGTGGTTCCCGACACCCGGTCGGGCCGTGACCGCACCCCTCTCCCCGCCTCGAGCCCTCTTTGTCGTGCGGTCGTGCAAGACTGGAGGTGGCGGCGCCGAGAACTCTTGCCCCTCCCTGGACGAGAGCGGCGATCCGCCGCCGCACGGGCCCGCCGGAAACCCCCTATCCCCCGGTGGTCCGGTGGGCCCTGCGGCCCGTCTAATTGCGCCCCCGGCGCGCTTGCAGTATCCGCCCGGGCACAGCGACAGACACCGGCCGTTGGTCTAGGCCCGGGCCCTACTCGCGAGCGGGCTGAGCCGGCGGGCGGCGGCGGCGCCGCCAAGCTCGCCGCCGCCCACTGTCCGGGTCTCTACGTGGGAAGACGCGGATGCGGCGTGAAACTTGCGCGGTCGCCGGGAAGTTCCCCCAACAGGGGTAGAAGCCACCCGCAGCGTCGGCCGATGGTCGTATCACGATCGACCGTCGGTCTTCCCAAGAGCGACAGGAAGCAAGTGAGTCCGCAGAGCCAAGAGATGGAGGTCGAATGAAGTACATGGTCATTGCGATCGTCGCGTTGGCGCTCGCCGGCGCCTCGTTCGCGAGCAACGGCAGCGACAACCGTGAACCGTCGCCGTGCGGTGCTGTGCACGGCGCGTTTGCCGACGAGAACGGCAACTTTGGGTTCCTCGGCGAGCAGGGTGGCACTCCCGGCTACCACGAGGGAGCCGTCGGACAGGACCCGGGGGCGACGGGTTACAACAACTCGCACACCAACTGCCAGTCGCAGTAGCGCAGACCGAGAGCGCCGGGCGGGATTTCGCTCGCCCGGCGCCTCCCGCGCTCGTCCTTCTCGCGAACGGCGACGAACCGGAACGGCTGGTCGGGTTTCAACGGGACGACCACCCGGCAAGGTGTATGGCGCCCGGGTCCTGTTCCGCACAGGGAGTACTTGAGTCCAGCCGTTCAGCGCCTCACGTGCCGAGAAACCCACAAATGCAGGGATCGGGGTCAGCTCGGTACGCGAGTGGACAGCGCTTTACAGAGCGAAGCGGGTTAGCGTCGTCGGGACGCGCCGAGCGGCTCGGTGGTCGCGGGCGGGTCGAGGATCAGGTCGGCGACCAGCGCCGTCCAGCCCGTCTGGTGCATCGCGCCGAGGCCGGCGCCGTTGTCACCGTGGAAGTACTCGTAGAAGAGGAGGTTGTCCTTCCAGGCGGGATCCTCCTGGAGCCGCTCGGTCCCGCCGAAGACGGGGCGGCGGCCGTCGCCGTCCGGCAGCCAGATGGCGACGATCCGGTCCGCAAGGTCCTGGGCGATCTCGCGGAACGTGCGCTCGACGCCCGACCCGGTCGGATACTCGACCGTGAACTCGTCTCCGAAGAACTCCTGGTAGAGGACGAACTGGCGGATCGCGAGGTAGTTCACGGGGAGCCAGACGGGCCCGCGCCAGTTCGAGTTGCCGCCGAACATCGTCGTGGTCGACTCGGCGGGCTCGTAGTCGATCGTCGCGTCCGGTAGTCCGGGGAGCGTGTACGGGTTGTTCTCGTAGCGCTTCGAGACCGCGCGCAGACCGTGCGGGGAGAGGAACGCGTCCTCGTCGAAGAACTCTCGGAGCGTCACGCGCAGGTCGTCGGGGGCGAGCACGGAGACGAGCACCGTCCGGCGCTCGCCGAGCATGCGGACGCGCCCGACCATGCTCCCGCCGGTCTCCTCGAAGCTCTCGCGGAGGCGGGCGAACCGCTTGCCGAGCCGCTCGGCCCACTCGGCGGTGGGCGTCGGCAGACCGACCGCGGGCAGGAGGGGGATCAGCCCCGAGACGGTCTTCACCCGGACCGAGGTCGTCTCGCCGGTGGGGAGCACGAGCCGGTCGTAGAAGAACCCGTCCTCTGCGTCGTACAGGCCCTGGCGGCCGAGCGCGCGGGCGATCAGGACGAACTGCTCGAGGAACTTGATCACCATGTCCTCGTAGACGCGGTTCTCCTGGGCGAGCGCGATCGCGAGGATGAGCATCGAGAGGGTGTAGTACGCCATCCACGCCGTTCCGTCGGCCTGCTCGAGCGTCACTCCCTCGGGCAGGTTGGAGCGGTCGATCGGGCTGATGTTGTCGAGGCCGAGGAAGCCGCCGCTGAAGACGTTGTTGCCGTCCGCGTCCTGCCGGTTGACCCACCAGGTGTAGTTGACGAGCAGCTTCTGGAAGACGCGCTCGAGGAACTCGCGGTCGCGCGCGCCGTCGATGCGGAAGACGCGCAGCGCGGCCATCACGTGCACCGGCGGGTTGACGTCGTCGAAGTTCCACTCGTAGGCGGGGAGGGCGCCGTTCGGGTGCATGAACCACTCGCGGAGCAGCACGAGCAGCTGGTACTTCGCGAACGCGGGGTCGAGGTGCGCCCACGGAACGGTGTGGAAGCCGAGGTCCCAGGCGGCGAACCAGGGGTATTCCCAGGGGTCGGGCATGGCGAGCACGTCGAACGAGTCGAGATGCCGCCAGTCCCTGTTCCGGCCGTGCCGGCGTGCCTCGGGCGGCGGCGGCGTGCCGGGGTCGCCGTCGAGCCAGCGGCGGACGTTGTACGGGTACATCTGCTTGCTCCAGACGAGGCCCGCGCACGCCTGGCGGAGGACCTGCATCGCCTCGGGCGAGGTTCCGGCCGGCGCGAGCGCCGCGTAGAACTCGTCGGCGTCCGCCTCGCGGGCGGCCACCACGCGCTCGAACTCCGCCCCGGCCCACCTGCCCGGGGCGGGCTTGGCCGTACGCGTGCGGCCCGAGCGCGGCCGGTGGAGCCGGAGCCGCAGCTCTGCGGTGCCGTGGGCGCCGACGGTGACCGCGTAGTGGAAGGCCGCCTTGGTGCCGGCTCCGTCCGGGTTGACGGTCTCCGCGCCGGAGACCACGTGGTCGTTGATCCCGTCCTTCGGGAACGGCGTCAGCGGCTCGGTCCCGAAGACGCGCGCGGTGTTCGTGTCGTTCTCGCAGAACAGCATCTCCGGCTCCTCGCCGTCGGGCCCGGCCGCCGCCTGGAGTCGGTAGCCGGCGAGGGCATGGTCGGCGACGAGGAGGTCGGGGCCGCTCCGCTCGATCCGCGGCCGCGCGCCCCCCGGCGCCCACGACCACGTGTTCCTGAACCAGAGCGTCGGCAGCACGTGCAGCGTCGCCTCCTCGGAGGCGTGGTTCTCGATCGCGATCCGCGCGAGTATCTCGGTCGGCGACGCCTTCGCGTAGGTGACCTCGACCGACCAGTAGCGATCGCCGTCGAACGCGCCGGTGTCGAGCAGCTCCAGCTCGGGGTCCTGGAGACCGCGACCGTGGTCGACCAGCTGCTCGTAGGGGAACGCGGCCTGCGGGTAGTGGTAGCGCCACCGCAGCAGCGCGTGGCTCGGCAGGCCCTCCAGGTACCACCAGTACTCCTTGACGTCCTCGCCGTGGTTCCCTTGCGGGCCCGTGAGGCCGAACATCCGCTCCTTGAGGATCGGGTCGCGGCCGTTCCAGAGCGCGAGCGCGAGGCAGAGCTCGTGGCGGATGTCCGAGATCCCCGCCATCCCGTCCTCGTTCCAGCGGTATGCGCGCGACCGTGCGTGGTCGTGCGGGAACGAGCTCCACGCGTCGCCGCTCTCGGAGTAGTCCTCGCGCACCGTGCCCCAGGCGCGCTCGCTCAGGTACGGCCCCCACTCGTACCACGGGTTGGCGGAGAAGAGGTCGTCCTCGGCGCGGCCGGTCGCCTCGGCGAGGCGGGCGTGCTCGGCGGTCGACGGGGTCCCGGTCATGTCAGCCTCGATTCTGCTCGTCGAGGGGCGTCAGGTCGAAGAGATGCCAGTGCCACGGGGCGAGCGCGACGTAGAGGCCGTCCCGGAGATCGTCGCCGCTCCGCTCGTACCACGAACCGTCGGAGGCGTCGTCGAGACGCCATGTGCGTGCGCGGAGCTCCTCCCAGGGAAGCGTGACGAGCGCGCTCGCGGGGCGCTCGCCGAGATTCACGACCACGAGCTTGCGGGCGGCGCCGCGCCAGCCCCAGACGACAAGCTGCTGCCACGTGTCGTTTCCCTCCCAGCCGCGGCGCTCGCCGAGGACCCACTCCCCGTCCCGGAAGACGCCGTCCCGCAGCGCGCCGAGCAACGTGTCGTAGAAGGCCCTCACGTCGGGGTCGACGGGCTCGTGGGGCCGGCGCGCGAGGAACACCGGGAGCTGCACCTTCCGGCCCTCGAGCTGGCCCTCGTGGACGAGGCGCATGCCGGTCTGCGCCAGCGTCGTCACCGCGGCTGCCCGGGCCCGGTCGCGGGGGAAGGTCGCGGCCGCGCGCGGCTCGTCGTGGTTCTCGAGGAAGCGCACCAGGCGGCGCTGGTAGCCGACGTCGGCAGAGAGGTGACCGTGGATCTGCTCGGCGCCGTCGTGCACGAGCCGATCGTAGAGCCGCTTGTCGTAGCAGTGGTCGAAGCCCTGCTGCTGGAGCTCCCACTCCAGATCCCAGTACGCCTCGGCGACGAAGAGAAAGCCGGGGTGCTCGGCCTTGACGGCCGGGATCACCGTCGGCCAGTAGTCGCCGCCGGGGCGCGGTCCTGCGCGGTCGCCCCACGTGCGCTCGAAGACGTCGTTCGTGACCAGCATCGCCATGTCGCAGCGAACGCCGTCGCACTGCGCGGCGATCGACCGCACCGTCGCCACCACCGCGCGCCGCAGGTCGGGCGAGAAGGCGTTCAGCTGGACCACGTCCGGCCAGGCGGGGAAATAGGGATCCCGCCCGTTCGCCACGACTCCAGACCCGACGCGCACGAACGAGGCCGGATCGCGCTCGAGGTCGTCGTCGTTCCCGCGGACGAGGTACTCGGGGTGCGCCTCCGTCCAGGGGTGATCCGGAGCGACGTGGTTCGGCACGAAGTCGAGGATCAGCCCCAGCCCGTGTCTCGCGAGCGCGTCGCGCGCGGCGGCGAGCGCCCTCGGGCCGCCCAGGTGCGCGTCCACGCGGTAGTCGCGGATGCAGTACGGCGAGCCGGCCACGTCCGCCTCCGCGAAGTCGGGCAGGACGCGCCGGAAGCTCTCGACGAGCGACTCGTTCGCGAGCGCGATCGCCTTCCCGGCGGGGCTCCGTTCCCAGACGCCCATCAGCCAGACCGCGTCGAACCCGAGCGAGGCGATCGCCTCCCACTCGGACTCCGGCACGCCTGCGAGGTCGACCGGTCTGCCCTCGCGCCGGCTCAGCTCGTCGAGCCAGACCCAGGTGTTGACCTCGTAGACGAAGGGCTGCGCGACCACACGCGCAGACTAGAGCGACGCCCGTGCGTGCGTTCGGTCGCGTGAGAAGATAGGAACCATGACCCTCCATCCGAGAACTCCGAAAGACCTGCTGCTCGCCCCCGTCGCGGCGGAGATCGACCTGAACCTCCAGTTCCTCAGAGACGTGTCCCCCGCTGAGATCGACGACGCGATCGCGCTCGCGATCAACAACTCGACCGCGGACGCCGACCGGGACCAGCGCGCGGCGTGGATCCTGCGGGAGGCGGTCCGCGGGGTGGAGCTGCACGAGTGGCGCGCGGAGATCACCGACGACGCGGCACGCCTGCGGCTGAGCGGTGGCTCGGTGACCGTCGACCTCGGCCTGAGCGCCGCGATCCTCGACTACATCGAGCACGGGGCGCCCTGAGCCACGCTCCGCGCGCGGCGATGCGCACGCGCCTCACCCAGGTGATTCGACCGGCTCCGGCTAGGCGCATCCCGGCTGCTGTGTGAATGTGTGCGGAAACCGAGATTCGAAGCGCGGGCGAGGAGGCGGCGATGAGTGCGACCCCGACCAAGGAGCGACGCCTGTCGGACGACGAGGTTGGCCGCGTGATCGCGCTGCTCAAGGACTCCGACAGCGTCGAGCTGAAGCTCACGGTGCCGGACAGCTCGCAGCGGGCGACGGTCGCCGCCCTGCAGATCGACCCGCTCGACGCGCAGATCCGGCAGGTGTTCTTCTTCGACACCCCTGACCTGCGGCTGAACGAGCACGGCGTCGTCGTTCGCGCGCGGCGGGTGCAGAAGAAGGGAGACGACTCGGTCGTGAAGCTCCGGCCGGTCGTCCCGTCGGCGCTGCCGGCGTCCGTCCGCCGCATGCCGGAGTTCGGCGTCGAGGTGGACGCGATGCCCGGCGGGTTCGTCTGCTCCGGGTCGATGAAGGGCGCGCCGGCCACGGACGTCCGCGAGGCCGTGTCCGGGGAGCGCCCCCTCCGCAAGCTGTTCTCGAAGGCGCAGCGGGCCTTCTACGAGGCGCACGCACCGGAGGGCGTCGCGCTCGACGACCTGAGGGTCCTCGGCCCGATCTTCGTGCTCAAGCTGCGGTTCGCGCCGAAGGGGTTCGACCGCAAGCTGGTCGCCGAGATGTGGCTGTATCCCGACAACTCGCGCATCCTCGAGCTCTCGACGAAATGCGCGCCGGGCGAGGCGTTCCAGGTCGCGGCGGAGGCGCGTGCGTTCCTCGCCGAGCGGGGCGTCGACCTCTCGGGCGATCAGGAGACCAAGACGCGGAAGGCGCTCGAGTTCTTCGCCGGGGAGCTGCAGGCAACGGGCGACGCCTCGAGCGAGTCTTAGAACTCGTTGCAGAATGAAGTCCGGTGCCGCCGGAACGCGCTGCGCGGCACGCTGCTGCGTCCTCGGTCGCCCCGATATGCCTGCAACGGGGTATCCACGCAACGCCCCTTTGTGCGGATGCTGTCTTGGCCGGTTGCGATCCTGATCGGCATGGACGTTCCGGTTGCCGGCCGTGACTATCCGGGGACGCTGCGTGAGTTCAACGCCTGGTTTCCGGACGATCAGGCGTGCCTTGGCTATCTGGCCGGGCTGCGCTGGCCGGGCGGGTTCGTGTGCGCGGTTTGCGGCGGCGACCGGGCGTGGCGGATGGGCAAGGGGCGTAATCTCCGCTGCGCACGTTGCCGGATCGATCACTCGGTCACCGCCGGGACGATCTTCGCCGACACGAGGCTGCCGCTCTCGACCTGGTTCCAGGCCGCCTGGTATGTGACCGGCACCAAGCACGGTGTGAGCGCGCTCGGTCTGCAGCGTCTGCTCGGCCTGGGCAGCTACGAGACCGCCTGGGCGCTTTTGCACAAGCTGCGCCGAGCGATGGTGCGACCGGGACGTGACCCGCTCGCCGGCGAGCTCGAGGTCGACGAGACCGCGATCGGCCCCTCCAGGCCGGGGAAGCTGGGCCGAGGGACGTTCGCGGACAAGGCGATCGTCGCGATCGCGGTCGAGGCGCGCCCGCGCGGCGCCTGCGGTCGCGTTCGCCTCGCCCGCATCCCCGACTGCTCCGCGCCCACCCTGACCGAGTTCGTTGGCGGCGCGGTCGCGCCCGGAGCGGTCGTTTACACCGACCACTGGCGAGGCTACGACGGGCTCGTCGCCGCCGGACTCGTCCACATGCGGACGAGCATCGCCGCCAGCGGCGATCCCGCCCACGTGGTCATGCCGCGCGCCCACCGCGTCTCCTCGCTGCTCAAGCGCTGGCTGCTCGGCACCCACCAAGGCGCCACCAGACCACAGCAGCTCGACTTCTACCTCGACGAGTTCGCCTTCCGCTTCAACCGCCGCAGCTCCCGCCAGCGCGGACTGCTCTTCCACCGCCTCCTCGAGCAAGCCGTACAGATCGATCACGTCCCCGTCGCGGCGATCACCGGCGGCCGCCCATGAACAGGCAAGGGGCGTCATCCGGATACCCCGCTGCCTGCATATCGGGGCTCCCTGCGTCCTTGCATCGCACTCGCGCAGCGCGCCCCGTCGACGAAGCGTCATTCTGCAACGAGTTCTGAGGCACCGTCATCTGAGCACCGGCTGGCTCTCGACGTCCAGGCCTCGCATCGGCCTCGGCTGCATGCGGCTGTCCACGGACGAGGCCCGGGACGAGGGGGCCGCGCTCGAGACCATCGCGGCCGCGGCCGGCGCGGGCATCACGGTGTTCGACACCGCTCGCGCGTACGGCCACGGAGAGGCCGACCTCGGGCACAACGAGCGGCTCCTCGCCCGCGCTCTGCGCCGGTGCGGCGCGGCCGGCGGCGCGCGCGTGGTCACGAAAGGCGGCATGACCCGGGTCGGGGACAGGTGGATCCCCGACGGCAGGGCGAGGTCGATCCTGGCCGACTGCGAGGCGAGCCTGGCCGCGCTCGACGGCGTCCCGATCGACCTCTACCTGATCCACGCTCCCGACCCGAGGACGCCGTGGCGCACGTCTGTGCGGGCGCTCGCCCGGCTCGCCGCCGAGGGCCTCGTGCGAGAGGTCGGGCTCGCGAACGTGAGCCGGCGCCGGCTCGACGAGGCCCTCGAGCACGCTCCCGTCGGGGCCGTCCAGGTCGCCGTGAGCCCGTTCGACGACAGCGCCCTGCGCGGCGGGGTCGTCGAACGGTGCGCGGAGCTGGGGATCGCGGTGATCGCGCACTCGCCGCTCGGCGGTCCGCGCCGAGCGGCCGGCCTCGGGCGCAACGAGGCGCTGGTCGAGGTCGCGGCCGCCCTCGGCGCCAGCCCGGCCGAGACGGCGCTCGCGTGGCTGCTCGACCTGTCACCCGTGCTCCTCGCGATCCCGGGCGCCCGGCGCCCCGAGACTGCCCGCTCGGCGGCCCGGGCGGCAGAGCTCGTGCTCGACGACCGCGACCGCGCGGCCCTCGCACGCGCCTTCGGCAGGTCACGCCCCGCACGGCGCCCGCGGAGGCGCGGGGCGACGCGGGCCGAGGTGGTGCTCGTGATGGGCATCCCGGGAGCCGGGAAGAGCCGCGTGGCGGAGCGGTACCTCGCCCGCGGCTACCGGCGGCTCAACCGCGACGAGCGCCGCGGGACGCTGCGCGACCTCGCCGAGCTGCTCGATCGCGACCTGGCGGCCGGGGCCGACCGGGTCGTGCTCGACAACACGTACCTCACCCGCGTCGCGCGGAGCCACGTGGTCGAGGCCGCGGGCCGGCACGGCGCGAGGGTCGAGTGCCTCTGGCTCGACACGCCGCTCGCCCAGGCCCAGGTGAACCTCGTACTGCGGCTCCTCGAGCGGTTCGGCTCCCTTCCGACCCCCCAAGCGCTCAAGGGCCTCGCGCGTCGCGAAGCCGGAATGCTGGCTCCCACCGCGCAGATGCGGGCGCTCCGCGAGCTCGAGCCACCGTCGCCCGACGAGGGGTTCGCGCGTGTGCGGCGGCTGCCCTTCGAGCGGGCCCGATCGCCGGGACGCCTGCGGGTCGGGGTCTTCGTCGCGCGCCCGGCGATGCGTCAGCGGGGCTGGCGCGGGGCACTCGCCGCGAGCCCGCAGGCTCCTCACCTCGTGTTCGACTGGAGCCCCGACGGCAGCGCCGACGCATTGATCGCCGACGCGGCCCGCCTCGCGGCCGAGGTCACAGGGCCGGTCGAGACGGCCGTCTGCACCCACGGCGCCGGGCCACCGACCTGCTGGTGCCGCCCACCGCTGCCCGGGCTGCCGCTCGCGTTCGCCCGGGTCCACGCGGTCGACCCGGCGCGCTCGGTGCTCGTCGGGACGAGCCCCGCGCATCGCACCCTCGCGACGACCCTCGGCGCCCACTACGTGTCCCCCTGAGCTGCGGCCGAGCACGCGTGCGCCTCGGGCGCGCCGGCGACGGCCGGCTCCCGCCGCTCCGGGGGTCAGTGGAGCACCGACGCGATTCGGCGTTCCTGTGCGCGTGCCAGCTCGAGCGCCCGTTGGAGGCCGAGCCTCCAGCTGTGGAGGAGGGTGATCGTGCGTCCGTGCCGCCAGAAGACGAGCACGTAGAAGTTCGGCGGGCCTGCCCAGTAGGCCCAGCTCTCGTCCCCGAGGCGGAGGCGCTTACGCCCCCAGACGGGTTCCTTGCCGACGCGCTCCGCATTGTCCCTCCGCTGCTGCCGATCGAGCCAGTTCAGGAAGTACCGCGCCCCATCGGTCGTCCGGAAGAGACTCACGTTCGTGTTGACCGCGGGAAGCGCGAGCGGGACCTGCTTCTCGTAGAGCGCGTAGTACCCCGTGAGCCTCTTCGACCTGGCCACCACTCGCCGGTACGCCGGTCGACCGCGGACGAACCGGTCATTCGACTCGTACCCGTGGTACCGCTCGTTGAGTCGAAAGTCGGCGGGCAGGTCGGATGGTCGCACGATCAGCCGCTGGGGGTCGGCCGTCGCCGCCAGGGCCGTCGCGGCGAGCGCGATTCCGAGCACCGGAACGACGAGGAGCGAGACGACTCTCAACTGAAGCGCCACGTCCCCGAGTTACGCCTGCGCGCCGCGTTGGTCGTCCCCACACGCGCGTGACCGAGCCCGAGCATGTCGCCTCCGATCGTGGTGGTCCAACGGGCGGCCGGAATCGTCCCACTCGAGCTCGGATTCTTCAATGGTCGGAAAGGGACATGTGCCATTCCGACAGGTTCGTCACCGGCGTGGCTGTCCCCACCGGCCTCGCGACGCGCCGCTCTGCGTCTCGCACGCCCGACGGGGTTGCCCCCGCCGGGCGCGCGCGCAGCCGGTTACGTGGACAGCAGCCGGTCGAAGAAGGAGCGGTAGCGGGTCAGCGCGACGCGCAGGTCCTCGGTCGACACCTCGTCGCCGCGCGCCCACTGGCTCTCGAGCCGCTCCCGCTCCTGGGCCAGGCTGCCGGTGACGCGCTGCATGAGATCGACGACGAGCGCGTCCGCCTGCTCGACCGCCTCCTGGGGCCGGTCGACGAAGCCCGTCTGGATCTCCTGCCAACGCGACGTGAACCGCTCGCCCTGCCCGTCCGGCAGCAGCGCTGTCTCGCCCGCGACCGAGGCGGCCTTGCTCTGGGAGCTCGCCTGCGCGGTGCCCGCGTGGGCCGCCTTCGTCGCGGTCGCGCCCTCCGCCGTCCCGGCAGTCGCGGCCGGCTTCTCCTCGGCCGCCTTCTGCGCGTCGGGGGAGTCCGCCCGCGCGGTCTCGCTCCGTTCGCGCGTCTCGTCGCCCGTCTGCTTGCCTGCCATCGCGCTTACCTCCCTTGGTCGGATGTCGCTCTACGCCGCGGAGTGCGCCGGCACTTCCCCGACGAGCTCTTCGAAGAGCGCGCGGTAGTGCTTCAGCGCCTGCCGCAGATCCTCGGTCGCCTCCCCGTCGGAGGCACTCGTGTGCGCGAGGCGATGCCCCTCGCGGTAGTTCTCGACCACCTGCGGGTGGTCGACGGAGACGTCCGCCGCGCGCTGCTCGAAGTCCTCGACGGGATAGCCCCGCTCGGACATCGCCTCCTGCAGCAGCGCTTCGGCCGACTCGAGCGCGCCGCGCGGATCGTCGACGAACCGAGCCTGCACGCTCTTCCACGACTCGACGTACCGGGCTCGGGACGCCGCCGGCAGCGGCCGGATCTCCAGCTCAGCCCGGCGTGCCTCGCGCGACGAGAGCTCCGCCTCGGCGTCACGTCGGCTTCCTGTCTCCCCGGCGACCCGGTCGTACTCCGGGCCGAACTGCTGTCGCAGGTGCGACGTCCGCCGCTTCGTCGTCATCAGCCAGGCGGCGACTCCCACCACGACGACCACGGCGACCACGATCAAGACCCAGCCCCATGCGGGCATTGCTCCTCCTTGCCTCGAGCCGAAACCAGTTCGGCGTCCGCGGACGAGGTACCCGGGCACCCGGCCCGAGAAACGCCCGCACCGCGCTATGGGCTCCGCGCGTCACCTTCGCTCGTCCCCGAGCCACGCGGCGGGAGGCTCCCGGCGACCGCTACACGAGACCGCCGCGGTAGCGCCACGGGCCCGGCTGGAAGCGGATGCCGCGCTTGCGGCAGAACTCGCGCACGGAGTCGAGCAGCACGCCGCCGTCACCCGTGACGCGGCGCGCGAGCAGGTCGAGCACCGCGGACCCTTCCGGCGGCTCGGCGGCCGCCTCGAGCGTCAGGACCACGGTCTCGCCCTCGCCCGCGGGAATGCCTGCTCCCGTCTGCTCGAGGAACAGGACACGGCCCGGGCCCTCGTCGCCCGTCAGCTCGAACCCGCGCTCGCCGCCGGCGAGCGGCCCGGTCTCGATCCCACGCAGGCGGAGAAGCTCCTCGAGCTCGTCGACGATCCTCCGCGCGAGCTCGAGCTGGCGCGGGCGGGCGGGCGGGCGGCTCGCGTGGCCGATCGGCCGCGCCGGGACGCCGCCGGCGAGCGTCCCTTCGTGGACGTCGTTGACCACGTACGAGTTCGAGACGACGATCGCCTCGCGCCCGATGCGGCAGCCGGCGTAGACGACCGCGCCGACTCCGATCTGTGCGCGGTCCTCGAGCACGATGCCCGCGAAACGGTTCTCGAAGCCCTCGAGCACCGAGTGCCCGACGTTGTGGGTGAGCAGGACCGAGCGCATGGTGACGAACGCCTCCGCGCCGATCAGCACCGGCCGGCAGACGTTCACGAACACCTCGCCTCCGATGAACCCGAGCTCGCCGATCACGAACGTCGCCCACGGGTCGCGGTGTCCGCCGCCGCCGATCTCGACGTTCTCGGCGGTCCACGTGCCGGCGCCGACGAAGGCGCGGCGGCACGTGAGCCGGAACGAGTCGCCGAGGAGCACGAGCTCTCCGGCGGCGAACACCTCCTCGCACCGGATCGTCGAGCGGTCGCCGATCGTGACGCCGTCCTCGAGCACGATGCGCGGCGCCACGACCACCGTGCCCTCGCCGAGCACCACTCCGTCGCCGATCCGCGCGCCGTGGCTCCGATAGGCGTCGCAGCGCTCGTCGGAGGAGAGCGCGCCGAACGCGGCGGGGTCGGCCCGGAGCGAGTCGAGGAACGCGGGGTCGAGCGCACCGTCATCGTCGCCGACGGAGAAGATCGCGGGGAGCGTCACGTTCTCCGTCGAGAGGCCTGCGAGCACCACGTCCGTCTCGACGGCGGGGGCGTCGCGGTCGGCCGCGGCGGCCGCGAAGGCCTCGACGTCCTCGGCGGTGACGAACCCCGCCTTGTCGATCAGGCTCACGTCGACGCCGAGCTCCGCCGCCCGCTCGGCGGCCTTCCGGGTGACGTTCCGCGGCCCGTCCTCGCGCGTCGGCTCGGGCACCGCAGAGGCGAGCCTCGCGAGTGCGGCCTCCAGTTCCCCGTCCGACTGTGCGACGAGCCCGATCGACGAGCCGAGCTCCACCTCGAGCCCGGCGGCGACCAGCTGGACGAGGGTGCCGTCGCCGCCGGCCTCGATCTCGACGGACGCCTTCGAGGTCTCCACCACGCAGACCGGCTGTCCCTTGCGAACCGCGGCGCGGTCGTCGACGAGCCACTCGGAGAGGAGCGCCGACTCGCTGTTCGCGTCCTCGCGGGTGAGAACGATCTCGAGCAGCGGCGTCAGCCCCCCGCGCGCTCGAGTTGCGTGACCGCGGCGACGACGTCCTCGACGCCGGGCAGGGCGTCGTCCTCGAGGTTGCGCGCCGACGGCACGATCCCGTCGCGAGCGGCGACCCGCGTCACCGGAGCGCTGAGGTCGCCCCACGCTTCGGCCTGGACGCGGGCCGCGATCTCCGCGCCCACGCCGCCGGTCAGCGTCCCCTCCTCGACGGTCACGAGCGACCCCGTGCGGCCGAGCGAGTCGAGCACCGGCTCGAGCTCGAGCGGCAGCAGTCGTCCGAGCGCCACGACCTCCGTGAAGACCTCGTGCTCGAGGATCAGCCGCGTCGCGGCGTCGAGCGCCACCGGCAGCATGCCGCCGTAGGTGACGAGCGTCGCCTCTGCACGGCCGAACCCGTTGCCGGAGAAGGTGAGCGCCGGGTAGCGGCCGCCGGTCTCGACGCACGAGAGCTCGTCGACCCGGCCGTTCTCCGGGCGGCGGTTGGGGCGGCCGTACATGAGCTTGTTCTCGATGAAGAAGACCGGCTCGTCGTCGGCGACCGCGTCCGAGAGGAGCGCGCCCAGGTCGTGGCACTCGCTCGGCGCGACGACCGTGATCCCGGGGACGCCGACGAGGAGCTTCTCGAGCGACTGGCTGTGCGTCGGCCCGTAGCCGCGGCGTCCTCCCATCGGGGTGCGCACCACGAGCGGCACGGTGACGCGGTCGTCGAACATCGCGCGGAACTTCGCGATCCCGTTCACGACCTGGTCGAGCCCGAGGGTGACGAAGTCGCCGAACATGATCTCGAGGATCGGGCGGTAGCCGCGGAGGGCGAGCCCGGCCGTGACGCCGAAGATCGAGGCCTCGCTGACCGGAGTCGTCAGCACGCGGTCGGGCCAGCGGGTGGAGAGTCCCTGGCTGATCTTGAAGGCGCCCCCGTACGGGTCGAGCAGGTCCTCGCCGAGCAGGTACACGCGCTCGTCGCGCTCGAAGATCTCGTGCAGGGCGGCGTTCAGCGCCTGGCCGCAGCGGACGCTCATGCGCGCCCCTGGCCGGCGCCGGCCCGTACGGGCTCTGCGGCTGCGACGGGGGCGGCAAGCGCCTGCTCGACGGCGTCCGCGAGGCGCTGCTCGACGGCCTCTGCGATCTCCTTCCGCTCTGCGTCGCTCACGAGCCCGGCGCCGACCTCGAGCGGGTCGCGCAGGCGCCGCTCGGCGATCTCGTCCGGGTCGCGAAAGTCGTCGCCCTTCGAGTGCGGGCTGAAGCGGTAGGTGTCGAGCACGAGGAAGTACGGGCGGCCCGTCGAGCGCACGTGGTCGACGGCCTCGCGCGCCGCGTGCCGCACCTCCAGCACGTCGGTCGTGTCGTGCCGGGACGACGCCACGCCGAAGGCGGCCGCCCGGGCCTCGACGTCGCCGGCCAGCTGCAGCCGCGACGGCGTCGACTGCGCGTATCCGTTGTGCTCGACGACGACGAGGAGCGGCAGCTCCCAGAGCGACGCGATGTTGAGGCTCTCGTAGACGACGCCCTGGCCGAGCGTGCCGTCGCCGACGAATACCGTCGCCACGGCCCCCGTGCCCTTCTCCCGCTCCGCGAGCGCCATCCCCGCGGCGACCGGGACCGTGCTGCCGAGCACGCCGTTCGAGTAGAAGTTGCCGCTGAAGAGGTGCTGGCTGCCGCCCTTGCCGCCGCAGACGCCGCCGACCCGGCCCATGACCTCCCTCAGGAGGCCGTCGACGTCGTCGGTGAACGCGAGGTAGTGGCCGTGGCAGCGGTGGTTCGAGACCACGACGTCGCGCTCGGGCTCGAGGCACGAGATCACGCCGATCGCGTCGGCCTCCTGGCCGATGCAGGTGTGCGTCGTGCCGTGGAGCTTGCCCGCCGCGAACAGCTCGAGGAGCGTCTCCTCGAACCGCCTGATCAGGGTCATCCCCGCGTAGAGCCGGCGGGCGTCCTCGTCCGCGCGCACGGGCGCCGTCTGCTCCTGGCCGCTCATCATCGCCGGAGGCTACAGATAGCCGAGATCGGTCAGCCGCGTGGTGACCGCGGCCTCCTCCTCGGCGGTGAGCTCGGGCTGCTCCAGGCCCTCCAGCTCGCGGTACACCCGCTCCCGCAGCTCCCCCGGCACGTCGTCCGGGACGCTCTCGCGCTCGCGCGGGTCGACGTCGAGCCGGTAGGCCTCCTCCTCACCCGACTCGACGTGCACGGTCAGCTTCCAGGGCGGTCGCCGGAGCGCCAGCTGAGACACGCGCCCCGCGTCCGTCGCCACGATCCAGGCATCGCGGTCGGCCCCGTCCGCCCCGTCGAGCTGCGGCACGAGCGAGGTGCCGTCGAGTCCGTCGAGCGCCGCGCCGCCGAGGTCGAGCAGCGTCGGCGCAAGGTCGACGAGGCTCACCTGGGACTCCACGACGCCCGGCTCGATGCGTCCGGGCGCGGAGACGATCAGCGGCACCTCCACGATCTCGTCGTAGATCGTCGCGCCGTGCATGTGGTACGTGCCCTTCACGGCCCCCTTGTCCACGAATCGCTCGCCCCACGACTCCCCGTGGTCCGAGACGAACGCGAGCGCGGTCTGCTCGCGGAGGCCCAGTGCGTCGAGCTCGGCGAGGAAGCCGGCCAGAAAGGTCTCGGAGGAACGCTCGACCGAGCGCGCATAGCCCTCGCGGAGCGCCTCGAGCGCCGCTGCCTCGCCCGACTGGATGCCCTCGATGATCGCCTCCTTCGCGGCGAGCCACTCCCTGCGCTCGGCGTGGTGGATGTCGTACGGCATGTGGGTCGCCCAGCTGTGGAACCAGAGCACGAACGGCTCGGAACGGTGGGCCCGGAGCCACTCGACGACGTCGTCCAGCGTCTCGCTCGTGCCGGCGACGTTCGCGTCGGGGAACCCCTTGAACAGGTAGTTCTCGTCGAACACGAAGCTCCCGGTCGTGTAGCCGTGCGCGGCCGCCACGGTGAACAGGGTCGGCAGGGCGGGGTCGAGCGCAGCGTCCCAGTGGAGGTAGCCGTGGTGGTGCGGATAGAGCCCCGTGATCATCGACGTGGTCGAGGGGCACGTCCACGGCGCCGCGGCGATGGCCTGGTCGAAGCGGACGCCCGTCGCGGCGAGCTCGTCGATCGTGGGCGTGCGCACGCGCCGTGCGCCGTAGCACCCGACGTGGTCGGTGCGCAGCGCGTCCGACACGTACACGATCAGGTTCATGCGCGCCCCCGGCCGGCGGCCGCTCCCGCCCGGCGGAGCCGGGCTCCGCGGCCGCCTGACGGCGCTCGCGGCACGGTGCTCTCCGGGCCCGTACCCCTCGTACTGTGCCCTCCGGCCCCGCACCGCGAGCGCCGCCCCGGGAACGCGCGGATCTCCAGGGTCGACACGGCGCGTCTCATCCGGAGCTCCCGAGGGCAGGGACGAGGCTGTGTCCACGCATGTCGTCCGGCACCGGCAGGGCGAGCAGCTCGAGCACGGTCGGCGCGACGTCGAGGAGGTGCGCGTCGAGCGCGCCGCGTGCGGTCACCCCTGCGCCGGCCGCGATCAGCAGGCCGTCCTGCGCGTGGTTTGCGTCGTCGGGCCCGGTGTCGTTCTCGAAGGTGTGCACGCCCTCGGGGCCGCCGATCGTGCCGACGGAGCGCCAGAGGAGGTCGCCGAAGATCACGATCAAGTCGGGCGCGACGCCCGCGACCTCGGGGTAGACCTCCTCGGGCCTGTAGACGTGCGTCGCGAGCGGGCGGCCGTCGTCGTCGGGGATCGCGGCGAGCCGCTCGGCAAGGTCGTCCCGCACCGATTCGTAGTCCGCCGCGGCGACGACGCCCTCGGGCTCGCGACCCTCGACGTTGAGGAAGACGCGCGCGTAGTACCCGCCCTCTCCCCAGGCGACGGTGCGCGACCAGTCGATGCCGACCTCGCGCGGCGACGTGACGCCGTTCGGCTCGGCGCGCAGGGAGAGGAACCCTTCCCGGCGCAGCCACTCGTTGACCCTGATCCCGCCGTCGAGCCGTTTCGCGCCGTGATCCGAGACGACGAGCACCAGGGTGTCGTCGTCCGCGTGGCGGAGCAGGTTCCCGACGAGCGCGTCGACGTGCTCGTAGTAGTCGCGGATCACGTGCTCGTACGTCCCGCCCGGCTCGTGACCACGGTGCTCGGGATCCATGTGCTTCCAGAAGCCGTGGTGGATCCGGTCGGTGCCCATCTCGACGAACGCGAACAGCTGCCACGGACGCGTGGAGAGCAGATGATCCGCGAGGCGGAAGCGCTTGTCCGTCATCTCGTACACCTGGCGCAGCAGGTCCTCCTTGTCGTCCGTGCGGAAGTTCGTGCAGTCGAACAGGTACTCGCCGACGACCTCCTCGACCTCGCCCTTGAGGGCGGGGGGGTAGGTGAAGCGGCTCTCGGCGGAGGGCGTCAGGAAGCAGCTCACGAGAGCGCCGCGCAGCGGGCGAGGGGGGTAGGTCCCCGGGACGCCGACGACGATCGAGCTGCCGCCCGCCCGGCCGACGAGATCCCAGAGCCGGGGCGCCTGGATCGCGCTGCCGTCCGCGATGAACGCGCCGTCGTACGTGTGGTCGGCGCGGTTGCGGAAGCCGTACACCCCGAGGTCGCCCGGCGTCCGGCTGGCCATCATGCAGGACCAGGCCGGGACGGTGATCGGCGGCACGATCGAGGTGAGCCGTCCGGAGACGCCCCGGTCCATCAGCCCGGAGAGCACCGGGAGCCGGTCGCGCCAGCGCTCGAGCACGAGCGAGGGCTCGGCGCAGTCGAGCCCGATGATCATCACCTTCTTCGCGACGGCCCCGGTCACGACACGGCATGGTAGTTGCGGAGCGCTCGCCCCCCGCCTCGGGTCGGTGTCCGACGTTCGGTCGGACACCTGCGCCGACCGCAGCCGCGCGGGTGTCTGGTGTCGGACTGAAGTCCGACACCCGGGTCGGCTGCAACCGCACGTGCTTCTGGTGTCCGACGTTCGGTCGCACACCGGTGCCCGCTGGAGCCGCGCACGCTGTGGTGCCGGGCTGAAATCCGACACGAGATATACCAGGGAGGGGTATATTGCGGATGATGCACGGCTCGCTGAACCGCGTCGCACTGAGTGCGACCCTCCACTGCCTCACCGGCTGCGCGATCGGCGAGGTGCTCGGCATGGTGATCGGCACCGCGCTCGGGTGGGGCAACTGGCCGACGGTCGCCTCTCCGTGGCGCTCGCGTTCGCGTTCGGGTACTCGTTGACGATGGCGCCGCTCCTCCGCTCGGGGCTGGCCTTCGCCGCGGCCGCGCCGCTCGCGCTCGCGTCCGACACGCTCTCGATCGCAGTGATGGAGGTCGTCGACAACGCGGTGATGCTGCTCGTGCCGGGCGCCCTCGACGCAGGGCTCGCCGACCTGCTCTTCTGGGGCAGCCTCGCGTTCTCGCTCGTGGTGGCGTTCGTCGCGGCCTTCCCGGTCAACCGCTGGCTGATCGCGCGGGGCAAGGGTCACGCGGTCGTCCACGCCCACCACGGCCACGCGCACTGAGCGGGCGGCCCGGGGCGCCGCGGCTACGTTGGGTGGCGTGAGCGGAGTCCCGTATCGGCGGACGTTCGTGCGGCTGCTCGGCTTCCTGCGGCCCTACCGCTCCTCGCTCGTCGTGTCGACCGTGCTCGCGGCGCTCTCGCAGGCGGCCGCGATCGGGATCGTGGTGCTCGTCTCGGTCGCGATCGACGGGATCGAGTCCCAGCGTGGCACGGGCGTGCTCGCCTGGACGGTCGCCGCGATCGTGGCGGTCGGGATCGCCAAGGCGGCGCTGATGTTCGGGCGGCGCGTCATCTCGGGCCGCCAGGCGCTCGGGATCGAGCGGGACATGCGCGAGGGGCTCTACGCCCACCTGCTCGGCCTCTCGTTCGGGTTCTACGACCGCCACCAGACCGGGCAGCTGATGTCGCGGGCGACCGTCGACCTCCAGTCCGTGCGGTTCTTCCTCGGCTTCGGCCTGATCTTCTTCTTCCAGCACGTGCTCACGGTGGTCTCGGTGACCGTCGTCCTCTTCGTCGTCGACTGGCGCCTCGCCCTGATCGCCCTCTGGATCACGCCGGTGATCGTCGTCGTCGCGTATCGCTACAGCCACGTCTCGCACCCGATCCTGCGCGACGTGCAGCAGCGCCTCGGCGAGGTGGCGACGGTGGCGGAGGAGTCGATCGTCGGCGTCCACGTCGTGAAGGCGTTCGCGCAGGAGGAGCGGCGGCAGGAGCAGTTCGAGCGGGCGTCCGGCTCCGTGTTCGCCGCGACCGTGCACGCGTTCCGGCAGCGCTCGCTCTACGTCCCGCTGCTCTCGTTCCTGCCGATGCTCGCGCAGGCGTCGGTGCTGCTCGCCGCAGGCCGGCTCGTGGTCTCCGGCTCGCTCACGCTCGGCGACTTCTTCCTCTTCAACCTGCTGCTCGCGATGCTGATCGTGCCGCTGCGCAGCCTCGGCATGTGGATCGGGCAGGCGCAGCGCGCGACCGCCGCCGGTGAGCGGATCTTCGAGGTGCTGGACGAGCCCGAGGGGGTGGACGACCGCCCGGGCGCGACGGAGCTCCCGCCCGGGCCCGGCGCGATCCGCTTCGAGCGCGTCTCGTTCGGCTACGACCCGCTGCACACGGTGCTCGAGGACGTCGACCTCGACGTCGAGGCCGGCAGCACGATCGCCTTCATCGGTCATACGGGCTCCGGCAAGACGACGCTGGCGACCCTCGTGCCGCGGTTCTACGACGCGACGGAGGGCCGGGTGCTCGTCGACGGCGTCGACGTGCGGGACGTCACGCGCCGCTCGCTGCGGCGCGAGGTCGGAGTGATCTCGCAGGACCCGTTCCTCTTCTCGGCGACGGTGCGCGAGAACATCGCGTTCGGCGCGGTCGACGCGGCGGACGGGCGTGTCGAGGAGGCGGCCCGCGCGGCGCAGGCGCACGAGTTCGTCGAGCGGCTGCCACAGGGATACGACACCGTGATCGGCGAGCGCGGGATCACGCTCTCGGGCGGGCAGCGCCAGCGTCTCGCGATCGCGCGGGCGCTCTTGATCGACCCGCGCATCCTGATCCTCGACGACGCGACCGCCTCGGTCGACGCGACGACGGAGATGCGCATCCGCGAGGCGCTCGCGGAGGTGATGCGGGGGCGGACGACGATCATCATCGCGCACCGCCTGTCGACGATCCAGCTCGCGGACGAGGTCGTCGTCCTCGAACACGGCCGTGTCGGCGCCCGGGGCACCCAGGCGGAGCTGCTCCGGACGAACGACGTGTTCCGCGAGCTCCACGAGCACGGCCTGATCGAGGGCCTCGTCGAGGAGAAGATCGCGTGAAGGTCTGGCAGCCCGGCGGCCACCTCGCCGAGCAGCGGGGCGGCGACGTCCACGACTGGTCGTGGCGGCGCACGCGCCGGCGGATCGGGCTGCTCGCCCGACTCGCGCTCCCGTACCGGGGTCGGACCGCGCTCGCGGTCGCGACCCTGCTCGTCTACACCCTCGTCGCGCTCGCGCCGCCCTACCTCGCAAAGCTCGCGATTGACCAGGGCATCTCGCAGAACGACCTTGCGCGACTCAGCCTCCTCGTGGGGGCGTTCCTCGCCGCCGCGGTCGCGGCGCTCCTCCTCTCGGCGGCGAACACGTACCTGACGGGCTGGGTGGGCGAGCGGATGCTCGCCGATCTGCGGAACCGCCTGTTCCGTCACCTCGAGCGGCTCTCGATGGGCTTCTACGAGCGCAACCGCACCGGCGTGATCATCAGCAGGATCACGAACGACGTCGAGGCGCTCGACCAGCTCGTGACCGACGGCGTCACGAGCCTCGTGCAGAACACGCTGCTCCTCGTCGGCACGGCGGTCGTGCTGTTCCTGCTCGACTGGCGGCTCGCCCTCGCCACGCTGTCGGTGCTGCCGTTGATGGCGCTCGCGACCGCGTGGTTCCGCAGCCGCTCCAACCAGGCCTACCGCAGCGTGCGGGAGCGGCTCGGGATCGTCACCGGGACGCTCGCCGAGGACATCGCGGGGATGCGGGTCGTCCAGTCGTTCGCGCGCGAGCCCGTGCAGGAGCGGGCGTTCCGCGTCGTCAACGACGGCTACCGCGCCGCGAACTACCGCACGGTGGTGCTGAACGGCATCTACTTCCCCGTCGT
This sequence comes from uncultured Actinomycetes bacterium, assembly GCA_963710125.1. Taxonomy (GTDB): domain Bacteria; phylum Actinomycetota; class Thermoleophilia; order Gaiellales; family Gaiellaceae; genus Gaiella. Next base: position 213,890 of record CAVPZH010000013.1, on the reverse strand, counting down.
CGACCTGCTCTCGACGGCGGCCACCGCGATCGTCTTCGGCTACGGCGGCTGGCTCGTCTACCACGGCGACATGACCACCGGCACGCTCTTCGCGTTCGCGCTCTACCTGTCGAACTTCTTCGACCCGATCCAGCAGCTCTCCCAGCTCTACAACACGTTCCTGTCGGCGATCGCCGCGCTCGACAAGATCGTCGGCGTGCTGGACGAGGAGCCGGAGGTGGTCGACGCGCCGGGCGCCGCTGCCCTCCCTCCGATCGCCGGCCACGTCCGTTTCGAGGGCGTCCGCTTCCGCTACGGGCCCGACCTCCCGGAGGTCCTCGACGGGCTCGACCTCGACGTGCCCGCCGGCACGACCGTGGCGCTCGTCGGGCACACGGGCGCGGGGAAGTCCACGATCGCAAAGCTGCTCTCGCGCTTCTACGACCCGACCGCCGGACGCGTCACGGTCGACGGCCACGACCTCCGCGCGGTCACGCAGCACTCGCTCCGCTCCCAGCTCGGCATCGTGGCGCAGGAGGGCTTTCTCTTCGGCGGCACCGTTGCCGAGAACATCGCCTTCGGGCGGCCCGCCGCGACTCGCGCCGAGATCGAGCGGGCCGCGCGCGCCGTGGGCGTCCACGGGTTCGTAACGGAGCTCCCCGACGGCTATGACACCCACCTCGGCGAGCGCGGCACGCGGCTCTCGCTCGGGCAGCGTCAGCTGGTCGCCTTCGCGCGCGCGCTGCTCGCCGAGCCGCGGATCCTGATCCTCGACGAGGCGACCTCGTCGGTCGACATCGGCACCGAGCGGAGGATCGAGCAGGCTCTGCGAGAGCTGCTCGCGGGACGCACGGCGTTCGTGATCGCCCACCGCCTCTCGACGATCCGCGACGCGGACCTGATCGTCGTGCTCGAGCACGGCCGCATCGTCGAGCAGGGGACCCACGACGAGCTGATCGCGCTGCGGGGTCTCTACACGAGCCTCTACGGCGACTGGGCCGCGGACGTGGCGTGAGCTTGTGTTGAATCAACACAAGCTCGACCGGCCGCGCACTAGGATGGCGGCGCCGTGAAGGCGCTCGTGAAGAGCCGGGCCGAGCCGGGGCTCTGGCTCGAGGAGGTGCCCGAGCCTGAGGTCGGGATCAACGACGTCAAGATCCGCGTCCACGAGACGGGGATCTGCGGCACCGACGTCCACATCCACCGCTGGGACGGCTGGGCCCAGCGGACGATCCCCGTGCCGCTCGTGGTCGGGCACGAGTTCGTGGGCGAGGTGGCCGAGGTCGGCTCGAACGTGAGCGACTTCCGGCCGGGGGACAGAGTGGGGGGCGAAGGCCACGTGGTGTGCGGGCGGTGCCGCAACTGCATGGCGGGGCGCCGCCAGCTGTGCGCGCACTCGATCGGCCTCGGTGTCCAGCGCCCGGGGGCGTTCGCCGAGTACGTCGTGCTGCCGATGACGAACGTCTGGCACCACTGGGCCGGCGTGCCCGAGGACGTCGCTGCGATCTTCGACCCGTTCGGCAACGCGGTGCACACGGCGCTCGCGTTCCCGGTGCTCGGCGAGGACGTGCTCGTCACCGGAGCCGGTCCGATCGGCTGCATGGCGGTCGCAGTCGTCCGGCACGCGGGGGCGCGTCACGTCGTCGCGACCGACCTCAACCCCGCGCGGCTCGAGCTCGCGCGGCGAATGGGCGCAACGCTCGCCGTCGACCCGCGAGAGCGGGATTTCGCGGACGTGCAGCGCGAGCTCGGCATGACCGAGGGGTTCGACGTGATGCTCGAGATGTCCGGGAACGCCGATGCGCTCCGCGCGGGCATCGCGACCATGGCGCACGGGGGGAGGATCGCGATCCTGGGTATCCCCACCGCTGCAGTCGAGCTCGACCTCGACCCGGTGATCTTCAACATGCTCACGCTGAAGGGCATCTACGGGCGCGAGATGTACGAGACCTGGTACCAGATGAGCGTGCTGCTCGACTCGGGTCTCGACATCTCCGCCGTGATCACGCACCGGTTCCCGTACTCGGAGTTCGAGGAGGCGTTCCGGGTCGCCGCCTCGGGCGAGTCCGGCAAGGTGCTCCTCGACTGGAAGGGGGCATAGATCTGATGTACGGCACCGTTCGCGACGACCTCGCCGCGCGGATCGCGCAGCTGACGAGCGAGGGCCTCTACAAGCACGAGCTGACGATGACGACGCCTCAGGGAGCGCACGTCGACGTGGAAGGGCGCGGCGAGCTCCTCAACCTCTGTGCGAACAACTACCTCGGGCTCGCGAACCATCCGGAGATGGTCGCGGCCGCGCACGAGGCGCTCGACCGCTGGGGCTACGGGATGGCGTCGGTGCGGTTCATCTGCGGCACGCAGGCGCTCCATCGCGAGCTCGAAGAGCGGCTCTCGGCCTTCCTCGGCACCGACGACACGATCCTGTTCAGCTCCTGCTTCGACGCGAACGGCGGCGTGTTCGAGGCGCTGCTCGACGAGCAGGACGCCGTGATCTCGGACCAGCTCAACCACGCGTCGATCATCGACGGCATCCGGCTGTGCAAGGCACGGCGCGCCCGCTACGCGAACGGCGACATGGACGAGCTCGAGGCCCGGCTGGCGGAGTCCGCCGACGCCCGGCACCGCCTGATCGCGACCGACGGCGTGTTCTCGATGGACGGCTACCACGCGAAGCTCGACCAGATCTGCGACCTCGCCGACCGGCACGACGCCCTCGTCCTGGTCGACGACTCGCACGCGGTCGGGTTCGTCGGCCCGGGCGGCCGCGGCACGCACGCGTTCCACGACGTCGTCGAGCGGGTCGACGTGCTCACCGGCACGCTCGGGAAGGCCGTCGGCGGCGCGAGCGGCGGCTACGTCTCCGGCCGGAGGGAGATCGTCGAGCTTCTCCGGCAGCGTGCGCGGCCGTACCTCTTCTCGAACAGCCTCGCGCCCGCCGTCGTCGGCGCGAGCCTCAAGGCGCTCGACCTGATCGGGCGCTCGGACGACCTGCGCGAGCGGCTCGCCGCGAACACGGCCGAGTTCCGGCGGCGGATGACCGAGCTCGGCTTCGACGTCCTCCCGGGCGAGCACCCGATCGTCCCGGTGATGGTCGGCGACGCGCAGCGCGCGGCACGGCTCTCGGAGGCGCTCGTCGGGCACGGCGTGTTCGCCGTCGCGTTCTCGTACCCGGTCGTGCCGATGGGGAGCGCCCGGATACGGACGCAGATGTCGGCCGCCCACTCCGTCGAGGACCTCGAGCAGGCGGTCGAGGCGTTCGTCGCGGCCCGCGCCGAGCTGGCCGCCTGAGCTGCGCCCCAACGCCAACCCGGGCGACGCTGGTTCGGACTGAACCCCGACACCCGTGCGGACCGCGGCGAGCCGACCGAGGTCGGCACCGTGTCACGTCGCGAGCGCGAGCGCGACGAGCGCTGGCAGCACGATCCAGACGCCGACCATCAGCACGATCGCCACGATCGCGAACGACCGCACGCCGTCCCGCGGCGGCCGGCCGCAGTAGCCGACGTCCTCCCACACGATGCCGAGCGGCTCGCGCACCGAGAGCCGGATCCGGGCGCTCGCCATCGCGGAGCCGCGCAGCACGATCCAGGAGAGGCCGGCCCCGACGACGACCCCCGCCGCGCCGACGACCACGGCGACCACCCAGCTGTCGAAGCGGAACCCGCTCATCAACCGCCAGACGCTCGCGCCGACGGGCAGCAGGAGGCCTGCGATCACGAACGAGGGCACCCCGAGCTCGCGGGAGCGCATCACCTCGACGAGCGCACTCGCGTCGAACCGGGCGGGCCGCAGCAGCTTGAGCTCCGCCGACCCCGACTCCGCCTCCAGCTCGCGGACCCAGTAGAGGTTGCGCAGCTCGCTGACGACGGTCTTCACGTACGAGACCACGAGGTAGCGCGCGACGAGCTCGACGAGCCAGCGAACCACCGCGCGGGCCGGCCCGAGCGGGACGTTGGGCTGCCAGCCGTGGAATCCGTGCCGGCGAAGGCTCTCGAGCGCCTCGATCAGCCGTCGATGGTCGGCCTCGAACCGCTCGGGTCTCGCGAGCGGCGCCGGCCGGGCGAGCTCCGCGAGCATCTCCCGCTCACGGGGCGAGGAGACGTCGAGCTCGTCCAGGAACGCCGCGACGGCGTCGTCGTCGCCTGCGAGGAGCCGGAGCCGCTCGAGCGGGTTGTCGAACCTCTCGTCGACCCCGCCCGGAACCGGCTCGGCATGCGAGGTTCCGGACATCGAGCGCGATCGTACGCCGTTGCTACGCTTCGCGCTGATGGGCAACTGGGGCCTCTATTTCCTCTTCCTGATCCCGCCGCTGATCATCGGGTTCGCGGTGCAGCACTGGCTCAAGAAGACCGTGGCCGAGAACATGCAGGTCGAGGTCGCGAACGGCCTCACGGGAGCCGACGTGGCGCGCCAGATCCTCGACCGGAACGGCCTGCACGGCGTCCCGGTGGAGACGTCGCCCGGCGGGCCCCTGTCCGACCACTACGACCCGCGGCAGAAGTCCGTGCACCTCTCGGAGCCGGTCCACCGTGGCCACGCCGTCGCGTCGACGGCGATCGCCGCGCACGAGGTGGGGCACGCGATCCAGCACGCGAAGGCGTATGCGCCCTTCCGACTGCGCTCGGCGATGTGGCCGGCCGTCGCGTTCGCGTCCAACGCCTGGATCTTCCTGCTCCTGATCGGGGCGTTCGCCCAGCTGTTCGGGCTCGTCGCGTTCGCGATCGTGCTCTACGCCGTCGTCGTCCTGTTCCAGCTCGTCACGCTGCCGGTCGAGTTCGACGCGTCCCGGCGCGCGATGGCGCAGCTGAGGGACATGGGCCTCGTCACGACCGGCGAGGCGCAGGGCGCCCGCAAGGTGCTCACCGCGGCCGCGATGACCTACGTCGCCGCCGCTCTGGCCGCGCTCTCGCAGCTCGCCTACTACGCGCTCGTCTTCCTGGGCAACCGGAACTAGGCTCCCCGGGTGCGGGGGATCGCGCTCATCGTGCGTGCCGGCGCAGTCGTCTGCGCGAGCGCGTTCGTGTTCTCGCTGCTCGTGCACGGCGCGCCGAAGCCCGCCGTCGCCTCGAACGAGGTCGCCCGGACGACCGCGACCGAGGCCTCCGCGAAGACCGTCGCGGCGAAGGCGAAGGCATCCGCTCGGAAGCGGCGGAAGCCGAAGGTCCCGCCCGGGGTGGTCGCGATCGTCGCCACCGGGGACATCGTGATGGGCTCGACGCCGAACCTGCCCCCGGACGGCGGGCGCGCGTTCTTCTCCGACGTGCAGACCGACCTCGCGGGCGACGTCGTGATCGGCAACCTCGAGGGCACGCTCTCGTCCGGAGGCAGCTCGAAGTGCGGCGCCTCGAGCACGAACTGCTTCGCGTTCCACACGCCCCCGTCGTATGCGCGATGGCTCGCGCAGGCCGGGTTCACCGTCATGAACCTCGCGAACAACCACGCGTACGACTTCGGAGCAAGCGGTCTCGAGCAGACGATCGACGCCCTGGGGAGCGCGGGCCTCCGGTACACGGGCCGGCCCGAGCAGGTCACGGTGCAGAAGGTGGGGCGCATCCGTGTCGCGACCGTCGGCTTCGCCCCGTACCCGTGGGCGGCGTCGCTGACGGACATCCCCGCGGCGAAGCAGCTCGTGCGTGCCGCCGACCGGGTCGCCGACGTCGTGGTCGTCACGATGCACGCGGGCGCGGAGGGGACCGACCACCAGCACGTCCACGCCGGCACGGAGCGCTTCCTCGGCGAGAACCGCGGCGACCCGGTCCGGTTCGCCCACGCGGTCGTCGACGCGGGCGCCGACCTCGTCGTCGGCTCGGGGCCCCACGTGCTTCGCGGGATGGAGTGGTACAAGCAGCGGCTGATCGCGTACTCGCTGGGCAACTTCGCCGGGTACAAGGTGTTCGCGCTCGGCGGGCCGCTCTCCACGAGCGCGATCCTCCGGATTACGCTGGCGGGCGACGGCTCGTTCGAGTCCGGGCGCCTGGTGCCGACGCACCTCGTCGGTGCGGGGCTGCCGGCGCTCGACTCCTCGGAAGCCGCGCACGGGGTCGTCCGCACCCTGTCGCGGGCCGACTTCGGCCGCCGGGCCGTGCGGATCAGCAGCGACGGCCTCCTCTCGCGCTGAGTTCCAAGAGCGCTCGGCGGTCGCGCGCACAGGACATCGCGACGGCCCCCGGCGGAGGTCGGCGGCGGAGCCCCGCAGTGACGGCAGCGGCAAGTCGATCGATGCCGTTTGCGCCGCGCCGTGCACGCGTGCCAGACTGAGCCGCTGAGGGAATCGATCACGTCGTGAACGAGCTCGTCACCTCTCGCGCGAAGCATGCGGACGGGTCACGCACCGCGCGTCGCGGGCTGCGCGTCCTCATGGTCGAGGCGCTGGGGCCGTTGACCGTGCTCGGCGGCATCGTCTGGGCGTTCGCCCAGCCGTACCGCGTGACGTTCTTCTATCCGGAGGGGAAGGGCTTCTGGGACTGGGTCGTGCAGCCGCCGCTGCTCGTCGTGCTGGTCGGTCTCCTGTTCGCGCTCCTCGTCGCGCCCGGGATCGTCGACGACCTGGAGTCCCACGAGCGCGGAGATGCTCCCTCGGGCTGAGATCGCCCACTGGCTCTTCGCGGCCGGCTTCCTCTTCTTCGGGCTCGTGCTGCTGGCCGAGGCGATCGTCGGGCCGGACGTGTTCCGGCGACGGCGGTGGCGCGCCTACCTCTGGCCCTCGCTCGCCCTGACGGCGGGCATCTGGCTGTGGGTGATCGCGATCTTCTCGACGTTCTCCACGCTCCACCTCTTCGCCCACGCGCTCTGGGCGCAGGCTGCGACGGCCGCGGGCGCCGTCCAGCTGGCGGTCGTTCGCGGGCGGCTCGTCTCGGCGTACTGGTCGCTCGTCACCGCGGGCGCGCTGTTCGTCTCGGGCGCCGCGTTCCTCGTGCACGAGCAGAACGGCTGGCTGTTCGACCGCTCCGCGTTCCTCCACCACCTGCTCGGCTGGACGCTCGTCGCCTCGATGCTGTTTCCGCTCGGGGCCGCCCTCCTCCCGCGACGGGCGATCTGGGCGTTCGGATTCGCGGTCACGTGGATCGCGGTCGCGGCGATGCTGTTCGCCGACCGGGACATCGCCCCGATCTTCGGGCACCTCTCCGCCCTCGCAGGGGGTGGTCCGCGATGAGGCGGGCGCTGCTCGCCGGCACGCTGGTGGCGCTGCTACTCCCCGCCGGCGCCGCCGCGCACGCGACGCTGAGCGAGGCGAGCCCGCAGGAGCAGAGCCGTCTCGAGACGCCCCCGACCGAGATCCGGCTCCGGTACGACCAGTCGGTCACCGCGACGCCGGACTCGATCGTCGTGCTCGCGGCCGACGGGCGCCGCGTCTCCGGCGTCGTCACCCAGCAGGCCGGTGGCACCGTGGTGCGAGCACCGCTCCGGGGGCTCGCGAAGGGCGAGGCCTACACCGTCCGCTGGCACGAGATCTCCGCCGACGGCCACGTCGGGAACGGGGTGTACACCTTCGGGGTCGGCGTGCCTGCGCCGTCGCCGACGGAGGCGGTGGGCGCCTCCGGCGTCACGTGGCGCGACGACGTCGCGCGCTGGGCGCTGTTCGTCTCGCTCTCTCTCCTGATCGGCGTCGTCGGCGTCCGTCTGCTGATCCTCCCGGGTGTCGTCGACCCCCGCGTCGAACGGCGCGTGCACCTGCTCGGCACCCTCGGGGCGGTCGCCGCCGTCAACGCCGGGATCGTCGGCTTCGTGATCCGCTGCGCGAACGCGCTCCAGGTCTCGGGGGTCGATCTCCTGTACTCCGACCTCTCGCCGTTCGCGGAGTCCACGCGCTTCGGGATCGCGTTCCTGCTCACGACGCTGGGCTACGGCGCCTGCATGACGATCCTCGTCGTCGCGTGGGCGCTCGACCGCCCGGCCCTCCGTTGGCCTGCTTTCCTGCTCGCCCTCGCGCTCGCGTGGGGCTACTCGCTCTCGAGTCACCAGGCGACCGAGCCGAACGCGTCGCTCCTCGGCGAGGTCGCGGACTGGGTGCACCTCGTGACGGCGATGCTCTGGGTCGGCGGCGTCCTCACGCTCGCGATCGTGGTCTGGCCGCTCGCGCCCGCGTTGCGGCGAGCCGCCTTCCTGCGCTTCTCGCGGATCGCGATCCTGCTCGTCGGGGTGCTGGTCGTCGCGGGCACCGTGGTCGCGATCCAGCGCCTTCCCGCTCTTTCCGACCTGTGGCAGACCTCCTATGGGCGGACGCTGCTCGTCAAGATCGGCCTCGTGCTCGTCGCGCTCTCCTGGGGGGGCATGCACCACCTGGTCGTCCGCCCGCGGCTCGAGCGCGGCGACGGAGTCAGGGGAGTCGGTGGGAGCCTGCTCGCCGAGACGACGGTCGCGATGGCGGTGCTGCTGGCAGCGGCCGTGCTCGTCAACGGCGCGCCGCCACCCGTCGTGACGCCGGCCCGAGCGGCCGTCCCGGTCGCCGCACCGTAGGCTCGACCCGTGCTCGTCGCGATTTCCGGCGGCGCGGGCTTCTTCGGCCTGCACCTCGCCCGGCGCCTCGTCGCCGACGGCCACGCCGTGCGGACGCTCGACCTCGCGCCGCTGGCGGACCCGGGTCTCGAGGGCAGGGTGGAGGAGCTGGCGGGAGACGTGCGCGTCGCGGTCGACGCGCGGCGCCTCGTCGCAGGGGCGGACGTGCTCGTCCACGCCGCCGCCGCGCTGCCGATCCAGCAGAGCCGGGCCGCGATCCGCTCGGTGAACGTCGACGGCGCCGCGGTGACCTTCGCGGCCGCACTCGACGCGAGCGTCGGCCGGGTCGTGCTGATCTCGTCGACGGCCGTCTACGGCGTCCCGGAGCGGCATCCGATCGACGAGGACGACCCGCTCGTCGGGGTAGGGCACTACGGCGCGTCGAAGATCGAGGCCGAGCGTCTCTGCAGCGCGTTCTCACGCCGTGGCCTGGAGTCGGTGGTCGTCCGGCCGAAGACCTTCGTCGGGCCCGAGCGGCTCGGGGTGTTCGAGATTCTCTTCGACTGGATCCGCGAGGGACGGCGGATACCGATCCTCGGTGACGGCGGGAACCGCTACCAGCTGCTCGCGGTCGAGGATCTCTGCGACGCGGTCGTACGCTGCCTCGACGCCCCGGTCGCCGGCGAGGCGCTCAACGTCGGCGCGGGGCGGTTCGGGACGGTGGAGGAGGACCTCGGGGCCTTGATCGACCACGCCGGCTCGGGATCGCGTCTGCGGCCGGTACCCGCCCGGCCGGCGGAGGCGGCGCTGCGGGCGCTCGAGCTCGCGCGACTCTCGCCGCTCGCGGAGTGGCACTACCGGACGGCTCACAGGGACTCGTACGTCTCGATCGACAAGGCGCGGCGCCTGCTCGGCTGGCAGCCGCGGCTGTCGAACGCCGAGACGCTCTGCGCGACGTACGACTGGTACCTCGGCCACCGAGCGGAGCTGCGTGCGGCCGGCACGACGCATCGCGTTCCGTGGGACCAGCGCGCGCTCGGCGTCCTCAGACGGATCGCGTAGCCGGTCTCACGGGACGAGCACGAGCGCGCCGCGGATTGTTCCCGCGCGCACGCGGGCGAGTGCGTCGTTCGCCTGTTCGAGGGGCACGGCCTCGACCTCCGTCCGCACGTGGGCGGTGGGTGCGACCGCGAGGAACTCGTCGCCGTCCGCACGCGTCAGGTTCGCGACCGAGCGGACGACCCGCTCGCCCCACAAGAGCTCGTAGGGGAACGCCGGGATGTCGCTCATGTGGATTCCCGCGCAGACGACCACTCCCCCCTTGCGCACGTGTCCGAGCGCCGCGGGCACGAGCTCCCCCGCCGGGGCGAAGATGACGGCGGCATCGAGCGCGTCGGGGGGGCCGGCGGCGGTGTCGCCCGCCCAGGCGGCGCCCAGCTCGCGGGCGAACGCCTGCGCGTCCTCGTCCCCCGGTCGCGTCAGCGCGTAGACCGCGCGGCCCTCGGAGGCGGCGACCTGACACACGATGTGTGCGGCGGCGCCGAACCCGTACAGACCGATCCGCGGGGCGTCGCCCGCCAACCGGAGCGACCGGTAGCCGATCAGCCCCGCGCAGAGCAACGGCGCCGCCTGGATGTCCGTGTAACCGGCCGGGAGCGGGAAGCAGAAGCGCTCGTCCGCGACACAGAGCTCGGCATAGCCGCCGTCGGCGTCGTAGCCCGTGAAGCGCGCCGCCTCGCAGAGGTTCTCGCGGCCGCCGACGCAGTACACGCACACGCCGCAGGTCCAGCCGAGCCAGGGCACGCCGACCCTGTCGCCGGGCGCGAAGCGGCCGGCGCTCGTGACCACCTCCGCGGCGATCTCGTGGCCGAGCACGAGCGGCAGCTTCGGCCGGGTGAGCTCGCCGTCCAGCACGTGCAGGTCGGTGCGGCACACGCCGCATGCCCGCACGCGGAGGAGCGCCTGGCCGGGTCCGGGCTCCGGGTCGGGCACAGCGGCCTCCTCGAGCGGTGTTCCCGATCCCCTCAGCAGCATTGCCCGCATCCCGGGAGCATGCCCGACCGAACCGTTCACGCGGTCGAGTTGTCATATGTCGAATCAGCCGTCTACCATGCACATCGCACTACGACACGACACGACCGATCGACTCGAAGGGGGACACCACATGAGAGCGTTGCTCACCGTGCTCGGCGTCGCAGCGACCGTTGCCTGCCTCGCGGCGGGCTCGGCCTTCGCGGGCAACTCCGGCGACAAGGGCATCCGGCTCGACCACAAGGCGATCACGCCGGCCGCCTGCAACGGCGCCGGGTCCACGCTGCTCGTCAACGTGACGTACGGGCTCACCGACGACGCCGACTCCGGCTTCGGCGGCAACGCCTGGGCGAGCGACACCATCCACCGGACCCTCCAGATCTGGTCACAGGCCGACGGCAGCTTCTGCGCCGTGGTGGGGGACACCGGCTCGTTCGTCACCTACGCGGGCACGAGCCCGTCCGGCGGCGACACGGTTTCCGCCGGCGTCCAGGGCGAGCTGCAGGGCGGGTACGTCGCGACGATCCAGGGGACACTCAAGGCGACGCCCGACTACGCGACGAGCGGCAATCTCGGCACGTTCGACCTCGGCTGCGGCGGGACGTTCACATGCCCGGGGCCGCGGCCGAGCTTCACGAGCTACGTGGACACAACCGGCTACGACCTGCCGTCGTGGGGCTGGATCTACCGGACCGCGCAGAACGGCACGTGGGTCAACCAGTCCTCGGACTCGGGGGGAGACGTCACCGGCTGAGAGGAGGCGTCGGCCGCCGAAAGCGGCCGTCGAGACGCGTCGTGGGGTGCGGTGGCGGCGACCTGCACCCCGCGGCGCAGCGGCGCTAGGCTGGCCGGCATGCGGGAGCTCGTCGACTACCGCTCCGAGTTCCCGATCCTCGAGCACACGACCTACCTCGTGAGCCACTCGCTCGCCGCGATGCCGCGCGCGGCCGAGGAGAGGCTCGCGGAGTACGCGCGCACGTGGCGTGAGCGCGGGATTCGCGCCTGGGGCGAAGGCTGGTGGACGACGCCGATCGTCGTCGGTGACCAGGTCGGGCGGATCGTGGGCGCACCCGCGGGCTCCACCGTGATGCACCAGAACGTCGCCGTCGCGGAGGCGGTCGTGCTGAGCTGCTTCCTGCCGCCCGACCCGGCGCGGAACCGGATCGTCTACGAGCAGGGCAACTTCCCCTCGGTGCGCTACCTCTACCAGGCGCAGCCCGATCTCGAGGTCGTGGTCTGCGAGGACGACGAAGCGATCGTGGACGCGATCGACGAGCGCACGCTGCTCGTCCCGATCAGCCACGTCCTCTTCAAGACGTCGGAGATCCAGGACGTCGAGCCGATCGTCCGCCGGGCGCACGAGGTCGGCGCCCACGTGATCCTCGACTGCTATCAGTCCGCCGGGATCGTGCCGGTCGACGTGACGGCCCTCGGTGTCGACTTCGCCGTCGGCGGCTCGGTGAAGTGGCTCTGCGGCGGGCCCGGCAACGGGTGGCTCTACGTCCGTCCGGACCTCGCCGAGCGCTTGACGCCGACCTACACCGGCTGGCAGGCGCACGAGTCGCCGTTCGCCTTCGAGACCGAGATGCGCTACGCGGACGGGGCCGCACGGTTCCTCACGGGGACGCCGAACGTGCCGGCGCACGCCGCTGCGACCGCGGGGTACGACCTGATCGAGGAGGCCGGCGTCGAGCGGATCCGCGAGCGCTCGCTCCGGCAGACGCAGCTCCTGATCGACCTCGCCGACGAGGCCGGCTTCGAGGTCGTCAGCCCCAGACGGCCCGAGCGACGCGGCGGGACCGTCACCGTCCGTGTCCCGGACTTCCCCGCCGTCCACCGCGTGCTGACCGAGCGCCAGATCCTCTGCGACTTCCGTCCCGACGCGGGAATCCGGCTCGGCCCCCACTACTACAACTCCGACGACGAGCTCCGGCACGTGATCCGGCAGATCGGCGAGATCCTCGAGACCGGCGCGCACCTGCCACACCTCGGGGCCGTCGCCCGACACTGACGCCCGCGGACGGCACCGGGGCTCCGGGGCAAGTTACAAGTTGTAACTTGCCCCCGACCCGCCACCCCCGTTCGACCCAGCCGACGCGAGGGCGCGGAGGCAGGAAGGAGCCAGGAGCATGCGTTCGAGCCTCGAGATCGCCCAGGGCGCCACGCTCCGCCCCATCGCGGACGTGGCCGGGGAGGCCGGGATCGAGCCGGCCGAGCTCGAGCTCTTCGGCCGCTACAAGGCAAAGGTCGACCTGTCGATCCTCGACCGTCTCGCCGACCGGCCGGATGGGAAGATCGTCAACGTCACGGCGATCACGCCGACGCCCGCCGGGGAGGGGAAGACGACCACGTCGGTCTCGCTCACGCAGGGGCTCGGCGCGATCGGCCGCCGGCCCGTGCTCGCGATCCGCGAGGCGTCGCTCGGGCCCGTCTTCGGAATCAAGGGTGGTGCGGCGGGAGGCGGCTACGCGCAGGTCGTGCCGATGGAGGACCTCAACCTTCACTTCACCGGCGACCTGCACGCGATCACCGCGGCGAACAACCTCCTCGCGGCGCTGCTCGACGCGCACCTCCTGCACGGCAACGAGCTGCGGATCGACCCACTGACGATCTCGTGGCGGCGCTGCATGGACATGAACGACCGTTCGCTCCGCGACGTCGTGACGGGGCTCGGCGGCCGGGTGAACGGGTATCCGCGGCAGACGGGCTTCGACATCACCGCCGCGAGCGAGGTGATGGGCCTCGTCGCGGTCGCGCGCGACCTCCACGACCTGCGCGAGCGGCTCGGGCGCATCACGGTCGCGCAGACGTTCGAGGGCGAGTCGATCACCGCAGAGCAGATCGGCGCCGCGGGCTCGATGACCGTGCTCCTGAAGGACGTGATCAAGCCGAACCTCGTACAGACCCTCGAGGGCCAGCCGGCCTTCGTCCATTGCGGGCCGTTCGCGAACATCGCGCACGGCAACAACTCCCTCGTCGCGGACCGGGTCGGGCTCAAGCTCGGCGAGTACCTCGTCACCGAGTCGGGCTTCGGCTCGGACATGGGCATGGAGAAGTTCTTCGACATCACGTGCCGGATCGGCGGCCTGCGGCCGAGCGCGGTCGTGCTCGTGGCGACCGTGCGCGCTCTCAAGCACCATGGCGGGAACATCGAGGGCGGGATGTCCCAGATCGAGGGCGGCGCGGCGAACATGGCCCGCCATATCGGGATCGTCCGGCACTTCGGGCTCAACGCGGTCGTGGCGGTGAACAAGTTTCCCACCGACACGCCCGAGGAGCTCGAGCTCGTGAAGCGGCTCGCGGTCGAGCACGGTGCCTACGCTGCCGAGGTGAACACCGCGTTCGAGCAGGGTGGCAAGGGGGCGACGGCGCTCGCCGAGGCCGTGGTCGCGGCGGCCGACGAGCCGAACGACTTTCGCTTCGCCTATCCGTACGACGCCCCGATCGAGGAGAAGATCCGTGCGATCGCGACCGGCGTCTACGGCGCGGAGAACGTGTTCCTGCTCAAGACCGCGAAGGAGAAGGCGGCCGCGTTCGAGGCGGCGGGGCTCGGCCACCTGCCGATCTGCATGGCGAAGACGCATCTCTCGCTCTCCCACGACGCGGCGCTCCTGAACGCCCCGACCGGCTTCACCGTGACCGTGCGCGACCTCAGGCCGTACACGGGCGCAGGCTGGATCGTGGCGCTTTGCGGCGACATGCAGACGATGCCCGGGCTCGGCCGGGAGCCGGCCGCCTTCGCGATCGACGTCGACGCGGGCGGCAACGTCGTGGGCCTCTTCTGAGGTTTGTTCGCGAAGCAGGAATCCGCTTGCGCGGATTCCTGCCGCTTGATCCCGCGGCTGCGGCGGGGGCAGGTCCCTGAAGGCGCCCGCTGTCGCGGTCGCGACTGCGTTCTGGGCTTGTTCGCGAAGCGGGAATCGGCTTGCGCGGATTCCCGCCGCTTGATCCCGCGCCTTCGGCGGGGGCAGATCCCTGAAGGCGCCCGCTGGCGCGGTCGCAACCCTTGCGGCATGTTCGCGAAGCGGGCTTCCGCAGGAGCGGAAGCCCGCCGCTTGATCCCGCGCCTGCGGCGGGGGCAGATCCCTGAAGGCGCCCGCTGGCGCGGTCGCAACTCATCCTGTTCGCGAAGCGGGCTTCCGCAGGAGCGGAAGCCCGCCGCTTGATCCCCCGCCTGCGGCCGGGGCAAATCCCTGAAGGCCAGTGTCATCCTGCGTTGGGTGCGCAGGTTCGCTCACCCTGAAGCTGCCTTTTTTGGCTATTGGCGCTTGTGCGGCCTGCGCGCCTGAAAGGGGACCGGCCGAGCACGCCGGTGCCCTTGGCACAATCGTCGCGTGAGGCAGTATCTCGACCTTCTCCAAGGGGTGCTCGACGACGGCGTCCGCAAGGACGACCGCACGGGGACGGGGACACTCAGCGTCTTCGGCCGCCAGATGCGCTTCTCGCTGGAGGACGGGTTCCCGCTCGTCACGACCAAGAAGGTCCACCTGCGTTCCGTGGTGGGGGAGCTCCTGTGGTTCGTCCGGGGCGACTCGAACGTGCGCTGGCTCCAGGAGCACGGCATCACGATCTGGGACGAGTGGGCGGACGAGAACGGCGATCTCGGCCCGGTGTACGGGAAGCAGTGGCGCTCCTGGCCCGCACCCGACGGGCGGACGATCGACCAGTTGCGCCTCGTGATCGACCGGATCCGCGACGATCCCGACTCCAGGCGCCACGTCGTCAGCGCCTGGAACGTCGCCGACCTGCCCAGGATGGCGCTGGCACCGTGCCATGCGCTCTTCCAGTTCTACGTCGCGGACGGCGCGCTCTCGTGCCAGCTCTATCAGCGCTCGGCGGACGTCTTCCTGGGCGTGCCGTTCAACATCGCGTCGTACGCGCTGCTCACGCACATGGTCGCCCAGGTGACCGGCCTGCGGCCGGGCGACTTCGTGCACTCGCTCGGCGACGCGCACCTCTACCTGAACCATCTCGACCAGGCCCGCGAGCAGCTCGGACGGACGCCCCGCTCGCTGCCCACGCTGCGCCTCGATCCCGCCTGTCGCGAGATCGACGACTTCCGGCTGGACTCGATCGAGGTCGTCGGCTACGACCCGCATCCTGCGATCCGGGCGCCGATCGCCGTCTAGCGCCGGGGGCTCGCATGACCGTCACGATCCTCGCCGCCGTCGCGCGGAACGGCGTGATCGGCGTCGGCGGCGACCTGCCGTGGCACCTCCCCGACGAGCTGCGGCTCTTCAAGCGGACGACGCTCGGCCACGTGCTCGTCATGGGGCGCCGCACGTACGAGTCGATCGGGAGGCCGCTCCCGGGAAGGACCACGGTCGTCCTCACGCGCCGCGCCGACTGGTCCCCCGGCTCGCGGGACGTCGTCGTGGCGCACGACCTCGAAGAGGCGCTCGAACGCGCGCAGGCGCTCGGCGACGAGGTCTTCGTCGTCGGCGGCGGCGAGGTGTACGCCGCGGCGCTCGAGCATGCCGACCGCCTCGCGCTGACGCTCGTCGAGCTCGAGCCGGAGGGAGACACGAGGTTCCCCGAGGTCGACTGGAGCGGCTGGCGCGAGATCTCCCGCGAGCAGGGCGACGGCTGGATGCACGTCACATACGAGCGTGTGGCGCGCGGAGACATCCCCGCCGCGGCCGCGTAGGTCGCGGCCTCTGCACGCCTGGAGAGGTGCGTCAGGCCTTCGGTAGCCTGCGTCGCATGGCGGCAGGAGAAGTGCTGACCCAGGCGCAGAAGGAGGCTCTCGAGGCCGAGCTCGAGGAGCTCGAAGGGCCGCGCCGTGCGGCGGCGATCGAGGCGATCGCGACCGCGCGGTCGTTCGGGGACCTCTCCGAGAACTTCGAGTACCACGCCGCGAAGAACGAGCAGGGGCTGCTCGAGGCGCGCATCGCGAAGCTCAGGGAGCGCCTGCACGCCGCGACCGTCGTCGAGCACGACACGGACGACCATGTGGGGCCGGGCTCGATCGTCGAGGTCGCAGACGAGCACGGCGACACGATGGAGGTCACGATCTCGTCGATCGGCGGCGTGTCGACCGACTCGCCGCTGGGCTCGGCGCTCATGGGCGCGTCGGTCGGGGCCGTGGTCGACGTCGACGCCCCGCGCGGCGCCTGGAAGGCGCGCGTGCTCTCGATCCGCCGCGCCTGAGCGCCGGGGCCCCGAAACACGGAAATTGCGACAAGTTGTGGTGGCGCGACCCTTGCGTAGGCTCCGAGCCGGACCGTAGAGTCTCGCCATCTGAGCCGGCGGGCCTTCGGGTTTGCCGGCTCAGTGTCTTTCTCGAGCAGGCTTACGGCCGTCCCAGGTCTGTACCACCGCGCGACCGGCGGCTCAGGTCGTGAGCACCGGGCGGCGGTCGCCGGCCGGGACGACCACCCAGCCGTCGAAGTCCCGGAGCCGGTAGGGCGCGTTGAGCGGCACGCTCGTCTCGCCCGCGGCGACCGCGAACGTCCCGCACGGCTCCGCCAGCGTCCCGCCGCGCGTGAGCCACAGGGCGTACTTCCCCTCCGGCAGGCCGTCGACGCGCAGGCGCATCGGCCAGTTGCCCGCGGCGTCCTGCTCGTAGATCGCGATCACGCCGGTCGCGCCCCCGGTGCCGCTCATCGCCACCGTGCGCACCGAGGCCGGTCCGCTGCCGCCGACGAGGTAGCCGACGCCGAAGAGCAGCACCGCGGCGGCCGCCGCGACCGCCGCCGCGACGTAGCGGTACCTCCGCGGGAAGGAGATCACGTCGGCGCGCGGCAGCGGAGCATGCGCGAGCTCCGGCGAGAGGGACGGCGGCGGACCGGCCTGCTCGAGCATCGCGTGCACGCGCTGGAGCCGGTCGAGCTCGTCGGGCTCGAGGTCGCCCACCAGGTCACGCACGTCGCTCATCGCAGCTCCTCTCCGAGCTCGTCGGCGAGCCGGTGCAGCGCCGACCGCGTCCGCGTCTTGACGGTGCCCAGGGGGAGACCGACGTGGGCGGCGATCTCGGACTGTGACAGCCCGCTCCAGTAGGCGAGCTCGACCAGCGTCCGCTCCTGGTCGGGGAGCGTCTCGAGCGCACGGTGGATGCGCCAGGACACCCACTCGCTCTCGGCGGCGTCGTCCGGCCCGGGTCCCGAAGCGGGCAGGTCGGGAGGCTCCGCGGTCGTCGCCTCGGGCCGTCGCCGCAGGCCGTCGATGATCGCGTTCCGCGCCACCGTGAAGAGCCACGAGGTCGCCTTCCCGCGGGAGGGGTCGAACCGTGCGGCCGACCGCCAGACGCTCGCGAACGTGTCCTGGGTTGCGTCCTCGGCGCGGCCGCGGTCGCCCATCCGACGCAGGGCGATGCCGAGCACCGACCTCGCGTAACGCCGGTGGAGCTCCTCGAACGCCCGCTGGTCGCCCTCGGCGACGAGCCCGAGCAACTCGGCGTCCGTGCGGGAATCCGCGCTCACGACCGGGATGCTGGCCTCTTCCCGACGGCGGGGCAAGTCGATCCGCGCAGCGATCGCCACGTCCATGCCAGGAGATACGGACGAGCCGTCGGACCGGATTGACGGAACCACCCCGCGGGAGGGATCGCGCCTCAGCGCGACCGGGCGGCGTCGAGCCGCGCGGCGACCGCGTCCCAGCTCACGACGTTCCACCAGGCCGCCAGGTAGTCGGGCCGGCGGTTCTGGTACGTGAGGTAGTAGGCGTGCTCCCACACGTCGATCCCGAGCAGCGGCGTCTTGCCCTCCATCACGGGCGAGTCCTGGTTCGGCGTCGAGATCACCGCGAGGCCCGTTCCGTCCCAGACGAGCCAGCTCCAGCCCGACCCGAACCGCTTGACACCCGCGTCGTTGACCTGCGACTTCAGCTCGTCGAGCGAGCCGAAGGTGTCCGCGATGCCCGCCGCGAGCTCACCGGCCGGCTCGCCCCCGCCGTCCGGGCCCATGATCTCCCAGAACAGCGTGTGGTTCGCATGCCCGCCGCCGTTGTTACGCACGGCCGTGCGCTTGTCCTCGGGGAGGATCTCGAGGTTCGCCAGCACCGAGTCGATCGGTCTGTCCATCCACTCGGTGCCCTCCAGCGCTGCGTTGAGGTTCGCGACGTAGGCGCCGTGGTGCTTGTCGTGGTGGATCTCCATCGTCCGAGCGTCGATGTGCGGCTCGAGCGCGTCGAAGGGATACGTGAGGTCGGGCACGGTGTACGCCATCGGTCTCTCCTTCGGTCGGTCGTCGGTCGACGCAAGGATATGCTCACGCCGGTCCCGTCCCGCTGCTACAGGAGTCGTGATGCCCACCTTCGAGGAGATTTCCGCCCGCCCGCTCGACCCCCGGTTGCTGCAGCTGGACGGGATCTCCCGTGCGTCGATCGAGGCCCATCATCGGCTCTACCAGGGGTACGTCGCGAAGCGGAACGAGATCCTCGGCCTCCTCGGCGGCGTCGACCTGGAGCGGGCGAACCAGGTGTCGTCCGATCTCCGGGCCCTCAAGGTGGATCTGACCTTCGCGCTCGGCGGGATCAAGAACCACGAGGTCTACTTCGCCCACCTGGGCGGCGAGGGGGGCGACCCCGACGGGGCGTTTCGCATGCTGGTCGAGCGCGACTTCGGCTCGGTCGAGTCGTGGCGCGCGGATCTGCGCGCGACGGCGATGGCCGCGCGCGGCTGGGCGTGGACGGCGTTCGACCGGGACGAGGGGCGGCTGTTCAACTACCTCGGCGACGCCCAGAACACCTTCCCCGTCTGGAACGCGACGCCGCTCGTCGCCCTCGACGTGTACGAGCACGCCTACTTCCTCGACTACCAGACCGACCGCGCCTCGTACGTCGACGCGTTCTTCGAGAACCTCGACTGGGACGTCGTCAACGGATGGATCGCGTCGTACGCACTTCCGTCCTGAGGCCCGCGGCCGACCACGCGCCACGCTCGCCGCGCCCTCGCACGCCGTGACCGGAGATGTCCTCGTCGTCGGGTGCGCGTACCTCCTCGGCTCGATCCCGTTCGGCTACGTGCTGCCGCGGATCCTGCGCGGCGACGACATCCGCCGGCACGGCAGCGGCAACGTCGGCGCGACGAACGTCTGGCGGGTCTACGGCTGGTCGCTCGGCCTGCCCGTCGCGCTGCTCGACGTCGCGAAGGGGCTCGTGCCGGCGGTGGTCGGCCTCCGGCTCGGGGGAGACTGGCTCGGGATCGTCGCGGGCTCCGCGGCGATGGTCGGCCATGCCCGGCCCGTGTATCTCGGCTTCACGAAGGGCGGCAAGATGGTCGCGACCGCAGGCGGCGTGGCGCTCGCGCTCGCCCCGTTCGCCGCGCTCGGCTGCGCCGTGGTCTGGCTCGCCGCGTTCGCGATCGGCCGCTACGCGTCGCTCGCGTCCATCGCCGCCGCTCTCGCCCTGCCGCTGCTCTGCCTCGTGCTCGGTTCCTCGTGGCCGGTGGTCGCGTTCACTGCCGGCGCGGCGGTCGGGGTGCTGGCGCTGCACCGGCAGAACGTCCGACGGCTGCTCGCCGGCACCGAGCCGCGCTTTTCGCGCGGGGCGCCGTCGAGCTCCTAGCCCCCCTGGTCGTCGCCCGCGAGCCACTCCTCGAGCGAGATCTGCCGCGCGGCCGGCGGCGCGCCCGCGAGCTCCGCCCGGATCTGCCCGACGGTTCCCCAGCGCTCCGCGACCACGTCATGGTCGTGGATCGTCTCCAGGTTCAGCTGGCGCGAGAGGACGAAGTCGGCGTCGTCGAGCGCCGGCTCGATCGTGACGAGATCCGCCAGCGCGATCCGGACCGAGTCCTCGACGAAGCGGGGCCGCAGATGTGCGTGCTCCACCACGAACAGCTCGTCGGGGCGTTTCAGGAGCTCGAACACCGGAGCGCTCATCGACCGCTCGACGATGCCCATCAGGTCCTCCGCGTCGAGCTCGCGTGCCGTGCCGACCAGGAGCGTGCCGCGACCGCGCTGGTTGTGGGTCGCGAGCGGCACGAGCTCGAGAATCCGCTCGACGTCGTCGCCGAACCCGGCCTCGACGAGCCGCTCCGCCGCGCGGTCGCGGACGAGGCCCTGCGCGCAGGGGCACGCGTTGATCCCTGTCGCCTCGACGCCCACGACTCGCCGCGTGCCGCTCGTGCTCGCGGCCGCGATCCCGATCAGGGAGACGATCTCCTGCGTCGCGAGACCCGTGACCGGCGTCGTGCGGCGCAAGGGCCAGCGGGCCACGATCCGTACCTGCGCCCGCAGCGCACGCTGTCGCTCGACGATCTGCGACGCGATCCGGTCGGCGAGCACCTCCACGAGCAGGCCCTCGCCGAGCACCATCTCGTCGATCGCCTCGTCGAAGAGCTCGGGGAAGCGCGACATGTGGACGCCCTTCTGGTCGCGGGAGAGGTCGACGGTGCAGTCGATCTCCGCCGACATGAGGATCTCCTGGTCGCCGCGACGGATGCGGATCGCCTTCTGGACTCCGCGCACGCCCGCGCGCGAGAGCGCCAGCCCGACCGGCGGGGCGGAGGCCTGCATGTCTTCGGCCAGGGGCAGCTCGCTCATCGGCCTCACGCTACCTCCCGGCCCCGGTGAGCAGCTCCGAATCGTGGGCGCGGAACAGCGCCGGGAGCGCGGACCGCTCGACGTCGGGACCGTGGATCGCTGCCACGAGCGCCGCGGTCCTCGGGCCCATGACCAGCACGTAGCGCGTCCGGCCCCTCCAGGCGTTCCAGTACGAGTGGGGCGTTCCACGCGGGACGAGCACCGCGTCGCCGGGGCCGGCCTCGAGCTCCTCGTCGCCGACCCGGAACCCGAGTCGTCCTTCGAGCACGACCCACGCCTCCTCCTCGGTGAAGTGGACGTGCGGCGGCGCGATCGGCCGCTCGGGGCCGGTCTCGCCGTCGTCCGACCACTCCACGACCACGAAGGTCGTCTTCGGGGTGCCGAGCGGCGACGAGGCGAGCCGGCGGGCGGTCACCGCAGCAGGCGCGACAGGCGCCGGTCCTTGAGGATCCGTCCGCCGGTCTGCTCGGCGGGGCAGTACGTGATCGTGTGCTCCTCGAAGTCCACGCGCCGGAGCGTCTCGCCGCAGCGCGGGCACGGCTCGCCGAAGCGACCGTGGACGCGGTAGACGGCGTCGTCGCCCTTGCCGGCGACGCGAAGCTCGAGCGCGCGCGACAGGTCCTCGCGGATCGACCTCGCGAGCAGGTCGACCTCCTGCTCGCCGAGGTCGGTGGAGAGCCGGAACGGCGAGAGGCGCGCCTCCCAGAGGATCTCGTTCGCGTGCGCCCGGCCGATCCCGGCGAGCGCGCGCTGGTCGCGCAGCAGCGGATGGAGCTGGCGCCGCTCGCGGCCGAGGATCTCCGAGAGCGTCCGCGCGTCGACCTCGAGCGCGTCGGGACCGAGGTGCGCGAGCTCCGCGTCGAGCCCCTCGGGTGTGAGCAGCCAGACCCCCGCGCGCTTCTTCTTGCCCGCCTCCGTGAGCACGAGCCCGCCGCCGTCCGCGAAGCCGACCTCGAACATCGGCCGGGAGGGACGCTTCTTGCCCGCCGCCAGGTAGCGCAGGCGCCCGGCGCTCATCAGGTGGACGCGGAGCACGAGCTCGCCGTCGGCGCTCGGGAAGAGGAGGTTCTTGCCGCGCCGGCGCGCCCCCGCGAAGGTGCGGCCTGCGAGCGCCTCCGGCCTCGGGTCGAACGTCTTCAGCGTGGCGACGTGGCCCGGCCGAGCCGACTCGATCGGCGCGCGTCTGACCTGCGGATCGAGCTCGCGCACCCACGCCTCCACCTCGGGCAGCTCGGGCATTGCCTCAGCGTACTTCCGGGCGGGCAGGTCGCCGCAGGCCGCGTCGCGTAGGCTCGGACGCCGTGGAGCCGATCGTGGTCGAGGTCACCCGCGGCGCGACCGTCGAGGCACGGCACGTCGTCCATGCGGTCGCGGTGCGCGACGGGAGGATCGAGCTGGCGGCGGGCGATCCCGGGCTCGTGACGTTCCTCCGCTCCTCCGCGAAGCCGCTTCAGGCTTTGCCTGTCGTGCGCGCCCGCCCGGAGCTCGACGACGAGGAGGTGGCGCTCATCTGCGCGTCCCACCTCGCCACGCCGGAGCAGGTCGCCGTCGTCCGCCGGATCCTCGCGGATGCCCCCGCGGGCGAGGACGAGCTCGAGTGCGGCCCCGATCCGACACCGATCGAGCACAACTGCTCGGGCAAGCACGCCGGCTTCCTGGCGCTGTGCCGCGCCAACGGATGGCCCACCGACGGCTACCGGCTCGCGGACCACCCGTGCCAGCAGGCGATGCTGCGCGAGATCGCCGCGGCCGCGGAGGTCGACGCCGGGACGGTGCCGACGGCGGTCGACGGGTGCGGCGTGTTGACCTTCGCCCTGCCGCTCGAGCGCGCCGCCCACGCGTTCGCCCGCCTCGGCGCGCTCGAAGGCGGCGACCGTGTCGTGGGCGCGATCCGTGCGCACCCCGCGCTGCTCCGCGGCCCCGAGGCGACCGACGTCCGCCTGATCGGGTCGCTCGACGGGTGGGTGGCGAAGGGCGGCGCCGAGGGTCTCTTGTGCGCCGCCTCCCCCGACGGAGCCGGAGTCTGCCTCAAGGTCGAAGACGGCTCCTTCCGCGCCCTCGCACCCGCCGCCGCGCACCTTCTCGCACGGCTTGGCGTCGAGGCAGACGATCTCGGAGGGCTCGAGATCGCCAACAGCCGCGGCGAGACGGTGGGTCGACTGCGTGTTGTCGGGTGAGGCAGCGCTTGTGACGGGAGGGCTGGACGTCCCGGCAACGTCCACTTTCCAAACATGAAGACCGTGTATACGATGCGCCGCCGAAGGGTCCCGAGCCGGAGCGTCGAGGTCCGGCTCACTGCGTTCCGAGGGTCTGTCTTGCGTTAGCCGAGTTCGAAGTGTCTTCTGTTAGCAGGGTCGAAGGTCTGTCTTCCGTTAGCAGGGTTCGAAGGTCGTCTCCGTCAACCGCGTGGCAGAAAGAGGGGTTCATGCTCTCCGTCGATATCGCCCTTCCCGAGGTCGAGGAGCTGCACCGGCTCGTGGAGCAGGGGCAGGAGAAGGGGTTCCTGACGTATGACGAGATCGTGAAGTCGCTCGAGGACGTCGATCTCACCAAAGAGCAGCTCGAAGACTTCACGACGTACCTCATCGACCACGCGATCGAGCTGGTCGAGGGAGAGCAGCACAAGGCGCTCCCGCACGAGCAGCCGATCGTGCCGCCCGAGGAGACGGCGGCGCCGAAGCTCGACCTCACCGTCGAGCCCTCGCTCGACTCCCTCCGCCTCTACCTCCGCGAGATCGGCAAGGTGCCGCTCCTGACCGCCGACCAGGAGGTGTCGCTGGCCAAGCGCATCGAGCGCGGCGACGACTTGGCGAAGCAGCACATGATCGAGGCCAACCTGCGGCTCGTCGTCTCGATCGCCAAGGGCTACCTGGGTCGCGGCCTCTCCTTCCTCGACCTCATCCAGGAGGGGTCGCTCGGGCTCATCCGCGCGGTCGAGAAGTTCGACTACCGCAAGGGCTTCAAGTTCTCGACGTACGCGACGTGGTGGATCCGGCAGGCGGTCACGCGCGCGATCGCGGACAAGGCGCGGACGATCCGGATCCCGGTCCACATGGTGGAGAAGCTGAACAAGGTCGTGCACATCGAGCGGCAGCTCGTCCAGCGCCTCGGACGCGAGCCCAACCCCGAGGAGATCGCGGACGAGCTCGAGATGACCACCGAGGAGGTACGCGAGATCCTGCGGATGGCGCAGTTGCCGGTCTCGCTGGAGAAGCCGATCGGCGAGGAGGAGGACTCCTCGCTGGGCGACTTCGTGCCCGACGACCAGGCCGAGTCGCCCTTCGACACCGCGTCGCTGTCGCTGCGGCGCGAAGACATCGAGGCGGCCCTCGGCTCGCTCCCGGACCGGGAGCGGCGGGTGATCGAGCTGCGCTTCGGGCTGCTCGGCGAGGCGCCGTGCACGCTCGAGGAGGTCGGTCGTGCGTTCGGCGTCACGCGCGAGCGGATCCGCCAGATCGAGAACAACACG
The DNA here is from genome assembly GCA_963710125.1 of uncultured Actinomycetes bacterium. Lineage (GTDB taxonomy): Bacteria > Actinomycetota > Thermoleophilia > Gaiellales > Gaiellaceae > Gaiella. Next base: position 189,491 of record CAVPZH010000013.1, on the reverse strand, counting down.
TTGAAGCGCCTCGAGACCCTGCCCGAGGCTCAGCCGCTGCGCGACTGCGTCTGAACGCTGGGGGGAACCGCCTGGTTCCCCCCGCGAGCCCTCTTCTTCCGCGGCCGCTGGCGCGATGCGTGGCCCGGCTCCCGGCGGGCACGGCGCCGGATGGGCCGCGACGGCGATCGGTCCTCGCCGGACCCCTACCTCTTCCGCGGCACGGTCTTGCTCATCACGCAGTGGTTCTTGCCCTTCGGGCGGTCGTACCCGAAGCCGGCCTGCTCGAAGAGGCTCCGGGTGGCGCTGTAGAGGAAGGAGGCCGAGATCTTCTTGCCGCCGGTGTCCTGCGGGTACGCCTCCACGATGCCGCCGCCCGCCTGCGCGATCAGGTCCAGGGCCCCGCCGAGCGCTGCGGCCGCCACTCCGTGCCGCCGGTACTTCTTGTCCACGAAGAAGCAGGTGATCCGGTAGTCGGGCAGCCGGTCGAGACCGGCCTCGTACTCCTTGCTGTGTTTGATGTTCGGGAGCTCGTCCGGCGCGCCGTACTGGCACCAGGCCACGGCGACGTCCCCGTCGAACACGAGCGCAGCGTGGGCACGACCCTCGTCGACGAGCCGCTCCTTGAGGGCTCGGTTGTCCTCGGCGTTGAACGTCTTCTCTCCGTGCAGCGTGTGGAACCACGTGCACCAGCAGCCGCCCCACACGCCGTTGTGGCGCTCGGCGAGCGCAGCGAAGTCCTCCCACGTCTCGGGTCCGAGCGGTTTGACGGTGTACTCGCTCGCCGTCGGCTGGACCTTGGCCACGGCGACAGGCTAGCGGCTCCACCCGGGCTTCACGCCGCGAGCGAGTCGGCCTTCGCGAGCGCGTCCAGCACCGTCTCGCGAAGGTCCGAGCCGAGCTGGGCGACGTCGGCGTCGAGCGGCGCCGACGCCGTCACCGTCACCCACACCGCGCCCGCTTTCACGTCGCCGACAAGGACGCGCGACGTGCCGGCCCGAACACCCGGGAGGGAGTCGACGGCGCGGAGCGCGGTCGCCCGCGCCTCCTCGAGGGATGCGCCGAGGCGGACCGGGAACTCCGCCGAGACGATGCGCCGCGGATCGCGGATCGTGCGGTTGACGATCATCGCGGACGTGAGCTGGCTGTTCGGGATGAACACGCGCCGAGCCTCGTCGGTCACGAGCGTCGTGTAGATGAGGTCCATCTCCTCGACGAAGCCGGTGTGCTCGCCCACGGTGACGCGGTCGCCGAGACGGAGCGGCTGCGCGAACGCGATCAGCATCCCCGAGCCCAGGTTCGAGAGCGGCGTGTTGAACGCGAGGCCGACGAAGATGGCGAGCACCGCGCTCGACGCCAGCAGCGCGTTCACGATCTGGTCGGTCTCCGGGTAGAGCGAGAGGACGTTCCAGGCCGCGATCGCCGCGACGATCGCGACGACCACGCGGCGCAGGAACAGCAGCGTCGTGCGGCGCCGGGCGGCCTCCGCGGGATCCCTGGTCGCGAGGCGCCGCTCGTAGCGGTCGAAGGCCACGCCGAGCGCGAAGCGGACGCCGAGCACGATCGCGAGCCCGACGGCCGCGGTGATGATCGCCTCGATCGTGCGTCCGCTCACGCCCCGCACATTCGGCGCCCACCGCGCGGAGCCTCCCGACCGAGCCGGACAGGCCGGCCGTGCACGGGGACGAACGGCGCTTGTGTTGATTCAACACAAGCGCTGTCGGCCCGCTTGGCATGCCAATCCAGATCTTCGCACGCAAGCGGAAGTTGCGACCGCGAATGCGGGCGCCTTCAGGGGTGTGCCCCGCCCGCAGGGCGGGGATCGAGCGGCGGGATTCCGCTCCTGCGGAATCCCGCTTCGCGAAACAGGGTGCGTTGCGACCGCGAATGCGGGCGCCTTCAGGGATGTGCCCCGCCCGCAGGGCGGGGATCGAGCGGCGGGATTCCGCTCCAGCGGAATCCCGCTTCGCGAAACAGGACTACATCGTGGGCTCGATCTCCGGCTCGCGCTCGAGCGCGAAGGCGGCGTGCAGGCCGCGCACGGCCTCGGGGATCCGTTCCCGCCCGATCATGCAGGAGATCTTGATCGGCGAGGTCGAGATCATCTCGAGGTTGATCCCGAGGTCGGCCAGCGTACGGAACATCGTCGCGGCGACACCCGGGTGGGAGCGCATACCGGCGCCGATCAGCGAGACCTTGCCGAGCTCGTGGTTCTCGCCCACGTCGAAGGTGCCGAGCTCCGCCTGTGCGGCCTCGAGCGCGCCCCTGGTGGCGGGGACGTCCTCGGCGGGCACCGAGAACGACATCTCGGCCCGCCCGTGGACGACGTTCTGGATGATCGTGTCGACGTTGACCTGCGCGCTCGCGACCGTGTCGAAGATCATCGCCGCGACCCCGGGCCGGTCGGGGATCCCGGTCAGCGTGAACACGACGTCCGTCTCCGAGTGGGTGACGGCGGACACGATCGGTTGCTCCATTCCCTCTGCCTGCTGCACCCAGGTTCCCTCCTCGTCCGAGAACGTGGAGCGCGCGTGGATGCGCACCCCGTGGCTTCGCGCGAGCTCGACGGAGCGAAGCATCAGCACCTTCGCCCCGGACGCCGCCATCTCCAGCATCTCGTCGTACGACACGACCGCCAGCTTCCGCGCCTCCGGGACGATCCGCGGGTCGGCGGTGAACACGCCGGGGACGTCCGAGTAGATCTCGCAGGCGCCGCCGAGCGCCGCGGCGAGCGCGACCGCGGTCGCGTCGGTCCCGCCCCGGCCGAGCGTCGTGACGTCCATCGTGTCGCGCGAGAACCCCTGGAAGCCCGCGACGAGCACGATCCGTCCCTGCTCGAGCGCGGCGCGGATCCGGTCGCCTCTGATCTCGCGGATCTTGGCCTTCGTGTGCACCGAGTCCGTCAGGATCCCGGCCTGCGAGCCCGTGAAGGAGACAGCCTCCTCGCCGAGGTCGTGGATCGCCATCGCGACGAGCGCGCACGCGATCCGCTCGCCGGTCGAGAGCAGCATGTCGAGCTCCCGCGGGTTCGGTGCGGGCGACACGTCGGCGGCCAGCGCGAGCAGCGTGTCGGTGGTCTTCCCCATCGCCGACACCGTCCCGACGACGTCGGTCCCGCGCCGCTTGGCCTCGACGAACCGCCGGGCGACGAGCCGCACCTTGTCCGGGTCCGCGACCGAGGAGCCGCCGAACTTCATCACGATCGTGTCGACAGGCGGCTGCGGCATGTCGGTGAGCGTAGCCCCGACCCTAGGACACGAGCCCGGGCCGGCGGTAGGGCCGGAGCGCCGGCGGAAGCGGGATCCCCGGCCGGAGACCCGGGTCGGGGACGGGTGCGAGCGCCGTCACGACGAGCGGGACGTGCCCGGCCCAGACGTCGAGCGCGGCATCCGGCGTGTCGCCGTCCTCCGGACCGCCGTCGCGGATCTTCGCGGACGCCTCGTCGAGCGGCAGGCGCAGGATCGCGGTCGCCTTGAGCTCCTTCGCCGTCGGCGGGCGCGCCTCGGACCAGCGTCCGGGCAGGAGCTTCTCCGTGAATGCCTCGAGCGCGCGGAGCTTCTCCGCGGGGTCGTCGACCCGCGCTGCCGTGCCGAGGACGACGACGGAGCGGTAGTTCATCGAGTGCTCGAACACCGAGCGGGCGAACACGATCCCGTCGAGCAGCGTGACCGTGAGGCACGCCGGGAGCCCCTCGGTCAGCGTCCGCAGGGTGCGGCTCGCCGCCGAGCCGTGGACGTAGACCGCGTCTCCGAGCCGCGCGTGCAGGGTCGGGATCACGAGCGGCTGCCCCTCGGAGACGAAGCCCAGGTGCGCGACGAGCGCCGCGTCGAGCACCGAGTCGATCGCCTCGCGGTCGTAGCGCCCGCGCTCGGGAAGCCTGCGCACGCGCGTGCGCGGGGAGGGAGCGGGATGGGGGCGTCTGGTCATCGACCCAAGCCTACGGGCGTGGACGGATCCGCTACCACACCGCCGCCGGGTCGACGACAGGCATAGTGAGGCGCGTCGCCGAGCACCCGCGCCCGCGGGAGGCTGGCCGGAGACGAGTTCGAGCCGAGGAGGGTCTGATGAGAGGGAAATGGTCGGGGGTCACGGTCGCGCTCGCGTGCCTGGCCCTTGCCGCGCCGCTTGCGGCGAATGCGACCGGCGCGGTCGCGAGCGCGACGCGCGCGACGACGGTCACCGTCACCGCGGGCAAGCCGTCCGAGTTCCACTTCGTCCTGTCGAAGAAGGCCGTGCCTGCGGGGACGGTCACGTTCAAGGTGACGAACAAGGGCAAGCTCGCGCACGACTTCAAGATCGCCGGCAAGACGTCGAAGATGGTCCAGCCGGGCAAGTCGACGACGCTGAAGGTGAAGCTGAAGAAGGGGAAGGCGAAGTACCTCTGCACCGTGCCGGGCCACGCCGCCGCCGGCATGCGGGGGACGCTGACCGTCAAGTAGCGCGTCCACGCGCCTTTCGCGAGCGGGGGCGGCCCGGTCCCGCCCCCGCTCGCGTATCTCTGTTGGCAGGCGCCGGTGAACGCGGTACAACCCTTGCCATGGTCGAGGTCGACTCCTGGCTCGCGACGATGGGGCGCATCTTCGACGCGATCCCCGACCTGGCGACGCCCGACCAGGTGCAGGGCGCGCTGCGGGAGATCCTTGGCGACCCGTCCCTCTGCGTGTTCTGGTGGGACTGGGAGCGCGAGTGCTACGCAGGGGTCGACGGGGCGCCCGCCGCACCGACGCCCGGCCCCGGGACGGTCGTGACGCCGATCGAGTACGAGACACGCCGGATCGGCGCGCTCGTCCACGACGGGCGCCTGCGCGACGCGCCCGAGTTCGACGCGTCCTTCGTGCCGATGATCCGGATCGCGATGGAGCGCGACCGGCTCCACCGCGACCTCGTCGTCAAGCTCGAGCAGCTGCAGGCCTCGCGTCTGCGCATCGTGCGGGCGGGCGAGACGGAGCGCCGCCGGCTGGAGCGGAATCTCCACGACGGAGCCCAGCAGCGGCTCACGACCGCGCTCCTCACGCTGCGCGCGCTGGAGGCCGAGGTCGCGGGGGACCGCGGGCTGATCGCGCTCGTCCAGCGGACGCTCGACGAGCTCCAGTGCGCGATCGACGACCTCCGCGAGATCGCGCGCGGCCTCCATCCGCCGCTGCTCGCACGGGAGGGCCTCGAGGCGGCGCTCCGCGCGGGTGCGTCGCGCGCGTCGGTGCCCGTCGAGCTCGACCTCCAGATCACGGGCAGGCTCCCGACCCCGATCGAGGCTGCTGCCTACTACGTCGCGGCGGAGGCCGTCACGAACACCGTGAAGCACGCCAGGGCGACGCGCGTCTGGCTCAGCGCCGTCCACCACGACGGCGCGGTCAGGATCGTCGTGCGCGACGACGGCGTCGGCGGCGCATGCGTGGAGTGCGGCACGGAGGAGGCCACCGGGCTCGGTGGGCTGCAGGACCGGGTGGAGGCGCTCGGGGGAACGCTCGACGTCGTCAGCCCCGAGGGCGGAGGGACGCTGCTCACGGCGACGTTCCCGCTGCCCGAGACGACCACCCCGAGCCGCGACGCGCGCCCCGACGAGGACGTCCCCAGCCTCGCGTAGCGTCTCGTGATGGACCGGATGCCTCGCTTCCGGCTCGGGGTCGTGCTCACGCTTTCGGTGCTCGCCGCGTCTCTCGCGGCGGCTTCCGCCGGCCGGGCCGCCTCCGCTCCCGGCCCCGTTCCGTCGCTCGCGCCGCGGGAGACCGCGCGCGAGTGGGCGCGGCTCGTGGGCCGCCACGACGTGCGGCCGCTCGCGGTCGCGCAGGGCTGCCGGCCGCTCCGTGCGGTGTTCTACGCCGCCAACGACTGGCTCCGGCTCGCGACGAAGCTCGCCGCGCAGGCCTCGCCGTGCGCCCAGTACTCGATCTCGATTCCCCCACTGGTCGCGGACAAGACGAAGCCGCGGCCCGACCAGGCCTGGCGGATCCGCGCGCTGGGGCCCAGCTTCCACGCGCTCGCGGAGGTCCATCTCGTCGCGTGGCGGAAGTGGGTGCAGGCCGGCAACGGGACGTGGTACCAGGCGGGCGTCGAGGCCAGGAGACGCATGGCCGCCGCGGGGTACGACGTCGGCGCCGGGGACACGTGGGCGCTCAACGAGCTCTCGTCCGCGGTGCGCCGCGGCGACGGGAGCTGGCGGGCCGACATGCGGGAGCTGCTGCGGGGGCTGTACGACGCGGGCGGCGAGCTGCCGCCGGTGCGCGGCGTCGTGTTCGTCGTCGGCGTCGGCCAGCGGGTCCCGTCCCTTGCGACCTACAAGGCCCGCACGCAGGAGTGGCTCCAGGACTCTGCGTTCTGGGTGGACATGAACGCGTACGTGAGCGACTGGTCGCAGGAGGTGTACGGCGACGTGCGCTCGTACGCGGCGCCGGGCACCGACCTCGGCGCGCGGCGCGCCCCGCTGACCGACTTTCTCGAGCACAACGACCTCCTGGCCGCCGCGGGCGGGGCCGTCAGCGGGACGGCGAACGCGTTCTTCGACCGCGCCGCGAGCCCCCTCGCGAGCGCGGCGTGGCAGTGGGGCAGCTCGTTCGGCTGGACGCTGGTCGACGAGACGCTGATGCAGCAGTACGTCTCCGCGCAGGTCTACGCGCTCCGCAGCCACGGGGCGTCCGTTGGGCAGCCCGAGGACCGCTGGGGCTTCGCCTGGGCGCCGCGCAACCCCGGTCCGCTCCCGAAGAACCAGTTCGCGAGCGCCGCCGGGGCGGTGCTCGACCGGCTGGCGGCGGCGATCCGCGACTCGGGCGGCGACAGCCCGGCCGACCCCGGCGTGCTCGCGTGCGGGCCGCCCGGGCAGAACCTCTGGTGCGGCGGCGACCTCGACGGGGCGACCCTCTCGGCGCGCTGGTCGACGTTCCGGGGTTGGTCGCCGACCGCGGTCGCCTTCGTCTCCCCGCCGGCGTCGGTCGTCGCGGGGGCGGTCTCGGCGCCGATCGCGCTGCAGGCGCAGGTGGATCACGTCCCGGCCCGGCCGGCGACGCCGCTCGATGTCACGATCACGACCTCTTCGCCGACCGGGGGCCTGTCCACGACCCCGGCCGGCCCGTTCACCCCCAGCCTGTCCCTGCAGCTTCCCGCCGGCACGTTCTCGACCGCGCGCGTCTACTACGAGGACACGAGCGCCGGGACGGCGACGCTCTCGGCGAGCGCTCCCGGGGCGCTGGCAACCACGCAGGCAGTCGCGGTGACCGGGGCGGCGGCCGTCTCGCTCCGTATCGACCCGGCGAGCGCGGAGGTGGCGCTGGGAGAGACCGCCACGTTCACCGCCGTCGGGCTCGATGCCTTCGGCAACCCGCTTCCGTCTGTCTCCGCGGCGTGGACGCTCGCCCCCGGGACCCCGGGGACGCTGACGCCGGCCGCGGGCCCCACGACGACCTTCACGGCGTCGGGCAGGGTCGGCTCCGGCGCCGTCGTCGCGACCGTGGCCACCACCGCAGGCCCGCTCACGGCGAGCGCGCCGGTGACGGTGACCCCGCCGCCGGTCGTCCGCGTGCCCGCCGTCCGCTACGGCGTGCGAGACCGACGTCTGCACGTCTACGTCACGGTGGTCGACGGCCGCGGGCGCCGCGTCGCCGACGCCGGCGTGACCGCGTTCCTGTACCGGAACGGGAAGCTGTACGCGCGCGCCTCCGGTCGCACCGTCCGCGGCCGGATGACCTTTACCCGGCCGGCCTCCTGGGGCACGTACCGGGTGACGATCAAGCGCGTCGCTGCCGCAGGGCTCCGCTGGGACGGAAAGACCCCCGCGAACCGCTTCGTGCGGCCGCTGCGTCGACCGAGACGCGGCTAGGGCGTCTTCCGGGCCACCGCGAGGAGATACTCGTACGGGTACTCGGCCGGCCCGCCGGGCGCACCGGCGTTCGAGCGGGTCGCGAACTCGAGGAAGGCGGCGTCGAGCGCCGCCCGCCGCCCGGGCTCGTCGGCGAGACCCGCGTAGATCGCGGCGACGGGCCCGAACGTCTCCCTGCAGAGGTCGCAGTACGCCGCGGGGTCGGCGACGCGCTCGACGTACACGCGGCGCTCGAGCTCGAGCGCCGCCACCCGGTCGCCGAGCAGCTCGCGCACGTGCTCCTCGCTCCCCCAGAGCGCCGGCGGCAGTGCGTGGGGCGGGGGCGGGGGCGCATACGGCGCGAAGACCTCGAAGAACGAGGGCAGCAGGCTCTCCGGGGTGAAGCTCGCGAGCCCGATCGTCCCGCCTGGCCGGCAGACGCGGACGAGCTCGTCGGCCACCCGCCGATGGTCGGGGGCGAACATCACGCCGAAGCAGGACGCCACCACGTCGAAGGCCGCGTCTGCGAACGGGAGCCCCTCCGCGTCGGCCTCGACCCACTCGAGCTCGACCCCGCGGTCACGCGCCTCGCGACGCCCGGCCTCGAAGTTCTCGGGCGTGAGGTCCGCGGCGACGACGTCCGCCCCGGCCTCCGCGGCGCGGATGGCGACGTTGCCCGACCCCGCGGCGACGTCGAGTACCCGCTGCCCCGCGCCGATCCCGCACGCGGCGACGAGCACCGGTCCGACCTCCCAGACGGTCGCCTTGGCGAACCGGTGGTAGTCGCCGAGCGCCCACGCCCGACGCGTCGCGGCCTTCAGCTCCTGGTCGGCGGTCATGGAGCGACCGTAGTCGGCGCACGTCCGGGCCGCGTCGCCAGGATCGGCTATCTCGCCCGGGGTCGGTTCAGGTGCCGGAGTCGACCATCCCGGCGCGCACGGCGTGGGCCGCCGCGGCCGCGCGCGACGGGAGGCCGAGCTTGCGCAGGATGTTCGTCACGTGTCGGTGGATTGTGTGCTCGCTGACGACGAGACGCGCGGCTATCTCGCGGTTCGTGAGGCCCTCGGCGAGGAGAGCGAGCACCTCGCGCTCCCTCGGCGTCACGTCTGCACGCGGCTGCCGCTCGCCGAGCCGGCGAACCCGCTCGGCCTCGGCGGCCGCGCCGAGCGAGACCAGCGCGTCGAGCGCCGCCGCTGCCTCTGACCTGCCCGCGGCGTCCCGGCCGGCGGCGACGAGGGTCGTCGCGAGCTCGGAGCGCGCCACCGCCTCCTCGAACGGCGCGCCGTGGCCGCCGAAGCCGTCGACTGCGTCCTCGAGCAGCCGGCGGGCCCGATCGTGCTCGCCGCGCGCGACGGCGAGCATCCCGTCGGCGAGGTCGGCCGCGGCGCGCAGAAGGGGCGTCTGCACGCGCCGCGCGGTCTCGCGCAACGCGTCGACGGAGCGGCGGGCCGCTTCCAGCTCGCCCCGCGCGACCCGGCCGCGCACCACCACCTCGAGCGCGTCCACGCGGCGCAGGCTCCGCGCCGGGACCCGCCGCAGCACCCGCTCTGCGAGCTCGACCGCCCGGCGCGGGTCGCCCTGGTCGAGAAGGAGCCGCGCGCGGCAGAGGAGCGCAGCGGGGGACGGGCCGGCCGCCTCGAGCAGGCGCCGTGCGTCGTCGGCCCTGCCCTGCCTGCGACGGAGCTCTGCGAGCTCGACGAGCGGTCCGCCCGCCCAGGCGGGTCGCGAGCGGGAGTAGTCCTCGTGTGCCGCGGTGAGCAGCGACTCCGCCTCGGCCCAGTGACCCCGCGCGACGTGCACCGTGCCGTACTCGGCGCGGCAGAACGCGAGCATGTAGCGGCTCCCGTACCGCTCCGCGAATTCGGCGATGCGGTTGCACCAGTCCCACGCGCGGCCGTAGTCGCGCACGGCGACGCAGGCGCCGACGAGGAAGCAGCAGGCCCAGGCGGTCGAGATCGGGATCTCCGCCCTGCCCTCGAGCGCCACCGCCGTCGCCTCGTCCAGGTGCCTCAGCCCCTCGTCGACGCGCTCGGTCGCGACGAGCACCGCGCCGTCGAGCGCGAGGCCGAGCATCTCGAGGTCGGGGACGTCGAAGCGCCTGCCGATCGTGGCCGCGATCCTCGCGCCGTGGCGGGCCGACGCATGGTCGCCGCGGCCGTAGGCGGCGTACCCCGCATGGAACGCGAGCCAGCCGTGATCGGGGCAGGTCGGCTCGCCGTCGAGCAGACGCTCGGCCCGTCGGAGCCAGCCTTCCGCGACCGCGCCCGCGCCGCGAAAGTCGAGCTGGTCGACCGCGAGCCAGGTCGCCATGCGCGCCGCGTCCGCCGGGCGCCGCTCCCGTCTGTACAGCGCGTACGCCTGCTCTCGCGCCTCGAACACCGCAGGCTCGTCGTCGAGCCACCAGGCTGCCCAGCTCAACCCCTCGAGTGCCTCGGGCGTCCGTCGCCCGGCGAGCTCCTGCTCGAACGCGTCCCGCGCAGCGCTCCACCGACCCGCCCGGAGGTCGCACCAGCCGGCGCCGGCGGTCGCGGCGCTGTGCGACGGCGTCGGACCGGGGCTTCCCATGCTCCCCGGCGAGTATCGCACGGCCGGGAGCCGGGTCGGGGGCGGCCGAGCCTCGACCGACGAGTGGGCTGCGGGAGCAAGCGACGAAGGGGGAGAACGTGAAGCGAGCTTTGCTCGTCGTGGCCGTGCTGGCCCTCACCACCGCGTCCGCGGCGCTCGCCACCAAGCCGGGCTCGGGCTCGAGCCTCGGCACCGCGAGGGTGTTCCTGCCGAATCCCGTCCAGGATCTCCGCGACCAGAGCCTCACCGACCAGAAGGACGCCGACTATCCCGCTCTCGCGCCCGCGTACCGGACGGTCGCGCTGACGCACCTCGACGGCTCCGGCTACCTCAGCGGGGACTACGCGACGATCGTCGGGTCGACCGGCAACCTGGCGTACTCGCCGACGAACACGTTCCTGTACGACCGCCATCAGGACGAGTTCGAGCAGGTGATGGCCTACTACTGGATCACGCAGGCGCAGGAGTACATCCAGTCGCTCGGCTTCGGGTCGGGTGGGACGCTCCCGCCGATCAACGAGGAGCCGCAGCGGCTGCGCATCAACCAGTGGGGCGTCGACAACTCTTTCGCGACCACGCACAAGGACGAGATGCGCCTCGGCAAGGGCGGCGTCGACGACGCCGAGGACGCCGAGGTGATCCTCCACGAGTACGGGCACGCGATCCATTTCGCCCAGGGGTTCCAGTTCTCGACGGAGGAGGCCGGCGCGATCAGCGAGGGCTTCGGCGACTACTGGGCGGTCACGGTCTCGGAGCACGTGCGGAGCGCCCTCGGGCTGCCGGCCTCGCGCGATCCGGCGTGTGTGGCCGACTGGGACTCGACCTCGTACACCTCCTCGGTCCCGCACTGCCTGCGGCGCGTCGACGAGGAGCTCAGCTATCCGGACGACCTCGTGGGCGAGGTGCACGCGGACGGCGAGATCTGGTCGCGCGCGCTCTGGGACGTGCGCGGTGCGATCGGCCCGACCCGGGCCGATACCGCGATCCTCGACGGCCAGTTCGGTTTCGACGGCGGCACGATGCCCGCGCTCGCCGCCCGCATCGTCGCGGCGGCGAAGCGACCTCTACGGGGCGAGCGTCGCCGACCAGGTCGAGGCCGCGTTCACGGCCCGCGGCATCCTCTGAGCGACGAGGTGCGGCAGTCCTCGTGACTGCCGCACCTCCAATGCTTCACTTATGGAAGAATCGGGTCGCGCCAGACGTTGGAGCGACGAAGGCGGCACGTTTCGAGCACAAGGAGGCTGGGATGACGTTGACGATCGGAGACACCGCGCCGGACTTCGAGGCGGAGACGACCGAGGGGACGATCTCGTTCCACGACTGGGTGGGCGATTCGTGGACGGTGCTGTTCTCGCACCCGAAGGACTTCACCCCGGTGTGCACGACCGAGCTCGGCTACATGGCGTCGATCAAGCCCGAGTTCGACCGCCGCGGCGTCAAGGTGATCGGTCTCTCCGTCGACCCGCTCGACAAGCACGACAGGTGGGCCGACGACATCGAGGAGACGCAGGGCTCGCGACCGAACTACCCGATCATCGCCGATTCGGACTTCGGCGTCTCGAAGCTGTACGGCATGCTCGGCGCCGACGTCTCGGGCGATCCCGGCGACCGCACCGCCGCCGACAACCAGACGGTCCGGAACGTGTTCGTGATCGGCCCGGACAAGAAGGTCAAGCTCGTGCTCGTCTACCCGATGACGACCGGCAGGAACTTCGACGAGGTGCTACGCGTGATCGACTCGCTGCAGCTGACCTCGAAGCACAGCGTCTCGACGCCGGCCAACTGGCGCGACGGAGAGCCGGTGATCATCTCCGGCTCGGTCTCGAACGACCAGGCGAAGGAGATCTGGCCGGACGGGTGGGAGGAGCCGAAGCCCTACATCCGGATCGTGCCGCAGCCGAACTAGCGCGTCCCGCCGGAAAGCAGGCGGCCGGTGCGCGGCCGGACCCCGGGCACGACAGAAGTCGCTCAGGCGCCGTACGCGCTCGCGAAGCCCTCGCGCCAGCTCGGGTGGCGGAGCGTCCAGCCCAGCTCCCGCCTCGCCTTGGCGTTCGAGGCGCCGCGTGTCTCGGTCATCAGCACGACCCCGACTTCGCCGGCGAACAGGCGTGCCAGCCAGCGCGGCACGCGGCGCGGTGGCTTGGCGCGGGCGGCCTGCGCGAGCGCGGGCAGCCACTCCCGCACGGGCGCGGGGTCGCTGTCGACGATGTTGTAGATGCCCGGCTCGCCCTGCTCGACCGCCAGGACGGTCGCGGAGGCGGCGTCGTCGAGGTGCACGAACGACCAGATCCCGCCTCCGTCGCCGACGATCGGGAACCGCCGCTTGCGCACGAGCTCGAGCTGCGGGTCGTGGGGCGAGCCGTAGAGACCGCCGTAGCGGAGCACGATCCCGCCCGACTCGGTGACGACCCGCTCGAGGTGCTCGATCGCGTCGAGCGTCTGCCGCATCTCCGGCACCGGCGTCGGATCGAGCGGATCCTGCTCGGTCTTCACGGGACCGCCCTCGCGTGCGTAGGGCCAGCCCGCGTAGCTCTGCGCGATCACCCGCGGGACTCCGACCTCGTGCGCGGCGGCCAGGAGGGCGTCGGTGCCCTCGGTGCGCAGCCGGTTCGTCTGCTCGAAGCTCTCGTCGAAGTGCTTGAAGTCGCTTCTGCCGGCGAGGGCGGTGGCCTCGTGGACCACGGCGTCGGGCCTGGCCGCCTCCATGGCGTCGCGGACGGCCTTCGGGTCGAGCAGGTCGAGCGCGATCGGGGCTGCGCCCAGCACGCGCAGCTCGCTCGCGCTCTCGGGCGAGCGCGAGCTGCCGATCACCTCGTGGCCGCGCTGGACGAGCTGGGCGACCAGCCGCGCCCCGACGGCGCCGGTCGCACCGGCGACGAAGACCCTCATATGCCGCCCCTACCCGGCCCGAGGAAGTCTCAAACCGGGCGTACGGATTCCCGCACCCGGGGCCGATCGCCGGCCGCGTAGGATGTCTCCGATGGCGGACGCGTCGCTCACCGTCAAGCCCGCCGCGGGCGACCTCGAGGGGCTCCTCGAAAGCCACAGGCGGGAGCTGACGGGCTTTTGCTACCGGATGCTCGGCTCTGCCTTCGACGCGGAGGACGCCGTGCAGGAGACGTTCGTCCGCGCCTGGCGCAGCTTCGACCGCTTCGAGGGCCGCTCGTCGCTGCGTTCCTGGCTCTACCGGATCGCGACGAACGTCTCGCTCGACATGCTGGGCGGTCGAGAGCGCCGCGCGCGGCCGATGGACCTCGGCCCCGCCCGCGAGCCGATCGCCGACAACCTCAACGCCCTGCCCGAGGTCACGTGGATCGAGCCGATCCCGGACGGCCGGGTGGTGCCCGAGGGGGACCCCGCCGAGGTGGCGATCGCGCACGACACGATCCGGCTCGCGTTCGTCGCCGCGCTGCAGCACCTGCCTCCGCGGCAGCGCGCCGTGCTGATCCTCTGCGAGGTGCTTCGCTGGCAGGCGTCGGAGGTCGCGGAGCTCCTCGAGACGAGCGTCGCGTCGGTCAACAGCGCCCTCCAGCGCGCGCGGGCGACCCTCGAGGCGACGAACCTGACGACCGATGCGCCGCTCTCGGTCGACGCCGCGGACGCCGACCTCCTCCAGCGCTACGTCGAGGCGTTCGAGCGCTACGACATCGACGCGCTGACGGCCCTGATCCACGAGGACGCGACCCAGTCGATGCCGCCGTACGACCTGTGGCTCACCGGCCGCGACGACATCTTCCGCTGGTGGTTCGGCCCGGGGATCGGCTGCGAGGGCTCGCGGGTGATCCCGACGGTCGCCGCGAACGGTGCGCCGGCCTTCGGCCAGTACAAGCCCGCCGACGGTGGCGGCTACGAGCCCTGGGCGCTCCAGGTGATCGAGGTCCGGGACGGCCGGATCGGCGAGCTCACGTTCTTCCTCGACACCGAGCGGGTCTTCCCACTGTTCGGCCTTCCCTCGCGGCTCGACTGACGCGGGGCCTCGCCGGCTATGACGGGGGTTCGGCTTCCGCGGCCTGCGCTAGCAGGCTCGCGCTGTCGAGCGCGCGTCCGTCTGCGAGGACGGTCGCGAGCCTCTCGGCGCCGAGCGTCGCTACGAGCGCGTGGCTGACCCGCTCGTGGAGGCGTTGCTCGTACGGCTTGAACGACGCGCCCATCGCATCGAGCAACCGGTCTGCAGCCCCGAGCAGCAGCGCTGCGCGCTCCGCGTCCCCTCGGCGTTCGGCCAGCGCCGCGAGCCCGACGAGGCACCAGGCCTCGTCCTCTCGATCGCCGAGCTCGACGCAGAGGGAGAGGCCCTCGCGGAGTCGTGCGAGCGCCTCGTCGTCCCGCCCGCCCTCCAGCGAGGCCGCGCCGAGGTTGAAGAGCGACCGGGCGACATTGACCGAGTCGCCAAGCTCCCGCAGGAGCGCCAGGCTCTCCTCGAACAGGCCTCCTGCCGCGCGCCATTCTCCGGCGATCAGCGCAGCATCGCCACGGTTGTTCAGCGCGAGTGCCTGCACACGGGGCTCGTCGAGCTCTCGGGCGTGCGCGACCGCCTCGTCCAGCACCTCGGCCGCTCGCTCCAGGCTCCCCTCGGCGACGAGGATCGCGCCGAGGTTGCTCAGGGAACGGGCCTCTCCCTCCGCGTCCGCGGACGCCTGGTAGAGCGACAGCCCCTCCTCCGCGAGCCGGCGGGCGCTCCCGTAGTCGCCCTGGAGGACGGCCAGCGCCGACGCGACCCTGCAGGCTTTCGCCCGGAGCGCCGGCCGCTCGTCGTGCCCGCGCGCGAGCGCGCCCTCGAGCGCGGCGCGTCCTTCGCTCAGGTACCCGCGCACGTAGCGGAAACGGCCGAGCGCCGCCGCCAGTCGCAGCTCCAGCGCTGCCTCGCCTGCGCCGGCGAGCCCGGCGAGCGCTGCGCGAGCGTTGTCGTGCTCCCGCTCCATCCGGTCGAGCGCCGCCGCCTGCTCGACCCCCCCGAGCTCGTGCTCGGCATGCTCGGCGAGCTCCGTGAAGAAGATCGCATGCCGTCGCGCGATCACCTCGGCCCCGTCCGGCGGAAGCAGCTCGCGCGCGTGCTCGCGCACCGTCTCGAGCATCGAGAAACGCGGAGCGGATGGTGATCCCTCGCGATGGAGCAGGCTCTGGTCGACGAGCGCTCCGAGCCGATCGAGCTCGGCTCCGCAGATTGCCTCTGCCGCCTCGATCGTGCAGCCCCCGGCGAACACCGAAAGCGCGCCGAGGTCGCGGCGCTCCTCGGGGCGAAGCAGCTCGGTGCTCCACTCGAGCGTCGCTCGCAGCGTCTGCTGCCGCCTCGGCAGGTCTCTCGGTCCGACGCCGAGCACCGGGAGACGACGCTCGAGCCGCTCGCGGAGGCTCGACGGCGACAGCATCCGCGCACGAGCGGCGGCGAGCTCGATCGCGAGCGGCAACCCGTCGAGGTCGCGGCAGACGGCGCGCAATGCATCCTCTTCATCGACGTCCGCCCCGAAACGGGGGTCGAGCGCCCGTGCGCGCGCCACGAACAGGGCGAGGGCGTCGTCCTCCCGAAGCGGCTGAACGGGGTACACCTGCTCCCCGGACAGGTGGAGCACCGCACGGCTGGTCACGACGAGCCGCAGCCGTGATGCCGCGGCGAGCAGCCGGACGAGCGACGGGCCTGCAGGCAGGAGATGCTCGAAGTTGTCGAGCACGAGCATGATCTCGCGCGGTCGCAGCCACTCGGCGAGCGTGTCGACGGGCGCCTCGCCCGGCTGTTCGGCGACGCCGAGAGCCTGCATCACCGCCGGAATGACGAGCTCGTGGTCGACGAGCGGCGAGAGGTCGACGAGTGCCGTTCCGTTCGCGAGCTCGTCGGCCACCGCTCGCGCCAGCGCGAGCGCGAGCCGGGACTTGCCGCTCCCGCCGGCCCCTGCCAGCGTCAGAAGGCGCGCGTCGTGGTGCAGCACGAGCCATGCGAGCTCCTCGAGCTCACGGTCGCGGCCGATCAGTGGGTTCGGCGGGACGGGCAGCTCCGGCACGGCCGGCACGGCAGTCCGGAGGAGCGCCGGGTCGTGACGGAGGATCGCACGCTCGAGCTCGCGAAGCTCCGGGCCGGGCTCGAGACCGAGGTCGTCGCGGAGGAGCCGCCGCCCATCGCGGCCGACGTCCAGCGCATCCGCCTGCTGCCCGTTCCGGTAGAGCGCGAGCATGAGCTGCGCCCTGGTTCGCTCGCGAAGCGGGTTGGCGCCGAGCAGCGCGCGCAGCTCGGCAAGGGCAGTCTCGTACCGGCCCGCCGTCACCTCCGCCGCCAGGCGCTCCTCCTGTGCGACGAGGCGCAGTTCCTCCAGACGCATCGCCTCGTCCCGCGCGAAGCCGTCTTCGGGGATGTCCGCGAGCGCCGCGCCACGCCAGAGCGCGAGGGCCCGTCCGAGCAGCGCGGACGCGAGGGGCGCGTTCCCGTCGGACAGGGCGGTGCGGCCTTCCTCGAGCAGCCGCTCGAATCGCTGCGCATCGAGCTCTCCGTCCTCCAGCCGGAGCAGGTAGCCGGGGGCCACGGTCGCGATCCGGGGCTCCGGCAGCAGCTTGCGGAGCTGGGAGACGTAGACGTGGAGCAATCTGGCGGCGCTCGCCGGGGGTCGCTCGGGCCACAGGGCGTCGACGAGAAGATCGGCGGAGACGGCTTCGTTCGCCCGCACTATCAGCGCCGCGAGCAGCGCTCGGCGCTTGGCCGCGCCGAGCTGCACGGGCGCGCCCTCGGCGACGAGCTCGAGGGGGCCGAGGATGCGGAACTCGATGCCGGTCGTGCTCGCGACTAAAGCGATCCTAAGGCGCCGTGGTCGACCGTGTGGGCGTCAACGAACGAGGAGGTAGTGATGAAGCTCGTCGCTCTGGTTGTCTCGGCCGCAGCCGCGCTCGCGCTGGTGGCCGGGGCCGGCGCCGCCCGGCCCGTCAAGGGCACGGAGTACGTGGGCGTGATCAAGTCCAGCCCATTCGAGATGAAGGTCCTGCTGGGTGTCGCGAAGAACGGCAAGACAGCGCGATTCACGTACCTGTGCGGCACGGGCCGTGCACCAACGGTCGTGTTCGGCGTGCCCATCGACGCCACGGGGCGATTCACGTGGACGAAGGCGACCGGAACGGTCGTGGTCTGGAAGATGGCGGGCCGGTTCGTGTCGCCGGCCAAGGCGAAGGTCTCGCTGAACTCGCTCGCGTGTGGGGGCTCGAAGGGCTCGACCAGCCTGACCCCCAAGAAGTGAGGGGAAACCGCGCGTGGCACATGCACACGTCACGGACGTCCCGGCGAGCTGGGAGAACTACGAGCGGGTCTCGGCGGTACTCGGCGGACAGACAGCGGACGGCCTGATCCTCCACGCCGCCGGACGCACCGACGAAGGCTTCCGGATCATCGAGGTATGGGAGACGCGCGAGGCGTGGGAGCGCTTCCGCGATGGGCAGCCGCAGCGGCTTCTCGGCGACCAGGCGGCCGGCCGCCCCGGCATCGAGCCGGCCGTACGCGAGCTGGCCGTCGAGCGGCTGCTCAAGCGGTAGCCCGGGGACTGGCGGGGCGGCCGGAGGGGTCGCCCTGCCAGTTCGGCTCTTCGGCGAGGACGTGGGTGAGGCCCATGAACGCGACGAGCTCGCGCAGCTCGTCCGACGCGCCGCGGAGCACCACCCGGCATGCGTGCCGACGGGCACCGAGCTGCAGGCGTGCGAGCGCGTCGACCGTCACCGCGTCAGGCTCGACTCCGGTCACGTCACAGTGCGCCACCTCCGCGCCGCTCGCAGAGAGGAGCGAGCACACGCGGTCGCACAGTCCGGGGAGGTCGGCGCGCTCGATCGGCCCGTGGATGCTGAACGCGATCGCGCGCGGGCCCGTGGTGGACATCGAGGGATAGACCCCGGGGGCGTGACCGACTCATCGGTGGGGCGCCGATGAGTTCGCGCGCCGCCCGTCGTCTATCCGGGCGTGAACCGACGCCGAAAGGATCTCCGATGAGCGCACTCGACACCCGCACCCGCTGGCTCGCCCTGGTCGTCCTCTGCCTCGGCGACCTGATGATCGTGCTCGACACGACGATCGTGAACGTCGCGCTGCCGTCGATCAGGGAGGATCTCGGCTTCTCGGAGACGTCGCTCGCCTGGGTCGTGAACGCCTACCTGCTGACGTTCGGCGGGTTCCTCCTGCTCGGCGGCCGGCTCGGGGACCTGTTCGGGCACCGGCGGATGTTCCTCGGCGGCGTGGCGCTCTTCACGCTCGCGTCGGTCTCGTGCGGCCTCGCGACGAGCCAGGGCATGCTCGTCGCCGCGCGCGCCGTGCAGGGTCTCGGCGGCGCTGTGGTCTCTGCCGTCGCGCTGTCGCTGATCATGAGCCTCTTCACCGACGCGGCCGAGCGCGCGAAGGCGATGGGCGTGTTCGGGTTCGTGATGGCCGGCGGCGGCAGCCTCGGCGTGTTGCTCGGCGGCGTCCTCACCGACACGCTCGACTGGCACTGGATCTTCCTCGTCAACGTCCCGATCGGCGCCGTCGTGCTCGCGCTGTCGCTCAGGCTCGTCCCCGACTCGCCCCGCTCGGCGGACGGCGGACGGCTCGACGTGGCAGGCGCGATCGTCGTGACGACCGCGCTGATGCTCGCGGTGTACGCGATCGTGAACGGGAACGACGCCGGCTGGGCGTCCGCACGGACGCTCGGCCTGCTGGGCCTCTCCGCGATCCTGCTCGGCGCGTTCGTGGTGCTCGAGACGCGGGTTGCGTCTCCACTCGTGCCGCTCGCGCTCTTCCGCCTGCGCAACGTCGCGACCGCGAACGTCGTCGGCGTCCTGTGGGCGGCGGCGATGTTCGCCTGGTTCTTCATCTCCGCCCTGTACCTCCAGCTCGTGCTCGGCTACAGCCCGCTGCAGGTCGGGCTCGTGTTCCTCCCCGCGAACGTGATCATGGGGGCGTTCTCGCTCGGTCTGTCGGCGCGGCTCGTGATGCGCTACGGGATCCGGGCGCCGCTGACCGTCGGGCTCCTCCTCGCGGCTGCCGGGCTCGTGCTGCTCGCCCGGGCGCCGGTCGGCGGCGATCTCCTCACCGACGTGCTGCCGAGCATGATCCTGCTCGGCATCGGGGCGGGGATGGCGTTCAACCCGGTCCTGCTCGCGGCGATGAGCGACGTCTCACCGTCGCAGGCGGGGCTGGCGTCCGGCGTCGTCAACACCGCGTTCATGATGGGCGGCGCGCTCGGCCTGGCGGTGCTCGCGAGCCTCGCCGCGGCCCGGACGGAGACCCTCGAGGCCGCCGGAGAGAGCCAACTCGTGGCGCTCAACGGCGGGTACCACGCCGCACTGCTCGTCGGCGCGCTCTTCGCCGTCGCCGCGTCCGCCGTCGCCGGCGTGTTCCTCCGCGCCGTACCGGGCACGGAGCCCGACGTGGAGCCCGAGTCCCGGGCGATCCCCGCGCTCGACTGCGACTAGGGCGGCGACGGTGGGGCGGGTGCGGCTACAACTCGGGCCGTGGACGTGGGGGCGGCGAGCGAAGGAGGAGCCTCGCGCGTGGCGGAGCTCCTGTCGCTCCTCGACTGGAAGCGACGGGTATTCGAGCTCTACCGGCTCGTGCGCGAAGAGCGCTCGCCCGCGGACGCCTGGGAGCAATGGCGTCGCGGCCGTGACGAGCTGTTCCGCAGCCATCCACGCATCGCCGCTCGCTGCACGGGAGCGCGCGGCGTTCGGCGGTCTCGAGTACTTCCCCTACGACGCCGAGGCCCGTGTCCTGGCGGCGGTCGAGCCGGCCCCGTCGGAGCGGGTCGCGATCGGGGCGAGCGCGGGCGCCCCCGTGTGGTTCGAACGCATCGGGCGCGCGCGGTTCGCGCTCGCCGGCGACGAGCAGACGCTCGACCTCTTCTGGCTCGAGGGGTACGGCGGCGGGCTGTTCGTGCCGCTCGCCGACGGAACGAGCGGCGCCGAGACGTACGGGGCCGGCCGCTACCTCCTCGACACCGTGAAGGGCGCCGACCTCGGATGGGAGCGCGGGCGGCTCGTGCTCGACCTCAACTTCGCCTACAACCCCTCCTGCGCCTACGACCCGCGCTGGGCCTGCCCGCTGGCACCGCCGGAGAACCGCCTTGCGCCGCCCGTCAGGGCGGGCGAGCGCGCCTACCAGGGAGCGGACTAGGAGAGCCGCTCGACGAGCATCGCCATGCCCTGACCGCCGCCGACGCACATCGTCTCGAGCCCGATCGTGCCGTCGAGCTCGTCGAGGTCGTTCAGCAAGGTGTTCATGATCCGCGCGCCCGTCATGCCGTACGGGTGCCCGAGGGCGATCGCGCCGCCGTGCGGGTTCAGCTGCTCGCCGAACGGGTCGACCCCGAGCTCGCGGCAGACGGGCAGCACCTGGGCGGCGAACGCCTCGTTGAGCTCGACGACGTCGACGTCGTCGATCGTCATGCCCGCCCGCACGAGCACGCGGCGCACCGCCTCGATCGGGCCGACGCCCATGATCTCCGGCGACACGCCCGTCACCGACGACGCGATGATGCGCGCGCGCGGCTCGAGACCCAGCTCCGCCGCCCGTGTGTCGGACATCACGAGCACCGCGGCGGCGCCGTCGTTGAGCGGGCAGGCGTTGCCGGCGGTCACCTTGCCGCCCGGGAGGAACGCCGGCTCGAGCTCGGCGAGCTTCTCGACCGTCGACGTCGGTCGCGGCCCGTCGTCCGCGGTGACGACGGTGCCGTCCTCCTTCGGGTAGGGCGTCAGCTCGCGCTCGAAGAACCCCGAGCGCTGCGCCTCGACGGCGCGCTCCTGGGAGCGCTGGGCGAAGGCGTCCATGTCCTCACGCGACACGTCCCAGCGCTCGGCGACGTTCTCGGCCGTGAGCCCCATCGGGATGTAGACGTTCGCGATCTCCGCCTCCTCCCCGAACAGCTTCGGGTGCAGCTCGTCCTGGCTCTTCGGATAGCCGGACACCTGGGAGATCGACTCGACCCCGGCGGCGACGAAGCAGTCGCCCTCGCCGGCCCTGATCGCGTGGAACGCCATGCGGACCGTCTGGAGCGAGGACGCGCAGAAGCGGTTGACCGTCGCCCCGGGCACGGTGTCGGGCAGCCCGGCGAGGAGCGCCGCCCGTCGCGCGAGGTTCATGCCCTGCTTCTCCTGGGGGAAGCCGCACCCGACCATCACGTCGACGACCTCCTCGCGAGGGACGCCGGGAGCCTTGTCGAGCACGTCGTCGATCGCGAAGGCGAGCAGGTCGTCGGGCCTCACGTCTGCGAGCGAGCCCTTGGCCGCGCGTCCGATGGGCGTGCGGGACGCTGCGACGATCACGGCTTCGGGCACGACGACCTCCTCTGCGAGGGAGCGGGACGCCTCCATTCAACCTCAGTCGGGGAGGAGCGGCATGGTGAGGCCCTCCGCACGGTGGAGGAGCACCGCCCGGCCGACGGCCCGTGCGCCGTACCGGTCACGGATCTCGTCCACCGCAGTGTCGAGCGCGCCGCCCGCCCACGGGTCGAGCGGGAGTGGGAGCTGAAGGGGCGCATCGTCGTCGAGGTTCGCGACGGCCACGCCCACGAGGGTCAGCCCGCGCCGCCGGACGACGGGCTCGAGCGACGCGAGGAGACCGCGCGCCACCGCCAGGATCCGTGCCGTCTCCGCGGTGGCTTGCGGGAGCGTGTGCGACCGGGTGGCGCGCGTGAAGTCGTCGAACCGGACGCGGAGGACGACCGTGCGGCCGACGCGGTGCACCCGGCGCATCCGGCCCGTGACCCGCTCGACGAGCCCGATCAGGATCGCGTCGACGTCGCCCTGGTCCCTGCGCGACCGGCCGAGGGCGCACTGCGAGCCGATCGACCCGCGGCGCCGGCCGACACGCACGCGTCGCGGGTCGCGGTTGTGGGCGAGCGCGTGGAGGTGCCGTCCGGCTGCCGGCCCCAGCATCGCCACGAGCGCCGCCTCCGGCACCTCGGCGACGCGTCCCACCGTGACCAGCCCGCGCGCGCGCAGCGTGCGGGCCGTCACCGGGCCGACGCCCCACAGGCGCTCGACCGGCAGCGGCCGGAGGAATTCGCGTTCCTCCCCCGGCGGGACGACGAGCAGCCCGTCGGGCTTCGCGACCGCGCTCGCGACCTTCGCGAGGAACTTCGTGCAGGCCACGCCGACCGTGAGCGGCAGCCCGACACGCTCCCTGACGGTGCGCCGCAGGCGGGCCGCGATCTCCGCCGGGCTGCCCGAGATCCGCTCCAGCCCGCGCACGTCGAGGAACGCCTCGTCGATCGAGAGCCCCTCGACGAGCGGCGACGCGTCCTCGAAGAGCCGGTAGACCTGCTTGCTCGCCTCGGCGTAGGCGGACATCCGCGGACGGACGACGATGGCGTGTGGGCAGAGGCGGCGGGCGCGGGAGCCGCTCATCGCCGAGTGCACGCCGAACGCCCGCGCCTCGTAGCTCGCCGCGAGGACGACGCCGGCGCCGACGATCACCGGCCGGCCGCGGAGTCGGGGGTCGTCCCGCTGCTCGACCGACGCGAAGAACGCGTCGAGGTCGGCGTGGAGGATCGTCGCCCCATCCATGCGAACACATGTTCGCACAGCCGGGGCGCGGAGCGATGCCTAGCCCGGGCCCGGCTGTGGCACGGCGTCGGCACGGTCGAGCAGGAACACCGTCACCTCCTCGTAGGGCAGGGCGCCGACGTTGACCCCACGGTGGAGCTCGTCCGACGGCTCGTCCCAGCCGACCTGGCCGGGGGTCACGGCGAACCGGGCGAGCTCGCCCCCGTTGCGCGACTCGATCGCGAGCGCGTCGCCGGCCAGCACCACGCTGACCCGGTGGTAGGGATCCCGGTGCCACGGCATCGCCTCCCCCGGCGCCAGCCGCAGGCGGCGGACGAGGATCGTCCCGCGCCGCAAGAGCTCCTCGTCGGCCACCACCGGAGTCTTCCACGGATCGTCGCCCGCGTCGGCGGCGCGGGCCCGTGCGTCCCCTGCCTACCCTGTCGGGATGGCACGCCTCTACGCCGCGACCGGGAGCGGGCTCGCGCGGCTCGAGGAGCGGAACGGCTCCTGGTCGGTCGAGCTGTCGCTCGAGGGAACGGGCGCCCAGTGCCTCGCCGTCGACCCGCGCGACCCGGAGACGGTCTACGCGGGCCTCCGCGAGCAAGGCGTGCGGCGCAGCGACGACGGCGGCCGGACCTGGGTCGACTGCCGCCTTTCCGAGCCCGGCGTCTACTCGCTCGCGGTGAGCGCCGCCGACGGGCGAGTCTACGCCGGTACCGAGCCGAGCCGTCTCTTCGCGAGCGGCGACAAGGGCGAGACGTGGGAGGCGCTCGATGCGCTGCTGGAGCTGCCGTCGCGGCCTACGTGGAGCTTCCCGCCCCGGCCGTGGACGTCGCATGTCCGCTGGATCGCGCCGAGCCCTCACGAGGCGAGCGTGCTCCTCGTCGGGATCGAGCTCGGCGGGTTGATGCGATCGGTGGACGGGGGCCGTGGCTGGCAGGACCACCGGCCGGGTGCCCAGCGCGATGTCCATTGCCTCGGGTGGCACCCACGCGTCGCCGGGCGCGCGTACGAGGCGGGCGGAGGCGGGGCCGCGCTGAGCGAGGACGGCGGCGACACCTGGCGTCCCGCGGACGAGGGCCGCGACCGGCACTACACGTGGGCGCTCGCCGCCGACCCGGAAGACCCGGACCTCTGGTACGTCTCCGCGAGCACCGGCCCCTTCGCGGCGCACGGCGGCGCCGATCCGCAGGCTCGGGTCTACCGGCGACGCGGAGCAGACCCGTGGGTCGCGCTCGAGGGCCTTCCGGATCCGCTGCCGGCGATGCCCTACGCGCTGCTCGCGACGGAGGGGCGGCTGTTCGCGGGGCTCGCGAACGGGGAGCTGTGGGAGAGCCGCGACGGGGGAGCCTCCTGGCGCTCGCAGACGCTCGGCGGTGGTGGGATCCCCGGCCTGCACGCGCTCGCGCTCGGCTGAGCGGGCGCCGGGGCTTGCGCCCACCCTCCCGGGCGAGCATGCTTCCCGCCTGTGGCGACCGCGCGGCCAATCGTCTTCCTGAGCGACTTCGGGCTCGGAAACGAGTGGGTGGGGCTGTGTCACGCGGTGATGAGCGGGATCGCGCCGCAGTGCCCGATCGTCGACCTCTCCCACCTCGTCCGCCCGCTCGAGGTCGCCTCGGGCGCGATCCTCCTCGCGGACTCGATGCCGTACATCTCCGAGGACGCCGTCGTGCTCGGCGTGGTCGACCCGACCGTCGGCAAGGACCGCGAGGTCGCGATCGAGACCGGGAGCGGGCGTCATCTCGTCGGTCCCGACAACGGGCTCCTCTCCCTCGCGTGGGCGGCGGCCGGTGGCATCCGCACGGCGGTCGAGCTGACCGCGCCCGACGTCGTCCGGCAGCCGCACGCCCAGTCGTTCCGGGCGCCCGACACGCTCTGCCCCGCCACGGCGCGGCTCGCGGCCGGCATGCCGATCGGCGAGCTGGGCGCCGAGGTCGATCCGGCCACGCTCGCCGTCGTGACCATGGCGGAGCCGGAGATCGAGCCGGGCAAGATCGCCTGCGAGGTGATCGACTTCAACCGGTTCGGCAACGTGCACCTCAACGTCAGGCCCGGGGATCTCGCGGCTGCCGGGCTCGACGGGGAGGAACTCATCGCGATCGAGGCGACATCGGGCTCGGCCGAGGCCAAGGTCGGAGCGACATACGCGGATTTCTCCGCCGGCGAGTACGGGGTGCTGTGGGACCCGCGGGGCTGGCTCACGATCGTGCGCGGGAACCCCGCGAGCGCCCTCGACGGCCTCGGGCTGACGCTTGCCGCGCCGGTGTGGCTGACGCGCGCCGGCGCCGGTCGCGACGTCTAGCTGTGCCCGTTGCCGAAGCGGGGGTCGTGATGCACCGCGAGGCGGTGCAGGAGCGTGTGGAGCTCCGCCCGCTCGTCTGCGCTGAGCGGCGCGAAGAAGTCGTCGTCGATCGACGCCTGCAGCGCGCGTAGCTTCGCGAGCGTCTTCTTGCCGGCCGGGGTCAGCTTGACGATGTGCCGGCGGCGGTCGGCGGGATCGCGCTTGCGCTGGATCAGCTCGCGCTTCTCGAGGTCGTCGAGCAGTCCGACGAGGTAGCTGCGGTCGTAGCCGAGCGCGTCGGCGATCGTCGCCTGCGTCTCGCGCGCGCCCTCGTCGAGCACGGCGAGGACGGTGAAGTGGAACGGGCTCGCACCGGCGGCCTCGTAGCCGTCGTGCACGCGGTCCTTCACCTCGAAGCCGAGTCGCTTCAGCAGGAACGACGGACTCGAGACGAGCTCACGCGGAGGCCGCACAGCGGGTTTCACATGTATGGGCTGATCCGTGGTGGACATGACGGAAAGTGTAGCCCATTCCAGAGTGGAGTTTTGCTATCGTGGAGTCATTCAATGATTGGAGGAATTGATCAATGACGCTCTCCGCGATAACGCCCACTCGCTCCTCGAGCCCGTGGGCCGCGCTCGCGCTCATCGTCGCGGCGCAGTTCATGGTGATCCTCGACGTCGCGATCGTGAACGTCGCGTTGCCGTCGATCGAGGTCGACCTCGGGTTCTCGCAGTCGAGCCTCGAGTGGGTGGTGACCGCCTACGCGATCGTGTTCGGCGGTTTCCTGCTTCTCGGGGGGCGACTCGCCGACCTCGTCGGGAGACGGCGGACCTTCATGGCCGGGATCGGGCTGTTCACCGCCGCCTCCGTGCTCTGCGCGCTCTCGTGGTCGGCGAGCTCGCTCGTCGCGTTCCGCGGGATCCAGGGGCTCGGCGGGGCGCTGCTTGCCCCCGCCGGCCTGTCGCTCTTGATGACGACCTTCGCCGAGGGCCGTGACCGCAACCTCGCACTGGGCATCTGGGGCGCCGCGTCCGGGAGCGGCGGGGCCGTGGGCGTGCTGCTGGGCGGCGTGCTGACGTCGTACCTCAGCTGGCCGTGGATCTTCTTCATCAACGCCCCCGTGGGCGCGGTGCTGCTCGTGTTGACGCCGCGCATCCTCCGCACCCGTGACGTGCTCGGCGGTCTCCGGCACTTCGACCTCGCCGGCGCGCTGTCGGCGACAGGTGCGGTCATGCTGCTCGTCTACGGCTTGACGGTCGCGAGCGACCACGGCTTCGGCAGCACGCCCGCGCTGGCGCTGTTCGCCGCGTCGGCGGTGCTCGCCACGGCGTTCGTCGCGATCGAGGGGCGCGCTGCCGCGCCGCTCCTGCCGCTGCGGATGTTCCGCATCCGGACGTTTGCCGTGGGCAACGCGATCACGACGATCGTCGCGTCGATCGCCTTCTCGGAGTTCTTCCTGCTGACGCTGTACATGCAGGAGGTCCTCCACTACTCGGCCGTCGAGACGGGACTCGCGTTCGCTGCGGTCGCGGTGACGATCGCGGTGGTCTCGAACGGCGCACAGGCGCTCGTCACGCGGTTCGGCCCCCGACGTGTGCTGACCTCGGGCCTCGTCCTGCTCACCGTCTCTCTGGCGCTCATCGCCCGGCTGCCCGTCCCGGCCCGGTACGACGTCGACCTGCTCGGCCCCTTCGTGCTCAACGGGATCGGGCTGTCGCTGTGCTTCATCCCGATGACGATCGCGGGTCTCCAGGGCGTCATGCCCGCAGACGCGGGCGTCGCGTCGGGGCTGCTCAACACGAGCCGCCAGGTCGGCGGCGCGGTCGGCCTCGCGGTCGTGAACGCGATCGCCGCGGGCTTTGCCATCGACGGCGTTTCGGGGGCGGCGACGGACGAGTCGCTCGCGCACGGCTACCGCGTCGCGCTCCTCGTGCTGGCGCTCCTCGCGCTCGTCGGGGCGGCCCTGTCCTCGACCCTGCTCGCACCGCCGAGGCCCGCCGAGGCGGAACGGCACATCCTCGACGAAGCCGTGCGGGAGGCGGCGTGAGGCAAACACGTCGACGCGTGCCGGCGGGCCCCCGGGATCCGCCTGTCGGTCGCCGGCCCGGGCGGACACTCTGCGGCGGGTCGAGGGTGCGCCGGACGGGCACGGTGAGGTCGTCGCGCACGCCTACGGGAAGGATCGCCGTGTGAAAGGCTGGAATGCGATGACGGCTCCTCCTCGCGAGGCTCCAGCTGGTGCGCGGCGGCGGCGGCCTAGCGACGACGGCTCGCAGCTCACCGAGGGGTAGCCGTGCGGAAGCTCCAGAGCCAGGGGGTCCACCACATCACGATCGTCGGCGCCGACCGGAGGACCGCGATCGACTTCTGGGAGGGCGTGCTCGGCATGCCCTTCGTCTTCGAGCAGCCGAACCTCGACAACGCCTCGGAGAGCCATCTGTACTTCGACCCGGGCGACGGCCGTCTGATCACGGTGTTCACGAACGAGGAGCGCGAGCGCGACTCGATCCGCACGGCGACCGACGTCGGCTGTGTCCACCACGTCGCGTTCTCGCTCTCGCAGGCGGTCTTCCGGCAGGCGGTCGAGCGCCTCGACGAGCGTGGGATCAGGCACTCGGGCGTCAAGGACCGGGGGTTCATGGACTCGATCTACTTCGAGGACCCGCTGGGGCTCCTGATCGAGCTCGCGTCCTATCGCTTCGAGCCGCCGCACGGCTGCACGCACGCCGACGTGCTGCTCGAGGCGCACGGAATCCGCGTGGAGCGCGGGGAGTACAACATCGACGAGCAGCATCTGGCCGACGCCATCGAGCGGCTCGCGACACGGTCGCGCCCGTCGCTCTCCGAGGACCGCGCCGCGCAGGACCCGTACCGCCGCTGAGCCGGGCGAGCGCCGGGCGCGGCCTCTCCCAGGGAGAGGTCACGTGGGCTCGGGGTCCGACTTCGGTCGGACACCCCCGCCTCAGCGCTCTGGCGGCTCGCCGACCACGCCGCACCCGGGCGTTTGTTAGCGTCGAGCGGAGAGATCCGGCGAGCCAGAGGAGGTGTTCCGTCGATGAGGTCGATCGACGAGATTTCCGCGGTCGCCCCGGATGCGCTGACGCCCGGTGACTCGACGCCGGGGCTCGTGCGGGAGGTCGCGTTCGCGACCGACCGCGCGCTGCTCGTCCGCGTCACCGCCGGGGCGCGCATCGTGTCCGGCTGGCACCACCACGGCGGGCGCGAGGTGCTCGGCCACGTCGTGCGCGGCCGCGTGCGGTTCGAGTTCGGGCCGGGGGGCAGATCGACGACCGAGGTCGAGGAAGGAGGCTTCTTCCACGTCCCCGTCGGGCTGGTGCACCGGGACGTCAACCCGGAGGACGTGCCTCAGGAGCTGATCATCTCGTTCGTGGGCGACGGCCCGCTCGCCGTCAACGTGGGAGGCCCCGAGCCCGGCTGAGCGCGTCCGGCCCGAGCGGCGGCGATGAGATCCGGCCGGCCCGTTCGTCTACCCGCTGGAACGACCACGACGAGGGAGGACGAGGATGGACACCATCACGCCGTGCCTGTGGTTCGACACCGAGGGCGAAGAGGCAGCGCGGTTCTACACGTCGCTGTTCCCCAACTCGAAGATCGTGCGCGTCACCCGTTACGGCTCTGCCGGCCCCCGTCGCGAGGGAACGGTGATGACGGTCGAGTTCGAGCTCGACGGACGCTCCTTCGTGGCGCTGAACGGCGGCCCCGACTTCCGGTTCAACGAGGCGATCTCGCTCCAGGTCGACTGTGACTCCCAGGAGGAGGTCGACAGACTGTGGGAGACGCTCTCCGAGGGCGGCGAGGAGGGGCCGTGCGGCTGGCTGAAGGACCGCTACGGGCTCTCCTGGCAGATAGTGCCCAGCGCGCTGCCGAGGCTCCTGGCCGACCCGGACACGGAGAAGGCGCAGCGCGTGATGGCGGCGATGCTGCAGATGCGGAAGCTCGTCGTCCGGGAGCTCGAGCAGGCCGCCGAGGCCGCGCCCGCGCGGTGAGGCGACGACCACGCTCGGGTTCGACCTCACATGTCGCTCGACGGGTCCGTCGCTCGGTGACGGCGCCCGGCTGTTCGACGCCCTCGAGGGGGTCCCCGGTGGCTACGAGCTCGTCGACCTCACCGCCTCGCCGCGGGCCGCGCACTTCCGCTTCTCGCGGGCCGGCGCCTAGCGGCGGGGCCCGCGCGGGCGGGAGCCGGGTTGCCCGGGCGACGTCCGGCCGGATAACGTCGCCGGTAGATGCCTTCCGACACCGTGACGAACCCCGAGGCAGGCGGGCCGACCTCCGAGCTGCCGTCCGACCACGCCCGGGAGCTCGTGCGCTCCGCCTACGACCTCCACGTCCACATCGCGCCCGACGTCATGGAGCGGCGGGTCGACGACGTCACGCTGGCGGGACGGTTCCTCGAGGTCGGTCTCTCCGGGTTCGGCCTCAAGTCGCACTACACCTCGACCGCGGAGCGGGCCAAGGTGGTCACCCGGGCGGTCCCGGGGATCGACGTCGTCGGGACGATCACGCTCAACGCCTCGGTCGGCGGGCTGAACGCCCTGGCGGTGGAGATCGCGGCCCGCGAGGGCGCGCGGATCGTGTGGCTGCCGACCGTCGACGCGGAGAACGAGGCCGGCGCCCGCGACCGCGAGTATCCGCCCGGTGCCGCCAAGCCGCTCTGGGCGAGGATCCAGTCGGAGCTCCAGGAGCAGGGGCTCGAGGCGCCGCCCGTGGCGGTCGTCGACGGCTCGGGCCAACCCCTGCCGGCGCTGCTCGACGTGCTCTCGGTCGTCGCCCGGCACGGCCTGGTGCTCGCGACCGGTCACCTCGCGCGCGACGAGATCTTCGCGGTCGTGGACGCCGCAGCGGCCGCGGGCGTCCGGCGCGTGGTGGTGACGCACCCGGAGTTTCCCGCCCAGGACCTCGGCGAGGACGACCAGGTCGCGCTCGCCGAGCGCGGGGCGCTGCTCGAGCGCTGCTTCACGACCCCGTACACGGGCAAGTGCTCGTGGGAGCGTGTTCGTGACGGCATCCGCGCGACCGGGGCCGAGCACAACCTGCTCTCGACGGACCTCGGGCAGCCGGCGAACCCGCCGGTGGAGGACGGTCTGGCGCTGTTCGCCGACAGGCTGCTCGAGCGTGGCCTGACCGACGAGGAGATCCACACCATGACGGTCGTCAACTCGCGTTCGCTGGCGGCGGTCACGGCATGAGCCGCAGGCTCCTGGTCGTCGGCGCGCACTCGGCCGACTTCGTCTGGCGTGCGGGCGGGGCGATCGCCGCCGCCACCCGCGCGGGCGGCGTCGCGCAGGTCGTCGCGCTCTCCTACGGCGAGCGCGGCGAGTCCGGGGAGCTCTGGAAAGTCGAGGGGCAGACGGTGGAGAACGTCAAGCGCGCACGTCACGCGGAGGCGGAGCAGGCTGCGACCGCGCTCGGCGCGGAGCTCGTCGCGCTCGACTTCCGCGACTACCCGCTCGAGCTCGGCGAGGAGCGCCTGGCGCGCCTCGTGGACACGATCCGGGAGTTCGCCCCCGACGTGATCGTCACCCACACGGACACCGACCCGTTCAACCCCGACCACCCTGTCGCCCACCACGCGGTCGTGCGCGCCCGCACGCTGGCCGCAGGGGCCGGGGTCCAGAGCGCGTTCCCGACGATCGCGCCGCCCGCGCTCTTCCTGTTCGAGCCGCACCAGCCGGAGCTCTGCAACTTCATGCCGACGACATTCGTCGACATCACCGCCGTGGTCGATGCGAAGCGCGAGGCGATGGCCGCGATGGCCTCCCAGGCCTACCTCCAGACGTACTACGACGAGCGGGCCGGGCACCGAGGGAACCACGCACGGCGCGCCTCCGGCAGGGCGGAGATCCGCTACGCCGAGGCATTCCAGCGGGTGCTCCCGCAGGTGGTCGAGTCGCTGTGAGCGAGCTGTCCGAGCTGGCACGCCTCGGGTCGGCGACGGTCTACGAGGCCGCGGGCCGCGAGGGGATCGTCGACGCCCCCCTGCAGCGGATCGTGCCGGGTTCCCGCGCCGCAGGGCCGGCGCGCACGGTGCTCTGCGGCCAGGACGACAATCTGATGGTGCACGCCGCGATGGCCAGCGTCGAGCCGGGTGACGTGCTCGTGCTCTCGATGCCGGAGCCCGCGCCGGTCGCGCTCGTCGGCGACCTGCTCGCCACGCAGGCGCAGGCGCACGGCGCGGCCGCGATCCTCGTCGACGGCGCCGTACGGGACGTGGAGGAGCTCGTCGAGCTCGGGCTCCCGGTCTGGGCCAGGTACGTCCGCGTCCGGGGCGCGGGCAAGGACGTGGTCGGCGCGATCGACGGGCCCGTCACGGTCGGCGGGCAGGTGATCGAGTCGCGCGACGTCGTCGTGCTCGACGCCGACGGGGCGGTCGTCGTCCCGCGCGGGCGGGTCGCCGAGGTGCTCGCGGCGGCTCTCCTGCGGGAGCAGCGCGAGGCGGACAAGCGCGAGCAGCTCCGCGCCGGCGCGCTCTCGTACGATCTCGACGGCTTGCGCGAGAGGGTGGAGAGATCGTGACGCGGGTGCTCGAGGGGCGTCGGGCCCTGATCACGGGCGCCACGGCCAACATCGGCGCTGCGACGGCGCGCCGCTTCGCCGAGGAGGGCGCGCGGCTCGTGCTCGTCGACCGCGACCCCGCGATCGAGGAGGCCGCGGCGACGATCCGCCACAGCGGGGGAGACGCGAGCGCCGTCGTGGCGGACGTGTCCGTCCCCGACGAGGTCGACGCGCTCGCGCCGATCGTCGACGACGTCCTCGGCGGCCTCGACGTCCTCGTCAACAACGCGGCGATCCAGCGGGTCGGAACCGTCGAGTCGATCCAGGTCGACGAGTGGGACGAGATCTTCGCGATCAACGTGCGCGGGTACTTCCTCACCGTCCGCGCGCTGCTGCCGGCGCTGCGCGCCTCGGACGCCGCCGCGATCGTGAACACCTCGTCGCAGGTGGGCCTCCACGGTGCGCCGGGTGCGACCGCGTACTCGGCGACGAAGGGCGCCGTGATCGCGTTCACGAAGGCGCTCGCGCTCGAGCTGGCACCCGAGGGGATCCGTGTGAACGCGATCGCCCCGGGTTGGGTCGACACGGCGTTCAACACGCCCGCGATCACGATGCTGGGCGGCCCCGAGGCGCACGCCGAGCTCGTGCGCGCGACGATCCCGCTCGGACGTCAGGCGCGCCCGGAGGAGATCGCCGCCGGAACCCTGTACCTCGCCTCGGATCTGTCGTCCTACATGACCGGCCAGGTGCTGCCCGTCGACGGAGGGGTGACGTGAGCGAGCGGGTGCAACCCCCTCCGACCCATGCCGCTGATCCCGCGCCCGCTCCGCGCGCGCCGCGCGGACGACGGCACGAGAGCACGCGGACGGTCCGCGACGAGACGCTCGCGTTGCTGCGGCGCCTCGGGGTCGGCCGCGTGTTCGGCAACCCGGGCTCGACCGAGATCCCGTTCCTGACGGACTTTCCGGCGGAGTTCGAGTTCGTCCTCGGCCTGCACGAGGGCTCGGTGGTCGGCATGGCGAGCGGGCATGCGCTCGCCACCGGCACCCCGTCGTTCGTCAACCTCCATACGGCCGCGGGTCTCGGCAACGCGGTCAACGCGATCGTCTGCGCTCGCGACAACCGGATCCCGCTCGTGATCGTGGTCGGGCAGCAGGATCGCCGCCACCTGGCCTTCGGGCCGTTCCTCGCGGCGCGCGGCCTCGACCGGCTCGCGGGCGAGTACCCGGTCTGGTCGACGGAGCCGGCCGATCCCGCGGCGGTCCCGGGCGCGATCGCGCGGGCGTGGCACGAGGCGACGCTGCGGCGGGGACCGGCGCTGGTCGTCGTGCCCGTCGGGGACTGGGAGCAGCCTCTCGGCGACGGGTGGGCCGGCGCGGAGACGCCCGATCGGGTGCTCGACGCGCCGCTCCCCGACCCGGCGGCGGTGGACGAGCTCGCGGCGCTCGTGGAGGGTGCCGAAACGCCCGCCCTCGTGGTCGGCGCCGGCATCGACACGGAAGCGGGCTGGACCGCGATCGTGGCGCTCGCCGAGCGGCTCGCCTGCCTCGTCTGGCAGGACGCGTTCTCGAGCCGGCACGGCTTTCCGCAGGATCACCCCCTGTTCGCCGGCCATCTCCCGTGGGCGCGACGCCAGCTCCGCGACGCGCTCGCCGGGACCGACCTCGTCGTCGCCGTCGGCACGCCCGCGTTCAGGCTCTACCTGTACGAGCCCGGCTCGCTCGTCGAGGACGGGACGCGCGTCGCCGTCGTCTCCGACGACCACGACGACGTGCTGCGCAGCCGCTGCGACCTCGCGCTGCTCGCCCCGCCTGCGGCGGTCTGCGCGGCCCTCGCCGAGCGTCTGCAGCAGCGCACCCGCTCCGTCGAGCCCTTCCGGCGGCCCGCCGCCCCCGCTCCGCCCGCGACCGGCGAGCCGCTCCAGGCCGCCCACGTCGTAGCCGCGCTGGCGGAGCGGCTTCCGCCGGACGCGATCCTCGTCGAGGAGGCGCCGTCGACGCGGCCGGAGATTCTGTCCCGGATCGCGACGCGGTCGCCGATGGGGTTCGTCGCGGTGGCGAACGGCGCGCTCGGGTTCGGTCTGCCGGCCGCCGTCGGCCTGCGCATGGCGCTGCCGCAGCGCCCGGTGCTCGGCCTGCTTGGCGACGGCTCCGCGACGTACTCGGTGCAGGCGCTCTGGAGCGCCGCGCGCTACGGGGTCGGGGTGGTGCTCGTGATCCTCGGGAACGGCCGGTACGCGGTGATGGACGAGCTCGCGGCGGCGCACGGCGGAGCGGGTGCGTGGCCGGGGTTCGGGTCGCTCGACCTCGCGGCGGTGGCGAGGGGGTTCGGCTGCGACGCCGAGCGCGTCGCGACCCACGACGACCTGCTCGCCCGGCTCGACGACGCGGTCTCGACGCTCCGCGAGCGCACGCGGCCCCTCCTGCTCGACGTCCGGGTCGATCCCCGAGACTGATGGGCTTTCGCGTCGTCCGGCCCGAGCAGCTCGAGTGGATCACGCGCGACCACGCACCCGACGAGGCGGCGCGGCACACGGCCGAGCTGAGCGAGCGGGCGGGCTTCGCCCACTCCCGCGCCAACCTCTGGCGGTACGAGCCCGGCGCCAGGGGGCGGCGGCACCGGCACGTCCGGCAGGAGGAGACCTTCGTCGTGCTCGCGGGCACGCTCTCGATGTACCTCGGAGAGCCGCCCGAGCGCGTGGACGTGCCGATGGGCGGGGTCGTCCACGTCGAGGCCGGCACCGCGCTCCAGACCGTCAACCATGGAGACGGGGAGCTCGTCGTGTATGCGTACGGCACGCCGCCCGAGCACGAGCGCGCCGAGCTGCTCGATTCCGCCGTGTAGCAGGTAGGGGATGGTGACGGTCGACGACGTGCGTGCGTTCGCGAGCATGCTGCCGCGGGCGACCGAGGTGTTCGTGCAGGGCCGGATCAAGTTCCGGGTCGGCCGGATCGTGTTCCTCTCCTTCTCGCGCGACGGGACGTTGATGGGCTTCGGGTTCCCGAAGGAGTGGCGCGAGGCGCTCGTCGGCTCGGAGCCCGAGAAGTTCCTCCTGCCCCGCGAATCCGACCTGCGCTACAACTGGGCGGTCGTCCGCCTGGAGGCGATCGACGAGGCCGAGCTGCGCGAGCTCGTGCTCGACGCCTGGCACATGGTCGTGCCGAAGAAGGTGTCGGCCGCATACCGTGGGCCGGGGTAGCGTCGTGACGGTCAGCGCGAGCCGTCGAGCCATGTGCCCCCGCGCATCAGCTGCCGGTCCGCGAGCTCGTTCGCCTCGCGCCACGCCTGGATCTCGTGCGGCGTGAGCCTGAGGTAGACGTACTCCTGCGGCTCCGTCCTCGCATCGAAGCCCGTTGCGCGCGCGTGCGCGTCACCGAGCGCGGGATCGGCGGCGATCGGGACCTCCTCGACGGAGCCTTCCACGATCACCACGTCCCTCGTCGGGCCGAGCGCGACACGGGCCCACCCCGCCCGCAGGAGGTTGCGCGCCGTGCGGCTCCGGCGGGGCGTGGCGACCGTGATCGCGATGCCGTCCCAGTAGAAGGAGAGCGGCACGAGGTACGCGTGGCCGGTCTCGTCGGCGGAGGCGACCCAGAGGTCGACGTCGTCGCGGAGCTTCGCGAGCACGTTGCTCCTGCGCTCCGCTCGTGGGCGCGGCGTCGGAGGTGTCATGCGCGGCCTCCGAGGTCGGCGCGCCGCTGCTCGAGGAAGCGCCGCTCGGCGTCCGAGTGCACGAGGTCGAGCGCGACGTCGTAGGCGGCGCGGGCGTCGTCGAGGCGGTCGAGGCGGCGGAGGAGCTCCGCGCGCGTCGCGTGGAGGTAGTGGTAGCGGTCGAGCTCGAGCGCCTCCACGAGTCCGAGCGCCGTCTCGACGTCACCCGACTCCGCGACGGCGACGGCACGGTTGAGCTCCACGACGGGAGACTCCGTGAGGCGTGCGAGCTCCCCGTAGAGCGCGGCGATCTCGGGCCAGTCGGCCGGCTCGTCCACGTGGAGCGAGGCGATCGCCGCCTGCAGCACGTACGGGCCGCGACCGCCGAGCGCGACCGCGCGGTCGAGGTCGGCGCGTCCCTGAGCGATCCTGGCGTGGTCCCAGAGGGTGCGGTCCTGCTCCGAGAGGCGGACGACCGTGCCGTGCGCGAAGCGCGCCGCGCGGCGGGCGTCGTTGATCAGCATCAGCGCCTGGAGGCCGTGCACCTCGGGCTCGTCCGGCATCAGCTCGGACAGCGCGCGTCCGAGCCTGAGTGCCTCCGCCGCGAGATCGCCGCGGCCGCCGTAGCCCTCGTTGAACACGAGGTACACGACCGCGAGCACCGCGGCGAGCCGGTCGGGGAGCTGGTGCGCGGGCGGCACGCGGAACGGGATCCCCGCTGCCTTGATCTTCCTCTTGGCGCGCACGAGACGCTTCGCCATCGTCTCCTGGGGGACGAGGAACGCGCGTGCGATCTCCTCGGTGGTCAGCCCGCCGAGCGTCCGCAGCGTGAGCGCGACCTGGGCGTCGAGCTCGAGCGCCGGGTGGCAACACGTGAACACGAGCTCGAGCCGCTCGTCGGGGATCGTCGTCTCGTCCACCTCGTCCTCCGTCGTCTCCGGCACGTCGAGCAGCCGCGTCTTCGCGTCCAGCGTCCGCTCGCGGCGGATCCGGTCGATCGCGCGGTTGCGCGCCGTCGTCACCAGCCAGGCCCGCGGGCTTGCGGGCGGCCCGTCGCGGGGCCAGCGCTCCGCTGCGATCGCGAAGGCCTCCTGCGCGGCTTCCTCGGCGAGGTCGAAGTCGCCGAGGAAGCCGATCAGAGAGGCGAGGACGCGGCCCCATTCGTCGCGGAAGACCTGCTCCAGCGTCACGGGCCCGGTCCTAGTACTCGACCACCGGGCGCACCTCGACCGCACCGCCGAGCCGCGCGGCGGGCACGCGCGACGCGAGCTCGATCGCGGCGTCGAGATCGTCCGCCTCGAAGAGGAAGTACCCGCCGAGCGCCTCCTTGACCGAGACGAACGGCCCGTCGGTGGTCAGCGTCTTGCCGTGCTGCACCCGCACCGTGGTCGCCATCTCGGGCGGCTGCATCCACACGCCGGGCGTGACGCCGGGCGTCTCGTTGATCGCCTGGTAGTCGGCGGGGATCTGCTGCTGCTCCTGCTCGGAGAGCCGCCCCCAGGCGTCGGGGTCCTGCGGGGTGGGGGTGTCGCCTTGGTGGATCAGCATGAGGTACTTCACGGCTTCCTCCTCGTGGACGGGGTCGTCCTGGAGACGAACGGCGAACGCGGGAATGGACACCTCGCCGGCGACTGGCTCCGGCTGAGGGTAGACGCCCGGGTGTGCGCTACGAGAGGCCGTGCGCGCGGAGCCATGCCGCGACCCGGGCGAAGAGCCCGCGCGCGTAGCGGTCGGAGCGGAGCATCTCCGAGGTGAGCCCGGTCGCCGTCTCGACGAGCGCGTGGTTCCCGCGTGGGAGCGTCACGACCGTGAAGTCGCGGTCGGGCTCGGCGGCGAGGGGCTCGAGCCGCTTCACGGAGAGCCGTGGCGGCACGATGTGGTCGAGCGCGCCGTAGAGCCAGAGCGCGGGGATCCGGAGCGCGCGTATCCACGGGAGCGGGTCGACGCCGCCCGGCCCGGCGCGCTCGACCCGGGCGTCGACCTCGGCGTCGCTCAGACGCTGCGGCCGCTCGCCCTCCCCCGCCAGCGTCTGGAAGAGGTCGTTCTCGTCGGCCGTCACCGCGGGTCCCGAGAACGCGAGCAGGAAGCGCACGGCCGGTTCCCGCATCGCGGCGAGCGGCATGATCCAGCCGGCCTGGCTGTGGCCCGCGAGACCGACCCGGGCCGGGTCGATTCCCGGCCGCCCGGCCAGGAAGCGGGCTGCCGCCGCCGCGTCGCGGGC
Source organism: uncultured Actinomycetes bacterium (assembly GCA_963710125.1). Lineage (GTDB taxonomy): Bacteria > Actinomycetota > Thermoleophilia > Gaiellales > Gaiellaceae > Gaiella. The sequence continues at coordinate 152,009 of CAVPZH010000013.1, read as the reverse complement.
AAGCTGGTCGATCGCAGGCTCGGTGGGCGACTCTCCGGGATACGTGCCCCCGGAGGCGCCGACGCCGCGCTTGTCGTACGCGAGCACGGCGACGCCGTCGTGCAGGAGCAGCGCCTGGAGCTCCGGAAGGTACTCCCGCGTCGTGGGGCCGGAGCCTGTCACGTAGGCGACCGCGGCGCGGGGGCCCCGGCCCGGGGGCATCATCAGCGTCCCGGCGAGCGTCGCGCCGCCGCTGCGGAAGCGGACCTGCACCGACCGGAGGCCGAGCAGGCGCACGCGCCTTCCTCCGATCGTGCCGCCGCGAGCGTCGAGCCGTACTCGGCCGCGCTCGGGCAGGCGGGTCGCGAAGCCGGAGCCGATCGAGAACGACCGTCCGCTGCCGTAGAGCGCATGAACGCGACCGCGTGCGAGGTCGACGAGCCTCGGTGGGCCGTACGGGTCGTCGACGACGGCCAGCCCGTGGTCGTAGAGGCGGACCGAGGCACCCGCCGCCGGAACGAGGGTGAGCGCGACTGCGGCGATCAGGACGATCCTCGGCATAGTGCGTCGACGCAGTAATCTACTGCGTTGACGCACTATCTGCAAGACTCTCGTGGTGCAGCGCGACGACAGGCTCTTCCTCCAGCTCGCGACGACGGGGCAGTACCTGGCACGCATCCTCGACCGCCAGCTCGGGCCGACCGGGATCCCGCCCTACCAGCTCGCGCTCGTGAGCCACATCAGGCACAACCAGCCCGTGACGCCGACGGAGATCTCGAGGGCGTCGGGCGTGCCGGCGACCACGCTCCGGGACAACATCAAGCGGCTGGTCGACCGCGGTCTCGTCCGCCGCGTGCCGCACCCGGCGGACGGCCGCTCGTACCTGCTCGAGCTGACTCGTCGCGGCGAGCTGATGACACGCGCCGCCGACCCCGCGCTGGCGGAGGCGTACGCGATCCTCGAGCGGCAGCTCCCGGCGCCGCTGACGCGGTACGAGGAGCTGGTCGTCGAGCTGAACGCCTCGCTCGAGCGCGCGCTCGCCGAGCTGGGCCGCGCGCCGGCGGCGGCCGGCGGACGCGGTCACGCGTGAGGCCGGAGCGACGCAGGACGTGGGAGAGGACGTGCTGCGTCTTCCTCGGCCCGGCCGAGCCGCCTCGGCCGCGCCGCCGCAGCGGCGGCGCGGCCGGACGCTTCAGCGGTGGGGCGGCAGGTACGTGTCGGTCTCGTAGCTGTGCAGCACCGCCGACACGTGCATCCCGGCGTGCGCGATCGGTGCGCCGATCGGGTTCAGCGTGACGAGGGTGGGCACGCTCCACACCAGGTCGCCGGTCAGCGGCTTCGCGACCTTCTCCGAGCGGAAGTCGCTGTAGCCCGCGTGGTAGGCGCCGGTCATGGCGAGTGACGCCGCGAGCGCGACTGCCCCGATCACGAGCTTGCCCGCGAGCCCCCGGTCCAGCCTGCTGCCCGCGAACGCGGCGAACACGACGAGAATCGGGAACGCCGACAGGAGCAGGCCGTCGGTGGCGCCGTAGACGACGCCGCGCCACAGCACGGCGCCGGCGAGCGCGAGCCCGTCGGGATGGGGCGTCGCGTCCTCCGTGCGGATCACGAGCAACGCCATCACGCCCGCGACGAGGGCTCCGAGCCCCACGGCCCACGGCCAGCGCCGAGCGATCGCGGCGACGAGGTCGTACCCGGTCGAGCGCGACCAGAGTGCGAACAGGGCGAGGACGGCGCCCGCGTAGAGGCCGTAGTAGACGTCGCGCTGGACCTCCAGCAGGTCCGCGAGCACGAAGGGGACGGCGAACGCGAGCGCGAGCCCGCCCGCGAGCCACGCCCAGTGGATCGAGAGGTGGAGCCGCGTCCAGACGTGTGGCCGCGAGCGCCCACCGAACGCATGGGTGGTCATGACTCCTCCTTTCCGTCCCAGCCTCGCCGCTGCCGCCCGCCGCGTCGTCGGTGGCCGCACGGGAACGGCTGCGGGTTTTCCCGCAGTCTCGGTCGCGCGACGGGGTCCTGGTCCGCCCCTACCGACGCGCGACGACGATGCCGGCGTGCCAGCCGGGCGCCCGTCCGCCGCGCGGAGGCCGGATCCGGTCGACGTCCAGGCCGCTGCGCACGACGAGCCACGAGATGAGCGAGTTCGAGTTCCACATCTCCCCGGCGCCGAGCTCGTCGCGGCCCCAGACGGGCGTCGGCACCCGGGGCACGAGCGCGAGGAGTCGCCGGCACGCCTCCGGGTCGTCGCTCAGGTGCCGCGGGCTCTCCACGGCCTCGTCGACGTCCGGGATGACGCCGTCGCGCCACCGTCGCAGCTCGTACCGGAAGAGCCGCAGCCGGCCGGCCGCCCGCGCACCGACCGGGCCTTCGCCCACGACGCCGCGCGCGGCACCGTCACCCCGCTCGACCGGGGCCATCTCGATCACGAACCGTCCGTCCGCGACGGTGACCTCGAGCGCCGAGTGGTAGAGGTCGTGGCGCTCGCGGCGCTCGAGCGTCGCGACCACCGCCTCGAACACGCGCCCGTTCAGGCGCACGGAGTGGCCGCCCGCGCCGAGCGGCAGCCAGTAGAGGTCGATCCCGGGAACCGGACGAAGCTCGTTCGCGCGCATCGTGTGATCCGCCACTATCGCGGGTCGGGGGCCGCTGCCGTCGCGCGACGGGCCGGTTCCCTACGATCGTCGGTCATGGCGTACGACGAGCGTCTTGCCGAGCGCATCCGCGAGCTGGTCGGGAGCCGCGAGGACGTGCGGGAGCAGAAGATGTTCGGCGGCCTCGCGTTCCTGATCGGGGGCAACATGGCAGTGGCGGCGAGCGGACAGGGCGGCCTCATGGTCCACGTCGAGCCGGAGGCCTCGGAGCAGCTCGTGGCGACGACGGACGCCCGCCTCTTCGAGATGCGCGGTCGACCGATGCGCGGCTGGCTGCGGGTCGACGACGGCGACGTCCGCACCAGGCGACAGCTCGCGAGGTGGGTCGAGCTGGGTGTCGCGTATGCGCGGTCGCTGCCTCCGAAGGGCTAGGCCCGACGGCGGGCGACGCCGGGCGACTTGCGTCGCGCCCCACCATCCACCAAGATATCCTTGTGCGTTCGCTGCCCGTCGACTGCTGCACCCCGGTCGCCGGCTCGTCACTCGACGACGAGGACGCGGCGCGGCTCGAGCGGCTGCTGCGCTCGGTCGCCGATCGACACCGGCTGAAGATCTTGAACATGCTCGTGCGTGCCGGTGCGCCGATCTGCGTGTGCGAGTTCGAGGCGGAGCTCGACCTGCCCCAGCAGAACGTCAGCTACCACCTCAAGCAGCTCGTGGACGCCGGCGTGATCGTCCGCGAGCGCCGCGGCCGGTACTCGTACTACGCGCTCGTCGCCGGGGCGCTCAACCGGATCGCCGCCCTCGTCGCCTTGCCGGAGGAGCTCGCCGTCGCATGAGCCGCTCGCTCGTGCGCATCCTGACGGCCGAGGCGATCGGCACGTTCGCGCTCGTCTTCGCCGGTTGCGGGGCGATCATGGTCGACGCGAAGACACACGAGCTCGGCCACGTCGGGGTCGCGATCACGTTCGGGCTCGTGATCATGTTCGGCATCTACGCCGTCGGCCACGTCAGCGGCGCGCACTTCAACCCCGCGGTCACCCTCGCCTTCGCGCTCACGCGTCACTTTCCCTGGGCGCGCGCGGGGGGCTACTGGGCGGCACAGCTCGTCGGGGCGATCTCGGCCGCCGCCCTGCTGCGCGGCTCGCTCGGGAACGTCGCGCACGTGGGAGCGACCTTCCCGTCGGGGTCTCAGGGCCAGGCGTTCCTCTGGGAGCTGGTGATGAGCGCCTTCCTCATGCTCGTGATCCTCGCGGTCGCGACGGATGCGCGCGCGGTCGGCGAGGCGGCCGCGGTCGCGATCGGCGGCACGATCGGCCTCGATGCGATGTTCGGTGGGCCCGTCAGCGGCGCCTCGATGAACCCGGCGCGCTCGATCGGCCCGGCGCTCGTCTCGGGAGACCTCCACGCCCTCTGGCTCTACATCCTCGCGCCCGCCGTGGGTGCGTGCCTGGGCGGTCTCGCGTACGAGTTCGTTCGCGGCGGGCACCACCCGCTCGAACGCGCCGACGCCGACGCCGAGCGCGCGAACGAGCCGGCGTGAACGTCCTCTTCGTCTGTGTCGCGAACAGCGGCCGCTCCGTGATGGCCGAGCGGATCTTCCGGCGCGAGGCGCACGGCAGGCACGCGGCGCGGTCGGCGGGAAGCGCCCCGGGCACGGCACCGCACTTGCAGGTGCTCGCGGCGCTCGACGAGATCGGGATCGACGCCTCCGACCACCGCCCGCGCGCGCTCGACGACGAGGCGGTGCGCTGGGCGGACGTCGTCGTGGCGACCTGCGATGACGCGTGCCCGGTGGTCCCCGGCAAGCGCTACGTCTCCTGGCAGCTGCCGGATCCGAAGCATGCTCCGCTCGAACGGGTGCGCGAGATCCGCGACGAGATCCAGGATCGTGTCGAGGCGCTGCTCGCCGAGCTCGACGCCGCGGCCGCCTAGCATGGCCTCGTGACCCAGGCGCAGCGATGGCTCGCGGCGACGTGGCCGATGGTGCGCGAGTGGCTGCCCGACCCGCCGGCGCGGGTACTCGAGCTCGGCTGCGGGCCGCTCGGAGGGCTCGTGCCGATGCTGCTCGGCGCCGGCTACGAGGCGATCGGCGTCGATCCTGCCGCGCCCGAGGGCGAGGAGTTCCGCCGCGTCGAGTTCGAGCGCCTCGAGCCGGTCGGCCCGCTCGACGCGGTCGTCGCCTCGGCGTCGCTCCACCACGTGGCCGACCCGGCGTCGGTGCTCGACGGCGTCGCTCGTGTCCTCGAGCCGACGGGGCGTGTGATCGTCGTCGAGTGGGACTGGCAGGCGTTCGACCGGTCGACCGCGGAGTGGTGCTTCCGGCGACTCGGGCCGGATCCCGGCGAGGGCGAGCACGAGCACCAGCCCGACGACTGGCTCCGCCGGCACCGAGACGAGTGGCGCGCTTCGGGGGCGCCGTGGGACGAGTACCTCGCCGCGTGGGCCGCGCGGGAGCGGATCCATCCCGCCGGGACGCTGCTGCGCCTGCTCGACGAGCGCTTCCGTCGCGAGCGGCTCGAGACGGGCCCGTACTTCTTCGCCGACCTTCCCGGGACGACGCAGGCGGAGGAGCGGGCCGCGATCGACGCCGGAGAGATCCGGGCCACCCGTATCGACGTCGTCGGCCGGCCGCGCTAGGCAGGCCTGCCCGCCCGCGACGCGTCGCCCAGCCGCGAGACCGGGGAGGATGAGGGGGTGGACGCCGGAACGCTGCTTCTTCTCGTCGGCGCCGTGCTCGCCGTCAGCATGGCGGTGGCCCTCGGCGCCGCACGGGTGGGCGTGCCCTCCCTCGTCGCGTTCCTCGCGCTCGGGATGCTGCTCGGCTCGGACGGCCCGGGCGGGATCGAGTTCGACGACGTCGAGCTCGCACGTACCGTCGGGGTCGCCGGGCTGGCGGCGATCCTCTACGAGGGCGGCCTCTCGACCTCGTGGCGGCGGCTGCGCTCGGTCGCGGTGCCGGCCGGGCTGCTCGCCACGGTCGGCGTCGTCGCGACGGCCGTCCTCGCCGGCGTCGCCGCGCACGCGCTGTTCGACCTGTCGTGGCTCGAGGCGGTGCTGCTCGGCGCGGTCGTGGCGTCGACCGACGCGGCGGCGGTGTTCGCGACCCTCCGGTTCACGCACATCCGGCGCCGGCTCGCACGGACGCTCGAGGCGGAGACGGGCGGGAACGACCCCGTCGCGATCGCGCTCACGATCGGGCTGATCGACTGGATCGACGATCCGAGCTTCGGGTTCCCCGATCTGGTGCTCGGCGTCGTGCGCCAGCTCGGCCTCGGTCTCGTGGTCGGAATCGTGCTCGGCGCCGTCGCGACGAGGCTGTTCGCGCGGCTGCCACACTCGATCGGCGCCTTCGCGCCTGTTGCGTCCGTCGCGACCGCCGCGCTGAGCTTCGGTGCTGCTGACGCGGTCGGGGGGAGCGGCTTTCTCGCGGTCTACCTCGTCGGCCTCGCCGTCGGCAGCACGCCCTCGCGCTACCGGCGCCAGCTGGTGGCCTTCCACGAGGGGCTCGCGTTCCTCGCACAGGTGGCGATGTTCGTCGTGCTCGGACTGCTCGTCTTCCCGAGCGACCTGCCCGCGGTCGCGCTTCCCGGCCTCGTGCTGGCTGCCCTGCTGGTGGTCGTGATCCGCCCGGCCGCGGTCTGGATCGCCACGGCCTTCAGCGACTTCAACGCGCGCGAGCGTGCGCTCCTCGGCTGGGCCGGCCTGCGCGGCGCCGTGCCGATCGTGCTCGCGTCCTTCGTCCTCTCGTCGCGGGTGGGGGAGGCGGAGACGATCTTCAACGCGGTGTTCTTCGTCGTCGTCGTCTCGGCCCTCGTTCAGGGGACGACGCTCGAGTGGGTCGCCGAGCGGCTCGAGCTCGTCGACCCGCGCCCGTCGGTCGTCGCGCCGCCGCTCGAGGTCGACGCGCTCGGCACCCTGGAGCTCGTCGAGTTCGACGTCTCCGGCGACCACGCGATCGCGGGCGCGATGGTGCGCGAGCTCGGCCTCCCGCGCACCGCCCTGATCGCGGTCGTCGCGCGCCACAACGAGACGATCCCGCCTCGCGGGAGCACCGTGCTCGAGCCGGGCGACCGGCTCTTCGTGCTCGCCCCGCGCAGCGTGCGACCGGAGCTGGAGGACGTGTTCACGCGCTGGCGCCGCCGGGTCTGAGTGCCTGCCGGCCTCGCCGGCCGGCGGCCGGGCGGGCGGACACCCAGCCCAGTGAGCGCGCCGGCTGCTCGAGCAGGTCGAGCGCGTCCGCCAGGCCGTCCTCCATTCGCCGCCCGCCAGGACGTCGAGGATCTCGCGACGCCGTGGCTCGGCGACCGCCGTGAAGACGTCGGTGGTGGCCATGGCGCGGCAAGGTGCCGGGGTCACGCGCCCTGGCACGGTGAGACACGTGGGGCCGCCTCCGTGACGAAGCGCCGCCTACGCCCGCCGCAGCTCCTCCTCCACGTCGTCGAGCCATTCGCGCTGGAGTTGGAGGAAGCGGTCCCCGAGGTCGTGGATCAGGAGCAGGTAGCTCCTCCGGTGCGGCAGGGCCTCGAGACGCTCCCGCGCCGTGTCCAGCTTCGCCTGCTGTGCCTCGACCTCGCCGCGGAGCGCGAGCAGCGCGTCGAGGAGCTGCTCGTCGTCCCCCAGGATGTCGCCGGCCAGGAGCTTCGCGACCGCCTCGTTCTGGATCCGGGGGAACGAGGGAGGCTCGACCAGCCAGTCGCGCAGCGCCTGCCGGCCCCGGGCGGTGAGCGTGTAGAAGGTGCGCTCCCGCGTCTTGCCCGGCCGCTTCTCCGAGGTGACGTAGCCGAGCTGCTCGAGGCGCTTCGGCTCCGCGTACATCCGGGACGGGGCGACCGAGTAGTAGACCTGACCTCCGCGGCGGAACATGTCCACCAGCTCGTGGGGCGAGGCCCCGCCGTCTCCGATCAGCGCGAGCGTGACGTACGAGACGTTGTTGAGGTCACCGGCGATCTCGGGCTCCTTCCGCTTGACAAAGCTCCTAAAGAGAGTCTATAAGACTCCTAAAGAGAGTTTAGAGGAAGGAGACGGCGGTGACCACGATCGAGCACAGGGAGAGCCTCGAGGTCCTGGCGGGGCGTCTGCACGGAGAGCTCGTCCGGCCGGGCGATCCGACGTACGACGAGGCGCGGCGCGTCTGGAACGGCATGTTCGACCGCCGCCCGGCTGCGATCGCCAGGGTGCAGGGAGCCGTCGACGTGGTCACGGTCGTGGAGCATGCGCGGGAGACCGGAGCGGAGCTGGCGGTTCGCGGGGGCGGCCACTCGTCGGCCGGCTACTCGACCGTCGACGGCGGCATCGTGCTCGACCTCTCGCGGATGAAGGGCGTCTGGGTCGATCCCCGGACGAAGGTGGCGCGCGTGCAGGCAGGCGCCCTCTGGAGCGATCTCGATCGGGAGACGCAGGCGTACGGGCTCGCCGTCCCGGGCGGCCAGATCTCCCACACCGGTGTCGCGGGTCTCACCCTCGGCGGCGGCATCGGCTGGCTCTCGCGCCGGCACGGCCTGACGATCGACAGCCTCCTCTCGGTCGACCTGGTCACGGCCGACGGGCGGCTCGTCACCGCGTCCGAGTACGAGCACCCCGAGCTCTTCTGGGGACTCCGCGGCGGCTCCGGCAACTTCGGCGTCGCGGTCTCGTTCGAGTACCGACTGCACGAGGTCGGGCCGCTCGTCCTCGGTGGGCCGCTCTTCTATGCGCTCGACGATGCACCCGCGGTGCTGCGCAACGCGCGCGACGTCGTCGCGGACGCCCCCGACGACGTCTCCCTGTGGCTCGTGCTGACACACGTGCCGCCCCACGCGCCCTTCCCCCGCGAGCACTGGGGCACTCCCGACGCTCGCGGTCGCTCCCTTCTGCACGGACCTCGACAGCGGCCCGGCTCTACTCGAGCCGATCACCGCGTTCGGCTCGCCGCTCGCCGATCTTCACGGCCCGATCCCCTACACCGCCCTGCAGAGCGCGCTGGACGAGCTCGACCCTCCCGGCCACCGCTACTGGGAGCGCGGCGACTACCTCGCCGGCCTCTCGGACAGCGTGATCGACGCCCTCGTCGCCGGTGCCCGCAGCATGAGCTCGGCGCTGAGCGAGATCCTGCTGTTCCCCATGGGCGGTGCGATCGCTCGTGTTCCGGCCGACGCCACGGCGTTCGGGGACAGGTCCGCGCCGTGGGCCGTCTGGGTCGCGAGCCAGTGGACCGACCCGGCGGAGGACGGGGTGCATCGCGACTGGACACGCGGCTTCTCCGCCTCGCTCGCGCCCTGGACGACTGGGGCGGTCTACGTCAACGCGATCGGCGGGGACGTGACGGAGGAGCGCACGCTCGCGGCGTTCGGCGGTCCGGCGAAGCTGGAGCGGCTGCGGGCGCTCAAGCGCACCTGGGACCCCGAGAACCTCTTCCACCTCAACCACAACGTCGTCCCGTGATCGAAGCCGGCGCCGAAAGCGGCCGGCCGTTGGCGAGCGGCGACACCCGCCGCGTTCCGGGGGCGGTGGGGAGCGGAGCAAGTTACAACTTGTAACTTGCGGCTCTCGCCCCTGGCCGTGGGGTCGACGACCGACGGAGACCGGCACCGTCCTCTGCGTCGCGTTCCCGGTGGTGACCGCGCTCTGGCCCGCGGGGGGTCGGCAACCGGGTCGCTCCGCACGAGCGGCGCCCCGTGGTCGATTTGCGACGCTCGGGCGGGAGTACGCTGGATCCGCGCTGGTCGTCGACCGGCGTCGTGTCCGATGGAGCCCACGGAAGAACAGCCCCCGGCCGATGCCGCGACGCCCGAGCCGGGCGCCGGTCGGATGCGGCTGCGGCGGGCGGCCCTCCAGGAGCGCGGGATGCGGCTCGCGGAGCGGGCCGACGCCGAGCGCCGGCGGCACGCCTCGGTGGACGCGGTGTTCGAGATGGTCGACCGCGACGCCGACGTGGGCGGCGGGATCATCGCGGGGGCGCTCGCATACCGCCTGTTCATCTGGCTGCTCCCGCTGGCGCTCGTGCTCGTCGCCGGTCTCGGCGTCGCCGCGGACGCCGCGGCGGAGTCCCCCGAGGAGGCGGCCGGGTCGGTGGGCATGGAGGGGCTGATCTCGCACTCGGTCGCGAGCGCCGCGAGCAGCGCGAACCGCTGGTACGCGATCCTGATCGGTATCCCGATTCTGATCTGGGTGACCCGGAGCTTCCTCCGAGCGCTGATCGGCACGCACCGCCTCGTGTGGGCGGACCTGAGGACGGCCGCGCCCAGGCCGACGGTGCTCCGCACGCTCACGCTGCTGGTCCTGCTGCTCGGCTTCTGGGTGGTGTCCGGGCTCGCGAGCGCGCTACGGGCCTGGTCGCCCGGCCCGGGGATCATCGCGACCCTGCTCGCCCTCGTGCCCTACGCCGCGCTGTGGCTCCTCGTCTCCGGCCAGCTCCCTCATCGGGGCGCGCACTGGACAGCACTGCTCCCCGGCGCCCTGCTCTTCGCCGTCTGCCTCGAGGTGCTCAACGTCGCCGTCGCCTACGTGATCACGCCCTATGCGCTCGCGAAGGAGGGCACGTACGGCGCGCTCGGGCTCGCCGCGGCGCTGCTCTTCGGCCTGTACCTGGTCAGCCGGGTCGTCGTCGCCGCGGCGGTCGTCAACGCGACGCTGTGGGAGCGTGCCGGGCGTACGAGCTGAGCTCGGCATACGACGCTCGGGCCGGCCCGCCGGAGACGTCGCCGAGAAGATGGTCGTCACCCCTCGTCGCTCGCCTCCGGCCCGAGGAGCCGACGATCCTGCGCGGCCACCTCCCAGAGCACGCTTGCCCAGAGGGCGACTTCGACGTGATGCACGGCGTCCTACGAGCCCGCGCTGTTTCATGTGCGGGGTGGAGACAGATGCGTAAGCGGCCCTCGCCGGGCCGCGCGACCGTGGTCGGGGCGCTCGCGCTGCTCGCGGCGTCACCCCTCGCGCCGCGTGGGCTCGACAGCGAGCCCTCGAGGGCGGCGGCGCCCGCGGGAGCGGTGTCGCCCGTGCCGCCGACGTCGTGGCGGAGGGTGCCGCCCACCGCAGCAGGGCTCGATCCGGCGGCGCTTCGCCGGATCGCAGCGCAGGCGCGGAGGGGCAAGTCGAATTGCCTCGTCGTCGTCCGGGACGGCAGGCTGGCCGGCGAGTGGTACTTCCACGGCACCGGGCCGAGCACGACGCAGGACGTCTTCTCCGTGACGAAGTCCTTTGCGAGCACGCTCGTGGGGATCGCCCGGGACGACGGCGACCTCGCGCTCGGCGACAGGGCGTCGAAGTGGATCCCGCAGTGGCGGGGTACGCGCTCGGCGAGCGTCACCGTGCGCGACCTGCTCGCCATGGTCTCCGGTCGGCAGTGGAGCGTCCTCAGCGACTACGTGCAGCTCCTGCTCGCGCCCGACCGGACGGCGTTCGCGATCGGCCTCCGGCAGTCGGCCGCACCGGGCAGGACGTGGACGTACAACAACGCGGCGGTGCAGACGCTCGAGCAGGTCCTGCGGAGGGCGACCGGGACGGACGTGGCCGCCTTCGCGCGGCGGCGGCTGTTCCGACCGCTCGGGATGACGCACACCACCATGGCGACCGACAGGGCGGGAAACCCGCAGCTCTTCGAGGGGATCCGGTCGACCTGCAGGGACCTGGCCCGCTTCGGTCTGCTCATGCTGGACCAGGGCCGCTGGGGCAGCAGGCGGATCGTGTCGCCGGGGTGGGTGGAGCAGGCGACCGGCCGCCCGTCGACCCCGCTCAACGCCGCCTACGGCTTCCTCTGGTGGCTCAACCGCAGGGGAACGCTGGCGAGCCCGCTGGCCGGCACGAGCGCGAGCGCTGCGAAGAGCGGGGCGGAACGGAAGGGCCGCCTGGTGCCCGGCGCCCCGGCGGACATGTTCTGGGCGCTCGGGCTCGGCAACCAGCTGGTCCAGGTCGATCCGGGGTCGCGAACCGTGGTCGTCCGTCTCGGCACCGCCGAGCCGAGCCCGCAGCCCCCGACGTTCGGGCCGGCCGAGGCGAGCAGGGTCGTCACCCGGGCCGTGCGCCGGTAGCGCGAATCCGGCGCCGGCCGGTCGGTGCGCTCAGTCGTCCGGCCCCTCGACGGTCGGCTGGTCGTGGTGGTCGTCCGTCGTCTGGAGCGGCGGCCGGGTCGTAGGGGCCTGTGTGATGGTCGCGCGGGGGCTGAGCCTCCCCACCGGGTCACGCGGGGAGTCTGCATAGCCGAGCAGGAGCACGTTTGCCACGATCGCTCCCGCGGCAAGGGCGGCCGCCGCGAGCACGACGAGCAGCATGCGGGGCACGCGGTCGCGCACGATCAGGCCGCCAGCGCCTCGCCGCCGAGTCGGCGCCGGAGGTCGGCCGCGACCCGCGGCCTGTTCACCAGCAGGGCCGCCACGAGGCGGTCGCCGTCTGCGAGGTACCGCGCCTCGAGGGACTCGCCGTCGTCCTCGACGACGACCCGTGTCCAGCCCGTTGGGAGGCCCACGTGCTGGATTCTGACGCCGAACTGGTCGGACCAGAAGTACGGGCACGGGGGGACACCTGGGTCGCCACCGAGGATCGCGCGGGCGACCGTCGCCGCCTGGGCGGCTGCGCTCGTCCAGTGCTCGAGCCGCAGGTGGCCACCGATCGCGGGATGCCAGGGCGCTGCCACGTCACCGCAGGCATAGATGCCCGGGAGCGCCGTTCGTCCCGCCTCGTCTGTGGGGATTCCCCCACGCAGTTGGAGCAGCTCGCCGGCGGGCTCCGCGCCGACCGCGACCAGGACGAGGTCACAGCGCACCTCACTGCCGTCGGCGAGGACCAGCCCGCGGACTCGTCCGGTGGCGCCACGTCGGAGCCGCTCGACACCGCGCCCGAGCCTGAGGTCGGCGCCTTGGCGGCGGTAGCGGGTCGCCAGGAACCGGCCGACCTCGGGCCCGAGCAGGCGCGCGAACGGGGCGGCCTCCGTGTCCACGATCGCCACGTCCATGCCGCACCCGAGCGCGGTCGACGCCACCTCGGTGCCGACGAAGCCGGCGCCGACGATCGCGAGGCGCTCCCCGGGCACGAGCTCGGCGCGCAGGCGCTCGGCGTCTGCACGCGTGCGGAGCACGTGGATGCCCTCGCCTCGCACGGTGGGCAGCAGGCGCGGGCGGGCGCCGGTCGCGAGCACGAGCGCGTCCCAGCGGACGTCGCCGCTCGTCGTCCGCACGAGCCTGCGCGCCGGGTCGATCTGCCCGACGCGCGTGCCGAGCACCAGCCGGATGCCGGTCTCGTGCCAGTCGCCCGAAAGCGCGAGCTCCTCGCGCGTTCCGGCGAGGAACGCCTTCGAGAGCGCCGGGCGCTCGTACGGCGGTTCGGGCTCCTCGCCGATCAGCGTGATCTCGCCGTCGAAGCCCTCCGCGCGCAAGGTCTGGGCGCAGCGGGCGCCGGCGAGGCCGGCGCCCACGATCACCACGCGGTCGGGCATCACGCCACCTGCGCGCCGGTCGCGTCGAGCACGACGATCGCGCCCATCGGGCAGGAGGCGGCCGCCTCGAGCACGTCGGCGTCGTCGGTCTCGGCGTCGATCGGCTCCGCGAGCCCGTCGGGGCCGAGACGGACGCTGGTCGGGGCGAGCTCCCTGCAGCTGCCGAAGCCGCTACAGAGCGAGCGGTCGATCTCGATGCGGTACACGTGGTGCTCCTTTCCGTGGTGGGACGAGCGCGCGCCAGCCGGTCGCGGCCAGCACGGCTCCGGTGGCGCCGCCGTAGAGGCCCAGCGCCCAGGTCGTGCCGCTGTCCGTGCCTGCGGCGAGCCCGTGCACGGTTGCGAGCGCGAAGACGAGATAGGTGGCCCAGTGGAGGCGGCGCCAGTTGCGGGCGCCGATCCTCCGCCGGAGCGCAAACGAGGCGTAGACGACCAGCATCAGCTCGGCGGCGAGCACGCCGAGACCCGTCCACACCGGCCGGTAGGGCGCGATGCCGGGGATCAGCAGGGCGGCGACCGAGATCCGGACGGTTCCGTCGAGCACCAGCGTGAGCCCGTGCACCGCGACCGCGCCGAGGCCCAGGAGCGCCAGGAAGCGGTGGAGGTCCGTGACGGCCGCCGGCCTGAGCGACGTCCCGAACGGGCGGGACTTGAGCACGAGACCGGCGAGCACCGAGGCCGTGAGCAGGGCGTACGCGATCAGGCCGCTCGAGCGCGCGAGGATCCAGAACGTCGGGTCGCCCTTCATCCGATCACCTCCGACACGAGCGTCCGACCGTCGGCGCAGACGATCACGGCCGGCAGCGCGAGCGCGTTCGCCTCTCGCAGCGCGCCGGCGGCGCCGGCGAGGAACAGCGCCTTCGCGCGCACCTCGGCGTCGACCGCGCTCGCCGCGGCCACCGTCACGCGCAGGACGTCGCTCTCGGCGGGACGTCCCGTGACCGGATCGATCAGGTGGTGCTGCTCCCGGCCGGCCCGGGCCCACCGGCGGCGATCGCGACCGGACGTCGCGAGGCCGCCGCTTCCGAGCTCGAGCGTCAGCGTGCCGCCGGGCGTCTCGACGCCGACCTGCCACGGCCGCCCATGGAGCGCCATGTCGCCGCCGGCGTCGACGAGGGCGGGGCCGGCGACCGCCAGGAGCGCGGCCGCGCGGTCCGCCGCGTAGCCCTTCCCGATGCCTCCGAGATCCAGGTGGACGCCCGGATCGAGCTCGATCGTCGACACGGCGCCGTCGATGCGGACTCCGCCTCCACAGGGGCCGGCGAGCACCGCCGGGCGCCCTGCGTCCGAGGGGAGATGCTCGAAGCTCCGGTCGTAGCCTGCGGCGACGAGCGCGTCGTGCACGGTCGGATCGAATCGGCCCCGTGTGCGCTCGCGCGCCGCGACGGCGAGCGCCGTCACCTCGAGGAGCTCCGGCCCGACCGTCATCGTCCCGCGCTCGTTCAGGAGGGAGAGCTCCGAGCCGGGGTCGAAGCGCGACAGCAGGCGCTCGAGCCGAGCGAACTCGCGCTCCGCACGGGCAAGGCCATCCATCGCCGTCGCGCTCGGCAGCGCGTCGAGCAGGAGCTCGATCTCCGTGCCCATCGCCCGGAAGCGCCGCCGCAACATCACGAGGTCCTCGTGGTGGTCAGCGGCGGGAGCGTGACCACCCGCACGGGCGGCGCGGGCGCCGGCGCCGCCGCTGCGGCGCGCGAGCGGGCGAGCGCGGCGCGGTACGTCGCGTTGCGGGCGTCGACGACCTGCTGCACGAGCGTCGCGTCGCGCTGCAGCCGCTGCTCGAGTCGACCGATCGCCGCGGCCCGCGGGTCCTGCTGGTGCGGGACCCACGGCCGTGCGGCGATCCCGGCCCAGGCGAGGAAGAACGCGGCGAGGGCGGCGGTGGCCGCGTAGAGCCGGGCGACGTGATCAGTCATCGCCGCCCTCGTGCTCGTATGCGTCTCCGTGGTCGTTCTCGCCGTGCTCGGACTCGTGCCCGGCGTTGGCCGGCGCGGCCGCGCTCGACCTCACGTACACGGTGCGCGGTGCCGGGGCGGGCGTGCCCGCCCGCGCTGCAGGCAGCGCCGGCGTCCGCTTCGCGAGCGAGCGGCGGAGCGACGCCTCGAGCTTGTCGAGGGAGCGCGTCCGCGCCGCGATCTGCGCGTCGAGTGCCGGCGAGGCCGATGCGCTCTGCTGCGTGGTGCGCGTGAGCGCGAGCAGTCCGGCGAAGGCTGCGGCCGCGAGCAGGACGACGATGACGAAGCTGTGCGTGCGGGTCATTTGCGGGCCTCCTGGTCGGATGAACAACCCGACCGTACGAGCGTGTGCGCTAGCCCCGGGACAGGCGGAGGTAAACCATCGCCAACCGCACGTAAGGCTTCGTTCGCCGGCCCCGCACCGCCCGTGCGGGCGTGCGACGATCCGGGTGTGCGGATCCTGATCGTCGAGGACGACGACGCGATCGCGAAGCCGCTCGCGGACGGGCTTCGCAGCGAGGGCTTCGACGTGACGAGGGTCGCGACGGGCGAGGATGCGCTCGAGGCGGCGCTCCCCGACCTCGTCCTCCTCGACCTGCGTCTCCCCGGGATCGACGGGACCGAGGTCTGCCGGCGGCTGCGCTCCCGCTCCGACGTCCCGATCATCATGGTCACGGCGAAAGGAGAGGAGGTCGATCGCGTGGTCGGGCTCGAGCTCGGCGCCGACGACTACATCGTGAAGCCCTTCGGGTTCCGCGAGCTCCTCGCGCGCATCCGGGCGGTGATGCGGCGCACGCGCCCGAGCGGTGACGGCTCGCGGATGCGTCTCGGTCGGCTCGAGGTCGACGTCCGCGGCCGGCGGGCAACCGTCGACGGCGATGCGCTGCCGCTCACCACGAAGGAGTTCGACCTCCTGGCGCTGCTCGCCTCCGAGCCCGGCGCGGTCGTCTCCCGGCGGCGGATCCTCCGCGAGGTGTGGGACACCGAGTGGTACGGGCCGACGAAGACCGTGGACGTCCACGTTGCCTCGTTGCGGCGGAAGCTCGGCGATCCCGGTTGGATCGAGACCGTGCGGGGCGTCGGACTGCGGCTCGTCCCGCGTTCGTGAGCCGCCGGCTCCTCCTCAGCTATCTGACGCTCGCAGTCGTCGTGCTCGCGCTGCTCGAGATCCCGCTCGGCGTGTCCTATGCCCGCAACGAGCGGCGGAACCTGAGCGCGAACGTCGAGCGCGACGCGGTCGCACTCGCGTCTCTCGCCGAGGACACGCTCGAGCGGGGCGCTGCCGCTCCACCGAGCCTCACGACGCTCGCCCGTCGCTACCAGGCCGACACCGGCGGCCGCGTCGTGGTGGTGGACGCGCGCGGGCGAGCGATCGTCGACTCCGGCTCTCAGGACCTGGGCAGCAACTTCTCGACGCGGCCCGAGGTCGCGTCGGCGCTGGGCGGAGCCGTCGCGACGGGCGTCCGTCACTCGCAGACGCTGGGCACCGATCTCCTCTACGTCGCCGTCCCCGCCGCATCGGGCGGCGTCGTCCACGGCGCGGTGCGGATCACGTATCCGACCTCGGCGGTCGACGCGCGCGCGCGCCGCTACTGGCTGATCCTCGCCGTGATCGCCGCAGTGGTGCTCGCGGTCGCGGTCGCGCTCGCCGTCGGGTTCGCGCGCTGGATCGTGCGCCCGCTCACGCGGGTCGACGAGGCCGCCGGAGCCGTGGCGGAGGGAGACCTCGACGTGCGGGTGCCGCTCACCGGCCCTCCGGAGCTTCGCCGGCTGGCCGCCTCGTTCAACGACATGGTGGTCAAGCTCGACGCGCTCGTCGGCTCCCAGGAGCAGTTCGTGGCCGACGCCTCGCACCAGCTCCGGACCCCTCTGACCGCACTGCGCCTCCGGCTCGAGAACCTCGCACGGGAGGACGAGACCGCTCGGGCGGACGAGCTCGAGCGCGCGCTCGAGGAGCTCGAGCGCCTGAGCGCGCTCGTCGACGGGCTGCTCACGCTCGCGCGGGCAGACCGCGCCCCCAGCGCGCCCACCGACCTCGACGTCGCCGCCGCCGTCGAGGAGCGCGTCGCGGCCTGGACGGCGCTCGCGGAGGAGCACGGCGTGCGACTCGAGACGCGGATCGCCGACCGGCCGTACGCGCGCATCACGCCCGGCCGCATCGAGCAGGTGCTCGACAACCTGCTGGCGAACGCGCTCGACGTCGCCCCTCCGGGCTCGAGCGTCGACGTCGACGCGGCGCGGGCCGGCGGCTGGGTGGAGATCCGGGTGCAGGACCGGGGGCCGGGGATGTCCGACGACGAGATCGCGCGCGCCTTCGACCGCTTCTGGCGCGCAGGCTCCGGCGAGGAGGGGTTCGGGCTCGGGCTCCCGATCGTGCAGCGGCTCGTCCGCGCCGACGGGGGCGACGTCGAGCTCCGCTCGCGCGCGGGTGGCGGGCTGGAATGCCTCGTGCGGTCTGCGCGCGGTCGGCTGACGCCCGCCGGACACCGGGAGCCGCGAGCCTCCACATGCGCGGTGCGCGGGCGGAAGGCCGAACGCGACGCCCCGGTTTCGATCGCGTGTCCCCGGGCAACCCCAGCAACGATGGCACCCCACTGGGCGATCGTCGTCGGCTGGGTCTTTCTCGGCCTCGGGCTCGCGAGCGCGCTCGCGATCCTCGTCGACGAGCTCGTGCTCGGGCATCGCCAGCAGATGTGGATCATGAACGTCGTCCACCCTGTCACCGCGCTCTACTGGGGGCCCGTCTGGCTCGTCGCCTACTTCACGCGGGGTCGCCTGTCGTCGCAGAAGGCGATGCGGGACGAAGCCGACCGCCTCGCGCTGCGACGCGTCGACACCGAGACGATGACGGCGCGGGGGACGTCCACGGACGACGACGAGCTGGACACGTGGCACGTGGCGAACGCGACCTCGCACTGCGGCGCGGGTTGCACCCTCGGCGACATCGCCGGCGAATGGATCGTGTTCGCCACCGGCTGGACGATCGCGGGAGCGACCCTCTGGCCGGAGCTCATCCTGGACTTCCCGCTCGCATGGACGTTCGGGATCGTGTTCCAGTACTTCACGATCGTGCCCATGCGCGAGAACATCGGCAGGCTCGAGGGGCTCTGGCTCGCGATCCGAGCCGACACGCTCTCGATCGTCGCGTTCCAGGTCGGGCTGTTCGGGTGGATGATCCTCTCGGCCGAGGTGCTCTGGCAGCCGCCGCTCGGCATCGACACGCCGACGCACTGGTGGATGATGCAGGTCGGGATGATCCTCGGCTTCTTCACCGCCTACCCGGTGAACCGCTGGCTCGTGCAGCGAGGGTGGAAGGAGAAGATGGATCACCGCACGCACCTCGCCGAGCTGGTCGAGCAGCCGACGCGAGGCGGTATCCCCCGTTCCGAGTGGCGGTGGGCGCACGTGGCAGACGCGCGAGGGCGAGCCGGCGTCACGCTGAGGCGGCCGACCGGCGTCGGCCTGCGGCGACAGGAAGCGAAACAGCGGCATACGATGTGCCCGTGCCAGCCGGGGCGCCCCTGCTCGAAGGCCGGGCCGCACTGGAACGCGGCGAGTGGGCCGCAGCCCGCACCGCGTTCGAGTCGTCGCTCGGGGAGGAGGAGACCGCCGAGGCGCTCCTCGGGTTGAGCGACGCGCTCTGGTGGCTCGGCGAGACGGAGGGCGCGGTCCGCTGCGGAGAGCGCGCGTACGCGGCCTTCCGCAGGCGCGCCGACCTCGTCTCGGCCGCGCTGGCGGCCGTGTCGCTCTACTTCCACAACCGCGTCAGCCTCGGAAACGTGGCCGCGGCGCGCGGCTGGCTCGGGCGGGCTGCGCGGCTGGTCGAGGAGGCGGAGCTCGCGCCGCTCGCGGGCTGGGTGCTCCTGATGCGGGCGCACGACAGCGGCGACCCGGAGCAGTCGGAGCGGTGGGCCCGCGAGGCGCGCGAGCTGGCGGTTCGCTTCGACGACGTCGACCTCGAGCTCTGCGCGCTGAGCCAGCTGGGGGTGTCGCTCGTGGAGATGGGCCGGATCGACGAGGGCGGCGCGCTCCTCGACGAGGCGATGGTCGCGTCCCTCGGCGGCGAGTGCGAGGAGCTCCGGACGGTCGTCTACACGAGCTGCAACATGATCAGCGCCTGCGGCGAGGTGGCGGAGCTCGAGCGGGCGACGCAGTGGATCCGCGCCTCCGACGACTTCGCCCGCCGCTACGGGAGCCCGCATCTCTACACCACCTGCCGTACGCACTACGGCGCGCTGCTCTTCGCCACGGGGCAATGGGCGGAGGCCGAGGAGCAGCTGACGGCGGCGCTCGAGAGCGGCCGGACGGCCGAGCGGGCGCTCTACGGGCAGGCACTGGCGCGCCTGGCGGAGCTGCGGCTCGCCCAGGGCCGGTCCGACGAGGCGGAGCGGCTGCTCGAGGGCTTCGAGGACCACCACACGACGGCGTGCGCGATCGCAGCCGTGCGGCTCGCGCGCGGCGACGCGACCGGGGCCGAGACGGCCCTGCGGCGTCGCCTGCGCGACCTGGACGCGCACGAGCGGCGCGGTCCCTACCCGGTGGGTGCGTCCGCCCGCCTCGAGGAGGCAGCGGTGCTCGAGCTGCTCTCGCGCGCCACGCTCGAGCAGGGCAACGTGGACGAGGCCCGCGGGATCGCCGAACGGCTGCTCGGGCTCGGAGAGCTGGCCGGCTGCGAGGCGATCGCCGCGGTGGCGGCGCGGGCGAGCGGGCGTGCGCTCGCGGCGTCGGGTGAGAACGAGGCGGCGACGGCTGCGCTGGAGCAGGCTCTGGCGGTGTTCGCACGGCTGGGCCTGCCGCTGGAGACGGCGCGGACGCACCTGCTGCTCGCGCGGGTGGCGCCGGGTCGCGAGACCGCCGTGCGCGAGGCTCGCGCGGCGCTCGACGGGTTCGAGCAGCTCGGAGCGGGACGCGACGCCGATGCGGCGGCGGCTTTCCTGCGCTCGCACGGCGTGAAGGCGGCACGGAGCGGACCGCGAGGTGTCGGCGTGCTGTCGAGGCGCGAGCGCGAGGTGCTCGAGCTCCTCGCGGAGGGATTGACGAACCGGGAGATCGGAGAGCGGCTGTACCTGACCCGCAAGACCGTCGAGCACCACGTGCGCAGCGTGCTCCGCAAGCTCGGCCTGCGCAGCCGGGCGGAGGCGGCGGCATACGCCGTGCGCCATCCCGAGCGAGATTCCGCCACGAACTAGGGGTTCCGACCGATGCGCGCGAGCGGCTCGCCCGTCAGCCTGTAGCGAACGCCGAGGACGCAGCGCGACGGCCACCACGAGGTGGCGATCACCCCTCGGGCGACCGACGTGGGCGTCACGGCAGACGGGCGGTCGACGACGCCGACCCCTCGCGAGGCACAGGTCGCACGTGACCGCGAGCCGGGGGCGTATCCCGGGAGGCCGGCGTCGGAGCCGCGCAGGCGAACCGGGGGGTGAGAGATGAGAAGGGCAACAGCAAGAATCGTGGTGCTCGCTGTGCTGACGGGAGCCCTGGCCGCGGCGGGCACCGCTGCGGCAACCTGCGGCGGAGGCGGCCTGAGCAGCGCACGGAGCGCGACGGCCGGCTTCCATCAGCTCGACCGCGCCATGGCGGCCGGCTACACGGCGAAGGTCGTGGACGTGAACGGCATCTCGTGCATCGCCCAGCCCGGCGAGGGCGCGATGGGCGTCCACTACCTCAACCAGGGCCTGTTGGACGACTCGGTCTCGGCGACGTCGCCGGAGATCCTCGTCTACGAGCCGCGCACGCACGGCAAGCCCAGGCTGGTCGCGCTGGAATACCTCGCGATCAAGTCGGTCTGGGACGCGACCCATTCGGGTCCGCCGACGCTCTTCGGACGGACGTTCGACGAGACGCCGGCGGGGAACCGCTACGGGCTCCCGGCGTTCTACAGCCTCCACGCCTGGGTCTGGCTGCACAACCCGAGCGGCATGTTCGCGATGTGGAATCCGAGCGTGCACTGCCCCTGAGCCGACGGCCCCAGCCGGTGGAAGCGGGCGGCGGCGCTCACCCTTCCGGGTGGCGCCGCCGCCCCACGCCGGCCCCAGCCGTCCTGAACGAGACTTCCGCCCCGAGCTTGGGGTTCTGCCCGATGCGCGGCGGCGGTGCGTCCGCGACCCTGGCTTTATGGCCGAACGCACGCACGACACGGAGCAGAAGGTCCTGGTCAACCTCGCGACGGGACTTGAGGACCCGGAGCGGGTGACCGTCGCCCTGCTCGTCGCGGGCGCCGCGCTCGACGCAGGCAAGCGCGTCGGGATCTGGCTGACGAAGGAAGCGGTGCGGATCGCGCTCCCCGGCTTCGCCCACGGCGTTGCCTGCGAGGGATGTCCGCCGCTGGAGCGGCTGCTGGCGCAGTTCGAGGCGGGCGGCGGCGAGCTCCTTCCCTGTCCGATCTGCTTCAGCGCCCGCGGTCTGGACGAAGGGTCTCTGGTCGCGAACGCGCGCCTCACGGGCGCGACTCCGATGTGGGAGTGGGTCGGTGCGGGCGCGACGGTCTTCAGCTACTGATGGGTCGCGAGCGGCGCCCGCCCGACGGCCGGACAATGCCCGAGGAGTCGGTGCGCAGCGACCTGAAGCGGCGTGTCCGGGAGATCTACGTGGCGGGCGACCGCGGGACGGCCCTCGCCCGCGAGTTCCGGGCTCGGCTTCCGCACGGCCGCGTCGGCGGCGTGCCCGGGCCCCGACCCGAACCGGAGAGCGAGAGCAGAGAACGAGAGCAGAAGGAGGAGGACGTGACGGCGCAGGAGACGACATCGCTCGCGCAGGGACTCGACCGGAGCCTGCACGGGCAGGCGATCGGCCCCGAGCACCCGCGGTACGACGAGGCTCGACGGATCGACAACCACCGGTTCGACCGGCGTCCGGCCGTGATCGCGCGGTGCGTCGACGCGGTCGACGTGGCGACGGCTCTCGGCTTCGCCCGTCGCGAGGGCCTCGAGCTTGCCGTCCGGGCCGGCGGCCACAGCGTGGCGGGGTTCTCCTCCGTCGAGGGTGGGCTGGTGATCGACCTGACCTCGATGCGCTCGGTGGAGGTCGACGCCGCGGCCCGCACGGCGTCGGTCGGAGGCGGCGCGAGGGCCGGCGACCTCGACCGGGCGACACATGCCGCCGGGCTCGCAACCCCTTCCGCGACCGTCTCGACGGTGGGCGTGGCGGGGTTCACGCTCGGGGGAGGCCTCGGCTACCTCAACCGCGCACACGGCCTGGCGATCGACAACCTGATCGGCGCCGAGGTCGTCCTCGCCGACGGCAGCGTGGTGCGGACGAGCGAGGAGACCGAGCCCGATCTCTTCTGGGCGCTCCGGGGCGGCGGCGGCAACTTCGGCGTCGTCACCCGACTCGACTTCCGGCTCCATCCCGTACGCCATGTGGTCGGCGGCCCGATGCTCTGGCCGCTCGAGCAGGCGGAGCACGTCCTACCTCTCTACCTGGACTGGCTGACCGGGCAGTCCGACGACATCTATGCCTTCTTCGCCGTGCTCACCGTTCCGCCCGCGGATCCCTTCCCGCAGGAGCTCCGGCTGCGCCCGGCGTGCGCGCTGGTCTGGTGCAACACCGCGCCGCAGGAGCGCTCGCGCGCGGCGCTCGAGGCGTTCCGCGCGGCCGCGCCGCCACCCATCCTCGACGCCGTCGCCGAGCTTCCGTACACGGCGCTCCAGACCGCCTTCGATCCCGACCCCGCGCTCCGCACCCACGACCACATCGCCGGACGCTGCTTCGCGAGCCTGCCTGAGGCGGCGGCGGCGGAGTTCGTGCGGTTCGGCGAGACCTCTCCGAACTGGCTCTCGTTCACGCACCTCTATCCGCTCGACGGCGCGGCCGGCCGGGTCGGCGGTGGCGACACCGCCTGGCCCTGGCGCCATGCCTCGTTCGCCCAGATGATCCTCGGCTCCAGCGACGCGGCAGCTCAGGACGAGAGGCTGCGCGCCTGGGACTGGGCACGCGACTTCGCCGACGCGCTCGGCCCGTATGCGCTCGAGGGCGCGTACCAGAACTTCGTCATGGGCGAGGGGCCCGAGGTCGCGCGGGCGTCGTTCGGCGCGAGCTACGAGAGGCTCTCGCGGATCAAGGCGCACTACGATCCCGACAACGTCTTCCGGGCGAACCAGAACGTCGAGCCGGCGCGGTGAGCGCCGACGGGTCGCTCAGCCGGCGACGGGGCCGAGCTCGCCCGCGGTCTGCTGCCGCCACTCGGGCTGCCAGAGGCGGAATCCGCCGAGGAACGCGTTCTCGTTCGAGCCGCGGCGAGTTCCCTCGGGCAGCTCGTCGAGCTCCGCCGTCTCGCCGCCGCCGAGCACGACGTAGTCCGGCTCGAGCGCCGCGGACAGGCGCTCGACGGTCTCGAAGACCGCCGCCTGCCACTTCTTCTTGCCGCGCTGCTCGAGCGCCTGACGGCCGACGTAGTGCTCGAACGTGTGCTTGCGGAACGGCAGGTGGGCGAGCTCGAGCGGCTCCACGATGCCGTCTGCGACCAGAGCCGACCCGAGCCCGGTGCCGAGCCCGAGGAACAGCATGCGGCCGCCCTCGTAGCTCCCGATCGCCTGCATGGCCGCGTCGTTGACGACCTTCGTGGGCTTCCCGAACGCCGCCTCGTAGTCGAACCCGACCCAGCCCGTGCCGAGGTTCGCCGGCTCCGTCACGACCCTCCCGCCCTTGACCGGCGCGGGGATCCCGACGGTGACGACCTCCCAGCGCCACCCCTCGGCCGCCGCGAGCACCCCTTCCGCCATCTCGGCCGGCCCGAGCGTCGGGCCGGAGTCGAAGCGACGCCTCTTCGTCTCGTTGGAGGCGAGGAGCTTCACGTGCGAGCCACCGACGTCGACGACGAGCACGAGCGGCTCGTCGACCGGCGTCTGGCCTTCAGTCACGGGTTCCGATCACGAGACGGAACTATCGCACGGCGGCCCCGGTGCGGTCGCCGGGAAAGCACGGCCCTGCGTACGGCTGGCCGCGAGGCAGGTGGACCCCAACGCGCCCCGCGCGCGTGCGACTCTATGCGCGTGTCCGATCTGCGCGAGACGCTCGAGCGCGAGGTGAAGCTGTCCCCGGGGAAGCGCTTCGTGATGCCGGACCTCGGTGGGGAGGCGCTCGCGTCGCGCGTCTTCGTCTCGACGTATCACGACACGCCCGACCACCTGCTGGCGCGCAGCGGGCTGACCCTCCGGCACCGCGTGGAGAACGGTCGGGGCCGCTGGCAGCTCAAGCTGCCGAGCGGCGACGCGCGCCTCGAGCTCGAGGCGGACGGACCGGCGCGCACCGTGCCGTCGAAGATCACGGGGCTGCTGCAGACGTTTCTGCGCCGTCGCAAGCTGGTGCCCGTCGCTCGCCTCCGGACGCGACGCGACGGCGTGCGGGTCGCGGGCGCCGAGGTCGTGCACGACTCCGTCGCGGTGCTCGACGGACAGCGCGTCGCGCGGACGTTCGACGAGCTCGAGGTGGAGCTGATCGACGGTGACGAGCGCGCGCTGAAGCGTCTCGAGAAGGCCCTGCGGCGCGCGGGAGCGGACGACGGCGAGTCGCGTCCGAAGCTCTTCCAGGCCCTCGACCTCGCGTTCGACCCGGATCCGGCGGAGCCCGCGCGAGACGGCGCCGCCGCAGCGGCCCTCGCGGCCGCGTTCCGGACCCAGTACGCGCAGATCCTCGCGCACGATCCGGGCACGCGCCTCGGCGCGGACCCGGAGAGCCTCCACCAGCTCCGCGTCGCGACCCGACGCCTCCGCGCGTTCCTCCGGGCGGGGCGCCCGCTCCTCGCGCGGGAGTGGGCGGACGAGCTGCGCGCGGAGCTGGGCTGGCTCGGAGGCGTCCTGGGCCCCGCCCGCGACCTCGACGTGCTCGTCGGGCACCTCCGCCCCGAGGCCGCCCGGCTCGAAGCTCCGGACTCGGAAGGCGGGACGATTCTCGTCCGCGCCCTCGGCCGGCAGCGGAGCGCCGCACGACGGCGAGTCCTGCGCGCGCTGGCGCATGAGCGCTACGGAGCGCTGCTCGACAGGCTCGAGGCCGCGGGCGATCCTCCGCTCGCCGAAGCCGCGGGCGCTACGTCCCTCGTCGACATCTGGCGGGCGGAGCACGCTCGCCTGCGGAGAGAGGTCGGGCGCCTCGACGACGTGCCCGACGACGACCAGCTGCACGGCGTGCGGATCAAGACAAAGCGCGCCCGCTATGCGGCCGAGCTCGCCGGCCTCGAAGGGTACGTCCGAGCGGCCAAGGCGCTGCAGGACGTCCTGGGGGAGCACCAGGACGCGGTGGTCGCCGAGGCGCGACTCCGCACCCTCGCGGCATCGCGCCCCGAGGCGTCGATCGCCGCCGGGCGCCTCGTGGAGCGTGAGCGCTCGCGCCAGGCCGAAACGCGCGACCGGTGGGCGAGGCAGTGGACGGCGCTCGCCAAGCAGGCGAAGAAGGTGTGAGCGCCTCCGTTCGCGCCGCCGGCGGCGTGGTCGTCCGTCAGACGGAGGCTGGCCGGCAGGTGCTGGTCGTCCATCGACCGCAGTACGGCGACTGGACCTTCCCGAAGGGCAAGGCGGAGCAGGGGGAGAGCGACGAGGCGTGTGCCGTGCGTGAGGTCGAAGAGGAGACGACGCTCCGCTGCGCGCTCGGGCGTGAGCTGCCCTCGACGCGGTACGTCGACTCGAAGGGCAGGCCCAAGGTCGTCCGCTGGTGGCTGATGCGCCCGCTCGACGATCCCGATCGGGCGGGCCCGGCCAACGAGGTCGACGAGGTCCGCTGGCTCGCGCCGGACGAGGCCCGCGCGCTGCTCACCTACCGCCGCGACGACGTGCTGCTCGACGCGCTCTGACGCGTGGGCGCCGAGAGCGGGCTCGTCGCCGGCAAGGGGACGGTGTCCGACTGGTGACAATGTGGTTGCCGCTTCCCACGGCGGCGACCGAGTGGCCTAGGCTCGTCGGCGTGGTGAGCCCGACCGAGCTAGCGGCCGTTGCCCTGTTCGCCGACCTCGAGGAGCGGCAGCTCGGGGAGGTAGCCGGGTGGTTCGAGGAGCGCACCGTGGACAGCGGGACGCGTCTCACGGGGGAGGGGGCCGCAGGCTATACGTTCTACGTCCTGGTCGACGGAGCCGCGGCCGTCACGTCGGGCGAGAGGACGCTCGCGACCCTCGGCCCCGGGGACTTCTTCGGCGAGCGCGCGATCCTCGGCGACGGCCGCCGCACCGCCACGGTCACGACGACCGAGCCTTCGCGGGTGCTGGTGATGTTCGGGACGGAGTTCCGGCGGCTGGTCGAAGCCGAGCCCGCGATCGCACGGGCGATCACCGCCTCCGTGCAGGAGCGGCTCGCCGCAGCCTGACGCGCACAGGGCGGGCTAGGCGGCGGCGCGTGCCGCGGAGCGTCGTGCGAGCGTCAGCGCGATACCCTCACGTAGCCCACCGCGTCCGAGCTGGAACGGCGTCTCGAGGCGCCTGGCGACCTCCGAGAGGATGAGCGCGCCCGCGAGCACGGTCTCGGCGCGAGAGGCGTCGAATCCGAACACGCGTGCGAGCTTCGCAGCGGGCCGCCTGGCGGCCAGCTCGATGGCGGCGTCGAGGCCGTCCGCGTCGAGCTGGCGGCCGACGATCTTCGCGGCCGCCCGTGCGCTGCCGCCGACCGCGAGCGCGAGCTCGGCCCGCGGAGGCGACAGTGCCTCCAGTTCGCCGCGCACCTCCTCGCGGGCTCGCTCGATCGACGCCGCCCCGGGGGGGTCGGAGTCGAGAAAGAGTCGCGTCAGCCTCAGCGAGCCGACATCGGCCGAGCGAACCCACGAGGGGCCGAGCAGCACGGTGCCGACGGCCACCTCGGTCGAGCCGCCGCCGACGTCGCAGACCGCGACGACACCCCCGTCCTGCTCGAGCCGGGCCGTCGCGCCGAGAAAGGCAAACCGCCCTTCGTCCTCCGCCGAGAGGATCCGCACCGGTTGGCCCACCGCTTTGGTGAGCGCGGCGACGAGCTCGTCCGCGCCGTCTCCCTGCCGCCCCGGGGCAGTCACGACTGTCGCCACGTCCTCGGCGCCGAGCCGCTCGGCGAGGCGGGCGTACCGGCCGGACACTGCTGTCGCCTCCTCGCGCTTGCCACGCGACACCGCTCCGTTGCGGAGGATGTCGGCCGCGAGACCGAGGTAGGTCCGTTCCTCACGAATTGCCTCGAGCGTCCCGTTCACGTCCGCGACCAGCAGGCGGGCGGTGTTCGAGCCGACGTCGATCACGGCGACACGCATCGGCGTCATCTTGATGGTCGGCCCGGACAGGCCCCTAGCTCCCGGCGCGCTCACCTGCGTCGCGCATCCGTCTCTTCCAGCGGAGGCGGGCCCGACGCTCCAGATTCAGCTGATGGTCGTGCGGCCGCTCGCCGTCCGCGGGGCGGCGCCGGTGCCACGAGCCGTCCGCCGTGAGCTCCCACGACGAGACGTTGTCCGCGAACACGCTGTCGAGGATCGTCGCCAGCTCCTGCCGCGGGCGTGCGCCTTCGACGGGCACGAGCACCTCGATGCGGCGGTCGAGGTTGCGCGTCATCAGGTCGGCGCTGCCCAGGTAGACATCGTGCCCCGCACCGGCCTCGAACGAGTAGAGCCTGCTGTGCTCGAGGTAGCGTCCGGCGACCGAGCGGACCGTGATGTTGTCGCTCAGCGACTCGACCCCCGGCCTGAGCGTGCAGATCGACCGGGCGGTGATCTCCACCGTCGCCCCCAGCTGGGACGCCGAATAGAGCTCGTCGACGATGGCCGCGTCGGTGAGCGCGTTGACCTTCGCCCGGATGCGGGCGCGCTCTCCGGCCGCCGCCGCCTGGCCGACGGCGCGAATGTGCTCGACGAGCCGCGCGCGCAGGTTGAACGGCGCGACGAGGATCTTCTCGAAGCGCCGAGGGCGGCCGAAACCGGTCAGGTAGTTGAAGAGCGCGGCGACGTCGTCGGCGATCGTCTCGTCCGCGGTGAAGAGGCCGATGTCCTCGTACGAGCGGGCCGTCTCGGCGTGGTAGTTCCCGGTGCCGAGATGGACGTAGCGGCGGAGCGCGGCATCCTCGCGCCGGACGATCATCGTCATCTTCGCGTGCACCTTGAGGTCGGGGAAGCCGTAGACGACGTGGACGCCCGCCTGCTCGAGCTTGCGCGACCACTCGATGTTGCGGCGCTCGTCGAACCGTGCCTTGAGCTCGACGATGCAGACCGACTGCTTACCCTCCTCCGCCGCCTCGACGAGCGCCGGGACGAGGGGACTGTCGCCGCTCGTCCGGTACACCGCGGTCTTCATCGCCACCACGGCGGGATCGCGCGGCGCGGCTCGGACGAAAGCCTCGAAGCTCGCCGCGAACGACTCGTACGGCTGCTGGACGAGCATGTCGGTGCGGCGGATCGCGTCGAAGACGTCCTCGGCGTTGCGGACCCGGGCCAGCGCCGGGGGCGTCACTCCGGGCGCGGGAGCGTACGTGAGCTCCGGGCGGTCGAGCTCGACGATCTGGTCGAGGTCGGCGAGGTCGAGCAGACCCCGCACCTTGTACACCTGCTCCGGGGCGACTCCGAGCCCGTGCTCGAGTCGCCGCAGCATCCCGTCGGACATCGCGCTCGCGACCTCGACGCGCACGACGTCCCCGAAGCGGCGCCGCTGGAGCTCGAGCTCGACTGCCTCGAGCAGGTCGTCCGCCTCGTCCGAGACCTCGAAGTCGGCGTCGCGCGTCACGCGGAAGGCCGCGCGCTCGACGATCTCCATCCCGGGGAACAGCTCCGGCAGGAAGTGGGCGATCACGTCCTCGAGCGGCACGAGCCGCTCGCCGTCCGCCAGCGCCACGAAGCGGGGGAGTCGTTCGGGGACCTTCACGCGCGCGAAGCGCTCCTCGCCCGTCTGCCCGTCCCGCGCGAGCACGCCGAGTGAGAGCGAGAGCCCCGAGATGTACGGAAACGGCTGGCCGGGCCCGACGCCGAGCGGCGTGAGCACCGGGAAGATCTGACGCTCGAAGACTCGCCCGAGCTCGGCGCGATGGTCGCTGCCGAGGTCGTCGACCGTCGTGATCGAGACGCCTTCCGCGGCGAGCGCGGGGCTGAGGCTCTTGCGCCAGAGCCGCGACTGCTTGTCGACGAGCTCCACCGTACGCTCTCTGATGGCCGCCAGCGTCTCGCGAGGGGTCATCCCGTCGACCGAGCGGACCACGAGCCCCGACGCCGCCTGGCCGATCAGGCCGGCGACGCGGACCATGAAGAACTCGTCGACGTTCGACGAGAAGAATCGGCACATCCGTACCCGCTCGAGCAGCGGCCGCGTGTCGTCGGCGGCCAGCTCCAGAAGCCGGGCGTTGTACTCGACCGTCGAGAGCTCGCGATTGAGCAGGTGATCGGCCGCCTGGGGTTCCGTTCTGGTCGCCACTCCCCAATCTTCGCGGAGAACGGGGCCGAGCGGAGGTTACGGTTCGGTGTCCGTCTGGTGAAGCGCGCCGGCGCCCGGCGCCGGTGTGTCCCGTGTCGGACTTCAGTCCGACACCTGCGGGCCGGGCGTGGCTCCTCGGAGGGGGTGTGTCCGACCCGAAGTCGGACACCGTGGTTGGCCTCGGGAGTCGGGCTTCGGTGCGACACCTGTGCACTCGGGAGCGCTGCCCGGTTGTACGCTCCGTGCACATCGTGGACACCGGCTCCCGATTGCAGGCGGCACCCTTCGTATGAGCCCGATCTCGCGGGGCTTTCGCGGACGGCGCCGCTCGGACGCCGACCCGTCGCGGGTGCCGCCTGGCCAGTACGTGACCACCGACTTTCCCGTGCTCTCGGCGGGACCGACGCCGCACACGTCGCTTGCCGACTGGAGCTTCACGGTCCGGGGCGCGGTGGACGATCCCAGGTCGTGGACGTGGGACGAGCTCCGGGCGCTCCCGCAGGAGACGGTCACCGTCGACATCCACTGCGTGACCAAGTGGTCGAAGCTCGACACGGTCTGGACGGGCGTCTCGGTCGACACGCTGCTCGAGGGCGTCGAGACGAGTGCGGAGTACGTGACCGCGTACTCCGACGGCGGCTACACGACGAACCTGCCGCTCGAGGACGTGCTCGACGGCAAGGCGTGGGTCGCGCTCGAGTACGAGGGGGAGCCGCTCGACCCCGAGCACGGCGGCCCCGCCCGCCTGCTCGTCCCGCACCTTTACTTCTGGAAGAGCGCGAAATGGGTGCGGGGGCTCGAGCTCCATACGGCGGACCAGCCGGGGTTCTGGGAGGGCTACGGCTACCACAACTACGGCGATCCGTGGAAAGAGCAGCGCTACTCGGGAGACTGAGCTGGCAGCAGGCCAGGGTCGTCGAGCTCGTCGACGAGACGGCCCGTGTGCGGAGCATCGTCCTCCAGTCGCCGGAGTGGCCCGGACACCGGGCCGGGCAGCACGTGGACGTGCGTCTGACGGCAGAGGACGGCTACCAGGCGCAGCGCAGCTACTCGATCGCCTCCGCGCCCGAGGACGCCGAGCTCCTCCTCACGGTGGAGCGGCTCGACGACGGGGAGGTCTCCCCGTACCTCGTGGACGAGCTGCGGCCCGGTGACGAGCTCGAGCTCCGCGGCCCCGTCGGCGGCTACTTCGTGTGGGAGGAGTCGCTCGGCGGCCCGCTGCTGCTCGTCGCCGGCGGCTCCGGGGTCGTGCCGCTGCGCGCGATGCTGCGGCACCACCGCGCCGTCGGGAGCCGCGCCCCGGCCCGGCTCCTCTACTCGGCGCGCACGCCCGCGGAGGTCGTCTACCGTGACGAGCTGATGGAGCTGGCCGCCGCCGAGGAGATCGACGTCCACATCACGCTTACCCGAGAGCGCCCGGAGGGCTGGTCGGGCTACGCGCGCCGGGTCGACCGCACGTTGCTCGAGGAGGTGGCGTGGCGGCCGGACGAGCACCCGCTCGTCTACGTCTGCGGGCCGACGGGGTTCGTCGAGACGGTAGCGAGCGAGCTCGTCGCGCTCGGCCACGACGCGGCTCGCATCAGGACCGAGCGCTTCGGCTCGGCGGGAGGCTAGCCCGTGGCGACGACCTGCACGCACCTGGACCAGATCGAGATCACCGAGCTGCCGCCCACGGTGGCGGGCTGCGAGGAGTGCCTTGCGATCGGCAGCACGTGGGTGCACCTCCGCATGTGCATGAGCTGCGGCAGGATCGGCTGCTGCGACTCCTCTCCCAACCGGCACGCGCGCCGTCACGCGGGGGAGGCGGGTCATCCGATCGCCCGCTCGGCCGAGCCGGGCGAGGAGTGGAGCTGGTGCTTCGTCGACGAGGTCGCCTTCGTCGTCGAGCCGGGACGGCCCGCATGAGCACGGTGCTCGACGGCAACGCCATCGCCGGCGTGCTCGTCGACGTCTTCGGCGCCGAGACGACCACCGCCACCGGCACGTGCGGCGGATGTGGCGCGACCGGAGTCGTGGCCGAGTTCGAGGTGTACCTGCGCGCGCCCGGAATCGTGGCCCGCTGTCGTCGCTGCGGCAACGCGTTGATGGTGCTCGTCACCATCCGCGGGGTCACCTGCGTCGACCTTGGCGGCCTCGCGGCCTTCGCTCCGGCGCACGCGACGTCCGTCGACCGCTGACGCCGGCGACGTGGCCGGCGAGGTCCAGGCAGCGCCGTTTGCCGGCCGCACGGCCTGGGCGCGCAGCATCCAGACGCCGCTGCGCAACTTCCTGCGCACGGAGACGGGCGGCGCCGCCGTCCTGCTCGCGGCGACGCTCACCGCTCTCCTGTGGGTGAACGTCGACGCGTCGTCGTACGACTCGGTGTGGACGACCACGCTGTCGATCGAGATCGGCGGCACCGGCGTGTCGCTCGACCTACGCGAGTGGGTCAACAGCGGCCTGATGACCTTCTTCTTCTTCGTCGTCGGCCTGGAGGCGCGGCGGGAGTTCGACCTCGGCGAGCTCCGGGAGCGCCGCCGGTTCGCGCTGCCGCTGCTCGCCGGCATCGGCGGGATGGCCGTCGCGATCGCGATCTACCTCCTGGTCAACGCCGGTCACTCCTCTGCGCACGGCTGGGGGATCGCGATGTCCACCGACACCGCGTTCGCGCTCGGCCTGCTCGCGCTCGTCGGGCCGCGCTTCCCGGACCGGCTGCGCGCGTTCATGCTCACGGTCGTCGTCGTCGACGACGTGCTCGCCCTCGTCGTGATCGCCACCGTCTACACGGACGAGGTCACGCGCTCTGCCCTGCTCGTCGCGATCGCGCTCTTCGGGGTGGTCCTCGCCGCGAAACGGCTCGGGATCCGCTTCGGGCTCGTGTACCTGGTGCTCGGCGCCGCGATCTGGGTCGCGCTGCTCGAGTCGGGGGTCGAGCCGGTCGTGGTGGGGCTCGCCATGGGGCTCCTCACCTACGCCTACCCGGCCGCGCGCTCCGAGCTCGAGCGGGCGACGCAGCGGTTCCGCGAGTTCCGCGAGCAGCCCACCCCCGAGCTCGCCCGCTCCGTCGGGGTCGGGCTCCGGGAGGCCGTCTCGCCGAACGAGCGGCTGCAGCTGCTCTTCCACCCGTGGACGAGCTATCTGATCGTGCCCCTGTTCGCGCTCGCGAACGCCGGCATCGCGATCGACGGGGGCTTCCTCCGGGAGGGCTTCACCTCGCCGATCACGCTCGGGATCCTGTTCGGGTACGCCGCGGGCAAGCCCCTGGGCATCCTCGGCAGCGCGTGGCTCGTCACGCGACTCAGCGGCGGGCGGCTCCGTCCGCCGGTGGGGTGGGCGGCGGTCGCCGGCGGCGGCACGATCGCCGGCATCGGCTTCACGGTCGCGCTGCTCGTGGCGACGCTCGCGTTCGACGGGCCGCAGCTCGAGGAGGCGAAGCTCGGCATCCTCTCGGCGGCGCTGACGGCCGCCCTTCTCACCTGGCTGCTCTTCCGCGCCACCGCGCTGCTCCCGCGCAGGCTCCGGCTCCGCGCCCTGCTCGGCACCGCCGAGCCGCTCGTCGACCTCTACATCGACGTCGACCCGGAGCGCGACCACGTGCGAGGGCCCGTCGCTGCGCCGGTCACGGTGGTCGAGTACGGCGACTTCGAATGCCCGTTTTGCGGCCAGGCGGAGCCGGCGGTACGCGACCTCCTGCGCGATTTCGGCGACGTCCGCTACGTCTGGCGTCACCTCCCTCTCACCGACGTCCACTCGCAGGCGCAGCTGGCCGCGGAGGCGGCGGAGGCAGCAGCCGACCAGGGCGCCTTCTGGGAGATGCACGACCTCCTCCTCGGGCGCCAGGACGCGCTCCGCCTGGGCGACCTGGTCGGCTACGCGGACGAGCTCGGGCTCGACGTCGATCGCTTCGCCGAGTCGCTCCGCACGCACGCGGGTGGCCCCCGCGTCGCAGACGACGTCGACAGCGCCGACCTGAGCGGCGTCTCCGGGACGCCCACCTTCTTCGTCAACGGGCATCGGCACTACGGGGCTTACGACCTCGCCACGCTGTCGGCGGCGGTGCGCGCCGCGGGCGCGCGCGCCGTGCTGGCGGCGACGTGACCGGGCGCCAGCGCACGACCCTGGTCGCGGCGATCCTCGGCTCCGCGATCGCGACCATCGACGGGACCGTCGTCAACGTCGCCCTCCCGGCGATCGAGCAGGACCTCGGCGGCGGCCTGCAGGCGCAGCAATGGGTCTCCAACGCCTACCTGCTCTCGCTCGGCTCGCTGCTCCTGATCGGCGGCTCGCTGGGCGACATCTACGGCGAGCGCCGCGTGTTCGCCGTCGGTGCCGGTGCCTTCGGGGTGTTCTCGATCCTCTGCGCGCTCGCGCCGACCAGCGAGACGCTGATCGCCGCGCGAGGCCTGCAGGGGGCGGCGGGAGCGCTGCTCGTCCCGAGCTCGCTGGCGATCATCGTCGCGGCGTTCCCCGCGGGCGAGCGCGCGGCGGCGATCGGCGCGTGGACGGCGTGGGGCGCCATCGCGTCGCTCGTCGGGCCCCTGGCGGGCGGGCTGATCGTCGACCGTCTCTCGTGGCGCTGGATCTTCGCCGTCAACCTGCCCCTCGTCCTGCTCACGCTCGCGCTCGTCCGCGCGGCGGTGGCGCCGACGACAGGCCGGCGTGGCCGTCGGGTGGACTACGTTGGCGCGGCTCTCTGCGCGCTCGGGCTCGGCGGGATCGTGTTCGCGCTGATCCAGCAGCCTCGGTTCGGCTGGTCGAGCCCGGCCATCCTCGTCCCGCTCGTCGGCGGGTCGGCGGCATTCGCCGCGTTCCTCGGCCACGAGCACCGCACGCCGGAGCCCATGCTCCGGTTGGAGCTCTTCTCGCGGCGGAACTTCGCCGTGGGCAACCTCGAGACGCTCGCGCTGTACGCGGGCCTCGCGGTCGCCTTCTTCTTCCTGAGCATCTTCCTGCAGCAGGTTGCCGGCTACACCGCCCTGCAGGCGGGTCTCGCGACCTTGCCCGTGACGCTGGCGATGTTCGTGCTCTCCCGCCGGTTCGGCGCGCTCGCCGACCGTCTCGGCCCGAGGCTCTTCATGGGCGCGGGCCCCCTGGTCGCGGCGGCGGGCATGCTCCTCCTGCTGAGGACGGGGCTCGCGACCTCCTACGCCTCCGACGTGCTGCCGGCGCTGCTCGTCTTCGCCCTCGGCCTGTCCATGACCGTCGCGCCGCTGACGGCCGCCGTGCTCGCCGACGCCGACGAGACCGACGCCGGCATCGCGTCTGCGATCAACAACGCGATCGCCCGCGTGGCGGGGCTCGTCGGGGTCTCGGTCGTCGGGCTCGTCGCCGCGCGGGCGCTCGTCGGGGACACGTTTGCGCCGAACGACGCGTCGGTGCGGGCGTTCCACGAGGTCGTGGTGATCTGCGCGGCGCTCCTGGCAGGCGGTGGCGTCGCGGGCGCCGTGGGGATCGCGAACCCGCGGCGGCCCGTCCACGCGGAGGGATGCTCGGGCGGTCAGCTCTACGGCGTGCCGGAGCCCGCCGTGGCGGCGCGGGGTTCCGCGGCAGGTGTCGCGGCCACCGTCGCGAGCGAGGCCTGACGCGCCCTGTGCCGGGTCGCGGACGGGCGGCGGTAGACTCGCGGCCGTGGCCGAGGCATCGCTCGAGGACTCGGGCTCGGGGCTCGCCCCCGCCGACGACGGCTGGTTCGTCGTCAACGTGCGGGACGCCGAATGGTGGACGTCGGCGACGTTCGGCTCGGGGGTCGGGTTCGAGAGCCGGGAGTTCTCGTTCCCGCAGATCGGCTTCAACGTCAGCGTCCTCGAGCCGGACCAGCCGAGCTGCCTGTTCCACTCCGAGTCCCAGCAGGAGGCGTTCCTCGTGGTGTCCGGAGAGTGCCGGCTGCTCGTCGACGGTGGGGAGCGGCTCCTGCGTCCGTGGGACTTCTTCCACTGCCCCGCGGGCACGGAGCACGTGTTCGTGGGCGCCGGGGAGGGGCCCTGCGTGATCGTGATGGCCGGTGCGCGGTCGGACGACGAGCAGCTTCTCTATCCGGTGTCGGAGCTCGCGGCGCGCTACGGGGCGAGCGCCGAGCACGAGACGCCCGAGCCGAAGGAGGCGTACGCGCGGTTCGAGCCGCCGGAGCGGCGGCGTCCCTCGTACTGGGACCGGCTCCCCTGGGCCTGAGCGCTGCCGTCGCGTCGCGTCGCCACCTGCACTCCCCCTTGCTCACCACCTGGAAACCGGCGCCCGCGCTAGCGTGCTCGGCGAGGCCCTGACCCAGCCTCGGCGCCAGGTGTCCGTTGGGGGATCGCAGCGCCTGGCATGCGCCCGGAGACGGCCGCCAGAGCCCCGGCCGCCGTCTCCGGTGGCGTTCTCCGCCGCGCGAGCGCAGGCCTGCCTCCCGCGCGCGGCCGCATCGGCGGGGCACGCTTGCCGCTCCCAGACCCGACCTCAGTCTGCCGAGCTGCTCTCGGGGAGCAGTTCGGCGACGAGGGTCTGTACGCGCCGGTCGAGCTCGTCGCGAATCCGCCGCACCGTCTCGAGGTCCCTCCCGGCCGGGTCGTCGAGCTCCCAGTCCTCGTACCGCTTGCCGGGGTAGATCGCGCAGGCGTCGCCGCATCCCATCGTGATCACGACGTCGGCCGCGCGCACCACCTCGTCGGTCAGCGGCTTGGGGAACTCCTCGGTCATGTCGACGCCCAGCTCGGCGAGCGCGGCGACGGCGTTCGGGTTGATCTCCTCCGCCGGGGCGGAGCCGGCGGAGCGGACATGGATGCGGCCCTGCGAGCGTAGGTCGAGCAGGCCGGCAGCCATCTGACTGCGGCCGGCATTGTGCACGCACACGAAGAGCACCTCGGGCACGTCCTTGCGGGTGAGCCCTTCTGCCTGGGCGAGCGCACGGAGCCGTTCACGCGTGAACCGGTGTGCCAGCACCGGGACGAAGACGTTGAGCTTGGTCTCCCCGAGCAGATCCTGCGATTCGGCCATGTAGCGGGCAATCGTTCCCCGCGAGAAGGTGCCGGCGAACTCTTCGGCCAGCCGTTCGGCAGCCTGGTCGATGTGTCGTTGGGTGACGGGGTCGACGGCCTGCGACATCGGAACCCTCCTGGTATCGACGACGGTCGATGTCCTCTTGCAGTGGATGATGGCCGCGTCATCGATGTCTGTCAATATCCATCTGGTGAACACGATCACGACCATCGCGGCCTCCTGCCCACCGCTGCTCCAGGCCCCGCTCGAGGCCGAGGACGCCGACCAGCTCGCGTCTGCTCTCAAGGCGGTGGCGGACCCCGCGCGGCTCAGGCTGCTGAGCCTGATCCAGGCGCAGCCCGGACACGAAGCCTGCGTCTGCCATCTGACCGAGCCGCTCGGCCTGAGCCAACCGACCGTCAGCCACCACCTGAAGGTGCTCCTCCAGGCCGGGCTCGTCGAACGTGAGCAACGCGGCAGCTGGGCCTACTTCCGCGTCCGCGAGGAGCCGCTCGCCGCCCTCCGGGCGTTGCTCGCCTGAGACGCGGGGCGACGCCGCCCGGTCCCACCGCGGCGCGGGCGAGAAGTGCGGGAAGAGCTGCGGCCCGCCCTCGGAGAGGGCAGGCCGCGGATTGCTGCGTCGTCCGGTCGGGAGATCGGGCTCTCAGCCCTGTCCCTGCGCGCCCCAGCCGGTGATGTCGAGCACGGTGCCGAAGCCGCTCGAGTTGTGCTGGATGCTGACGTAGTAGTGCTTGCCGGTCGGGTCGAAAAACCCTCCGGTGCTCTCGGCGTCGAGGTCGTTGAGCGTGGCGATGCGGATGCAGCCGTCGCTCAGCGTGTTGTCGTCGGCGCCGTCGTCCAGGCAGTCCCAGATGTCGTTGTTCCGGGAGCCGTCGACATGATCCGCCGTGCTGCCGTCCTCTTCGAGGATCCAGTTGCCCCGACCGGCCTGGTAGGCGATGTTGTCGGGCATGTTGAGCTCCGACGACCCCTGCACCAGCAGCTGCACCTGGGGGACGGAGCTCGGTGAGGTCGCCCCGGCGACGGTGCCGTCGGTGAAGCAGATCGTCTCACCCCAGTAGCGCGCCTCGTCGCGGCCGGTGTTGTTGCCGCAGAAGCGGACGGTGCCCGCGGCGAGCGCGGCCTCGTCGACGGAGATGTCCTCGGGACGGTAGTAGCCCGTCAGCTTGGCGCCCGTCGCCAGCGGCCGCAGCTGCTGTCCGGGCGTCGAGGTGAGCGGCTGCCAGGAGCCGGTCCCATAGGAGAAGCCCTGGCCGTAGTTGCCGCCCTGTCCGACGCGCAGACCGTAGACGGAGCCGGACGAGAAGGGCGACTGGTCGAGGCTCGTGATCGGCGGGCCACCCGCCCAGGGGGTGGTGGGGACGAACTTGTAGTACGCGCCGCCGGGTGCCCCGTTGCTCGCCGAGAGCTCGTCGCCGTAGTAGGTGACGCCGTTCGGCAGCACCGCGAGGCCCTCGAAGGAGAGGAAGCCGAGCGCGTCGGCACGGCGGATCTTCGGTGTCGACGTGGCCCCGGTTGTCCGGTCGATGGTGGCGCCGGTGACGCTCAGCGGGTCGACCAGCTCGTACATCGCACCCGTCGAGCCTCCCTCCTCACCGAACAGGACGGTTCCCCACGGCGTGACCCGCACGGGGTCGCAGGACGTGATCCCCGTCGCGATCGTGGTGCTGTCGCCGGTCGCCAGGCTGATCCTCACCAGCGCAGGCTCGGTCGTGCCCTGCTCGTTGCAGGCGATGATGGACGTCGGGCCCGTCTGCGGCCAGAGCACCATCTGGTCGATGTTCGGTGGTGCCTTGCCGGCCGTGACGACGCTCACCTCGAGGCCCTTCGCCACGGTGACGAGGCCGGCCGGGTCGGCCAGCGCCTGCGCCTGGCCGAGATCGACATGCGACGACTGCGTGAGTGGCTTGCCGACTCCGAACAGTGGATTGGACTTGTTCTGCGTCTGGGTCTGCACGTCGAGACCCCAGTCCTCGAACGCGGCGGCGATCGCTGTGCCGCCCACCAGGACGGCGATCACGATTCCGAACACCACCGCAGCGGTGCGCAGGGAAGACCGCATACACCCCTCCTCGTATGGTGCGCCGGGCCTATCCCGCGCGCACCGCAACCATCGTCCCGGCGTGCGTTACGGTGCGGTAACGAAGTGGACCGAATGCGACGACCACTTCGGGTCGGGGTCGAGGCAGGTCGCTGCCGGGGACGTTCCTCCGCGAAGCGACGGTGGATGAACTGCCCGCAGCCGGCGCTCGCGGACGCGCTACCCCACCGCGGCCGGTGACGGTGGGGAGGTACCGTCCCGAGGTCGAGTCACCAAGGGAGGCGGAGTGCCGGGCACCGACAGCAAGCGGGTTCCGTTGATGCTGATCCATGGCGCGTGGCTCTCCGCGCGCAGCTGGGAGACCTACGCCGACTACTTCGGCGACCGCGGGTACTCGGTCTCCGCACCGGAGTGGCCGCGCAAGCAGGGCGACGTCGAGGAGCTGCGCGAGACGGCCGAGGACTCCGCAGGGCTCGGCGTGACGGAGATCGTCGACCACTACGAGGAGCTGATCCGCAACCTCGACCGGCCGCCGGTGCTGATCGGCCACTCCTACGGCGGTCTGTTCGTGGAGCTGCTGCTCGACCGCGGCCTCGGCCGAGCCGGGGTCGCGATGAGCCCTGCGCCGCCCAAGGGGATCCTGAAGCTGCCGTTCTCGACGCTCAAGGCCGGCTCGCCCGCGCTCGCGCACCCGTCGAAGTGGCACGGCGTCGTGACGCTGACGCTCGAGCAGTTCACGTACGGCTTCGTCAACACGTTCTCGCCCGACGAGGCTGCTGCCGCCTACGACCGCTACGCGGTTCCCGAGACCGGCCAGATCTTCTACGAGGCGGGGTTCGCGAACTTCCACCTCCATCCGCCGACCGAGGTGCGGTTCGAGAACGGCGATCGGGCACCCCTGCTCATCGTCGGGGCGGACGAGGACAACACCGTGCCGGCGTCCCTCTCGAAGGCGCAGTACGCGAAGTACGAGCGCTCCCCCGCGCAGACCGACTACCTCGAGTTCGCGGGCCGGCCCCACCTGCACATGGTCGCCCGCGACTGGCAGGAGGTCGCCGGGGCGATCGAGCGCTGGCTCGGCGGCGTGCCCGACCGACCGGCCGGGCCGTAACGGGCGAGGCGATATGGCGGCGCCGACGATCGTCGGGCTCGGCGGCTCGCTCGCACAGGCGTCCAGGAGCCGGGCGGCGCTGCAGGTCGCGCTGGACGGAGCGGCGGCCGCCGGCGCCGAGACGGAGCTCCTCGACCTGCGCGAGCTCGACCTGCCGCTGTACGACCCGGATCACGACGCGCCCACGGACTCGGCGGCGCGTCTGATCGAGACGTGCTACGACGCCGACGGCATGCTGTGGAGCAGTCCGCTGTACCAGGGGACGATCTCCGGCGCCTTCAAGAACGCGCTCGACTGGCTGCACGCCCTCGGTCGCCGGGAGCCCCCGTTCCTCCACGACACCGTGGTCGGCCTGATCAGCGCCGCGGGTGGGACGCACGGCCTCCAGGCGATCAACACGATGGAGTTCTCCACGCGTGCGCTCCGTGCGTGGGCGGTCCCGTACGTCGTCCCCGTCGCGACCGCGGCACGCGTCTTCGCCGCCGACGGCACGGTGAGGGACGAGAGCGTCGAGCTCCAGCTGCGCACGCTCGGC
Source organism: uncultured Actinomycetes bacterium (assembly GCA_963710125.1). Lineage (GTDB taxonomy): Bacteria > Actinomycetota > Thermoleophilia > Gaiellales > Gaiellaceae > Gaiella. Next base: position 112,107 of record CAVPZH010000013.1, on the reverse strand, counting down.
GCCGAGGTCGTCCGCGTCGCGCGGCGGTTCGCGGCGGACGGCTCGCTCCACCGGGCGAGGGAGTGCGACGAGGCGGCCGAACGCGTCGCCGCGGCGGCCTAGCGCTCCTGGCCCCGGGCCGTGGCGTCGGCGCCGGTCGAGCGGGCGAGTCCGCGGACGGGTTGCGGAAACACCGCGAGCACGTTCGGGTCACACACCGATGGCGCGGAAGCCCGAAACGGGGACGCTTCGTCGTGCCATGGACGCACGGACGCTCGACGACGCGGAAACTCGCCTGCGGGAGCTTCAGCTCACCGAGCGGGAGGACCTCGGGCTCGGAGCGCTCGCGCTGGCGCTCGCCGTGGCCGCGACGCTGGTCACGCCGAGCCTCGCCCTGCCGCTCTTCCTCGGAGGCCTCGGCGTCGGGTTCCTCGGCGTGCAAGCCCTCTGGCGGCGCTGGGACCTGGTCGACCGGCTCGCGGGCGACCGCGACGCGTACTCGATCCCCGAGGTCAGGGCGTATGCGGCCCGCGAGACCACCATGGAGCGGCGACGGGGCCTCGCCTCGCTGATCCGCGGCACGCTGGGCTCGGAGGGGACCGTCGGTAAAGCGAGGGTCGACGCGCTCGCGGAGCTCGAGACGCTCGCTGCGGAGCTCGACGATCCCGAGCTCGAGCTCGACCCGGCCTCTGCCGTCTCGTGCGTGCACCTGCTCACCGACCCCGTCGGGAGCCCGCTGCTCGACCCGCGACACCCGGCGGACGAGCTTCGCGCGCGGATCCGCAGGATCCGGCAGGGGTTCCGCCCCCGCCCCGGGGTCTGAGCCGCGCGCCGAGGCGCGTACCCGGCTCAGCCGGCCGCCCAGGCGACGGCGGCCTCGAGGTCGTCGAGCCCGAAGACGCGCGCCTCGCCCGGCGTCATCCAGCCGAAAGCCCTCACCGCGTGCTGCAGCCAGTCCTTGTCGGTGACGACCGCGACCCTTTCCCACGACCGCGGCTCCGTGAGGCCGAGCTTCGCGTCGTCCCAGAGCGCACCCATCGTCCAGCCCTCGAACTGCTCGCCGAACACGTACACGAACCGGATCTTTCCGTGCGCCGCGCGGTGCTCGGCGACCTTCGGCACGAGCACCTGCTCGTAGTCGCCGTCGGTCACCTTGCCGACCGCCTCGACGCCGAGGACGTTGTCCGGGAGGTTCTCGAGCACCCTGATCACGTGGCCTCCTCCGTCGTCTCGTGGTTCTTCTTCGCGAGCTTGCGCTCCTGGCGTGCGGCCTGCTCCTCGGCGACCTTGTCCTTGGCCTGACCGTAGGACTCGCGGACGAGCTGCTTCCCACCCGTCCAGCCGAAGGCCCAGACCAGCATCACGATCGCAAAGATCTGGTTCCACGCCGTGGTGATGAGCTGCTGACCCAGTGAGTATGCCGCGGCGGTGGTCGGGTCGGTGACCTTGCTGAGGCTCGCGCTGTTGACCGCCTGGGTGATCCCGACCGCTCCCGGCGTGAACGACGCGACGTTCGCGAGCGAGTTGCCCCCGACCACGCTCATGATCGTGTGGAACGTGACCGGGATTCCGTAGGCGGCGAGGAAGATCCCGACCACGGCGAGCTTGGCGATCCAGCCGACGAACTGCGGCACCACGACGTGCGTCAGGTACACGCGCGGGTACGTGAGGATGCGGCCGCCGACCTTCGCCTTCTCCCACAGCCCGTGCATCTTCCGCCAGAGGATGCGGACGAGGATGAGCACGAGCACGACGGCGCCGCCGACGATGATCGCGGTGAAGAAGGGGTGCGCCGAGATGTTGCCGAGCTCGATGTCGAACGAGCCCGGCACCGAGAGGAAGAGGTAGAGGTAGACGAAGGTCCCCGCGGCGGTGAAGAAGATCTTCTGCACGAGGAAGCCGGCGAAGATGCCCGGGAAGGTCGAGCCCGCGATGAACGTGAGGAAGAGGAACATCATCACGAACGTCCCGATGTTCGCGGGCAGCCAGCCGTTCAGCGCGACCCCCACCGCGTAGGACGCGAGTACGGGCCTGAACGGGATCACCACGCCCGGGTAGCCGTAGCGGAGGATCCACAGCCAGCCGATCGCGACTGCGACGGTCTGCACGGTCTGGAAGAACAGCCCGGCGACGAGGTAGCCGAGCGAGATGCCGGTCATCTCGTGCCACAGCTGGTCGAACCACGAGCGGACGTCCCAGCCGAGCAGGTCGACGGCGACCGCGAGGATCACGATCACGACGGCCCCGATCGCCAGGCGCTTCCAGCGTGGCCGCACGGGCTCGGACGGGGCGGGAGCGGCTTCACTCATCGCGCCCGGGAGCTTAGAGCGCCCGTCGGGTGAGCGCGACCCGGCGCCCGCGTGGCGCGTGAGCTTCACCCGGGGTGATTCGCCCGCGGCCCGTTTCGCTCGGGCGGGTGGCGGACTAGAGTCGGCCCGTGCCCGAGGAGACGACCACGCACGGCCTCGCTCCCCGGCGCGCCGACGTTGTCCCGCGGCTCCGGGTGACGCGGCTCGTCGTCTCGCTGATCGTCAACGCGGTCAGCGTCATCATCGCTGCGTGGATCCTGCCGGGGCTCGAGGTCGGGGACTTCTGGAAGGCGGTGCTCGCGGCGGCGGTCATCGGCGTCCTCAACGCCGTCCTCTCGCCCCTCGTCGCGGCGGTGCGGCTGCCGTACACGGTCGCGACCTCGTTCCTGCTCGTGCTCGTGCTCGACGCGGTCATCCTCATGCTCACGGACGCCGCGACCGACCAGGCGATCCAGGTCGACGGCTTCGGCTGGGCGCTCGTCGCCGCTGTCCTGATCTCCGCGATCGCGACGGTCCTGGACATCCTCGTCGGAGCGAACGACGACGATGCCTACTCGCTGCGCGTGATCCACCGGATCGCACGCCGGTCGGGCGACCGCGTGGTGACGGACGAGCCGGGGATCGTCTACCTCGAGATCGACGGCCTCGCGAAGCCGATCCTCCAGCGTGCGATGCGGGACGGCAACGCCCCGGAGATGGCGAGCTGGCTCGCGGGCGACACCCACCGCCTCGTCGAGTGGGAGACCGACCTCTCCTCCCAGACGGGCGCGAGCCAGGCGGGGATCCTGCTCGGGTCGAACGAGGACGTGCCCGCCTTCCGCTGGGTCGAGAAGGAGCGGGGCGAGCTGATGGTCTGCTCGAACCCCGACGACTGCGCCGAGATCGAGCGACGCCACGCCGGCGACGGGCTGCTGCGAGACGGCGGCGCGAGCCGCGGCAACCTCCTCTCCGGCGAGGCCGACCACGTGCTGCTGACGGCGAGCCGCGTGAGCGAGGAGAAGAAGGCGAACCCCGGCTACCGGGCGTTCTTCGCGAACGGCTTCAACGTCACGCGCACGCTCGCGCTCGTGTTCTGGGAGGTGATCCTCGAGCTGGTCGCCGCGGAGCGCCAGCGGCGCCGCGACGTCCGGCCACGGGGTCACCGGGGCGGGATCTACCCGCTGCTGCGTGCCGGCATGTGCGTGCTCGTGCGCGACCTCACCGTGTTCGCCGTGCTGACCGACATGTTCAAGGGGCGCCCGGCGATCTACGCGACCTTCGCGAGCTACGACGAGGTCGCGCACCACTCCGGGCTCGAGCGGCCGGACACGCTCGAGGCGCTGCGCAAGCTCGACCAGCAGTTCGGCCGCATCGAGCGCGCGCGGCGCTACGCCCCCCGGCCGTACCACCTCGTCGTGCTGTCGGATCACGGGCAGACGCAGGGCGCGACGTTCAAGCAGCGCAACGGCTACGCCCTCGAGGATCTGGTCCGGGACTCGTCCGAGGCGGACAGCGTGCATGCCGTATCGGGTGAGGACGAGAGCAAGACGAACGTCGGCGTCGCGTTCGACGAGGCGACCGGCAAGGGTGAGCAGTCGGGTCAGAAGCGCAGCCCGAAGAAGGACGTCTCCGGGAAGGACGTCGTCGTGCTCGGCTCGGGCAACCTGGGCCTCGTGTACCTGATGCAGGAGACGCGCCGCCTGACACGGGAGGAGATCGACGAGCGCCACCCCCGGCTCCTGCCGGCGCTACGGGCTCACCCGCACGTCGGCTTCGTGCTCGTCCGCTCGGAGCAGGACGGACCGGTCGTGCTCGGCCCGGGCGGCGTCCGCTACCTCGACGGCGACCGGGTGGAGGGCGAGGATCCGCTCGCGCCGTTCTCGCCGCACGCGGCGGACCACCTGCGTCGCTCGGACGGGTTCGCGCACGCGCCCGACCTCTACGTGAACAGCTTCTACGACCCCGAGCTCGACGAGGGCTGCGCGTTCGAGGAGCTCATCTCGTTCCACGGCGGCATGGGCGGCCCGCAGACCCGTCCCTTCGTGCTCGCGCCGCTCGAGCTGCCGCTGCCCGACGAGCCGATCGTCGGCGCCGCCAGCGTGCATCGGCTCCTCAAGAGCTGGCGCGGCGACGGTGAGCCGGCCGGCACCGCCTGATCAGGCGGGCGGAGGGAACGGCTCCGGCCCGGCAGGCGGCGCTCGCTCGCCCTCTCCCTCGGCCTCGAGCGTCTTGACCCTGGCCAGCTCCGCGCTGATGTGGACGGCGGCGGAGGTGAGCGGCGCGGCGAGGATCATCCCGATCATCCCGAAGATCGCGCCGGCGCCGATCGTGACGATCAGGACGACGAGCGGGTTGAGGTCGAGCGTGGCGCCGAACGCGATCGGCTGGACGATGTTCTGCAGCAGGCCGTTTGCGAGGATCACGATCACGAGCATGATCAGCGCGGTCGTGGTGCCCTGCCCGGAGAGCGCGAGCAGGACCGCCAGCGCGCCCGACACGAACGCCCCGATGAACGGGACGTAGGCGGTCACGAACGTGACCACGGCGATCGTCCCGGCCAGCGGCACGTCGAGCACCAGGGCGCCTACGCCGACGACCACGGCGTTGAAGGCGGCGACGATCGTGACGCCGAGGAAGTACCGGCGCATCGACTGGATGACGTTGCTGGTGATCGTCGTCGCCACCGGTCGCGGCACTCCGAGGTGCCCGTCGAAGAAGCGGCGCACGGCGGGGCCGTCCTTGAGCAGGAAGAAGGTGCTGAAGAGCGTGAAGGTCAGGAAGAAGACGAGCGAGGTCAGGCCCCTGATCCCGTCGGCGACGCCCTGGACGAGCGTCTTTCCGGTGGTGGCCGTGTCCTGCTTGAGGTCCTGCGTCGCGTTCGCGGTGCCGTTCGCGCCCGTGTCGTTGACCCAGCCCTGGATCGTGTCGGCGGCTTTCGACGCGGACGCCTTGATCTCGTCGGACTGCTCGACGATCCCGCCGAAGACGAGCAGGACGATCACGACGAACAGCGCGAGCAGCCCGAGGAGGACGATCGCCGCGCCGGCCGCACGTGGCAGCCGCGGCTGCATCATCGTCACGAGCGGCCCCGCCACGGTCGCGAGGATCAGGCCGACGAGCACGGGCTCGGTGATCGTCGAGGTCAGCCCCATCAGCCAGATGAGCCCGACGAGCAGCAACGCGACTCCGACGAGGAACCAGGCGGCCAGCCCGAGATCGCGGAGCCACATCGGTGCGGAGAAGACGCGCGAGAGGGACGTCGCGTCGATCTCGACGACCGTCCGTGGCGGCGCGTCCGGCCCGGCAGGCTTGGGCTGATGGCGGAACCGGTCGAAGAGCCCGCTCACGGCGCGCATTCTGTCGGGTGGGGCGGACGGGGGCGCAGGGCGGCCGACGTCCGCCGGCGGATCAGCGCGGCGGCCTGTCGGCGAGCACGCTCTCGATCGCGGCGAGCCGCTCGTCGATGTTCTGCAGCGAGGAGCGAACCGCGTCGTCCTGCGCGGCCCGGGTCGCCTCCAGATCCTCGCGGTCGGCGTCGACGAACACCGAGGTGACGGTCGCGATGAGGAACGAGAGGAACGTGACCCCGAAGATGATCACCACCCCGCCCAGGATCCGGCCCCACGTCGTGTGCGGGACGATGTCCCCGTAGCCGACGGTCGCGAGCGTCACGATCGACCACCAGATGCCGTCCTGGATCGTCGGAAAGTCGCGCCTGTCGATCACGTGCGCGACGATCCCGGTGCCGACGGCGATGAGCGCGGTCACCGCGACGAGATACGGGAACACCCTCCGTGTGAGGACCGCCTCACGTGCGCGACTCTCGAGCCGCGACCCGACGCGGCGCGTCGCGTTCTGGGGCGGCTCGCTCACCGCCGGAACCTTCGCACAGTCGCGAGACGGCACCGCCCCGCGGCACCGAGTCGACGGGCCTCGCCCAACGCTCAGCCGTTCGGGCGCGGGCGTCGGAGACTGCCGGGCCCGCCGATCCCCTGACGGTCGGCAGTCCCCGCGAGATCGAGGTCGGGCGAGTCGCGCCAATGCTGCGCGACCGTGGCGTCGAGTCGTGCGAGCTGGTCCTCGACCGCGGCCCGGTTCTGCTCGTGCACGGACCCCAGGAGCTCATCGAGCATCGCCCGGAGCCGCCGGACGATCTGGATGCTCGTCGCGCCGTACTCCCTGATCTCCGTCACGCCGAGCACGAGGTAGTCGTCCCAGCTCCTGGTCGGGATCACTACGCCGCGCGTGGTCGGCTCGCGCGCCCGCGGGGGCGGCTCGGCGGGGGCCGACCGGCCGAGCAGGCCGAGCAGGTCCTCGAGGTGGTCGATGATCTGGACGCCGGTGGTCGGGTCGTTGACGGCAGGCGACAGCGCCCGGGCCGCGATGTCGACCAGGATCCGGATCGCGAAGCCGGGATCCTGCTCGATCGTCCGCTCGCCGCCCAGGGCGACCATCGCGGCGAGGCCCCGCTCGGCCGCGTCCGTGTCCTCGAGACCGCGGCCGTACACCTCGATCACCGCCGCCCCCGCCGGGACGAAGTCGCCGACCGGGTAGCGGATCACGACGACGCAGTCGTGCGCTCGCGTCCATTCGACGAGGCCTCGCATGTCGATCGCCTGGATCGCTCCCCCCTCGCCGATCTGCACGACCAGGTCGGGTCTGCCGGGAACCTCGAACGGCGCGGGGACGACGTCGAGCGCCTCCTCGCGCTGCGCCTCGGCGGCGACCTCGCGATGCGCACGGCGTCCGGCGTCGGCGACGAGGGCGGCGACCGCCACTGGCCGCAGGCGATGGACGAAGCGGTCGAGGAAGATCACGAACAGCAGGAGCCCGGTGCCCATGAAGAAGCCGGCGAGCGTGACGCCGAGGTTCGGCACCGAGTTCTCCTCGACGCGCCGGAGCAGCCCGAACGAGAACGTGAACGTCCCGATCAGCACCGCCAGCACGGCCTTGAGGACGGCGTCCCGGTAGAAGAGCCGCATATAGCGGGCGGAGAACGTCCCGGTGGCCATCTGCACGACGAGCACGCTCACGGTCACGACGAAGCCGGTGAGGCCGACGGCTGCCCCGACGACGCTCGCGAGCACGGCATCCGCGGTCCCGGACGAGTAGTGCCACCCAGCGGGGAGGGTCACGATCGGGTGCAGGTCGGCGACCGCGATCGCCAGGAACCCGCCGCTGACGCCGCCTGCGAGCGGGACGATCCAGAGGCTGCTCTTCAAGTACTGACGAGCACGGAACGACGAGCCCCAGGTCACGGGGCGATGATCCTCAGGCGGGGACCCGGACGCAAGCCTGTGGCGCGGACGTTCACCCGGGTGATCTCCGCGGAGTGTTGGCACGAGGGATTCCGGTGTGTTTGAGTGCCAAGCGGAAGCACGAGAGAGGAGCGTCGAGATGTTCGCGCGTAGAGGACCAGGTCTCGTCGGCATGGCCGCCCGCACGGCGGTCGTCGCGGGCACGGCGACGGCCGTGTCGGGCCGTGTCGCCCGGAAACAGCAGTCGAAGTACTCGGAGCAGGACGCCGCCTACATGGAGCAGCAGGGGGCGGCGGTGGCGCAGGGCGCGGAGCAGGTGGCGGCCCAGCCGGACTACGTCGCGGAGCTCGAGCAGCTCGCGAAGCTCAAGGAGCAGGGGATCATCACGGAGGAGGAGTTCGAGGCGAAGAAGAAGCAGGCACTCGGTATCTGACCTCCCACCGATCTGAAAGGAGACACAGTGCTCGCAGCCGACTACCCGTTCCTGGACCTGTTGTGGACGATGCTCATCATCTTCGCATGGGTCATCTGGTTCTGGCTTCTGATCACGGTTTTCGCGGACATCTTCCGGCGCCACGATAGCTCCGGCTTCGCCAAGGTGCTCTGGATCATCTTCGTGATCATCCTGCCGTTCCTGGGCGTGTTCATCTACCTGATCGCGAACCACGACGGCATGACCCAGCGGAACCTCGATCGGGCGAAGTCCGACAAGGCCCAGTTCGACCAGTACGTGCAGTCCGTCGCCACGAGCGGTGGCGCGGCCGCGGAGATCGAGAGGGCGAAGGGGCTCCTCGACTCCGGCGCGATCTCGCAGTCCGAGTACGACGCGATCAAGCAGAAGGCGCTCGCCTCGTAGCGACGCCACGGCGGGAGCGGCTGCGGCCGCTCCCGCCGCACCTCCGAGTCGACCGCCACCCTTGACCCGCGCGGCCGGGTCGTAGAGGATGCTGCTCCCATGTGTTGCCTGCTCGTGCTCGCCACCGGTCTCGGCCCGCGCATCGCGCTCGCCGTCTGGTGGATCTTCGGAGACAAGGTCGACGCCGCGTTCAGCACGTGGGTCTGGCCGCTCCTCGGGCTGCTGGTGCTCCCGTGGACGACCCTCTTCTACGTGATCGCCTGGTCGCCGATCGGCGGGGTCAGCGGCGCGGAGTGGCTCTTCGTCGCGTTCGGGGTCGTGCTCGACATAGCCACGTACAGCTACCGCGCAGCACGTAGCCGCTACGCCACCAGCTACTAGAGCTCGTCGAGCTCCGAGCCCGTCGGGCGGGTCGAGTTCTCTAGAGGGTCGCCGGCAGCGTCGCCATCCAGACGATCGCACCCGCGAACATCGCGCAGCCCATCACGAGCAGGACGGTGCGCGGCCTGCCGCGTAGCCGTGAGCTGACACCCGCGAAGAACAACGAGCTCGCGAAGAGCACGACCGCCAGCGAGTAGTGGTCGGCTCGGGTGACGTACTTCTCTGCGGTTCGGGTGTTCATGCCTGCCTGCACCTCGAGCGCATCGGACCGCTGCTGTGCCTCGGAGTGGTACTGCGGCATCGCGAACGGCGTCAGCGGCGCCTTCGGGTTCTTCAGCGGCTTCGTCGCGACCCACGCAACCACGGCCGGGCGAAACTCGGGCCGGAAGCGGCGGAAGTAGAAGTCGGCGAGCTCGGTGTCGCCGGTCCCGTAGGCGTCGACCCACTGGGAGAACGTCGTCACGTCGATCACGATCTGCCGGCTGGCGATGTCGGCTTGGCGGGTTGCCTGCACGCGTGCGGTCGTGGCCCGATTGCCGGCAAGCGCCTGCTCGCTCCGCCAGTGCGCCGCCTGAAACGTCGCCCACGCGGTCGCGATCGCCGCGACCCCGAGCAGCACGAGGGTCAGCCACTCGCGGAGATCGTGGGAATCGTCTGCGTTTGCGTCGGCCATGCCGCTGTCAGGCACCCCGGGACGGCGACAGGCCCCAGGCTCCGCTCACCGAGGCTCCGGGCTCGAGCACCACCACCCTCTCACCGCTCCGGAACGCCTGTGGTGGGCAGCTCATGGGCTCGACGGCGAGGCTGCGCCTGTTCACGTCGGGGCGGGAGTCGCCCGTGTACAGCATCAGGTACGGGTAGTGCTCGTCGACCCAGAGCGTGACCGCGGCACCCGACTCGGGGTGCGTGAGCGTCGCCCGGGCGAGACCGTCGCCGTCCCGGTCGAGGTCGGTGAAGCAGTGGTCGAGCATCGTTCCGCCGAGGGGGCGCGGCTCGCGGAAGTCGAACGCCGTGCCGGCGACGGGCGTCGGGACCGGGAGGTCGCTCGCCGCGTCGGTCGCGAGCACGCTGCGAGCCGGGAGCTGAAGGATCGCGGTGTCGACGGTCGGCGTACCCGGGACGAGGTACGGATGCGCCCCCGCGCCGTACGGACACGCCGCCGCGCCGACGTTCGTCGCGGTCGTGGCGACCCGCAGACCGTCGTCCGAGAGGGAGTACTCGGTGCGGAGCGTGAGCGCGAACGGGTAGCCCGGCTGCGGGTGGAGGTCGTAGTGCAGGACCACACGATGCGGCTCGCGCTCGGCCGCCGTCCATGGCACCCAGCGGACGAGGCCGTGGATCGCGTTGCCCGCCTCCGGCTCGGTGAGAGGGAGGCGGTGATCCTCCCCGAGGAACGCGTACTGTCCCTCGGCGATCCGGTTGGGCCACGGGATCAGGACCTGCCCGCGACCGGACGGGGCCATCTCGTCGGGGCCGTAGCCGTCGAGCACGTTGCGCCCGTCGGCCGTGTAGCCGCGCAGACCCGCGCCGACCCCGGTCACGACGACGCGCTGGCCGCCGTGCGCGAGCTCGTACTGCGCGCCCGAAGGACTGCGCACGGCGACGGGCTGCTCCGGCCTAGGTCAGCCGCTCGAGCAGGTGGTCGCCGACGCGGAGGGAGTTCGCCATCGCGGTCAGCGCCGGGTTCACCGCCCCGATCGACGGGAAGACGCTCGTGTCGACGACGTAGAGGTTGTCGAGCTCGTGCGCCTTGCAGTTCACGTCCAGCGCGGACGTCTCCGGGTCGGTGCCGAAGCGGCACGTACCGGCCTGGTGCGCGCAGCCCGCGATCGGGATGTCGTTCTTCATGTACGCAAAGCGGTGGATGAGGTGGTCCGCGTTCATGTCGAGCTGCCCGAGGATGCGACTTGACCTTTGCGTAGAGCCGCTTCTTGGCCTCCAGGTTCGTCTCCGTGTAGGTGAGCGTCAGCTTGCCTTCGCGGTCGACGGTGACCCGGTTGTCGGCCCGTGGCAGGTCCTCGGTCGAGAGCCAGAAGTCGATCGCGTGGCGCGCCATCCGCTCCAGCGTCCACTCGGGCGCGAGCCTCGTCTCCCGCGGTCGCTCGCCGCGGAACATCGGCGCCGTCGACTTGCCGACCATCTGGACGTTGCCGAGCGGGAACCCGAAGTCGTCGGCCCCGAAGTAGAAGTCGTTCAGGCCGAGCGTCTTCTGGTAGGCGGTGTGGTTTTCCTCGCGCGAGAGCGCGAGGACGGCCGTCGAGTCGTGGAACATGTAGTTCCGGCCCACCTGGTCGGAGCCGTTCGCGAGACCGTTCGGGTGCTTGTCGCTCGCCGACTGCAGCAGCAGCTTGGCCGTGTTCGCCGCACCGCACGCGACGACGACGACGTCCCCGGCGAACCGCTCTTCCGCGCCGTCCCGCTCGACGACCACCTCGGTGACCGCGGTGCCCCCGGCGTTCGTCTCCAGTCTCGTCACCCTGGCGTTCGTCAGGAGCGTGACGTTCGAGTGCTCGAGGGCCGGCCGTACGCCGAGCACCTCGGCGTCGGACTTCGCGTGCACCAGGCACGGAAAGCCGTCGCAGGTCGCGCAGCGGATGCAGGTCGAGTACGGCAGGTTGGACTCGTCGAGCATGATCCCGCACGGCGCGTGGAACGGCCGGTAGCCGGCGGCGGCGAGGTCGTCGGCAAGCTGCTGGATCCGCGGCTCGTGCGACACGGCGGGGTGCGGATAGGGCGCGCTCGCCGGAGGCTCGGTCGGATCCTCGCCGCGGGCGCCGTGTACGTGGTAGTGCTGCTCCGCGAGCGTGTAGTACGGCTCCAGGTCCTCGTACGAGATAGGCCAAGCGGGCGAGATGCCGTCGTGATGTTGCAGCTCGCCGAAGTCCTCCTTGCGGAGCCGGTACAGCGCAGCGCCGTAGAGCTTCGTCGCCCCACCGACGAAGTAGTGGACACCGGGCTGGAAGGGCTTGCCGCTCGCGTCGTACCACGTGTCCGGCGAGACGTAGCGGTTGTCCACGAACACGTCCTGGTCCGACCAGTTCTGGGGCTCGCGCGGAAGCCAGTCGCCCCGCTCGAGCAGGAGGATGCGCTTGCCGGATGGGGCGAGGTGCCGCGCGAGCGTGCCGCCGCCGGCCCCGGTCCCGATGATGATCACGTCGTAGGGGTCCATGCTCATCCTCCTCGTGCGGCCTGCGCCGCGTGGCTCACGAGATCTCCGCCAGGCGCTCGCCGAGGATGATCCGCGCCCGCCGCCTCGATCAGCGCGAGGTGCGAGAACGCCTGCGGGAAGTTGCCCAGGTGCCGTCCCGTCTTCGACGTCGAACTCCTCGGCATACAGGCCGAGCGGCGAGGCGATGCGCAGCAGCCGCTCCATGAGGTCGCGGGCGCGCTGCGTCTCCCCGATGATCGCGAGCGCCGACACGAGCCAGAACGAGCAGATGAGGAACGTGCCCTCCTCGCCCGACAGCCCGTCGTCGGTCTCCTCGGTGCGGTAGCGGAGCACGAAGCCGTCCTCGGTCAGCTCGTCGGCGATCGCGAGCACCGACGCTCGCAGGCGCTCGTCGCGGCCCGGGAGGAACCCGAACAGCGCGGCGAGCAGCGTCGACGCGTCGAGCGCGTCGGTGTCGTAGTGCTGGCGGAGCACGCCGCGGTCGCTCAGGCCGTGCTCCAGGATGTCCTGCCTGGATCTCGTCGGCGGTCGCTCCCCAGGTCGCCTCGAGCTCCGAGTCGCCGCGGATCGCGGCGAGCTTGGACGCGCGGTCGAGCGCGACCCAGCACATGAGCTTCGACGACACGTAGTGCTGCGGCGCGCCGCGCGCCTCCCAGATCCCCTGGTCCGGGTTGCGCCAGACGCCGCTCGCGCACGTCGGCCTGCGACTGCACGATCGGCCACAGGCTGCGGGGCAGCCGGTTGCTCCGGCGGCGTGTGGAGGAGGATCGAGTCGAGCACCGCGCCGTAGACGTCGTTCTGCCGCTGGTCGAAGGCGCCGTTGCCGATGCGCACGGGCCGCGCGCCCGCGTAGCCGGACAGGTCGTCGAGCGTCGACTCGGTCAGGTCGCGGCGACCGTCGATCCCGTACATGATCTGCAGCGCGCCGTCCTCGTTCGGCTCGATGTCGGCGACGAACTGCATGAACTCGTCGGCCTCCCAGTCGAGGTTGAGGTAGTGGAGCGCCTGGAGCGTGAACGTCGTGTCCCGCATCCACGTGTAGCGGTAGTCCCAGTTGCGCTCGCCGCCCGGGCGTCTCGGGCAGCGACGTGGTGAGCGCGGCCACCGTCGCGCCCGTCGGCATGTAGGTGAGGCCCTTGATCGTGAGCGCCGAGCGCTGGATCGGGTCCGCGCAGGCGGTGGTCGGGAATGCGGGCCCGCGCCGAGCCAGGCGCGCCAGAAGCGGGCCGTCGTCGTCCATCCGGGCCTCGGCCTCCTCGAAGCTCTGCGGCGCCCGCGAGCTGCTCGGCCCACGAGATCACGCAGAAGGCGCTCTCGCCCTCGTTGAGCACGTGCCGGGCGCGGACACGGCCGCCCTCGATCCCGAGGGCGAGGTCGGAGTACAGCCGGATCGTGCGTCTCCGCCGCCGGTGGCGTCGGCCGCGTGGCGGCCGCCGTCGACCAGGCTCCACTCGGCCGGTACCCGGCCGTAGTCGAACACCGGCTCGCAGACCAGCTCGACCTGCACCGACCCCTCGAGGCAGTGACCGTGCGCACGAGCAGGTGGTCGGCGTCGTCGTCGGCCGGGGGCCGCGTGTGCGGCGTGATCTCGTCCTCGTGGTCGCTCGGGCCCATCGTCAGCGCGTCGCGGACGACGACCCAGCCCGACGGGGTCTTCCAGGTCGTCCTGAGGACGTTCGTGCCGGGCTCGTAGTGCCGTGCGGTCGGATGGTCGATCGCGAACGGGCCGAAGCGGAAGGAGCCCGCCTGCGCGGTCGAGCAGGCGTCGCGAACACGCTCGGCGAGTCGAAGCGCGGCACGCAGAGCCAGTCGATCGACCCGTCCGGCGCGACCAGCGCGCCCGTGTGGCAGTCGGAGAGGAACGCGTAGTCGGCGATCGGCGTGAACGGCGACGGCGCCGCCGCGCTCTGGGGCCGGTCGTCCTCGCGCGCCGCGTCCCTCTTGGCCGTCTCGCTGCTCATGACGCGATCCAGGGGTCGCTCCAGCGGCCGTGGCCGGCGACGAGCCCGTTCGCCGCCTCGGGCCCCCAGGTCCCGGGCGCGTACGCGTGCACCGGCGGGGGCGCGTCGAGCAGCGGCTGCATGATCCGCCAGGTCTCCTCGACGCCGTCCTGGCGCGTGAAGCGCGTGCGTCTGTCCGACCATCGCGGCGTGGAGCAGCACCTCGTACGGCGTGGCGCCCTCGCCGCCCTCCTGGGCGAACTCGACGTCGAGCATGATCGGCGCGACCCGTCGCGTCGAATCGGCCCGGTGGGCGTCGAGCTGGATCCGCACGCCCGTCGAGGGGTCGAGCTTGATCACGAGCTGGTTCGGATCCGGACGTCGCTCGAGCGCCTCGAAGCCGAGCTTCGGCGGGTGCTTGAAGACCAGGCGAACCTCGGTCTGCGTGACCGGCAGGCGCTTGCCCGCGCGGATGAAGAACGGCACGCCGGACCAGCGCCAGTTCTCGATGTCGAGGCGCAGCGCGGCGAACGTCTCGGTGGTCGAGTCGGGAGCCACCCCGTCGATCGAGAGGTAGCCGTCGTACTGGCCGCGGACGTAGTGCGCCGGATCGGCGGGCTCGATCGCGCGGTAGAGCGCGACCTTGGCCTGCTGGAGCGTGTTCACGTCGCCCCCGGCGGGCGGCTCCATCGCGGCCGCGCCGACGACCTGCATGAGGTGGTTGACGACCACGTCGCGCAGCGCGCCCACCGGGTCGTAGAAGTGCCCGCGGTCCTCGACGCCGAAGTCCTCCGCCATCGTGATCTGCACGCTCTCGACGTAGTTCCGGTTCCAGACCGGCTCGAGCATCGTGTTCGCGAAGCGGAGGTAGAGGATCTCCTCGAGGCCCATCTTCCCGAGGTAGTGGTCGATGCGGAGGATCTGCGACTCGTCGACGTACTGGTGGAGGTCCTCGGCCAGCTCGCGCGCCGAGGCGAGGTCGTGTCCGAACGGCTTCTCCACGACGATGCGCGCGCCGTCGGTCAGACCCGCTTCGGAGAGCCCCTTCACGACGGTGCCGAAGAGGAAGGGCGGGATCTCGAGGTAGAAGACGGGGGTCTGCGGCACCGGGGATCGCGGCGCCGACCCGCGCGTACATCGCGGCGTCCGTGAAGTCGCCGGACACGTACGACAGACGGGCGGCGAAGCGCTTGAACACCTCCTCGTCGATCGACTCGCCCGTCCCCTCGATCGACGTGCGCGCGCGCTGGACGAGGTCGTCGACCGTCCAGTCGTCGACCGCCACGCCGACGATCGGGCAGTCGAGCAGCCCACGCCGCTCGAGCCGGTACAGCGAGCGGAACGTCATCACCTTCGCGAGATCGCCGGTGATCCCGAACACGACGAACACGTCCGCCGGACGCTGATCCGCGACACCTGCCCCGCTCGCTGCGTGTGCTGTCTCCGTCGCGGTCACGTGCCCACCTGCCTTTCTCTCGTCGTCATCCGTCTGCACGCTGATGCGCGCCGGGCGCTCGTGCGTGAAGCCGGCCCAGGTCCAGTTGACCACGGCCTTCGCGCGGTCCTCGCCCGTCGAGAGCAGCGCGAGATGCACGGCCCCCCACGCGAGCGAAGCCTTCGCGCCGGTCATCGTGAGACCGTGCGGCCCCTGCATGACCGCCGCCGCGCGGCCGATCGTCGCCATCGTGCCCTTGTCGAGGTAGTGGAACGGCTCGGTCTCCTTGCCGTCGAGCAGACGCGCGATGTTCTCGCCCGCGCGCTCGCCGGACTGCAGCGCGACGCTGCCGAGCTGGGGGAACGGCGGCTTCTTGCCGGGCGCGATCCAGGCGATGTCGCCCACCGCGAAGACCTCGGGGTGACCTTCGACGCTGAGATCGGGCCGGGTCGGGATCCGTCCGCCCCGCTGGAGCTCGACTCCGAGTGCCTCGGACAGCGGGTTTGCGTGCAGCCCCGCGCCCCACACGAGCGTGTGGGCGGGGATCGACCGTCCCCGACGCGAGCGTGACCCGGCGTCGGGGCGACCGACTTCACGACCTCGCCGACCATCACCTCGACGCCGAACTTGTCCAGTGCCTTGAGTGCGTACCGGCGAAGCTTCGCCTTGAACATCGTGAAGATCTCCGGTCCCGCCTCGACGAGGACGACGCGCGCGCCGCTCCTGCGGCACGTCCGGGTAGTCCTCGACGAAGACGCTCCGGTAGAGCTCGGCGATCGCCCCTGCGCTCTCGACTCCGGTCGGGCCGCCCCCGACGACCACGACGTTGAGTGCGCCGTCGTCGACGAGCGAGGGGTCGCGGTCGGCCGCCTCCCACCGCTCGAGGATGTGTTCCCGCAGGCGGAGGGCATCCGCGAGCGTGTACAGCGGGAACGCGTGCTCGTCGGCTCCGTCGACGCCGAAGAACTCGACGCGCGCGCCCAGCGCGACGACGAGGTAGTCGTAACCGAGCGGCGCCATCTCCGCGAAGCGCACCTCGCGCGTCGCGAGGTCGATGCCCGTCACCGTCGCCGTGTGTACGCGCGCGTTCGGCTGCTCGTGGAAGAGGTCGCGCAGCGGATGCCCGACGGTCGACTCCGGCAGCAGGTCGGTCGCCACCTGGTAGAGGAGTGGCTGGAACGTGTGGTAGTCGTGCGCGTCGACGAGCACGACCTCGGCGTCCGCGTCCTTCAGGTTTCTCGCCGCGCCGATCCCGGCGAACCCGCCGCCCAGGATCAGCACGCGCGGGCGACGCCTCCCGGCGTCGGTCGTCTCTTCGACGCTGCGCTCGGTGTTCATGGTGTCGCCTCCAGTGAGGTGTCCTCGGCGTGGTAGCGAGCAAGGAGCCTCTCTTCTTCGTCCTTCCGGGGGAAGAGGAAGAAGACGACGGCCGCCCCGAGGACGATCGCGACGATTCCCGCGACGTACGCCCACTGGTCGCCGTCGAGGAACGAGTTGCGGGCGGCGTCGATGATCTGGGTCGCGTACTGCGGGTGCTGCTGGGCGATGCCCTCCGCCCCGGCGAAGGACTTCGTGAGCGCGGCCTGCGTCTGCTGGGTGACGTCCTGGCCGGACGAGGAGATCGCCTGGCCCATCTTCGCGGCGTACCCCGCGGTCAGGAGCGCTCCCATGATCGACTGCATGAGGGCTCCGCCCAGGTCGCGCTGGAGGTCTGCCGTGCCCGAGGCCATGCCCGCGCGTTTCACGGGCACCGAGCCGGTGAGCGAGTGGGACGCAGGCGTGCCGGCGAGCCCGACCCCGATGCCGACGAACGCGTACCCGAGCCCGACCCTCCAGTACGCGGCGTCCTCCTTCCAGAGCAGGAGCATCGTGAGGAACCCGAGCAGGCAGAACACGTAGCCGGAGAGCAGCGTGAACCTCGCTCCGTAGGTCTCCACGATCTTCGCCGAGCGGGGCGCGACGAGGACCATGCAGATCGCGCCGGGCAGGATCGCCGCGCCGGCCTCGAGCGTCGAGTAGTCGAGCACGATCTGCAGGAACTGCTGGCCGATGAACATCGCGCCCATCAGCGAGCCGAACACGATGATCCCGGCGCAGGCGGCGACCCAGAAGATCCGCCGGCCCGCGATGTCCAGGTCGTACAGCGGGTTCCGTGCCCGGCGCTCGCCGAAGGTAGAAGACGACCACCGCGGCAACTGCGATCGCGCCCCCGACGAGGGCGATCGCCCCCTCGCCCTGCACCGGCGCGAAGTTGATCGCCAGGATCAGCGCGCCCACGAGCACCACCGAGACGATGCCGCCGAGGTTGTCGACGGGCTCCGTCGTCTCGTTCACGTGGCTCGGCACGTAGAGGATCGCGAGCAGGAGCGCGACCACGGCGAGCGGGAGCGTGATCAGGAACACGGAGCCCCACCAGAAGTACTGGAGCAGCGCGCCGGAGGCCAGCGGGCCGAGCGCCGCGATCGCGCCCCCGATGCCCGACCAGAGCGCGATCGACTTCGTCCGGCCGGGCCCCGACCAGAGCGCGGTGATCAGCGCGAGCGTGGTCGGAAACGCCATGCCGGCCGCGAGCCCCCCGCCGACGCGGGCGACGAAGAGGACGTTGTCCGACGGCGCCCAGGCGGCGAGCAGCGACATCGGGATCGCGAGGGTCGTGCCGAGGACGAGCATCAGCTTGCGCCCGTAGCGGTCGCCGAGCGCACCGAGGTAGAGCACGGAGGCCGCGAGCCCCAGCGAATAGCCGACTGCGATCAGGTTCAGCGTCACCTGCGACGAGTCGAACGCCTCGCCGATGTCGGGGAGCGCGACGTTCGCGACCGCGAGGTTGAGGTTCGCGACGGCGGCGACCGAGATCAGCGCGAGGAGCACGAGCGGCGCATGGACGGGTGCCTCGCCGGTACCCGTGGTCGCGGGGCGCGAGGCCGCGGCCTGGTTGGCGCTCGAGACGGACATCGCGACGCCCCCTAGAGGGCCGGCTCGGCCTCGGTCGGCGGGTCGGTGTCCTCGTGCTGCACTGCGTCGTCGCCGCCCACCCGCTCGCGGAAGACGTGGTACGTCCACCCCTGGTAGAGGAGGACGACGGGTGTCAGCACGAGCGCGACCACGGTCATCACCTTGAGCGCGTAGGTCGACGAGGACGCGTTCTCGATCGTGAGGCTGTTCGCGAAGTCGGTGCTCGACACCATCACGCGCGGGTAGAGGCTCGTGAAGAGCGTCGCGACGAACGCGATCACGCCCAGCGCGGTCATCGTGAACGCGAGCTTGCTGCGGTGCGCGTAGGCGAGCAGCACGGCGAGCACGAGCGCCGCGATCCCCAGTGCGGCGGGGAGCGCGGGCGGGAAGACGTCCTTGTCGTTGCGGTCGACCGCGACCGCGACCGTCCAGACGAGAGCGGCCGCCCCGAGCACCGCGGCCGGGAGCGCCAGGCGCCGCGCCGCGGCCTCCGCCCGGGCGTGCAGGTCGCCGACCGTGCGCAGCGTGAGGAACGTCGCGCCGTGGAACGCGAACAGGACGACGACCGTCACGCCCGCCGTGATCGTGTACGCGTTGAAGAGGTCGAGGAGGTTGCCGGCGAAATCGCCCTCCGAGTCGATCGGGACGCCGTAGAGCAGGCTCGCGAGGCCGACCCCCCAGACGAAGGACGCGCCGGTGCTGCCGATGGTGTTCGCCCAGGTCCAGAGCGACCGCCAGCGGCTTCCCTCGTGCTTCGAGCGCCACTCGAACGAGACCACCCGGACGATCAGGAAGACGAGCACGAGCAGCAGCGCGAGGTAGAAGCCCGAGAACATGGTCGCGTACCACGCGGGGAAGGCGGCGAAGGTCGCCCCGCCGGCGACGACCAGCCACACCTCGTTGCCGTCCCAGACCGGCCCGATCGTCTGCAGCATCGTCGACTGCTCCCGCTCGTCGCGCGGGAGGAACGGCAGCAGCATCCCGACCCCGAAGTCGAAGCCCTCGAGCACGAAGTAGCCCGACCACAGCACGGCGATCAGGCAGAACCAGAAGATCTCGAGGCCCATCAGTACGTCACCGCCGGCATCGCGAACTCGTCGCCCTCGCCGCCGAGCTCGGGCGGGTCGACGCGCGCGTAGCGCCGCATGAGCACGAAGTCGACGACCGCCAGCATGCCGTAGAGCGAGGCGAACACCGCGAGGCTGACCCCGATCGTCCAGGCGCCGACGCTCGGCGAGTTCGCGTCCGCGGTCTTGAGCAGCCCCTACACGATCCACGGCTGGCGCCCGACCTCGGAGAGCACCCAGCCCGCAAGGGCCGAGAGGTAGGGGAACGCGATCGAGGCGACGCCGATCCAGAGGAACCAGCGCGTCGTCTCGAGCCGCCGCCGCCGGTAGAGGAACGCGCCGACCACGGCGACGAGGAACACGAGCGTCCCGAGGTACGCCATCACCCGCATGCTCCAGTACGTCGTGCGGACGGGCGGGGTGTAGTTGCCGCGCCCGTACGCACGCTCTTCCTGCTGCTGGAGCTCGTTCATCCCCTGCACCTGGCCGTCGAGCGAGTCGGTCGCGAGCAGGGAGAGGAGGTGCGGGATCTGGATCGAGAAGCTCGGCGTCTGGTCGTCCTGCGTGAAGCCGCCGATCTGGAAGAGCGAGAACGAGCACGGCTGGCAGGTGTTCCATTGCGCCTCGGTCGCGGCGATCTTCATCGGCTGGTAGTCGGTGATCACGACGCCGAGATGGCTGCCGACCGCCAGGTTCAGCGCGGAGACCGGCACGGCCACGATCAGCGCGAGCTTCGCCGCGCGCCGGAACAGCTCGAGGTTCCGCCCTCGCAGCATGTGCCAGCACGAGACCCCGAAGATCACCATCGCGGCGGTCGTGATCCCGACGAGGATCACGTGGACGAACGCCCAGACCCCGAAGCGGTTGGAGAGCAGCTCCCACACGTCCGTCAGCTCGGCGCGGCCGTCCGTGACGGTGGAGCCGACCGGCCGCTGCATCCACGAGTTCGCGACGATGATGAACAGGGCGGAGAGCCAGCTGCCGATCGCCGCGAGCCAGATGGTCGCGAGGTGCAGGCGCGGCGAGAGGCGGTTCCAGCCGAAGATCCAGAGGCCGAGGAACGTCGACTCGAGGAAGAACGCGGCAAGCCCCTCGATCGCGAGCGGCGCCCCGAACACGTCGCCGACGTACTTCGAGTACACCGACCAGTTCATCCCGAACTGGAACTCCTGCACGAGACCGGTCGCGACGCCGATCGCGAAGTTGATCAGCATCAGCGTCCCGAAGAAGCGCGTCAGCCTGAGCCAGGCGACCTCGCCGGTGCGGTACCAGATCGTCTGCATCACGGCCACGAAGGGCGCCAGCCCGAGCGTCAGCGGCACGAAGAGGAAGTGGTAGAGCGACGTGGTCGCGAACTGGATGCGCGCCAGGTCGACGGTCGTGGAGGCGATGGGGCTCACGGCGTCGGGTCTGTCATAGGCATCGAGCGGGGCAGGCTCTCCATCCTTCCGTGCCGTCGATCCGTTGTCCACCGTGGCCGCCGGTTCACCCCGGGTGAGCCGCCTGGCCCCGCCCCGCCCGCCCTCGGACGGGGCACTAGTCTCGGCCCGTGAGGATCCTCGACCCACGGCTGCTCCGGCGGGCACGCGCGACACGCTCGCTGCTCGTTGCGGACGCCGTGCTGGGGGTGGCGTCGGCGCTGCTCGTGCTCGCGCAGGCGGTGCTGCTCGCCCGGATCGCCGCGCGTGCCTTCGGCGGCGCGTCGCTCGCCGACGTCAGGCCGGCCCTGGTCGCCCTCGTCGCGGTCGTCGCGGGGCGCGCGGCGGTGGTGTGGGGGTTCGAGGTCGCCGGTCGCCGCGCGGCCACCGAGGTGATCTCGCAACTGCGGCTCGACCTCGTCGACGCGCGTCTTCGCAGGCAGCCGGCCGCGCTGGACGGCGTCCAGAGCGCGGAGGTCGCGACCGGGGCGGTGGCCGGTGTCGACGCGCTCGAGACGACCTTCGCCCGCTACCTGCCGCAAGTCGTCCTCGCGGTCGTCGTCCCGGTCGCCGTGCTCGTGCTCGTCGCCGCGACCGACCTGCTCGCGGCGGGCGTCATGCTCCTCACGCTCCCGCTCGTACCCGTCTTCATGTGGCTCGTCGGGCGCTCCACCGAGCGGCGCGCGCAGGAGCGCTGGCGCGCGCTGGCGCAGCTCTCGACCCATTTCCTCGACGTCGTGCGGGGCCTCCCGACCCTGCGGGCGTTCAACCGTGGGCAGGCGCAGGCGGCCCGCATCGAGGAGGTCGGCGAGGAGTACCGGCGGACGACGATGGCCACGCTCCGCGTCGCGTTCCTCTCGGGGGCGGTGCTGGAGCTCGCGGCGACGCTCGGGATCGCGCTCGTCGCCGTGGTCGTCGGTGTCCGTCTCGCCGAGGGCCGCATCGGCTTCGAGCCTGCGCTGACGGTGCTCGTGCTCGCCCCGGAGCTCTACCTGCCGCTCCGCAACCTCGCCGCCCAGTTCCACGCGAGCGCCGACGGCGCCGCCGTCGCGGGCCGCCTGCTTGACCTCTCGGAGGCGCGCCCCCTCCCGCCGCGCTCGACGGCCGTCCCGGATCCCGCGAACGTCCCGATCACGTTCGCGTCCGTCTCCTTCTCCTACCCCGCCCGCGACGTGGACGTGTTGCGCAGCGTCGACCTCCGGCTCGAGCCCGGCGAGACCGTCGCGCTGGTCGGCCCGAGCGGCAGCGGGAAGAGCACGCTCCTGTCTCTGCTCCTGCGCTTCGCGGAGCCCTCCCAGGGACGCGTCCTGGTCGGGACGGACGACCTCGGCTCGCTCGACGCCGCGACGTGGCGCAGGCGCATCGCCTTCGTCCCGCAGGGACCGACCCTGTTCCGCGGGACGGTCGCGGACAACATCCGCCTCGGCGACCCGACTGCGGGGAGCGAGGACGTGCAGGCGGCGGCGAGGCTCGCGGGAGCGCACGAGTTCGTCTCCCGGCTTCCCCTCGGCTACGAGACCGAGGTGGGGGAGGGGCGGCGGCAACTGTCGGCGGGCGAGCGGCGAAGGGTCGCGCTGGCGCGCGCCTTCCTGCGCGACGCCCCGCTGGTCCTGCTCGACGAGCCGACGGCCGACCTCGACCCGCTGAGCGCGACGCTCGTCGCCGACGCGATCGAGAGGCTCCGGGTCGGGCGGACGCTCCTGCTCGTCGCGCACCGACCCGAGCTCGCCGCGCGGGCCGACCGGATCGTGAGGCTCGAGGACGGCCGCATCCGCGAGCGGGCACCGGAGGCGGCGTGACGGCCACGATCCGACGGCTCCTCCGGCTCGCGTCGCTCCCGCCCGGCCGCGTCGCGCTCTCGATCGGGCTCGGTGCCCTGGCGGTCGGCTTCGGCGTCGCGCTGATGGCGACGGCGGGCCTTCTGATCTCGCGGGCCGCGGAGCTGCCGCCCATCCTGTCCCTCACCACCCTCATCGTCGTCGTCCGGTTCCTCGCGCTCGCCCGCCCCCTGGCGAGGTACCTCGAGCGACTCGCCTCCCACGACCTCGCGCTCCGGGCGCTCGCCCGGATCCGCGCCGCCGTCTACGCGCGCATCGAGCCGCTCGCCCCCGCAGAGCTCGACGCGTTTCGCCGCGGCGACCTGGTGAGCCGGCTCGTGGCGGACGTCGACGCCCTGCAGGGGCTCTACCTGCGCGGCCTCGCGCCGCCGCTCGTCGCTCTCGTCGTGGTGCTCGCCTGCGTCCTCGCGACCGCGCTCGTTCTGCCGCTCGCGGCCGTCGTGCTCGCCGTTGGGCTCGCGGTCGGCGGCATCGCGATCCCGGTGCTCTCGGCCCGGCTCGGGCGGCACGTGGGTCGGCGCCAGGCAGCGGCGCGCGGAGAGCTCACCGCGGAGCTCGTGGAGCTGCTGCGCGGAGCGCCGGAGCTCGCCGCCTACGGTCGGGAGGACGAGGCGATCGACCGTGTGCGTGCGGCCGATCGCGAGCTCGTCCGGCTCGCGCGCCGCGACGCCCTCGTGGCCGGTCTGGCCGACGCGGCCTCGGTCGTCGTCACGGGGCTGACCACGGTCGGCGTGCTCGCGGCCGCGGTCGCCGCGCACGACGCGGGCTCGCTCGACCGGGTGCTCGTCGCGACGCTGGCTCTGCTCGCGCTCTCGTCGTTCGAGGCGGTCGCGCCGCTCCCCGCAGCCGCTCGCGAGCTGTCCGCGACGCTCGCCGCCGGCGGTCGTGTGCTCGAGCTCACCGATCGCCGGCCTGCGGTCGCCGATCCGGCCCATCCTGCGCCTGCCCCCCGTGCGCCCGTCGCGGTCGCGCTCGAGGACGTCACCGCCTCCTACGGCGCCGACTCCCAGCCCGTCCTCGAGGGGTTCGACCTCCGGCTCGAGCCGGGCCGCCGCGTGGCGCTCGTCGGCCCGAGCGGCGCGGGGAAGACCACGGTCACCAACCTCCTGCTCCGCTTTCTCGACCCGGCCCGTGGACGCGTGACGATCGACGGCCGCGACCTGCGCGAGCTGCGCCAGGAGGACGTCCGCGCGACCTTCGCGCTGGCCGGCCAGGAGGCGCACGTGTTCGACTCGAGCATTCGGGAGAACCTGCGCCTCGCACGGCCCGGCGCGACGGACGAGGAGCTGATGGCCGCGCTCGCGCGGGCACGCCTCGACGACTGGGTCGCTTCGCTTCCCGACCGGCTGGACGCGACCGTGGGCGAGGAGGGGCGGCGGCTCTCGGGAGGTCAGCGCCAGCGCCTCGTGGTCGCGCGGGCGCTCCTCTCGGACGCGCCCGTCCTCGTGCTCGACGAGCCCACCGCCCACCTCGACCCGGCGACCGCGGAGGCGCTCGTCGCCGACGTCCTCGGCGCGGCCGACGACCGCTCCGTGCTCCTGATCACGCACCGGACGGAGGGGCTCGAGCTCGTCGACGAGGTCGTCGCGCTCGGCGCCGTTGCCGCCGACCGCCGGCCCGCGTAGGCTCCTTCGCCGTGGCCGAGGTCCTCGCACTCGTCGCGGCCTTCTTCTTCGCGCTCGCGGCGACGCTCCAGCAGAAGGGCGCGCTCGACATGGGCGCGGTGTCGTTCTCGTCGCCGAGCTCGCTTCTCAGGCTCGCCAGGCAGACGTTCTGGCTCCTCGGCACGCTGGCGCTGCTCGGCGGCTACGTGCTCCAGGCGATGGCGCTCGACCGCGGGCGGCTGGCCGTGATCCAGCCGCTGCTCGTGACCACGATCGTGTTCGCGCTGCCGCTCGGCTACCTCCTCACGCGCCAGGTGATCCATCGGCGGGAGGTCATCGGGGCGGCCGTCGTCGTCCTCGGGCTCGCCGTGTTCACGGTGGTGGGGGAGGCTGCGGACGGGCGCGACAACGCACCGGCGGACGAATGGGCGATCGCGGTCGTCGTGTTCGGCCTCGCCGCGGCCGTGCTCCTCTACCTCGGCGGCCGCGGCACGGCCGCGCGGAAGGCCGGCCTGTACGGCGCCTGCGCGGGGGTCCTCTACGGCCTCTCCGCCTCCCTGTGCAAGCCGACGGTGGAGATTCTCCACGACCACGGGATCGGCGGCGTGCTCTCGAGCTGGGAGTTCTACGCGTTCGCCGCGGCGGGCATCGTCGCGTTCGTCGTCCAGCAGGTCTCGCTCGCGACGGGCAAGCTCGCCGCGTCGGTGGCGACGGTGTCGGTCTGCAACCCGCTCGTGAGCATCGTGATCGGCACGCTCCTGCTGGAAGAGCGGCTCGCGGAGCCGACGTGGCACAAGGTCGTGGCGTACGCGGGTCTGGTGGTCGCCCTCCTCGGCGCCGCGGCGATCTCGCTCTCGACCGAGGGCGCGAAGGAGGCCGACGCGCAGGCCCCCGTCCCGGCGCCGGCGACCTGACGGAGAGTTGCGTGCGCCCCTCGGCGCGCTACCCGTGTGATCCGTGCGCGCGACGCTCGGCCTCGTCGACGACGGGTCCGAGCGAGTCGCGGACGGCGCGGTCCCAGACGCGGGCGACGCGATCGCCCCACCACGCGCCGACCGGCCCGAGGTCGGTCCCGAGCTCGCCTGCCCAGGTGAGGCGCGTCCCGCCGTCGGCCGCCGTGAGCACGAACGACTCGACGAGATGGGGGACCGGGCCGCGCACGACGCGAAAGTCGATCCGTCCCGGACGGCTGAACCGCACCGTCTCGACCGTCGTGGTCACGCCGCACTTGAGGCGGGTGAAATGCGCCGCGAGCACCATGTCGGTGCCACGCTCCCACACTTCGAGCTTGTCGCTGAGCGCGCGCGGGGTCGGGCCGAGGTAGGGGCCGGCGATCAGGTCGAAGACGACCTCGCGCTCGGCGGCGATCTCCCAGCTGACCGGTCCGAGGCTGCGGGTACGCCGACCTGCTCCGAGGTCGAGCGTCAGCGCACCGGATGCGAGGAGGCGGTAGGCGCCCCGGCCCGCCGCGGCCAGCGCGAGCGCGGAGAGCAGGCGGCGCACCGGGCTCGGCTTCGGGCGCCCGTTACGGGCGACCCGTCCCCGCCGGCGTCAGCACCCTCACGGGCACGCCGAGGTCGTCGAGGCCCGCGAAGACCTTCTGCTCCTGCCAGCCCGCCTCGCTCTCGGGGTGCGTGACGACGAGCACCTCGTCGGCGGGGAAGGCACGCAGCGCGTCCTCGATCGCCTGGCGCGGGTTCGGGTGCACGGGCTCGGACACGTCGGCCTCGACCGCGAGGTCCGAGCCCACAGCTCGAGCGGTCCGCTCGGCTCGCTCGTGCGCCCGCCCGCGAGCCTCGTCGACGTCCATGAACAGCCATCGGAGCCGGGAGAGCTCCGGCGGCGCGATCACCCGCACCTCCGCGTCCGGGTCGGCCCGGCGGCGGATCACCGCCTCGAGGTCCGGTATCCGGGCCTCGCTGAAGACGACGACGAGGAGCCTGCGTGCTCCCATCAGAGATGAGGTACCCGGTTTCTCACCGTGCCAAACGACCGCGGCTCATGGTTGGGCGGGCCCGGCACTGGACCGGCCCGGCCGGCGTTCCTCCACGACGGCCGGTGCCGCCGCCGGCACCGGCCTCGAGCCGCCCGTCCGGGGTCCCGACTCTCGAGCCGACGTCCGTGCGCGTCGGCTTACGCGGCCTCGACCGCGTCGCGCTTGCCGTCGATCGCCTCGTCGAGGAACCGCCCGATCGTCGCCGCGGGGTGGGCGCCGACGAATCCCGTCACGGGCTCGCCGTCGCGGAACACCGCGACAGTGGGGATGCTCTTGATCCCGTACCGGGCGGCGAGCTCCTGCTCGGCGTCGACGTCGATCTTGGCGAGCTCGATCGTGCCCGCGCGCTTGGCGATCTCCGACTCGAGCGCCGGGCCGAGCATCACGCACGGGCCGCACCAGGCCGCCCAGAAGTCGACGACGACGGGTAGCTCGCGCGAGCGCTCGATCACGTCGCGCTCGAAGGTCTCACGTGTCACATCCATTGAATCGATCACTCCTCGTGTCGTTGGCGAGCGGAAGCCCCGCTCATGAAGGGGAAGCACCGCCGACCAGGGCCGCGAGGCTGGAGAGCTGCGACTGCAGGGAGCCGCAGACCTGCTCGCAGAGCGCGAACACGCTCTCGTCGGCGATGCGGTAGTAGACGTGGTTGCCGTCCTTGCGGCGGGCGAGCATGCCCGCGTCGGTGAGCACGCCGAGGTGCTTGGAGACGTTCTGCTGACCCGCGCCGAGCCGTTCCGCGAGCTCGTTCACGCCGAGCTCGTCCTCGCGGAGCAAATCGAGCATACGTACGCGCAGCGGCTCTCCGATCGCGCGGAAGCGGCGGGCGATCAGCTCTGCCAGGTCTTCGGGGATTGGGTGCGGAAGCGTCATCGATCTCCTCATGTACACTAACAAACGATTTAGTTGTATAGTAGTATTCCCGACGGAGATCCGCAAGCAGAGAGAGGGAGTCAGAAGTGGTCGTCGCCGATACGCCCGTCGTCCCCGCCGGTGTGGAGCAGCCCGAGGCAGTCGGCCCGATCGGCCGGCTCGGCGGGTGGGCGGCCGACCACGTCCGGGCCGTGTCCCTGGCCTGGGCCGTCGTGGCGCTCGTGCTGGCGGTGTTCGCGCCGAAGGTCGAGACGGCCCTCTCGGGGGCCGGCTGGCAGGCGAACGGCTCCGAATCGGTCGCGGCGCGGACGCTGATCCAGGAGCGCTTCGGCGGCGTCTCCAGCGCGGCACCGCTCGTGGTCGTCCACTCCCCGACGCTCACCGCCGACTCGCCCCGCTTCCGCGAGACGGTCGCGGAGATCGAGACCATCCTCCGTTCGGATCCGCGCATCTCCACCGTCGTACCGCCGCGAGCGGGCGCCTCGGTATCGCGTGACGGCCACACCGCGCTCGTCGTCGGCGGTGCGCGACGCGACCCGACTGCGATGGTCGCCGCCGCGGGCTCGCTCAAGGGCCCGCTCGAGGGGCTCTCGAGCGGCGACATCACCGTGAGCGTCACCGGCGCGTCGGGCATGTGGTCGGACTTCAACGAGGCGAACCGCACCGCGATGATGAAGTCGGAGCTCTACTCCTGGCCGGTGACCCTCGCGATCCTCGTGCTCGCGTTCGGGTCGCTCGTCGCGGCGGGCCTGCCGCTGCTGCTGACGATGCTCGGCCTGCTCGCCTCGGCCGGCCTGCTCGCGCTGCTCACCCACGGCTTCGAGATCTCGATCTGGGCGATGAACTTCGCGCTGATGTTCGCGCTCGCGCTCGGGATCGACTACGCGCTCTTCGTCGTCCACCGCTTCCGCGGCGCCCACTTCGGCGCGGGGCTCTCGCCCCGGGCGGCCGTCGCGGTCACGATGGACACGGCCGGCAAGGCGGTCCTGTTCTCCGGTCTCACCGTCTTCGTCTCGCTCTCTGCGGTGATGCTCGTGCCGAGCCCGGCGTTCCGCTCGATGGCGCTCGGGATCATGCTCAGCGTCGCATTCGTCCTCGCCGCGACGCTGACGCTGCTCCCGGCGGTGCTCGCGAAGCTGGGGCCGCGGGTCGACGCGCTCCCGCTCCGCTGGGTCCACTCGGGCGAGCATCGCTCCTCCCGCTTCGCGCGCTGGGGCGAGAGGTTGTGGAGGCACCCGTACGTCTTCGGCTCCGCCGCGACGCTCGCGCTCGTCCTGCTCGCCCTGCCCGTGATCGGGCTTCGGACGGGCATGCCGTCGATCAAGGTCGTGCCCGAGAGCGACGGCTCCCGGGTCGGGTATACGCAGGTGCAGCAGGCATTCGGCGTCGGCGCGCCCGGCGCGCTGCAGATCGTCGTCCCGCGCTCGCAGGCTGCGCAGGCCGTGTCGGCTGCCCGGCGGGATCCCGGCATCGCCCGCGTCGGCCCGCCGGAGTCGGGCAGCGGCGGCCTCGCGCTGATCCAGGCGACCCCGGCGGCCGACCCGTCCAGCCGCAGCGTCGGCGCGACGATCGATCGGCTCCGACGCGTGCTCCCGCAGGAGGCGCTGGTCGGCGGCGCGGTCGCCGAGAACCACGATCTCGAGCGGGCGCTGGCGGCGAAGACGCCGCTCGTGATCGGCGTCGTGCTCGTGCTCGGCTTCGTGCTGCTGCTCGTCGCCCTCCAGGCGCCCCTGGTCGCCGCGCTGGGCGTGCTCACGAACCTGCTCGCGACCGGGGCGGCCTTCGGGATCGGCCGGCTGATCTTCCAGAACGGCCACGGCGCGGGGCTGCTCGGGTTCGAGCCCCAGGGCTTCATGGACGCATGGGCCCCGGTCTTCTTCTTCGCGATGATCTTCGCGATCTCGATGGACTACACCGTGTTCCTGCTCTCGTCGGCGAAGGAGCACTGGGACCGCTCGCACGACCCGAAGGACGCGGCGGTCGGCGGTCTCGCCCACTCCGGGCGGGTGATCTTCGCGGCCGCGGCCGTGATGGTCGCCGTCTTCTTCACGTTCGCGCTCTCGGGGCCGCTGCCGCCGAAGGAGATGGGCGTGATCCTGGGACTCGCCGTGCTGCTCGACGCGATGCTCGTACGGCTCGTGCTCGTCCCCACCCTGCTGCGGGTCTTCGGTCGCCATGCATGGGCCCTGCCGGCGTGGCTGGACCGGCTGCTCCCCGACATCCGCTTCGGGCACGCGTGATGTACGAGCTCTGGCAGACGGAGTGGTGCCCGGCGTCGCGACGGGTGCGGCAGCGCCTGACCGAGCTCGGCATCGACCACTTCAGCCGGCAGGTGCCGGTGGAGCGCGCCGACCGCGGCCTGCTGCGCGAGCGGACGGGCGTGGACACGATCCCCGTCCTCGTCGTCGACGACGGGCAGGTGCTCGTCGGCGAGCACGCGATCGAGACGTACCTGGACGCGCACGTCCCTGATCCCTCGGGGGCACGTGCGCACCGACACAAGGCGGAGAAGGCACGCCGCCGCTACCTCGAGGAGGAATGCGAATGCTCGCAACCGGCTACACACTGACCGCCGTCACCGAGGCCCCCTTCGAGCGCGCGGTCGAGCGCGTCCGCGAGGAGCTCCGGAGCGAGGGCTTCGGCGTGCTGTGCGAGATCGACGTGCAGGCAACGCTGCGCGAGCGGCTGGGCGTCGAGCGGGAGCCGTACCTGATCCTCGGCGCCTGCAACCCGCCCCTCGCACACCGCGCCCTCGAAGCCGAGCCCGACCTCGGCACCCTGCTGCCCTGCAACGTCGTCGTCTACCGCGCCGGAGATGAGACGCACATCTCGGCGATCGACGCCGAGCGGATGCTGTCCGTCGTCGACAACGCCGAGATCGCACCCGTCGCCGCCGAGGTACGGGCGCGGCTCGCCGGGGTCGTCGAGCGCGCGAGCGCCGGCTAGCAGCTAGCGGCCGCCTCCGGGCGGGTGCACCCGGAGGCGGCGCGCGAACGAGCTACGGGGCGATGTTGTGGTTCAGGTGGAAGACGTTGTCCGGGTCGTAGCGCCGCTTCACCTCGCGCAGCCGGTCGTAGTTCGGGCCGTAGGCCGCGCGGATCGCGTCGTCGGCCTGGTCGTCGCCGAGGTAGTTGAGCCAGCGGCCGGTTCCGAAATGGGGGCGGAATGCCGCGAACGTCTCGCGTGTCCAACCGATGTTGTCCTCGGTGTCGGCCGGGTCGGTCCAGACGGACGGGATCAGCAGGTTCCAGCCCTGCTCGCGATGCGGGACGGCGGTCTCGGACTGCCCGATCCGCGTCACTGCGCCGTGGAAGTGCTCGAACAGGATCCCCGTCATCGGCGAGGGGACCGCCGCGAATCGCTCGACCGCCGTGTCGATCAGCGCGTCGGGAAGGCCCTGGGTGAAGCTCGAGAGCCAGTAGTTGAGCGCTCCGTGCGGGTACGCCTCGTCGAGCAGGGTGTTCATCACCGGGTACGGCATCGGGCCGACCTCGGTCAGCACGGGCGAGCCGAAGGAGCGGAACGGCGCCAGGTCGCGGTCCGCGGTCTCCGGATCTCCGGTATGGAAGACCACGAGCGCGGAGAGCTTCGTGCCCGAGCCGTCGGGCGCGTGGACGAGCCCCGCGAACACGCTCAGGTCGTCGGACGCATCGGCGACCGCGTCGCGGTAGAACCGGAGGAGTTGGGGCGCGGCGTCGACCGGATGCGCGATCAGGCCGCCCGTGATCGTCTCGACCGGATGGAGCCTGAACGTGAGCGACGCGGCGACACCGAAGTTGCCGCCTCCGCCGCGCAGTGCCCAGAAGAGATCCGGGTGCGACGCACGGTCGACCTCGAGCACCTCGCCGTCCGCCGTCACCAGCTCCACTGCCTCGAGGTTGTCGGCGGCGAGCCCGAACTTCGCCATCAGCCAGCCGAGGCCGCCGCCGAGGGTGTAGCCGCCGACTCCGGTCGTCGAGATGAGGCCGCCCGTCACGGCCAGGCCGTGCTCGCCGGCCGCCGCGTTGAGGTCGGCCCAGGTCGCGCCGCCCTGCGCGGTCGCCGTGCGTCGCTCGGGGTCGACGGTGACGCCGTTCATGTCCGCGAGGCTGATCATCAGCCCGCCGTCCGCGACCGCGCGGCCGGCGACGTTGTGCCCGCCGCCGCGCACGGAGAGCTCGAGCCCCGCGCGTCGGGCGAGCTCGACCGCGGCCACGATGTCTCCCGTCGCCCTGCAGCGGACGATCACCGCGGGGCTGCGGTCGATCAGGCCGTTGTAGACGGCGCGTGCGTCGTCGTAGCCCGCGTCTCCCGGGGCGAGCACGGCGCCGGACACCCGACCGCCGAGCTCCTGGACGAGCTCGTCGTGCAATGTGGTCATGCCAACCTCCTCATCGCTCGTGACCGCAGGAGCGGTCTCGCGGCGAGCTTATCATACGATCGTTCGTGCTATCTTTACGACATGGACGATCGCACGGCGATCCACGGCCGGCGCAGGACGCGCAGCGACGGCGAGCGCAGCCGACGCGCGATCCTCGACGAGGCCGCGCGGCTGGCGACGGTCGAGGGGATCGACGGGCTCTCGATCTCGACCCTCGCGGACGCCGTCGGGATGAGCAAGAGCGGCCTCTACGCCCATTTCGGCTCGAAGGAGGAGCTGCAGCTCGCCACCGTCGAGACGGCCACCTCGCTGTTCGAGTCGCGGGTCGTGGAGCCCGCTGCGAGCGCCACCACCGGCATCGCGCGGCTCCGCCGCCTCGTCGACGGGTACCTCGGCTACCTCCAGCTGTTTCCCGGCGGGTGCTTCTTCGCCTCAGCCCTCGGCGAGATGGACACCCGGCCCGGGCCCGTGCGGCAACGGCTCGTCGAGTTCCTCGACTCCTGGCTGGGCGTGCTCGAGAGCTCGGTGCGCCAGGCCCAGGCAGAGGGTGCCGTCGACCCGGGGGAGGACGCCGCCCAGCTCGTCTTCGAGATCGAGGCCGCCCTGTTCTACGCGAACGCGCAGTTCATCGTCGCGCGCGGGCCCGAGTCGCTCGAGCGTGCCCGCCGGGCGATCGAGCATCGCCTCCCGGCGGTCGTCCAGGCGTCCGAGGCGTGATGCCCGGCGGATCCATCCTCGACGCGATCGGCAACACCCCGCTCGTCCGTCTGCGCGACTGCGCTCCCGCGAACGGGGCGGAGCTGTGGCTCAAGCTCGAGTACCTGAACCCGACCGGCTCGATGAAGGACCGGATGGCGCTCGCGATGATCGAGGGCGCCGAGCGGGACGGCCTGCTCTCGCCGGGAGACACGGTCGTCGAGTACACGGGCGGCAGCACGGGCCCGGCGCTCGCCTTCGTCTGCAGGGCGAAGGGCTACCGGGCCCTGATCGTGATGGCCGACTGCTACACCGAGGAGCGCTTCCAGCTCCTCCGCGCGCTCGGCGCCGAGATCGACGTCGTCCCGTCCGTCGAGGGACGGCCACGGGTGACACCCCAGGACATCCGCAACATGGTCTCCCGCGCCGCGGAGCTCGCCGAACGGCCGGGCCACTACGCGACGAACCAATTCGAGAATCCGTACATCGTGGCCGGGCACCGGGACGCCCTCGGCCGCGAGATCTGGGAGCAGAGCGAGGGTCGCGTGACGGTGTTCTGTCAGGGCATCGGCACGGCCAGCTCGCTGCTCGGTGTGGCGCAGGCACTGAGGCCGCGCGGCGTGCACGTCCATGGGCTCGAGCCTGCGGGATCGGCGGCGTTGAGCGGCGGTCCGCCCGGGTCGTTCGCGATGCAGGGCTGGGCGGGGTTCGTCGTGCCGCTGTGGGATCCGGGCATGGTCGACAGCACCGACGCGGTCGGCGACGTTGAGGCGCTCGAGATGACGAGGCGCCTCGCGCTGGAGGAGGGCGTGTTCGCAGGCATCTCGACGGGCGCCAACGTGGTCGGGGCCCACCGGCTCGCGGAGCGTCTCGGACCGGACGCCGTGATCGTCACCCTCGCGGTCGACACCGCGTTCAAGTACATGAGCATCGAGCCGTTCGCCGGGCTCGGTGCGTGAGCTCGCCGGTTCCACCTCGCATACGCGTCGTCCCGCGGCGGAGCGTGAACCGGGAGCGGGCCCGCCCTCGGGGAGGATCGGTGCGCAGGCCCGCGAAGCTCGGAGGAGTGATCGGCTCGCGGTACCGGTCCGCGCTCCGCGCCTCCGTGGCGGCGAGCGCCGCGCCGTACGGGTACACGCTCACCGTCTGGACGAGCGGGGCCGTCCTCTCCCATGCGCGCGGCATCCCGAGCTCGGCGGAGGCGCTCCTGTTTCTGGTCGGTGCGGTCGCCGGGTACGCCCTGGTCGGCGGCCTTGCGTTCGGCAGCTTCTCGGAGCAGCTGATCGTCCAACCCGGGCGCTCCGTGGTGTGGGGCGGGCTGCACCTCTTCTCGGTCGGGCTCGCGATCATCGCCGCCACGATCGTGGCGCACCTCGTGCAGAGCGTCGCCGCCTGGCCTCTCGGCGCCTTCCTCGTGACCACGCTCTACCTCCTCGCCTCGGCCTCGCAGCTCGCGATCGCGCACGTCCCTCGCGGCCCGGACACGACGTAGGGCGGGAGGCCACGGATGGCCGAGGCATCCGTCCGGGGCGTGATCGCGGCCTCGTCGCTCGTGCTCGGGGCGCTGTTCGTCCTGGCGCCGGCGACACGGAGCACGCTGGGGCTCGTCATGGCGTTCGGAGCCGGAGTCCTGATCAGCGCGTCGCCTAGAGCTCGTGGCCGACGCGTCGACACCGGCGGAACTACGGCGGGGCACTCGGGCTCGCGCTCGGCGCGCGCTCACGTTCTACGGCGGAGACCTCTACGCGATCTTCCTCTCGACGTGCCGAGTCGATCGCCGCGACCACCGCCTTCCAGCGGAGCGGTCGTTCGAACCGCTGGAGCATCGGCCTCTGGATCGGGATCGCCGTCGTCAGCGGCCTGGCGTCGCTCCCGGGGTACGGCATCTTCGACGGAGGAGCGACGGCTCGGCTCGCTCGTCCTCGC
The DNA here is from genome assembly GCA_963710125.1 of uncultured Actinomycetes bacterium. GTDB lineage: Bacteria > Actinomycetota > Thermoleophilia > Gaiellales > Gaiellaceae > Gaiella. The sequence goes on along the minus strand of CAVPZH010000013.1, from coordinate 78,071 downwards.
GTTCGCGGGCGGAGCGGTCCGACGTGCTTGCGGCACGTTGATGCCGACGTCCGCGTCCAGCGGCAAGGGTCGGCCTGGCGAACACGTCCGGCCTCGCCGCCGTCGCGATCGTCGCGGTCAGGAACGTAGCCCACAGCAGCGCGCCGACTTCGGTCAGCCCGTGTGCAGCCAGCCTACGGCATCACGGAGCCGCCGGAGGCTCGCGGCCTCGGCGTGGTCGAGTACGGGAGCCGTCCAGGTCGAGCCCCGACTTCCGCCTCGCTTCCATCTGCGGGTTGAAGCGAGTAGAGTTGCGAGCCTGGGGAAGGGTCGGAGCGAGGGGCAGATGGAGACCACGCGACGGTTGTCGCGCCGTACGTTTGTCGCCTGGGTCGGCGGAGCGAGCGCCGGCTTCTACCTTTTCGGTCGCCTGCCCGGCACGGCCGCGCCCGTGGCTCTCGCCCAGGTCCCGGGTGGCACGTTGGATCCGGCCGAGATCCCGAAGTTCCGGACGCCGCTGCTGGTTCCGCCGGTGATGCCGAGGGCAGACACGCTCAGGCAGCGAGGCGGCAAGCCGATCGACTACTACGAGATCTCGATGCGACAGTTCGAGCAGCAGGTCCTCCCGGCGGGTCTACCTGCGACGACGGTGTGGGGGTACGGCGCGAGGTTGCGGCGCAGAGCAACCGTGGCCTGCTGATCCACAACGCTCCCTCGCTGACCATCGAGGCGATGTCGAACCGGCCGGTGCGGGTCAAGTGGATCAACGAGCTCGTGGACGCGAGCGGGAACCACCTTCCCCACCTGCTGGCGGTCGACCCGACCCTGCACTGGGCCAACCCGCCGGGCGGGAGCACCGGTCGCGACAGCCGGCCGACGTTCGCAGAGACGCCCGACCGCTACACGGGACCGGTCCCGATCGTGACCCACGTGCACGGCGCCGTGGGGGTGGCGGACGACAGCGACGGCTACTCCGAGGCGTGGTATCTGCCGGCGGCGAACGACATTCCCGCGGGCTACGCGACCGAGGGCACCTGGTACGAGTTCTTCGCCGGCAAGGCCGCCGGAGCCTACGGCGTCGCCTGGGGCCCCGGCTACGCGGTCTTCCAGTACCCGAACGACGATCGGGCGTCGACGAACTGGTACCACGACCACGCGCTCGGCATGACCCGGCTCAACGTCTACGCGGGTCCGGCCGGCTTCTTCCTCATCCGTGGCGGGCCGGCCGACACGGTGCTGGACTCGCGCACCGGACGCGAGGCGAGCCTGCCCGGTCCGGCTCCACGGGAGAACGACAAGTTCCCGCCGAACAAGCCGTACCGCGAGATCGCGATCGCGATCCAGGATCGCTCGTTCAACGCCGACGGCTCGCTCTTCTACCCGGACACGCGCGAGTTCTTCGACGGGATCGTGGCCGACTACATCCCGGACGGCCCTTTCTCTCCGATCTGGAACCCGGAGTTCTTCGGCAACGCGATCATCGCCAACGGCAACACATGGCCCTTCCTCGAGGTCGAGCAGCGGCGCTACCGCTTCCGGCTCCTCAATGGCTGCCAGTCCCGCTTCCTGATCCTCGACTTCAGCAGCATTCCCGGGGTGGAGGTTTGGGCGATCGGCAACGAGGGCGGCTTCCTCGCCGCGCCCGTCAACCTCACCGCCGGGCACGGCAACCGTCTGCTGATGGGGCTCGCAGAGCGGGCCGACGTGATCGTCGACTTCACCAAGGTCCCCGCCGGGAGCCACGTCCTCGCGAACGTCGGCCCCGACGAGCCGTTCGGCGGCGGCGTTCCCGGTGTGGACTTCGAGCGTCGCCGACCCCGGGACGACCGGTCAGGTCCTGCAGTTCCGAGTCGTGCCTGCGGCCGAGCCCGACGACTCGACCCCGCCGCAATTCCTCCAGTTGCCGCCGATCACCCCGCTGCCCGCCGCGACGGGCACGCGACAGCTCGCACTGATCGAGGAAGCAGGGGAGGGTGCCGACGAGGCAGAGGAGGAGGTCGAGGGACCGGTCGAGGCACTACTCGGCACGGTCGCGCCGGCGTGTGGACGGCGCGCAAGTGGATGGACCCGGTGACGGAGAATCCCGCGGTCGGCGCGACCGAGGTCTGGGAGATCTACAACACCACCGCGGACGCCCACCCGATGCACATCCACGAGATCGTCTTCGAGGTCGTCAATCGCCAGTCTCTCCTCCTGAACGCCGAGGGGGAGGTCGCCCAACCGATCCAGCTCGAGGGCGGTGTCGCCGCACCCGAGCCGTGGGAAAGCGGCTTCAAGGACACGGTGATCGCGTACCCGGGGCAGGTCACACGGGTCAAGGCGCGGTTCGCGGCGGTCGGCCAGTTCGTCTGGCACTGCCACATCGTCGAGCACGAGGACAACGAGATGATGCGCCCCTACCGCATCGGCCCGCCACAGCCGGGCCAGCCCGGTTAGGGGCCTGCCGTACAAGGCGCCCCTGCGTGCAGAGCCTCGCCACGCGGCCGCGCTCTGGGCGTGCTAGACGTCGATACCGAGCTTGCGTAGCTCCACGATCGCCGCCTTCCGCCAGCGAATCGTGTCGGGGGAGAACGGCAGCATGGGCATTCCGTTCGACTTGCGGAGCGGCTTGCCGTCGCGCAGGACTCGGTAGTGCCCCGGCGTCGGCTCGACCGGAGGCCCACGGCTTCGAGCCGGCGGATGAACTCGCAGACGTCCTTTCTCACGTGACGACCACGGCGTGGCGTCAGCAGATGCGCGAGAGCGGGTCGCCGACGAGCCGTCCACGTCCGGCGGCCGCGAGCTCGGTGTCCAGCACGAAGAGACCGGCCGGCTCGGCCTCGACGTGCCGACGAGCGCGGCCTGGGCGTCGAGCACGTGGAGGTCGCGCGCCTGTAGGGGGCGAGGAAGTCGGCATCCTCTTGGCTCGTCGGCGAGGCGGACACGCTCGGCACGGTGCTCTCGATCCTCGCGCTCGCCGGGTTCGTGCTCGCGGGACTGGCGTTGCTCATCGGGTTCGGCGCCGGAGGCCGGTGGCGGTCACGGCGGCCTGTATCTCCCTCGTCACAATCGCGCTCTTCTGGGACTGGAAGATGGTGCACGGAGTAGCCGTGGACGAGGGAATCCTCGTCGCTCTGCTCTGGACAGCGTGGCCGGGACGGGACCTCGTCGGCTCGTAGCGTCGGAGCTCCCAGCGAGGTGACAGTCGCCCTCAGGGCGTGGCGGCGAACAGGCGCCAGGTGCCCGGCACGCCCGTCAGCGTTCGCTCGCCGCGCTCCTCGAAGGCGATGCCCGAGCCGGCGACGATGTCCTTGACCGTGCTCGAGACGAGCACCTCGCCCGGGCCCGCGCTCGCGGCGATCCGTGCCCCGATGTGCACGGCGATTCCGTGGAGACCGGCCTCCGACCGCTCGATCTCGCCGGTGTGGACACCGGCTCGCACCTCCACGCCGAGGCTCCGGACGGCGGTGACGATCGCGGACGCGCAGCGCACGGCGCGGGCGGGGCCGTCGAACATGGCGAACATCCCGTCACCTGCGGTGTCGAGCTCGACTCCGCGGAAGCGCGCGAGTTGCGCGCGGACGATCCGGTGGTACCGGGAGAGCAGCTCGCCCCAGGCACGGTCGCCGACGTCGGCGGCCCGCGGAGTCGAGCCGACCATGTCGGTGAAGAGCAGGGTCGCGAGCAGCCGGTCGGGCTCGACGTCGTCGCGCACGCCGGCGACGAAGCGCCCGATCTCGTCGAGCAGCGACGCCTGGTCGCCTTCCCACGGCAGGTGGTCGTTGCCCGGCAGCTCCACCACGCGCGCCCCGGGGATGTGCTCGCCCACGTACCTCGTGCCCTCGCTGTAGTACTCGTCGGAGCGGAACAGCACGAGCGTCGGCACGCTGATCGACGGAAGCACCTCGCGCACGTCGATCTCCGCGTTCATGACGCGGATCGCCCGGCTTGCTCCGGGGCTCGCGCCCCGCTGGACGTACGACGTGTACCAGCGCACCGCCGCCGGGTCGCGAAGGATGTCCGGTGCGACCCGGCCGAGCCACTCGTTCGTCACCGCCGTCGCCCAGTCGTCCTGGTCGGCCGCCGCGAGCCGTGAGCGGTACTGCTCGGCAGTGGCGCCGTGCGGGTAGTCGGCGGCGCGCATCATGCGCGCGAACGTGCTCATCAGGACGAGGGCGATGGTCCGCTCCGGATGCGTCGCCGCGAAGAGCGTGGACATCGCTCCCCCCTCGGAGATGCCGAGCACGACCGCGCGCTCGGAGCCGGCCGCGTCCATGACGGCGCGGACGTCGTCCATGCGCGTCTCCAGGTCGGGCAGCCGCTCGGGAGAGACCCGGTCGGAGAGGCCCGTCCCACGCTTGTCGAACAGGATCAGCCGCCCGCTCGCCGCCAGCCGCCGGTAGAAGCCGGCGAGCTTCGGGTTCTCCCAGCCGGGCTGGAAGCTGCAGACCCAGCCGTGGACGAGGACGAGGTCGACGGGGCCCTGGCCGATGACCTGGTACGCGATCCTGACGTCGCCGCTGCGGGCGTAGGCGATGTCGGCGTCGTGGCCGGAGGCGACGACCACCGGACGGTCGTCGGTCGTCGGCGCGGTGGGGGCAGCGGTGGACGGCTTCGCGGGGTCGAGCGAGGGGTCCTGACGCAGCATCATCCCCTCGAGCTCGCGGAGCGAGGCAGACGGTTCGATCCCCAGCTCGTCCGCGAGGGCGCCGCGGAACGCCCGGTAGCTGGCGAGCGCCTCCGCGTGACGGCCAGACCGGTAGAGGGCGAGCATGTGGTGGGAGCGGAGGCTTTCGCGCAACGGGTGCTGCGCGATCAATGCCTCGAGCTCGCTCACCACGGTGCGGTGGTGGCCGAGAGCGAGGTCCGCCTCGATCCGCCACTCGAGCGCGGTCAGGCGCAGCTCCTCGAGTCGGGAGCTCTCGTGCCGCGCGAACTGTTCCGCGAACTCCGCCAATGCGGGGCCGCGCCAGAGCGAGAGCGCGTCGTCCAGCAGCGCTCTCGCCCCCGCCGCGTCGCCGTCCGACAGCGCCCGCCGGGCTGCCGCGACCGAGCGCTCGACGCGCACGACGTCGAGCTCGTCCTCGCCCACCTCGAGCACGTACCCGGGAGCCCGCGTATGGAGACGGGGCTCGGGCAGCGCCTTCCGCAGCTGAGACACGAGGATCTGCACCATCTTCCGCGCGGACTCGGGGGCGTCCTCGTCCCAGAGCGCGTCGACCAGCTGGTCGGACGGGACGGTGCGGTTCGCGTTCAGGAGCAGCATGGCGAGCAGCGCACGCTGCTTGCCCGGTGCGACCTGCACCGGCGCGTGATCGTGACGAACCTCTAGCGGGCCGAGCAGGCGGAACTCCATGTCGTGCAGGAGCGGACGGTACCACCCTCCCGGCGCTCGGACGGCATCGGCAGGCGCGCGCCACCGTCGAGCGCGGGACGCCCTCGCGCCTGCCGCTCTGCCGGCCCCGGGGTCAGGCGGGGCATTCCCCCGCCTGACCCCGGAACCGCACGCGCGCTCGTCAGGATCCGTCGAGGACTCCGCTCAGAGTGCTCCACGCCCGGCGGACGCGCTCACAGCCCAGCGAGGAGAGGATCTCGGCGATCGCCGCACGCGACTCCGCGCGCAGCCGGGAAAGTGTCGGTCGGCGGTCGTGGATCTCGGACGGGTCGACGTCTGGGTCCCGCACCGATGTCTGCGCGGGCATGTGCTCGGTCATCGTGGCTCCTTCGTCGGGGTCGTACCTGCTCGGGCGGATCGCAGGCGGGTTGCCCCTCACCCCTGCTCCCGGTACAGCGCGGGTAGGGCGGCCCGTGAGCGCGGCCGTGCAGGCCCGCGTGCCTCCACGTCCACGACGCGGCGTGAGGTCGGACGGAGTGCGAGCGTCGCCGCCGCGCCGAGCAAGAGGACGCTCATCGTGGCGCCGAGCGCTGCGTACCCGCCTCCGGCGAGCGCCGCCCCGCCCGCGATCGAGCCGACGAAGTAGCCGAACTGCATCGTCGCGGCCCGCAGGCTCGTCGCGGCCGGGCGGATCTCGGGTGGGGCGGCGAGCGCGAACGAGCTCGCGACCAGGGTCCGCCCACCTGCCACGAAGCCTGCGCAGGCGAGCAGCGCGGTGCTCGCAGCGATGCCTGTTCGCGCCGTGCCGAAGAGACCACAGGTCACGGCGAGGAGGACCGCGAGCACGACCAGGAGCTGTCGCGGCTCGCGGGGCGGCAGGCGCCGACAGGCCAGGTTGCCGGCGACATAGGCAACTGCCGCGACCGCGAGGAGGAGCCCGGTCAGGCGTGGGGACGTGCCGTAGGACTCCGCGAAGAGCGCGCCCGCGTACACGAGTGTCCCGGCCCACGCGGCGTTCGCGAGCAACTCGGACGCCAGCCAGCGCGCGAGCATGCGGTCGCGGAGCGCGACACGGGCCTGCACCGGCCGCGAGCGGGCGGGCGGCTCCGCTGCACGGGAGGCGACGAGGATCCCGGCCGCGACCGCGGCGACGAGCGGCAGCGCCAGCCAGGCGTAGCGCCAGCTGTGCCCGCCGAGCGCCCCGGCCAGCGGCATCCCCACGATCCAGGCGGCCGGCTGACCCACGAGCGCCCAGGACAGGACGCGCATCCGCACCTCGGGCGCGACCCACTCCGCCGCCGCGAGCGTGCCGACGCTCGTCAGCACGGCGACGGCGACCCCGACCGGGACCTGGGCGAGCGCCAGCACGTCGAACGTCGGCGCCGCCGCGCTCGCGCACGAGGCGAGGGCCAGGACCGCGCACGCCGCGAGCAACTGGCGACCGAGGCCGACTCGAGCGACGACGGCCCCGAGCATCAGGGCGGTGACGCCCGCCGCGAGGCCGGTGACCGTCCGCAACTGTCCGGCGACCGCCGTCGAGACGTCGAGGTCGCCGGCCGCCTCGGCGAGCACGGGCGACATCGCGATCAGCGCGGACTGGCTCGCGAACAGGCACAGGAAGAGCGCGATGCTGGTCGCGCGATACCGGCCGCGCGTGCCATCAGTGATGGGCGTCTCCGTCATTGCCGTGCCTCCCGGCTCGTGGTCGCCGGTCAGCAGACAGGTCGGGAGTCAATCCGCGGTTGGCGCCCATGGAGGTCCGCGGTAAACCACCCGCGCGTCGCACACCGGATCGGCGTGCGTCCGCGTTACCGCCGCTTTACCCGCGTCACAACCGGCGGCCAACCGCGTGGGTGTCTCCTGTGCCGCGACCGACCGGCACCGAGCCGGACGACGACGAAGGAGGAGACCGGATGAGCACGACCACGGACGTGATCCGCAACGGCGTCGACACCGGGCAGTTGTTCGGGACGCTCGACGCGATCAAGGCGGATCCCTCGCTCGCGAGCTTCCAGTTCCGGGCCCGCAACCGCTGGATCGACGGAGCCCACAACCAGACGAGGATCCGCGACTTCTACGCCGCGAACCAGGAGGACACGTCGCGGGCCGAGGCATTCGTGATCGACGCGGGCGAGCCTGCGATCCTGCTCGGCACCGACACGGGCCCGAACCCGGCCGAGTACCTGCTGCACGCCCTCGCCGCGTGCCTCACCACGTCGCTCGTCTACGTCGCCGCGGCGCGCGGCGTCCACCTCACCGAGGTGGAGTCCACGCTCGAGGGAGACATGGACGTCCAGGGCGCGCTGGGCCTGTCCGACGACGAGCGCAACGGCTTCGAGCGCATCCGCGTCTCCTTCCGGGTCGCGGGCGACGCGCCGGAGGAGAAGCTGCGTGAGGTCGTCGAGCGCGCGCAGCAGCGCTCTGCCGTGTTCGACATCGTCACGAACGGCGTCCCCGTCACCGTGGACGTGGCAACGGCGTGAGGGAGCGGCGGAGGTGGTGGCCACCACTGCCGGTGGCCACCACCCGCGGCCCGAGGAGACGACCGTGACTCCGGACCTGAGCCTCGTCACCGAGCCCACGCCCGCGACTGCGTCGGCCGCGGAGTTCGCCGACGCTATGAGCGCGCTCACGAGCGGCGTCGTGCTGGTCACCTGCCGCCTCGACGGCCGGCCCTGGGGCATGACGGTCACCGCCTTTGCCTCGGTGTCCGCCGACCCCCCGACGGTGCTCGTGTCGCTCGGCTCGCAGACGACGGGCGCTCGCGCGATCGCCGCGACGCGGAGCTTCGGCGTCGCCATCTTGGCGGCGGAGCAGCTCGAGGTTGCCTGCTTCGGCTCGCAGCCCGGCGCCGCCAAGTTCGTCGAGCGGTTCGCCGTCCTCGACCCCGGCAGCGCAGGCCCTGTCCTCGCCGGCGCGCTCTCCCACCTCGACTGCGAGGTCGTCGAGATCGTCGAGGTCGCCGACCACACCGTCGTCTTCGGCCGTGTGCGAGCGGCGCGGACGTCCGGCGAGGGGGCCCCGCTGCTGTACCACCGCCGCGCCTACCGGACTCTCGCCGCGTCCGACCGCGCACTCCCACCGACCGGAAGGAGCCTGCGATGTCTCTCGAGCTGACAGCCACGACCGGGCCGGGTGCACGACTCGTCGCGCTCGCCGAGGCGCTCGCGAGCGAGATCGGCCCGCGGGCCGCTGAGCACGACCGCGACGGGAGCTTCCCCTTCGAGAGCTTCGCCGCCGTCAAGGGCCGCGGCTACTTCGCCGCCCCGATTCCCGGTGAGCTGGGCGGGCTCGGCGTCACCTCCGTCCACGACGTGCTCGTGGCCTCGAGCCGGCTTGCCCGTGGAGACGCGGCGCTGACGCTCGGCGTCAACATGCACTTCGCCTTCCTGCTCAACGTCGTGCGCCGCTGGCAGATCGCCGTCGCCTCCGGCGACGAGCGGCGCGTCGAGGCGTTCGCGTCCACACTCGAGCGGATCGCGCGCGACGGCACCGTCTTCGCGGCCGCCGGGAGCGAGCGCGGCCAGGACCTCACCAGGCCGGCCACCGTCGCGACGCGCACGGAGGGAGGCTGGACGGTGTCCGGCCACAAGGTCTTCTGCACGATGGCGCCCGCCGCGGACGTCTTCTACACCGCCGTGACGTACACGGACGACCGCGGGAGCGAGCGCTACGGCTACGCGATGGTCCCGCGTGAGACACCCGGCGTCGTCGTCCACGCGGACTGGGATGCCCTCGGGATGCGGGCCTCCGGCAGCCACTCCGTCTCGTTCGAGGACGTGCAGCTCCCGGGCGCCGCACTGCGCGGCGGCTTCCCCGTGGGCGATGCGGTCGAGTACATGGAGCGGAACCTCGTCGCCGGGCTCTTCCACGCGGCCGCCGCCCTCGGGATCGCCGAGAGCGCCCACGCCGGCACCACCGCCCAGCTGAAGCGTCGAGGCGAGCTCGACCCGCACTCGCAGATGCTCGCCGCCGACAACGTCGTCGACGTCTCGGTCTGCCGCGCCGCGTTCGCGCGCGCAGCCGCGCTGATCGACGAGCACCACGTGCGCAACCCGGCCGAAATCGGCACGCCCGGCGAGCTGACGGCGTTGTTCGCCGAGGCGCAGAGCGCAAAGGTCTTCATCGGCCAGGCCGCCGTCCGCATCGTCGACCGCACGCTGGCCCTTTCCGGCGGCGCCGGCTACCTGAACGGCAGTCCCCTCGCCCGTGCCTACCGCGACGTCCGCGCAACCGCGTTCATGCACCCGCTGGGCGCGAACCGTGCCCACGCGTTCCTCGGACAGCTCGCCGCCGGCCGCCGGCCGAGCCTCCACTGAGGCATGCCCGGGATGCGCACGACCGACACGATCATCGTCGGTGGCGGCCAGGCCGGCCTGTCGCTCAGCCGGTATCTCGCCCGGGCCGGTCACCCGCACGCGGTGCTCGAGCGCGGGCGGATCGGCGAGCGCTGGCGGTCGGAGCGCTGGGACTCGCTGAGGCTGCTCACGCCGAACTGGCTCAACAGGCTGGACGGCGGGGAGGCCCACGCCGACCCCGACGGCTACCTGAGCCGCGTGGGCTTCGTGGACTCCCTGCGCCGCTACGCACGTGCGGCCGGGGCTCCCGTGCAGGAGCACGTCACGGTGCGGAGCGTCGAGCGATGGGGAGCCGGGTTCCACGTCGCCACGGATGCCGGCGAGTGGCGCACGCGCGTGCTGGTCGTCGCGACCGGCGACTCGGCAGACCCGCGGATCCCCTCCTTCGGCGAGGCCGCTCCGAGTCACCTGCGCCAGCTGCATGCCAGCCGCTACCGCCACCCGGCTGCACTCCCGGCCGGCGGCGTCCTCGTCGTCGGGGCGGGTCCGAGCGGGCAGCAGATCGCCGCCGAGCTCCGCCGGTCCGGACGTCGCGTGGTGCTCGCCGTCGGACGTCACGCGCGCAGCATGCGGCGCTATCGCGGCCGCGACCTCTGGTACTGGCTGGCAAAGCTCGGCGACCTCGAGCGGACCATCGAGGAGGTACACGACCCGACCCGCGCCAGGAGGACCCCGAGCCTCACGCTCACCGGCGCCAACGGCGGCGAGCAACTCGACCTCGACACGCTGCAGGCCCTCGGTGTCACGGTCACCGGCCGCCTTGCCGGCTTCCGCGAGGGAAAGGCCGAGTTCTCCGGCGACCTGCGGGCCGAGGTCGACCAGGCGGAGCGGCGGATGCACCGCCTCCTCGACCGGATCGACGACCACGTCGACCGCGTCCACGGCGACCGGTGGCCGGCTCCGAGCGACCGAGTTCGCCCGATCGAGGTGGGGGCGGGTCCCGCGGCGCTCGACCTCGTGGCGAACCGGTTCTCGACCGTCATCTGGGCCACCGGCTTTCGACGCGAGTACCCGTGGCTGCACGTGCCCGCCCTCGACGCCGAGGGGGAGATCGTCCAGCGAAGCGGCATCTCGCCCGTCCCCGGCCTGTACACGCTCGGCCTCAAGTTCCAGCGCCGGCGCGCCTCCCACTTCATCGGCGGCGTCGGCGCGGACGCGGCGTACCTCGCCCGGCGCATCGCCTGAGGAAATCCGCTCCGTCCTTTCGCCCGTAGGCAGAACGAGACGGAGCGAGCGAACAGGAGGGACGAATGGGAACGGCAACCGGGAGAACGCGCCCCTGGCGGAGGCTCGTGTGGACGATCGCCGCGGTCGCGGCGGTCGGGTCCATGGTGGCCGCGTCGGCGCTGGCGCTGCACGGGACGAACGACGCGACGGCCGCAGGCGCGCAGGTGAAGGTTCACAAGACGGGGCTCGGACGGGTGCTGGTCGACCAGCGCGGTCGAACCCTGTACCTCTTCGAGGCTGACGAGTTCGGTCGCACCGCCTGCTACGGCAAGTGCGCGACCGCGTGGCCCCCGCTTCTCACGAGCGGGCAGCCGCGTGCAGCCGCCGGGGCACACGCCGCGTTGCTCGGCACGACGAAGCGGAAGGACGGGAAGCTCCAGGTCACCTACGCCGGCTATCCGCTCTATCTCTTCGTGAAGGACGCGAAGGCCGGCCAGACGCTCGGCCAGGGCCTCGACGGCTTCGGCGGCGAGTGGTACGTGCTCGACGCGAAGGGCCGGAAGATCGAGGACGGCCAGCACGGCGGCGGTCCGGCGAGCGTCGCGGTGCGCAAGACGGCGCTCGGGCGCGTGCTCGCCGACGACCGCGGACGGACGCTCTATCTGTTCGAGGCCGACCAGGGCACGACGAGCGCCTGCTACGGCAAGTGCGCAGGCGCGTGGCCGCCGCTGCTGACGACCGGCAAGCCGCAGATGTCCTCGGGCGTGCGCGCCGCGCTGCTCGGCACCACGAAGCGCAAGGACGGCAGCCTGCAGGTCACGTACGCGGGGCACCCGCTCTACTTCTTCGTCAAGGACACCGCGGCCGGCCAGACGCTCGGCCAGGGCCTCGACGGCTTCGGCGGCGAGTGGTACGTCCTCGACGGCGCCGGCCGCAAGCTCGAGAAGCGGGCCGGTGGTCAGGCCCCGGCGACCCCGACCACTCCGTCCGACGACAACGGTGGCGACAACGGCGGCGGTTACGGCGGCGGGTACGGTTGACGCCGAGCCGGGGCGGCGTCCGACCCGCGTCGCCCGCGCTGAGCCACCACTCGCAATGTTCCGTGCCGGCCGCCACGACCCGGCGGCCGGCACGGCGTAGCGGCCCACGCCGGCCCGCCGGCGCGCTCCGTTGCCCCGCCGCGGGACGCTCTGCCGGACCGTCGCGGACACGACCGCTTCGAGCGTCCCCGGCGGGCGTCCGAGGAGGGCGAAACCGATCGGGCACTGGAGCCGTACGACGAGGAGACGGCGGAAGCGAGCGGCGTTTCCGCCCCGATCCCCATGGAGGTCGACGCCGATGCGGAAGAGCTCGAGACGGATGGTGTTCTGGGCCACAGCTGTCGCAGCGATGGTCGTGCTGTCGCTCGCCGGAGCGGTCGGCGCAGGAGCCCGTGACGGACAGGGCCGCGACGACGGAGGACAGGCGACCGAGGCACAAGGGCACGAGCAGGAGCAGGCGCGCCACGAGGACCACGGCGCCAACCACGCGGATGCGCACGCGTTCCTCAGCGCGTCGCTCGCGCCGAGCCTCCCGACCGACCCCGCCATTCACGGGGTCGCCGCAGGTGGAGCTCCGTGGGCTCTCGACCACGGCAGCGTCCAGCTGCAGGGAGACGGGCACATCCGGGTCGAGGTCGAGGGCCTCGTGATCCCGGTCGTCCACGGCACATTCCCCGCCGGCACCGCTCGGCCCGTGACCGTGGTCTCGGCGTCGCTCTACTGCGCGCCCGACACGTCGGCGGCCGCGGCGACGACGCAGAGCGTGCCGATCTCGGAGCACGGCGACGCGACGATCTCCGACACGATCCATCTCCCGGCGACCTGTCTGGCCCCGATCGTGCTCGTCCACCCGAACGGAAACGACGGCGCCTACATCGCGGTCACCGGCTGGCGCGGCTGAACCACGCATGGGCGGGCCCGCGCGCCGAGCTCCGGCCGCGGGCCCGCCCGACGGCTGAGCACGCGCCGCGTGTCCGAGGAGACCGCCGAACCCCGGCCGGGGCCTCGTCGGATTCGCGGCTACACTGCGGCATGTGAGCGCGCCCCGCCGACGGCGGCGGTGTGCAGCGACGGGGGGTCTCCATTCATCGTTGCGCACTCGGCCGGAACGATCCGTGCGCTGCCGCGTGCCGTCGCTCCCGACGTCGGAGAGCCGGGGCACGGTGATCCCTTGCGCGTGACTCCGTCGCAGACAGCCGGATGAACGTGCCGGTCGGCTCCATGATGGAGTCGCTCGAATCGGCCGCCGACCGCTTCGCCTCGCTCGACCTGCGCTTCGTCGCGATCGCGCTCGCACTTCAGCTGGCTGCTCTCGCGCTCCGCGCGCTCGCCCTGCGCAACGTGCTCGCGGCGGCGTATCCGGCGCAGCGGTTGTCGGCGGTCACCGTGGGCGCGGTGTACGCCGCCGGGGCGGCGCTCAACGCGTTCGCGCCCGCGCGCGGGGGGGAGGCCCTCAAGATCGCGCTCCTGCGCGTGCGGATCCCCGGCTCGTCGGTGCCGACGATCGCGGCGGCCGGCATGGTGCTCGCCCTCCTCGACGCGGTGATCGGGTCGGCTCTCGTCGGCGTCGCCTGGTCGCTCGGCGTCATCCCCGCCCTGCCCACGCCGTCACTGCCGTCCGGGTCGGTCGTGGCGCACCCGTTCGTCGTCGCCGGCTCCGCGCTTGCGCTCGCCGGCGCGCTCGCAGCAGCCGCCCGCCCGCTGGCGCGCCACGTCCGCTCCCTGTGGGCGCGCGTCGCGCAAGGGGCGGCGATCCTGCGCACCCCCTCTCGCTATCTGCGGGAGGTCGTCGCCCTCCAGGTGGCCGGCTGGGCCTGCCGGATCGGGATTGCCCTGTGCCTCCTCGCGGCCTTCGGGCTCACCGCGACCGTACCGGTGGCGATGCTCGTCGTCGTCGCGGGCGGGCTCTCGACAGTCGTCCCGACGCCCGGGGGTGCCGGCACGCAGCAGGTGCTTCTCGTCTACGCCCTGCGCGAGACGGCCACGGCGACCGCGGCCCTGTCCTTCTCGGTCGGGATGCAGGTCGGGGTCGCCACCGTGAACACGCTCGTCGGGCTGTGCGCCGTGATGATCCTGTTCAAGACGCTGAGGCCCGCGACGGCGATTCGCGCCGTCCGCGCCGCCCGCGCCGGCGGCTGACGGCGGCAGCCGGCCGCGACGCCGGCGGCTCATCGGAGGGAAAGCCGGTGCCTGCGTACGAGGACCCGCGGATGCGGGGGCGTCGCGAGCGCTCTACGTTCGAATAGATGCCACCCGACAATCTCACTGCTCGGGTTGCTCGTTGGAGTACCCGTCATCGCCGGACAGCCGTGCTCGGCTGGCTTGCCTTCGTGTTCGTCGCGTTCGCGATCGGGTCGAGCGTCGGTCTCGTGCTGATGACGACCGAGGAGTACGCGATCGGCGACTCGGGGGCGGCCGACCAGGTGCTCGCCCGGGAGTTTCCGAACGAGCGCACCCCCGAGCAGGTGCTCATCCAGAGACGCGACGGCGGTCGGCTGGAGCTCGCCGAGCTGCGCGCCGCGCTGGACGATCTCGTCGGACGGCTGCTCCATACGCCCGCAGTGGCGGAGATCAGGTCGCCGCTCGCCGCAGACAACGGCGACCTGATCTCGAAGGACGGGCGCTCGGCGCTCGTCCTGTTCCAGATCACCGGCGACCCCGACACTGCGCAGGAACGCGTCGACCCGGCGCTCGCGGCGACCGCCGTGGTGCAGCGGGCGCATCCCGCGTTGCTGATCGGCGAGGTCGGTGACGCGAGTGCCACCAAGGCGGTGAGCAAACGCATCGCGGACGACTTCCAGCGGGCCGAGTTCACCTCGCTGCCCGTCACGCTCCTGATCCTCGTGCTCGCTTTCGGGGCGCTCGTGGCGGCCGGGATACCGCTCCTGCTGGGGATCACCGCGGTCGGGGCGGCCCTCGGGCTGACGGCGCTGCTGAGTCACCTGTTGCACGTCGACGAGTCGATCAACTCCGTGATCCTGCTGATCGGCCTGGCCGTCGGGGTCGACTACTCGCTCTTCTACCTGCGCCGCGAGCGGGAGGAGCGCGCGCGGGGCCGCACTCCCGAGGACGCGCTGCTGGTCGCGGCGGCGACCTCGGGTCGCGCGGTGCTCGTCTCCGGGCTGACCGTCATGGCGGCAATGGCCGGCATGTTCCTGATGGGCTCGCGCGTGTTCCAATCCTTCGGTGTCGGCACCGTGCTGGTCGTCGCGATCGCGATCGTCGGCTCGCTCACGGTGTTGCCGGCCGTGCTCTCAAAGTTGGGTGACCGCGTCGACAGGGGGCGCCTGCCGTTCGTCCACCGGCCGGCCGGCCGCGAAGTCCAGTCGAGGTTGTGGCCCGCGATCGTCGGGGAGGTGTTGCGCCGCCCGCTGCTGTGGGGAGGCCTCGCGGCCGGGCTCCTGGTCGCGCTCGCGATCCCGGCGTTCCGCCTGCACACCGTGAACTCGGGCGTCCAGGGGCTTCCCCGCGACCTGCCCGTGATGCAGGTCTACGAGCGCACGGTGAAGGCGTTCCCCGGCCAGCCGCTTCCCGCGGTCGTCGTCGTCAGCGCGCCCGACGTCACGTCTCCGTCCGTCACGGCGGGGATCGCGGCGCTCCAACGCGCCGCCCTGGCCACCGGCGCGATGAGCGAGCCGACCACCGTGGACGTCAGCGCCTCGCACCGCGCCGCCCGGGTGCGGATCTCGCTCGCCGGGAAGGGCACGGACGCGGCCTCGGACCACGCGCTCGCGCTCCTCCGCGGCACGGTCATCCCGAGGACCATCGGTCGCGTGCAGGGTGTGGAGGTCCACACGACGGGGCTGACCGCCGACTCGCGGGACTTCAACGACTCCATGAAGTCCCACGCCCCCTACGTGTTCGTGTGGGTCCTCGGGCTGGCGTTCGTGTTGCTGCTCGTCACGTTCCGCTCGATCGTGATCCCGCTCAAGGCAATCGTCCTGAACATGCTCTCGGTCGCTGCCTCCTACGGCGTGCTCGTGCTCGTGTTCCAGGACGGCCGGCTCGAGTCACTGCTCGGCTTCGAGTCGATCGGAGGCGTGACCTCCTGGCTGCCGCTGTTCCTGTTCGTCGTCCTGTTCGGGCTCTCGATGGACTACCACATCCTCATTCTGAGCCGTGTACGGGAGTCCTACGACGCCGGCATGACGACCGAGCAGGCGGTCTCGCACGGCATCCGAGCAACGGCGAGCGTGGTCACCAGCGCGGCGATCGTTATGGTCGGCGTGTTCGCGATCTTCGCGACATTGGGCATGGTCGACTTCAAGATGATGGGGGTCGGTCTCGCCGTCGCGATCCTCCTCGACGCGACGATCGTGCGCGCCGTTCTGCTTCCCGCCACGATGACGTTGCTCGGCGACTGGAACTGGTATCTGCCACGCTGGCTGGAGTGGCTGCCGCGCGTCACGGCCGAGCAGCAGGCGCCCGCTCCGGTCGAAGCGCGGTTCGCGGAGCCTGTCCGCAAGCCACGTACGCCGGCGGGCGTCTGACGCGTCCGGGACGCGTACGGCGCTGAAACCTGATGGGCGTGACGCCGTCCATCCAGGAAGGGATCAGCGGGGATGCTGCTCGGCTCACGGACGCGTGGTGCCGTAGCGCAAACGATGTCGCGCGTGCGCTGGGTACCGACGTACGCGATGGGCTCGCCGGCGCCGAGGCGGCACGCCGGCTGACCCGGTTCGGCCCCAACCGGCTCGAGCGGGCGCAACCGGTGCCGGCGTGGCGGAAGCTCCTCGCCCAGTTCGCCGACCCGCTGATCTATCTGCTGCTGGCCGCGGTCGCGGTCTCGCTGGCGGCCTGGCTGCTGGAGGGTGGCGAGTCGGCGCCGTACGACGCGATTGTGATCGCGGCGATCGTCGTCGCCAACGCCCTCCTGGGCTATGTCCAGGAGGCGCGCGCCGAGCAGGCGGTGGCGGCGCTGCAGCGGCTGGCGGCGGCAACGGCAGGCGTTGTGCGGGACGGCCGCACCGAGCGGATTCCGGCAACCGAGGTGGTGCCGGGCGATGTGTTGCTCCTCGTCGAGGGCGACGCGGTTGCGGCCGACGGGAGGCTCGTCGAGGCGGCGTCGTTGACCGTGATCGAGGCGTCGCTGACCGGGGAGAGCGAGCCGGTGCTGAAGGACACCGCCCCGCTCGCCGGTCGGGTGGAGCTGGGCGACCGGCTGAACATGGTCTTCAGCGGCACGGCCGTCGCGCGCGGGAGAGCCCGGGCGATCGTGACGGCGACCGGGATGGAGACGGAGATGGGCAGCGTTGCGGCACTGCTCGGCCGAACGCGCGAACAACCCACGCCGCTGCAGCTGGAGGTCGACCGGATCGGGCGCGCGCTCGGCCTCGCCGTGGTCGCGATCACGATCGTCGTCGTCGGCGCGATCCTGCTGAGCGCCGACATCCGCACGGCCTCGGACGCTGTCGACGTCCTGCTCGTCGGCGTCTCGCTCGCGGTTGCCGCGGTGCCGGAGGGGCTACCGGCCGTGCTGTCGGTGGTGCTCGCGCTCGGTGTGCAGCGGATGGCCCGGCACCACGCGATCGTGAAGAAGCTGTCGTCGGTCGAGACGCTGGGCTCTGCCTCGGTGATCTGCTCCGACAAGACGGGCACGCTGACCAAGAACGCGATGACGATCGAGAAGGTCGTCACCGGCTCGGGGGAGGTCGGCATCTCCGGCAGCGGCTACCGGCCCGAGGGCGAGTTGCGCGTCGACGGGCGGCCGCTCGAGGATCCGGTGCTCCTGGACGAGGTGCGCGCGGTGCTCCAGGCCGGGAGCCTCGCGAACGACGCCGTGCTGCGTGAGGAGGACGGTGAGTGGACGGTCCAGGGCGATCCCACCGAGGCCGCCTTCCTCGTCGCCGAGGCGAAGGTCGAGGGACTGGCCGAGGCACGGCGTTCTCGATTCGAGCGAGTCGGCGAGGTGCCGTTCACGTCGGAGCGGAAGCTGATGAGCACGCTCCACTCGGACGTCGAGCGCCGCGGTGGCATTGCGGTGGTCACCAAGGGCGCGCCCGACGTCCTGCTCCCGCGCTGCACCGAAGAGCGGGTCGCGGGGCGCGTGCGGCCGCTGACGGAGCTTCGCAGGAGGGAGGTCCTCGCGAGCGTGGAGCGGCTCGGCGATCTCGCCCTCAGGACCCTGGCGGTGGCCTACCGGCGCCTGCCGGCGACGGAGCGGCCGCCCGAGGGGGAATCGGTCGAGCGCGAGCTCGTCTATCTCGGTCTCGTCGGACTCATCGACCCGCCGCGGCCCGAGGCCCGGCAGGCGATCGCGGACGCGCGGGCCGCGGGCGTCCGCGTGCTGATGATCACCGGTGACCATCCACACACGGCGGCGCGAATCGCCGCCGATCTGGGCATCGCTTTCCGCGGCTCGGCGGTTGTCACGGGCGGGGAGCTCGAGTCGCTCGACGACGACGTGTGTGCAAGGACCGTGGGCGATGTCTCCGTCTTCGCGCGCGTCGCGCCCGAGCAGAAGCTGCGGATCGTCGACGCGCTCCACGCGGACGGGCGAGTGGTCGCGATGACGGGCGACGGCGTCAACGACGCGCCGGCGCTCAAGGCGGCCGACATCGGCGTCGCGATGGGTGTCGCCGGCACCGACGTGGCGAGTGAGGCGGCAGACATGATTCTCGCCGACGACAACTTCGCCACGATCGTCGCCGCGATCCGCCAGGGCCGTGGGATCTTCGCGAACATCCGCAAGTTCCTGCGCTTCCTGCTCTCGTCCAATACCGGCGAGGTCTTCACGATGTTCTTCGGCGTCCTGCTGGCGGGCGCGCTCGGGCTGGAGGACACGGGCGAGGCGATCGCAGTGCCCTTGCTGGCGACGCAGATCCTCTGGATCAACCTTCTGACGGATTCCGCGCCCGCGCTCGCGCTCGGGATGGACGCGCCTCCCGACGACGTTATGCTGCGGCCGCCGCGGCGGCTCACGGATCGCGTGATCGATGCCGAGATGACCGTGGGGATTCTCTGGGTGGGCATCGTCATGGCCGTGGTGACACTCACCGCGCTCGACCTGCGGCTCCCAGGTGGAATCGTCGGCGGCTCGGGGGACGTCGTCGAGGCACGGACCATGGCGTTCACGACCCTCGTCCTCGCGCAGCTCTTCAACTGCTTCAACGCACGCTCCGATCGCACGACTGCCTTCCAACGGCTCTTCACGAACCGGCTCCTCTGGGGCGCGATCGCCCTCTCCGCGCTGCTCCAGGTCGCGGTCGTGCAGTTGCCGTTCCTCAACGATGCGTTCGGCACGGCGCCGCTGGGGCTCGACGAGTGGCTGACCTGCATCGGGCTCGCGAGCGTCGTCCTCTGGGCGGTCGAGGCGAAGAAGCTGCTCGCCGGCCGTCTTCGGAGACGCGGATGAACCGTAGGGGTGTGACGCTCCTGCGCTCGTGTGGTTAACATCGGAGTACGATTCGAACGAAGGAGGAGGCACGCGCACGGATCTCGTGGATCGAGAGGGCGAACAGCTCGACAGCGGTGTTGCACCGCTTCCTCGTCGTCGGGGCCGGGATCGAACAGAGTGGCGCTGACGGATCCCCGCCTCTCGCCGGTCGAGACGGTCACGCTCGTCCTCCGCGTCCTGATGGAGGTGGGGATCGTCGCCGGGCTCGCCTACTGGGGCGTCCAGGCCGGCGGCGGCACCGGTGAGAGCATCCTGCTCGGGCTCGCCGCGCCCGCCATCGCGTTCGGGTTCTGGGGGGCGGTCGACTTCCACCAGGCCGGTCGCCTGGCCGAGCCCCTGCGGCTCGTCCAGGAGCTCGTCGTCTCGGGGCTGGCCGCGGTCGCGCTCTACGCCGCGGGCCGGCACGCGGCTGCCGTCGCCCTGGCCGCGCTGTCGGTCGTCTACCACGCGCTCGTCTACCTCTCGGGCGGCGCCCTGCTGAAGCGCCCCCACGCGGCGAGCTGAGCGCAGCCCGTCCCTCGGGAGCCGAGACGTGGACGTCAGGCCGGGGGCGGACGGAAGCGGACGTGCATGTGGTTTTCGTGGTTCGGGTACGGGATCACGACGCCCCCCGGCCCCTCGAGCCCGGTCGAGAAGCCGACGAAGATCATCTGCGCGCCCACGGCGACGAAGCGGTCGAGGAGATCCTGCGCGAGTCGCCGGTCGATCTGGTCGGTCGCGGTGGGTGCCCGTAGGGTGCGGTCGACCCGCGGGTAGTAGACGTCGACGTCGAGGCCGTTCTGGTGGGAGACGTGCTCGTCCATCGGCCCGCCGCCCTTGAAGCTGATGTCCCCGACGACGACCCGCGGCGCCTCGGGGTGGGCGGCGCGGTACGCCTCGACGACGGAGATCACGGTGCGAATCGTGTGCTCGTTCCCGTACAGCCGCCAGGGACGGTTCGGGGAGCTGTCCGTGACCGGGTTCCAGGTGACCCAGTCGCGCCCGTCGACGGGAAGCTGCGTCCCGGAGCTGAGCAACCCCGACCACGGGAGGCCGCGCGACGTCGCCTGGTGCCAGTCGACCGTCGGGAACTGTGGGGCGGCCGGGCGCGTCCGGTGGCGGTGCGTCCGCTCGGCGGCGCCTGCCTCACCCTCCTCGGGGTGGAGCCTGAGCGTCTCGCTGGGCGGGTCCTCGGGGAGCGGCCCCGGGACAGGCGGACTGCCGCGGAGCCGCGGTGCGGCGATCGTGAGAATCACGGCGGGGCCGAGCACGAGCGTTGCCGCCTTCGTCTTGCGCGCATTGCGCCGGCGCCGGAGCTCCGCCCTGCGCCGTCGGGACGCCGTGAGCCCGTTGGGGACGGGGACGGCGGCCGGCGCCGGGGTCAGCCCGAGGAAGGAGGGCGCATTGAGGGCGAGCGTCGCCGTGAACGCCTCCGACCGTTCGCGGAACCAGAGCGTCTCGGTGTCGAGCCAGATCTCGCCACGGCGCCATCCCATGGGAACACTCCCTTCGCGCGGGCGGCCGCGTGTCCTGCGACGAGCCGGCGCGGGGACACATGCCACCGCTGCGGGTCGTTCACGTGGATTCCCGGTCGTAGGAGGACGCTAGTGCGAGCGAAGCGAGCGCGGGTGCGGCGCCGCTACGGCGACGCGTGGTCGAGGTGGAGGGCGCCGCGGACGCGCTCGACCAGCTCCGCGAGGATGTCCTCGTTCTGCTCGGGGGCGCTGCGCAGCAGGACGAGCTCGTCCCCGACCCGCACCTCCTCGACCTGGTCGACCGGGATCATGAGCAGCTGCCGTCCGAACCGGCCGCCGCGCACCTCGAGCAGGTCGGGCCGGTCGATCCGGGTGACGAAGCGGAGCCCCTCGACGACGCCGACCGGCCCTGCCGGCGAGTCCACCTGGAAGCCCTCGCACCGCGCGAGCGAGGCGGGCTGATCCACGTGCGACCGCGCGGGGTCGCCGACGGCACCCGACCCGACGCGCGTGTGCGGGAACGTCATCGGCGGCGCGGGGCGGGGCGCCTCGGCTTCCACCGCGGGCGTGAGCTCGCGCAGGCGCCGTTCGAGGGCCTCGATCTCGGCCATGTGCTGGTCGAGCGCCCGGTAGAGCACCGCGAGCGCGTCGTGCGCGCGCCGGAGCTCATCCACGACCGCGTCGAGCTCGCGGGCGCGGTCGCGCTCGGGGCCCTCGCCGAGGAGCAGCTCCTCGTAGGCCCACGGCCGCTCGCGTGCGGACGGGTCGGCTCGCACCCACAGGCCCCTCTCGTCATCGTGCGGTGAGTTGCGCCTTCGCGGCGGCATGCGCTCTCGCCCCCGAGTGCTCTTCGCCTCATGGTAGACCCGTGCGCCGTCCGCGAGCGGCGGCACGCCGCACAAGCCCGATCTGCGGCTTTCTCCGCATCGCCCTGCGGGTCGCGGCCGATGCCCGGTCGCGCCGCGCCTGCAAGCGTGGAGGTGCCGTGCGAAACGCATCGCACGGGCTGGCCGAATTCTCGGAAAGGAGTAGCGATGGCAACCATCGAGAAGACGGCGACCTACGAGGCTCCGGGGCGCACAGGAAGTCCCGTCGAGCTGAAGTCCCGCTACGACAACTTCATCGGCGGGCACTGGGTGCCGCCGGCGGAGGGCGAGTACGCGGAGAACGTCACGCCTGCGACAGGCGAGGCCTTCACCGAGGTGCCGCGGTCGACGCCGGACGACGTCGAGCTCGCGCTCGACGCGGCTCACGCCGCCAGGGTCGCCTGGGGCGAGAGGTCGACGATCGAGCGTGCGACTGTCCTCAACCGC
This sequence comes from uncultured Actinomycetes bacterium, assembly GCA_963710125.1. GTDB lineage: Bacteria > Actinomycetota > Thermoleophilia > Gaiellales > Gaiellaceae > Gaiella. Next base: position 56,050 of record CAVPZH010000013.1, on the reverse strand, counting down.
ATCGCGGACGCGATCGAGGACAATCTCGAGCCGCTCGCGGTCGCCGAGAGCTGGGAGAACGGCAAGCCGGTACGGGAGACGCTGAACGCGGACGTCCCGCTGGCGGCCGACCACTTCCGCTACTTCGCCTCGGTGATCAGGGCGGAGGAGGGCTCGATCTCGGAGCTCGACCGGAACACGGTCGCGTACCACTTCCGTGAGCCCCTCGGCGTCGTCGGGCAGATCATCCCGTTCAACTTCCCGCTGCTGATGGCGGCGTGGAAGCTGGCGCCCGCGCTCGCCGCGGGGAACTGCTCGGTGCTGAAGCCCGCGAGCCCGACTCCGTGGTCGATCCTGAAGCTCATGGAGCTGATCGAGGAGATCGTGCCGCCGGGCGTGATCAACGTGGTGAACGGGCCCGGGGCGGAGATCGGGAGGGCGCTCGCCCAGAGCGAGCGGATCGCGAAGATCGCGTTCACGGGCGAGACCGTGACCGGGCGCCTGATCATGCAGTACGCCGCCCAGAACATCATCCCGTCGACGACGGAGCTCGGCGGCAAGTCGCCGAACATCTTCTTCGCCGACGTGATGGCGGAGGACGACGAGTTCCTCGACAAGGCGGTCGAGGGCCTCGTGCTCTACGCCTTCAACAAGGGCGAGGTCTGCACGTGCCCCTCGAGGGCGCTGATCGAGAAGTCGATCTACGAGCCCTTCATGGAGCGGGCGCTCGAGCGGATCGCGGAGATCCGCCAGGGCCATCCGCTCGATCTCGAGACGCAGCTCGGCGCGCAGGTGTCGACCGCGCAGCTCGAGAAGATCGAGGGCTACGTCCAGATCGGCCTCGACGAGGGAGCGGAGCTCCTGATCGGCGGTCATCGAGCGCACCTCGGCGGTGAGCTCGAGGGCGGCTACTACTTCGAGCCGACCGTCTTCAAGGGCGAGAACTCGATGCGGATCTTCCAGGAGGAGATCTTCGGGCCGGTGCTCGCCGTGACGACGTTCGACAACGAGCAGGAGGCGCTCGAGATCGCGAACGACACGCTCTACGGCCTCGGCGCGGGCGTGTGGACACGCGACACGAGCAAGGCGTTCCGCATGGGCCGCGGCATCCAGGCCGGGCGCGTGTGGACGAACTGCTACCACCTCTACCCCGCGCACGCGGCCTTCGGCGGCTACAAGGTCTCGGGCGTCGGGCGTGAGAACCACAAGATGATGCTCGACCACTACACGCAGACCAAGTGCATGCTGGTCAGCTACGACCCGCAGCCGCTGGGGCTCTTCTGACCATGACCGGCAGCGGGACGCAGCGCGTCACGGCCACCGAGGCGGCGCTCGGCGCGATCGGCCGGCTGGAGGCGCGCCACGGCCCGCTCGTGTTCGTGCAGTCGGGGGGCTGCTGTGACGGCAGCTCCCCGATCTGTCTCTGCGAGGGCGAGCTCCTGCTCCGCCCGGACGACGTCATGCTCGGCGAGATCGCCGGGTGCCCGTTCTACGTCGATCGGGCGCTGTACGAGCGCTGGCATCGCCCGACCCTCGTGATCGACGTCGCGCCGGGCGGCGGCGACTCGTTCTCGCTCGAGGGGCCCGAGGGCATCCACTTCGTGGCCCGCACGCCGCCACCCGCTCACGTCGCGGCCGACGCCTCCTGAGCGGCCCGGCCGCCGGAGCGCCGGAGGCGCGCCCGGCGGAGCTCGTCCGCCCCCCAGACGACGAACGGGAAGGTCGCGAGGAGCGCCAGCTCCGCGGGCCCGAGTGCCGCAGTGCCGAACAGCTCCTGGAGGGCGGGCACGTACACGATCGCGGCGGCGAACGCGAGCTCGAAGGCGATGCCCCAGAGGAGCATCCGGTTCGAGAACACGCCCACCTGCCGCAGGGACGCGTGCTCGGTGCGCGCAGCCACGGCCGTCCCGACCTGGCACGCGACGATCCCGGCGAACGTCATCGTCGTCGCCTGCAGGTAGGCGTGGTGGAGCGACGAGCCGGAGCCGACCTCGTCGCCGGGGCTCCAGCCTGCGTGCAGGAGCACCCAGAAGAACCCGGTGAGCACGAGGGCGGCCTCGATCAGTCCGAGGAACACCCACGCGCGCACCATCAGCGACCGTTGGATGACTCCCTCGGAGCGAGGACGCGGCGGGCGCTCCATGATCCCCGGCTCGGCCGGCTCGCGACCGAGCGCGAGCGCGGGGAGGACCTCGGTTCCCAGGTCGATCGCGAGGATCTGGAGGACGGTGAGCGGCAGGGGAACAGTGCCGCCGGAGAGCGCGAAGACGAGGAACGGCACGACCTCCGGGGTCAGGTGCGCGAGGATGTAGAGGATGAACTTGCGGACGTTGTCGTAGACGCGGCGCCCGGCGGCGACCGCGGCGACGATCGTCGCGAAGTTGTCGTCGGTCAGCACCATGGTCGCGGCCTCCCGCGCGACGTCCGTTCCCGCGACCCCCATCGCGACCCCGATGTCGGCCCGGCGGAGCGCCGGGGCGTCGTTGACGCCGTCGCCGGTCATCGCGACGACGTGTCCCTCGGCCCGCAGCGCATCCGCGATCCGGAGCTTTGCCTCGGGCGACGCCCGTGCGAAGACCAGCTCCCTGCCGTCGCGCAGGAGCAGGTCGAGCTCGGGCTCGCTCATCGCCTCGAGCTCCTCGCCCGTGACGACGACGACACCGTCGCGTCCGATGCCCACACGGCGCGCGATCTCGGCGGCCGTCAGCCCGTAGTCGCCCGTGACGACGTCGATGCGGATACCGGCGGTGTGGCAGCGCTCGACGGCGTCGGCGACCTCGGGGCGCGGCGGGTCGAACAGGGCGACGAGCCCGAGGAGCACGAGGTCCTGCTCGGCATCCTCGCGCCGGTCCGGCGGCCGCGTCCCCTCTGGCAGCCTCCGTCGCGCGACCGCGAGGACGCGAAGGCCCTGCGACGCGTACCGCTCCAGAACCGAGAGCACGCGCTCGCGGTCGTCGTCGACGAGCGGTCGGTGAGCCTCTCGCCCGCCGATCGTCGTCGAGCGCGAGAGCACCTCCTCCGGCGCTCCTTTCACGTGCACCGTGATCCCTCCGTCCGTGCGGCGGTCGATCGTCGACATCAGCCGCAACTTCGGGTCGAAGCGGTAGACCGCGAGCCGATCGTGCTCGCGGCGCGCGACGGCGACGTCGACGCCGAGCTCACGCGCGGCCTCGAGCAGCCCGACCTCGGTGGCCTCGCCGCGCGACTTCCCCGTGCGCTCGGGCGCCAGCTCGGCGGTCGAGCAGGCGGCGATCGCGCGCCCCAGGAACCCGAGCACCGGGTCGGCGACGACGGCTGCGGCCACGTTCCCTTCGGCTTCCAGGTCGAGCTCGCCGAGCGGTGTCCAGATCCGCACGGCACGCATCCGGTTCTCGGTCAGGGTCCCCGTCTTGTCGGTACAGATGACCGTCGTCGAGCCGAGCGTCTCGACCGCGCTCAGCCGCTTGACGAGGGCGCCGCGGCGGGCGAGACCCGCCACCCCGACCGCGAGCGCGAGCGTGAGCGTCGGCAGCAGGCCCTCGGGCACGTTCGCGACGATCAGGCCGACCGCGAACGTGAAGGCGTCCTGGAGCGGGAGCCCGGCCACGAGCCACCCGATCGGCAGGAACGCGAGGCCCGCGACGACGGCGACGAGCGCGATCAGCCAGGCGACGCGCCGCACCTGTTGCTCGAGCGGGCTCTCGTCCGCCTCGACGCGCTCCGAGAGCGCCGCGATGCGGCCGAGCTCGGTCTGCATCCCGGTCGCGAACACGAGCGCCTCGGCCTCGCCCCCCACGACGGCGGTGCCGCTGAACACCAGCTCGCGGGCATCGAGCAGCGGCCCCGTCGCGTCGGCGAACTCGGCGGAGCGGAAGACCGGTTGCGACTCGCCGGTGAGGGTCGACAGGTCGACGTCGACCGCGCCGTCGAGCAGGCGGGCGTCCGCCGAGATCCGGTCGCCTTCGGCGAGCAGGAGGACGTCGCCCGGAACGAGCGTCCGCGCGTCGACCGTCTGGCGTGTCCCGTCCCGACGGACCGTCGCCTGCTGCGGCAGGTAGCGGCCCAGCGCCTCGACCGCCCGCTCGGCCTGTCGTTCCTGGACGAACGCGAACAGCGCGTTGAGGAGGATGACCGCCACGATCGCGCCGCCGAGCGCGGGCGTCCCGGCGACCAACGCGAGGGCGGCCGCGAGCCACAGGAGCAGCGCGAGCGGATGCACGAACTGCTTCGCGAGCTGCCTCGGCCAGCGTCGGCCTCCCCGTCGGCGAAGCTCGTTCGGGCCGTGCGCCACGAGCCGCCGCTCCGCCTCGCGGCCCGAGAGCCCTTCCGGCCGGGAGCGCAGGTCGCGCAACAGCCTGGTGACGGGCTCCCGCGGATCGCCCGACGCGGCGGCCGGCTCGGGGTCGTTCAGCCGCGTCGAGCGCGCCATCGCACCCTCCTCATGCTCTCCGCCGGGCACGCGACGGCACGATCTCGTCGGCTCTGCAGGAGGGGAGCGCGGCAGCCCGCAAGCGTCGCGCACCGGCGGCACGTGCCGGCGGGGAAGAGGCTGTCGCTCGAGCCGGCAGACCTCGGTCGAACCGCCACGCGCGGCGGCTGAGCGCATGCCCGGAGCTACGATCACGGACATGTGGCTGCGCCTCGGCAGCGGCGTCGGCAGATCCGTGCGCTGCGCACGGGCGCCCCTTCCGAAGGGGCGACACATGAAGATCGCGGCGGTCACGACCGTGCTGTTCGCTCTCGTCGCGCTGCCCACCGTGGTGAGCGCCGCGGGCTCCCTGCCGTTGCGCGCGGTCGCGCGGGTTCCGCTCTCGGGCCCCGCGGTGCGGTTCGACTACACGAGCTTCGACCCCACCACGAACCGACTCTGGATCGCGCACATGGACGCCGACCAGCTGCTCGCGTTCGACGTCGTCCGCCGACGGATCGTCGAGACCGTCAGCGCGCCCGGCGTCCACGGTGTGATCGCCGTTCCGCAGCTCGGTCGCGTCTACGCGTCCGCGACCGACGCCCGTCAGGTCCTGACGATCGACGCGCGCACCGGCGCGATCCTGGCCCGCGCCCCGGCGGGCGAGTACCCGGACGGTCTCGCCTACGACCCGGTCGAGCGCCACGTCTTCGTCTCCGACGAGAGCGGCGGCGTCGAGACGGTCATCGACGCGAGGGGACGTCGGGTGGCCACCATCGAGCTGGGCGGCGAGGCGGGCAACGTCCAGTACGACGCGCGCTCGCGACGCGTGCTCGCGGACGTGCAGACCCGGGACGAGGTGGCCGTGATCGATCCGCGCACCAATCGGATCGTGCGGCGCGTCCACCTCACCGGCTGCGACGGCGACCACAGCCTCCTGATCGACTCGCGACACAGGCTCGCCTTCGTCGGGTGCGAGCGCAACGCGCGCGTCCTGAGCCTCGGCCTCCGCACCATGACGGTCACCGGCGTCTACCAGGCGGGCGACTCGCCGGACGTGCTCGCGTTCGACCCCCGGCTGCGCCGGCTCTACGTCTCGTCCGAGAGCGGCGTCGTCGGGGTGTTCCGGGAGACGGCGAACGCGCTGAGGCCGCTCGGGCTCACCTTCCTCGCCCCCGCCGCCCACACGGTGGCCGTCGACCCACGCACGCATCGGGTCTACTTCCCGCTCGAGCGCGGCACCACGGGTCGGCCCCAGCTCCTCATCATGCGGCCGACATGATGTCTCGGGCGACGGGCGCGCGACCCGGCGGGAGCGGTGGAAGCGCGCCGCGCGCCCGGCGACGTGCCGGCCGGACGGCACCCATCGCCTAGAGTCGGACGGGTGGGGCGTGTCGCACTCGCAGTACTCGTCGCCGTGCTCGTCGCAGGGCACGCGGCACACGACGCCGCGGGCGCGACGGTGCACGTGACCGTGACCGACGGGACACTGGTCGTGTCTCCCGGAGAGGTGCCGGTCGGGAAGGTCGTCTTCAGGGTCTCGAACCACAGCTCGACCGCGCGCAGCTTCGCGATCGGACGCAGGCGGGTCCGGGCGATCCCGCGCGGACGGTCGGCGAGGCTGACCGTGGCGCTCGGACGCCGGGGCACGTGGGTGCTCGTCTCGCGGTCGCGTCGGGCGGGGTCGCTCAGCGGCGTCCTCGCCGTGTTCGAGCCGTGCACGCGCCCGCGGACGACGACGGTCGGCGTCCGGATGGATCACGATCGCACCGGGATCACGCTCTCGCAGACTGCGATCCCGTGCGGCATGGTCACGTTCGTCGTCTCGAACGTCGGCGCCGCCGTGGACAGCTTCCAGGTCTTCGCCGAGTACCGGGCGGCGCGCGGAGTCACCGGACGGCTCGACCCGGGAGAGACGGCGCGGCTCGCGGTCCGCTTCGCGAGGAAGGGCACGGCGTACTACCAGTCCGGCGACTACCCGCCGGGCGAGCCCGAGTTCGGCGGTACCGACGCGGACGGCGGCACGCTCCGCGTCGGCTGACCGCCTGGGCCGCCCCGGCTCGGTCGTCCCGGGCCCTCGTCAGGGGTCGGCCCGCTCGGCCCAGTCCCGCTTCGCCTCTGCCTCCATGCGCTCGAGGCGCGTGTAGTAGTCGGGAAACTCGTTCAGGTGCGCGAGCGCGATCTTCGCGGTCACGCGGGGGTCGTCGTCGCTGACGTTCGTGCGGGCGTCGTGGAGCCCGTGCTCGAGCTCGACCTCCATCCCGCGACGGAGCTGCTCGACGTCGAACGGCGCCGTCGCCCAGTCGATGCCGACCTCCTCGCCGATCGCGCGCGCCTCGTCGGCGGTGAACGCCTTGCGGGCCTCAGACACGGCTCACCTCCCTCTCCTCGGTGGCGAGGCGCTCTGCCCGCCACCTGATCCCGTGCAGCATCTTGCGCTCCATGACCAGCGACGCCGGCTCCATCGGGAGCATCCCGATCCTCGCCGTCAGCGACGGGAGCCTGAACCGGTTGCGGCTGATCAGACGCGTCCTGCCGTCTCGCTCGTCGAGCACGAAGCTCCAGACCCAGTTGCCGTCCTCGGACTGGATCGCGAGCACGCGGCCCGGCTCGACGCGCGCGAAGCGCATGCGGTTCGAGCCGTAGGCGAGCGTCTCGCCGAGCCGGGGCTGCTGGTAGTCGGGCAGCACGCGGTCGACGCTGTGCATGTCGAGCCCGAGCACGTTCTCGATCCAGTCGTACGTGTAGGCGCCGCCGCGCGGCGCCGGACCCATCTGAGCCAACCATGGCCAGACCGCGGCCGCGGGCGCGTCGATCGTGATCGCCCTCGTCGCGACCCCGTCCGCCTCCTCCAGCAGCTCGTCACCGGGAAGCCGCGCGTGTGTCTCGGAGTCCGTCGCGCCCCAGTTCAGGATCGGCCCGCGCAGGAGGACCCGGTAGACCACTGCGGCTGCACCGATCCAGCCGAGCACGACGCCGAGCCACGCAAGCCGCGTGTGCGTCATCGCGATCACGGTGGACCTCCTCCCTCTGCGGGAACCGGCTCGAGGCCGGGCCCCTTCGGCCCGAAGGCCGCGAGCGGGAGCCGGGCTGGGTCGACGCGCCTCTCGCAGTCCATGTGCCTCCCTTCGAGACAGCCCCATGGTCGCGCGCCGAGGCCGAGCGCGAATCGGGCACGCCGCGGACCCGCCTGCGGGAAACCCGCATCCTCGTGCGACGCGGCCGCCGCGCGTGTGGGCCGGCCCGTTTCGAGCCGGCCCACACGGCGGGGACGGCAGCAGTCCTAGCCTGCGACCCCCGCGAGCGTCGCCCGCTCCGGCGGGGCGGGCGCGACGGTATCGGCCTCGAGCACCACCTTGAGCGCCTCCGTGTCTGCCGCGGCGGCGAAGGTGTCGTACGCCTCCATCACCGAGGAGAGCGGGAAGCGGTGCGTGGCGAAGGGCAGCGGGTCGAGCCTGCCCTCGGCGATCAGCTTCATCAGCCGAGCGGTCGTGCTGGTGTCGACGAGACCCATCGTGATCGTGACGTCCCGGATCCACAGCTTCTCGAGATGGAGAGTCGCGGGGTGTCCGTGGACGCCGACGTTCGCGACGCGGCCGCCCGGGCGGATGAGCTCGGTGCAGAGCTCGAACGTCTCGGGCACGCCGACCGCCTCGATCGCGACGTCGGCGCCGAGCCCGTCGGTCAGCTCCATCACCTTCGCGATCGGGTCGACGGCGCTGTTGTCGATCGTGACGTCCGCGCCGAACGCGAGCGCCTTGCGGAGGCGGCTCTCGGCGAGGTCGATCGCGACGATCGTCCCGGGCGTCAAGAGCTTCGCCGTCATGACCGCGGCCAGCCCGATGGGGCCTGCGCCGACGATCGCGACGGTGTCGCCTGGCTGGACGCCGCCGGCGATCACCCCGACCTCGTATGCGGTCGGGAGGATGTCGGCGAGGAACAGCACCTGCTCGTCGCTCAGCTCGTCCGGGACCTTGTACACGGAGGTGTCCGCGAACGGGACACGCGCGTACTCGGCCTGCACGCCGTCGATCAGGTGGCCGAGGATCCAGCCTCCGCCGCCCAGGCAGAGGCCGTACCGGCCTTCCTTGCAGAAGCGGCACCGGCCGCACGACGTGATGCACGAGACGAGGACGCGATCCCCGATCTCGACCGTCGTCACGCCGGCCCCCTTCTCGATCACCGTGCCGACGCCCTCGTGGCCGAGGATCGTGCCGGGCGTCACCTCGGGCACGTCGCCCTTGAGGATGTGGAGATCGGTGCCGCAGATCGTCGACGAGCTGATCTTCACGACCACGTCGCCGTCGGCCTGCAGCGTCGGAGACCGCACGTCCTCCCAGGCCCTCTGGCCGGGTCCGTGGTACACGAGCGCTTTCATGGAGCCTCCCTTCGAAGGGTTCGCCTCAAGACTCCAGCTCCTCAGCGCTCCCCGCGTCGGCGCCGCCGCGGAGCGCGTCTGCGGCTTTCCCGCACGGCGGCCGGCGCCGGCTCGGCGCTACCGTGCCCTTGCGTCCGTAGGCCCCTCGGCGATGCGCACGTGACGTTGGGCACGGGACTCGGGAAGCAATGTCGACCGGGACGTCGGGAGGGAGCATGCAGATCACGAGGAGCGGCAGCGACGGGGCGGCGGGGTGGAGGTGATCCGCCCCGGCGACCGCGTGTTCTTCGAGCCGGGGGAGGAGCACTGGCACGGAGCCGCGTCGACCACCTTCATGTCCCACCTCGCGATGCTCGTGGTCGACGAGGACGGCGCCCCGGCGACGTGGGGAGACCACGTCACCGAGGCCGAGTACGCCGCCGCCCCGCCGATCGGGAGCTGAAGCGTGAGCGCGAGACGGGCGCTCCGCGGGGGAGCGCCCGTCTCTCAGCAGATTCAGAGCTGTGCCAGAGCACCTTCCAACGTACGGCGCGTGTCCTTGAAGTGGACAGCAATCATGGAAGGGAGCCACGCGATGACGAGCAGCCGGACCGACCCACGCACCGCGAGCGCGCGGGGCAACCGCCTCCGGCTTCGCCTGCTCGCGCTCGTCGTCGTCGCCCTCGTCGTACTCGTGGGTGTGCTCGGCGGCCTGGGTCTGGCCCGCGCGCACGCCGGCACCATCGGGACCGGCGTCGTGGTCGTCGACACGACCCTCGGCTACCAGGGCGTACAGGCGGCCGGCACGGGGATGGTGCTCACGTCGACCGGGAAGGTCCTCACGAACAACCACGTGATCGCGGGCGCGACCGCGATCAGGGTCGTCGTCCCGGGGACCGGCCGGCGCTACAGCGCGCACGTCCTCGGCTACTCCGTGCGAAGCGACGTCGCGGTCCTGCAACTGGAGCACGCGACGAACCTGAAGACCGTCGCCGTCGCGACCAGCGGCAAGCTCCGGGTCGGGCAGACCGTGTCCGCGACCGGGAACGCAGGCGGGACGGGCACGCTCAGCACCGTCAACGGCACGATCACCGGGCTCTCGAAGACGATCACGGCCAGCGACACCAACGGCGACGCCGAGCGGCTGAAGGGGCTGATCGAGACGGACGCGGGCGTGGTCTCGGGCGACTCCGGCGGCCCCCTGAAGAACAGCACCGGCCGGGTGATCGGCATGGTCGCGGCGGCCTCGGCGGGTGGCCGCTTCCGCGATCTCTCCCAGAGCGACGCGTACGCGATCCCGATCCGCAAGGCGCTCTCGATCGTTCGCACGGTCGCCGCCGGCAGGAGCACCGCGGCGGTCCACGTCGGGGCGACCGCGTTTCTCGGCGTCTCGGTCACGGATGGCGCCACCGCAGGGTCCGGCGGGTCCGGGGTCGCCGTGGTCGGAGTCGCCGGCGGCGGCCCGGTTGCGAGCGCCGGTCTCGCGCGCGGTGACGTGATCGTCCGCGTCGACGGGAAGGCAGTCGACTCCCCGACCGCCCTGCGCGCCCGCGTGCTCCTCCACCGCCCCGGTCAGACGGTGAAGATCGTCTATCTCGACTACTACGGCATGAGCAACACCGTGTCGGTGACCCTCACGTCCGGGCCTCCCCAGTAGGAAGGACGACCGACCCGCGGGGACTCCGTCGCGAGGCGCTTCCGGCGAGCTGAGCGGCGGCTGACGAACCCGCGCGCCCGTTGCGGGCGGCACGACGAAACGGCGACGTGCCGCCGCTACGGGATCGCGACGCCCTGGAGGACGACGGGGCCGAGCGTGTAGTCGAGCTCCTGGGCCTGTGCGATCCCGGTGGGCGTGATCACGTCCACGGCCTTCGGAACGAGATTCGGGTCGAACGTGCAGTGAGCATCCGAGCTCGGCGTGGCGCAGACGCCGAACTGGAAGTCCTGCGGCGTCGGGGCGAAGCTGCGTGCCTGGTCCGCGACTGAAGCCGTCCTGGCCGGTGAGGACGACCGTGAAGCTCCACCCTGGCCCGGGAGATCCGAGGGAGCTCTTCGGCACGCTGAACGTGATGAACCGCGAGATCGCGTTCGCCGTGATCGAGACGGTTCCGAGCGTCGCACCGCCCGCGTCGACGTAGCGCTGCCCGAAGCCCTGCACCTCGACGAGCCGGCTCCAGGCGGACGACGCCGCGATCGTGTAGTTGCGCTGCGTGAACGAGGCGGCGGTGGACGTGGCCGCCGCGCCCGGCACGTGGACGTAGACGTCGACGAGCTGCGCGCCGAGCGGGCTGCCGAACGTGGAGGTGAGGTCGCGGGTCTGGACGCGGAACACGACGTTGCTGCCGCTGTCGATCACCTGGAAGCGCTGCAGGTCGTAGGCGCCGGGCCGGAAGTTGTCCGACGTCGGGTACGCGTAGTTGCCCGGGCCGTTGTCGTCGCCGGTCGGGTCGGCGACGTCGAGCAGCACGGTGCCCGGCACGAAGTCGAACACGACGGTCCGCACCGCGTGGGCAGTCGCGCCCGACGGGCTCACCGCGACGACGTTGAGCACGGTCGTGCCGCCGGTCAAGGGGACGTCGACCTGGAACGAGCCGCTCGAGTCCGCCGTCGTCTGTGCGATCGTGGTCGCCGAATCTTGGTCGGTGTTCGTCGCCGAGACGTAGACGGTGTTGCCCGGCGCGGTCGTCCCCGTCACGGTCACCGGTGAGCCGGCGACCGAGGCGCCGTCGGCCGGGGCGGTCACGGCGAGCGGTGTCGTCGCCTGGGTGCGAGCGACGTAGCGCGCGTAGGTGCTCGTCGGCAGCACGACGTTCTTCCCCGCCGCGAGATCCGCCGCGAGCCGCACGTACGAGGCGGCCGACCACGTGAGCGGCGCCGCCGAGCCGGCCGGGCCTCCGTCGACGAAGCCGATCGAGGCGACCGTCGGGTCGGTGCCGTACGGTGAGGCGGCGAGATCGGGCAGCTCCCAGTTCTGCTCCGGGATCAGACCGACCCCGGAGGCGAAGCGGCTCATGCTCTGGAGGAGCGTCGCTGCAGCGGCGGCCTTGCCGGTGGCGAGCTCCTGCTCGCCACGCTCGGCCGAGAGCGCGGGCCAGAGGTGCCCGGTGCCCTGACCGCTCGGCGCCCACGGCCGGCCGTCCTCGCCGCGATCGCCGTAGCCGTCGCCGTTGTAGCGGTGCCAGCCGGGGCCGCTCGGCGTCGTCGAGCGGATGGTCGCGTCGACGACCGGCAGCGACGCGAGCACATCGGGGTCGCCGGCCGACAGCGCGCCGAGTCGCACGAGCTCGAGGAAGCCTGCGTCGACGACCGACCGCTGGTCGAGCGTCGGGCCGCCGTTCCCGACGTTGTACGTGACCGCCGCGTTCGGGTCGCCTGTCTTGGAGAGCCGGATGAAGTAGCGCGACGCGAGCGGGCCGTTCGTCGTCACGGTCCATCCCTTCACCGAGCGCTGCCAGTCGTCCGCGATCCCGAGCCAGACGGAGGCGGACGCGGTGTCGCCGTTCGCGCGCGCGAGGTCGGCGGCAGCGACGAGACCGGCGATCTCCGCGGCGATCGTCGAGGGCGAGTAGCCGGACTGCTCTTCCCAGCGCTCCACGCCGAACGCGGGCCCGTGGGCCGCGACGAAGTTCGCCGCCGGCTTGACGTGGTCGGCGTACAGCGTGGCGTCCGTGAGGCCGAGCTGGTCGGCCATCAGGATCGGGTACGCGGTCTCGTCGAGCTGCGTGCCGAACGAGTCGGGCGCAACCTTGCCGTTCACGAGGCTGTTGCGGGGCATCGAGCCGTCCGGCAGCTGCTGCCGCTGGAACAGGAACAGCGTCGCCGCGCGCGCGGTCGCGAGATCGCCGTCGGCGACCAGTCCGGTCCAGGCCTCGTAGAGGTCCCGTGCGAACACCTCGCGGTAGGACCCGAAGTACGTGTTCGCGGGATCGCCCGCCGACACGGCCTGCCCCCAGGGCGACGCGAGGCTCGCGACGATCGCGCCCGCGAAGGTCTTGTCCTCGGACGCCTTGAGCACGTTCGCGCTGAGGTAGTACGTGTCTTCGAGCCGCTTCTGATCCTTGCCGGCGATGCCGGGCAGCTTCTCCGCCCGCGGCTTGACGAGCCCGTTGTCGTAGTCCCTCCAGCCCTTCCGGTACGCCGCGAGCGTCTTCTCGAAGCTGGAGCCGAGCGAGCCTTCCGCCGCGGCAACCGCCTCGCCCTGCGTGGCGCCGAACCCGAGCGCGAGCACGCCGACGCCGTCCGTGAGCCCGACGCGTGCGGTCTGGGCCACGTTGCCGTTCGACGCCTCGGGGGACGGGTCGACGATCGCGTGCGACGCGTCGAGCTGCTCGAGGCCGTCGCTGGGCTCGCCCACGAGCCCGCTCGTCGCCTCGCTCAGCACCCCGTCGACCGCGGCGTAGACCGGCTGTGCGTAGTCGCGGTTCGCCGCGTTCGTCGAGGTCACGGTGTCGGAGGAGACGAGCACCGGGTGGCCCGCCGAGGTGTCGACCGTCGCGGAGTCGGCGCCGCCGTTCCCCGTCCCGCCCCCGCCGTTGCCGTTCACGGTCGGGTCGAAGCGGACGTACAGGCGGTAACCGGCGTCCGCGGGGGAGAGCTTCACGCGCATGAGCACGGTGTTTCGCGCCGGATCGGTGACGAACTGGGTCTCGATCGTGTACTTCCCGCTCTTCGCGGTGGCGATCACGCGACAGGCCATGCCGCCGCTGTCGGGCAGCGCCTCGACCGAGTAGGTCGTGTCGCGCGCCTGGAGATCCGTGAACGTCGACCCGTCGGTGACCATGTACTGGAGGGTCTCGACGTTCGTGTTGTCGATCGTCGGGTAGTAGACGTCGCTGAGGACGCCGCCCGCGACCGTGTACCAGACCTTCGACGTCGTGTTGCGCGCGGTGCCGAGGCAGTCCTTGCGGGCGAGGTCGAAGTGGGACAGGGCGCCCGTGACGACGGGGACGTCGATCGCGAGCACGTGCGTCGTCGAGTTCCAGCTGAACGTGACCTTCGTGTTCGGAGCGGGGACGCTGAACGAGATGTTCGCGCCGCCGGGTACGCCGCCCGCGCCGTAGTTGACGTCCCAGCTCTCGTTCAGCGCCACCTTCCCCTCGTACGACCCGGCCGGGAGCCCGGTGGTCTCGAACGTGTACGTGCCGTCGCCGTCCGGGTCCTCGAGCCACGAGCGGAGGCAGTCGGGCTGCCAGTCGCCCGGACAGCCGAGCTCGGACTGGAAGTCTCCCGCGACCACGGCGATCGTCGAGCCGACGCTGTCGGTGACCCAGTGGCTCTCGTTGTCGTAGTAGAACTTCACGCTCGTCGGTGCGGCAAGCTGGAGCGGGATGTTCGCGCCGTTCTCCTGCGCGTTCAGGCCGTAGTTCTCGTCCCAGGAGTCGTTCAGCGCGGCCTTGTACTCGTAGTCGCCCGGCGGCAGCGAGAACGTCCCCTGCCAGACGTCGTCGGAGGCGTCGTACGCGAGGTGCGTCTGCGGGCAGGCCGGATCCCAGTCGCCCGCGCAACCCACCTCGGACTGGAGCGAGCCCGCGACGGTCACCGAGGCCGGCGCGGGCGCGCTCGTGCCGATCGAGGGCAGGACGAGGAGCAGGGCCGCGGCCATGACGGCGAGAAGCACGCGGTGCACGTGCTGATCGTTCCACGTCTCGGCGGCTCTGCCAAGTGCCGCCTGCCAGCCGCTGCTCCTTTCGGCGCCCGCCGTCGTTCGTGCGCGAGAATCTGGGTCAGCGTGAGATCGAGCGCCTTCGGGATGCCGACCCAGTCGACCGCGCCGAGCGCCTGCTAGTGGCGGACGGCGTCGTCGTCACGTGCCCGTCGTGCGCGAAGCGCGCACGCGTCAAGCCGGCCGCACCGGGGATCCCGCGCTGCCCTGCCTGCAAGGCACAGCTGCCGTGGCTCGTCGAGACGGACTCGGACGGCTTCGCGGCCGAGACGGCAACCCCGCTGCCGGTGCTCGTCGACTTCTGGGCGCCGTGGTGCGGTCCGTGCCACGCGGTGGCGCCGGTGCTCGAGCGGCTCGCCGCGCGGCACGCGGGGAAGCTCAAGGTGGTCAAGGTGAACGTGGACGAGAATCCGGGGCTGGCCGGGCGCTTCGCGGCCCACAGCATTCCGCTCCTCGTCGTCCTCCGTGACGGAGCCGAGGCGCAGCGCATCGTGGGCGCGCACCCGCTACCCGCGCTCGAGTCGCTGCTCGCGCCTCACCTCGCCTGACTCGGGCGGCGCCCGAGCTGCGCGATCGCCAGGACGACGAACAGCAGCGGCACCGCGATCCACATCTGCGCCTTCGTGTAGTAGCGCAGCTCCTGCCCGACATCCACGCCTGCCAGCTCCGCGTCGAGCGCCCCGGGACGCAGGAGCGAGATCGCGTGCAGCGCGAGCGGGACGTAGTTGAGGCAGGCCGTGGCGATCCAGAGCCCGAAGAGACGCCAGCCGATCGCCGACGCGGACGCGGTGGCGACCACCCCGAGCGCCGTCCCCAAGACGGCACCGAGCACGAACTCGGCGACGATCACCCGGCGACGGAGCGCGGTCCCTCGCGCGCCGTGCATGTCGACGGCTGCGAGGCGTCGGACGTCGAGGGGGAAACCCATCGTCCACCGTAGCCCGTACGGAGACCCGCAGGCGGCGCCGTGACGATCGTCCGCGCTCGGATCTCGAGGCAGGCGGCGAGGCCGGATGGGGCCAATGGAGCCCGGGCCGGCCGCGACGTGCCGACCAGGGCGCGACCGTCCGCACGAGCCCCGGCGATGCTCGAGGGGGGCTACGTGCTCGACGGCAGCGGCGCCCGCTGCCCTCGCCGCCGGCGCCCAGAGTGCAGGCGCCGCGTCCGTGCACGGAAACCGTCACCGATCGCTCACCAGAGCGAGGTGCGAGGCATCCGACGCGCCCGGCGCGGAGACGCCGGCCGGAGCTCGCTCGGCCTCGCCGGCCCGTTGCCCGACGATCAGCCGCGCTCCGCGCCCACGCGTGAGGAAGCTGATCGTCCAGCGGACGACGACGAGCAGCCGGTTCTGGAAGCCGATCAGGTACACGAGGTGCACGAGGAGCCAGAGGGCCCAGGCGAGGAAGCCGGAGAGGCGGATCCCCTTGACGTCGGCCACGGCCTGCGAGCGCCCGATCGTCGCCAGGTTCCCCTTGTCTGCGTACCGGAACGGCTGCGGCAGTCGATCGTCGAGGCGCGCGCGGATCGCTTTGGCGGCGTAGCGCCCCTGCTGCATCGCGACGGGCGCCAGGCCGGGCAACGGTGCGGCCGACCCGTCGGCCGACCGCACGCCGACCATGTCGCCGAGGGCGAACACCTCGGGGTGACCGGGGAGCATCAGCTCGGGGGTCACGGGCACCCGACCCGCACGGTCGAGGTCGAGGCCGGCCTGCTCGGCGAGGCCTGCGGCGAGCTCCGAGGCCGCCACGCCTGCCGCCCAGATCGCGAGCCTGGCGTCGACGCGTTCGACAGCTCCGTCCGGCGTCCGGATCGCGACCCGATCCGAGGCGACGTCGACCACGGTGTGATCGACGAGCGGCGTCACACCGAGTCGCTCGAGCGCACCAGTCGCCTTCCGCGAGAGCGAGTCCGGGAAGGTGGGCAGCACGCGGCTCCCCGCCTCGACGAGCAGGACCCGCGCCGTCTCCGTGTGCGCGCGGCGGAAGTCGCGGCGGAGCGTGTCGTGGGCGAGCTCGGCGATCTGTCCGGCCATCTCGACACCCGTCGGCCCGGCGCCGACGACGACGAAAGTCAGCCACGCACGCCGTCTCTCCGGGTCGAGCTCCACCTCGGCCGCCTCGAACGCCGCGAGGACGCGGCTGCGGATCTCGAGGGCACCCGGCAGGGACTTCAGCTCGGGCGCGTGCTCGCGCCAGCCGTCGTGGTCGAAGTACGAGTAGCGGGAGCCGCCCGCGACGACGAGGGTGTCGTAGCCCAGCGGCTCCTCGGCGTCGCCGTTCGGCAGCGCGTCGACCACGACACGGCGGCGGCGCAGGTCGAAGCCGGTCACGTCGCCGAGCACGACGCGGACGTTCTGCTGCCGGCGGAAGATCGCGCGCAGCGGAACGGCGATCTCCGCGGGCGAGAGGGCGCCGGTCGCGACCTGGTACACGAGGGGTTGGAAGAGCGTGTAGTTCTGGCGGTCGACCAGCGTCACGTCGACGCGCGCACGGCGGAGCCCACGTACGGCCTGGACGCCGGCGAAGCCGCCGCCGACGACCACGACATGGTGTCTTCGCCGGCTGTCGCTGTCGGTGCTGTTCATGTCGCCCTCCTTGCGAGTCGTCTCCACCTAGACGCACGCGGGCGCACGGATGTGACAACCCCCTCGAGGCACGAGCCATGGGTCGATGTCACAGCACGGGCGGCTGTCTCGTCTCGTGGAACACACCCGAGGAGAGGAGCATCGATGCGTGTTTTCGTCGCAGGTGCGAGTGGAGCGGTCGGACGGCGGCTCGTGCCACGGCTCGTCGAGCGTGGCCACGAGGTCGTCGCATCGACCCGCACGGCGGACAAGCGCGAGCTGCTGCGCGGCCTGGGGGCGACGCCGGTGGTGATGGACGGCCTCGACGCGGCCTCGGTCGGCGAGGCGCTCGCGCGGGGGGAGCCGGAGGTCGTCGTCCACGAGATGTCGGCGCTCACCGGCTTCGGCGACCTGAAGCACTTCGACACGGGCTTCGCGCGCACGAACGAGCTGCGCACGCGGGGCACGGACCACCTCCTCGCAGCTGCGGACGCCGTCGGTGTCCGCCGCCTCGTCGCACAGAGCTACGCGGGGTGGCCGAACGAGCGCGTCGGCGGCCCGGTCAAGACCGACGACGACCCGCTCGACCCCGACCCGCCGTCCGAGCAGCGCCGGTCGATC
This sequence comes from uncultured Actinomycetes bacterium, assembly GCA_963710125.1. GTDB lineage: Bacteria > Actinomycetota > Thermoleophilia > Gaiellales > Gaiellaceae > Gaiella. Next base: position 38,481 of record CAVPZH010000013.1, on the reverse strand, counting down.
GAGGCGATCGCCCACCTCGAGCGCGCGGTCACGGGCACGTCGTCGCTCGACGGCCTCGTTCTCCGCTACGGCAGCCTCTACGGCCGCGGCACGTCGATCGCGAACGAGTACGCAGCGCTGATCCGCGCCCGCAAGCTGCCGCTCGTCGGAGACGGGGCCGGCGTCTGGTCGTTCGTGCACGTGGACGACGCCGCCGCCGCGACCGCGCTCGCGGTCGAGCGCGGCGCCCCCGGCGTCTACAACGTCGTCGACGACGAGCCGGCCCCGGTGTCCGAGTGGCTCCCGTTCCTCGCAGCGTCCCTCGGCGCGCGCCCGCCCAGGCATGTGCCCGCCTGGCTCGCGCGCTTCGCGATCGGCGAGGTCGGCGTCTCCATGATGACTCGGGTCCGCGGCTCGTCGAACGCGAAGGCGAAGCGAGAGCTGGGGTGGGAGCCCGTGTGGCGAAGCTGGCGCGACGGCTTCCGCCACGGCTTCGCCGACGTCCCGACGCGCACCGCCGCGTAGGCGCGATCATGGGTGTGAGACCAGCGAACCGGGAGATCGGCATGGCCGAGACGTTCGAGGATCTGCGTCCGCTCCTGTTCTCGATCGCCTACCGGATGCTCGGCAGCGTCGCCGAGGCCGAGGACATCGTCCAGGACGCCTTCGTCCGCTACCAGCGCGCCAGCGTCGAGAGCGACGCCGAGATCGAGTCGCCGAAGGCGTACCTGTCGGCGGTGACCACGAGGCTGGCGATCGACCAACTCCGCTCGGCGCGCGTGCGGAAGGAGACGTACGTCGGCGAGTGGCTGCCCGAGCCGCTCCTGACCGACGAAAGTGCCCCCGACGCCGCCAGGCACGCCGAGGACGCCGATTCGCTCTCGATGGCCTTCCTGCTCCTCCTCGAGCGCCTCTCGCCCGTGGAGCGGGCGGTGTTCCTGCTCCACGACGTCTTCGACTATCGCTACGAGGAGGTGGCCTCGATCGTGGGGAAGACCGAGGCGAACACGCGCCAGCTCGCCGTCCGGGCGCGCCGGCACGTCGACGAGCACAAGCCGCGCTTCGAGGCGTCTCGCGCGCAGCGCGACCGGCTCGCGGCACGGTTCTTCGACGCCGTCGAGGACGGCGACCTCGACGGCCTGGTCGAGCTGCTCGCCGCCGACGCGGCCGTGTACGGCGACGGCGGCGGAACGAGCCCGTCGTGGCGCAGGCCGATCTTCGGGCGCGACCGCGTGGCCCGGCTGATGCACGGTCTCGGTCGCCACTCACGAGAGCGCGGCGGCACGATCCGGCGCGCCGCGATCAACGGCCAGCCGGGCGTGATGTTCCTCGACCCGGCCGACCGTCTCATGTGGGTGATGACGGTGGACATCGCCGACGGCGTCGTGCAGACCGTTCGCTCGATCATCAACCCGGACAAGCTCCGCCACCTCGGCCCGCTCGCCGACGTCCGCGCGCTGATGCACCAGCAGCGGCAGCGGGGCACGATTGCCGCAGACTCTCGATCGGAAAGAGCGTGACGGCACGAACTAGAGGCTCGAGCCGGTGGCGGCGCCCTGACCGGCGTCGACCGAACCAAGGCGTTCTGGATCTGCGTTGCCGACCGCCGAACCGCTCCCCGAGCTGAACGAGACGTGCGCGACGACCGCAGACGGCTGGCAGCGGAGCTCCTGGGCTCCTCCCGGACGCACGACGCCGCCCAGGGCGACCGCCGGCAGCGGTTCCGCAACGTCGAGCCCGACACGGCCGAGCTGCTCGCCCTGCTGATCCGCTCGACGCGCTCGCGCACGATCCTCGAGATCGGCACCTCGAACGGGTACTCGACGATCTGGCTCGCCGACGCCGCCGAGGCGACGGGCGCCACCCTGGTCAGCGTCGAGCTCGACCCGGAGCGCACCGAGCTGGCACGAGCCAACCTGGCCGCCGCCTCGCTCGACGCGGAGCTGCGCACCGAGGACGCGGCGGAGACGTTGGGACGGTCAGGCGACGGCCAGTGGGACTTCGTCTTCCTCGACGCCGAGCGATCCGCGTATGCGGGCTACTGGCCGGAGCTGCTCCGCGCGCTCCGTCCACAGGGCGGCCTGCTCGCGATCGACAACGTCCTCTCGCACGCCGACGAGGTCGCCGACGTGACCCGGCTCATCGACGCCGAGCCGTCCGTCGAGTCCGTGCTCGTCCCGATCGGCACGGGCCTGAGGCTCGTCGTCCGCGGGTAGCCGGCATGCCGCTGCGGGGAGCGGCGACCCGCCGCGTCTACCACCTCGTCCCTCAGTCGTCGAGCACGCGGAGGTCGAGCTGCGCGAGGCGCTCCGGGTCGGCGAGGAAGTCGATCTCGACGATCTTCCCATTCTCGACCGTGAAGGCGCCGACGGAGAAGGGCTTTCCGTCGCGCAGCGATACGGCACCGGCCGCGCCGTTGACGAGTGCACGCCGAACGGTTAGGTCGACGCGTGACCAGAACAGGGCCTGGCTCGCGACGCGCTCCGCGCCCTCCACGTGGTGCGACGGCCCGCCGAGACCGAAATCGGCCCTGAGCACCACGTCGGGGTCGAGCACTGCGACGAGCCCGTCGAAGTCCCCGTCTCGGGCGGCAGCCAGGAAGGCTTCCACCACCTCCCACTGCGCGTTCACGTCGGCGTCCGGAACCGGGGCCGCGCCTCGGACGCGCCGTCGCGCGCGGCTCGCGAGCTGCCGCGTCGCCTCCGGCGAGCGCTCGAGGATCGAGGCGATCTCGTCGAAGGGGACGGCGAACATGTCGTGGAGGACGAACGCGAGCCGCTCGGGCGGCGTGAGTGTCTCGAGCACGACGAGGAGCGCGAGGCCGACCGAGTCGGCGAGCAGCGTCTCGTGCTCGGGGTCCGTGCCGTCGGCCGGGTCGACGATCGGGTCGGGAACGTGGACGTCGAGCGGCTGTTCCTGCCGCGTCCTGCGGGTACGGAGCATGTTGAGCGAGACGCGTGCGACGACGGTCGTCAGCCAGGCCCTGAGGTTCTCGACGTCGCTCGTGTCGGCGCGGCTCAGCCGCAGCCATGCGTCCTGCACTGCGTCGTCGGCCTCGCTCAGCGAGCCGAGCATGCGGTACGCGACCGCCCTCAGGTGTGTGCGGTGATCCTCGAATTGCCGGGCGAGCCACTCCTGCTCAGCCATGTCACGTTCCTCCTGCGCAGCGTGTCACCCAAGTAGACCCGCGCGCTGCGCGGGATGTGACCGGAAGGAGGACGCGATGCGCGTTTTTGTCACCGGAGCGAGCGGCGCGATCGGCAGCCGGCTCGTTCCCCAGCTGATCGAGGCAGGCCACGAGGTGGTCGGCAGCCACCACTCGGCGGCGAGCGCAGAGCTGCTGCGAACGCTCGGCGCAGAGCCGGTGCGGCTCGATCTGCTCGATGCGGGCGCAGTGCGCAAGGCCGTGCTCGAGAGCGAGCCCGAGGCGATCGTGCACCAGGCGACCGCGCTCGCGGACGTGAAGTTCGCCCGCAACATGGACAAGGTGACCGCCAAGACCAACGAGCTGCGCACGAGGGGCACCGACGCGCTGCTGGCGGCCGCGCGCGAGGCCGGCGTGCGCCGGTTCGTCGCGCAGAGCGTCGCTGCGTTCGGCCGGTACGCACGCGAGGGCGGGCCGATCAAGACCGAGGACGATCCGCTCGACCCTACGCCCCCGGCGAGCTCCCGCGAGGGCGTCGCGGCGCTGGCCCACCTCGAGCGGGCGGTGACCGACTTCGGTGGGGTCGCCCTGCGCTACGGCGTCTTCTACGGCGCCGCCAACGACGGCACGGTCAAGCCCGTTCGCGCGCGGCAGTTCCCGATCGTCGGCGACGGCGGCGGCATCTGGTCCTGGATCCACCTCGACGACGCTGCCGCCGCAGCCGTTCTCGCCCTGGAGCACGACGGCCCGGCGATCTACAACGTCGTCGACGACGATCCCGCGGCGGTGCGCGACTGGCTGCCGGTGCTCGCCGACGCCCTGGGCGCAAAGCCGCCGCGGCACCTCCCCGTCTCGCTTGCGCGCCTGCTCGCGGGCGAGTTCGTCGTCGTGCTCTCGACCGAGGCGCGGGGTGCCTCGAACGCGAAGGCGAAGCGCGAGCTCGGCTGGGCGCCGCGGTACACGAGCTGGCGCACGGGCTTTCCGGCCGTCTACTCGGCGCGCGCCGCGGCCGACGAACCGACGGCTCACCCGACGCCCCAGGCGAGCCACTCGCCCGGCTAGTGCGCCCGCTGCTCCGGATCGGTGTGGCGACCCGCGACGACGGTCGCGCCACCACGATGTCCTGGCGAGCCGCGTGTCCCGCGGGCCCTCGCCGATCCCGGGACCAGGCCCCGCGAAGGCGTCCGCGAGCTCCGTGACGCGATCGAGGGTGGGGAGAGGTGGGCGGTTTCGCGCGTGCTCACGAGCTCGATGCCTCCTCGGCGGCGGGTTCATCCCACGCGAGCGAAGGCTCGACCTTGAGCAGCCGGGCGGGCCAGCGGGGCAGCCACCAGTTCCAGCGCCCGAGAATCGACACGCTCGCCGGGACGAGCACGCCGCGAACGATGGTCGCGTCTAGCAGGATGCCCGCGGCAAGCGCAGTCGCGAACATCTTGATCTCCGTTCCGGGGCTCGCGCTCAGCGCGACGAACGCAAGACCGAGAATCAACGCCGCACTCGTGACGAGGCGGCCCGTGCGACCGATCCCCTCGACGACCGCCGCCTCGGTCGAGCCGGTGCGGTCGTATTCCTCCCGCATCCGGCTGATGATGAAGACCTGGTAGTCCATCGAGAGCCCGAAGAGGAAGGCGAAGACGACGACAGGCATCTCGGCGTTGATCGAGTGCGTCGCCTCGATGCCCCAGATCGCGTCCGAGCCGATGCCTTTCTGCCAGACGAGCACCATCACGCCCCACGCAGCGGCAACCGAGAGCACGTTCAGGAGCACGGCCTTGAGCGGCAGCAGGAGCGAGCGGAACGCGCGCGCGAGCAGCACGAACGTCAGAGCCGCGATCAGGCCGATCATCAGCGGGAAGTTCCCGTAGACGGCGTCGACGAAGTCGGCGCTCTGGGCGACCTGCCCGCCCGTGACGACGTCGGCGGGCAAGTCACGCGCTGCCGCCCGGACGCGGTCGAGCGTTGCGTGCCCCGCGGGCGAGTTCCCGTCGACCAGCGGGAACACCGTGACGAGAGACGTCCCGTCACGGCGCCAGTCACCCGGAGCGACCGCGGCTCGGACACCCGGGACGCGCCCCAGAGAGGCCGCGACGGTGGCCGGGTCACCTGTGCGAACGAGCGCCTCGAACGGCGTGAGCGGACCCGGACCGATCCCCGAGGCCTCGAGCTGGTCGAACCCGGCACGCGCGGCTCCCGACGAGGCGAGCGACTCCGCGCGCGGATTCCCGAGGTGGATCGAGGCTGCAGCGACGACGAGCGCGACGAGGACCGCGCCCGAGCCGACGGCGGCAAGCCAACGACGGCGAACGACCATCCTCGCCCACGCGGACCACGCGCGGCTGCCCCGGTCTTCGCGGCGGAGCCTGGGCCAGTCGAGCCACGGTCCCACGGTCGCGAGGATCACCGGGAGCAGGGTGACCGCGACCGCGACGCTCACGAGGGGGATCAGCATCCCGGCGATCCCGATGCTACGGAGGAACGGCACGGGCAGGGCGACGAGCGCGAGCAGCGCGATCGCCACGGTGGTGCCGCTGAAGACGACCGCCGAGCCGGCGTGCTCCATCGCCCGCTCCACGGCCTCCTCGTCGCTCACCCCTGGGCGGCCTCGCTCCTCGCGCCAGCGCACCACGATCAGCAGGGCGTAGTCGATCGCGATCCCGAGGCCGACGAGCGCGACCAGGAACTGGATCACGACCGAGACATCGGTCACGGCGGCGAGCGGCCAGACCAGCAGGAACGTCGTCGGAATGGCGACGAGCGCCATCAGCAGCGGTATGACCGCCATGAACGAGGCGAAGACGAACGCGAGCACGATCAGCGCGCCCACGGCCGCGACCAGCACCTCCACCAGGAGGGTGACGCTGCCGCCCGCGTCGTCTCCCGCGGCCGAGGCTCGAAGCGCGTCGAGCCCGGTGACCCGTACCGGCGAGCCTGCGACGGTCACGTCGGCGAGGGCGTCCTGTGCCTGTCGGGCCTCGCGCTGGCCTGGCTCGAGCCCACCGCGGGCCGGAATGTAGGCAAGCGCGAAGGTCGTCCGGCCGTCGTCGGACACGAACGCTCGATCCCCGGTCGAGGCGTACGAAGCCACTCGGGCCTCCGGCAGGGCGGCCTGCACCTTGGCCAGCGCCGCGGAAAGCTCTTCCCGGACGCCGGGCGAGTCGACCGTCGTCCCCTGTGGAAGCGTGACGACCGGAACGATCGGCGTGACGTCGCTACCCCCCGTGCCGTAGATGCGAGCGATCTCGTGATTCGTCTCGAAGCCCTCGCGACCCGGCACGGTGAATTCGTCGGAGAGGGCGTCTCCCGCCGGTCCCAGCGCGGCGAAGGCCCCGACCGTCACCACGGCCCAGAACACCACGACACGTCGCCTGTGGGCGAGCACCCATCGAGTCACCGTCGACACTCCAGCTCCTTTCGCTCTGGTCGCCGACACGCTTCCGACGGGCCGGAGTGGCCGCCATGGTGGCTCGCCTGTATCTTCGACGTCTCGCTTCTGGAGACGCGTTCGACCTAAGGCTCGACGAGGCCCTCGCGGATCGCGTAGCGCGTCAGGTCGACGCGGTCGTGCATCGACAGCTTCTCGAGGATGTTCGCCCGGTGGCGCTCTACCGTCTTGGGGCTGATCACGAGCAGATCGGCGATCTCCTGCGAGCTTCGGCCTTCCGCGATCAGCTTGACGATCTCCCGCTCGCGTGGCGTCAGGGGCCCCCGACCCGGCGTCTCTCCCCGCTCGACCGCTTCGAGGTAGCGCCGCATCAGCGTCCGCAACGCGGTCGGATAGATGAACGGCTCTCCGCGCAGTGCCTTGCGGCACGCGTCGACGATGTCGCGGTCGGCCGCCCGCTTGAGCACGTAGCCCGACGCACCGACCGTAAGCGCCTCGAAGAAGTACTGCTCCTTGTCGTACATCGAGAGGATCAGGAGCCTGATCTCCGGTCGGCGTCGCGACAGCTCGCGTGCTGCCTGGAGCCCCGTCATCCGGGGCATGGCGATGTCGAGGATTGCGAGGTGAACGTCGCCGGTGAGCGCCTTCTCGAGCGCCTCCGCGCCATCGGAGGCCTGGGCGACGACGCGCAGGTCAGGCTGCCGCTCGAGCACCGCCTTGAGGCCCTCGCGCACCACTGCGTGGTCGTCTGCGATGAGGACGTTGGCCGGAAGCGGGACGGGCACGGCTAACCGACACTGGTCGGCAGCGTCAGCTCGAGGGCGACGCGTACTCCCGCGGACGGCTCCGTCTCGATCACGAGACTGGCACCGATCGCGAACGCCCGCTCGTGCATGCCGCGGACGCCGGAGCCTCCGTCGTCGTCGCCGGGCAGTCCGACCCCGTCGTCGCTCACGGCGGCCGAGAGGTGTCCGTTCTCGACCGCGACGTCGAGCGCGATCCTGCGAGCCCTCGAGTGGCGGATCGCGTTCGTCAACGCCTCCTGCGCGATCCGATAGATCGCGAGCTCGACGTCGGGGGCGACGCTCGGCAGGGTCGCCGGCAACGAGCACGCGACGTGGATGTGCGGGGTCTGCTCGTCGAACGACTCGACGAGCGCCTCGAGCGCGCGAAGCAGCCCGAGGTCGTCGAGGATGCCGGGACGCAGCTGCCATGCGAGGACGCCGACCTCGTCGAGCGTCGCCCGCACGTCTTCCTGGATCGCGGTGACGCGTGCGCGGAGCTCGGGCGGCGAGTCGGGAACCAGGTTGCCGAGCTGGAGCAGCATCCCGGTCAGCCGCTGGCCGACTTCGTCGTGGAGCTCCTGGGCGATTCGTCGCCGTTCGCCCTCGAGCGCGGTGAGCGTCCGGCGGCTGCTCTCTCGTCGCTCCGTCTCGAGGCGCGCGAGCATCTGATTCAGACCGGCCAGGACGGCGCGCGTCTCGGGGCCGCCAACGGGAGGGAGGCGCTCCTGCGGATGCAGGAGGTCCACCGTCTGCATGCGCGCGACCATCGTGGCGAGCCCGCCGAAGCTGATCCGCAACACGAGCGCGTTCGCGACGACCACCAGCACGACGCCGAGCACGAGCACGATCGCCTCCGTGGGGCTGATTGGATAGCCGACGGTCGCGGGGCTGAGAACGAGCACGAGCGTCGCGCCGGCGACGATCGCAGCGTTGATCACGACGACGCGGACGTACAGCGACGTGCGCCGATAACGCCCGACCACGCGTTCCAGGCGACGACCGATCCAGCTGCCGCCGGCTGACCGAACGGCGCGTTCAGGCACGCCCACGGAATATCCGGAGAATCGAGTGTCGGTGCGAGCCTCCATCCGCCAAGGGCAGCGCCATTCTCACCGAAGCGCAATGCATGCCAGGCCCCAACTTCGTCTGGCGTCTCCCGAGCGCCTGTCCAGGAGAACGCAGCGGCGCGACCCGGATCGGGCGCGTCTCCTGAGGGTCCGCCGCGGCGGCTACACCACTGGCTGCGGTCTCCGTTGCTCCGTGGTCAGGAAACGCTCGATCTCGGCGACCGTGGTCTCCGGGTCGTCGATCCACGGGATGTGGCCCGCCCCGGAGAGGCGGACGAGGCGCAGGTTCGGATTCGTCGCGACGAGAGCCTCGGCGTGCTCGGGCGATCCGAAGGCGTCGTGCTCGGGCCAGACGAAAAGCGTCGGCGTCGTCAACGCGCGCCAGCGCTCGCCGAGGATCAGCTCGCGTCGGTACCCGAAGCGGCGCCAGTCGGCGATACACGCGATCAGGCTGAGCATGCTCTCGACGTTTCGTCGCGTGTGGGCGACGTCGACGTCGAGCAGCCGGTCGTCCACCCGCTCGGGGTGCTCGACGAAGAGGCGCCAGAACTTGCGGCTCCCGTCCCGCGTCGCACTCGAGAAGACATGCCTGCCGAGCCGGTGGCCGATGAGCGGGAGCCCGAGTGGAAGCATCACGAGCGGCGGCCCTCGTTTGATCCCGAATGGCGCGCCGACGAGCACAAGGTGCGATACGCGGCTGGGATCGTCGAGCGCGAAGGCGACGGACAGGAACGCGCCCAGCGAGTTGGCGACCACGTCGACGGTCTGGAGCTCGAGCCCGTCCACGACGTCCCGCAGGAACGTTCGCCCGTGGTCGAGCAGGTCGACGCCGCGGTAGTCGAACGGGTCGGCCAACCCGTGACCCGGCCGGTCGACTGCGAGGACACGGTGGCTCTCCGCGAGCGCCGCGAGGATCGGCGCCACCTCGTATGCGCCGCTCAACCCACCGTGGACGTAGAGAAGCGGCGAGCCCGTGCCGAGCTCGAAGACCTGGGTCTCGCCCTGGGACCAGCGAATCCGGCGGATACGAGTCTCGGGCGCGAACCGGGCCAACAGCGAGGCCTGCGCCCGGTCGAGCTCCCGATCCAGCTCTGTCTCCACGAGAGCCGAGGATCGCTGCGCGCGAGGCGCGCTGCATCGGTGGGAATACCCATCCTGCTACGGATTCTTGATCTGCTCGCGTAGCGCGTGGGCGGCCGCCTCCGCGCGGTTCCGGAGGCCGAGCTTCGCCAGGATGCGCGCAACGTGATGCTCGGCCGTGCGGCGGCTGATGTAGAGGCGCTCGGCGATCTCGGCATTCGAGCATCCCTCGGCCAGGAGCGACAGGACCTCCGTTTCGCGCCTCGTCAGCGCCCCGTACCCTTTCGGCGACGTCCGCGCCGGGGCGCCCAGCTGTCGGAGCAGGGCGGCTGCCGCGTCAGCGTCCCGGGCCGCGCCGAGGCGCTCGAACGAGTCCAGCGCGTGCCGTGCCTCGACGACAGCCGCTGCAGGCGTATGCGAGCAGAGCGCCCGCGCGAGCGCGACCCGGGCCTGTGCGGCTTCGAGGGCGAGCCCGAGCTCCGAGAACAACTCCAGGGCGACCTGGAGGTCCGCCCGCGCCAGCTCGTCTCCGCGGGCGGCTCGGACAAGCCCCCCAGCGAGCTTCGCGACGGCCCGCGTCCGGTCGTCTTTGCGGTCGACCTCGAGCACGGCCAGCTGCTCGACCGTCTCTTCCGCCGCGGCGACGTCGTCGCAGGCGAGCTGCACCTCGACGAGCAGGGCGAGCACGGGCGCGCAATCCGGATCGGACGAGGGAGTGCTCTCGAGGCACAACCGGCCGAGATCCCTTGCCAGAGCAAGGTCGCCGCGTGCCAGCGCGATCTTCGCGAGCGACCGCCGGGCGCTCGCGTGCCAGTCGAAGCCTTCGAGCAGCCGTTCGGCCTCCTCGAAGCGTCCCTGCCGAACGCGCAGGTCCGCGAGCCGGAGCAGAACGAAGAGCTGGGACGCCCAGTAGCCCGTCTCGAACGTCCTGATCGCGGTGAGCAGCTCGCGCTCCGCTTCGTCCCAGCGGCCGAGCGCGATGAGAATGCCGCCGTAGTGCGTCCGGCAGGTCGGCGGCACGAAGTCGCCCCACGCCTCGAAGCGAGTGGCGACGCCGAGCCACTGCTCGGCACGTCTCACGTCGGTCGCCCGTTCGCAGGCGCTCAACAACCTGCAGTAGATCTCGCCGGCGGCGCCGACACCGACGACCTCTCCTGACCCGACCGCGGCCATCGCCTGGTCGAGCAGCGTCATCCCTTCGCGGACGCGCCCCGCCGCGACGTAGGCCTCGCCGAGCAGCGCCATGGCATCGAACTCGAGGTCCCGGTCACCGTGCCGCCTGGCGATCGCGATCGCGGTCGTCGCGAACTGCTCGCGCTCGGCCGCATCAGACGTCCACGGAGCGCGATCGAGCACCAGCCAGCCGTGCGCCGCGCACTCTTCGACCCCGTCCAACACGCCCTCCGCCCGCGCCATCCAGCCGTTCGCCGCGGCCACGTTGCCGTGGACCGACACGTGGAGGAACGCCAGCCAACGCGCCAGCTCGGCAGCCTCGGCCCACAGACCCCGACGCTCGTACTCGGCGAACGCCCGCTCCTTCAGCTCGATCGCGCGCGCATGCTCGCCGCCGAACTGCGCCGCCTCTCCGAGCCCGTCGAGAACCTCGGCGCTCTCGCCGAGAGCGGCAGCCTCTTCGAACAGGGTGCGCGCGAGCCCCCAGTCAGCTCGCGCAAGTGCCTCCCGACCCGCCAGTAGGAGCTCTTCCGACGTCGCCACACCCATCGTGCGAATGATCACACGGGTGGCACCCGGCCGGAAGCTGCAGACGGTTGGCGCTCCGACTTCTCCGGCCCGCCCCTGATCGGGAGCACGACAGCCGCCGCCGTCAAGCCACGAGGTAGGAGCCTGAAAAAACGGAGCCGCCGAAGCGGCTCACCAGGGCCGATCGCTAGGCGGCCGCGCGCGGCTCGAGGACGACGACCGCGGTCTCTCGCGGGCGTCGTGCGGCGTACCTGTCGAGGTTCTTGTCCAGCTCGCGCCAGCGCTGCCACAGCCGTTCACGCTCGTCGCCGACCGCCGGCCTGCCGAGCACGTCGCGCCGGATCCCGCCTGCCAGCTCGACGAACGCCCGCGGATCGGCCTGCAGGTTCAGCCACCAGGCCGGCTCGGGCGCACCCCAGCCGTTCATGGCCATCGAGACCAGGTTCGTCCCGTCCTCGTAGTAGCCGACGATCACGCTCCGCGGCTCACCGCTGCGTCGACCTGTCGTGGTGAGCCGCAAGGCTCCCCACTTCCCCGGGCGGGGAGGCCACAACCCCCTCTTGCCCCGACTCGCTCGCACGACTCGTCGGTGCACGCGCCAGAACGTCTTGATGAACCACCGCGGGGGTAAGCGCGCCTTGCCTTCGGCGACGCCCACCTCCTCTGACACTGGAGTGCTTGCGGAGGGCGCCTGATGCTCGTCCAGGGCCTCGGGCAGCTTCATGCTGTCTGTTCCTCCTTCGGGTCGAAGTGCGGCTCACGCGGGCCGACGTCGAGCCGGAACGGCGGGTACTCGCGGGTCATGAACGCCCCATAGGCAACGACCCGCAGGCCCCAGCGGTTGAGGCCGAGCACGAGGTCGAAGATCTCCTGCGGGTACCGATCCTTGAACAACAGCAGGACGCCCGCGACCAGCACGAGGATCCCGACCAGACCGATCCCCGAGCCACCCGTCAGGATGCCCGCGATACAGAACTGCGGGATACCGAGGAGCCACCATCCGATCAGGGGGAAGCCGCGGCGCAGGTTCTCCGGATAGTCGACCTCGAGCCGCGCCCCGTAGTCGGGCACGTCCGCGAGCGTGAACGGCGGGTAGTTGTCGGTGCCGAGCGCTCCGAAGGTGTAGAAGGCGACACGCCACGACCAGCGCAGAACGCCGACGTTGAAGTCGAAGATCCCCCGCGGGTAGCGCCCCGTGAACAGCACCGCGAAGAACGCGATCACGGTCAGCACGAAGAACGCGACCCAGAGGAAGAACAGCACGACGTAGTGCGGGATGGCGAGTATCCACTTCACGAGCCAGAGCCACCGGCTCAGCTGCGGGGCCAGCTCGCCCTCGAGGGCGACCGTCGGCCTTGATGTAGCAAGTTCCATGACAAGCACCTCCTGCGGGCAGGCTTACACCGTTCCGCCACCCCGCGCATGGGGGCGAGCACGTTTCTCGACTGGGGCGAACTACGGAGCCGCGACCGGTCCGAGGCGGCCACGCGCGTGGCTCGAGCAGGCGGCTGCGGTTTTTCCGTAGCGTCGATCAGGATCGTTTCCGATGCGGCAGGCGGCTACCGGTGGGAGCCTGCAGGTGATGGATCGAGATGCAGGTCGGATGTCGGGCACGCTTCGTCGCCGCCTTGGCGGCAAGACCGAGCTGGTTCTGTTCGCGCTCGGCGGCGGTGTGCTCTACGTCGCGACCGTGCTCGTCGGGACGGTGACGCTGGGCGACGGGCTGCCTCTACTCGGTTGGATCGGGTTCGCGGTCGCCTCGACGATCGTGCTGGTCGCGAGCACTGTCCTCGCGGTCTTTCTCGTGCGCTCGAGTGTCGGCGTCGTCTACGAGGCTCCACGACCCCGAGCGCGGAGGGCGGCGGGGGCTCACCGCCTGCTCCTCGTCGCCGACGAGGGCTGCTCGGGCGCAGCCTTGTGCCGGCCGCTGGCCGAGCGGCTGGGGGACCGCCCTGCCGAGGTGCTGGTTGTCGCGCCCGCGTTGACCTCGGCCACGCGCTATCTCGACTCGGACAGCGACGCCGCCCGGGACGCCGCAGAGGCTCGACTCGCGGAGACGCTCGCCGCGTTCGCTGCGAGAGGGATCGAGGCACGGGGTGAGGTCGGGTCCGAGAGCCCGTTGGAGGCGATCGCAGACGCGCTCGCGCTCTTCGCCGCCGACGAGATCGTGGTCGCGACGCTCCCTCCGGAGCGCGCGAACTGGCTGGAAGAAGACGTCGTCGAGCGGGCGCGTGCGCTCTACGACCAGCCCGTCTCTCACCTCGCCGTCGCCGCGTCTGCGCCCCAGCACGCGTCGTCGACTGCCTGACGCGCCGATGAAGCCGAGCGGCTTCGGCTACCACGCACGGTCCTCGCTACGGAGGGCGGCGTCGTTTGGCCCCGTTCTTCTCGCAGCGTCTCGGTGCCGGGCCCCCGTGACAGGACGAGCAACGGAGCAACCCGGAGGAAGCTGAGCGATGGGGCAGGTGCTGTTGCGGATCGCGATCGGCGTGTTGCTCGTGATCCACGGTGTCGCGCACGTGGAGCTCACGCGCTTGTGGGGGGCGAGGGAGTCGGCCACGTCGTGGCTCGTGGGGGAGGCAGACACGGTGGGGACGGTGCTGTCGACGATGGCGCTCGCGGGTTTCGTCCTGGCTGGGCTGACCCTGTTTGCCGGCGTTGGCGTCTGGAGACCGCTGGCGGTCGCGGCCGCGTGCGTCTCGCTGGTCACGATTGCGCTCTTCTGGGACTGGAAGATGGCACTCGGCGTGGTCGTGGACCTGGCGATCCTGCTCGCCCTCCTCTGGGCGAAGTGGCCGGGACGAGGCCTCGTCGGCTCTTAACCCCCGCCGAGCCTTGGGCTGTCGGGGAGTCGGTCGGTACTCGAACGAGCGCGGATGGTGGGCGGAACGAGGTCAGACTACGGGCATGACCCACGCCGAAGGACGGGCCGAGGGACGGTAGACGTGAAGGGGCGAGTTTCGACCGGGTCCGTCCAGCGTGGCACGGCCACCCCGGAGGTGTGGCGATGATCGAGCGCTACGTGCTGGGTCTCGAGGAGGTCGACCGGACGCAGGTCGCGCTCGTCGGCGGCAAGGGCGCGCACCTGGGGGAGCTCTCGCGGATCGAGGGCGTCCGCGTGCCGGCCGGCTTTTGCGTGACGACGGACGCCTTCCGGCGGGTCATGGCGGAAGCGCCGTCGATCGACGATCGGCTCGAGCGGCTGTCGCGCCTGAGCCCGGACGACCGGGAGGCGATCCGCACGCTCGGCGCGGAGCTCCGCCGGACGCTCGAGGGGATCGCCGTCCCCGACGAGCTGGCGGCGGCGATCACCGGAGCGCTCGCCGGGCTCGGCGAGGACGCCGCCTACGCCGTCCGCTCCAGCGCGACGGCGGAAGACCTGCCGACCGCCTCGTTCGCGGGCCAGCAGGACTCGTACCTGAACGTCGTGGGGCCGGACTCGATCGTCCGGCACGTCGGCCGGTGCTGGGCATCGCTCTTCACCGAGAGGGCCGTGACCTACCGCCTGCGGAACGGCTTCGACCAGCGGAAGGTGCACATGGCCGTGGTCGTGCAGCAGATGGTCTTCCCGGACGCAGCCGGCATCCTGTTCACGGCCGACCCCGTCACGTCCAACCGGAAGGTCTCCTCCGTGGAAGCCGGCTTCGGCCTCGGCGAGGCACTGGTCTCAGGCGTGGTGAACGCCGACGTCTACAAGGTGCGCGACGGCGAGATCGTCACCAGGGCGATCGCCACGAAGCAGCGTGCGATCCACGCCCTGCCGGCCGGCGGCACGCGGGAACAGGCGATCGACCCCGAGCGGCAGGAGCAGCCGGCGCTGACGGATGCTCAGGTCCTACGGCTCGTGAGGCTGGGACGCCGGATCGAAGCGCACTTCGGCCGCCCCCAGGACATCGAATGGTGCCTGGTCGGCGATGGCTTCCAGGTCGTCCAGAGCCGGCCGATCACAACGCTGTTCCCCGTCCCCGCGGCCGCCGACCGGGAGAACCACGTCTACGTCTCCGTCGGTCATCAGCAGATGATGACCGACCCCATGAAGCCGCTGGGGATCTCCCTCTGGCAGCTGACGGCCCTCCCGCCGATGTACGAGGCGGGCGGCAGGCTGTTCGTCGACGTCACCCGGCGGCTGGCGTCACCGGCGAGCCGCGACGGTCTCCTGGAGCTCCTGGGGAAGTCCGACCCGCTGATCAAGGACGCGTTGCAGACCGTCCTCGAGCGCGGCGACTTCATCCGGTCGCTCCCGGACGAGGGTCCCGGCGAGGCGCCGCCTGCCGACCCACCAGCGCCGATCGAGACCGATCCGGCCGTCGTCGCGGAGCTGATCGAGAGCAGCCGGGCGTCCATCGCCGCGTTGAAGCGCGACATTCGGACGACGTCCGGCCCGGCGCTGCTCGACTTCGTCCTGGCGGACATCCAGGAGCTGAGGCGGATCCTGTTCGATCCGCGGAGCCACCAGGTGTTCATGTCGGCGATCGAGGCGACGTGGTGGCTGAACGAGCAACTCGAGGCGTGGCTCGGCGAGACGAACGTGGCCGACACGCTCACGCAGTCCGTCCCGAACAACGTCACCTCGGAGATGGGGCTGGCGCTCCTCGACGTCGCGGACGTGATCCGCCCGCATCCGGAGGTGGTTGCCTTTCTGCAATTCCTCGAGGACGAGGGGTTCCCGGAGGACGAGGGTTTCCTGGACGAGCTGCCCAGGCGTGCGGGCGGGCGGGAGGCGCGGGACGCCATCCTGGCCTTCCTCGACGAGTACGGCATGCGCTGCGTCGGCGAGATCGACATCACGAGGCCGCGTTGGAGCGAACGCCCCACCACGCTCGTGCCCGTGATCCTCGGCAACGTCAGGAACTTCGAGCCGGGCGCCGGCGAGCGGCGTTTCGAGCAGGGGCGGCGGGAGGCGTGGGCCAAGGAACAGGACGTGCTGGGGCGCTTGCGTGCCCTGCCGGACGGGGAGCGGAAAGCCGAAGAGGCGAAGCGGATGATCGACCGGGTCCGGACCTTGATCGGGTACCGGGAGTATCCGAAGTACGGCATGGTCAGCCGCTACTTCGTCTACAAGCAGGCCTTGCTGGAGGAGGCCGAGCGCCTCGTGCAGGCCGACGTGCTGCGCGAGCAGGAAGACATCTTCTTCCTGACGTTCCAGGAGCTCCACGACGTCATGCGCACGAACCGGGTGGATGACGAGCTCATCCACCAGCGCAAGGACGCGTTCAGGTCCTATCACGCGCTCACACCGCCACGGGTGCTCACGTCGGACGGTGAGGGCATCGCCGGGGAGTACCGGCGCGATGGCGTGCCGGCCGGCGCGCTGGTCGGCCTACCGGTTTCCACCGGGACCGTCGAAGGGCGAGCGCGGGTCGTCCTGGACCTGGCGGAGGCCGATCTCGAGCCGGGCGACATCCTGGTCACGGCTCACACGGACCCCAGCTGGTCGCCCCTGTTCGTCGCGATCACGGGTCTGGTGACGGAGGTCGGGGGCCTGATGACCCACGGCGCGGTGATCGCACGGGAGTACGGCTTGCCGGCCGTCGTGGGGGTGGAGCATGCGACGCGGCTGATCCGGGACGGGCAGCGGATCCGTGTGCACGGAACGGACGGGTACGTCGAGCTCCTGCCCGACGGCGACCACTGATCGATCGCCGCAGGGACGGTGATCCCTCGCGACCGGGCGGGAGCTCGTTGCGGGACCGCTGCGTGTCCGTTGCGAGTGGGTAAAGGTGCGTAAGGGTCGGCCTCGGTGGCAATCCGTTATCTGCCCCGCCCGAGTACTCGAGTGCACAAACACACTCGAGGATCGAGGAGGCTGGCAATGAGGAATGCGTTGATCGCCGGTGTGACTGCCGCCGTCGTCTTGGTCTTGGTTGCTGCGGTGACTGCGGGAGCGGCGCCGACGGGTCGCTCCGCGACCGTCACCACCGCGCGCACCGGGTTGGGCCGGGTCGTCGTCGATGGGCGTGGCCGCAGCCTGTATCTGTTCGAGAAGGACACGCGCGGCCGCAGCGCCTGCTCAGGCGTGTGTGCGGCCTACTGGCCGCCGCTGCTCACGAACGGCAGGTCGATCGCGATCAGGGGAGCGAAGCCGTCCCTGCTCGCGAGCATCCGTCGAGCCGACGGCAGCCGCCAGGTGAGCTACGCGGGACACCCGCTCTACTTCTTCTCCGGCGACACCAGGCGCGGCCAGACCAACGGCGAAGGCCTGCAGGACTTCGGGGCCGGCTGGTACGTGCTCACGCCCTCCGGCAAGAAGATCGACCGCGACTGAGCAAGGCGCCGCCGTCGAACCGGTGCGGATCGCTGCCGGGCAGCGATCCGCACCGGGCGCCTCGACCACCGGTGGCGCTGGATCCTGCCTCGGTGGGCCGGCGGTAGGTTCGACCTGTGGGGGGTCGCGATCGCCGGCGCGCTGTGGACGCTGGTATCGCCGCGGGTCGCGTTCCTGTACCACGCCGCATGGATGCTCGTCAGCCTCGTCGCGCTCGGCCTCTCCCGTCCGCGCCTCGCCGTCAGCAGCGCCCTAGCTCTCTGCGTACGCCCTCGCCTGGTCTCGGCGATCGAACAGAGGCCTTGACATATCGATATTTTTCGATACATTTATATCTGTCGATATGAGGTGGTGGCGATGTTCGGGCCGTTGAGGAAGTCGAGGGAGTTGGCGTCTTTCTGCGATCGGTGCTCGCGCGTGTGCGACTCGGTGTGCCGCTCGCAGGCGCTGCGCGAGATCGCGCGGACACAGGTCTTGCGTTACGGCGGGCGGCTGGCATGAGTGCCGCCGCCGAGGCGGTTGCCTGCTGCGCGCCGCTTGCTGCGCCGACGCTGACGCAGGAAGAGGCCGGCGCGACGGCGGAGCTGTTCAAGGCGTTGGCGGATCCCGCCCGCGTGCGGATCGTGAACCTGCTGGCGACGAGCGGCGAGCCCGTCTGCGCCTGCGAGCTGTACGAACCGCTCGGCCTCGCCCAGCCGACGGTCTCCCACCATCTGAAGAAGCTGACCGACGCCGGCTTGCTCGAGCGCGAGCAGCGCGGCAAGTGGGCCTATTTCTCGTTGCAGCGCGACGCCGTCGAGAAGCTCGCGGTCGTCGCCGACCTGAAGGGAGTGTGTTGCTGATGACGACGACTGCGGATGAGCTGCGCGAGGAGGTGCGCCGCCGCTACGCCGAATCGGCCCGCGCGGTCGCCGAGGGAAGGACCGGCGACTGCGGCTGTGGACGCGGCTCTTGCTGCACAGACGCCGAGTCCGACGCGACCATGTTCGGTGAGGTGCTCTACGACGCCGAGCAGCGCGGCGAGCTTCCCGATGCGGCCGTGCTTGCCTCGCTCGGCTGCGGGAACCCGACCGCGGTCGCCGAACTGCACGAGGGCGAGGTGGTGCTCGACCTCGGCTCGGGCGGCGGCATCGACGTGATCCTCTCGGCGAAGCGGGTCGGCCCGACGGGCACCGCGTACGGCCTCGACATGACCGACGAGATGCTCGCGCTCGCCCGCGCAAACGCGGCCGACGCCGGCGTCACCAACGTCCACTTCCTGAAAGGCGAGATCGAGCAGATCCCGCTGCCGGCGGGCTCGGTCGACGTCGTGATCTCGAACTGCGTGATCAACCTCTCGGTCGACAAGCCGGCGGTGCTGACGGAGATCGCGCGAGTGCTGAAGCCGGGCGGGCGGGTCGGGGTCAGCGATATCGTCGCCGAGGATCACCTCACTCCGGAGCAGCGCGGGGAGCGTGGGTCCTACGTCGGCTGCATCGCCGGCGCGCTCTCGAAGGGAGAGTACGAGGCGGGGCTCGAGGCGGCCGGCTTCGAGCAGGTCTCGGTGGGCTTCACCCACGAGGTCGCGGACGGCATGCACGGCGCGATCGTCAAGGCGGTCAAGACCCGGGAGCCGGAGCGCAAGGGACTGCCGGTCGTGCAGGCGGCCGCGAGCGCCGGCTGCTGCTGAGAGGCTCGGGCGAACCGTCGGCTGCCGCAGGAGCGCGCAGACATGCTCGTCGCAGCAGCCTGACCGCGCCGGCGGCAGGCCACGGGCCGGGTGCGGTCTTCCCGCACCGTGGGTACGTGTGTCACCCGATTGCAGGCGACGTCGAGCGTCCTATCGTCGATCTGCGATGAACGATTTCGTCGGCGAGGCTGCCGGTGGTGAAGGAGGTGCGCAATGGAGTGCTACGAGTGCGCGATCAGGGGCGAGGCCATCGCCGCCGTCGCCACCTGCCGACACTGCGGCGTCGGCCTCTGCCTGGATCACCTGGCTGAGGCGCAGCGGCACCGCCCGGGTGGAACGCTGTTCGGCTGCCCGCATGACCTGAACGCGGCGGGCACGCCGCGAGAGCGCGTTCGGGTCGTGGAAGGGAACGGACACGCCCGCGTGCCCGCCGGCACCCGACGATGAGCGTCGCGGCCGCGACGGTGCGGAGCTCCGAGCGCGCGGGGGAGCGGGAGCTGGCCGCGCTTGGGAAGGCGCTCGGCCATCCCGCGCGGGTGCAGATCGTGCGTCTGCTCCTCTCTCGGGATGCCTGCTGCTGCGGCGAGATCGTCGAGGAGCTCCCGCTCGCGCAGCCGACGGTCTCGCAGCATCTCAAGGTGCTGAAGGAGGCGGGCTTGATCCGGGGCGAGATCGAAGGCCCACGCACCTGCTACTGCGCCGACCGCGAGCGGCTCGCCACCGTCCATCGGCTCGTGGGCACCCTCCTGCGCGAGGCGGTCGAACCCGGGGAGGACGCGCGCAGTGACGAAGACTGAAGCCCGCCGCCAAGCCGTGGCTGCCCCGCCCGCGGCCGAGCTGCCGCCGGCGGGGGTGGTGGGGCAGCTCTCGCGGCTCGACCGCTTCCTCCCTCTCTGGATCGCGCTCGCCATGGCGGCCGGTCTTGTGCTCGGCACGGCGCTCCCGAGCCTGAACGACTGGCTCGACGAGCTGCGGGTCGGCACGGTGTCCCTGCCGATCGCGGCGGGGCTGCTCGTGATGATGTACCCGGTCCTCGCGAAGGTTCGCTACGAGGATCTCGGCCGGATGAGCGACGACGGGGTCGGGAACGGACGCTTCTTCGGCACCTCGCTCTTCCTCTCCTGGGTCGTGGGGCCGGCGCTCATGTTCGCGCTCGCCTGGATCTTCCTCGCCGACCAGCCGGCCTACCGGACGGGGGTGATCATCGTCGGGCTTGCCCGCTGCATCGCGATGGTGCTCGTCTGGAACGACATCGCGCTCGGCGACCGAGAGCGTGCGGCGGTGCTCGTCGTCTTCAACGCCCTCTTCCAGGTCGCCGCCTACGCGCTCCTCGGCTACTTCTACCTGACCTTGCTGCCTGGCTGGCTCGGCTTCGACACGCAGGGGTTCGAGGTTGGGATCTGGGAGGTTGCCCGCACGGTGCTCATCTTCCTCGGCATCCCGCTCACGGCCGGCTACCTGACCCGCCGAATCGGGATTCGCCGCCGCGGGCGGGCATGGTACGAGCAGGAGCTCATCCCACGGATCGCGCCGCTCACGCTCTACGGCCTGCTCTTCACGATCGTGCTGCTGTTCGCGATCCAGGGCGACCAGATCACCTCGGCGCCGCTCGATGTCGCCCTGATTGCGGTGCCGCTCCTCGTCTACTTCGCGCTCATGTGGGGCGCCGGCTTCGGTGCGGGACGCGTGATGCGGTTCCCCTACCCGCAGACGACGGCGCTCTCCTTCACGGTCGCTTCGAACGACTTCGAGCTCGCGATCGCGGTTGCCGTCGGGGTCTTCGGAGCGGCTTCCGGGCAGGCGCTCGCGGGCGTCGTCGGCCCGCTGATCGAGGTCCCGGTGCTCGTCTCGCTCGTCTACGTCGCGCTGTGGCTGCGCGGCCGCCTGATCTGGCCTGCAACGGTCGGCCGGCCCGCCGAGACGCAAGCCAGCGTCGCGGCCGCCGTTCGGCTACCCGACGCCCACGCGAGGTGATGGCGAGGCCGTCCGCGTCTGACCGCGGCGAGTTCCCCGTCGGACCGAGGCGCACGCGCCGCACGTGGCGACCGCGGGCCCTGCGGACGCCGTATACCGTCGAGGCCGCGAACCGGCCCGGGGGGTGAGGTCGCGACTTCCGCCCGCACGAGCACGCCCGATCACTCCCGCGACCTCGAACATGATCGGGTTTCAGTGCTGATTCTGCTTCCGCACGGATACCCGTGATTGGTCCGATGGCGCGGCCGGTAGTTGCACGGTGACGCGGAGCCCACCGGCGGCCCGGGGGGTAAGGGCGAGGGTTCCGTCGTGTGCGTGGGTGATGCCTTTGACGATCGCCAGCCCGAGGCCGACGCCTGCGTGGTCGGTGCGTATGCGTTCGGTGTCGCGAAGAAACGGCTCGGCAAGCGTGGAAACCACCTTCGGGTTGAGCCTCTCGCCGGTGTTCTCGACGGTCAGCACCACACGCCCGGGGTGAACGCTGGTCGTGACCCACACGGTGCCCTGTTCAGGCAGGTTGTGGACGATCGCGTTGTGCACGAGGTTCGTTGTCAGCTGTAGCAGGAGCGCGTTCGAGCCGAGGGTGGGGGTCATGTCGCCGGAGGTCTCGATGGTGAGGCCGCGTTTTTCTGCGAGTGGGAGGAGCGTTTCGGTGGCTTCTTCCGCTACGAGGGACAGGTCGACGTGTTCTCGGGTGAAGGACCGTTGGTCGGCGCGGCTGAGCAGGAGCAGTGCTTCGGTGAGGTCGATCGCCCGGGTGTTGACGGCGTGGAGACGGTCGACGAGCTCGCCTGTGTCGCGGTTCGGGTCGTTGCGGGCCACGTCGAGCAGCGTCTGCGTGATCGCCAGCGGGGTGCGCAGCTCGTGGGAGGCATTGGCTGCGAATCGCTGCTGTTCGGCGACGTGTGCTTCGAGCCGCGCGAGCATGGTGTCGAAGGCGTCGGCGAGCTCGCGAAACTCGTCGCTGCGGCCCTCGAGCTGGACTCGGTGGGAGAGCGATCCGTCCGCGGCTATGCGTGTGGCGTCTGTGATGCGAGTCAGGGGCGCGAGCATGCGGCCGGCGAGCAGCCATCCTCCCAGTAGGCCGAACACCAGCAGGAACGCCATCACGATGGCCGCGGTCGGAGCGAAAGCGCGCAGGAGGTCGGCGTGGCTGCGCACCATGAAGACCACACCAGGGTGCACACCGCGCGAAAGCGAGAAGTACCCGACGACGAGCAGCACGGCGCCTGCGAGCATGAGGAAGCCGGCGTAGCTGAGGGTGAGCTTGAGGCGAACGCTCAAGCCAGGCGCTCTATCCACGCTCTGCTCCCTCGCGCCCGGTGCCAGGTGCCGTGTCGATGCGGTACCCGGCGCCGGCCACGGTGGCGACGATCCAGGGCTCGCCGAGCCGTTTGCGCAGTCCCGAGACCGTGATGCGCACGGCGTTGGTGAACGGGTCTGCGTTCTCGTCCCATGCTCGCGCGAGGAGCTCTTCCGCGCTGACGACCCCGCCTTCGGCCGCGACGAGGACCTCGAGCACTGCGAACTGCTTCCGGGTCAGTGCAACGTAGCGGCCGTCGCGGTAGACCTCTCGGCGGAACGGATCGAGCCGCAGACCTGCGATCTCTCGCACGGGTGGCCTGTTGTGTGCGCGCCTGCGGTCGAGCGCTCTGAGACGGAGCACGAGCTCTCGGAGCTCGAACGGCTTCGTGAGGTAGTCGTCGGCGCCGAGCCCGAACCCGGTGGCCTTGTCGTCGAGACGGTCGGCAGCGGTGAGCATGAGGATCGGCATGCCGCTGCCGGAGGCGACGATGCGTTCGGCGACCTCGTCGCCGGTGGGGCCGGGAATGTCACGGTCGAGCACGGCGATGTCGTAGGCGTTGACGCTCAACAGCTCCAGCGCCGTGTCGCCGTCGCCCGCGACGTCTGCCGCGATCGCTTCCAGGCGTAGCCCGTCGCGGATGGCGTCTGCCATATAGGGCTCGTCCTCGACGATCAGCACCCGCACGCTCCGATGCTAGAGCCGCCGCGTATCGTCGGCATATCGAAAACCGGATACGTGTTGGCAACACCGCGCTGCCTTGAATGACGGCATCGCCTACGGCAAGCCAGCACGAACGACGACCCGTCGGGTTCGGATTCGCAGGACACGCGCCGCCGGCCTGCTGGTCGTCGTCGCGGCGAGCGCCGCAGCCCTCGGCCACCAGTTGCTGGCGTCCTCGTCCTCGCCGGCCGCATCAGCCGCCGACGTCCTTCGCAGCGAGCACCATGCTGCGCCTCGCGAACCCGTGCCCAGCACGGTGTGGCCGGCAGACGGCCAAGCGGCGTTCGTCCAGACAGGGCAGTCCCAGGTCCACGCCGGCCCGAACCAGCACCCGGCTCCGATCGCCAGCGTCGCGAAGGTGATGACGGCGTATCTCGTGCTCCGTGACCACCCGCTGGCGCCCGGCCAGGACGGCCCGACGATCACGCTGACCGACGCCGACGTCGCCGACACCGAACGCCGGCGCGGACGAGGGGAGTCCGTCGTGTCGATCGCCGCCGGAGAGCAATTGACCGCACGGCAGGCGCTGCAGGCACTGCTGCTGCCGTCGGCGAACAACGTCGCTGCGGTTCTGGCGCGCTGGGACGCCGGCTCGGTGGACCGGTTCGTCGGCCGGATGAACGCGACCGCACGGTCGCTCGGCATGACCCACACCCGCTACACCGACCCGAGCGGCTACGACGACGCGACCGTGTCGACTGCCGCCGACCAGGTGCGTCTCGTCGACCGGGCCATGCGCCTGCCGGTGTTCGCGAGCATCGTCGCCACACCGAGCGCGACGCTGCCGGTCGCCGGCACCGTGCACAACACCAACGCATTGCTCGGGCACAACGGGTTCGTCGGCGTCAAGACCGGCTCGACCGACGCGGCCGGCGGCTGCTTCGCCTTCCGCGCCATCCGCCGGATCGACGGCAGGCGGACGACGATCACCGGGGTCGTGCTGGGCCAACCGGGCCACAACCGGATCGCCGCGGGTCTCGCGGCCGCCGACGCCATGGTCGACCGCATCGCCGGTCATCGGGCTGTGCCAGATCCCGAGCAGCAAACCCTGCCACCACCAACTGCGCCCCCAAGCCGTCTGCCGCGGCTGCGCAGCCACGTGCGCCGACCCTAGACACGCCGCAGCCCGCCCTGTGGCGCGTGCCACCACGCGTGCTCGGACTCGGTCTCGACCCACCATCCGAGCAGCCCGCAACGGTAGCCTCGGCCGGGTGTTCGACCACGTCGGTATCGCCGTCTCGGACCTTGCGGCCTCAGAGCGCTTCTACCGCACCGTTCTCAGCGTCCTCGGCGTCGAGCCCAGCCATGCGGACGCCGAGCTGGTCGAGTGGGACGACTGGGACATCGGTCCGACGGACCGCGAGCACCCGGTGACCCGCGGGCTCCACGTCGGCTTCCGCGCCCGCGACCGCGCGCAGGTCGACGCGTTCTGGCAGGCGGGCGTCGACGCGGGGTACCGCGACGACGGTGCGCCGGGCCCGCGCGCGCGGTACGGCCCGACGTACTACGGCGGGTTCCTGCTCGACCCCGATAGTCGATTACAGACATTGAGTCAAGCCAGCGTCTGAACTGGGGATCGCGGCTGCTGACGCTGGAGCGCAAGATTACGCCCTGAGCGCGGCCCGCCTGGCGACGCGACCGGTGTGCCAGCACGGTGCTGGTGTTGACGCCGAGGACGGCGGCGAGGTCCTTGGCGGGTGGGAGGCGCTCGCCGGGTTTTGGCTTCCCCGTCGGCGATTGCGCGGCGGATCGACGCCGGCAATCATCTCGCGCCCATCTCCCGCGTCCAGTTGAGCCTGCCCAGTTGCAGCCTTCCCGCACGTGAGGACGGAGCCGTGCACCCCGTCCTCATGCCGCCGATGTAGCTCGCGTTCTAGGGAAGGCCGACTTGGATCCCGTGTGGGTTTACGTTTGCCTCCGACGCCATCAGTGCCGTTACCTAAAGCAACGTTATCTGCTCGGCCGGGCGGCCATAGCGATCGAGCGTGATCTGGATCGAGGAGTGGCCGAGGTGGGTGCTCAAGGCCTTGGCGTTGACGCGTGCGGCAATCATCAGCGAGGCGAAGGTGTGACGGCACTCGAGGAGCCCGATCGGGGTCAGGGGCTGTCGGTGGCGTTGCGCCACGCGGTGGGGGCGCGCAGGCGCAGGCTGGAGGGAGAACGGCTGGGTGGGGAGCGGCCGAAGCGAGACCGATGGTGGGGCCAGCGGCACGGGCGGAGCGGCTGCGCTACGGGCGCAGCTCACCATGTATGGACGAACATGGTGATCATCATCGCAGCGGCGTCCCGTTAGATAGCGCGAGGGCCGGCGTTGGCCGGCCCTCGTTTGAGGCCAGGCGTGGGGTCTTAGAAGTCGCCCATGCCGCCCATCCCGCCCATCCCGCCGGCCATGCCTGCTCCGGCGGTGGCCTTCTCCGGCGGTTCGGCGACGATCGCTTCGGTCATGAGGATGTTCTTCGCGATCGACGCGGCGTTTTGCAGCGCCGAGCGCGTGACCATGGTCGGGTCGATGATGCCGGCGGTCACGAGATCGACGACCTCTGTGGTGTCGACGTCGAGGCCGTGGCCTTTTTTGGCGGAGCGGACCTGGTTGACGACCACGGAGCCCTCGAGGCCCGCGTTGTAGGCGAGCTGTCGAAGTGGCTCCTCCAGCGCGCGCACGATGATTGCCGCGCCTGTTCGCTCGTCACCCTCGAGCGTGTCGAGCTTGATCGCCTTGGCGGCGTTCAGGAGTGCGACGCCGCCGCCCGCGACGATGCCCTCCTCGAGGGCCGCCCGGGTCGCCTGGAGCGCGTCCTCGACGCGGTGCTTCTTCTCCTTCATCTCGGTCTCGGTGGCCGCGCCGACCTTGATCACCGCGACGCCCCCGGCTAGCTTCGCGAGCCGCTCCTGGAGCTTCTCGCGGTCGAAGTCGGAGTCGGTGTTCTCGACCTCGGCCTTCAGCTGCTTGATGCGGCCCTTGATCGCCTCGGAGTCGCCGGCCCCGTCCACGATCGTGGTCGAGTCCTTGTCGATCACGATCTTGCGGGCCTTCCCCAGCTGCGAGAGCTTCGTGTTCTCGAGCTTGAGCCCCATCTCCTCGGTGATCACCTCGCCGCCGGTGAGGATCGCGATGTCCTCGAGCATCCGCTTGCGGCGGTCGCCGAAGCCGGGTGCCTTGACCGCGACGGCGGTGAACACGCCGCGCAGCTTGTTGACGACGACCGTCGCGAGCGCCTCGCCCTCGACGTCCTCGGCGACGATCAGCAGCGGCTTGCCGGCCTGGATGACCTGCTCGAGCACGGGCAGGAGATCCTTGACCGCGCCGACCTTCTGGTTCGCGATCAGCACGTACGGGTCGTCGAGCACGGCCTCCATGCGCTCGGCGTCCGTGATCATGTACGGCGACAGGTAGCCCTTGTCGAACTGCATGCCCTCGGTGAACTCGAGGTCGAGCCCGAAGGTCTGACCCTCCTCGACGTTCACGACGCCGTCCTTGCCGACCTTCTCGATCGCGTCCGCGATCACGTCGCCGATCTCGCGCTCACGCGACGAGATCGTGGCGACACGGGCGATGTCCTCCTTGCCATTGACCTGCTTCGACTGCCCCTTGAGGTCCTCGACGACGGTCTCGACGGCCTGCTCGATGCCCCGCTTGAGGCCCATCGGGTTCGCGCCCGCGGCGACGTTCTTGAGCCCCTCGCGGACGATCGCCTGCGCGAGCACCGTCGCGGTCGTCGTGCCGTCACCGGCCACGTCGTTGGTCGCGGTCGCGACCTCGCGGACGAGCTGTGCGCCCTGGTTCTCGAACGGGTCCTCGACCTCGATCTCGCGGGCGATCGTGACGCCGTCGTTCGTGATCGTCGGCGCACCGAACTTCTTGTCGAGGACGACGTACCGGCCCTTCGGGCCGAGCGTCACCTTGACCGCGTCGGCCAGGGTGTTGACACCCCGCTCGAGCGCGCGGCGCGCGTCCTCGTTGAACTTCAGCTCCTTGTGAGCCATATCTCTTCCCTCCTGAGCGAAACGAGCTAGGCGGCCGCGCCGGCAAGCTTGCGCGTGCCCTTGCCACCGGTGGTTACGACCTTCGCGAGCACATCCGATTCGCGCAGGATCAGGACCTCGTCGGAGCCGAGCTTGATCTCGGTCCCGCCGTACTTGGAGAAGATGATCTCGTCACCCTCCTCCACGTCCATCTTGATGTACTCCCCGTCCTCATCACGCGGGCCGGGGCCGACCGCGAGGACCTTGCCGCGCTGCGGCTTCTCCCGCGCCGTATCGGGCAGCACAATGCCGCTGATCGTGATCTCCTCCTCCTCGAGTACCTCCACGACTAGACGGTCACCGAGCGGTTGCAAGTTCATCAAACGCCTCCCAGACACGTTGGTTCGGTCACTGACTAAAAGGATCTGGCACTCGGCTACCGAGAGTGCCAACTACGAGACTATCACATAATGTGACAGATCACACAAATGTGGTACGGTGGATCGGCGTCCGGTCGAGCGTTGTAGCCGCCGAGGCTTAGCACTCCTCTTCAGCTGTCCCATTTGCCCGAGCGCAAGCAGAGAGCTTGTACGAGTTCTGGCGAGGGAACCAAGAAGAGGTGGTTGCAGAGGACGAGCTTCCTTCACGAGCGCAAGATGGCGTGGGCGCTCGTGCTCTGGAGTGCCTACCTCGTGACATGGATGGTGCTCACACGCTCCGGACCGGTGATCGTCGCCCTGTGGTGGCTCGCGGGCGTCGGCTTGCTGCAGGTGATCATGCACTGGGGACGCATCGAGCCGTCACGCAGACACGGCCCATTCGATCCCCGCTTCGGCCCGCGACCCAACGCAGCTCGACTACCGGCAACGAACAACGACCTGGGGAGGACTCCCGAGCAGGCCAGCACCGGAGCAGTTCGAGGTCAGAAGGAAGCAGTCCAGGACTGGGAAACAGAGGGCGGCGCAATCGCAGAACCACCCCGCGCCAACCCAACGCCCCAGGCGGCCTGAACACGAATCACGAAAGGACAGGAGACTCGTCGCATGAGCAATCTGGCCGCCAAGATCCGCCACTGGTTGCAACTCGAGAAGAAACCGAAGACCTAGTAGACGCCACGACTCGCGCAGCGATGCGCGTGAGGCGTCGGCGAGTACGACCAGCTATCGGCAGCCGCTACGGCGTCACGCGTCCAGGTGCTGACGGCGAGTGGAGCGTGGAGCACCGGTCGGGGGTCGACACCGCCCGGGTTGCTCTACCGCCCGGCATCACTCCGCGTTGCGATCCCACACCCAAATACACTCGTCTGATGGCGATGGAGTACGTCGTGCAGCGGCTCGAGATCGGTGATGTCGTACTGATCGACCTTCCCGAGCAGGGAGGGGAGGTCGAGGCGAAGGTCGTGGAGCCGATCGATCGAACCAAGACGACCGTGCGCGTTTCGCTGCGAGTGGCAGGGCATGAGGACTTCGTCAAGGAGTGGTCTCTCGGCGAGAAGGTCACTGTTGTGCGCGGTCCTTGAACCCGGGCCGCGGATGACGACCGATAGGAGCGTGCCGTCTCCTGCGAGGGCGAGATAGTAGTGCGGACCGCATCGGAGGTCCGATAGCGGCAGCGGGGCCTGTACATCAAACGGCCGGTGTTATGTTCCGGAGTCGTGAGCACCTCCGGGGACGACCGCGAGATAGACGCCTGTCCGAACTGCGGGACGCGCGTCGAATCCACAATCAGCGCTCCGGGCGAGCCACTCCGTGAGGCGACTGAGCGGCGCTGTCCAAACTGCGCGAAGGCCCTTCGGCGTGAGGTCGGCGGCGAGTGGACGGTCGACGAGACGGCGAGTTAGCGCGCCCGCAGGGGGTAGCTATCCTCAGTCTGTAAGACGCGTCGCGGGCCTATCCCCCGGCGGGGCCAAATGCGCCGCCGCGAAACGGCCGCCTTCACGAGCTTGTTGTCACGCACACGCAGTTCGTCGTGCATGCAGAACACGTTTCCACCAGGTCGAGCGGGCCGGCGCGCGACAAGTCTTCTTGAACCTCGCCTGAGGTGCTGTGCGACCGTGGATGTGATGACAACGCCTCAACACCGCTACTAGGAGGGGTGAGCGAAACGATTAGCGAAACGTCAGAGCGGGCGTATGATCGCCCCATGGGCAACTTGATCGCCAAGATCCGCCAGTGGTTGGGGCTCGAAAAGAAGTCGGACGCACCGAAGCACGGTTCCGACGCGCCGTAAGGCGCTCTTTTAGTCTCGATAGGAAGTGCTCTTTCGCGGCCTACGCAGCGAGCGCAGCGACTCGCGCTCGGGCGAGCGCCTGCGACAGGCGGGCGAGCATGGTGAGGTCGGCGTGAAGCGCGACGCGCCCCCGACCTCGGACGCGCAAGGGAGCGAGTCCGTACTGGTGCTTGAGCCGCCCGAATTCACGTTCGACGGCGGAGCGTCCGCGCTTCAGCTCGCGCCAACGGACAAGTCACTCAAAGTTGCCTTGGCGCGCAACATACCGTGCGAACGAGGTTCGAACACCAGCGCGGGCACGCGCCTCCACGCGCTGGTCACACCGCCCACGTCAGATCCCGTCGGTCAGACGTCGAGCGACCGGCTGGCATGTTTCGCGGCGGCGCGCTTTGCGGTCCGTCGCTCCTTGAGCGTCTTCTGCGCGGGCTTCTTTCCGAGCTTCTTTGGTTTCTGCGAGCCCTTCACTTGTGATCCTTCCCGGTCGGCTGAGTTCGACAGCGCTCGAAGGCATGACGCGCAAAGCCTCGGCGGGGCTAGAAGTCGAGCTCGCGGAGCAGCACTGCGCAAAGGCGTACGCGCACGCTGAGTATCGCACGGATCCCACGCGCATGTTCCTGGCGTGACCATGGCTTGTATCGTTCGGAGTCGACAAGGAGTACGAATGGACACCCTGGACGAGGCCCTGCGAGCGCGCATCGACGAGCTGCGAGGGTCGGACAAGGGTCGGCAACCAATTCTGTCCACGACTGGGACACAGGTTGCGATCGCGGAGCTCATTGCACGGATTGACCGGCTCGAACTGATCGTCGGCGAGTTGAGCCTCCAGATCGAGGCCCTCGCTGCCTCTCACCGAGGCGGCACCGCAGCGGTCGCGGCTGAGTCGGACCGCTAGGCAGGTGCCGGAGTACGAGCCGGCTGCGGCCGCGAGCGCGTCGGGCGACGGGCTGCGCGTGGCGATACTGGCGCCGATTTCGTGGCGCGTCCCCCCGCGTCATTACGGACCGTGGGAGCAGTTCGTGTCGCTCCTGACCGAGGGACTGGTTCGTCGGGGAGTCGACGTCACGCTGTTCGCGACGGCCGACTCCGTAACCGGTGCGCGCCTGGTGGCGACCGCCCCGACCGGATACTCCGAGGATCCGGAGCTGTCACCGAAGGTCTGGGAGGCGCTCCACATCTCGGCGGTGTTCGAACGAGCGGCAGAGTTCGACCTAATCCACAACAGCTTCGACTTCCTGCCGCTCACCTACAGCGATCTGGTCGCGACGCCAGTAGTCACCACGATCCATGGCTTCTCGTCCGAGCTGATCGTGCCGGTCTTCGAGAAGTACAACGCGAGCGGGTATTACGTGGCGATCAGCGACGCGGACCGGCACGAGCGTCTCGACTACGTCGCGACGATCCACCACGGCATCGACATGGAGCAGTTCGAGCCGGGGGAGGGGCCGGGCGACTACCTGCTGTTCTTCGGAAGGATCCATCCCGAGAAAGGCACCGCCGAGGCGATCGATGTTGCCGAGAAGGCTGATCTGCCGCTGATCATCGCGGGGATCATTCAGGACGGCGACTACTTCGAGCGATCCGTCGAGCCCCGGCTCGACGGAGAAAGCATCACGTACGTCGGCCCGGTAGGTCCAGATCGCCGCGGCGAGCTCCTCGCCGGAGCGCGGGCGCTCCTGCACCTCGTCAGCTTCGACGAGCCGTTCGGCTTCAGCGTCGTCGAAGCCATGGCCTGCGGAACACCGGTGATCGCCCATCCCCGCGGATCGATGCCTGAAATCGTCCGTGACGGTGCGAACGGCTTCCTGGTGGGCTCTCTCAAGGAAGCGGTCGTCGGCGTGCGCGCGGCCGCCTCGATGGACAGGACGCTCGTGCGCGCGTCGGTCGAGCGACGCTTCGACTCCAACCGCATGGTCGACGACTATCTCGAGCTCTATCACCGCGTCGTGGCGCTCGATCACACACGACGCGCGGGCAACGTTGCCTGACCCGCTCTCGCCGACTGATCGTTTTTGGCTCGGTGTCAACTACTGGCCGGCTCGAACGGCGATGGGGTGGTGGTCGGACTTCGATCGTACGGAGGTCGCCGCAGATTTCGCGCGGATCGCCGCGAGCGGTCTCGACTCGATCAGGATCTTCCTAACATGGGCGGACTTCCAGCCGACCCCGGACGAGGTGGATCGGCGGATGCTGGATCGTCTGGTCGCCGTGGCAGATCTGGCCGCCGGGGCGGACCTCGCGCTCGTTCCCACCCTCTTCACCGGTCACATGAGCGGAGTGAACTGGATTCCCGCATGGGCGCTCGGCGGGACCGACCGCGACGATCGCTTCCGTGTGGTGTGCAACGGCAGGGTCAACGGAAGCGGGTTGCGGAACTGGTACTCGGACCCGCGTATCGCCCGGGCGCAGGCCTTGCTGGCGAGCGAGGCAGCTGGAGCTCTGGCCGGCCACCGCGCCGTTTGGATGTGGGACCTCGGGAACGAGAACTCGAACTGCGTGATACCGCCGACCCGATCGTCTGCACGGGTGTGGCTGCGACAGATCGTCTCGGCGATCCGCACGGCCGACCCGCAGGCACGGATCACCGTCGGCCTGCACATGGAGGACCTGGAGAACGATCGGGTGCTCGGGCCACGCGAGGCGTCCGAGATATGCGACGTCCTCTCGATGCACGGCTATCCCATCTACGCCCGCTGGGCAGACGGCCCCACGGACGAGCAGCTCCTGCCATTCCTGGCCGACGTCACGCGCTGGCTCGCCGGCGGACGCGACCTGTTGTTCGCGGAGTTCGGGCTGCCCACTTTCCGTCCCGGCGATCCGGTCGGCGACGGGCTCAGGCTGCGAAACGCGAGCTCGCTCGTCGAGGAGCAGGCTGCCGCGGCCTACACGGAACGAGCGCTTGCGGCGCTACAGCGGGCGGGCTGCGTGGGCGCGATGCTGTGGTGCTACTCGGACTACGACGCGGCCATCTGGGAAGAGCCGCCGCTCGACCTCGCCGTCCACGAGCGCTCGTTCGGGCTCTGGCGAGCCGACGGCTCGCCCAAGCCCTCCGTCGCCGTCGTGGAGGCGTTCGCCGGCGCGCGGCGACTCGCCGGCCCAGATGGGTACCCGTGGATCGATCTCGACCCCGAGGAGTTCCTCGTCGACCCGAACGTAGAGCTGCCACGCCTCTACGGTCTCTATCGCACAAGCGAGCGGGGCGTGGGCGTGCCTGCGGGATAGAGGTTGTCGGTCTGGGCTCCCGTACAGCCAATCGGCAACACGCCGCGCGCACGCGCGCAGGGACGTCCAGCCACAGAGCCCAAATGTGGCAGATCGCACAAATTATGCTACCCTGTGTGGGCGTCCGGTCGAGCGTCGTAGCCGCCGAGGCTTTAGCACTTCTTCAGCTGTTCCATTTGGCCCTAGCGCAGCAGGGAACTCGTTCGAGTTCCCTGTCCTGAATGAAGAGCGAGGAGCCCGTGATGCATGCCACCATCCGCCGATACGAAGGCGTGGACACCGCACGGACCAAAGAGCTGAGCCGCAAGGTGACCGAGACCCTCGTCCCGCAGCTCCAGAAGCTCGAGGGTTTCCGCGGCTACTACCTGGTCGAGTCCGGGGACGGCGTCTTCACGTCCGTCGGGCTCTTCATGAGCCCCACCCAGAGCGACGAGGCAACGACCATCGCAGCCGCCTGGGTGACGGACGAGAAGCTCGAGTCCGCGCTCCCCCACGCGCCGCGAATCACAAGCGGCAAGGTGATCGCCCAGCAGAACGGAGTCCCCGTCGCCTAGCGATCGGCCAGTCAAAGTCGGGGGGCCTGGTCGCAGGCCCCCCGAGTCGACCACGAGGGGCGACCGGAAGAGGTGATTTCAGATGACCAACTTTCTCCACTGGCGCAAGCCGACCTGGGCGCTCGTGCTCTGGAGCGGGTACATCGCGACATGGACGCTGATCACAGGCCCCGGCCCGGCGATGGTCGCCCTGTGGTGGCTCGCGGGCATGATCGTCCTCGGCTCGCTCTTGTTCGCCAAGCAGCCACTGTTCCAACAGGGACCTGGCCTCAGCGGCCTGTTCGTCTGGCCCGGCCCGACAGACTGGCGCGTCGTCGACCTCCGCCGAACCGACCGGGTAGAGCCCCGGCGCGATGCAGGTTGAGACCGAGCAGCGGCCCTCGATGGGCTCCCGGACGAAGCGCACGGTGACGAATCACGCCGCCGCCTCCCTCGCGGGCACCGCGCACATACCGCATGGCCTCGATTGGCAGACGTTCTCCGCCGCCTACTTCCCCGAACGGCGCCGCCACGACCTCGAGGCACTCACCGCCTACGGGGCCTATGCGCGCTCGCACTCAGGCGCTGCGCTGTCCTCCGACGAGCCCGTCCGGATCGAAACTGGCCAGGGCGCGGCAGGCGCTCACGCCCTAGGAAACTGGGAAGACGAGGGCGGCGCCGCGCTCTCACCCGACGGGCCATGAGACAAGAACGCGACCAGGAGCAGCTCCGAAGGGACGCGCTCACAGCCTTCCTGGACGAGCGAGAACGCGAGGGATATCGAGTGGAGTCTCACACGCACACGCAGGCGATCATCGGCCCGCCCGACCGGCGGGGCTCGCTCCGCGGTCTCCTTCGCAAGCCGGGCTCGCTCCCACGCCAGGTCGTGTCTGTCGATCGTGACGGCAAGGTGTCCATCGGCCCGGCCGAACCGCTGCGCTCTTGACACCGCAGCCGGGGTTCACGTGCGCTGCGGGTACGATGGGTCCGACCCGGCCAGGCTTCCGGCGGTTGAGCGCCAGCACGCCGGACACCTGCTGAAAGGGGCGCACGGTCGCGTGCGTACTGCGATCTTCTCCACGTACCCGCCGCGCGCGTGCGGGATCGGAACGTTCGCCTTCGACGTCCGCACATCGCTTCTCGCGACCCCGGGTGTCGAGAGCGTGGGCGCGATCGCCATCGTCGACGAGGCGACGAGCCCGCAGCGCCACGATGTCCTCGCGACCGTTTCCCAGGCAGTGCGGGGCGACTACGTCCGGGCAGCACGTCTACTGGGTCGACTCGACGTCGACGTCGTCCTGTTGCAGCACGAGTACGGAATCTTCGGCGGCGCCGACGGCGACTACGTGCTCTCCTTCGCGCAGGAGCTCACGCGGCCGCTCGTCCTGACGCTTCACACCGTCCTTTCGAAGCCGACGGATCACCAACGCGACGTGCTGACTGCCTTGTGCGAGGAGGCGGAGCGTGTGATCGTCATGACAGAGACAGCGCGAGAGCTGCTCCTTGCAATGAACGGCTGTGCCGCGGACAAGATCCGCGTCGTCCAGCACGGGGCGCCGGCCATCCTCCGTCGCCGAAACACCAACGGCACGGCGCCGTCACGCGGCCTCGACCGCCTCCGATCGCGCTTTGTGCTCTCGACGTTCGGGCTCATCTCCCCAGGAAAGGGCATCGAGACCGCGATTGCGGCCCTGCCGGGGATCATCGAGCGTCATCCCGAAGTGCTTTACCTCATCGCCGGGAGGACGCACCCCGAGGTAGCCCGGCAGAAGGGCGAGCAATATCGACTCCTGCTCGAGCGTCGCGCGCTCGACCTCGGCGTCGCCGATCACGTCGAGTTCGACGACCGCTTTCTCTCCGTCCCCGAGCTGGCCGACCTGTTGCACGCCACCGACGTCTTCCTGACGCCGTACCGCAACCCGGAGCAGATCACTTCGGGCGCGTTGACCTTTGCCATCGCCGCCGGATGCGCGGCGATCTCGACTCCCTACCTCTTCGCGCAGGACATCCTCGCGACGGGTGCAGGGAAGCTCGTCCCGTTCGATGACGCCGCCGCAATCGAGAGCGCGGTCTGCAACTTCATCGAGAGCCCTGAATCACTAGGCGAGGCGCGCGCGGAAGCGCGGCGGATCGGTGCCGAGCTCGCCTGGCCGGCGATCGCCGTGGAGACTGCAGCCGTGCTGGAAGAGGCGGCTGTCGCTCGGCCGCGCCGCGAGCCGATCCCGATCCTTGGGCTCGAGCTCACGTCGGTCAGAACGGATCATCTCCGGACATTGGTCGATGACGTCGGGATCGTCCAACACGCCACCGGTGTGATCCCAAGCTGGGAAACGGGCTACTGCGTCGACGACGTCGCCCGGCTCGCGGTTGTCGCACTCGAGCTCACCGGACGCACCCCCGACCGTCAGTGGACACCCGTCCTCCACCGCGCGCTCGCGTTCCTGCAGTTCGCGACAGGGCCTGAGGGCACCGGGATGCGGAACTTCATGGGCTACGACAGACGCTGGCTGGACGAGCCGCATGTCGGTGACCATGTCGGCAGAACGATCTGGGCGCTCGGTGAGATCCTCGCGACCGCCTGGATACCGGCCCTCTCAGGTCCCGCGCGGACGCTTCTCGACGCACTCGTGCCATCGCTGCGCCGAGACGTCTCCCTACGCACAGCCGCCTACACGGTTCTCGGCCTCGCGCGCCTCGATCCCGATCGTCTCGACCACGACGCGAGAGTGCTGCTCGACCGGCTCGTCGAGCAGCTCGCCTCTGCCTACCGCGAGTCGGCATCAGGTTCCTGGCTGTGGTTCGAGGATCACCTCGCGTACGACAACGCGCGGCTCGCCCAGGCGCTCATCGTCGGGGGCTCGGCACTTCGCCGCCCTGCTGACGTCGCGCTCGGGCTCGAATCGCTCGCATGGCTGGGCGACGAGTGCGGCCTCGACGAAGGCATGCTGCGTTTGCCGGGGCATCACGGACGAGACCGCGACGAGCCTGCACCGGGGCAGGGCGACGAGCAGCCGCTCGATGCGACGGCCTTCGTCGAGGCCGAGCTCGCTGCGCTTGTCGCGACTGGCGATGGGGAACACGGATCGCGTGCACGCAACGCGTTCGACTGGTTCCTCGGCCGCAATCGGCTCGACCGCCCGCTCTACGACTTCGCGACGGGAGGTTGCAGCGACGGACTCGGCGAGACCGACCTCAACGAGAACGAGGGCGCCGAGTCCACGCTTGCTTTCCATCGTGCCCAGCTACTGCTCGATGCCGCCGCCCTCCCTGCCCCTGAGCGACGGAAGATCCGGGCTAGAGCGGCGTGACGTCCAACCATGAGGTGTTCCGGCGCCATTCCGGCAACCCGATCCTGACCGCCGCCGACTGGCGCGAACCGGTCAACGCCGTCTTCAACCCCGCAGCTGCGGTCGTCGACGGTGAAACCGTCGTGCTTGCACGAGTCGAGGACCGTCGCGGAATCTCCCATCTCAGCGTTGCTCGCTCGGCCGACGGCCTCAGCGGCTGGTCGATCGATCCGGAGCCGCTGCTCGTGCCGACCGACGGGATCGAGAGCGAGCAATGGGGCTTCGAAGACCCCCGTGCAGTCTGGGTGGCCGAGCTCGAACGCTGGCTGATCACGTGCACGGCATACGGTCCGAGCGGTCCGGCCGTCTATCTCCTGTCGACGACAGATTTTCGGACGGTCGAGCGGATCGGAATCATCTGCCAACCGGAAGACAAGAACGCGGCGCTTCTCTCCGAGCGGGTCGACGGACACTGGATTCTCTTTCACCGGCCGATGACGTCGTACGGCGGCGCACGCGGCGAGGTCGTCCTTTCCCGGTCGGACGACCTGACGAACTGGGGCACGCCCGAGCAAGTCCTCCAGCCCCGGCAGGGCGCCTGGTGGGACTCGCTTCGTATCGGTATCGGCCCGCCACCACTTCGCACGGACGCCGGCTGGCTGGTGATCTACCACGGTGTCAAGGAGACCGTTGCCGGCACCATCTATCGCGTCGGCCTCGCGTTGACAGCCTTGGACGACCCGGCCCTCGTCCTGCACCGTGCCCCGAACTGGGTCCTAGGGCCTTCCGCCCCGTACGAACGCGAGGGCGACATACCCAACACCGTGTTTCCGTGCGGGCTCGTCCACGACCCGCAGACGGGCGAGGTCAGGCTCTACTACGGAGCAGCCGACACCACGATCTGCGTCGCGACCGCGCAGCTCGACGCCCTGCTCGACGCCGTTCGTTCCGACTGAGATCACGCGTGCGTATCGGCCGGCCGCCAGCCGCGGGCTGTCGACCTGCCGCCAGACCGCGTGGCCTTCTCGTGAGCGGCGCCGACGAGGTCACGAAGGCAGGAGCTCGACGTACCCGTCCGTTCCGTGCACGCGGATCCGCTGCCCGTCCAGGATCAGCCGGGTCGCACGTTCCACCCCAACGACGGCCGGCAGGCCGTACTCCCGTGCGATCACCGCGCCTTCAAGAAAGCGCACGCCGCCCAGCTCGCCCTAGCGGTATAGGCCCTTAGGGTGTGCTCGGGGCGCCGAAGGGCACGGTCGCTGCCGCCACTCCCACTCCGAGAGCAACACGGCACTGAGCTCCTCGAGCCCCACCGGCGGATCGTCCAGCACCACCAGGATTGCCTCGCGCTCGTCGAGCTCCAGCGCCAGCACCTTCACGTCACGCGCCAGGGCGGAGCGCAGCTTCACCTCGAGCGCCTCGTCGTCGACCAGGCTCGCGAGCTTCAGCACGAGCCGGTCGGGGATCTGGAGACCGGCAAGGAACACCCGTCGAGCGTACACCTGTTCGGGTGACTTAGCAGGGTGGTGGCTGGGCACGCGGAACTCTGGACCGCCGGGCTAGCTGAGGCTCTCCTTCTCCTCCCCCGAGGGGAGCGGTGGATGCTGGCCCGGCCCAGCCGTCTGGAGGAACGAAGCGGCCGGCGACTAACGGCGGGTTCCCCCGTTGACCGCGTGTCGCCGGGAGAGGGTTCGGCAGATCGCCCAGCGGGCGACGACTAGGCGGCTGACTTCGGCTTTCTGCCCCTCCGTGCTACCTGGCGGCCACCGAGCTTCTCTGCCTCTGCATCCGTGACGTCGAGTTCCCGTGCCCCACGGCGGGCGTCAGCGAACGTGATGCGTACCACAGCGCCGCGACCCCGGGGGCTGGATTCGAACCAGCGACCTTGGGATTAAAAGTCCTAGGGTCCGAGGGGGGTCATCTTTGGCAGCCGCAGGAACTTCTTCGGTTGGGTGGCGTATCGGTCTGTCCACCGGCTGGCGTCCGAGTCCGGCTAGCCGCACGGGCCTGGCTTGTCACCTGGAAGGATCGGCGCTCGGGAGAGCAGTCGGCACCGCCACACACGGCGTGACGCTCGTCGGACTGGGGCGACGACATGGTGCGTGCTCGCCTGGTCCGGATCGCCGCACAGGCAAGTCGGAAGCGTACAAACGCGCTCCGAGGCGCGTGACGCATGG